>NZ_JBIBSF010000005.1:228326-519867 GCF_043077165.1 Streptomyces kanasensis
CCAGCGAGGGGTACTCACTGTCGGGGGAGGGGCGTCAATGCGGGAGGCTCCCGGCATGCACCGCGATACGTCGCCATAGTCGTTGTTTTGGTATTACAGCGCCACGTTCTGCATTCTCCGGACACCAGCCGGGCAGTGATCGACGGACTGATCACCACCGGCCCCACAGGGGGTAGTCATGGCAGCGAGGCCGCTCGTCGCCCGTCAGCCGAACGAACGGCTGCAGGCTCTCATCCAGGAAGCGGGGTGCTCCAACGCCGGGCTCGCCCGCCGCGTCAACATGGTCGGCTCCGAACGGGGGCTGGACCTGCGGTACGACAAGACGTCCGTGGCGCGCTGGCTGCGCGGACAGCAGCCGCGCGGCCGGGCCCCCGGCATCATCGCGGAGGCACTCGGGCGCAAGCTGGGCCGTACCGTCACGATCGACGAGATCGGCATGGCGAACGGCAAGAACCTGGCGAGCGGGGTGGGCCTGCAGTTCGCGCCGACGGTCCTCGGCGCCATCGAGCAGGTCTGCGAGCTGTGGCGCAGCGACGTGGGACGGCGGGACTTCCTGTCCGGCTCGACCGTCGCCGCCTCCGCCCTCGTCGAACCCAGCCGCGACTGGTTGATCACCGGCCCCGACCCGCAGGTCTCCCGGGCCGCCGGGTCCCGGGTGGGGCTGTCGGACGTCCGCGCCGTACGGGCCATGACCGAGGCGCTGGTCGACCTGGACCACCGGTTCGGCAGCGGGCACGTGCGTCCGGTGGTCGTGCACTACCTCAACAGCGTGGTCTCCGGGATGCTGGCCGGCTCCTACCGGGACGCGGTCGGCCGGCAGCTCTTCGCCGCCGTCGCCCGGCTCACCGAGCTCGCCGGGTACATGGCCGTCGACACCGGCCAGCCCGGTCTGGCGCAGCGGTACTACATCCAGGCGCTGCGCCTCGCGCAGGCGGCCGGCGACCGGGCGTACGGCGGGTACGTGCTCGCCGCCTCCATGAGCCACCTCGCGGCGGAGCTGGGCAACCCGCGTGAGATCGCCCAGCTGGCACGGGCCGCGCAGGAGGGCGCCCGCGGGCACGTCACGCCGCGGGCCGAGGCGATGTTCCTGGCGGCCGAGGCGCGGGGCCACGCGCTCCTCGGTGACGCGCGCACCTGCGAGGACGTGGCGGGGCGGGCCGTCGCGGCGCTGGACCGGGCCGACCCGGGCTCGGGCGACGACCCGGCGTGGATCGCGCACTTCGACCACGCCTACCTCGCCGACGAACTGGCGCACTGTCACCGGGACCTCGGTCAGGCGCAGGCGGCGGCCAGGGCGGCGACCGAGGCGCTGGAGGGCCACCCGGCGTCCCGCGCGCGGCGCCGGGCGATCGGCCTCGTGCTGCTGGCGTCGGCGCAGGTGCAGCAGCGCGAGGTGGAGCAGGCGTGCCACACGGGCGTCCGCGCGGCCGAACTCCTGGGCACGCTGCGGTCGTCGCGCGGCGCGGAGTACCTCGACGACCTCCAGCTGCGGCTGGAGCCGTTCCGGGAGGAGGCCGCGGTACGGGAGTTCACGGCGCGGCTGGACCTCCAGGCGGCCTGACGACCGCACCCGTGTGCGGGGGCGGGGACACACCCGGTAGCGTGAGCCGACGTTTCCGTAGGTTCACACGTAGGAGTCCCGGTGACGCAGAGCGGACACGGCCAGGAGGGCCAGTCGTGGGGTCAGCCCGCAGGGCGACCCTGGGGGCCGCCGCCCCCGCAGGCCGCGCCGGGTGAGGACCCCGCCGCGTCCCCGACCCCGGACGCCGTGACGGACCCGGCGACGCAGTACCTGCGGCCGGTGGCCCCGGACGCCGCGACGGATCCGGCCACGCAGTACCTGCGGCCGGTGGCCCCGGACGCCGCGACGGATCCGGCCACGCAGTACCTGCGGCCGGTGGCCCCGGACGCCGCGACGGATCCGGCCACGCAGTACCTGCGGCCGGTGCCGCCGGTGTCCTCGCCCCTGCCGCCGGAGAGCCCGGCGGAGTCGACGCAGTTCCTCGGCACGGGCTTCGGCGCCCAGCCGCCGCAGGGGTACGGCCGGCCCCAGCCGCAGGGGTACGGGCAGCCGTACGCGTCCCAGCAGTACCAGCCGGAGCCCCAGCCACCGCACCAGCACCAGCCGCCCCGGCAGCCGGATCCGGACGCCGAGGCGACCCAGTACATACCACCTGTACCGGGGCATACCGGTCCGCCGGCCGAGTTCGACAACCTCTTCCGGGACGGCGCCGCGGGCGGGACGCAGCAGATGCCCCGGTACGAGGAGCCCGCCCGGCGCCACCAGCCGCAGCAGGCTCGGCACCCCCGGCCCCCGCACCCGCAGCAGCACGCCCGTCCGCAGCACCAGGCGCCGCCGCAGCAGTCCTGGAGCGACCCGGCCGGGCGCCCCGACCCGTACGACGGGTACGACGACGAGCCGCGCCGCCGCTCCTCGAAGCTGCCGCTGGTCGCGGCCGTCGTCGTGGGGTGCGCCGTGGTGGGCCTCGGCGCGGGCGCCCTGCTCGGCGGCGGGGAGGACCCGGACGGGCGGACCGACAAGACGGGCGTGGCCGCGGCCGCCTCGTCGCCGACGCCCGAGCGGACGTCGGCCGCGCCCGCCCCCGACCCGGTGAAGACGCAGGCGGAGGGGCTCGACAAGCTGCTGGCGGACAGCAACGACAGCCGCGCCGCGGTGATCCGGTCGGTCGAGAACATCAAGCGGTGCCAGAAGCTGGACGAGGCCGCCACCGACCTGCGCGAGGCCGCCGGGCAGCGGCGCGAGCTGGTGACCCGGCTGGGGAGCACCCCGATCGACAAGCTCCCCCACCACGCCGACCTCGCCGCCGCCCTCACCACCGCCTGGCAGGCGTCGGCCAAGGCCGACGACCACTACGCGGCCTGGGCCGAGCAGGTCAAGAAGCCGAAGAACTGCAAGGACGGCAAGGCCCGCAACACCGGCAGCACCGCCTCGGCGGCGGGGGCCAGCAGCGAGGCGACCCTCGCCAAGCGGAAGGCCGCGGGCCTGTGGAACGGCATCGCCCGGACGCACGGCCTCACCGAGCGCCAGCCCACGGAGCTCTGACGACCCGCCCGCGGGGGTGCCGCACCGGGCACCCCCCCACGGCCGAGCGCCGCACGCCGCACGTCTGAGGGCCGTGTGCCGTCCGCCTGCACGACGCCCGTCTCCGAGCGCCGCGCGCCGCCCGCCTGCACGCCACCCGCCCGAGCGCCGTACGCCCGCCCACCCGAGCGCCGTACGCCGCATACCCGGGCGCCGTACGCCGCCCGTCCGAGCGCCGCGCCCCCCGCACGCCCGTCGCGGGGCCGCGGCTACGAGGTGCGGGCGTCGAGCATGGCCTCGGCGACGTCGACGAAGCCCGTGGTCTGCGCCACGAGGCGGCCCTGCCGCACGACCTGGAAGGTCACCCCGTGGTTGACGATCCGGGGGAAGCCGGGCGTGCCGAGCATGTCCTCGTACCGCCAGCGCAGGGTGGGCGTGAGCCCCCCGGTGTCCACCCGCAGGCCCCGGTCGAGGGCGAGGGCGATCCTGCCGGACGTGACCTCCTCGTCGCCGATCGACTCCAGGACCCGCCGCAGGACCGTGTAGGCGATCCAGGTGGTCTGCACGCCGGCGTCGGCCGGGTCGATCCGGTTGTCGCCGAAGGCGTGCTCCTGGATCGCCTGCTTCATCGGCTCCCAGCGCGGGTCGGCCGCGTCGGGGTACCAGCCGGTGATGTACGCGCCCTCGAAGGGGCCGGAAGCGCCGCCCGTGCGGTCGACCAGCGGCTGGTCGACGCTGCCCAGCACCGACGAGACGCGCACGTCCCGGCCGTCGGAGGGCAGCCGCCGGTAGGAGTCGAAGAAGTGGGCCGTGCGCTCGCCGAGCGCCGCGGTGACGCAGCCGCGCTCGTCGCCGGCCCGCTCGCGGGAGCGGTCGGCGACGGCCGCGTACTCGCCGGCGTCCTCGGCGGCGGGGATGTCGTACGCCTCGCGCTGCCGGCCCAGCGTGAGCCCGGAGTTGAGCAGCGCGTGCAGGTAGTCGCCGGCGATCGTGTCGGGGCGGACGAGGGACACCCGCTCGCAGGAGGCGGCGAGCTGCATGCCGTTCCCGGCCAGCAGCGAGACCTGCCCGCCGTTGACCGGGTAGGACAGGTGGCTGGTGAACTCCTCGTCGGAGAGGCCGTACCCGCCGATGTACGGGATGTTCGCCGCCTCCAGGGTCGCCATGAAGGCGCGACCGTGCTGGCTGTACGAGCCGACCACCGCGACCGCGCCCTCGCGGACGGCCTGGCGGGCGCACGCGGCGGCGCCGGTCGCGGTGTTGCCCTCGTTGCAGGTGAGGACGCGGAGTTCGTGGCCGTCGATGCCGCCCCGGCTGTTGGCCCAGCGGGCGTACGCCTCGGCCATCGCCGGCATGCCGGGCATGTTGGTCGCGCGGGTGTCCGAAGGGGCCCAGGTCATCACCGTGACGGGCTCCCTGGAGCCCCCCGTGGCTCCAGGGAGAGCGCCGCAGCCGGTGAGGAGGGACGCCGCGACGAGCACCGCCGCGGCCCTGGGGAGGAGCGAGGTGGGAGGACGTCGCCTGCCGTTGCCGGTCATGGACACGCACACTTCCGCCCCCTGGGTAACGCCGCAGTGAGGGTGGTTCAACGGTCGGTGACGACGAGGTGAATTGCGGGGGCGGACCTGTGCGTACGGTGGGGACGTACGATCGAAGCCTGCGCCGCAGACCGGCGGCGCACGTGCCCCGTCCGTCCCGGGCGCGGTCCGCGAGGACCGGGCCCGCGAGGTGAACGCAGATGAACTCTTCCCGTCGCGGCCGTCGCTCCTCCACCATGGGCGGCATGCCCATCGACGACATGCCCTGGTGGCGCTGGCGCGCCAACGTGCGCTCGGCGCTGCACATGCTCTCCGACGTCCGCTTCCACGAGGAGTGCTGGCTGGCGGGCGTCGACGGGTACGGGGACGTCACGGACGCCGTGTACCGGCTGGTCGAGGACACCTGGCTGGACAACTGGTCCGCCGAGAAGTACGTCGGCACCATATTCCGCGACCCGGGCGAGGCCGCGCTGGTCGACGCGGCGGTGCTGCGGGTCCTGCGGATCATGCACCAGGTCGGTCCGGACGCGCCCGTCTCCGCCTACCTGGGCCACCAGGGCTGGCCGGACGCCGTCCGCGCGGCCCGCGAGGCCCACGTCCGGCTCACCGTGAACGACGGTGAGGACCCCGACGCCCCGCCGCAGCCGCTGCACGCGCTGCGGGCCTTCACCGGCGCGGCCTGACCCCACCCGCCGCCCGGCCCCCCGGACGGCGCGGACGCCCGGGGCGGCAGGTCCGCCGGGCGGTCGGCGGACGCCCGTGGGCCCCGGCCCGCAGGGGTGGTCGGCGGACGCCGTGGGTCCCGGCCCGCAGGGGGGTCGGCAAGGTCCGGGGGCCCGGTCCGCCAGGCGGACGCGGCGCGAGGCCGGGCCGCCCTGTATGGCATCCTGCAAGGATGACCGACCAGTACGTCCTCACCCTCTCCTGCCCCGACAAGCAGGGCATCGTGCACGCCGTGTCGAGCTACCTCTTCATCACCGGATGCAACATCGAGGACAGCCAGCAGTTCGGGGACCGCGGATCGGGCCTGTTCTTCATGCGGGTGCACTTCTCCGCCGAGGCGCCGGTCACCGTCGAGAAGCTGCGGGCCAGCTTCGCCGCCGTCGGTGACTCGTTCGGGATGGACTGGCAGATCAACCGCGCCGACGAGCGGATGCGGGTGGTGCTGATGGTCTCGAAGTTCGGTCACTGCCTGAACGACCTGTTGTTCCGCCAGCGGATCGGCGCCCTGCCGGTCGAGGTCGTGGCCGTCGTCTCCAACCACACGGACTTCGCGGAGCTCGCCGCCTCCTACGACGTGCCCTTCCACCACATCCCGGTCACGAAGGACACCAAGGCCGAGGCCGAGGCGCGCGTGCTGGAGCTGGTGCGGAGCGAGAACGTCGAGCTGGTCGTGCTCGCCCGCTACATGCAGGTCCTCTCGGACGACCTGTGCAAGGCGCTGAGCGGCCGGATCATCAACATCCACCACTCCTTCCTGCCGAGCTTCAAGGGCGCGAAGCCGTACCACCAGGCGCACGCGCGCGGCGTGAAGCTGATCGGCGCCACGGCCCACTACGTGACGGCCGACCTCGACGAGGGCCCGATCATCGAGCAGGAGGTCGAGCGCGTCGGGCACGAGGTGACCCCGGACCAGCTGGTCGCCGTCGGCCGCGACGTGGAGTGCCAGGCGCTGGCGCGCGCGGTCAAGTGGCACGCAGAGCGCCGCATCCTGCTCAACGGCAGCCGCACGGTCGTCTTCGCCTGACGGCCGCGACGGCCGCGACGGCCTGACGGCCGCGACGGGCCGGCCGCGACGGGCCGGCCGTCCCGGCGTCGGCAGTCGGGAGTCCGTCGGTCCGGCGGCTGCGACGGGCGGGCTACATGCGGCTCAGGGACGCCGCCGCGAGGAGGACGTCCCTGACCGCCTCGCGGTCCCCGTCCTGGCCGGCCGCCGCCTCCTCCGGCGGGATCCGCCCCGCCACGAGCCGGCAGAACTCCACGCCGTCCAGCGCCACCTGGGCGACCTCGTGGTCCGGCGAGCCGACCGCCGCCGGCGAGTCGAGCGCGATGTACCAGTGGCCGCCGCCCGCCCCCTCCACCTCCAGGTGCAGCGAACGCCCCGGAGCGCCCGCCTCCACCAGCGTGCGGGGCGGGCCGGCGAGCCCCGCGCGGCGCCGGTCGGCCAACGCGGCCGGCAGCAGCCGCGCCGCCAGGTCCACCATCCCGTGCAGGTGCGTCCCGGCCGGCGGCTCGTACGGGTAGTCGACGGCCGCCGCGATGTCGTCCGCGTGCACCCAGCACTCGAACGCCCGCTCCACCAGGGCGTCCCGCAGGGGGAGGGAGAACGCACCGTACGGGACGGACAGGTCGCCCACCCCGTGCCCCGCGAACGACACCGTCCGCACCAGCGTGTGCGCCTGGTCCCGCCACGGGTCGCGCACCGCCCGCGTCCACGGCTCGGACGCCGACCGCCACAGCGCCTCCGTGCGCCCGGTCGGCCCACGACCGTCGGGGAGGTCCGCGGGCGCGCCCCGCACCCCCGGGTGCAGCGGGTCGTCCAGGCCGAGGGCCGCCGCGACCAGCCCGTCCACGGCGTAGAGGTGGGCGATGACACCCGCGACCGTCGTCCGGCGGTCCACGCCGCGGTCGCCCTCGTACCACCCCAGCCGGACCGGAGCGTGCCACTCCGGTTCGCCGATGTCCCGGAGCAGGGCGTCGAGCCGGGCCGTCTCCGCGTCGTACGGCCCGGCCCAGCCGGGCAGCGGGATCCGGGCGGGGCGCCGACCCAGGCAGTTCTCCAGGACCCGGGACCGCAGCAGCGGGTCCAGGTCCAGATCGCGTTCGCTGTGCAGCAGCCCCACCGCGTCACGCAGCCGCAGCGCCTCGTCGGCGCAGGGCGCGCACTCGGTGAGGTGCGCCTCGACGGCGGCGGTCTCCTCCGCCGAGCACGCCGTCAACGCCCACGCCCCGAGCAGCGACTTCAGCACCGCGTGCGACAGCGCGGGCGGCGGGGGTCCGTCCGAAGGGTCCGGTACCGGAGCCGGCTCCCGCGGGCTCAACTCCCCGGGCTCCCGGCCCGGCTCCGGCTGGTGCGGTCCGGCGTCGCGGGGGTCCGGTGTGCCGGGCGGCCCGGTCTCCGGGGCGGGGTGTGCCGCGTCGTCCGCCGCGCGGCGCGGAGCCGGTATGCGGGGCGCCCGGCCCACGCCGTCCCGGCCGTCGGGCCCGCCGTCGCGACCGTCCCCGTCCAGCGGGCCGGTCACAGCGGCGACCCGCCGTACCCGCCGTGCCCGGGCGGCGACCCCTCGACGGGCCGGGTGTGGGCCGTGGACAGCAACTGGAGCCCCAACCGCAGCCGGCGCCGCGCCTCGTCCTCGGTCACGCCGAGGTCGGCGGCGGTCTGGCGGTAGTCCCGGCGCTGGAAGTACGCCAGCTCCAGCGCCTTGCGCAGCGGCGCCGGCATGGCGGTGACGATGTAGTCGGCGCGGGCCGCCACCGCCGCCCGCCGCACCTTCTGCTCCAGCTCCTCCGCCGAACCCCCGCCGTGCTCGGCGAGTGCCCGCGCACCGCTCTGGCGCAGGCGGTACACGGCCTGGCGGCGGGCCAGCCGCGCGATCCACGCCCGCAACGAGCCCTCCTCGCGGGGGTCGTAGGCGTCCGGGTTCTCCCACACGTACCCGAACACCTCCCGGGTGACCAGGTCGGCGGTCTCCTGG
Source organism: Streptomyces kanasensis (assembly GCF_043077165.1). Taxonomy (NCBI): domain Bacteria; kingdom Bacillati; phylum Actinomycetota; class Actinomycetes; order Kitasatosporales; family Streptomycetaceae; genus Streptomyces; species Streptomyces kanasensis. The sequence continues at coordinate 236,603 of NZ_JBIBSF010000005.1, forward strand.
TCCTCCAGGACGCGGTGGGCGGTGTTGTGGACGAGGGAGGCGAAGCGGTCGTACAGCTCGCCGAGCGCGGCCGCCTCGCCGCGTGCCAGCCGCTGCTGCATCCTGCGGTCCCAGCGCGGTGGTGTGTCCTTCGCCATGGTTCCAACGTAGTCCGCCCGCGCCGGAGTGCGCCCCCCTTCGGGCAACTGCCGGTGGCGCGTCGGGCCGCGGTGGTAAGGGATCCCGCCGGATCCCGGTGCGGGCGTTTCGGCGGGGGCGGACGGGGCAGGGGCGACGGGAAGGACGCCTCCGCAGGGCGACGGCGCCCGGCGATGGGGGGCGCGGCACGTGATGCTGACGGTGGAGCGGGCCGAGCACGGTACCTGGACCGTGCTCCGCGTGCGCGGTGAACTCGACCTGGTGTCCTCGCCCGTGGTCCGGCGGCGCGTGCACGAAGTGGTCGCGGACGGGCGGCACGACCTCGTACTGGACCTGTCCGGCGTCCTCTTCTGCGACTCCAGCGGCGTCGGGGTGCTCATCGCGGCCCGCAGGCTGCTCCACTCCTGCCGCGGCGGCCTCCGGCTGATCCTGCCGGCCCGGGGCGCCGTGGAGGGCTCGCACGTCAACCGGGTACTCGCCGCACTCGGCGTGCAGCGACTGTTCGACGTGTACCCCGACCTCCCCGCGGCGACCGACGACCGCCCCGCGGCGTAGCGGACCGGGGCCGTCGGCCGAATCGAGCCGGACGGGCCGACGGGCCGAGCCCGGGCCGTCGGGGGCGGAGCCCGGGCCGTCCGGCCGGGGCCGTCGTACGGGGCGAGCGGGGCCGTCCGGCCGGGGCCGTCGAGCCGGGCGATCCGGGCCTGGCCGGCGTCGCGGCCGTGCCCGACGCTCCGGTCGGGCCCGGGGGCGGCCCGCTCCGCGCGAGTCGCCCCGTCCCGCCGCGTGGCCGCCGGGCGCGGGGCCGTGGGGGCGCGGGGGCCGTGGGGCACGGGGGGCGGTGGGTGTGCGCAGGCGCGCCGGGCCTTGCGCCTCCCCGGGCGCCCCGTCCCGTCGTACGCTCCCCGCATGGAAGCGGAGGAGTTGCACCAGCACCGCGTCGCCGCCCGGTTCGCGGCGCTCGACCAGGACGGCAGCGGGTACGTCTCGCGCGAGGACTTCACCACCGCGGCGCGGCGGTTGCTGTCGGAGTTCGGCACGCCGTACCGGTCCGACCGGGGGCAGGCCGTGACGCTCGGCGCCGAGGCGTTCTGGCAGGGCCTCGCGGGCATCGCGGACGTCGACGGCGACCAGCGGGTCAGCCGGGAGGAGTTCGCGCACGGAGCGGTGAAGCGGCTGCACGACAACCCCGAGCGGTTCGCCGAGATCGCCCGCCCCTTCGTCCGCGCCGTGCTGGCCGTCGCCGATCCCGACGGGGACGGACGGGCGGAGACGGCCGGGGTGGAGCGGGCACTGCGCGTCCTGGGCGTCGAGCCCGGCGCCGCGGCCCGGGCGGCCGGGGCGCTCGGCGTGGACGGCGACGGCCGGATCGACGAGGAGCGGGCCGTCGGCGCACTCGCCCGCTACTTCGTGGTCGCCTGACGCCGGCGGTCCGTACGCAGCGTCACCACGACGGGTGACGGTGCGTGAGGGTAACCGGGCGCCCGATGGGCAGAGTCGATACCGGGTCGTGTCCCGCGCGGCGGTCGCCACGCGCCGGGTACGGCGGCCCCCTCGGGTACGCTCCGTGGCGTGCGCGTGGTGGTGAGGCTGGCGTGGCGGACCGCGCCCGGGTGTTCGACTGCCCGGAAAGCGCGTCGCACAGTATGCACCAACCGTACTCCTTCGCGCTGGAATATGCCCGAAGCGCTTGTTGCGGTGACTGTACGTCAACCATGCTGTCCCACAAGGATCGCTGTGAGGCGCGAGGCGATGTGTCCGCCGGTTCGGATGGTGTGAGCGGTGCAGGTGCTTCAGGTGCAGTTGGAAGTCGGTCCCGACCCCGCCGAGGTGGGACGGGCCCGGAGATGGGCCAGGTCACGGCTGGCCGGTTCGGGCATAGCTGCCGACGAGCCACTGGCGGACACGCTGGTGCTGCTCATCTCGGAGCTCGTCACCAACGCCGTGGTGCACACGGGCTGCCCGGCCGTCCTGCGGATGCTCTTCGGGCCCGGCGGCGCCGGGGCCGGCATCGTGCGGGTCGAGGTCGCCGACCGCAGCACCTGCCCCCCGCGGCAGCGCCGCGCGGACGGCGGCGACACCCACGGGCGCGGGCTGGAACTGGTCGACGGCCTCGCCGACCGGTGGGGCTGGCAGCCCGAGGGCGGCGGCAAGCGCATCTGGTGCGAGGTCGACCGGAGCGGGCCCGTGCTCAGCGCGGTGGTCCGGGAACCGAGGGCGTGCGGCACGCGCGCCTACTCCCCGGACGGCGCCCCGCGCCCCGTCGCGAATAGCACGTAACGGTCATTTCTGCGAATACCCGTTGACGTAGGGTGTCGTTCTGATCACCCTGGGACCAGCGATTCGTGGCGAGGGGACGCCGAGGGCTTGACCGTCCTTGGCGAGTACGGGTCGCGGTTCGGTGCCGGCCCCCCCCGGTGGAGGAACGCCGGAGGAGCGCCCGCGCCGGACCGGGTGGCGGCCGCCGTGCCGTGCTCGGGGCGCGCATGCGCGCGCCGCCACCCCACGTCCACCACCGTCCCCGCCCTCCGTCCCCCCGCCGGGTGCCGGCCGCGCCCTACCCGCCGGACCGGCACCGGGCGTGCGCGCCCAGGGCGACCGCGCCCTGACCGCGTTCCAGGACGACGAGCGGGTCCACGGCCAGCTCCGCGACCTCCCCGCCGAGCTCCGGCCCCATCCGCTGCACCCGCAGAACGACCTCCACCAACGCGTCCACGTCGAGCGGCGGGCCGCCCCGCACCCCGTCCAGCAAGGCCCTCCCGGGCAGTTCGTCCAGCATCCCGCGCGCCTCCGCCGCGCCGAACGGGGCCACGCGCACCGCCGTGTCCGTGAGCACCTCACCGAGGACCCCGCCCAACCCCACCGTGACGACCGGCCCGAACGCCGGGTCGTGGGCCAGGCCCACCCGCATCTCGACCCCGCCCTCCACCAGCTGGCAGACGAGCACGCCGTCCAGGTCGACCCGCTCGTACCGGGCGATGTCGGCCAACTCCCGGTACGTGTCCCGCACCTGGCTCGCGGACGTCAGACCGAGCCGGACCAGGCCCAGGCCCGTCCGGTGCGCCAGGTGCGGGGCCGACGCCTTCAGCGCGACCGGGTACCCGACCAGCCCCGCCGCCCGGACGGCGGCCGCCGCGCTCGTCACCAACTGCTCGCGCGGCACGCGGATCCCGTACGCCCGCAGCACCTGCTTCGCTCCGTGCTCGCTCAGCCGGTGCCCCGGCCGCAGCTGCGCCCGCGCCTTGCGCAGGGCGGGGGACGGGGTGCGGGGCGCCTCGTCGAACGGCGAGCGGTACGCGGCGGTGAAGCGGTGGTGGGCGAAGTACGCCGCGACCGCCGCGACACAGCCGCCCGCCGAGCGGAACGTCGTCACGCGCGACGAGCCGAGCAGCGTCCCCCGGTAGGCCGCCTCCGTGCCGGCCGCCGACCCCCAGACGACGCACACCGGCGTGCCGCTCGCCTCCGCGGCCTCGACGAGGTCCCGCGCCAACCGGTCGGTGAGCGGCGGGACCGGCGCGGCGACGGGGCAGACCAGCAACCCGACGGCGGGGTCGGCGAGCAGCGCGTCGAGGGCGCGGCGCCCGCGCCGGTCGCCGGCCGGGTGACCCTCGCCGGCGACGGGTCCGGGCGCGTCGGGGTGGCCCGGCAGCGCCGCGCGGAGCGCCTCGCGCGTCCCCGTGCCGAGCGCGGCGAGGGGCAGCCCCGCGGCGGACAGCAGACCGGCGAAGTGCGCGGCCTCGGTGCCGGACAGGGCGTACACGGCGACGCCGTCCGCGCGGGGCGGACGGGCCCGCGCGAGCAGCGTGGCGGTGTCGCGGAGCTGCTCGGGCGTGTCGACCGGGATGACCCCGAACTGCCGCAGCGCCGCGTCCCTCACCCGATCGGGCCCCGTCGCGGGGGCGTGCGCCGTCGACGGGGCGGGAGACGTGGCCGGGGCGGGCCGCGCCGGGGCGGTGGCGGGGCCGTCGTCGTCGGGGAGGTCGGTACCGCCGCCGTCGGGGTGGGTGGTGCGGGGGGCACGGGTGGTGCGTACGGCGACGATCGGGACTCCCCGGCGGGCGGCGTGGTCGGCGGCGAGGAGGAGGGACCGGCCGTCCGTGATGTCGCCCAGCTGGCAGGCGACGGCGCCGACCTCCGGGCATCCGGCCAGATACGCCAGGAGGTCCGCCGCCCCCACGTCCGCGCCGTCACCGGTGGCCGCCCAATGGCTGATCCGCACGCCCACCTCGGCCAGGGCGGCCAGGGGCCGGCCCTGGTGCCGGGTGCGGGTGACCAGTGCGACGGCCGGCCCGTCGGGACCGCGCGGGGTGCCGGTGTGCGCCCCGGTGCCGTGCGTCTGCGTGGTGGAGGGCGTTTGCGTGGAGGGCGCGATGCCGTCCGCCTCCGCGCCGGAGGGCGTCGTGGGGGAGGGGCCCGTGTCGTCCGCCTCCGCGCCGGAAGGCGTCGTGGGGGAGGGGCCCGTGTCGCTCGGGCCGAACACTCCCGCGCCCGGGCCGAGCAGCCGGATGCCCGCCCGCGCCGCTGCCGCCGCCCACCGCTCCGGGTCCGCGACGCCCTGGCCCGCCGGGTCCGCGGCGACCGCGAACCGTACGCCTGTGCCGGCCAGTTCCCCCAGCGCGCGCAGCGGATCGCCGGCCGCCAGCACGGCCACCTCCACGTCGCCGGGCAGCTCCGCGACGGACGCGGCGCACGTCATGCCGAAGACGGTGCCCCGCCCCGGGCGCACCGGGTGCACCCGCGCCCCCACCCGTTCCGCCCAGCACATGACCCACCGCGTGACGGTGGTGGCGGGCCGCCCCTCGATGTCCGAGGCCCCGAGGACGGCCACCGCCGTCGGCCGGAACAACCGGTCCAGATCGGGGACGGCGACCGCCAGCGGCCGGCCGCCGACGTCCACGTCGGCGTCGCCGGGGCGTGCGCGGCCCGTGTGGTCGGCCCGGGCGCGCGGGTCGGTCGTGAGGGTGCCGTACGTGGATCCGAGCATCGTTCGCCGCCTCCCGCAGGTCGTCGCGCGAGATAGATGACGCCCTGTCAGGTTACCGAACAGTTGGCATGTCGGGAACAGGCGCGTCGCCTCGTCGTTTCCCCAACTCTCCGGCGGGCGCGCCGACCTGGGCGTACAACCTCCGGGCAGGGTCGGCGGTCTTGTGAGTGCCACACCTCATGCTTCACATCCGTCACACAGAGAAAGAGGCTCCATTCCATGAGAATGTCCTCCCCCGCACGTGCCCTGACGCGCGTCGCGTGCGTCGCCGTGGTCACCGGGATCGTCGGCGCCGCCACGGTGCTCCCGGCCTCCGCCGAGGACGAGCCGCAGAGCGACCAGCTGTGGATCAGCGCCCCGTACGAGACCACCCTGCCCGTCGGCACCGGGGGCGAGGCGGGCACGGAGCGGTCGCTGGAGGTCGGACTGACCCACGACAACGACCACTTCGCCGTGACGGACGGACGGCTCACCGTCGACGTCTCCGGGCTCGCCGGCGTGGCCGAGGTGGTCTGGCCGGACAACTGCGTGCCCAGCGGCACCAGCGCCGTGTGCGGCGTCCCCGAGGTGCCCGTCTCCGGCGTGGACGAGCGGGTCCGCCTCCAGATCCGCGCGGCGGCCGGGGCGGCCCTCGGCGCCACCGGCCGGATCGCCTACTCGGCGCGGGCCACGACGACCCAGCAGGGCGGCGAACTCGGCGCGCACGAGCAGGAGACGACCGTCACGCTGGGGTCCGGCCCCGACCTCGTCGTGCGGGGCGACGTGCCGAGCGGCACCGTGCGGCCCGGCGACACGGTGTCCGTGCCGTTCACCGTCGTCAACCGCGGCAGCGAGGCGGCCCGCGGCGTGCGCGTCACGATGTACGTCACGCGCGGCCTGGACGTCGGCGCCGTCGACCCGAAGTGCAGCACCACCCCGCTGGACGAGCAGTCCGGGATCGCCGCCCTCAACCGGGTCGACTGCGTCTTCGACGACGTCGTGGCCCCCGGCGCGACCTTCGCGCTGCCCCGGACCCTGACGGCGACCGCCGCGGCGTACGCCTACCACGAGCGGCTCGACATCAGCGTCGACCCCGGTGGCGACGCCCAGGACCTGGAGCCGTCGGACAACGGCCTGTACACGGCCGTGCGGGTGGCCAACACCTCCGACTTCTCCGTGCGCGGCGCCGACCTGACCGCCGCGGCGGGCCAGACGGTCACGGCCGACGTGACCTTCCGCAACGACGGCCCCGGCTGGGTCGCCAACCTGCGCTCCGGCGAGCCCGTCGCCGCGGTCGACTTCGTCGTCCCGCAGGGCGCCACCGTCACCTCCGCCCCGGAGAACTGCCAGGGCCGCACCGCCTCGGGTGACTGGTACGAGGGCCCCGGCGGCGCCCCGCGCTACCAGTGCGACCTGCCCATCTGGATCGGTGAGCGGCAGCAGGTCTCCCTGCCGTTCGCGCTGCGCGTCGACACCGTCGTCCCCGGCGCCACCGGCACGGTGACCCTCCGCGACACGTGGGGCGAGGCACGCCCCAACGACCCGGACACCACCGACAACACCGCGGAGGTCGTCCTCAACGCGGCAGGCTGACCGGCGGCATGAGCCCGGGCGGGAGGACGGCGGGACGGTCGTCCTCCCGCCCTCCCGCCCCGGCACCGGTGCCGGCCCCGGTCCTGGTGCCGGCCCCGACCGCGGGTCCGGTGTCGGCGCCGCGCCTCCCGCGCCGCCGCGTCCGGTCGGGCGCCGCCGGCCCGTGAGGGCCGTGCACCCCGTACGGCGCGGGCGGCTGCGGCACCGCCGCGACCGCCTTCGCGATCCGCCGGGCCTCCCGAGCGACCTCCCGCAGCAAGCCGCTCAGCGGGTGCGTGTAGCCGGCGAAGTACAGGCCCGGCGCCCCCTGCGCCGTGCGGCCGCCCCGCACGACGGGCCGCCCCTCCTCGTCCAGCACGCCCAGATGGCCGACCAGGGGCTCCAGCGCGCGGTCGTACCCCGTGGCCGCGATCACCGTGTCCGGGTCGGCCACCGAGCCGTCCGCCAGCGTGACCTTCCCCGGCCCGAACGACGCCACCGCCGCGACCGGTTCCACCCGCCCCCGCCGCACGGCGTCGATCAGACCCGTGTCGTACACCGGTACCGCCCCGTCGCGCCGCAGCCGCGCGTACGGGCCGTCGGCCGGGCGCGGCAGCCCGTACGCCGACAGGTCGGGCACCGTCAGCCGCTGCATCAGCCGCAGCAGCCGGTCCGCCGGCCACACCGGCAGCCGGCGCACCAGTACCCCGGTGGCCTGCGCGGGCCAGCCCAGCACCGACCGGCGCACCAGGTGCGGCGCCGTGCGGACGGCCAGCCGCACCCGCGCCGCGCCGCCCTCCACCAGGTCGACGGCTATCTCGGCGCCGCTGTTCCCGGCCCCCACGACCAGCACGTCCCGTCCGGCGTACGGGGCGGGGGAGCGGTACGCGGCGGAGTGCAGCAGCTCGCCTTCCCACGCGTCGACGCCGGGCCAGCGCGGCACCCGGGGCGTGTGGGCGGCGCCCGTGGCGACGACGACGGCGCGGCTGGTCAGCCGCCGGCCGCCGGTCGCGTGCAGCACCCACCGGTCCCCGGCACCGGCCGCGCCGGGCGTCCCGCCGGATGTCTGGACCGGCGCCCCGTCCGCGCCCCCGTCCGCGTCCCCGTCCGCGTCCCCGCCGGGCGCCCCGTCGGCGCCCCCGGCGGCCGGTGCGCGCTCGATGCGGAGGACCTCCACCCCGGTCACGACCTCCAGGTCGTGCGTCTCGGCGTACTTCTCCAGGTAGCGGACGAGGTCATCGCGGGCGACCCAGCGGCCGAACGCGCGGGGCAGCCGCAGTCCGGGCAGCGCGGAGCGCCGCCGGGTGGTGTGCAGCCGCAGCCGGTCGTAGTGCCGGCGCCAGCCGGCGGCGACGGTGGGCGCCTTCTCCAGGACGACGGCCCGCACGCCGCGCGCGCGCAGCGCGGCGGCCACGGCGAGCCCGCCGGGGCCGCCGCCGATGACGTAGACGGGCGGGCCGAGGACGGCGTCGGGGGTGGTCGGAACGGTGTCTCGGGCCATGGACGCTGAGCGTAGTGGCCGGATCTTTTGTTGGGTCCCGGTCAAGGGGGAAATCGGTTGCGAAAGGGTCACGAACCGGTCCGCGCCCCCGGTCCCGCCCGCCGGAGCGCACCCGCGGGGCGTGCGTCGGGCCCCCTCCCGCGCCCGGGGGGCCCGCCCCCCGGCGTCGGGCCCCGCACCTGCCGGGCGGGGTCTGCGTTCCCCCGTGGGGTGGTGGCTGCGGCTGCCGCGTGCCCGCGTCCGGTGGTGGCCGCGCGCGTGCCGCGGCCGACGGGGGCGCCCATCCGTCGGCCTGCGGGGGCCGGGGGCCGGGGGCCGGGTGCCGGGGGCCGGGGACGGGGGGTCCGTCTGCCGGGGGCCGCGTGCCCGTGCCCGGCCGCGTGCCGGCCGTCCCCTGTCGGCGGCTGTGCCTCGGCCGTCCGCCCGGCGGGGGTCGTGTGTGCCCGCGTCCGGCCGGGGGCTCGCGGCGTCGCTACTTGGGGGTGACCGCCGCCTCGACCTCGGCGAACGTCTTGCCCTCCACCAGGCCGGTGTCCTCCAGCACCTCCATGTGGTCCAGGACGGTGTCGTTGGCCTGGCGGGCGTGCCGGCGGATCAGGTCGTTCTGCGTCGCCGCGCGCACCTCGGCGATCGTGGCGAAGATCTTGCCGTGGGACGAGCGGAGGATGTTGGCGAAGATCCGGTCGAACTCCGCCCCCCGCGCGGCCTCCAGCTGCCGGACGAAGCCCTGCTGCTCCTCCGTCGCCTCGTTGGGGATCTCCACGCCGAGGATCTTGGCGTCCTCCCGGACGAGCTGGTCGAGCTTGCTGTGCCCGTCGAGCAGGTGGAGGCCGGCGCGCTTCACCGCCTCGCTGGAGCCGTTCGTCTGCGCCAGCCGCCCGGCCGGTATCTCCCACAGTCCCGCCTGCCGCACCTTCACGAGGAACGTCCGGTCGATCTCCGTCACCGGCTGCGGGCCGGCCGCGACGTTCCCGTACCCCCCGTCCTGCCGCACGACCGAGGCGGCCTGTCCGGCCTGCGCCTCGTCGTTCCCGCCCCGCACCAGCAGGAACAGCGCGAGCAGCGCGGCGCAGGAGGCGGCCACGGCGGCGATGGCCGGCCCGGGCACGGCGGGGCGCCGGGGGGCGCGTCGGTTCGGATGCATGGTCCCTCCTCGATCAGCTTGCAGAGGGATACGGAGGGGGCCGCCGGGGCGTTCAGGGAGAACCGGCCATCCGGGTGGCCCGGTACCGGCCACCGGGCGGCCACCGGGCCACTCGGCGGCCACCGGGCCACTCGGCGGGCGTCGGGCGGCGGGCCCTGCGGCGCGGTGGGTGGCGGGGACGGGGCGGCGGGGGCGGTGGTCAGGGCCAGAGCAGCATGCGGGTCCAGGCGTCGTCGTCGGCGCGGAGGTAGCGCAGGCGGACGTGGCGGCGGCGGGCGTCGCCCTGGAAGAACTCGGCCTCCCGCGCGGCCAGGTGGTAGACCGTCCAGGTGGCGACCCCGGCCGTCGGGTCCGACTCCGCGCGGCTCCAGGCGTCGTCGCTCGCCTCGCGCAGGACGCCCAGGGAAGGCAGCGGCTCGCTCTGGCGGCCCACCAGCGCGGCGGCCAGCGCGCCCGTCGACCGGGCGTGGAGGTCGTCGTACGCCTCGGCGGCGCCGCCCATCGTGATGTGGCCCCGCAACCGGACCTGGCGGGCCCGCGCCGGCCAGTAGAAGTGGAGCGCCGCGTACGGGACGGCCGCCAGCTGTCGGCCCTTGGTGCTGGTGGAGTGCGTGGCGAACCGCCAGCCCCGCGCGTCGGCCCCGTGCAGCATCACCGTGCGGACGTCCGGGTGACCGGCCGCGTCGACGGTGGCCAGCTGCATGGCGTGCGGCTCCGGCTGGCCCGCGCGGGCGGCGTCCACGAACCAGTCGCGGAAGAGCGGCAGCGGGTCGTCCGGGGCGGTGTCCGGGTCGAAGCCGGGCAGGTCGGTGTCCCAGACCCGGAGGGAGTGCAGGGTGTCCTCGAAGGCGCTGTCCGTCATGGGGCCATCATGGGCCGTCGCGCCGCGGCGCACCGCCGGGGGAGAGCGGACGGGGTGGCCGGGGGAGCGGCCGTGGGTGGGGGCGGCCGGGGGAGTGGCCGGGTGGCGGGGGTGGCCGGGCGCGGGGGTGCCGGCGGCGGTCGCCGTGGGCGTACCGCCGCCGGTGTGACAGGACCGTCCGCGCCGGGCGCCCCGCCGCCTACTTGGCCGGCTTCTTCCCCGTGATGCCGAGGTGGACCAGGAGGGCCAGGTTGGGGCGGATCTCGGCCTGCTTCACGCCCCAGGTCTGGAAGCCCTTCTGGTGCGAGGCCACCGACGCGAGCATGGTGACGAGGGCGCCCGCCATCGCGGCGGGGTTCACGTCCTTGTCGACCCGGCCCTTGGACTGGAGCTCCTTCACCGCGTCCGTGAGGGAGCTGGTGACCGAGCTGAGGACCTTCATGCGGATCTTGTAGAACCGTTTGTCCCCTTCGGCGGCCCCGAGGTCCACGACGCGCAGGATGGCGTCGTTGCGCCGCCAGAAGTCGAGGAAGCCGTCGACGAGCTCCTCCGCCGACTGCTTGGCGGCCCGGCCGGCCCAGGAGCGACCGGATACCAATTCGGTCAATCCTGCGCCTTCCTTGGCCATTTCCTCGGCGATTTCGAGGACAGCGCCCTCCACGTCCGGGAAATACTGATAGAAGGTCGCAGGTGAAGTGCCCGCCTTCCGGGCCACGTCGATGACTTTGACGTCCCGGTACGGCGAGGAGCCGAGCATCTCGCTGAGGCAGTCGAGCAGCTTCTGCCGCGTCGCCTGGCCGCGCCGACCGGCCACGCGGCCGTCGACGGTGCGTACTTGTCCTGTCATGCCGTCAGCTTACCGAGGGGTGTTCGGCGCGCTATTCGGCCGACTGCAAATGGGGTGCACCCCCGTGCGAACGCCCCCTTTCCGGTCTTTTCGGGGCACCCCCCGGGTCCCGCCTCCACGCCCTTGTCGCCCTTTCACGCGCCCGTGCCGGCCGGCGGGGAAGGGGGCAGGTGACGGGTGGGTCGAGGCCGCGCCGGGTCGCCTCCTCGGGGGCGGCGGCCCCGGGTTCCACCCGGGCGGGCCGGCCGCCGCCGCCGACCCCTGCGGGGGCTCCCCGCCACGGCCCCCTCCGCGGGCCGTCGCTCCGGTGGCCGGCCCCCGCGCATCCGCCACCGTCCCCAGATCCGTAGGATTATCAACAGCCTGTGGACAACTTTGGTGGACAAGCGCCCGAGCGGCCCCGCTCCCCCTGCGTCCCGCCCGCACCCGCACTAGCGTGACGCCCACGGGCGCACACGCTCCGTGCGCACCCGTGCACAGGGAAGGAACCACGCCCATGGCCGCGACCACGGACGGGACCGCGCAGCAGACGCCGGAGGGCACGCCCTGCTGGGCGGACGCGCTGCTCCCGGACCTGGAGGCCGGCAAGCGCTTCTACGGCGAGCTGTTCGGCTGGACGTTCGCCGACGGCGGCGAGCCCGGCCGCCCGTACGCCGTCGCCCTCGGCGGCGGAGCGCCCGTCGCCGGACTCGCCCCCAAACGGGACGGCAGGATGCCCACCACCTGGGGCGTGTACCTGTCCACCCCCGACGCCGCCGCCCTCGCCGCTCGCATCCGGCACGCGGGCGGCCAGATCATCACCGCCCCCGTGCGCATCGGCACCGCCGGCGTCACCGCTCTCGCCGTCGACCCGGGAGGTGCCGTCTTCGGCCTCTGGCAGGGCGAGGAGCGCCCCGGCTTCGGCCGCCAGGGGGTCCCCGGCACGTACTGCTGGACCGAGGTCTACACCCGGCCCGCGGACAAGGACGCCGTCGACGCCTTCTACTCCACCGTCTTCGGCTACCGCACCCGCGACCTCGACGACCCCGCCGCCGACTTCCGCGTCTGGTCCCCGCCCGGCCCCGGCGAACCCACCGACGACACCGCCATCGGCGGGCGCAGCGTCATCGGCGACGCCTTCCCGGCCGAGATGCCGGCCCACTTCCTCGTCTACTTCGCCGTCGGGGACTGCGACGCCACCGCCACCACCGCCGTCCGCCTGGGCGGCCGCGTGACCGAGCCGCCCTTCGACACGCCGTACGGCCGGATCGCCGTCCTCGCCGACGACCAGGGCGCGGTCTTCGCCGTCCTCGCGGAACCCAAGGCCGCCTGACCCTCCCCGGGCCCGCCGCCGGGCCGGGCGCGTGGCCGGATCGCGGGGGTGCCACCGTCGGCGCCCCCACCCCGTCGGCCTCACCGGCGTGTCCGGATCGGGGTGAGACACCCCGATCCGCCCCCGGGTTCGCCACGGCCGCCCCGGACAGGAAGAATCAGGGTCCACAGGGTCGTACCCTCATGGCCCTGACGGGGAGGTGGCACGCAAGTGGAGCAGCTGACGCAGCACGACCCGAGACGGATCGGCCCGTTCGAGGTGCTGGGCCGGCTCGGCGCCGGCGGGATGGGCCTGGTCTATCTGGCGCGGTCGGCGTCCGGCCGCCGCGTGGCGATCAAGACCGTACGGACCGAACTCGCCGAGGACCAGCTGTTCCGCGTCCGCTTCACCCGCGAGGTCGAGGCCGCGCGGGCGGTGTCCGGTTTCTACACCGCGGCCGTCGTGGACGCCGATCCGCGCGCCGCCGTCCCGTGGCTGGCGACCGCCTATGTGCCCGCGCCCTCCCTGGAGGAGATCGTCAACGAGTGCGGGCCGATGCCCGCGCCCGCCGTGCGCTGGCTGGCCGCGGGGATCGCCGAGGCGCTCCAGTCCATCCACGGCGCGGGGCTCGTCCACCGCGACCTCAAGCCGTCGAACGTCCTCGTCGTCGAGGACGGACCGCGCGTCATCGACTTCGGCATCGCGTCCGGCGTCTCCAACACCCGGCTGACGATGACCAACGTCGCCGTGGGGACGCCCGCGTACATGTCCCCCGAGCAGGCCCGCGACTCGCGCAGCGTCACCGGCGCGAGCGACGTCTTCTCGCTCGGCTCCACGCTCGTCTTCGCCGCGACCGGTCACGCCCCCTTCCACGGCGCGAACCCCGTCGAGACGGTCTTCATGCTGCTGCGCGAGGGCCCCGACCTCGAAGGGCTCCCCGACGAGCTGCGTCCGCTCATCGAGTCGTGCATGCAGATGGACGCGGCGCTGCGGCCCACCCCGGCCGACCTCCAGGCGCAGCTGGCCCCGCACCTCTTCGCCGGCGGCGACGACAGCGGCACGGCCTCCGCGTGGCTGCCCGCCCTCGCCACCGCCATGATCGAGCAGCGGCGCGGCGGCCGCCCCACCCCGCCGCCCCCGCCCACGCCGCCGGTCCCGCCCGGCCCGCCCCCCGGCCACGGCGCCGCGGGCCCCGCACCGCAGGGCCCCCCGCCGCAGGGCCCCGCCGACGGCCGGGCACCCGGCGCGCCCCAGCCCGGGCAGGAGTGGGACGCCGCCCGGCGCGGCGGCACCGACCCGCGCACCGGTCACGCGGTGGCCCCCGCCGGCGCCGCGCCGGTCCGGCTGCCCGGCTCCGGCGTGCCCATCGGACCCGGCCCCCGCCGCGCCGACGCCCGCGCCGCCCACGACCCCGCCGGCCCCGCGACCGGCTGGATCCGCCCGCCCGCCGGGCTCACCGGCGACGGCGCCCCGCCGCCGCCCACCGGCCGCCCCCTGCCGGGCCCCGGCGGCGCGGTGCCCGGCCAGGGCGGTGCCACCGACGGCGGACCCACCGTCGCCACGCCCGGCCACTGGCGGCCCTGGCGGTTCCGCATGTCGAACGACGTGTGGGGCACGCCCGTCGTCGACGGCGACCTCCTGTACGTGACGTCCTTCGAGGTCCACGCCCTCGACGTGGCCACCGGCCGCCGCCAGTTCAAGACCCGCGACGTCGCCTGGTCCATGGCGGTCGCCGCCGGCCGCATCCACGCCTCGGACGGCCCCACCCTCTACGCGCTCGGCGCCCACGACGCGGGCGAGCTGTGGCGGCTCCAGACCGACGCGTGGGTGTACTCGCTCAAGGTCGACCGCGGCACGGTCGTCACCGGCACGCGCGGCGGCGGCGTCCAGGGCTGGGAGGCGTCCAACGGCGCCCGGCTGTGGGAGCTCTCCGGCGCCCAGACCGACTTCGAGACCCCGGAGGCCGGGCCCGCCGTGCACGGCGACACCGTGTACGTCTGGCAGGACGCCCGGCTGCGCGCCCTCGACGCCCGCACGGGCACCGAGCGCTGGTCGTACCCCATCGGCGACGCCGCCTCCTGCGGCGGCGTGCCCGTCCGCGTCACCCCGGCGGAGGACGGCTACGTGTACGTCGCCGCCGGCACGCGCGTCCTGTCCGTCGACGTCATGTCCGGACGCGTCCGCTGGCACTTCGAGGCGCCCGCGGTCTTCCTCTCCGCGCCCGCCTTCGCCCCCGGGCCCGCCGTGACCGGCGGCGGCGTGTACCTCGCCGACCACCTCGGCACCGTGTACGCCCTCGACGCCGCGACCGGCAAGGACCGGTGGCGCATCGCGACGGAGACGCGCCAGTCGATCGAGCCGGTGCTCGTCGCCGACGGCAACGTCCACGTGGGCAGCGGCAGCGCCCTGTACACGCTGGACGCGGTCACCGGCACCCCGAAGTGGCGGTTCGCGGCCGGCGGCGAGATCGTCGGCGCGCCCGTCGTGGCGGACGGGCGCCTGCACTTCGGCTCCGCCGACCACGTCCTGTACACCCTGGACGCCGCGGGCGGGCAGCTCCGCTGGAAGCTCACCACCGGCGGCGAGATCACCGGGTCCCCCGTGGCGCGGGCCGGGGTCGTGTACGCGTGCAGCAAGGACCGGTGCGTCTACGCGCTGGACGCGGTGAAGGGCACCGCCACGGGGCGGGCCGCGGCCCGGTAGCCCCGCCCGCGCCCGCGCCGGCCTCCCCCCGGGACCCGGCGGGCCCCGCCCGTCCGTCCACGGCGGGGCGGGGTGCCCCGGCGGCACGGCTGCCCGCGGTCCGGGGGCGGAGCGGCGGCGGAGCGGCCGCCGGCGGTGGACGGTCAGCGGCGGTCGTCCGGGCGGTTCGGGTAGGGGTGGTCGCGGGTCTCCTGGGGGTCCCGGTAGCCCTGGTCGCGGGTGTCCTGAGGATCCGGGTAGCCCTGGTCGCGGTGGTCGGGTTCGCCGTAGCCGCGCTGGTCCCCGTAGTGCCGGTCGTCGTAGCCCTGGTCGTCGTAGCCGCGGTCGTCGTGGCCGCGCCGGTCGTCGTGGCCGCGGTGGTCGTGACGGTGGCGCGGGTCGTCCAGCGTCGGGTACGACGCGTCGGAGCGCCGGTCCGCGGGCGCCGCGTGGCGCTTCCGCCGGCCCGCCATCAGCGCGGCGGCCAGCAGCAGCAACACCCCGCCGGCCAGTGCCAGCCCGAGACCCGAGCCGAGGCCCCGCGTCTCGTCACCGGACGCGGTGAGGCTGCCGGCGGCCTGGCCCTGGCGGACCATCCACAGCACGGAGAAGCCCAGCACGATCACCCCGGCGAGCGCCACGGCGAGCCGGGAGCGCAGCACGACACCCGCCAGGGCGACCAGTGCCGCGAACGCCATGGCGATCCACAGCGACGTCCACAGCCCCGCGGTCTCGGGCGTGATGCCGCCGACGACGTCGTCGATCCGGTAGTGCCGGCCCAGGCGCCCGTCGTACCAGATCCGGAACGGGCTCCACACGGCGGCGGCCGCGCCCACGACGGCGAGTACGGCGCCGATCACGTTGCGGATCATCGTCGGCCTCCTTCGGCTCGTGTTGCCGGACGGAGTCCGGTCGGCGGCCGAGTACCCGACAGCCGCGCGGGGAACCCTGCGACGGCGGCACGGCGTCCTCCACCCCGCTGCTAGGGTGACGTGCGCTCGTCAATGAGCGCCGTAGTATTCCACTTTCGACGGGGGTTGAAACATGAAGATGCGTCACGTTCGGGCGGTCGCGGTCTGCGGCGTCGTCCTGGTCGCCCTGACCGGTGCCCGTGGCTCCGGTGGCGGCGGCTGCGACGGTTCCAGCTCCGGCTCCAGCGGCTCCAGCAGCTCCGGCGGCGGGTCGAGCAGCGGCGGCAGCCACGACAACGACAACGGCAACGGCACCTCGGGCGGCTCGGTCTCCGGCGGCGGCTCCTCCGGCGACCAGGCCATGCGGGACATCCGGATCGACGAGTGCAAGCTCGACGCGTCCGGCAAGAACCTCGTCGCCCGGCTGACGATCACCAACGGCGGCACGGTCGGCTACACCTACGACGCGACCGTCCGGTTCAAGGGCGCCGCCGGGAAGACCGCCCCCTACGCCGCCGCGCGGGTCGACGACCTCGCGGTCCCGGCGAACGGATCGCGGACCACCGAGGCCACCACGGCCTACACGGGTGGTGGCACCGGGTCCGAGTACACCCAGTGCGTCGTGACGAGCGCCTCCCGCACCGTCGGCTGACCCGCCCCGGCCCGCCGACGCGGCGGCCCGGGAACGGCGACGCCCCGGGTCCGGTCGGAGACCGACCGGACCCGGGGACGCGCAGCGGCCGCGACGGCTCCCCCTCCGCGCCGCCGCGGCCGCACCCCCGTGTGTGTGGGCTTACTTGACCGGCGGCGCCGGCACGTGGTTGTCCATGGTCACGAAGGTGTCCCGCGGCGGAGCGGGGACGTGGTTGTCCATCGTGGTCAGGACCTCCTCGACGGCCACGCCGTCCCGCGGCGGGGCGGGCACGTGGTTGTCCATCGTGACCAGGCCCTCGCGGGGCGGGGCGGGGACGTGGTTGTCCATCGCCGCGATGATCTCTTCGTTCTTCTTCTCGCTCATCGTTTCCCCCTTGGTGGTGCGGTGTGATCGGCCACACCCGTTCGGCGACTCCCCCGATGGCCGCCGAACGGGCGTTCAGGACCGCTCACCCTAGACGGTGAGCGCCGATCGGCCCGCCTGCCCCCCGACGCGACGGACCGTTCACCAGTAGAGTGCCGGTTCCGCATAAACGAATGCTGAACGCCCCGGTCCGGGGCGTCCGCCCGCTCGTGGGACCGCCCGGTCCGTCAGGCCGCCGACGGCGTCAGCAGGGCCCGGACGCCGGCCGCCTCCTGCGCCCCCAGCTCCTCGTACAGGGAGAGCGCCTCCACCAGACAGGCGCGGGAACGGTCGCTCTGCCCCAGCGCCCGCAGGGCCTTGCCGAGCAGGGTCAGGGTGTGGCCGCGCATCTGGTCGCCGCCGATGCAGCCGAGCGCCAGGGCCTGCTCGGCGTGCTGCGCGGCGTGCGCGGGCCGCCGGGACCGCAGCTGCGCCTCGGCGATGCGGAAGTGGGTGGCGCCCTCCCACAGCCGCTGCCGGTTCTTCGCGAAGATCCGCAGCGCCTCGGCGAACTCCTCCAGCGCCTCCGCGTGCCGGTCCGCGTGGGTGAGGGCGACGCCGAGCGCGTACCGGCCGTTGGCCAGGCGCAGCGTCAGGCCCAGCCGGTCGTAGAGCTCGATGCCCTGCCGCGCCAGGTCGATGGCGCTGGTGGGGCGGCCGGTGAGGAGGTGCACCCGGGAGAGGTTGCACAGGGCGGTGGCGACGCTGGAGAGGTTGCCGACCTCCCGCGAGCCCTCCGTGGCCCGAACCAGGTGCTCCTCGGCGTCCTGGTGGCGCCCCTGGACGATGGCGATGATCCCGCGGTCGTTGTCCGCCCAGTAGACGGGCGCGGGGTCGCCCGCCGCCAACGCGAGCTCGCGGGCGCCGCGCGCCTCCCGGTCCGCCTGGTCGTACCGGCCCGCCACCAGGTGGACGTTGCTCAGCGTCGTGCGCGCCCGCGCCTCCGTGCGGGCGTCGCCGGCGGCGTGCGCGGCCTCCCGCGCGGCGAGCGCCGCCGACTCGTACTGCTTGGAGTTCGCCCCGGACTCGGTGAGGTCCTTCGCCGCCCACAGCAGGTCCACCGCGCGCCGCAGCCGGCTGGCCGGCGCCCCGCCCGCGGTCGCCTGGCGGACGCAGGCGAGGACGCAGTTCGCCTCGCGGTACAGCCAGTCCTGCGCGGTGTGCCGGTCGGTGAAGGACAGGCCCTCGTACGTGGTGGGTTCGAGGTGGTCGACGAGCCGGTCGCCGGGCCGTTCGATGGCGTACACGCGGGCGGCGGTCGCCAGGTAGAAGTCGAGCAGCCGCGACATGGCCGCCTCGCGCTCCGCCGGGGGCTGCTCGTCGCGCTCGGCGCAGGCGCGGGCGTAGAGGCGGACCAGGTCGTGGTACCGGTAGCGGCCCGGGGCCGCCGACTCGACGAGCGAGGTGTCCACGAGCGTCTCGATGAGGTCCTCGGTCTCCTGCAGGGGCAGGTCCAGGGCGGCGGCGGCCGCGGCGAGCGAGATGTCGGGGCCGTCGGCGAGGCCGAGCAGCCGGAAGGCGCGGGCCTGCGCGGGCTCCAGGTGCGTGTAGCCCAGTTCGAAGGTGGCCTTCACCGCCAGGTCGCCCGCCTGGAGCTCGTCCAGCCGGCGCCGCTCGTCGGCGAGCTTCGCCGCCAGCACCGAGACCGTCCACGTGCGGCGGGCGGCCAGCCGGGACGCCGCGATGCGGATCGCCAGCGGCAGGAAGCCGCACGCCGCGACCACGTCCAGGGCGGCCTCCCGCTCCGCCCGCACCCGCTCGGCGCCCACGATCCGGGTGAACAGCTGCAGCGCCTCGTCCGGCGACATCACGTCCAGGTCGACCAGGTGCGCCCCCGCCAGGTCGACCATGCGGATCCGGCTGGTCACCAGCGCCGCGCACCCCTCGCTGCCGGGCAGCAGCGGCCGCACCTGGGCGGCGTCACGGGCGTTGTCGAGCAGGACCAGGACGCGCCGGCCCGCCAGCGTCGACCGGTAGAGCGCCGCCCGTTCCTCCAGCGTCCCGGGGACCTGCGCGTCCGGGGTGCCGAGCGCGCGCAGGAACGAGCCGAGCACCGTCTCCGGCTCCGCCGCGCGGGACCCGGCGCCCATCAGGTCGACGTACAGCTGCCCGTCCGGGAAGTGCGGCCGCGCCTGGTGCGCCACGTGGACGGCGAGGGTCGTCTTGCCGACGCCGCCGATCCCGGCGAGCGCCGACACGGCCATCACCGAGCCCTCGGAGGTGACCAGCAGGTCGCCCAGTTCCCGTACGAAGGGGACCCGGCCGGTGAAGTCGGGGACCGTCGCCGGGAGCTGCGCGGGACGGGCCACGGCCGCCGTGCCCGGCGCGGCCTCCTCGACCGGCCGGTCCAGCTCGCTGTCGGCCCGGAGGATCCGCTGCTGGAGACGGGCCAGCTCCGGGCGGGGGTCGACGCCGAGCTCGTCGGCGAGGAGACGGCGGGTGTCCGCGTACACGGCGAGCGCCTCGGCCTGCCGGCCGCTGCGGTACAGGGCCAGCATGAGCAGCTCCCGCAGCCGCTCGCGCAGCGGGTGCGCGGCCGTCAGCGCGGTCAGCTCGGAGACGGCCTCGGCGTGGTGGCCGCACTCCAGGTCCAGGTCGAGGCGGGTCTCCACGAGCTGGAGCCGCCACTCCTCGAGCCGGGCGCGCTGCGTCTCCGCGTACGGGCCGGGCACGGACGCCAGGGGCTCGCCGTCCCACAGCCCGAGCGCCTTGTCGATCAGCGCGACGGCCTGGGCGCGGTCGCCGGCGACCCGGGCCTTCTCCGCCTCCGCGGCCAGCTCCTGCGCCACGTTCAGGTCGAGCGCGTCGCCCGCGCCGCGGATCGCGTACCCGCCGGACTCGCTGACGAGGACGTCCGGGGGGAGGACCTTGCGCAGCCGGGAGGCGTAGGTGCGGACGGCGGCGAGCGCCTGCGAGGGCGGTTCGTCGCCCCAGATCGCGTCGATCAGCTCGGCGGCGGTCGCCGTCCGCCCGTCGCGCAGCAGCAGGGCCGCGAGCAGGGCGCGCTGCTGCGGCGAGCCGGACGGCAGCGGCTCGCCGTCGCGCCAGGCGCGCACCGGTCCGAGCACCCCGAAGCGCAGGGCGGCGCGACCCGCCGGCCCGCCTCCCGGGACCGTTCCGTGGCCGCCGGGGGGTCGGTCGCCGACCGGTGCCCGACCGCCCGGTACCTGCGCCTGCCGTGGAACACGCTGCTCCGGCACTCGCGGCCCGTAGTCACGGTCCATAGCTCCCCCTGCCCGTACCGCTGGTATCGCCGCTGACAGTCTGCCTTGTTCATGGCGGATGCGTCAGCATCGGGTGACGCTGCGCACAAGGTCGTGACACGACCCGACGGGGTGCACACAAGTGACGCGACGTCATATGCGGTGTGCCGCGCGGTACATGGGGCCGTACCGGGCGTGTCGCCGTGCGGGGGCACGCCGGGTGGTGGGGGCGGCGGCGGGACGGGGTTGGATCGGGCCATGGCGATCACACGCGACCTCGTCGTGCGGGGCGAGGACTGGTACGGGCGGGAAATGGACACGGGCGACGCGTTCGAAGGGTGCACCTTCCTCGACGTCGACTGGACGGAAGGGGCGAGCGAGGGGGCCTCCTTCGACGGGTGCGTCTTCGCCGGGGTGCGGTTCAACGCTGCCCGCCACTCCGGGTCCGCGTTCACCAACTGCGCCTTCCGCCGGTGCGTGTTCTTCGACACGCGCTTCGAGCGGTGCAAGCTGGTGGGCAGCCGGTTCCCCGGGTCGACGTTCACCCTGCTCGCCGTCGACGGGGGCGACTGGTCGTTCACGGAGCTGGCCGGCGCCGACCTGCGCAAGGCCGAACTGGACGGCGTGCGCCTGCGCGAGGCCGACCTCACGGACGTCCGCCTGGAGGAGGCCGTGGTCACCCGCTGCGACCTGTCCGGCGCCCGCTGGCGCGACGTCCGCCTCGACCGGGCCGACCTGCGCGGCAGTGACCTGTCCTCGCTCGACCCCAGGACGGCGCGGGTCGCTGGGGCCCGCGTCGACCTGGAGCAGGCCGCGGTGCTCGCCACGGCGCTCGGCTTCCGGGTGGGGTGAGCCGGGGGCCCGGAGGCCGGAGGCCGGGCCGGAGGCCCGGGTCTGGTGTCCGCGTGCCGTGGCCCCGGCCCGAGTTTCGGGTCCGCGCCCCGCGTGCCGGCGCGCGGCCCCGTGGCGTCGGCCCGG
Organism: Streptomyces kanasensis; assembly: GCF_043077165.1. Classification (NCBI taxonomy): domain Bacteria; kingdom Bacillati; phylum Actinomycetota; class Actinomycetes; order Kitasatosporales; family Streptomycetaceae; genus Streptomyces; species Streptomyces kanasensis. The sequence goes on from NZ_JBIBSF010000005.1 coordinate 257,752, forward strand.
GCCCGGCGGGGTGGCGGGCCCGCGGGGTCAGCCCAGGCCGCCCGTGGCCCGGATGTTCTGCCCCGTGACCCAGCCCCCGTCCGGGCCCGCGAGGAAGGCGACCACCGCCGCGATGTCGGCCGGTTCGCCCAGGCGCCCCAGCGGGGTCAGGCCGACGGCCATGTCCAGCGCCTCCGGCGGGTTCGTGCCGCGCAGGAGGTCGGTGTCCGTGGCGCCCGGCGACACGGTGTTGACGGTGATCCCGCGCGGGCCCAGCTCCTGGGCGGCCGCCGCCGTGAGCTGCTCCAGCGCGCCCTTGCTCATCATGTACGGGGCGATGCCCCGTCCCGGGCGGCTGGTGTTGAGGGTGGAGACGTTGACGATCCGCCCGCCCTCCGGCATGTACCGCGCCGCGTACCGGACCGTCAGGAACGCCGCGCGGGTGTTCACCGCCAGTACCCGGTCGAACAGCTCGTCCCCGGTCTCGTCCAGCGGGGTCGGCGTGAAGTTCACCGCCGCGTTGTTCACGAGGACCCGCACCGGGCCGGCCGCCGACTCCTCCGATGCCGTCCGCATCAACTCCTCGGCCGCGCCCGCCTCCGCCAGGTCCAGCCGCACCGCCCGGGCGCTGCCGCCCGCCCCCCGCACGGTCCGCACCACGTCCTCGGCGGCCCGCGCGTCCCGCGCGTAGTTGAAGACCACCTCCGCGCCGTCGCGGGCCAGCCGCTCCACCACGCCCCGGCCGATCCCCCGCGAACCTCCGGTGACGACGGCGGTCCTGCCCTCCAACACGCCCATGCTGCCCTCCCCTGGCCCCGCCGACGTTCCGGCGGCGTCCTGTCGGTGTGCTCCGGAGGACCGAATGTAGGGGGCGGCCTCCGCCCGTACGGGTGTTTTCGGCTACGGGCCGTCACCCGCCGCGACGCCCCGACGTGCAGGTCGCGACGGCGCGTCGTACGGTCGGAGGGTGCCGCATGCGCCCAAGCGCATGCCCGAGCCGCATGCCCCGACCCGCATGCCCCCACGTCGCACGCCCCGAGCCGCATGCCCCACGTCGCATGCCTTCCGGCCGAGGAGGCGAGATGGTCACCGCACCGACGGCGCCCACGGAGGCGCCCGCCCTGCCCGACCCGCTGTTCACCGTCGCGGAGGCCCCCGCGTTCACCGGCGGCCACCTGGCCCGTCTCGCGGCGGGGACCCTCGCCGCCGTACGGGTCCCGGGGTTCCTCGACCCCGCCACCTGCCGGTCCGTGACCGCGGCCCTGGACCGGCTGCACACCACGCCCTACGACCCGGGCCGCGTACCGACGCCGGTGCTGCGCTTCGGGCCCGCGCTCAACGACCACCGCCTGCCCGGCGGCACCCTCGACGCCGACCGCTACTGGGCCGAGGCCGACGCGGCGCGCGCCGAGTGGAACCGGGCCGGGATCCGCCCGGACCCCGTGGCGATCTCACTCGCCCGCCTGGGCGCCGCCTGGGGCGCCGCCGTGGTGCCCGCGACCGTCGGCGGCCGGGCGACCTTCGGCGGGACCCTGCGGGAGATCAACGCCGGGCTGCTGACCCACTACGACGACATCAACCGCGAGTTCCCCGGCGGGCTCTTCGACCAGCAGGTCGTCGCGCAGCTCGCCTTCAACCTGTACGTGAGCGTCGCCGACGGCGGGGCCACCACCGTGTGGCGGCACCGCTGGGAACCGGACGACGAACGGCACCGCGACGCGTACGGCTACGGTCCGGGCGTCGTCGAGGGCCGCCAGCGCGTGGAACTGCCGCCGCACGTCGGTGACGGACTGCTGTTCGACCCCGGTCACTTCCACGCCGTGGCGCCCAACCGCGGGCCCGGACGGCGCGTCGCCTTCGCCTTCTTCCTGGGCCTCACCACCAGCGGCCACCTCGTCGTATGGTCCTGACATGGAGCTCCTCAGCCACGCCGACGTGACCGCGGCGGCCGAGCGCGTCGCGGGGCGGGTCCGTCCGCTGGCGGTCGCCCCCGGCGCGGACGACCGGAACTGGTACGCGCTGGAGTTCCTCCAGCACACCGGGACGTTCAAGGCGCGTGGCGCCGTCAACTTCATCCGTGCCCACCAGGAGGCAGGCACCCTGCCCGAGGCGGGCGTCACCATCGCCTCGGGCGGCAACGCCGGGCTGGCCTGCGCCTGGGCCGCCCGGCGGCAGGGCGCGCGGGCCACGGTCTTCCTGCCCGCCGGGGCCCCCGCCGTGAAGGTCGCCCGGCTGCGCGCGTACGGCGCGGACGTGCGGCTCGTCGGCCACGAGTACGCGGAGGCCCTGGAGGCGTGCCGGGAGCACGCCGCAGGCAGCGGGGCGCTCGCCTCGCACGCGTACGACCACCCGCTCATCGCCGCGGGCGCCGGCACGCTCATGGAGGAGCTGCACGGGCGGCTGCCCGACCTGGACACGGTGGTGGTCTCCGTCGGCGGCGGAGGCCTCTTCGCCGGCGTGGCCACCTCGGCGCAGCGGTACGGGGTGCGCGTGGTCGCCGTCGAGCCGGAGCACTGCCGGGCCCTGAACGCCGCCCTCGCGGCGGGCGAGGTCGTCGACGTGCCCGTCGAGTCCGTCGCCGCGGACGCCCTCGGCGCCCGCCGCGTCACCCCGTTGGCCCTGCACGCGGCGCAGCGGTACGACGTCTGCTCGGTGCTCGTCCCGGACGCCGAGATCGTGCGCGCCCGCCGGGACCTGTGGGAGGAGCACCGCGTCGCGGTCGAGCACGCCGCCGCGACCGCCCTGGCGGGGCTGCGCGCCTACGGGCCGGCGGAGGGCGAGCGGACGGCGGTCGTCCTGTGCGGCGCGAACACCGACCCCTCGGACCTGACCCGCCCCGCGTGACGGTGGTGGCGCCCCGGACCGGACGACCGGTGCGGCGCCGCGGTCCCGCTCCCGCTTCCGGTCCCGGCCCCGGAGACCCGGAAAACCGGCACGGGAAATTTTTGAAAGGGGTAAAACGGACACGCCTACGGTTCCCGCATACCGAACACTTCGCGCGGTGGTGGTGTGATGCATGGTCCACGGCTTAACGGACCATGAATTCCCTGCCACGGGTCCGTTTCGTCCCGCACAACCTAAGGGGAAGATCGCGGAGTTCAATCCTCCGGATGTGGAAACCGCACCCCATACCGTCCTGCACATGACTCAGGTGGAAGCCCGGCCCCCGGCCGGAGACACGGTAAGGAACGTCGACGCGACGGGCGAGAACAGCGGTGTGCGCACCAAGGGGCTCGGCGGGAACTCCGTCGGGCTGACGGGCGGTGCCGTCATCGGCATCTCGACCGTCGCCCCCGTCTACTGCCTGACCTCGACCCTCGGCCCGACCGTCGGCGAAGTCGGCCTCCGGATGCCCGCGATCTTCCTCGCCGGCTTCCTCCCCATGCTGCTCGTGGCCTTCGCGTACCGGGAGCTCAACCGGGCCGTGCCCGACTGCGGCACCTCCTTCACCTGGTCGGTGAAGGCGTTCGGCCCGAAGGTCGGCTGGATGTGCGGCTGGGGCCTGCTCGTGGCCACCGTGGTCGTGCTGTCCAACCTGGCCGGCGTCGCCACGTCGTTCTTCTGGCTGACCGCCGGCGAGATCACCGGCAACCCCTCGATCGCCGCCCTGGACGACGACAAGGCCGTCCACATCCTCACGACGCTCGCCTTCGTCGCCGCCGCGACCGTGGTCAGCTACCGGGGCATCACCGCCACCAAGTGGCTCCAGTACGCCCTGGTCGGCCTCCAGCTCGTGGTGATCGTCCTGTTCGCCGGGATGGCCGTGAGCCAGGCCGGCGAGGTCGCGGGCTCCCTGTCCTTCTCCTGGTCCTGGATGGACCCCTTCGCGGTCGACTCCTTCGCGGCCTTCACCGCCGGCCTCTCCCTGTCGATCTTCATCTACTGGGGCTGGGACACCTGTCTGTCCGTGAACGAGGAGAGCGTCGGCAGCGCCCGCACGCCCGGCCGCGCCGCCCTCCTCGCGATCGTCGTGATCGTCTCCTCGTACCTGATGGTCGCCGTCGCGGTGCAGATGTACGCGGGCGTCGGCGCGGAGGGCCTCGGCCTCGGCAACCCCGAGACCTCCGACAACGTCTTCGCGGCGCTGGCCGCCCCGATCATGGGCTCCGGCCTCGGCATCCTGCTCTTCGTCGCGGTCCTGGCCTCCGCCGCGGCCAGCCTCCAGACCACCTTCATCCCGGTGGCCCGCACGGCCCTGGCGATGTCCGCCTACGAGGCGTTCCCGCCGGCCTTCGCGAAGGTGCACCCGGTCCACAAGACCCCCGGCCGCGCCACCGTCGTCGCCGGCGTCGCGACCGGCGTCTTCTACTCCGTGATGACCCTGGTCAGCGAGAACGTCCTGGTCGACACCATCTACGCGCTCGGCCTGATGATCTGCTTCTACTACTCGATCACGGCCTTCGCCTGCGTCTGGTTCTTCCGCCGCGACCTGACCCGCTCGGTCCGCCACCTCTTCGTCCGGGGGATCCTGCCGGGCCTGGGCGGCCTGATGCTCACGGCCGTCTTCGTCCAGACCCTCACCGACATGTGGGACCCCGCCTACGGCAGCGGCTCCTCCGTCCTCGGCGTCGGCTCCGTCTTCGTCATCGGCGTCGGCCTGCTGCTGGCCGGTGTGGTGCTCATGGCCGTGATGCACCGCCGCAGCCCGGCGTTCTTCCGGGGCGAGGTCCTGACGAAGGAGACCCCCGCCCTGCTCGCCGACGACTGAGCCCCGGCCCCGCTCCCACCCGAGTCGCCGCGCGGCCGGGCCCCCTCCCGGGTCCGGCCGCGCGGCGTTCCGCGCCGTCTCCGCGCGCCGCCCCCGCGCGCCGCCCGCGCGCCGGGCGGCCACCGGCCGTCACCGGCCCGTACGCGCCGGCGGTGCGGCGCGGGCCCGACGGGTGCAGGGTGGTCCCATGCCCCAGCACGACCTGAACGCCATCGCCGAGGAACACCTCGCCGCCGCCCACCGCTCCGAGCACGGCCGCAGCGCCAACCTGCTGCTGCGCGAGCGGCCCCTGCGGCAGACCGTCATCGCGCTCACGGCCGGCACCCGGCTCGACGAGCACAACGCCCCGCCCGCTGCCTCGCTCCAGGTCCTGCGCGGGGTCGTGAGGGTGAACACCGCGACGGACGAGACCGAACTGTCGACGGGGGCCCTCCACCTCGTCCCGCCCGAGCGGCACAGCATCACGGCGGTCACCGACGCGGCGTTCCTGCTCACCGCGGTCAACGACTGAGCGACGGCCGTCCGCGCCCGACCCGCGTCCCGTCCGCACCCGCCCCGCGCCCCGGCCGCGCCCGCCCTCCGTCCCGGCCGCGGGCGGGGTCGGGGGCGCGGGCGGGCCGGGGTCCGGGCGGGTCGGCCGTGGGGCCGGGTGGCGGTCGGGCCCGGCGGTGGTCGGGCCGGGGTGGGGTGGGGACGGGCCGGGGCGGTCGTCGGGTATTCGTTCGACACGGGTGCGTACGGAGCGCGAGCATGCGACCCATGACACGCAGCGACACGCCCCCGTCCGAGGACGAGCGCGCCTACCTGACCACGTTCCTGGACTACTGCCGCGCCACCGCGGTCTCGAAGTGCGAGGGTCTCTCCGACGAGGGCGCGCGCACGGCCCCCCTGCCCGCGTCGCCGCTGATGACGGTCGCCGGGCTGATCAGCCATCTGCGCTGGGTCGAGCACTACTGGTTCGAGGCGGTCTTCCTCGGCGAGGAGGACCGGGCGCCCTGGTCGCAGGAGGACCCCGACCGCGAGATGCGCATCGCGCTCGACGTGCCGCTGGAGGAGCTGCTCGCGGAGTACCGGGCGCACAGCGAGCGCCACGGCCGGCTGGTCACGGAGCACGACCTCGACGAGCGGGCGAAGCGGCCGGTCAGGGACGGCCAGCACGTCACGCTGCGCTGGATCCTCATGCACCTGATCGAGGAGACCGCCCGGCACAACGGCCACCTCGACGCGATCCGCGAGATCGTCGACGGCACCACCGGCGTCTGAACCCCGCGCTCGCGTCCCGGTCCCGGCGCGGGGCGCGGCTCCCGGGTGGTTCCGCCCTCCGGGCTGCGCCCGGGGGAGGGGCGGGGGTTCCGCGGTCCGGACTCGGGGGTCGGGTGTCCCCGTGGCCCCCGATGCCCGGCGAGCGGGCTTCCGGTGATCTGGCTGTTCGCCACCCGAACCCCTGCCGGGGGCCCCTTCGGCCCCTCCACGCGGGTCCCGGCTCCCGGCCCCCCTGCGGCGGGGTCCCCCCGGTCCGGTGCCCGCGTCCCGGTGGCCCGAGGAGCCCGGGGCCCGGGTGCCCCCCGGCCCCCTGATGTCCGGGGGGCCGGGGGCTCGGTGTGGGGTCAGGGCGCCGGCTGGACCGTGAGGAAGCCGCTCACGCACATCCGCTTCACCAGCCGCGTCTGCGGCGGGGTCAGGCGCGGGGCGAGCTCGCCGAACTTCACAGGGCCCTCGCCCAGGAGCTTCCACAGCTCGTCCACCCCGTCCCGCTGCGGGTCGGCGTCGATGGTCGGGCCGTGCGGGTCCTCCGTGGAGAAGATCCGCCGGCACGGGATGGTGTCCCGCAGCGGGGACGGCGACGCGCCCGCGTTGGTGATCGGGTTGCGCCAGTACTCCGTCATCCCGTCGATGATCGCCGGCGGCAGCTGGACGTTGGCCGGCGGGTTGGTCGCCTTGAAGCCCGGCACCACGAACGTGACGCTGTCGCGGATCCCCGCCGTCGGCGCGAGCGACACCAGCGCGTCGTCCGTCAGCTCCGCCGGCTCGGCGAGCGCCGTCGCGGTGAGGTACGGGCCCGCCGCGTCCAGGTCCTCGACCTTGCGGCTGCCGTGCGTCATGACCTCCAGCAGCGCCGGCTGGAACGCCGTGTTGAGCAGGGCGTCGAAGGTCTGCTCGCGGATGCCGAGGTCGGCGCCCGTGCCGCGGGTGTTCCAGTACACGCTGCCCGGGTTGTTCTTCGCGATGGCGTGGTACCACTGGTCGATCATCAGCGCGAACGTCTCGGCCGTGCCGTGCCACTTGGCGTTGTAGTCCTGCCACAGGTGGCGCTGGTCGGTCTCGTCGAGGCTGCCGTCCACCGTCTTGCGGATCAGCAGCGCCGCGGCCGCCGCCTGCGTCAGCGCCACCGCGACGCCCGACGAGAACAGCGGGTCGACGAAGAACGCCGCGTCGCCCACGAGCAGGTGCCGCTCGTCGTAGTCGGCGAACTCGTCGCTGACGCGGGAGTAGTTCGTCGCGGTCAGCATCGTGTCGGCGACCGGCACGGCCTCCTGGATCAGGTCCTTCAGGTACGGCACCTGCCGCACCGCCTCCAGGAAGGTCTTCTGGTCGGTGTAGTCGCGGCCCGGCTCCTTCAGCACCGCCGGGTTGGTGACGATGCCGACCGAGTGCGTCAGCACCCGCCTGCCGTCGATGACCTTCGGCACCGGGATGTACCAGCACCAGCCGTCGCGGAAGGCGAAGCAGCCGATCGGCGACAGGTTGTCCTCGGTGAAGATGTTCCAGTCCTCGGCGAGGTTCTGCGTCTGGCCGCCCTTGGTGAAGTGCTGCCAGATCGCGATGTTCTTGAAGTTCGACAGCCAGCCGCGCTTGTTGCGGGCCGCCGAGACGCTGCTCTGGCGCCCCGACGCGTCGACGAAGTAGCCGGCGCGGACCGCGCCGCCGTCGCCCAGCCGTACCAGTCCGCCGTTGCGGTCCGGCTCGTACGCCGTGACCGCCACGCCCTGGAAGACCTCCACGCCCACGTCGGCGGCGTGGTCCAGCAGGATGTGGTCGAACTCGGCGCGGTCGACGTGCATCGTCCACCGCCGCACGCCGTCCTTCTCGAACGGCGCCTGGTCGAAGAGGGCGACGGCCGGCTTGCCCGGGTCCCAGGCGTACACGCCGCCGAACTTCTTCACCCAGCACGGGCTGGCGAGGACCTTGGCCAGTGCCCCGCTCTCCTGGAGCGCGGGGACGACCGGATGGGCGAAGGACTCGCCGATGTGCTCCCGCGGGAAGACCTCCTTGTCGAAGATGGCTATCCGCAGGTCGGTGCGCTGGGCCAGCAGGGCGCCGAGGGTGGACCCGGCCGGGCCACCACCCATGATCACGACGTCGTAGTACTCCCGCACGTGTCAGACCTTTCGTTCGCTGGTACACGGATGCGCCGCGCGTCGCGGCTGCCGGAAGGCGAAGGGGTCGGGGACGCCGCCCGGCCGGGGCCGGGCGCGGAAGGGCAGGGGTGAGCGGCAGCCGGACGGCTGCGGGCACCGGTGTGGTCGGCCCGTTCCGGGCGTCAAGTCCTGACGGTCCGTCAGGTACTGACGGCCCCTATCGGGTCGGCCGGACGCGGACGCCCGACGCGTCCCGTGCGGCCCTGCTCCCCGCGGAAGCGGCCGGACCCGTCCCCCGACGTGTATCCCGATGCGGATGCTGATGCGCCATCATGCGAAACCCCCGTCCCGCACCCCCTCCCGGGGGGCGACGTGACGACCGTACGTGGCGTGAACCGCTCCGTCTACGCGCCGTCGCCAACCTGAACGGGAACACCGGACGGCGCCCCGGGGTTACCCGCGGACACCCGCGTACGATCCCCGCGGACGCCCTCCGCCGCACCGGAAGGACCGGCTCATGCGCCTCGCGACCACCATCTTCCTCACCGACGAGACCATCACCCCCGTCCGCCTCGCGCGCGAGCTGGAACAGCGGGGCTACGCCGGCCTGTACCTGCCGGAGCACACGCACATCCCGGTGGCGCGGACCAGCCCCTACCCGGCAGGTGGCGACCTGCCCCGCGAGTACGGCCGCACGCTCGACCCGTTCGTCGCCCTCGCGCAGGCCGCCGCCGTCACCGAGCGGCTCGCGCTCGGCACCGGCATCACGCTCGTCGCCCAGCACGACCCGATCGTGCTGGCCAAGCAGGTCGCCACCCTCGACCACCTCTCGGGCGGCCGCCTCACCCTCGGCGTCGGCTTCGGCTGGAACCGCGAGGAGGCCGCCGACCACGGCGTCGAGTGGCCGACCCGGCGCGCCCGCGTCCGCGACCACATGGCCGTCATGCGGGCGCTGTGGGCGGGGGAACCCACCGGGTACGAGGGCCGCTTCGCCTCGGTCGCGGCGTCGCTCGCCCACCCCAAGCCCGCGCGGGGCGGCGCGCCGCGGATCCTCCTCGGCGGGGCGGCGGGACCGGTCCTCTTCTCCGACGTCGCCGGGTACGCCGACGGCTGGATGCCCGTCGGCGGCAGCGGCCTCACCCGTGACCTCCCCGCCCTGCGCGAGGCGTGGGAGCGGGCGGGGCGCGACCCGGGCGCCCTCCAGGTCGTCCCGTACGCGGTGCGGCCCGACGCGGGGAAGCTGGCCCACTACGCGGACCTCGGCGTCGAGGAGGTCGTCCTGCAGCTCCCCGCGGCGGGCGAGGCAGAGGTGCTGCGGGTTCTGGACGACGGTGCGCGCCACCTCTGACACCGCTCGTATCCTCGGGGGATGACCTCCACGGGAACCGGAAGCCGACCGACCGACAACGCGATGCGCCGCGCCCTGAAGCGGGCCGGTGACGGGGTCGCGCTCGACGTCACCGAGGCCGCCGTCCTGCTCCAGGCGCGCGGTGCCGACCTGGAACGGCTCGCCGCCTCGGCCGCCCGGGTGCGCGACGCCGGCCTGGAGGCGGCCGGGCGGCCCGGGGTCATCACGTACTCCAAGAGCGTCTTCGTGCCGCTGACCCGGCTCTGCCGCGACACGTGCCACTACTGCACGTTCGTCACCGTGCCCGGCAAGCTGCGCCGCGCCGGGCACGGGATGTTCATGTCGCCCGACGAGGTCCTCGACACCGCCCGCAAGGGCGCCGCCCTCGGCTGCAAGGAAGCCCTCATCACCCTCGGCGACAAGCCGGAGGAGCGCTGGCCCGAGGCGCGCGAGTGGCTCGACGCGCACGGCTACGACGACACCCTCGCCTACGTGCGGGCGATCTCGATCCGCGTCCTGGAGGAGACGGGCCTGCTCCCGCACCTCAATCCGGGCGTGCTGTCCTGGACGGACTTCCAGCGGCTCAAGCCCGTCGCCCCGTCGATGGGCATGATGCTGGAGACGACCGCGACCCGCCTGTGGTCGGAACCGGGCGGCCCCCACCACGGCTCCCCGGACAAGGAGCCCGCCGTCCGGCTGCGGGTCCTTCAGGACGCGGGCCGCTCCTCCGTCCCCTTCACCTCGGGCCTCCTCATCGGCATCGGCGAGACGTACGAGGAGCGCGCCGAGTCCCTCTTCGCCCTGCGCCGGGTCGCCCGCGCCTACCACGGGATCCAGGAGGTGATCGTCCAGAACTTCCGCGCCAAGCCGGACACCGCGATGCGCGCCATGCCCGACGCGGAACTGGACGACCTGGTCGCCGCGGTGGCCGTCGCCCGGCACGTCCTCGGCCCGTCCGCCTGCCTCCAGGCCCCGCCGAACCTCGTGGACGCGGAGTACGAGCGGCTCATCGGCGCCGGCATCGACGACTGGGGCGGCGTCTCCCCGCTCACCATCGACCACGTCAACCCCGAGCGGCCCTGGCCGCGGATCGAGGAGCTCGCCGCCCGGTCCCGCGCTGCCGGCTTCGAGCTGCGGGAACGGCTGTGCGTGTACCCGGAGTTCGTCCGGCGCGGCGAGCCCTGGCTCGACCCGCGGCTGCGCCCGCACGTGGCCGCGCTCGCCGATCCGGTGACCGGCCTGGCCCGCGAGGACGCCGTGGTGGAGGGCCGCCCGTGGCAGGAGCCCGACGAGGCGTTCACCGCCTCCGGCCGCACCGACCTGCACCGCACCATCGACACCGACGGCCGCACCGGCGACCGCCGCGAGGACTTCGACGCGGTGTACGGCGACTGGGACGCCCTGCGCGAGGCCGCCGCCCCCGGCATGGTGCCCGAACGCATCGACACCGACGTGCGCCACGCGCTGGCGACGGCCGCCGACGACCCGACGCGGCTGACGGACGGCGAGGCGCTCGCCCTGCTCCACGCGGACGGCCCCGCCCTGGACGCGCTGTGCCGGATCGCCGACGACGTGCGGCGCGCGGCCGTCGGGGACGACGTGACGTACATCGTCACCCGCAACATCAACTTCACCAACGTCTGCTACACCGGCTGCCGCTTCTGCGCCTTCGCGCAGCGCCGCACGGACGCCGACGCCTACACCCTCTCCCTCGACCAGGTCGCCGACCGCGCCCAGCAGGCCTGGGACGTGGGCGCGGTGGAGGTGTGCATGCAGGGGGGCATCCACCCGGACCTGCCCGGCACGGCGTACTTCGACATCGCGCGGGCCGTGAAGGAGCGCGTCCCCGGGATGCACGTCCACGCCTTCTCGCCGATGGAGGTCGTCAACGGCGCGTCCCGCACGGGGATGTCGATCCGCGAGTGGCTGGCGGCGGCGCGCGAGGCCGGCCTCGACTCCGTCCCGGGCACGGCCGCGGAGATCCTCGACGACGAGGTCCGCTGGGTCCTGACCAAGGGCAAGCTGCCCGCGGCCACCTGGATCGAGGTGATCAGGACCGCCCACGAGCTGGGCATCCGCTCCTCGTCGACGATGATGTACGGGCACGTGGACCAGCCCCGGCACTGGCTCGGCCACCTGCGGACCCTGGCCCGCCTCCAGCAGGAGACCGGGGGGTTCACCGAGTTCGTGACGCTGCCGTTCGTCCACACCAACGCGCCCGTCTACCTCGCCGGCGTCGCCCGGCCGGGGCCGACCGTCCGCGACAACCGGGCGGTCACCGCGATGGCCCGGCTCCTGCTCCACCCGCACATCCGCAACATCCAGACCAGCTGGGTGAAGCTCGGGGCGGAGGGCGCCGCGCAGATGCTGCGGTCCGGGGCGAACGACCTGGGCGGCACCCTCATGGAGGAGACGATCTCCCGGATGGCCGGGTCGGGTTACGGCTCCTACCGGTCGGTGCGCGACCTCGTCGCCATCGCGGAGGCGGCGGGCCGCCCGGCGCGGCCCCGGACCACCCTGTACGGCGAGGTGTCCGAGGAGCGGCGGGCGGCGGCCGCGGCGTCCGACGGGCACCTGCCGGAGCTGCTGCCGGTGCTGACGGACTGAGGGGCGGGGGCCGGGGGCCGGGGGCCGTGACCGGTCGATGGGGGCCTGGCGTCCGGTGGTCCGACCCGGCTGACCCGCTGACCGGCTGACCGGCTGACCCGCTGACCGGCTGGCGGGCGCCGCGTCCGGTGGGGGAGCACCTGGCAGCCGGCCGGTGCCCCGTCGGGGGTGTCGCGGGGCGGCGGTCCGGTCGGCGGGGCCGCCGGACGCGCCGCGGGGAGGGGGCGGCCGGGATGTCAGGTGCCCGACCGCCCCCGGCTCAGGCGGCGTCCTCCTCCGCCGACTTCAGCAGGTGCGTGAGGTTCTGCCGCGCCCGGTTGACGCGGGAGCGGACCGTGCCGATCGGGCAGCCCGCGATGGAGGCGGCCTCCTCGTAGGAGAGCCCCTTGACCTGCGTGAGGATGAAGGACTCCCGGCGCGGCCGGTCGAGCGACTCCAGCAGGTCGAGCAGGGCCACGCCCTCGTCGAACCCGGGCAGCCCGGTCTGCTGGGCGCGCTCGGCGGCCGCCTGCCAGTCGGCGGTGTCGGCCAGGCGCGGGCGCGCGGCGTTCGACCGGTAGCGGTCGACGACCACCCGGCGGGCGATCGACAGCAGCCAGGTGCGGGCGTGGCAGCGGGCCGCGAACCGCGGGAGGCTGCGCAGCGCGCGCAGGTAGGTCTCCTGGGTGAGGTCGTCCGCGCTGTGCGCGTCACCGCACGCGCGGGTGATGAACCGCCAGACGTGCAGGTGCGTGGCCGCGATGAAGTCCTCCGTCGCGGTGGCGTCGCCCCGCGCGGCGGCCAGGGCCAGGTCGGTGATCCGGTCGTCGTCGGGAGCGGCGGCACGGTTGCGTACGGCACTGATGGGGGTGGGCATGGAAACGTCCTTCGTTGCTGCGCGCAGCGGCCGGGACGCGTCGGTCCGGCCACGCGTGGCGGCCGCGCGGGCGGGGAGCCGGGCGCGGCGGCGCACGTGCGAGGGGTGAGGGGTGGGAGGTGGCACGCACCGGTCCCTCGCCGTCCCGCCGTCGCGGCGGGTCAGCAGGGGGCCGGGCACCCCCGCGGTGGGCCCCGTCGGGACACGGCGTGCCGCAGCAGCGCGTCGATGAGCCGGCGCGGCCGGACGAAGGCCGCCGCGGCGCGCGGCAGGCGGACCGGCCGGGCCGGGGCGAGCCCGGCCAGGGCCAGCCGCAGCGGGACGAACAGGGCGCAGTGCACGGACCGGGCGATGGCGGAGAAGCCGGCCTCGCCGCGCCACATCCACAGGCCGCACAGGAGGGCGGCCAGGACGTGCGCGAAGAACATCAGCCACGAGCCGTGGGTGAGCAGCCGCACCGCGTACTCCACGGGCGACTCGGGCCCGGGGGTGGTCACGGGCGCGGCCGTGTGGGCCTGCCACACGGCCTGGGCGACCGGGTCGGTGGCGCCGCCCATGCACACGCTCGGCGGCAGCGCGACGCTGGTGGTCTGCTGGTGGTGTCCGCCCCCGTGGGACGAGGGCGCGAAGGAGAAGGCGGTGTGCAGGGCCAGTTGGGCGCCGACGGTCGTGCCGGTGATCCGCAGGGCGCCGCGGCGCTCGCCGCCGGCCGGCCACCAGGCCAGCGCCGTGGTGGCGGCCATCGCCCCGGCGAGGACGTCCAGGGGTAACGGTTCGCCGGCGGCGAGCGAGTGCCCCAGCGCGGCGGTCACCACGCACACGGCGGCGAAGACGGTGGCGCGCGCCAGCCGCAGGGCGGGCCCCGGGCCCGCGAGTCTCACCACCGCACGTCACCCCGCCTCGGAGTACTGGGGTCCGGTCATCCGCGTCGCTCCGAGAGTAGGGGGCGGGAGCGCGGACTGTCCCCGGTTGTCGGCCATTGGGCGGTGATCCGTCCGGTCGGCCGCGCGGACGCGGACGGCGGCCCGGGTGCGGCCGCGCCGCTCCCCCCGGGCCGGACGTGGTCCCGTGTGCCCGTCCCGCACGCCTAGGTGACCGGCAGGCGGGCGCACTGCCGGCAGGTGCGGGCCGACGAGGCCACCACGGCGTGCGACGCCGCGGCGAAGGCCCCGGCGGCCACGGCGAGCGGCCAGTTGGTGACGACGACGGAGAGCGTGACGAGGACCAGCGCGGCGATGGCCATGGCGATGCTGGCGGCCGTGCCCGTCCAGGCCACGGCGAGGGGGAGCCGGTGCGGCGTGGGCAGCCAGCGGGCGAGGCGGCCGGTCGCGGTCAGGGTGGCCGCGGCCAGGACCGAGGCGATGGCGGCGACGCCCACCAGGTGGACCGTCAGCAGCGAGGTGGTGCGCGGCAGTTGCCAGGCGCTGTCATGGCTCGCCGTCCACACCAGCAGCCAGCAGACCACGGCGAAGGGCACGGTGAGGGCGGCGGCGCGGGCCGTGTGGCGTGCCTGCGCGATCGTCAGCTCGTGCTGGAACGTGGGCGCGAGGTGGTCGGGCGAGCCGAAGTCCCGTACGGCCAGCTCGGCGGCCCGCTCGTAGGGGAGGCCGGCGCGGGTGTGCGCGGCGACCGTGTCGTCGAGCCCGTCGCGTATCTCGGCGACCAGCCGGGCCTTGGCGCGGGCCGGGCCGCGCAGCACGTCGGAGAGGGCGGCGACGTACGCGTCGAGGGGGTCGGAAGGGGTGGCAGGGCGCTTCTGGCCGCCCGCCGCGGCGCCGATGCTCGTCTCCATGCCCGCCCCGGTGCTCATGTGGCCAGTCCCGTCGAGGGTGTCGAGGGTGCTGAGGGGTAGAGAACCGAACCGATCGCCGTCGTGAACTCCTGCCAGGCGTTCCGTTCATGGGCCAGACTACGACGGCCGGCCTCGGTCAGTTCGTAGCAGCGGCGCCGTCGCTCGCCGACCGAGTCCCAGCTGCTCTTGAGCAGCCCGAGCCGCTCCAGCCGCTGGAGCGCCGGATAGATCGTGCCCGTGCGCAGTTCGAGCGCGCCCCCGCTGCGCTGCTGGACGGCCGCGATGATCGCGTAACCGTGCAGGGGGCCCGGTTCGAGCACGGCCAGGAGGAGTCCGTCCAAGTGGCCGCGCACCGCGTCTGTCCTCATGACCAGCGAGTCTACCCAATCCTGTAGTAGGCGTGCTATCTATTGGTAGCCAATCTATCGAGGGTCTGCTCCGTCCCGCTTGGAGGCACTACCGTGACCAAGCTCCTGCTGTCCGTGCACGTCCTCGCCGCCATCCTGGCGGTCGGGTCGATCGCCGTGGCGGCCTCGCTCTTCCCGCGCTACGCGAAGCAGGCGGCGTCCGAAGGGGGGGAGGGTGAGGAGAAGGGCCGCTCGGCCGCCGTCGCGGCGTTCCTGCACCGGGTCTGCCGGATCTACGCCGTCGCCGGGCTCGTCGTCCCGGTCTTCGGCCTCGCCACGGGCGCGCAGCTGGGCGTCCTCGGTGACGCCTGGCTCATCACCTCGATGATCCTCACCGCCATCGCGGCCTTCATGCTCGCCATGGCGATCCTGCCCAACCAGGAGCGGATGCTCGCGATGCAGGGCGGCGGAGCGGCTGCCGAGGGCCTGAACGCCGCGGCCTCCCGGCTGGGCATGCTCACCGGCGTCTTCAACCTGCTGTGGTCGGTGGTCGTGGTCCTCATGATCGTCCGCCCCGGCTCCACCACGGGGGTCTGACCACCATGAACATCAAGGTGCTGCGCATCGCGGCGGCGGTCGAGGCCGCGTCGATCGTGATCCTCTTCGTGAACCTGTTCACCATCCACGCCAAGCCGATCACCTCCCTCGGCGGGCCGACGCACGGCACGGCGTACCTGCTGACCATCGTGGCGACGTTCTCGCTCACGGTCGCCGGCGCGTCCGCGGGCGCCCGCCTCCTGTCGTTCGTGCCCGGCATCGGCGGGATGCTCGTCCTGCAGCGGCTCAAGCGTCACCCCGAGGCGCTGAAGGCGCCCGCCGGGGACGCGGTGCGCGGGTGATCCGGCCATGACCGACCGCGCCCGGACGTCCGGCAAGGCCATCGAGGCCGTCGGCCTGGTGAAGACCTTCGGCGCCAACCGCGCCGTCGACGGCGTCGACCTGACCGTCGAGGCGGGCACCGTCTACGGCGTGCTGGGGCCCAACGGCGCCGGCAAGACCACGAGCGTCAAGATGCTCGCCACCCTGCTGCGCCCCGACGGCGGCGAGGCCCGGGTCTTCGGCCACGACGTGGTGCGCGAGGCCGACACCGTCCGCGGCCTGGTCAGCCTCACCGGCCAGTACGCCTCGCTCGACGAGGACCTGACCGGGCAGGAGAACCTCGTCCTGCTCGGCCGCCTCGTCGGGCTCTCCAAGCGGGCGGCGCGCGCCCGCGCCGGGCAGATGCTGGAGGCGTTCTCCCTGGTCGAGGCCGCCGGCCGGCAGGTGAAGAACTACTCCGGCGGCATGCGCCGCAGGCTCGACATCGCCGCGTCCATCCTCAACACCCCCGCCCTGCTCTTCCTGGACGAGCCGACCACGGGTCTCGACCCGCGCAGCCGCAACCAGGTCTGGGAGATCGTCCGGGCGATCGTCGCCCAGGGCACGACCGTCCTGCTCACCACGCAGTACCTCGACGAGGCCGACCAGCTGGCCGCCCGGATCGCCGTCATCGACAAGGGCCGGGTCATCGCCGAGGGCACCAAGGGCGAGCTGAAGGCGTCCGTCGGCGCCGGTTCCGTCCACCTGCGGCTGCGCGACCCCGAGCAGCGGGCGGAGGCGGAGCAGGTGCTCGCCCTGCACCTGGCCGCCGAGGTCCAGCTCGACCCCGACCCGTTCGCGCTGACGGCCCGCGTCGACAACGGCGACGGCGACCGGGGCGCCGCCGAGCGGGCCTCGCAGGCCCTCGCCGAGCTGGCCCGCCGCGGCATCACCGTCGACACCTTCTCGCTCGGGCAGCCCAGCCTGGACGAGGTGTTCCTCGCGCTCACCGACCGGAAGGCGGACCCCGCGTCCGCAGGCGTCAAGGAGGAGGCGGCGGCATGAGCACCACGACGTCGGGCGGGGCCCCCGCGCGCGAGGACGACCTCGCGCCCGTCCCGGCCCGGACCCTCGCCGAACTGCTCGTCGCCGAGGAGCGGCCCACCCGGGCCGGTCCGCTGGCGGCCTCGCTCGCCTTCGGCTGGCGGGCCATGCTCAAGATCAAGCACGTGCCGGAGCAGCTCTTCGACGTGACGGTGCTGCCCGTGATGATGGTGCTGATGTTCACGCACCTCTTCGGCGGTGCGCTGGCCGGCTCGCCGCGCGAGTACATCCAGTACCTGCTGCCCGGCGTCATGGTGATGTCGGTCGTGATGACCACCATGTACACGGGCATCGCGATCAACAACGACATCGACAAGGGCGTCTTCGACCGGTTCCGCACGCTGCCGATCTGGCGCCCCGCCACGATCATCGGCTACCTGCTGGGCGACGTGCTGCGCTACTCGATCGCCTCGCTGGTGATGCTGACCGCCGGCATGATCATCGGCTTCCGTCCGGACGGGGGCGTCCCCGGCGTCGTCGCCGGCATCCTCCTGCTGATCGTCTTCGCCTTCGCCTTCTCGTGGATCGGGACCATGTTCGGCCTGCTCGTGCGGGACGAGAAGACGGTGATGGGCGCCTCGATGACGGCGATCTTCCCGCTGAACTTCCTCAGCGACATCTTCGTCGACCCCGCCACCATGCCCGGCTGGCTGCAGACCCTGGTCCACAACAACCCCATCACCCACGTCGCCTCCGCCGTGCGCGGTCTCATGGACGGGCGGTGGCCGGGGGCCGACATCGCCTGGACGCTCGGCTGGTCCGTCGCGCTGGTGGCGGTCTTCGGCTCCCTCACCGTCCGCCTGTACAACCGCAAGTAACACCCCTCGCGAACCGGCCGGTGGCCGGTTCACACCCCCAGCCGTGATCGTCAAAAACCCTGTGCACCAAGGCTTTTGGGGCCGCCCGCCCGACCGTGCTCACGCTCCGTGAACTCCTTGCTTTGGCCTGTAGCAGGTTGCTAACGTGCAGGCGTAGCACCATCGATCATGGCGGGGGAACGCGGGGGATTCGATGAGTAGCGGTGACGGCGACGGCATACTGACCTTAGCTCCGACCTTGAGCGCGGCCACCCGCGCGGACGTGCCGGTCGAGACGCTCCTTCCGGCGGATTCGCCGCGCACGAAGGGCCTCGACCAGGAGTACGTGGACACCCTGATCGCGCTGGACGAGGACCTGCCGCCGATCGTCGTGCACCGCCCCTCCGGGCGGGTCGTCGACGGCATGCACCGGCTCGCCGCCGCCCGGGCGCGCGGCGACCGCACGATCAGCGCCTATCTGCTGGACGCCCCGGAGGGCAGCCTCTTCGCGGTCGCGGTCAGCCTCAACATCTCGCACGGCAAGCCGCTGTCGCACGGCGACCGGCTCGCCGCGGCCGCCCGCATCCTGCGGGAGAACCCGGCGCTCTCCGACCGGTACGTGGCCTCCGTCACCGCCCTGTCGCCGCGCACGGTCTCGCGGGTGCGGCGTTCGAGTGACGAGGTTCCCCACTTGAACACCCGCATCGGGCTGGACGGCAAGCGCCGCCCGGCGGGGGTGGCCGGCGTCGCCAGCGGCCGGCAGCGCGCCGGGGAACTGATGCTGGAGCGCCCCGGGGCGAGCCTCCGCGAGATCGCCCGCGCGGCCGGCATCTCGCTCGGCACCGCCCACGACGTGAAGAAGCGCCTGCTGCTGGGGCGCGACCCGGTGCCCGAGGGGCGCGGCGCCGCACGCCCCGAGCGGCCGCAGCCGCGCATCCCGGCCCAGCGGACGTCGCCGCACCGGGCGGACGGGTCGGTCCCGCGGGACTCCGGCGAACTCCTGGAGCGGCTCCGCAAGGACCCGGCGCTGCGCCTGTCGCAGTCGGGCCGGTTCCTGCTGCGCTGCTTCTCCGTGCACGACGTCGACGAGTCCGTGTGGACGCGGCTCGCCACCACCATCCCGCCGCACTGCGCCGAGGGCGTCAGCAAACTCGCCCGCGAATGCGCCGACATGTGGCTCCGCTTCGCCGACCGCGTGGAGCGGGAGGCGAGGACCGGCCGGCGCTCGCACACCAGCGCCTGAGACGGAATTAACCCTTCCCATTCCTCCGGCGAGATCGTCCGGAAAAGCCCCGCCCCGTTTCGGCCACCGAGACGACCGGCGGGGCTCGCGCTTTCTCCCACTCCTTCTCCCACCCACCCGCCGACCGGCGGGTTCTCGCGTTTCCGTCCCTTCCGCGGGGACGTGATCAGGACATCGAACACCGGCTTTCCGCAGGGTCCTTGTGAGAGGATTCCGGTACGAGAGGCCGGTTCGGCGTGCGCCGACGCACCGCCGCCGACGCACCCGAAGTCGGACCCGACCAGTCCCGCCCGAAAAGCATTCGTACCTCTTCTCCTCACCGTCGAATCGCCGGGATTCCTCGGAAAGCCGAGCATCGGCTTCACGTGTGTGCCACCACCACGGCGTGAGCGCCCTGGTTCCCCCGGTTCCGGCGCGATGGACGACACGCAGAAGGTGGCCATCATGACCGTCACAGAAACCGTCGGGGCGCCGAAGTACCCCTTCGGGCCCGTTGTCCGGCTCGACCTGCACCCGCGGTACCTGGAACTGTGCCGCCACGAACCGGTGTCCCGGGTGACGATGCCGTACGGCGGCGAGGCCTGGCTCCTCACCGGCTACCACGAGATCAAGCAGTTCCTCGCCGACCCGCGGTTCAGTTCGCACGCCGCGACCGAGCCCGACACCGCGCGCGTCACGCCGCTGCCGCTGCGCCCCGGCAACCTGCTCAGCATGGACCCACCGGACCACGGCCGGATCCGCAAGGTCGTCGCCCACGCCTTCCGGCCGCGCATCGTCTCGCAGCTCGCCGAGCGCATGCGCGACCTGGTCGAGTCCGAGCTCGACGCCATGGAGGAGGCCGGCCCGCCCGGGGACCTGGTGCAGCGCCTCGCCATTCCGCTTCCGGTCCGGATGATCGTGGAGCTGTTCGGCGTCCCGTACGAGGAGCGCGCCGAGTTCCGCCGGTACTCCGACGTCTTCGTCGCCACCTCCGCGCACACCAAGGAGGAGATCAACGAGGCCCGCGACGGCCTGGAGGACTTCCTCCGCAGGCTCATCGCCAAGCGCCGCTCCAGCCCCTCCGACGACCTGATATCCGTGCTCATCGAGGCCCTCGACGCCGGTCAGCTCTCCGAGGTCGAGGCCGTGCGCACCGGCATCGGCGTCCTCATGGCCGGCCACGAGACCTCGCTCAGCATGATCTCGAACGTCTCCTTCCTGCTGCTGGCCCAGCGCGAGCTGTACACGCAGCTGTGCCAGGACCGGAACCTGCTGGACCCCGCCATCGAGGAGATGCTGCGGATCATTCCGCTCCGCTCGGTCGGCAGCTTCCCGCGGCGTGCCTCGGAGGACGTCGAGATCGGCGGGAAGCTCATCCGCAAGGGCGACACCGTGATCTTCCAGCGCGCCGCCGGCGACCGCGACGAGCGCGTCTTCGAGGACCCCGACACCATCCGTTTCGACCGCGAGCGCAACCCGCACCTGGGATTCGGCCACGGAATGCACTTCTGCCTCGGTGCGAGTCTCGCCCGCGCCGAACTCAAGGTCGCGCTCGAGGGGTTGATGGCCAGATTCCCCACCTTGCGTCTCACCGGCACCGCGGATGATGTTCCGTGGAAGCCGGGACTCATCGCGCGGGCCCCGGAATCCCTTCTCGTCGAATGGTGATGTCCCCCCACACGCGGTGACGCGAGCCGCGGAAACGGATCGAGGGAGAACATGGCATTAGGTCACACCACGTGCGCCATAGCCGGCGCCGGCCCCGCGGGGCTGATGCTCGGCATGCTGCTGGCCCGGGCAGGGGTCGACACCGTGGTCCTGGAGAAGCACGGCGACTTCCTGCGCGACTTCCGGGGCGACACCGTGCACGCCTCCACCCACCAGCTCATGGTCGAACTCGGCCTGGGCGACAAGTTCCGGAAGCTGGCGCACCAGCGCATCCACTGCCTGCAGGTCGTCACCGACGACGGCCCCCACACCCTGGCGGACTTCCGCCGACTGCCCGGGAAGTTCAAGTACATCACCTTCCTCCCGCAGTGGGACTTCCTCAACTTCCTCCTGGAGGAGGCCAACCGCTTCCCGAACTTCCGGCTCGTGCAGAACGCCGAGGTCACCGGGGTGACCACGGCCGGCGGCCGGGTCAACGGCCTGCGCTACACGGACGCCGACGGCGAGCACGAGCTGCGCGCCGAGCTCACCGTCGCCGCCGACGGCCGGCGCTCGGCCCTCCGGCAGAGCGCCGGCATGCGACCGCAGGTCTTCGGCTCCGGCATGGACATCCTGTGGTTCAAGCTGACCAAGGAGGACAGCGACCCGGGCGGCATGGTCGGCCGGCTCTCCGACGGCCAGCTCTTCGTCCGCATCGAGCGGCTCGGCCACTGGCAGGCCGCCATCGCCATCCGCAAGGGCGGGTACGAGGAGCTGCGCGCCAAGGGACTGGAGGCGTTCCGCGCGACGCTCGCCGAACTCACCCCGTTCCTCGCCGGTCGGCTGGAGGACGACCTGCGCAGCTGGGACGACGTCAAGACGCTCGACGTGCAGATCGACCGGCTGCGCCGCTGGTGGCGGCCCGGCATGCTCTGCCTCGGCGACGCCGCGCACACCATGTCGCCGATCATGGGCGTCGGCATCAACCTCGCGCTCCAGGACGCCGTCGCCGCCGCCAACGTCCTCGCCGAACCGCTGCGCGACGGCGCGCTGAACGACGAGCACCTGGCGCAGGTGCAGAAGCGCCGCGAGACGGCCACCGCCATCACGCAGCGGATCCAGCGCTTCCTGCAGTCCCGCTTCCTCGAACCGTGGATCCGCGGCGAGGGGAAGTCCACCACCCCCGTCGTGCTGCGCCTGATGAAGCGGCTGCCGCCGCTCCAGGCCGGCCCCGCCCGGGCGATGGCCATCGGCCTGCGCCCGGAGCACCCCATCGACCTGCTGCGCTGACGGCGGCGGCGCCGAGCCGCCCGCCGCCCGTGCCGCCGAGCACCGACGCCGCCCGCCTTCCGAACGGAGAACTCCCACACATGCGTGTACTGATGACCATCACCCCGGGCACGGGACACACCTACCCCATGGTCCCGCTCGCCTGGGCCCTGCAGCTGGCGGGCCACGAGGTCATGGTCGCCTCCTGCGGCCCCGGCCTCGCCCTCGGCGAGGCGGGCGCGCGCACGGTGGACGTGGCGCCCGGCCTGTCCCTGGACCAGATGGTGGGCAAGCTGGCCCAGAACCATCCCGAGGTCGCCGCCAAGCTCCTCCAGGAGGCGTCCGGCGTGCCGTACCTGGAGGTCGTCGGCGGGGCCGTCGCGGCCGCGCTGCGCCTCCAGCCGGAGATGGTCGACGCGGTGATCCGCACGGCCGAGGAGTGGCGGCCCGACATCGTCGTGCACTCGCCGCTGCTCACGCCCGGCATCGTCGCCGCGGCCAAGCTCGGCGTGCCCGCAGTCCAGCACGGCTTCGGGTTCGTCAACCCCTCGGCCGAGATGATGAGCCAGCTGCACGCCGACCTCTTCGAGGAGCACGGCGTCTCCCTGCCCGAGGCGCGGGCGACCATCGACATCACCCCGCCGAGCGTCGTCCCGACCGAGCCCGGCATGTGGTCCATGGGCTTCGTGCCGTACAACGGCAGCGGCCCGCTGCCCAAGCCGCTGTACGACCTGCTCAACCGCCGCCCGGAGAGCCCCCGCATCGCCGTCACCCTCGGCAGCGGCCCGGTGCCGGGCGAGGCGGCCGTCATCCTGGAGCGGATCCTCGCGTCGGCGCCCAAGACGGACGCGGAGTTCGTCGTCGTCCTGCCGCGGGTCGACCTGGAGCCCTTCGGCCCGCTGCCGGAGAACGTCCACGCCTTCGACTGGGTGCCCTACAGCGCCCTGCTGGCGGGCTGCTCGGCGGTCATCCACCACGCCGGGCCGGGTACGGCGCTGGGCGCGATGGTGCACGGGCTGCCGCAGGTCATGCCCGCCTTCAAGGGCCTGGGCCGGCCGGTCGTCGCGCAGGCCATCGCCGACCGCGGCCTCGGCCGGATCGCCCAGCCCGACGACATCGGCCCGGAGCTGCTGGAGTCGGTCATCGCGGACGCGTCGATCCGCGAGGCCTCCGCGGAGGTCCGCGCGGAGATCAAGGCCATGCCGACCCCGCTCGACATCGTCACCCGCCTGGAGGAGCTGGCGGGCGCCTGACGCCGGCGCCCGCACGGCGGACCGCCTGGCGACCGGGAGGGACGGACGTCGTGGACGTGCGCGAGCTGAGGACCGCCGGGGCGTACCTGTTCGTCCCGCGGCCCTCGTCCGACGCGCGGGGGCAGGTGGCCGCCCCGTACGACGAGGCGGCCTTCGAGGCGGCCACCGGCAGTCCGCTGTTCCCGGTGCGGCAGGCCACCCACAGCCGGTCGCGCCGGGGGGCGGTGCGGGGTCTGCACTACACCCGCACGCCGCCGGGTACGGCCGTGTACGCGCACTGCTCCCGGGGGCGCGCGCTCTACATCGCCGTGGACGTGCGGGTGGGCTCCCCGACGTACGGCGCGTGGGAGTCCCTCGTGCTCGACGCCGACCACCCGAGCGGCGTGTACCTGCCGGCCGGTGTGGCGCACGCCGTCGTGGCCCTGGAGGAGACCGTCATCACCGACCTGCGGTCCGCGCGGTACGCGGCGGAGGACGAGGAGACGGTCTCCGTACTCGATCCGGACCTGGGGCTGCCCGTCCCCGGCGGTACGGATCTGATCATTTCGGAGCGCGACCGGAGGGCGGTGACGATGGCCGAGGCGGAGCGGAGGGGGATCCTGCCCGGCTACGACGCCGCGACGGCCGTGGAGCGGTCGCTGCGCGCGGCCGCCCGCGGCGCCGCGTCCCGCTCCACCCGGGTACGGCCCCCTGCCGTCCCGTGACGTGAAAGGAAAGCAGGAGATGTCCCAGGACCAGGACCAGCACCAGCCCCAGGGCCCGGAAGGGGCGGGGGAGCAGGCGCAGGAGCAGGGGAAGTGGCGGATCGAGGTCGACCGGCTCGTGTGCGCCGGCACCGGGCTGTGCCTCGGCACCGCGCACGGCCGGATGCGGCTGGACGGCGGCCGGGCCCGGCCGGTGGACGAGGTCATCGGCCCGGACGACGCGGTGCTGGACGCGGCGGAGACCTGCCCCATGGAGGCGATCACCGTGCGGGACGCCGCCACGGGGGAGGTGCTCGCCCCGCTGCGGTGACGGCCGCACGGCACGCGTGACGCGTGCGGACGCCCCGTCCGGCCCCAGCGCCGGGCGGGGCGTCCGTGTGTCGTGTGCGCCCCGCGGGGTGGCGCGGGGGTTGCCGGTGAGGCGCGTGCGGCGGACGCGGGCGGCGGGCGGCGCGGGACAGAGGCCGGGGGAGCCGGGTCCGGTCCGTCGGTGGGTCCGGTCCGTCCTTCCGTCCGGTCCGTCCCTCCGTCCGGTCGTCCGTGCGCCGGGGCCGCGCGGCCGGGCCGGGTGGGGTACGGGTCAGTGGGCCGTGTGCTGCGCGGGGTCAGTGGGGCGGGTGCTGGGTGGCGCCCGCGTGGGCCCGGGGGCGGGCGGCGGGCGCGGCGGGCGCGGAGCGGGGCTCGTGCTCCTTCGCCTCGTGCGGGCCCTCGCCGTGCGCCCGGGCGTGGGCGATGCCGTCGAGCGCCAGGGCCAGTTCGCGGCGCAGCCCCGCCCGCAGGGCGAGCCGGCGGGCCGTCTGGTGGTGGCCCTCACCGCGCTGGTACTCGCCGCGGTCGCGGTGGACGGCGCCGATGACGTTGTGCACGGCGGCGGTCAGGGCGGGGCGGCGGACCCGGCGCAGCAGGTGCAGGGCGGCGTGCCCGGCGTGCAGCGCCTCGCGGTGGCGGCCCTGGCGGCGGTAGACGTCGGCGTACCGGGCGAGGACCGGCGCCAGCCCGTCGGGCGCGGCGGTGCGCCGGGCCAGGGCCGCCGCCTCGGCGAGCCGGTCCAGGGCCATGTCGAGCTGGCCGGCCGCGGCGTACGCGGTCGCCTCGCCGGTCAGGCCGGTGACCTCGCCGTGCGGGTCGCCGGCCTCCCGGCTGTGCAGGATGACCAGGCGGCTGGTCTGGAGCGCCTCGGCGTGCCGCCCGAGGGCGGCCTGCGCCTCGGCGAGGGAGACGAGGACGGCGTTCTCGTCGGCGGTGCGCGCGTCGGTGCGGCTCAGCAGCACCAGCGCGCGGTGCAGGGCGGAGATGGCGCTCTCGTACTGGCCGAGGGCGTTGTGGAAGGCGCCGATCCGGCTGAGGCAGTGAGCGGCGCCGGCCCGGTCGCCGGTGCGCTCGGACAGGGACAGCGCCTCGCGGGCGCACTCCAGCCCCTCCGCGACCCGCCCGAGCCGTCCGTAGGGCGCGGCCAGGCCGGTGAGGGCGGCGCGTTCCAGGGCCGGGTCGCCCAGGCGCCGGGCGGCGGTGGCGGCCTTGCGGAGCACCGCCAGTTCGTCCTCGACGTGGCCGCCGGCGTGCAGGCAGGGCGCGAGCGTGAGGGACAGGCGGGCGACGTGGCGGTCGGCCCCGGACTCCTCGGCGTGGCCGAGCACCGCCAGGAGGTTGGCCCGTTCCGCGTCGAACCAGGCCAGCGCGGCGGCCGCGTCGTGCGGGGGCGGCGGTACGGCCGACGGGGGCCGGTGCTCCGCCGCCGGGCGCGAGGGCCCGCGGCCCGGTTCGACCAGCGCGGCGGCGTCCTCGGCCGCCGTCAGGTAGTGGTCGAGCAGCCGGCGCCGCGCCTCGTCGGCGGCCTGGGGCCGGTGCGCGGCGGCGTCCCGGGCGAGGGCGCGGACCAGGGGGTGGAAGGTGTAGCGGCCGGGGGTGCGCTGGTCGAGGAGCCGCGCGTCGAGCAGGTCCTCCAGCCGGGCTTCGGCCGTCTGCGGGGCGAGCCCGGCGAGCGCGGCGGCGGCGGGCCCGTCGACGTCCGTGCCGGGGTGGGCCCCCAGGAGGCGGAACAGCTCCTGGTGGCCGGCGGGCATGGCCGCGTACGACAGTTCGAGTGCGGTGCGGACGCTGCGGTGCTCGACGGTCAGCTCGTCCAGGCGGGTGGCCTCGTCGCGCAGCCGTCCGGCCAGGTAGGCGAGGCTCCACTGCGGGCGGTTGGTCAGCCGGGAGGCGACGACGCGCAGGGCCAGCGGCAGCCGGCCGCACAGGGCGACGAGTTCGGCGGCGGCCTCCTGCTCGGCGGCGACGCGGCGGTGGCCGAGGACGCGGCCGAGGAGCGCCAGCCCGTCGGCCGCCGGGGGCGGCGCGAGCGGCAGGGCGGTGGCGCCGTCCAGCTGGGCGAGGCTCGGCCGGCTGGTGACGAGGACCAGGCAGTCCGGTCCCGCGGGGATCAGCGGGCGCACCTGGTCGGAGGCGGCGGCGTTGTCGAAGAGGAGCAGCATGCGGCGGTCCGCGGTCATGCCGCGCCACAGGCCCACGCGGTCCGACGGGTCGTCGGGGAGGCGGTCGCCGGGGACGCCGAGGGCCCGCAGCAGCGTGCCGAGCGCCTCGTGCGGGGCGAGCGGCGGGCCGTGCGGACTGAAGCCGCGCAGGTCGAGGAAGACCTGGCCGTCGGGGTAGCGGTCGGCGAGCCGGTGCGCCGCGTGGACGGCGAGGGTGGTCTTGCCGCTGCCGGCCATCCCGTCGACGGTGACGATCCGCACGGCCGGGTGGGCGGCGCCGCCGTCCGGGGCGTCGGACGCCTGGGCGAGGAGCCGCGTGAGCTCCGCCTCCCGGCCGGTGAAGTCGGGCAGGTCGTGCGGGAGCGAGCGGGGCGGCGGCGTCGGGGGCTGCGCTGCCGCCGGGCCGTGGGCGGCGGCGGGGGAGCGGTCGAGGCCGGGCTCGTTGCGCAGGATCTGCTGGTAGCGGTAGTTGACGGCGCTGCTCGGGTCGATGCCGAGCTGCTCGGCGAGGAGGTTGCGCAGGTCGTGGTAGACGCGCAGCGCGTCGGCCTGCCGGCCCACCCGGTACAGGGCGACCATCAGCAGCGCGCTGAGGGACTCGCGCAGCGGGTGCTCGGCGACCAGCGGCAGCAGTTCGGTCACGGCGTCGTGGGCGCGGCCCTGCTCCAGGCGGAGTTCGAGGAGGCGCTCGCGGGCGCCCAGGTAGCGGTCCTCCAGGGCGGCCGCCGCGGAGGTGAGGACGGGGCTGCGGCTGTCGGGCAGGACCCGTCCGCGGTACAGGCCGAGGGCGGTCTCCAGGGCGGCGACCTCACCGTCGACGGTGGCGCACCGCCGGGCCTCGTCGAGGGCCCGGTCGAAGCGGAGGAGGTCGAGTTGGTCCTCGCCGACGATGATCCGGTATCCCGGTCCGTCGGTGACGAGCATTTCCGGCGCGTCGGGAATGCGTGAACGGAGATCGGCGACGATCTTACGAATCTGGTGTTCCGCCGTCGCCGGCGGAACGCGTTCCCACACCGCTTCCACGAGATGGGAAATCGGAACGAGCCGATTCGCCTCCAGCAGCAGTGCGGCGAGAACCGCGCGGGCGCGCGGACCGCCCAGGTGGAGATCTTGTTCTCCGACCGAAACCACCAACGTGCCCAGAATGCCAAACCGGACAGCGCTCCCCCGTGAGGCCATCATGGAAACTCACTCTATGGGATGAACCAGGCGCATGAGGCAGTCATTTAAGCCAGTTGTTTGATCAATTCCGGTCAAGCCTGAACGAGGTGACTGATGAACAGATCCAACTTGACATGCCGACCTGTGGCCAAGAATACTCGCTCACTGTTGGTGACTTGTACGCGTAGACGGTTCACATGTGACGCCGCGCACAAGCCGGTGGTGAAACACCGGGAACACCACTGACGGACCGTCGGAACGGTTCCGTCCCCCTCTCGCAGTACCGATACGACCCCCCGCCGCGTTCCGCGCCCCACCGTGCCGCCCCCGCGTCACGGCGTCCCTCCGCGTCGCACCACGCGCCACCAGGAACCACCCCACGCACGACGGCACCTCACGCCCCACCGCGTACCACCACCCCCACCGCTCCACGCCCCGCGCCACTTCGGCGCGCCCGCGCCCGATCGACCGCGCGTGCAGCGATCCGCGAACCCCACCGCTCCCGCCCCGGGACCGGACCGCCCCTCAGGAAGGAAGCACCACGCCATGCCGCGTTCCGAACCGCTGCCGCTCTACGGCAAGGAGTACAAGGCCGACCCGTACCCGCTGTACCGGAAGCTCCGCGAGGAGGGCCCGGTCCACCGGGTCAACTTCCCCAGCGGCGTCAACGCGTGGCTGGTCACCGGGTACGAGGCGGCGCACGGCGCCCTCAACGACGACCGCCTCGGCAAGAACCACGACCTCGGCAACAAGGCGTGGCGCGACCGGGCGGCGATCATGCCGGAGCCGCAGCACTCCCAGCTGCAGGTGCACCTGCTCCACCAGGACCCGCCGAAGCACACGGTCATGCGCAAGCTCGTCACCGAGGCGTTCACGCCCCGCAACGTCGAGCGGAAGCGGGCGCGCTTCGAGGAGATCGCCACGGAGCTGCTCGACGCCGCGCTCGGCGCGTCCGACGCCGAGGACGGCAGCGGCGTCGTCGACGTCGTCGGCGCCTTCGCCGCCCACTACCCCTTCCGCGTCCTCGCCGAGGTCATCGGCCTGCCCGAGGCCATCGCCGCCGGCTTCGACCGGGACTGGGGCAAGGTCGTCCAGCCCGTCGGCCCCAGCGACCCGCTGCGGCCCGTGTACGAGGGGCGCCTGCGCGGCCTGCAGAACTACATCGCCGAGGTCGTCGAGCACAAGCGCGCCCACCCCGGTGACGACCTGCTCACCAAGCTCGTCCGGGCCTGCGAGGCCGGTGAGATCACCAAGGAGGAGCAGGACTCCATCGTCTTCCAGCTCCTCGTCGCCGGACAGGAGCCGGTGACCAACCAGATCACCACCGCGCTCGTCGCCCTCCTGCGCCACCCCGCCCAGCTGCGGCGCCTCCAGGAGGCCGTCGGCGGCGAGATGAGCGACGCGGACAAGGCGTTCCTCGTCCGCGCCGTCGAGGAACTCCTGCGCTACGACAGCGCCTTCGAGCTCACCACGTGGCGGTTCTTCGCCGAGGACTCCGACCTCTACGGCACCACCGTCCCCGCCGGCGACTCCGTCATCGTGTCGCTCTGCGCCGCCAACCGCGACCCCGAGCGCTTCCCCGACGCGGACACGCTCGACCTCGACCGCTCGCCCAACCCGCACATGGCGTTCGGGCACGGCATCCACTTCTGCCCCGGCGCGGCCCTCGCCCGCGTCGAGCTCCAGATAGCCGTCCGCGAACTGCTCAACCGGCTGCCGCAGATCCGCCTCGCCGTGCCGGACGAGGAGCTCGTCTGGGTCGGCGCCGTCCTCGCCCGCGGCCTCAACGAACTGCCCGTCGCCTACGGCCCCTCGGACGCCACCCCGCGCGGTGGCTGCCCCGTACGGCACTGAACCGGCCCGGTCGCGTGCCCACCGCACCGCACCCGGCCGGGCACGCCGGGACCGCCCCCGGACCACACCTCCCCGCACCACGACTCACGGAAGCGAGCCGATCAGCCATGTCCGAGTCCGCCACCACGACGAGCCACGCCCTGACGCCCGAGGTCGAGCGCATCAGCCACGAGATCGTGCGGCTGCTCATCCCGCACCGGCGCACCGTCGAGCCCGACACCCATCTGGACAAGACGGACGACTTCCCGGAGCAGCTGGCCCAGATACGCGACTTCGTCGCCAACAACGAGCAGGTGATCTTCAGCCTGCCCGGCTTCCCGTGCAAGTCGCCCAACCTGGACAAGGTCTTCAGCCACCTCCCCGACCACGGCGAGCGGCTCGCGCTGCGCTTCCTCGACTCCCTGTGCGCCGAGATCGAGAAGGTCTACGCGCCCGGAGCCAAGGTCCTCATCTGCTCCGACGGCCACATCTTCGGTGACGTCATCCACGTGCCGGACGCGCACATCGACGCGTACAACGACGCCATCGCCGACATGATCCGCGCCGAGGGCCTCGCCGACCACCTCGACACCTTCGACCTGCGCGACGTGTACGGGCCCGACCTCACGTACGACGAGAAGCGCCAGCGCGCCGCCGTGACCCTGGGCCCCTCGCTGGAGGAGCTGCGCGCCGAGGTGCGCGAGGACGAGTCGTCCCTGCGCATGTACCGCGGCATCACCCGCTTCCTGGTGGAGGACACCGCGAACTGGGAGGGCACCCGGTCGGCGCTCCAGCGCGACTGCCGCCGCCGCGCCTACGAGGTCATCCTCCGCAGCCGCGCCTGGAGCGAGCTGATCGCCGAGAGCTATCCGCGCAACGTCCGCCTCTCCATCCACCCGCAGAACCGCGGCTCCATCAAGTTCGGCATCCGCCTGCTGGGCGCCGCCGACGCGTGGACCACCCCGTGGCACTCCACCCTGCTGCACCGCGCGGACGGCACCTGGGAGCTGATGCACCGCCGCGACGCCCAGAAGATCGGCCGGGAGGTCTACGTCGACGGCCGCCCCAGCCACTTCGAGGCGATCGGCACCGGCACCGGCTCCGACGCCGAGGACCGGCCCGCGGCGGCGTGACGTCCGCCCCGCCCGGCCGGCGCGACCCCCGCGGTCCCGCCGGCCGGGCGCGCCCGGACCGCAGGGTCCCCGCCGCGGCGGACCGGACCCTCCGGGCCACCCGGCCCGAGACGTCGTACGGAAAGGAGTGCCCTTCATGACCGTGGCCGCCTCGGTGGTCGAGCCCCTCCCCAGCCACGCACTGCTGATCCTGCTGCTCCAGGTGGGCGTGCTGCTGCTGGCCGCGCTGGTCCTCGGCCGCCTCGCCGAGCGACTGGGCATGCCGGCGGTGGTCGGGGAGCTGACGGCCGGGGTGCTCCTCGGACCGTCGTTGCTGTTCCACGTCGCGCCCGGCGTGGGGAACTGGCTGTTCCCGCAGACCGCCGAGCACATGCACCTGCTCGACGCGGTCGGACAACTGGGCGTCATCCTGCTCGTCGGCTTCACCGGCATCCACCTCGACCTCAAGCTCGTCCGGAGGCAGGGGGTCCGCGCGGCGGGCGTCGGCGCCGCCGGACTGCTGGTGCCGCTCGCCCTCGGCGCCTGGCTGGGCTTCGTCCTGCCCGCGCAGCTGCGCGCCCCGGGCGCCGACCAGACCGTGTTCGCGCTCTTCGTCGGTGTGGTGATGTGCGTCAGCGCCATCCCCGTCATCGCGCGGACCCTCATCGACATGAAGCTCATCCACCGGGACATCGGCCAGATGATCCTGGTCGCGGGCACCATCGACGACGCCGTCGGCTGGGTGCTCCTGTCCCTGATCGCCGCCATGGCCACCACGGGCCTGTACGCCGGCGAGGTGGTCACCACCCTCGGTGAGGTCGGCCTGCTCCTCGCCGCCACCATGACCGTCGGCCGGCTCGTCGTCGGCGCCGCCATGCGTGCCGCCGCGCGGTCCTCCGTACCGGGCCTGTCGGTGGTCACCGCCGTCGTCCTGATGACCCTGTCGGCCGCCGGAACGCACGCGCTCGGCCTGGAGGCCGCCCTGGGGGCGTTCCTCTGCGGCATCCTCGTCGGCGGCACCAAGGACTTCGACGCGTCGGCGCTGTCCCCGCTCAACACCACCGTGATGGTGGTCCTCGCGCCGCTGTTCTTCGCCACCGCCGGACTGCGCATGGACCTCACCTCCCTCGCCGACCCGGTGGTCGCGCTGTGGGGGCTCGCCGTCTTCGCCGTCGCCGTGGCCGGTAAGTTCCTCGGCGCGTTCATCGGCGGGGCGGCCACCCGGATGAACCGCTGGGAGTGCCTCGCCCTGGGGGCCGGGATCAACGCCCGCGGCGTCATCGAGGTCATCATCGCCCTCATCGGCGTCCGCCTCGGGCTCCTCACCGTGGAGATGTACTCCATCGTCGTCCTCGTCGCCGTCCTCACCTCGCTGATGGCCCCGCCGCTGCTCCGGATGGCCATGAACCGCGTCGAGCAGACCGCCGAGGAGGAACTGCGCGGTGACCGCTTCCTGGCGCCGCCACCGTCACCCAAGACGCCCGCGACGAGCACCACCGCCGACTCGTGACCGGGACGGCCGCGCCGGCGCACCCACCACTTCCGGAAGGGACCGCGGGATGAAGGGAATCATCCTGGCCGGCGGCCACGGCACCCGGCTGCACCCCATCACCCTGGGCGTCTCCAAGCAGCTGCTGCCGGTCTACGACAAGCCGATGATCTACTATCCGCTCTCCGTCCTGATGCTCGCCGGCGTCACCGACATCCACATCATCGCGGCCCCCGGCGACGTCCCGGGCTTCCAGCGGCTCCTCGGCGACGGCTCGACCCTGGGCCTCACGCTCACCTACGCCGAGCAGGACAAGCCGCGCGGCCTCGCCGACGCGTTCGTCCTCGGCGCCGAGCACATCGGCGACGACTCCGTCGCCCTCATCCTCGGCGACAACCTCTTCCACGGGCCCGGCTTCGGCGAGATCCTCCGCACCAGCGCCCGGGACGTCGACGGCTGCGTGCTGTTCGGCTACCCCGTCGGCGACCCCGAGCGGTACGGCGTCGGCGAGGTCGACGCCGACGGCCGGCTGATCGGCCTGGAGGAGAAGCCGGCCCGGCCCCGCTCCAACCTGGCCATCACGGGCCTGTACTTCTACGACAACGACGTCGTCGACATCGCCCGCTCGCTGCGCCCCTCGAACCGCGGCGAACTGGAGATCACCGACGTCAACCGCACCTACCTGGAGCGCGGCAAGGCCACCTTCGTCCAGCTGGGCCGCGGCTTCGTCTGGCTCGACACGGGCACCCACGACGCCCTCACCGAGGCCGGCCAGTACGTGCAGATCCTCTCCCACCGGCAGGGGGTCCGCATCGGCTGCGTCGAGGAGATCGCCTGGCGCATGGGGTACATCGACCGCGACGCCTGCCACCGCCTCGGCCTCGCCCTCGCCAAGTCGCCCTACGGGCAGTACCTGATGGAGATCACCACCGACGACCGGCACGCCGAGCCGGCCAGGAGAGACGAGGAGCCCGCATGAGGATCCTGGTGACCGGCGGCGCCGGCTTCATCGGCTCGCACTACACCCGCGCCCTCCTCGACGACACCTACGAACCGGGCGCCGCGCACACCGTGACCGTCCTCGACGCGCTCACCTACGCCGGCGACCGCGCCAACCTGCCCGCCGCCCACGACCGCCTCGCCTTCGTCCACGGCGACGTCTGCGACGCGGCGCTCCTCGCCGACCTGCTCCCCGGACACGACGCCGTCGTCCACTTCGCCGCCGAGTCGCACGTCGACCGCTCCATCGACGGCGGCGCCGACTTCGTCCGCACCAACGTCCTCGGCACGCAGACCCTCCTCCAGGCCGCCGTCGACGCCGGCGTGGGCCGCGTCGTCCACGTCTCGACCGACGAGGTGTACGGGTCGATCGAGACCGGGTCGTGGACGGAGGACTCGCCCCTGCTGCCCAACTCGCCCTACGCCGCCTCCAAGGCCGGCTCCGACCTGATCGCCCGCGCGTACTGGCGCACCCACGGCCTGCCCGTCAGCGTGACCCGCTGCTCCAACAACTACGGCCCCCGCCAGCACCCCGAGAAGGTCATCCCGCGCTTCGTCACGAACCTCCTGGAGGGCGAACCCGTCCCCCTGTACGGCGACGGCCGCAACCGCCGCGAGTGGCTCCACGTCGACGACCACTGCCGCGCCCTGCACCTCGTCCTCACCCGCGGCCGGCCCGGGGAGGTCTACAACGTCGGCGGCGGCGACGACCTGTCCAACCGCGAACTCACCGAGCGGATCCTCGACCTGTGCGGCGCGGACGCGTCGATGATCCGCCACGTGCCCGACCGCAAGGGCCACGACCTGCGCTACGCGCTCAGCGACCGCAAGATCCGTGAGGAGCTCGGCTACGCGCCCCGCCACACCCTCGCCGAGGGCCTCGCCGCCACCGTCGCCTGGTACCGCGACAACCCCGACCGGTGGAAGGCCGCGCGCACCCCGCACCACCCCTGATCCGTCACGCACCCGAGGAGAGCCATGACCACGTACGTCTGGGACTACCTGCCCGAGTACGAGAAGGAGAAGGACGACATCCTCGACGCGGTGGCCACGGTCTTCGCGTCCGGCCGCCTCGTGCTCGGCGACAGCGTCTCCGGCTTCGAGGAGGAGTTCGCCGCCTACCACGGCGGCGGCCGGTGCACCGGCGTCGACAACGGCACCAACGCGTTGAAGCTCGCCCTGGAGGCGCTCGGCGTCGGCCCCGGCGACGAAGTGATCACCGTCTCGAACACGGCCGCGCCGACCGTCGTCGCGATCGTCTCGACCGGCGCCACGCCCGTCTTCGTCGACGTCCGCGAGGAGGACTTCCTCATCGACCCCGAGAAGGTCGAGGCGGCCGTCACCGACCGCACCAAGGTCCTCCTCCCCGTCCACCTCTACGGCCAGTGCGCCGACATGGAGCCGCTGCGCCGCATCGCCGACCGGCACGGGCTGAAGATCCTGGAGGACTGCGCCCAGGCCCACGGCGCCCGCCACCACGGCCGCCTCGCCGGGACCATGGGCGACGCCGCGGCGTTCTCCTTCTACCCGACGAAGGTCCTCGGCGCGTACGGCGACGGCGGCGCCGTCCTCACCGCCGACGAGGAGACCGACCGGGCCATGCGCCAGCTGCGCTACTACGGCATGGACAAGGTCTACTACGTCGTCCGCACCCCCGGGCACAACGCCCGCCTCGACGAGGTCCAGGCCGAGATCCTGCGCCGCAAGCTCACCCGCCTCGACACCTACGTCGAGGGCCGGAACGCCGTAGCCCGCCGCTACGAGCAGGGCCTCGGCGACCTCACCGGCCCCGGCGGGCTCCTGCTTCCCGCCACCAACCCCGGCAACAGCCACGTCTACTACGTGTACGTCGTCCGCCACCCGCGCCGCGACGAGATCATCGAGGCCCTCAAGGCCCACGACATCTCCCTCAACATCAGCTACCCGTGGCCCGTGCACACCATGTCCGGCTTCGCCCACCTCGGCGTGGAGCCCGGGTCGCTGCCCGTCACCGAACGGCTCGCCGGCGAGATCTTCTCGCTGCCCATGTACCCCTCGCTGCCCGAGGACGTCCAGGAGCGCGTCATCACCGCCCTGCGCTCCGTCCTCGCCGCGCTGTGACCGCCGTCCCCACCGACCAGGGAGCCACCACCGTGCAGGTGCAGAAACTGGGCATCGAGGGCGCGTTCGCCTTCACGCCGCCCGTCTACCGGGACGACCGCGGCCTGTTCACCTCGCCCTACCAGGAGGCCCCCTTCAGCGGGGCCCGCGGCCGGACCCTCTTCCCCGTCCGCGACATCAGCCACAACCTCTCCGCCCGCGGCGTGCTGCGCGGCATCCACTACACGACCACGCCGCCCGGCCGGGCCAAGTACGTCTACTGCCCCTACGGCCGGGTCCGGGACTACCTCGTCGACCTGCGCGTCGGCTCCCCGACCTTCGGCCGCCACGAGACCGCGGAACTCGGCGGCGACACCTGCCAGGCCCTGTACATCCCGGTCGGCGTCGGCCACGCCTTCCTCTCCCTGGAGGACGACTCCATGGTCGTCTACGTGATGTCCGAGGGGTACACCGCCGCGAACGAGCTGGCCGTCTCCCCCCTCGACCCCGCACTGGCGCTGCCGATCCCCGACGGGTACGACCTGGCCCAGTCCGAGCGGGACACCGCCGCGCCCACCCTCGCCGAGGCGCGGGAACGCGGTCTGCTGCCCGAGTACGACACCTGCCTGAAGGTGGAGGCGGCGCTGTGGCAGTGACCCCCGCCCCGCGCGTCGCCCTGCTCGGCGCGACCGGTTTCGTCGGCTCCGCCGTCCTGCGCGAGCTGGCCGCCCGACCCGTCCGGATCCGTGCGGTCTCCCGCCGACCGGCCCGGATCCCGGACGGCGCCCGCGCCGACGTCGAGGTGCGCGCCGCCGACCTCACCGAGCCCGGCGAGATGGCCGCCGCCGTCGCCGACGCGGACGTCGTCGTCCTCGCCACCCTGTACAGCGCGGCCACCTCCACCTGGCGCATCGAGGACGGCGACTCCTCCGCCGAACGCGTCAACGTCGGGCTCGCCCGCGACCTCGTCGACGCCCTCGCCGCCCGCGGCGCCGGGCCCCTGCCGAAGGTCGTCTTCACGGGCGCCGCCTCCCAGGTCGGACCCACCGACAAGGAGGTCCTCGACGGCACCGAGGAGGACCGCCCGGCCGGCGAGTACGACCGGCAGAAGCTCGCCGCCGAGCGGCTCCTGCTCGACGCGAGCGCCCGCGGCGTGCTCCGCGGCACCTCCCTGCGGCTGCCCACCGTCTTCGGGTACGGCCCCGGCTCCACCGCCCGCGACCGCGGCATCGTCTCGGCGATGACCCGCCGCGCGCTGGCGGGCGACCCCATCACCATGTGGCACGACGGCAGCGTCCGCCGCGACCTGCTCTACGTGGAGGACCTGGCGCGGGCCGTCGTCGCCGGCGTCGACCACACCGACGCCCTCGCGGGCCGGCACTGGCTGCTCGGCACCGGCGAGGGCAGGCCGCTCGGGCCCGTCTTCCAGCAGGTCGCCGTCCTCGTCTCGGACCGCACCGGCAAACCGCCCGTCCCCGTCGTCTCCGTGGAGCCGCCCGCGCACGCGGAGGCCGGCGACTTCGCGAGCGTCACCATCGACGCCTCCGCGTTCCGCGCCGCCACCGGCTGGGCGCCCACCACCCCGTTCCCCGAGGCGCTGCGCCGCACCGTCGCGCACCTCGCCGACGAGGCGGAACGCGAGCGGCGCGCCCCGGGGGGCCGGCCGTGACCGCCGCCGCGCTCCTGCGGCCCCGGGCCGCCCAGGACCTCGCCGCGCGGCTCGCCCGCTCCGCCGCCGCCGTCGGCCACGGCGACCACGTGCGCACCGAGGACGTCCCGGGCTGGCTCGCCGCCCGCTCCCGCGCCCACCGGTTCGCCGTGCGCCGGGTGCCGCTGGACCGGCTCGACGGCTGGTCCTTCACCCCGGACGAGGGGGACCTCGTGCACCGCAGCGGCCGGTTCTTCGCCGTGCGCGGTCTGGCCGCCACCGTCGACGAGGGGCCGTTCGGCAGCTGGCAGCAGCCGATCATCCACCAGCCCGAGGTCGGCATCCTCGGCATCCTCGCCAAGGAGTTCGACGGGGTCCTGCACTTCCTGCTCCAGGCCAAGATGGAACCGGGCAACCCCGGGCTCCTGCAGCTCTCCCCGACCGTGCAGGCCACCCGCAGCAACTACCAGCGGGTCCACGAGGGCGCCGGGGTGAAGTACCTCGAACACTTCACGGACGCCGCCCGCGGCCGGGTGCTCGCCGACTCCCTCCAGTCCGAACACGGCTCGTGGTTCTTCCGCAAGTCGAACCGGAACATGCTCGTGGAGACGGACGCCGAGGTCCCCGAGGACCCGGACTTCCGCTGGCTGACCCTCGGCCAGATCGGCGAGCTGCTCCGCCACGACCACCTCGTCAACATGGACGCCCGCACGGTCCTCGCCTGCTTCCCGATGGCGGTCCCCGAGCCGGGCGCCCTCCACTCCGACACCGAGCTGCTGTCGTGGTTCACCGCCGAGCGGGCCCGCCACGACGTCGACGTGCGGCTCGTCCCCCTCGCCGGCGTCGCCGACTGGGCGCGGGACGCCGAGGGCATAGGCCGCCCCGACGGGCGCTTCTTCCGCATCACCGGCGTCACCGTCGAGGCCGGGAACCGCGAGGTCACCGGCTGGTCCCAGCCGTTGCTCGAACCGTGCGGCACGGGGATCGCCGCGTTCGTCTTCCGCCGCCTGGGCGGGGTCCCGCACGTGCTCGTCCACGCCAAGGTGGAGGCCGGGTACCTCGACACGATCGAACTCGCCCCCACCGTGCAGTGCACCCCCGGCAACTGGGACCCGGTGCGCACCGAGGACCGGCCGCCCTTCCTGGACCTGGTCCGCGCCGCCGACGAGCGGGGCACCGCCCACTACGCCGCGGAGCACTCCGAGGAGGGCGGCCGGTTCCTGGAGGCCCGCATCCGGTACCTCTTCGTCAGCGCCGACGAGGACGCCGCGCCCGTCGACCCGCCGCCGGGCTACCGCTGGGTGACGGTCGGCCAGCTCAACTCGCTGACCGCGCACGGCCACTACGTGAACGTGCAGGCCCGCACCCTGCTGGCCTGCCTCAACTCCGGTGCCGTCCGGCTCTGAGGAGCGCGCCCCCAGGCGCCACCGACCACCGTTTCGTCCACGAGGAATGGAGGAGCCATGCCCGGCACACCCCCGTCCGGCGCGGCCGTCCGCGTCGCGCTGGACGCCGGCGGGCTGACGCTCTCCGGTCTGCTCGCCGAGCCGGCCGGGGAGCCGAGGGGAACCGTGCTCGCCCTGCACGGCGGGGGCATGACCGCCGGGTACTTCGACGGCCGGGCACACCCGAGCGTGTCCCTGCTGGCCCTCGGGGCCCGCCTGGGCTACACCGTCCTGGCCGTCGACCGCCCCGGGTACGGCGCCTCCGCACCCCACCTGCCGGACGGGCTCGGCGTCGCCGACCAGGCCGAACTGCTCCGGGCGGCGATCGCCGACTTCGCCGCCCGGTACCGGCTCGGCGGGGGCCTGCTCGTCCTCGGCCACTCCTTCGGCGGCCAGGTGGCGCTGACCGCCGCCGCCCAGGGGCTCCACGAGGGCCTGGTCGGGTTGGACATCTCCGGGTGCGGCCACCGCCACGCCCTGCCCGGCGCGGGCCCCGGCGCGATGCCGGGCCCCGGCGGGATCCCCAGCCCGGCCGCCGGCCCGGACGGGCGCCGCCGGACCGGCTCGGCGCGGTGGAACTGGGGCCCGCCGAGCCTCTACCCGCCCGGCACCTTCACGGCCGGCGCCGAGCTGGTGTGCGAGCCGCCGGCCCGCGAGGTGGCGCAGGCGGCGCGCTGGCCGCGGGACTTCCCGCGGGTGGCGGCGCGCACGACGGTGCCGGTGCGCCTGACGTTCGCCGAGCACGAGGCGTGGTGGCGGCACGACGCCGAGGCGCTGGCGGAGCTGACCGCGTACTTCACGGCGGCGGAGCGGGTGCAGGTGGCCCGCCAGACCGCCGCCGGGCACAACATCAGCCTCGGCTGGGCCGCCGGCGCCTACCACCGCCGGGTCTTCGCCTTCTTCGAGGAACTGCTGTGCTGCGGGGGCCCCGCCCACCGCCTGGACGGCGTCCGCTCGGCCAGCCCGGCGTGAGAGCGGAAGGGGCCGCCCACCTCCTCCCGGGGGGGTGGGCGGCCCTTCGCGCGGCGCGACCGGTCAGCGGTAGGACCACTCCGAGTGGCGCACCACGAGCGCCTCGGTGCGGACGTCGCCGCTCTGCTCGAAGTGGAGCGTGAAGGGGATCCGCTGGCCGAGCCGGACCGGCTCGCGCAGCTTCACCATCACGTCCGTGCCGTACGGGGTCATCTCCAGCGTCCCTGCGGCGGGGACCTCCACGGAGGCGATCATCTGCATCTTGGCGGCCGCCTCGCCCGCGTCCGCGTCCTGCGCGAGCATCGCCTCGGTCACGGCCGGGGAGCTGACGCCCGTCAGCCGGTCGGTGGCGTTGCCCCCGTTCGTGATGGTGAACACCACGGCGGTCGACTCCCGGCCGGGGAACGGCTGGAGCAGCCGCGCGTGCGTCACCTCCGGCTCCGCGGGCGTGCCGGCGGCGCCGGCCGCCGTCCAGGCGGTGAGCCCGCCCATCGCGATCGCGCTCGCCACGGCCGCGGCCACCGCGGGCAGGACGTTCTCGACCCGGCGTACCAGGGCCCTCATGCGGGTGCCTCCGTCGTCCTGCGCGCGGCCGCGGCCGGGCGGCGGGGCTGCCACCCGCGCAGCCGCAGGCTGTTGGTCACGACGATCACCGAGCTGACCGACATGGCGGCGGACGCCACCATCGGGTTGAGCCAGCCGGTCGCCGCGAGGGGGATGAGGACGGCGTTGTACCCGAACGCCCACACCAGGTTGGTCCGGATCGTGCCGAGCGTGCGGCGGGCCAGCAGGACGGAGTCGGCGACGGCCTCGATGTCCTCCCGGACCAGCGTCACGTCGGCCGCGCCGATCGCCGCGTCCGTACCGCTGCCCATGGCGATGCCCAGGTCGGCGCCGGCCAGGGCGACGGTGTCGTTGACGCCGTCGCCGATGACGGCGACCCGGCGGCCCTCGCCCTTCATCCCGGCCACCAGCGCGGCCTTGTCCTCCGGCGTGCACCGGGCGTGCACGTCCGCCGCGGGGATGCCGAGCTCCTTGGCGACGGCGTGGGCCGTGGCCTCGCGGTCACCGGTGGCGAGCACCGGACGCAGCCCGAGCCGCCGCAGCCGCTCCACGGCGCGGTACGCGCCCGGCCGCAGCGTGTCGCCCAGCGCGATCAGCGCCCGGGCGGAGCCGTCCACCTTGACCAGGACCGGGGTGTGCGCACCGCTCTCGGCCTTGGCGAGCGCGGCGGCGAGCGGCTCGGGCAGCACCTCGTCCCCCGGGGCGCACACCTCCACCCGTACGCCGTCGACCCGGCCGGCTACGCCCACACCGGTGGTGGAGGCGAAGTCGGCGACCGGGGGCAGCGCGTCCTCGCCGAGGGTGCGCCGCGCGTACCCGGCGATGGCGCGGCCCAGGGGGTGGTCCGAGCCCTGCTCGACCGCGCCGGCCAGCCGGAGCACCGCGTGGACGGGCGACGGGCCCGCGCCCTCGCCGCCGTCCGCGTCGTCGACGGGGGTGACCGCGATGACGTGCAGCTTGCCGGTGGTGAGCGTGCCGGTCTTGTCCAGGACCACGGTGTCGACGGCGCGCAGTGACTCCAGCGCGCGCGGACCCTTGACGAGGATGCCCAGCTGGGCGCCGCGCCCGGTCGCCGCGAGCAGCGCCGTCGGGGTGGCGAGGCCCAGGGCGCACGGGCAGGCGACGACCAGCACGGACACGGCGACCGTCACGGCCGCCTGGGCGTCCGCGCCGGCGCCGAGCCAGAAGCCCAGCACGGTCACGGCCAGTGCCAGCACCACCGGGACGAACACCCCGGCCACCTGGTCGGCGACGCGCTGCGCCCGGGCCTTGCCCGCCAGGGCGTTGGTGACGAGCTTGGTGATGCGGGCCAGCTGCGTGTCCTCGCCGACCGCGGTCGCCCGGACCAGCAGCAGACCGCCGGCGTTGACGGCGGCGCCCACGGCGGGGGAGCCGGGGCCGACCTCGACGGGGTCGCTCTCCCCGGTCACCAGCGACAGGTCGAGGGCCGAACTGCCCTCCACGACCACGCCGTCGGTGGCGACCTTCTCACCGGGCCGCACGACGAAGACCTGACCCACGCGCAGCTGGTCGATCGGGACGCGGCGCTCGCGCCCCGACTTCTGGCAGCGTACGGAGACCTCCTTGGCGGCCAGCTCGGCCAGTGACCGCAGCGCGGCGCCGGTGCCGCGCTTGGCCCGGGCCTCCAGGTACCGCCCGGTCAGCACGAACAGCGGGACGGCGACCGCCGCCTCCAGGTAGATGTGGGCGACGCCCGCGGACGCCGACGGCAGCAGCGTGAACGGCATCGTCATGCCCGGCTGCCCGGCGC
Organism: Streptomyces kanasensis; assembly: GCF_043077165.1. Taxonomy (NCBI): domain Bacteria; kingdom Bacillati; phylum Actinomycetota; class Actinomycetes; order Kitasatosporales; family Streptomycetaceae; genus Streptomyces; species Streptomyces kanasensis. The sequence goes on from NZ_JBIBSF010000005.1 coordinate 299,146, forward strand.
CGCCGAAGAACAGCGCGTACGTCGACCAGGCGAAGGCCGCCACGGTGCCGAGGGAGACGAGCGTGTCCATCGTGGACGCCCCGTGCTGCAGCCCCCGGACCGCCTTCACGTGGCAGGGCCAGGTGCTCCAGAACGCGACCGGCGCGGCCAGCGCGAAGCACAGCCACTGCCAGTTGCTGAACTGCAGGGCGGGGATCATGGAGAGGGCGAGGACGGGCACCGCGAGGAACGCCGTCACGATCAGCCGCCGGCGCTGTTCGGCGTCCTCGGCGGCGGCCTCCTGGTCGCGCCGCTCCTGCCGGTCGGCCCCGGTCCCGTCCTCGGGCTTCGGCGGCTCCGGCAGTTCGGCGGTGAAGCCGGACCGCTCGACGGCGGCGACGAGGTCGGGGACGGTGTAGGCGGGCGGGTGCGTGACCCGGGCGGTGTGCGTGGCGAGGTTGACCGACGCGACGACGCCCTCCAGCTTCGCGAGCCCCTTCTCGACGCGGGCGACGCACGCACCGCACGTCATGCCGCCGATGACGAGGTCGGTGGTGGTCGTGGCGTCGGCCACGGGTCCGGGCGCGGTCATCGGCTCTCCTCCATGTCCATGCCGCCCATGTCCATCCCGCCGCCGTCCCCGCCGCCGGGCATGTCGGCGGGCCGGCTGTCGCCGGGGTGGAGGCCGGGGGCGACGGGCCCGGCGAACGACCCGACGGTGTACGACACCGCCAGCAGGGCGACCAGCAGCGCCAGGAACCCGCTCAGGCCCAGCAGCGGACCGCGCGGCCGCGAGGCCCCGGGGCGGTCGGCCACGGCGTCGGCGGGGCGGCCGGCCCCGGGGTGGTCGGCGTCGGTGGGGCGGTCGGCCGCGGCCTGTTCGGGCTGGGCATCCTTCATGGTGTTCCGCTCCTGCACAGAAGCGCCCGCCAGCCGCGAATCCCGGTACGGGGGATGGCCCGGACACGCGGCTGACGGGCCGACAAGGGACGGGCCGCGCCTGGGAGAGTGGCGATTTCCCGCGGCCCGGGAATCCATGCTGGCACGAATGCGCGCCGAATCCACCCGGCTCGGCGGCAATGCCACACGTGAGCATTCTCCCGTTCCGCCCCGGGAACCCACGCGGGCCGCGGGCCGACTACCTGGAGAAAGCCTCCGCCGTTTTTCGGCCGCACCGCGAAGGCGGGCCGTCCGCTTCCGGTACGCCCGCGCCCGCCGCCCGGGAACCCACCCCCAACCACCTGCGACCATAAGGGTGTAGCCCGGCGCACGGCGGGCGTGAAAGGACCCAGCAATGCCGCACCACGGACAGGAACCCGCCCCGGACCAGCAGCCGCCCGACAAGCCGGGGAACCCCTTAACGGGTGACCGCAGTCCGTGGATCCTCGTCGCCATCGCGGGCGCCCTGTCCTTCACGGCAATGCTCGATATGAACGTCGTGAACATCGCCCTCGCCACCATATCCACCGACCTGGACGTCTCCCCGTCGATGGCGCAGTGGGCGGTCCTCGGCTACCAGCTCGCCGTCGTGTCGATGCTGCTGCCGGCGGGCCGCTGGCTGGACGGCGGCGCACGCGGCGGCGACGGCGCGGGGAAGGGCGGCGGCGGGGTCGGGCTCCGGTCCGCGCTGCTCCTGGCGATATCCGGGTTCACCCTCTGCGGGATGCTCGCGGCGCTGGCCCCCTGGATGGCGTGGCTGGCCGTCGCCCGGATCGCCCAGGGCACCTTCGGGGCCCTGCTGTTCGTCCTCATGCCCGTCCTGGTGATGCGCGCGGTGCCGCCGTCGGTGCGCGGCCGCGCGATGAGCGTGCCCGCCACGCTCGGCCCGCTGGGCGCCGTCACCGGACCCGCCGTCGGCGGTGTCCTGCTGGACGCGTTCGGCTGGCGGGCGGTCCTGCTCGTCAAGATCCCCGTGTGCGTGGTGGCCCTGCTCGTCGTGGTCCGCGTCCTGCCGAGGCGCGGCGGACTGACCGCCCCCGGCCGCCAGCCCCTCGTCGACGCCGCGCTCGTCGGCAGCGCCGTCGCCGCGCTCCTCCTCGGCCTCACCCTCGCGCCGGCGGTCCCCGCCTGGCTGCTGCTGGGCCTCGCCGCGGTGCCGCCGATCGTGTGGTGGACGCGCCGGCCCGCCGCCCGCCCCGTCCTCGACGTGGTGCGCGCCTCCGGCGTGGGCGGGGTGTACGGGGCGGTGTTCTCCCTGGCCGCCGGCTTCGCGGCCATGCACTACGTGGTGGCGCTGCGGCTCCAGGACGACAGCGGCCTGTCCGCCACCGCCACCGGGCTCACCGTCCTCGCCTTCCCCCTCGCCATGGGGCTCATGGGCCCCGTCGGCGGGCGCCTCGCCGACCGCTTCGGGCCCCGGCCCACGGCCCTCGCCGGCGCCTCGGTCACGGCGGTCGGCCTGACCCTGCTCGCGCTCAGCGGCGACCACTGGACCCAGGTGGACGTCGCCTGGCGGCTGGCGCTCGCCGGCGCGGGCATGGGCCTGTACGGCGGGCCGACGCAGACGCTGGTGATGACGGCGGCGCCGCCGCGGGCCGTCGGCATCGCCGGTTCCCTCGTGCAGCTCTCCCGCAGCCTCGGCTTCGCCATGGGCCCGGCGCTCGCCGGCGCCACGTGGGGCCTCGCGGGCTCCGCGCACGGCGCCCGGTACGCGCTGGCCGTCTCGGCGGGCGCGGCCTGGGTGTGCGTGCTGCTCCTCGCCACCCGCCGCCGGGCCGCCGGGCCGTCCGGCGGCGGCCCCGGAGGGCGGGCCGCAGCGGCCCCGGCGCCGGACCGCGTGCCGGCCGGACGCTGAGCGGACGCCGGGCGGGCGCCGGACGCCGGGCGGCGGACGCCGGTCGGGCGTCCGGTCGGGCGTCCGGCGGTGGGCGCTCCGGCGGGGCGCCACCCCCGCCGTACGACCCGCCCGGACGCGCGGGCCCGCGCCGCCTCCCCGGCCCGCGCCGGTGTCCCGGCCCGCGTCACCTCCCGGCGGCGCGGGCCGGTGGGCGTCACGGGCGCAGGGGCGCGTAGCGGCCGGGGGAGAGGATGCCGTCGGGGTCGAGGGCGTCCTTCAGCAGGGCCACGGCGTCCCAGGGCGCGGTGTCCCATGCGGTGAGGGTCGCCATCGTCTCCACGCCGACGCGGTAGAAGCGGAAGCCGTCGGCGTACAGCCGCTCGTGCAGCTCGGTGTTGCAGGCCCGGGCCGCCTCCTCCTGCGCCGGGTCGGTGCGGTCGAAGTACAGGTTGACGACCGACTCGAGGTAGTCCGGGCCCGTCGGGTTGACGGCGATGGCGGGCACGAGGCCGTGGTCCGCGCAGGTCTTCTCGACCAGGGCCACGAGGTCGGCGACCGTCCGTCCGTCGACCGCGGCCACCGGCATGCAGGCCAGGTAGCCGACCGTCGTGTCGTCGAGGACGTCGAGGTCGGTCGGGACCGCCGCGCCGGGCACGGACTGGTAGAGCCCCTGGAGGAAGGCCGTCGTCGGCCGTCCGGAGTGCACGTCGTACATGGCGGCGACCATCGGGTCGGCGTCCGGGGCCGCGGCGTCCTGCGCGCCCACCACCCGTACGGCCGCGCCCTCGGCGCCGAGGGTGGTCGTGATGTCGTCGACGGCCAGGTCCACCTGCGCGGCGGTGCCGTCGACGGCCACGGCGCCGGTCCAGGTCGGCACGCGGTCGCTGCGCGTCATGGCGAGGATCCGCTTGTCGTTGAAGACGTGCACGATGGACCGGACGGTGCCGCGCAGGAACAGCCCGCGCACCGCGTCGACCACGCCCGGCAGCGCCGTCTCGGAGCAGGTGAACATCAGCAGCCGCAGCTGCTCCTGACGGGGCAGCAGGTCCACGACCGCGGCGGTCACGACGCCCAGGTTGGACTGGACGAACAGCCCGTCGAGCGAGGGCCCGATCCCGTACGGGTAGTGGTGCAGCTGCCGCGTGCCCTCGCCCGCCCACAGGCCGGTGCGGATGCGGTCGCCGGTGCCGAGGACGACCTCCAGGCCGCGCACCTCCTCCGCGCGGTGCCGGCGGAAGCCCGTGCCGCGCTCCAGGAGGTTGCCGAGCACGGAGGAGTCGGGCGACGAGCCCGTCACGTTGGCCACCAGGTCCGGGGCGTGCTCGGCGAGGTGGTCGGCGAGCTGCAGCTGGGTGACGCCGGGCTCCACGACCGCGTACCGTCCGGCGCTGTCCACCGCGCGGATGCGGTTCATGGCGGACAGGTCGAGCAGCGCGCAGCCGTCCCGCACCGGCAGTCGGGAGCCCAGGCCCCAGTTGCGGCCGGTGCTGTACGGGTGGAGCGGCACCTTCTCCTCGCGGGCGATCCGCACGACGCGCTCGACCTGGTCGGGTTCGGAGGGCCGGAGCACGGCCACCACGCGGCGCGGCGTGAACGCCGACGTGTTGCGGGAGGCCGCCGCGAGGGCGTCCTCGTCGTACGCGATGGCATCGGGCCCGAGGACGTCGCGCCACCGCGCGACCGCTCTGTCCTCGCCCGCCGTGCTGTTCTGGCCCATGCGACCCTCACCTCTGCTGGAACGTCTGGATGGCCGCGCGCCGCCGCCCGCCCCGCCCGCGGCGGGCGGAAGGCCCCCGGGGCGGGACGGGCGACGGTGGCGCGGATGGTGCCGTGTCTTCCTCACCGCGGCCGGGGCCGCGGGTGGTGCAGGTGGTGCTGCGGTTGGTGCAGGCGGTTCTGGTGGCGCGGGGCGTACGCGGTGCGGGTGGAGCGGCCGGTGCCAGCGGGAGCGACCCGCGCCCGTACCCGCGCCGCACCCGCAGCGCGCGCCCGCGCCCCGCGCCCGTACCCGTGCCGGCGCCTGTGCGGTGCGCCGGCACGGGTACGGGCCGTGCCGGGAAGGGCCGGGTCAGGCGTGGTCGCCCAGCTCCAGCATCCCGGCGTGCAGCAGCCGCTTGAGGAGCCGCTCCTGGCCCTCGTGCAGGTCCTGCACCAGCTCGCTCCAGAGCACGGGCCCCCCGCGGAGCCGCGCCCAGAGGTCCGCCGCCCCGTCCCGCTCGTCCAGGCCGCGCACCTGCACCGCCTCGGGGTCACCGGGGATGTGGAACCGGTGGCAGTCCAGCGGCCGGTCGAGCGGCGACTCGACGAGGTGGCCGTTGCGGACCGGGTCCTCCCAGTACGCCTTGATGGCCTGCTGCTCCTCCTCCGACACGAGGTCCGGGTTCGGCGGGATGGCGGCCTTGAAGCCGGGGATGTCCAGCGCCGGGCCCTGGAGGACGGCCACGCCCTCCTTGAGGGAGACCTTCGTGTCGGCCGTGAGCTCCAGCGCGTTGGCCTTCGCGAAGGCGGTCATGAACGGCCCGTCCACGCGCAGCCCGGCCAGGCCCTCGCCCTGCGCCAGCACCTGGAGGAGGTCCGGCGTGAACGCCGTGTTCAGCAGCGCCTGGAACGTCTTCTCGTGGCTCGGACCCGCCGGGCCCTCGGTGCCGCGGCTGTTCCAGTAGACGCTCTCCGGGTTGTCCTTGCCGATGGCGTGGTACCACTGGTCGATGGAGAGCGCGAACGACGACGCCATGCCGTGCCACTCGGTGTCGTAGTCCTCCCACAGCCCGCGCAGCTCCTCCTCGCTCATCTGCGAGCCGCTGGAGTGGCGGATGAGGGCGGCGGCGGCGCGCGCCTGGTTGGTGGCGAAGGCGACGCCGGAGGAGAAGAGCGGGTCGACGAAGTACGAGGCGTCGCCGAGCAGGATCCAGCGCCCGTCGAAGTCCGCGAACCGGTCGTTGATCATCGAGTAGTTGGTCGCCGTCAGCATCTTGTCGCCGACCGGGCGGATGTCCCCGATCAGCTCCTTGAGCTTCGGCACCTCCTTGATCGTGCGGAGGAACACCTCCGCGTCGGTGAAGTCGGTGCCCGGCTGCTTGAGGATCCCCGGGTCCGTGACGATGCCGATCGAGTGGGTGACCACCCGCTCCCCGTCGATGATCTTCGGTACGGGGATGTACCAGCACCAGCCGTCGCGGAAGGCGAAGCAGCCGATCGGGGACATGTCGTGCTCGCGGAAGATGTTCCAGTCGCCTTCCAGCGACTGGGTCGGCTTCCCGCCGAGGTAGTGCTGCCAGATGGCGATGTTGCGGTAGCCGGAGAGCCACTCGCGCTTCTTCTTCGTGACGACGCTGTTGCGTCGGCCCGAGGCGTCGACGAAGTAGCCGGCGCGCACCGTGCGGCCGTCCTTCAGCGTCACCTCCTGGCCCGGGCCGTCGGCCAGGGGCGAGCAGTCGGAGACCGAGACGCCCTCGAAGACCTCGGCGCCGCAGTCCCGCGCGTGGTCCAGCAGGATCGCGTCGAACTCCGAGCGGTTGGCGTGCACCGCCCAGCGGTGCGCCCCGTCCCGGACGGTGTTGTCGTGGTCGAAGAACGCCACGTGCGGGTCCTCGCCCCGCCACTGGAAGATCCCGCCGAACTTCTTCACCCAACAGTCGCTGGCCAGGACCTTCTCCAGGGCCCCGCTCTCCTCCAGCACCGGTATCAGGGGGTGCGCGAAGGACTCCCCGATGTGCTCGCGGGGGAACTCCTCCTTCTCGAACACGGCGACGCTGAGCCCGCCCTGTCGCATGAGCAGCGCGGCGAGCGTCGCACCGCCCGGTCCGCCACCCATGATCACAACGTCGTAGTACGGTCGCATCAAGACTCGCCTCTCGTCAGCCTGGTGGTGCGTGTCGCGCTCACAGGACGTGCACGCGCCGGAGGTGGCGCGGCGAGCCCTGGGTGAACGGGGTACGGCCGTGCAGCAGCGCGTGGTTGTCCGTGACGACGAAGTCGCCGTCCTCCCACGCGTGCTCGTACATGACGTCCGGGGAGTACAGGCGCTCCCGGATGTCCGCGAAGAAGTCCTCCGCGTCGGTCCCCTCCGGCAGTCCCTCGACGTCGAGGAAGAGCGGACTGAGGAACTTCTCGGGGTCCAGCGGTTCCGCGTACCGCACGACCGGCTCGCCGGTGTGCGGGTGGCGCTGGACCAGCGGGGCCGTGATGTGGCCCCCGTAGTGCGCCGTCTTCTCCTTGCGGTACGTGATCTCCAGCGCCTCCCACCGGGCCCGCAGCTCGGCGGGGAGCGCGTCGAGGACCATGGTGGTGTCGCAGAAGGTGGTGCGGCCGCCGGTGCCCTTGGCGGGGGCGCGGACGCACTGGAAGATCTGGTGCGTGGGCGTCATCTCGGCGAAGGCGCCGTCCCAGTGGTAGGGCACCTCGCCGGGGGTGAAGACGTAGTCCTTCGGGTCGGCGTGCACCTCCAGGTCCAGCACCTCGCCGAAGTTCCACGACAGCAGGTCGCCCCAGCGCCGGGCGTAGGCGACCAGGTCGTCCTTGTGCGTCCAGGTGCGGAACCGGCGCAGCACGACGACGCGGTGCTCGCCGACCAGGGCCCGGACGGCCGCCGGGTCTACGTCGCCCAGGTCGGTGCCCGGCTCCCGGGCCTCCACGACGGCGCCGAAGGGCTTGAGGGCGGTGACGGTGTACGCGGTCATGAAGCGACCTCCTCGATGAGCGGCTTGAGGGACGACGAGACGTCCGGTGCGATGTAGTGGCTGTCCCGGCCGCCGCGGCGGACGAGCGTCGCGCCGAGCTGCTCGGCCTCGCTGCGCTTGACCAGGCGCACGCCCTCGCCGTCGTCGAGCGCCACGCCGTGCCAGGGGGTCAGCCAGTTGTCCCGGGTCCGCATCATGTGGATGCCGATCTTCTGGGAGTGGCTGACCTGCGGGTGGATGGAGAGGCGGAGCGCCTCGGGGAAGAAGTCCTCGACGAGGTTGCTCCACGCGTCGCTGCGCTGGATGACGTGGTAGGCGAGGGACTTGGTCTCCTCGCGGACGCTGTTGCGGCTGCGGCCGGTGGTCGTGGCCATCCGGTCCTCGAAGAGGAAGCGGTGGATGCCGCCGAAGATGTTCCGCGCGGCCGGCTCCTTCAGGGCGCGGGCGCGGACGTCCTCGACGGGGACCGCGTACTGGCTGGTGAGCATGGCGCGCTGCTCGTCGAAGGGGAAGCCCGGGAAGGCGTCCTGCAGCCCGTAGGTGTTGATCGCGTCGGCGCCGATCGCCTGCAGCAGCGTCTCCAGCTCGACGCCGTACGTCGCCACGTCCGCGTCGCCGACGCCGACGAGGTCGCTGAAGACGTGGCCGTCGGAGCAGATGGTGATGCGGGCGCCCGGCTCGTAGTAGTGGCGGGTGTAGTCGCACAGCTCCTGGAGGAACTCCAACGAGACGCGCTCGGCCATGTCCGGCAGGGTGCCGAGGACCTTCTCCGGGTTCGGCGACTTGGCCGGGAACGCCGGGATCACGAAGTGGACGGGAACGCCCTGTTCGATGAAGTGCTCGACCTTGGGCCGGTGCAGCGCGAAGCACTGCTCGCAGCCTCCGGCGGCGCAGTCGGCCGCGGCACCGTGGGCGAGACGGCGGAAAGAGAAGACCAGACGGAGTATCTCATCCGCGGGTGAACCGGACATCGTTCCCTCCTTGAGGGATGGGTGGGTGCGGTCATCGGGTGGCGCGCAGTCGGATGCCGGCGGCGCCTGCCGCGGCCTCCAGCGCGTCGAGACTGGGCAGTTCGAAGTCGGGCGCCTGCCCGGGGTCGGGTCGGCCGTACCCGAAGTCGACCCATGCCGCGGGCATCCCGGCGGACGCCGCGGCGGCGAGGTCGTGCCTGCTGTCGCCGACCATCAGGCCGGCCGAGCCGCCGGCCAGTTTCAGCGCGTGGTGCAACGGCTCCGGCGACGGCTTGCGGCCGACCGGGTCGTCCCCCGTCACCACGGCGTCGAACGCGCCGTCGAGGCCGAGCGCCCCAAGCAGGGCGTGCGTGACGCCGCCGGCCTTGTTGGTGCACAGCGCGGTGCGGATCCCCGCGGTCCGCAGCCGGGACAGCAGCTCCACCGCCCCCGGGTACGGCCGGGACTCCTCGGCGGGGGAGGCGGCGTACCCCGTGAGGTACGCCTCCTGCGCCCGCGCCACGACCGCCGGCCCCACGTCGCGCCCCGACGCGCGGACGGAGGCGTCGACGAGCGCCGTGCCGCCCTCGCCCACGCGGCTGCGGACCTCCGGGTGGGTCAGGACGGGCAGGCCGTGGGCGCGCAGCGCGGCGTTGACCGCGCGGACGATGTCGTCGAGCGTGTCGACCAGGGTGCCGTCGAGATCGAAAAGGACCGTGTCCACGGATCGCAGGCCGGTTTCCGTGGTTTCCGTGCGCGTAGTGATGTCGGCCTCAATTCCTCGATGGGGGTGCGGGGTGGCGGCGGAATTACCAATACCGCTCGTACGGCTGTTTCCGGCCACGGAGATCGAACCGCCCCGCGGGTGCACGTCAAAGGGGCGCGCCGATGACGTGGTGCCGCCGGGTGGGACCGTGGGGGGCGTCGTGCCGGGGAAGGGCGAAAGGTGCCGAGGGTGCCCCTGGGCATGCCGAACAACCCAGCTGAGCTGGGCGGATGAGCGCATTGCATTTCAGAGGAGCGCGGTTCATCATCGCTTTACGCGGTGTTTACGCGGAAAACGCGAAGCCCCCCGGAGGTGCTGCCCGAAGCGGGCATGAAACACCAACCTGGAGCCCATCTTCTTGGCGTGCGGGGGTTTTTGTCAAGGGCCGACCGGCGCCGCCGGCGGGCGGGAACGGAATGGTATCGACCTGGTAGTGGGGACCCTCAGGCTCATTGATGCCGTCGTCATACGCCTGCAGAGGATGCCCCATGCCATGTGCCGCTATTCCCGCCTATAGCCCGAGCACCCGGGTGACCCCCCGGCGGATCACCAGGAACCTGGTCGCGCTCGGGGAGCTGTACAACGAGCTGACGCACTCCCTCACCTCGTCGAGGTCCTCGCGGGGGGTGGTCGAGCGGGTGAGGGAACGCGGCGCACCCGGCATCCCGCTCAACACCCACGCCGTGGACCTCAGAGACCGAATACGCGGCGTGCTCGCGAGTTGGGCGGCGGTGGTCCGGGAGGAACGGGGGGTGCAGGCCCCGACCCGCAACACCGTGGCGCTCCTCGCCTTCCTCAGCCACCACGCGGGCTGGCTGGCCGGGCACGAGGCGGCGGGGGACCTCGTGACCGAGACCGACGAACTGGTCAAGTCCGCCTGGTCGGAGCTGTCCGGTCGCAGCGACCGGCACATGGTGATCGGCCCGTGCGTACGGCCCGGCTGCCACGGCACGCTCGTCGCGCACCTCGGCTCCGGCGCCCCGTCGGGCCGGGCGGCCATCACGTGCTCCGTCGAGCGCGGGCACACCTGGACGCCGGACCTGTGGCACACCCTGCACGAGGCGCCCACGCGCCCCGGCCGCGGACCCGTCGGGCTGACCGCCCAGGACATCTCCGCCGGCTGGCGCATCGCCTCCGGCACGGTGTACTGGCTGGCCAACACCCACCGCTGGCGCCGCCACAAGAACGGCCGCCGCGTCTTCTACCACCGCGACGACGTCCTGGCCACCATGAGGGCGCGCGCCGCGGGCGCGCTGGACGGGGCGCCCACCGGGCACACCGCGTAGCTCCGCGTCACCGTTCACCCCGTCCACCTCCTCCCTCTCTCCGTCGGTCCCCGGGGGGCCGCCCTCTGCCAAGGGCGGCCCCTCGCCGCCCGTCAGGGCACCCTCTCCGGTTCCGTCACTCCCGGAGGGGGACCGGCCGGGGGCGCCGCCGCCGGCCGGGCCGCCGGCGCGGAGACGTCCCCGGCCACCGTCCCGGCCGCTGCCCCGGCCGGTGAACGGTGGTCGAAAGCGATCAACGGATCGCCCGTCAGCGGGTGTTCCACCACGGCGGCCCGCACCCCGAACACCTCGGCGAGCAGCTCCGGCGTCAGCACCTCGTGGGGTGTCCCCGACGCCACCACCCGCCCCCGGTGCAGCACGTGCAGCCGGTCGCAGACCGACGCCGCGGCGTTCAGGTCGTGCAGCGACACCAGCGTCGTGCGGCGCTGCTCGCGCAGGAGCGCCAGGAGCTCCACCTGGTGCAGCACGTCGAGGTGGTTCGTCGGCTCGTCCAGGACCAGCACGTCCGGGTCCTGCGCCAACGCCCGCGCCAGCAGCACCCGCTGGCGCTCGCCGCCGGACAGCGCCGAGAACGACCGGCCCCGCGCCTCCGCCATGCCGACCTGCGCCAGCGCCCGCGCCACCACCGCCCGGTCGGTGGCGCTGTCCCCGGCGAACGGCCCCTTGTAGGGGGTGCGGCCCATCATGACGATGTCGCCGACCGTCAGCTCGAAGTCGCTCGTCCGCTCCTGCGGCAGCGCGGCCACCTGCCGCGCCGCCTGCACCGGCGACAGGTCCCACACGTCGCGGCCGCCGACCAGCACCCGGCCCGCCGCCGGCTTCAGGTGCCGGTACACGGTCCGCAGGACGCTGGACTTGCCGCTGCCGTTCGGGCCGACGAGGCCCGCGATCTCGCCCTCGCCCGCGACGAGGTGCACACCGGACACGACGGCCCGGCCCGCGTAGGCGACGCTCAACTCCTCGACGGAGACGTTCACGATGTCCTCCCGAGCCGCCGGTCGAGCAGGTAGAGCAGCGCGGGCGCGCCGATCAGCGAGGTGACGACGCCCACCGGCAGTTCCTCCCCGTCCAGGGCGACGCGGCACACCAGGTCGACGACCACCAGCAGCACCGCGCCGAACAGCGCCGACACCGGCAGCAGCCGGCGGTGGTCGGCGCCCACGAGGAGGCGGCACGCGTGCGGCACCATCAGGCCGACGAAGGCGATCGCCCCGGACACGGCGACCAGGATCCCGGTCAGGACGCTCGTCACCACGAACAGCTCGCGCCGCAGCCGGGCCGGGCTCACGCCGAGGCCCGCGGCCGTCTCGTCACCCATCATCATCGTGTTCAGCGGCCGGGACCGCGCCTGGAGCAGCAGCAGCGCCACCGGCACGGCCAGCGCCGGCACGGCCAGCGTGTCCCAGCTCGCCCCGCCGAGGCTGCCCATGAGCCAGAACAGCACGCCCTGCGTCTCCTGTTCGTCGCCGGCCCGCAGCACCAGGTAGCTGGTGAACCCGGTGAGGAACTGCCCGATGCCCACCCCGGCGAGCACCAGCCGCAGGGGCGAGAAGCTCCCTCCGCGCCGGGCGATCAGCCAGACGAGCGCGAACGTGCCGAGGGCCCCGGCGAACGCCGCCCCCGACACCCCGAGGCCCAGCGCGCCGCCCGCGCCCAGACCGAGCACCAGCGCGCCCACCGCGCCCAGCGACGCGCCGCTGGAGATGCCCAGCAGGTACGGGTCGGCGAGCGGGTTGCGCACGAGCGCCTGCACCGCCGTCCCGATCAGGCCCAGACCCGCGCCGACCACGGCCGCCAGCAGGGCGCGCGGCAGCCGCAGCTGCCAGACGATCAGGTCGGAGGTGCCGGGCCGGGGCGCCTCGCCGGTGAGCCGCCGCAGCACCACGGACCACACCTCGCGGGGCGCGATGTCCGTCGACCCCCACGCCACGGCGAACGTCAGCGCGGCGATCAGCGCCGCGCCGAGGACGGCCGCGAGCAGCCCGGCGGGCACGTGGCGTACGCCGGTCGCCTTCTCCGCGGTCTGCGCGGTGTCCTTCCCCGGGGGGCGCCCGGGCGCCGGCTCCCCGGCTGCGGGCGGGGGCCCGGCCGTGGCCTCCTTCGTGGGCATCAGCGGTCGGCCTTCACCTTGCCGGGGTACAGGGTCGCGGCGATGCGGTGCACGGTGTCGGCGTTCCGCACACCCGCGATGGTCGTGACCTCGGACCCGATCCTCAGGAACCTGTCCTCCTTGACGGCCTTCAGCCCGCTGGTCGCGGCGTTGCCCCGCAGCCAGGCGCGGGCCTCGTCGTACGCCTTCTCCGTCGCGGCGGCGCTGCCGCGGTTGCGGACGGCGAGCTGGATCCAGTCCGGGTCCGCCGCGACGACGTCCTCCCAGCCGACCGGCTTGAACGTGGCGTCGCAGTCGGCGAAGACGTTCCGCGCCCCGGCCAGGGAGATCACCGCGTTGGCGATCTGCCGGTTGCAGACCGCGATGGGCTGCTTGGTGCCGGCGTCGTAGTCGAAGAGGAAGTAGGTGGGCCGGTCCTTCTCGGGCGTTTCGCCGACGGCCTTCCGGACGGCGTCGACCTTCCGGTTCATCCCGTCGACGAGTGCGGTCGCCTTCGCGGACGTACCCGTGACGGCGCCGAGCGTCCGGATGTCCTCCGTCACCTTGCCGAGGTCGGTGACGGGCCCCTTCGCGGAGCCCGCGCAGGCGGTCGACTTCAGGTACACGTGCCTGATGCCGACGGCCTCGAACTCCTTCTCCGTCGGCACGTCGCCCATGCCGTGGCCGCCGCGGTTCACCGAGGCGAAGGTGTCGATGTAGAGGTCGGCGCCGGAGCCGAGCAGCTTCTCCTTGGGGATGACGCTGTCGCTGAGGACCTTCACCCGCTGCGCCGGGGCGTCCAGCTCGGCGGGGAGGGCGCCCTTGGCGGGCGGGAAGCCGGTACCGACGACCTTGTCGCCCACGCCCAGGCGCAGCAGCAGCTCCAGGCTGGAGGCGTTGCTCGTGACGATCTTCTCCGGGGCCGCCGTGAACGTCGTCTTCCCGCCCTCGCAGTCGGTCACCTCGACGGGGTAGCCGGCCCCGCCCGCGCCGCCGGCCGCGGCCGGCTTCTTCGACACGTCGTCGGCGGCCCCGCAGCCGACCGCGGCGAACGCCAGGAGGGCGGCGGTACCGCACCACAAACGACGCTGCATGAAGAACTCCTGACTCCGTCTTTCCGAGGCGGGCCGAAAACGACCCCGGACAGGTAGTCGGAGGATCGCCCGTGCGAGTTCCCGGCGCGCGGCGAATAACCGTCGTCCTGCTGCGCGGACGGCCCTCGGCGGCCGGCACCCGTTCGATTACAGTGCTGCGCCGGAGCCATGTCGCGGGGGAGGGGCCTGTCGGTGAGTACCACAGCGGCGACCGTCTGGGGCCGGGCCGAACAGCAGGACTTCCGCGCCCGGGTGCGGGGCTGCCTGCTGGGCGGCGCGATCGGGGACGCCCTCGGCGCGGGCGTGGCGCGCCTGCCCGTCGAGGCGATCCGCGAGCTGCACGGCGCGGACGGGCTCACGGACCTGGCGCCCGCCCACGGCCGGCGCGGCGCCGTCACGTACGCCACCCAGCTCGGCCTGTTCACCGTCGACGGGCTGATCCGCGCCCAGGTGCGCCGGGACACCGGCGCCTGGCACCCGCCGACCGACCTGCACCGCGCCTACCTGCGGTGGGCGGCGACCCAGCGCGACTGGGGCCCGGACGAGCGGCGCAAGGACAACGGCTGGCTCGCCGCGCAGGAGTGGCTGTACACCCGCCGCGATCCGCCGCGCGCCTGTCTGACGGGGCTGGGCGACGAGGTCCTCGGCACGCTGGCCGCGCCGAAGAACCCGGCGGCCCGGGACGCGGGCGCCCTGGTCCGGTCGGCGCCGTTCGGGCTGCTGGTGGGCTGGGAGCCGCACCTGGTGTGCCAGTTGGCGGTGGAGTGCGCCACGCAGACGCACGGCCACCCCGCGGCGTACCTGGCCGCCGGCGCGTACGCGGTGGTGGTGCACGGGGTGGCGCGCGGCCTGGACGTGGAGTCGGCGGTGCGCGGCGCGCTGGCGCAGCTGCCGGAGCGGCCCGGCCACGAGCCGGTGGCCGCCGCACTGGAGCGGGCGGTCGCCGCGGTGCGCGAGGGCGTGCCGACCCCGGACCGGATCGCGTCGCTGGGCGACACGGACGGGGAGACCGCGCAGGACGCCCTGGGGATCGCCGTGTACTGCGCGCTGGTCGCCGAGGACGTACCGCACGGGCTGCGCCTGGCGGTGAACCACGACGGCCCGTCGGAGGTGACGGGCGCGCTCGCGGGCGCCCTGCTGGGGGCGCTGCACGGCGAGACCGCCCTGCCGCCGGCCTGGCTGGCCGAGCTGGAGGGGCGGTCCACGCTGCTGGAGCTGGCCGACGACTTCGCCCTGGAGATGACGCAGGGCCCGGCGCTGCACGGCCCGTCGGCGGCGTCGCCGGGCTGGCTGGCCCGCTACCCGCGCGGCTGAGCGGCGGCCGGCGAGCCCGCGCCGGGGGTCCCGGTGTCGGGACGACCGGTGTCGGAGCCGTCGGCCTCGGTGTTGATCCGGTCGAGCACGGCGTCCCGTTCGGGAGTGTCCTCGGGCTTCAAGTGGCCGAGCAGGACGAACAGGACGAGGGACGTGGCGACCGGCGACACGATCTGGATCTGCAGTTCGACGCCGTCGAGGCCGTAGTTGGTGAGCCAGAAGGCGAAGAGGCCGGCGGCCCAGGAGACCAGCGCGGCGGTCGGGCCGGAGCGGCGGAAGGGCCGCAGCAGACCCAGCATGAACGGGATGGCGATGGGCCCCATCAGCCCGGCCACCCACTTGATGACGACGGTGATGATGTCCTTGAAGGCGGGCGAGTCGACCTGGGTGGCGATGCCCATCGACAGCGCGAGGAACGCGACGGTCGACCACCGGGCGGCGAGCAGCGCCGCCCGGTGGGACCAGCCGCGCGCGGCCTTCGACAGGACGGGGGCGATGTCCCGGGTGAAGACGGCCGCGATGGCGTTGGCGTCGGAGGAGCACATCGCCATCGTGTGGGAGAAGAAGCCGACGACGACCAGTCCGAGCAGGCCGTGCGGCAGCAGCTCGCCGGTCATCAGCGCGTACGCGTCGGAGGCGTCGGCCTTCTCCGGCGTGACCAGCAGGGGCGCGCACCACATGGGGAAGAAGAGGACGAGCGGCCAGACGAGCCACAGCGCCGCCGACAGCCACGCGGAGCGGGTGGCCTCCCGGGCGCTGGGCGTCGCCATGTAGCGCTGCGCCTGGTTCCACATGCCGCCGTTGTACTCGAAGGTCTTGATGAAGAGGTACGCGAGCAGGAAGGTCATCGTGTACGGCCCGGCGGTGGGTTCCGCGTGGCCCTGGAGCTCGGGCCGGTCCCACACCGTCCACAGCGCGCTGAGGCCGCCGAGTTCGGCGAGGACGGCGACGAGCATGGCGATCCCGGCGAGGAACTGGATGACGAACTGGCCGAGTTCGGTGAGCGCGTCGGCCCACAGCCCGCCCACGGTGCAGTAGACGCCCGTGACGACACCGGTGATGAGGATGCCCTGGTTGAGGGAGATGCCGGTGAAGACGGAGAGCAGGGTGGCGATGGCGGCCCATTTCGCGCCGACGTCGACGATCTTCAGCAGCACCCCGGACCAGGCGAGGGCCTGCTGGGTGCGCAGGTCGTACCGGTTCTTCAGGTACTCCAGCGGCGACGCGACGCGCAGCCGGGAGCGGAGCCGGTTGAGCCGGGGCGCGAAGAGCCGCGCGCCGATGGCGATGCCGACGGCGATCGGGAAGGACCAGGTGACGTACGAGGTGACGCCGTAGGTGTAGGCGATGCCCGCGTACCCGGTGAACATGACGGCGCTGTAGCCGGACATGTGGTGGGAGATGCCGGAGAGCCACCAGGGCATGCGGCCGCCCGCGGTGAAGAAGTCCCCGACGTCGTCGATGCGTTTGTGGGACCAGAGCCCGATCGCCACCATCACGCCGAAGTAGCCGATGAGCACGGCCCAGTCGAGACTGTTCATTGCCCCCTCCAGGGGTCCGCCTTGTGAACGCCACGGCACTTCGTCAGTACGGTGCGGACCAGCGGCACCCCGTGCGGGAGCGGGGCTTTCGGGGATTGAACCGTCCGTGCGGGCAAGCGGTCAAGACCCTTCCGGGTCACGGACATGAACGGCGGTCACTGCCTGGAACGTCTTGGCCGGTTCTTGACCTTCGGGCCCGTTGTCGGCGGCGCGGGGGGCGTCGGACGATGACCGGACGCTTCGTCAGGGCCGTCGGCGCCCGTGCGCGCGGGCCGGCGCGCCCGCGCCGCGGCAGCGTGCGCGCATGGCGACGGCCGCGCGGGATGCGGGTCCCGTGCGGCCGTGGAGAGGAGGAGGGCAGGCTCGTACGCCGTGGTCCGTGGCGGGGAGGCGGGGACCGGCGGCTCGTGCTCGGAGGTCACACTGCCGGGTACTGACCGGTATGTCGACCAAGTTCACAGAAAGGTCCGGAAAAGGGACCGGCAAGAAGCGGGGGCGCGGAGTGGGGGGGCGTCGTCGCGGGTGGGCCCGATCCCTCTCGGCCGGGGACGGCGGACCAGTCGAGAGGGCTCCGCCGCGACGTGGGGGGCGGGAAGGGATGCGGCTCAGAGCGAGCCGGTGCCCACCTCGCGGACGAAGGCGTTCCACGCGCCCGGCACGAAGGCGATCGAGGGGCCCGCGGGCACCTTGGAGTCGCGGACCGCGATCGAGGCGACGGCGGGGGACTTGACCTCGACGCACGCGCCGTTCCCGCCGGAGTAGGAGGACTTCGTCCAGGTGTCCGTGGCGCCCTGAATAATGGCCATGATGTGTTCACTCCGGTTCTGGCTGGTGCTGGCTGGCAGGAGTCGCGCCAACCGTCAGGCTGGCGTGATCGACGCTACTCGCCCACCCTCCCGGTCCGGGGCGGCCGTTCACTCATCCGGATGGCATGTTCCCGTCCGGTCTACCGCCGGCAGTCGGTGGAGGTGTACCGTGCCGATCCTCGTACTGTCGGATCGGTTGTTTCCGGACGAACCCCGACATTCGGCCCGGGGAGCCCGGCGCCTGCGGGCAGTCGGGCCGCAGGGCCGCGCGGCTCCGTGGCACCGCGACGCGGCCCCGGCCCCCCGGCTCAGCTCTCGGCGTGGTCCTTGGCCACCCCCGCGACGAACTGCCGGGTCTGCTCCACCCCCAGCGCCTGCGCGCGCAGGTGCTCGTACATGACGCTGTACCGCTGCACGTCGTTCGGCTTCTCCAGGTACAGGTCGCTGGTGACGCCCTCGATGTAGACGACCGACGAGTCCGTCGCGTCGGGGAACTCCAGGATCGCGTAGTGCCCGCTGATGCCGGGGTGCGCGCCCATGTCGAACGGCAGCACCTGCACCGTCACGTGCGGCAGGTGCGACAGCTCGATCAGCGACTCCAGCTGCTCCACCATCACGTCCCGGCCGCCGACGACCCGGCGCAGCGCCGACTCGTCGATCACCGCCCACAGGCGCAGCGGCTTCTCCACGTCGTGGACGCGGTCCTGGCGGCGCGTGCGGACGTTGACCCGCTTGTCGATCTCCGACACCGGCGCCTCCGGCAGCGCGCCGTTGATGACGGCCTCCGCGTACGCCCGGGTCTGGAGCAACCCCGGCACGATCTGCGGCTCGTAGACGCGCAGCGACGCGGCGTCGGTCTCCAGACCGATGTACACGCTGTACGGGATGTCGCCGAACGCGTGCCACCAGCCCTGCTGCCGCGAGTCCTTCGCCATCTGCATGAGCGAGTCGACGATCCGCCGGTCCTCGACCTCGTACACCCCGCACAGGTCCCGCACGTCGCGCTGGCTGATCGAGCGGCGGCCGTTCTCCAGCCGGCTGATCTTCGACTGGGAGACGAGCAGCCGCTCGGCGACCTCCTCCGCCGTCATGCCCTTCTGCTCGCGCAGCCGGCGGAGCTCCATGCCCAGTCTGCGTCGCCTGACGGTGGGGTTGACATTGGACGCCACGGGAACTGCACCTCCGGCTGCCTGGCTGTAGCTGGCGTTGCTCTGCGTATCTACTGCTCAGCAGACTGCCACCAAAGGGCGTGCGGCGCTGGAGAATTGCCACACGGGTGAGCGAACGCGAACGCGCGGGACGGCCGTGCGGGCCGCCCCGCGCACCCGTGCGACTCCCGACCGGGCCGTGTGGGACGCCGGTGCGGTGGACGTGCGGTGGTGCGGGCGTACGTGGTGTCGCTCCCGGGCCGGGGCGCCGCGTACGGGCGGTGGTGCCGCGTACGGGCGGTGGCGCGGGTGGTGCGTGCGGGTGGTGCGTGTGGTGCCGGTGGTTCAGCGCGCGGCGACGCGGGCCATGGGCCCGGGGTGCGACGCCGTCCGCATCGGGACGGCGTCGGCCGGCCGGCCTGGACCCCCCGGGGCGGGCGGGCGGCGCGGCGGAGCGCCGACGCCGTTCTGGACGTCCATCACGGCGTGCGCCACGAGGCCGCCCATCGGGTCGTGCCGGATCAGGTCCCGGAGGCGGGAGCGCGACGAACGCCCCTCGTTGCCGGGGTAGAGGTGCTTGCCCAGGCCGACCGCGTGCGCGAGCGCGGCCAGGGCGGCGGTCCGCGGGTCCGGCGGTACGCCGGTGCGGATCGCGCTGTCCAGCCGGGACCTTATCTCCCGGCTGATGGCGGTGTCCGTCGCCTGGTAGCGCGTCGTCGGCAGCACCCCGCACATCTGGCTCTCCACGGCGTGGACCATGCCGCAGCGCTCCAGGTGCGAGAGGTACGTCTGACGCAACCCCAGTCGGGGTCCGCCTATCCAGTGGACCGCCCGTACCGGGCTGCCGCGTCTGCGCAGCAGTTCCAGTGCGGAGTCCAGCGTCGGATCTCCTGTCGGCCGTGGCATCACCACGGCGATACGATCCCCGTCAGGGGCTATCCGTCCTGCCAGAGCCAGCTCCACTAGCTGTGCTCCGGCGAGGCCGAGGTCGAGCGACTGCGGCTGCGCTGTGGTACCCGTGGCCGGGTCCAGAGCGAGCAACAGAAGCTCCTCCGGAAGTGTTCTGCGGCTCCTGCCCATCCATGCCTCCCCGCGTGGATGAATGACAGGGTGACCCCTCTCACATTCATCTGTCGAGAGCGCCTGGGTGCTTCGTGCGGGAACCGGCAGGTATGTCGTTCTCGTCTAGCACGGGGGCCCAGGGGCTCACACAGGACACTGGTACACGGTTCGGACAACGCGTTGGTTGGAGGCACGGTGGCGGGCGAGTCCCCCGACAAGTCGGAGCAGCGGAAGTCTCCGGGGGAGACGGCTGCGGGCGGTCGCGATCCGCGGCTCGCCGCCTTCGGTGACGCGCGGACCGGCGCGAGGCCGGCTGGGGTGGACCAGCCGACCGCGGTGTTCAAGGCGCCGAAGCCGACGGAGCCGGAGCCGGGGCCGTCGCGGGAGCCGGCACGGGACGGGGCGGGATCGTCCGACACGGCGAAGGCGGCGGCCGACCGGGCGGAGCCCTCGGGCGTGGCTGCCGCGTCGGACGCGCCGGAGGGGTCCGCCGGGGAGCGTACGGCTGCCGCCGGGCGCTCCACCGCCGCCGGGGGCGCGACCGTGCCCGAGGCGCGGGAGTCGTCGGACGCCGACACCGCCGACACCGCCGAAGCCGCCGACTCCAGGACCCCGGCCGACACCGACGCCGGTGCCGACGCCGGTGCCGACACCCCGGAGACGGCGGCGGAGCCGACCGCCGCGGACACCGCCGACGACGAGGCCGAGTCCGAGGCCGACGCGGCCGCTGCGGAGGCCGGGGCCACCGAGGCCGCTCCGGACGCGCGCGCCGGCGGTGACGGCGACGGAGATGACCGCGACGGCGACGGTGACCGCGACGACGACGAGCGGGAGGAACCCGCCCCGGCGGCGACAGCCGAGCGCGGTGTCGACCAGCCCACCGCGGTCTTCAGCACCGTCCGGAAGCCCGCCGCGCGGGTCGACCAGCCCACGACCGCGCTCAAGGCGCTCACGCCGAGGTCCCCGGCGTCCCCGGGGAAGACCCCGTCGGACGACGAGCCCGCCGCCGCGACGGCCACGACGGCCCCCGCGCAGGGCAACGGCGAGGCCCCGGCGGGCGAGGACGCGGACGAGGCCCCCGCCGGCAGGACCGCCCCCAAGTGGGCCACCGGCGGCACCCGCGACACCGCCGACGCCGACGGTGAGGTCGACACCGGCACGGACACCGCCGGTGTCGACGCCGACGACGAGTCCGACGGGCGGCCGAGCACGTTCGTGCCGCTGCGCACCGACGACGTACGCCCCGCCGCGCCCAAGCGCGCCACCCCCGAGACGCCGGCCCGCGCCACGGCGACGTCCGCCGGGCCGACGCCCGACAAGACGACCGCGTCCGACAAGGCGACGGGCTCCGACACGGCGACCGCGTCCGACAAGGCGACGTCCGGCAAGTCGACGGGCTCCGACAAGGCGACCGCGTCCGCCGGGGCGACGGCCTCCGACACGACGGCCTCCGACACGGCCACGTCCGGCAAGGCGACGGCGTCCGCCGGGGCGGCGTCCACCGTGCCGCCGCGTGCCGCCGCCCCGAACGAGATCACCGCCGAGACGCCCGCGCCGCCCGCGTCCCTCGCCGAGGCCGAGCGCACCAAGCAGCAGCCCATGCCGCCGCTCCCGCCGCTGGACCTCCTGGCGGAGCTGACGAACACGCCGCCCCCGCCGGAGACGCCGGTGCGGACGCTCGTGCGCCGGGTCAAGATCTGGTCCCCGCTCGTCCTCCTGCTGGTGATCGTCTTTGCGGTCGTACAGATGCTGCGGCCGCTGCCCGCCCCGTCGCTGAGCCTCTCCGCCGAGCCCACGTACACCTTCGGTGGCGGGAAGCTGGCCATGCCGTGGCCCACCGAGGGCCAGGGCGCGGTCGAGGTCGAGGGCGTCGGCCTGATCGGCACGTACGGCCCGCAGAAGCCCGCGCCGATGGCGAGCGTCGCCAAGACGATGACGGCGTACGTGCTCCTGCGCGACCACCCGATCAAGAGCAAGAGCGCCGGTCCGAAGATCGAGATCGACCAGCTGACGGAGGAGCAGGCGAGCAACCCCGACTGGTCCGTCGCCCCCGTCAAGAAGGGGCAGGTCTACACGCAGGGCGAACTGCTCCAGCTGCTGATGATCCGGTCCGCGAACAACGTCGCCCACCTGCTGGCGCGCTGGGACGCGGGGTCCGAGGAGGCGTTCATCAAGAAGATGAACACCACCGCCAAGGACCTCGGCATGACGAACACGACGTACACGGACGCGAGCGGCTTCGACAAGGGCACGGTCTCCACCCCGGTCGACCAGCTGAAGCTGGCCAAGGCGGCGATGAAGGACCCGGCGTTCCGCGAGATCGTCGACATGCCGAACGTGACCCTGCCGCAGATCGGCCGGCAGTTGGAGAACGGCAACACCCTCCTGCTGCAGCCCGGCATCTCCGGCGTCAAGACCGGCACGTCCACCCCGGCCGGCGGCAACCTCCTGTGGTCCGCGAACACGGTGGTCGACGGCAAGGTGCGGCGCGTCCTCGGCATCGTCATGAACGTGAAGTCGCCCGCGCTGCTCTCCGAGAAGACGAAGCTGGCCGTCGAGACGTTCAGCCGCGGCCTCATCGACGCCGCGAAGGAGGGCGTCACGTCCGCGGCGGTCGTGAAGAAGGGCGACGTCGTCGGGTACGTCGACGACGGCCTCGGCGGACGTACGCCGGTCGTCGCCACGAAGGACCTGAAGCCGGTCGGCTGGGCCGGGCTGGAGGTCGACCTGATCCTCACGGACGGCGGCAAGGCCGTCCCGCACACGGCGGCCGGGGGGACGGTCGTCGGCGAGCTGGCCGTCGGCTCCGGCGAGGGCCGGGTCAGCGTCCCGGTCGCGCTCCGGGAGGACCTGGCGGAACCCGGCTTCGGCGCCAAGCTCACCCGGATCGGCTGACGCACCACGCGGCCAGGGCGTCCCGGACCACCGGGGCGCCCTGAGCGCGTCCCGCCCGGGAGGTCGAACCCCCGGCCAGGAGCGGGCCGAACCCCGATCAGGAGCGGCCCGCACCGGGTCCGGAGCAGGGTCAATCCGGTCCGGAGCAGGTACGGAGCGACCGGAGCAGGTCGGGAGCGGATGGACCGGGCCCGAGCAGGTCGAAGCAGTCGAAGAAGGTCGGACCAGGGAGCCGAGGAGTGACCACCGCGGAAGGCCCGGGCCCGGACGTGCGGTCCGCGCACCCGTCGCCCACCCACGTGCCGCCCACCCATGTGGCCCGCATACACGTGCCGCCCACACGGGTGCCGGCCGCACGTGTGCCGTCCGCACGCCGCGGGCCCGCGCGTCCGGGATCCGAGCGCCCCGCGCCGGCGGACCCGCGACGGCTGCGCACCCACCCCGTCGCGGTGGCGACCGCCCTGGCCGCCGTGCTGCACGTCCTGTGGTTCCTCGCCGTCGCCAACAGCGGCGGCGACCTCGCGGCGCAGGACGCGTGGGCGGACTTCGCGACCCGCCACCCCGGCTCCGCGTACAACCTCTCCTGGTACGGCGGCATGCACACGATGTCGTACAGCGTGCTGTCGCCGTACGTGATGTCGCTGGTCGGCGTGCGGGCGACGATGATGGCCGCCGGGACGGTCTCGGCGGCGCTCACCGCCCTCCTCCTGGTGCGGACCCGCGCCGTCCGCAACCCCCTCGCCTGCGCGCTCGCCGCGGTGTTCGCGCTGCTGTGCAACGCCGTGTCCGGGCGGGTCACCTTCGGCCTCGGGCTGATGTGCGCGCTCGGCGCGGCGGCCGCGGTCTTCGCCTGGCCGCGCCGGTGGCACCGCCACCGCGCCGCGCGGGCGGCCGCCGCCGCGCTCCTGGCCGGTACGGCGACCGCCGCGAGCCCGGTGGCGGGCCTGTTCCTCGGGGTGGTGGCCGGCGCCCTGTTCCTGCGCGGCCGGCGGCCCGCCGCGTACGCGCTGGGCGTGCCGCCCGTGCTGGTCGTCGCGGCGACGGCGCTGCTGTTCCCGTTCTCCGGTACGCAGCCGATGGGGTTCGGGACGGTGCTGCTGCCGGTGGTGTTCGGCGCGCTGTGCCTGGCGCTCGTGCCGGCGTCGTGGCGGACCGTGCGCGTCGCGGCGGGCCTGTACGTGGCCGGGACGCTGCTGACGTGGCTGGTCGACTCGCAGATCGGTTCCAACGTCACGCGGTTGCCCATGCTGTTCGCGGGCGTGGTGCTGCTCGCCGCGCTGCCGCACGCGACGCGGCGCGGCCGGTACGCGCTGCTCGCCGCCCTGCTGGTGTTCCACGCGTGGATCGGCTTCAAGAGCGTCGACGACGTGCGGCTGACCACGCCGCACGCGTCGTGGGAGAGCCGGACGGCGCCGCTCCTGGACGAGCTGGAGCGCCGGGGCGCGGAGCGGACCCGCGTCGAGGTCGTCCCGGCCCGCAGCCACCGTGAGTCCAGCGCGCTCGCCCCGCACGTGAGCCTCGCGCGCGGCTGGAACCGCCAGGCCGACATCGAGCGGAACCCGCTCTTCTACGACGGCACCCTGAACGCCGGCACCTACCGAGCCTGGCTGGACCGGTGGGCCGTGCGGTACGTCGTCCTCCCCACCGGCAGGCCCGACACGGGCGCCGAGGAGGAGACCGTCCTGATCGAACGCGGCCTGCCCTATCTGGACCCGGTGTGGTCCGACGGCCACTGGCGCCTGTTCGCCGTCCGCGGCGCGAGCCCCCTGGCCGGCCCGTCGGCGACGGTCGACGCGGCGGCGGCGGACGCCCTCACCCTGCGGGTCGACCGGCCCGGCCGGATACGCGTGAAGGTCCCGTACTCGCCGTGGTTGTCCCTGGTGGACGAGCGGGGCGAGCGGCTGCCCGCCGAGGGCCGCGCGTGCCTGCGGAAGTCCGCGCGGACGGCGGAGGGGGACGAGTGGACCGAGCTGGAGGCCCCCGCGCCGGGCGTGTACCGGCTGGCGTCGCCGTACGGCCTCTTCCCCCGCGGCACCCCCTGCGCCGCCCCGGCCGACTGACGCCGCGTCCCCGCCCCGCCGGCGTACCGGCGTACCGGCGTACCGTCGCCGGTCGCGGGTCGTCGCCGACGCAGACCCGCCACGGCCACCAGCCACCAGCCGCGTGCCACGGCCCGGCGGCCCGTCACCGACGCGTGCCCGCACCCGGCCCACCCCGGCCGCACCGGGGCCGCTCCCGCCGCCGTGCCCGGCCCGCGCCCGCGCCCGTCAGCCGGGCCGCTCCCGCCGCCGTGTCCGGCCCGCACCCGTGCCCCGGCGGCACCCGGCACCCGGGCCGATCCCACCGTCGTGCCCGTAGCCGGCCCGCACCCGTGGGCGTGCCCGGCCCATGGGCGTGCCCGGCCCATGGGCGTGCCCGGCCCATGGCCGTGCCCGGCCCGTACCCGGTCGGCACGCCGCTTCCCCGTTCCAGGCAGGCGTTCCAGGCACTGCGCCTTTCCGCAGGTCAGGGCGGGTGCGGGCGTTCCAGCGTCCCCCGTTCCCGCCGGTGGCTGGCGGGAACGGCGCGCGGCCCCGCAGAGTGAGGGCAGCGCCGCCCGGACCGGGTGGGCCGCTCGACCGGAGGCGGACGGACGCCCCGGCTCGACCGGGGCCGTGAGGCCCCACGGCCGCCAGGAACCGGCGCGCTCGGACGGCGCCACTGCCGCGACCACCATCACACACGCACCATCCAACGGGGGCTTGTTCACCATGCGCACTTCCATCACCACCCACACCAGCCGCATCCGCCGCACCACCATCGCCGCCGCCCTGCTGACGGCGGCCCTCTCGACGTCCGCCTGCGGTATCACCGAGGTGTCGAAGGACCCGGCGTCCGCCGTGCCGGCCGGCACCGCCGTGACCGCCCCGGCACCGTCCACCGCGCCCGTGTCGCCCGGCGGGGACACCACCGGCACCCCCCGGGTCCCCGGTGGTTCCTCCACGGACGGCTCCGGTACGCCCGGTACGGCCGCGCCCTCCGCCCCCGCGGCGGGCAGCGCCGCCGCTGACCGGCAGGCCACCGGCGGCATGCCCACCGCCCACCGGCCGAACGGCGGCAAGACCGCCGCCGCGGCCGTCGCCACCTGCACCGGCGCCAACACCCGCGTCGTCGTACAGCGCCCCGTCCGCCCCATCAACCACCTGCTGCTCACCGCCACCAACAAGGGCTCGGCGCCCTGCGACCTCCACGCCGCGCCGTACCTGCGCTTCGACCAGGCGCACGCCCCGACCGCCGTCGACGACTCGACCCGCCAGCAGAGCGTCATCCGGCTCGCCCCGGGTGGGTCCGCGTACGCCTCCGTCGTGTTGATGGGCGAGCGCACCGGCGGCGAGGTCAACGGCCGCACCGCGTCCCGCCTCGGCGTCCACTTCGCGTCCGCTAACGGCGCGGGCTCCACCGGCCCGTCCGTGCAGCTGACCCTCCCGTCCGGCACGTACCTCACCGACGACGCCCGGGTCATGCACTGGACGGAGAGCTTCGAGGACGCCACGTCCTACTGACCTCCGACAGCGGGACCGAGCCGCCACTCGGAGGACGTCCGGCGCGTGCCGGACACCCCGTGTACGGCGGCCCGTCCCGCATCGACACCCGGTCCTCGACCCGGGAGTCCGCCGTCCCCCGCCGGGGATACCGTTCGTCCACCCGAAGACCCCCACCGTCGGCCGGACCGGCCACCCTTCACCGCTGGGCGCCCCCCGGCCACCCGCCCCGCCCCCCGCGAGCCCCGGCCCGCGGGGGTGCTCGTCGTACCCGATACCGAGCCGCCGTGACCACTCGGGGACCACGGACGTTCGGCCGGGAGTTTCGCCATCCGCGGAGGCCGGGGGGTACGCGGCCGGATGTCAGTGGCGCTGGGCCGCTACAGCGCCGGTGTAGGTCTCGCGTGTCAGGTCCTCCGGCCCGATGCCCAAATCGGCCAGGATCGTACGAATGTCGGCCAGCGCGGCGGCCACTTCGTCCGCGTCGACGAGCGTCTCGACCTCCAGGAACGTCCCGTCGATCTCCGGCACGACGACGAGCGTCGCGAGTACCTGCCGACCGCGTGCCCGGAACTCGTAGTTGCGACACTGCTTCTCGAAGGCGATCACCTCGACGTGCCCCAGGCCCCGGAGGATCGCGTGCGCCGCGTCGGCGTCCGCCACGACCGTCTCGTGCTCAGGCTTGGACCCGGACTCCTGGTCGACCGCGGCGTCCTTGAACGTGACCACGGTTCGGGAACTCTCGGTGCCGTGTACCGTCCGCACCCTCAGCTCCTGATCGGCTTTCTCCAGTAAGCCTTCGGGTCGGTCGTAGTACGTGTCGCGGTAGGTCTCGACCCGAGCCGTCGCCCACTCGTCGAGCTGCTGCTGTACCGACTCGGGTGCGTGCACCCGAGCCTTCAACTCCGCCTCGATCACGCTGTCCCCATCCCTTTCAGACCGTGCGCCGAGCCTCGCCGATGACCGTCTCGAACATGCGCCGGAACCCCCGGAACAGGGGGCCGTGCGGCGTTTCCATGACCTTGTAAGTGGCCGACTCGTGACCCTCCCAACCGGTGTCGAAGGCGCCGACGAACATCGTGGCGCCCGTGCGGATCACGCGCCAAGTGGGCAGCGTCCGATACCGGTACACGCTCACGTCGCAGACGTTGGCGAGTTCTCGTAGACGTGACTCGGCCAGGCGCACGCCACCGGCCAGGGACTCGGCGGACTCGCCGATCTCGGCCGCACGCCGTGCGAGCGCCGGCGAATCCGGATCGAGCAGGGCCACCCGGACGGAGAGGCCCTTGCCCCCCTGCTCCCGAGCCAGGCATGTCCGCAGGAGCGAGTCGTTCAACCCGATCAGCCCGAGACCACGGACAGCCAGCACGTCCAACTCCCGCGCCTCCCGCGCCTGCTGCCGGATCTCCGGAGCCGCGGAGCTCTGAGCCCCGTACACGCGCACGACCTCGGGGAAGGCCGCAAGGTCACACGCGGCTTCACCGGTGCGCTGTTCCTTGCCGGCAGCGAGACCGAGCAGGTGGCGTGCACCGTCGGGCATCCGCAGGCCGTCCGCGATCCGCTCGTACACATCGAGCCGGGACACCTCGCGGCGTCCGTTGATGATCTCGTTGACGCGCGCCTGAGTCATGCCCGCAGCTGTGGCGATGCGTGCCTGGCTGGCTCCGGCATACTGCTGGACGTATCTGAACACCGCCCCCATGTCGCGCGCCTGTAAGGCCCGACGGACGTCGGCGCGCTCCCAGGCCCAGTCCGGCAGCTCGATCGGTTCCAGTGCGGTCGACATGGTGAAGCCCCCGGATATGCCCGAACGGGATGGCAGGTCATCCCACCGTGAGATTACCGGTGGGGTATTGGGGCGACACACTGTGTCACCGGATCCTGAGGTGGAACCGTCACACGCTACGGTCCGGTCGATCACGAGGAACCTCCATGACCGCTTTACGCCAGACACTCCGCCGCCTGAGGGCCGCCCTGACGATCCGGCGCCGCCCCGCCCCCGTGCCGCCCGCGTTCCGGCGCACGACGACGTCGATCACCCGTCCCCACCCGCAGGCGGGCGCGGGACTCCGACGCCCCCACACCGCCCCTCCGGCCACACCCGTCGCGGTGCACCTCCCCAGGGCGGCCGCCCGGCCGCACGTCCTGATCGAGACGGGTTCCCCGGTACGCCCCTACGTCCTCTGCGAGGGGGCCGCCCGGTGAGCGGGATCTCCCTGCGGGTGTACCTCGTCCACTCGGACGGTACGACGACCACCGTCAGGGACCGGCGCGAGTACGAGCCCGACGCCCCGCCACCCCCCGACGGACTCGCCTACCCGCCGTGCTCCTGCGCGCGGTGCGCGGAAGGGAGGACGCGGCAGTGATCGAGAGCCAGTACTGGCCCGCGTCGACGCTGGACGGCGTACCCGACGTGGAGGCGCTCACCGCGGGCCGCCGCCGTGGCCGCGACTGCGTGTACTGCGGGGCGCCGCTGACCGGGGACGCCGCCGTCGGCCTCGGCGAACAGCACTACCGCCCGCCGTGGGGCGGCCCGCTCATCGCCTGGTGGCCGCGCTCCTGCCCGACCTGCCACGAGACCCGCGGCGTCAGGAGGTCAGGGGGACGATGGTGAGCGCGCGGTAGTCGTAGCCGTCCTGCCGGAAGCCGGGCGCCTCCCAGGTCAGCTCGACCCGCTGCCCCGGCGCCAGGGTGCGGAAGCCCGGCTTCTCGATGGCGGAGTAGTGCCCGAAGCAACCCCCGGGCGTCTCAGGGGAGTCGAGCACCCCCCACCCCTCCTCGTCCCGCCACTCACGGACCGTCGCGTTCACCATGGGGCGACCCTACGACGCCCCCGCCCCCGCGCCGGGGGCCGCCCCACCGTCACGGCGCCGTCCCGGACCGCGTCACCGCCGGCTCCCGCTCCGTCGGCGAGCCGAGGGTGGAGACGCCCGGGACGGGCAGGACGGCGACCACGGTGAGGATCAGGGCGCACCCGGCGAAAGCGGTGAGCGCGGCGGGGGACAGCACGCCCAGCAGGAAGCCCGCCGCCGCCACGCACACCGGCACGAGGGCCTGGGTGAGGAGGGCGTCGAGGGCGTACACCCGGCCGAGCATGCCGTCCGGGGTCCTCTCCTGGAGAGCGGCGCCCCACAGGACCGCGAACACGGAAGCACCCGCCCCGGCGAAGGCGCCGCACAGGACCACCCACGCGGTGGGTGCCCCCGCCCACACGGTGACGATCTGCGGCAGCTCGCACAGCAGGCCGAGCATGGCGACGTTTCCGGCCCGGCGGGAACGGATGCGCGGGGCGGCGAGCGTGGCCACCAGCGCGCCGCACGCCGTCGCGCTGGTGACGAGGCCGAGCGCCGCCGGCCCGCGGCCGCCCATGACGAGCGGCACCACCACCGCCATGGGGGCGATGACCAGCGCGGCCTGTGCCGTGCCCTGCAGCATGACGGCGAGCATCCAGCCACGACCGCGGACGTACGCGACGCCGTCCAGCGCCTCCCGTACCAGCCCGGCCCTCGCGGAGCCGTCGGCGGGTGGGCCGGGGGGCGGTTCGTCCAGGCGCACCAGCGTCGCCATGCTGAACACGAAGGTGACCATGTTGATCAGCAGCCCCGCCCCCGGTGACGAGGCGGCGGCGACCGCTCCGCCGGTGACGGGTCCGATGACGCCCGTGAAGCGGCTGGTGGCCGCGCGCAGCGCCGATGCCTCACGCCGCCGGTCCCGCCCGGCCAGCTGGGCGATGAGCGCGGTGTACGCGGGGCGGTGGACACCGGCCCCGCAGCCGAAGACGAGCCCCAGGACGGCCAGGAGCCCGATCGAGGCATCCGGGCCCGCGAGGAGCAGGGAGGCGACGCCGAGGATCCGCAGCAGGTCGGCCGCACAGATCACCAGCGAGCGACGCGCCCGGTCCGCCACGGCGCCGCCGAGGACGAGCGTGACGATGCCGCCGAGCGCGGTCGCCGCGAGCAGCGTGCCCAGCGCCCGCGGCGCGTCGTCCCGGTGCAACAGGTACAGGGAGACGGTGACGGTGTACACGCCGTCGCCGACCATGCTGACGAACTGCCCCGCCCACACCCGCCCGAGCTTGGGTACCCGCAGAACGGAGAACACCGTCACCTCCCCACGGCCCGTACGGGCCGGTCGACCAACGCGGTGGCGATCCGGTCCGCCGGCGGCGTACCGGGCCGCCTCCCCCCGGGGACCACCGCCGGCACGGCACCGGCCGTGTCCAGGACGCCACCATCCTGCCGGGCGGAGAGGTCGAGGCCGCCCCCCTGTCGTGCGGGCGCGCTCGGGACACGTGGGCGGAGCTCGCGGGGCCGCGGGCAGTGCCCGCGGCCCCGCTCGGGCGTCGGGGTCAGGACGGGTCGCCGTACTGGAGGCCGCGTCCGTTGGTGCCGACGTAGACGCGCCCGTAGGTGTCGGGGTCGCCGGTGATGACGCCGGTACCGCCGATGCTGCCCCACTGGTGGGCGTCGTCGTTCACGCGGAACCAGGTGGCGCCCCTGTCGGTGGAGCGGAAGACGCCGGTGACGTCCTTGACGGTACCGATCAGGTACAGGGCCTGGTAGTCCGCGCCGGGCGCGGCCTTGCCGAAGCCGACGGCGGAGGCGGACCGCACGGTGTTCAGCGGGGTGAAGGTGCGGCCGCCGTCGGTGGAGTGCAGCAGCCCCGTGCCGCCGCCGGCGATCCACAGGTCCCCGGCGACGCCGGGGACGGCCGTGAGCTTGCCGGCGGGCAGGTTCGTGGCGCGGGCCGTGAAGGTCGCGCCGCCATCGGTGCTGGCGTGGAGCGTGCCGCCGGACAGCGCGTAGAAGGTCCTGGCCGAGGCGCGGTCGGCGACGACCACGGCGCCGGTGCCCAGGCCGCTGACCTTCGACCAGCTCGCCCCCCTGTCGGTCGAGCGGTACGGGACCTGGCCGGCCTGGGTCCACACGATGGCGGAGCCGTCCGCCGCGAGGGCGACGTGGCCGCTGTCGGCGCTGCCCACCGGCTCCGTCCTGAAGCCGTGCCAGCTGTTGCCGCCGTCGGTGGAGTAGGCGCCGTCCTGCTTGCCGCCACGGCCGACGCGGACCATCACCGAGGGGTTCGCCTGGGCGAAGTCGAGGTCGGTGCTGGTGATCATCATCGGGTTGTCCAGCCGCCCCGCGGGCACCTTGGTCAGGGAGTCGTGGCGGAAACCGCCCAGGTCGCCCATGGCGGTGACGACGGCGGCGCCGCCGGGCGGGGCGATCGCGTCGAACAGCGCGGTCTCCTCCAGCCCCCGCGCCCCCACGGTCCAGTGGCTGGTACGGCCGCTGTCGGTGGCGGTGGCGTCCTTGCTGCGCCAGATGCCGCTGCCGGTGCCGTAGAGCACGTGCCCGGAGTCGAAGGGATCGATGGCCAGGGCGGTCATCCAGTGCCCGACGCCGGTACCGACGTAGGGAGCGGCGGAGGCGTCCCGCACCGACGTCGCGGCCAGTGCCTTCCAGGTCGTGCCGCCGTCGGTGGTCCGGTACACCTCGTCCTCGGGCCACCAGCGGTCGAGGGTGGTGACCATCACGGTGGACGGCTTCCGCGGGTCGACGGCCAGACCGGAGAACCCGTAGCTGCCGCGGGACGGGGAGACGTTCTTCCACGCCCCGCCGGCCGGGGCGTACTTCCACACCGAACCGGCCTTCGCGCCGTTGGGTCCGACGGAGTCGGCGTACGTCAGGTACAGCGAGCCGTCACCGGAGAGCACGCCGTGCTGCGGCATCTGACCGGTGGGCTGCCCGGGTACGGCCCGCCAGGTGCTGCCGCCGTCGGTGGAGCGGTACAGGGAGGTGGACTTGTCGGCGACGCCGACGTAGACGGTCCGGCTGCCGGCCGGGCCGTACGTCACGAAGGCGATGCCCGCGCCGCTGCCCGCCCCGTCCTTGACGGGGAACGAGGAGACCTGTCGCCACGTCGCGCCGTGGTCGGTGCTGCGCCACAGGCCGTTCTTGCGGGTGCCCAGCAGCAGCGTGCCGTTGTTCGCGGGATCGATCGCCAGCCGTTCGCCCGCTCCGCGGCCGTCCTCGTTGGCGCCCAGCTTGAAGGGCAGATCGGTGCGCTGGAAGGTGCGGCCCCGGTCCGTGGAACGCAGGATCGCGCCGTTGCCCGCCCAATCGTTGGTGTAGGTGCCCGCCCCGAGGTAGAGCCGCTTGGGGTCGACGGGGTCGGTGGCCACCGAGTCGATGCCCAGCAGGTTCCAGTCCTTCTCGCCGACCCAGTCGGTCAGCGGGATCCACTGCTCGGCCGCGGTGTCCCAGCGGTAGGCACCGCCCATGTCGGTGCGCGCGTACAGCAGGCCCTTCTCACGCGGGTTGAACACCAGCCCGGTGACGTAACCGCCGCCCACCACCTGAGCGTTGCGCCACACGTACGGTCCGGTCCCGGCCGCCCGGGGCTCGGCCGTCTTCACCAGCTTCCACTGCTGGTTGGTGCTGCCCTTGCCGTGGTACTGGACGACTGCCGCGCCGTCGGCCGTGGAGCTTCCGGAGACGTCCAGGACCCGGCCGCTCCTGCGGGAGGTGAAGGTGACGGCGTCGGAACCGCCCACCCCGTCGATCCGCCACTCCTGGGCGGTGGAGGAGCTGTCGGTCTGCTGCTCGGCGGCGGCCCTGTCGGCGGTCGAGTCACCGGCGATGCCCAGCACCTTGCCGCTGTTGCGGTTCACCAGCTCGTGGTAGCCGTCCCCGGTGGGCCTCAGCCGCCACTGCTGGTTGGCGGTGTTCTGGTCGGTCCACTGCTGGACACGGGTGCCGTCGGCGGTGGAGAACCCGTTGACGTCCAGCACCTTGCCGCTGTGCACGGAGACCAGCCGGTAGTAGGCGTCGCCGTCGACCGTCGCGGCCCGCGAGTCGTCCTGCACGAACAGCAGATACGGCACGACGAGGGCGGGGACGCCGAGCAGAAGACCGGTCGCGGTCCAGCGGCGGCGGTGACGCCCGCGGCGCCCGCTCTTCGTGGGTTCTCTCATGGGGGGTGTGCTCCTTGCATGCGCCGGAGGAAAGGGGAACCGACCACCGGGAACGGCCGGATCCGACTCCTTGTGGTCACCGACCCCGCGAAGGGTTGCCCTGGGCCGGCAACCACGGTGGCTCGGGGGATGCCGGTGAGCCGTGCGGGACGGACGTCAGCCCCGCACCTGACCGTCTCGCCGTGCGGGCCGGCCGGCTGACACCGCGTCGGTACGCGCCGGCCGGGACGGCGCCGGTCGGTACGCACCGGTCGGTACGCGCCGGCCGGGACGGCGCCGGTCGGTACGCACCGGTCGGGACGGCGCCGGTCGGGACGGCGGCGGCCCGGGGGCCGGTCGCCCTGAGCCGGGAGACGGCCGGCCCGGGATCGCCACCGCCAGGCCCGCCACGCGCGGTACCGGGCGCTCCGCGTCGGCGCGCCGGCCGGTCCGCCGACCCGGGGCGCGGCTTTGGCCGCGTTCTCCCGCCGCCGCTAGGGTGTGGCGCCGTACTCGGCGGATCTTCCCTTGAGGGAGGTGGGATGGGGCTCATGGACGCGGAACACCACGCGGAACTGGTCGTCGCGGCGCAGGCCGGGGACGCTCGGGCGCGCGAGGAGCTGATCGCCGCGTACCTGCCGTTGCTCTACAACATCGTCGGGCGGGCGCTGAGAGGACATGCCGACGTCGACGACGTCGTCCAGGAGACCCTCCTGCGCGCGGTGCGCGACCTGCCCGCCCTGCGCGCCCCGGAGAGCTTCCGGTCCTGGCTCGTGGCGATCACGCTCCGCCAGATCAACACCCACTGGCACCGGCAGCGCACCGCCGCCGACCGGACCACGATCATCGACGAGGCGCACCGGACGCCGGACGCCGGCGCCGAACTCGAGGACGCGACGATCCTGCGTCTGCACCTGTCGGACGAGCGCCGTCGGGTCGTCGAAGCCGGCCGGTGGCTCGACCCGGACCATCGGGTGCTGCTGTCGCTGTGGTGGCAGGAGTGCGCCGGTTCGCTGAGTCGCAACGAGGTCGCCGCCGCGATGGGGCTGAGCGTCGCCCACGCCGGGGTACGCCTGCAGCGCATGCGCGAGCAGCTGGAACTGAGCCGGACGATCGTCGCCGCGCTGGAGGCGGACCCGCGCTGCCCGCAGTTGGACGAGACGGTCGTCGGCTGGGACGGTCTGCGTTCATCGGTGTGGCGCAAGCGGATCGCGCGGCACACCCGCGACTGCCCGCTCTGCCTGGCGACGACGACCGAACGGGTTCCGGCCGAACGGCTGCTCCTCAGCATCGCGCCACTGGCCGTCCCGACCGGCCTCATTGCGGCGCTGGCCGCCAAGGGCCTGGTGTCGGGTACGGCCGCGAGCGCCGCCGGGCTGACCACGGCGCACGTCGCCGTCGGCACGGCGACGGGGGGAGGCGGCCTCCACGGTTCGCTGATCGGCAAACTCCACGCGGTGACCGCTCATCCGCTGGTGGGCCTCGCCACCGGCGCGGTGCTCATCGCCGGGACCGCCACCTACGCGTCCTGGCCCGAACCGACGCATCGGGTGCCCGGGGTCACCGCCGCTCCCACGGTCGGCGGTCCCACGCCGACCCCGTCGCGCGCCACCCCACCGGCCGGACCGTCCCCGGAGAGCCCGTCCGCCGCCGCGGGCACCGTTCCGCTGGGCCCACAGTCGCTGGAGTCCGTGGACGAACCCGGCCTGTACCTCACGTATGCCGGCGAGTTCGCGACGCTCGGCCGGGTCTCGGCGGCCGACAGCGCGCGGACCCGGCAGCGGGTCACCTTCACGGTCATCCGGGGGCTGGCCGACACGCGGTGCGTCACCTTACGCGCCGCGGACGGCCGCTACCTGCGCCATCACTACCTGCGGCTACGGCTGAGCTCCGACGACGGCAGCGAACTGTTCCGTGAGGACGCCACCTTCTGTCCGCGGCCCGGGGCGGTCACCGGGTCGGTGACCCTGCACGCGCACAACTACCCCGGATCGGTCGTCCGCCACCGCGACGGTGGCGTCTGGCTCGACGGTTCCGACGGCACCCGGGCCTTCGCCGGCCAGGCGTCCTTCATCGTGCGCGGGGCCCGGGCGTGAGAACCGCTCCCTGAACACGTCGGCCCGCGTCGCGCGGTGACAGCAGGTGCCCCGGCACCACGACCCCGCGCACCACGCCGCTTCACGCCGGCAGCGGCACGGCACCCGTGCCGGTACCGGCAGCGGCACGGCACCCGCACCTGCACCGGTACGGCCCGGCCCGGCACCCGCACCGGTACGGCCCGGCACAGGCAGGGGGCCGAGTCCCGCGCCGGACTCGGCTCCGCGCCGGACTCGGCTCCGCTCCGGAATCATCGACCGCTGCCGCTGCCGCTGCCGCTGCCGCTGCCGCTGCCGCTGCCGCTGCCGCTGCCGGGCCGAAGGTCGCTCGCCGGCACCGGCACCGGCACCCCTGCCACGTCCATCGGTGATCAACGCGCGCGCCCCCTCCACCGGGACGGCCGGA
Source organism: Streptomyces kanasensis (assembly GCF_043077165.1). Classification (NCBI taxonomy): domain Bacteria; kingdom Bacillati; phylum Actinomycetota; class Actinomycetes; order Kitasatosporales; family Streptomycetaceae; genus Streptomyces; species Streptomyces kanasensis. Next base: position 334,506 of record NZ_JBIBSF010000005.1, read on the forward strand.
CGGAAGGGCCCGGCATAACGCTTTCCTCCTGCGAGATGCATCACCGGGCGATCCCCCGGGCGGCGCGGATTTTCCGTTACGGGAGCGCGGACCCGGGGGCCTCCCATACGTGGGGCGCCCTTCCCGCCGCTCACCATCGTGCCGGCGGGGCGGGCGCTCCGAACCAGCCCGTTGACGTATCCCCTGAAGAAGGCCCCACCCATGACGCCACGCACCCACGAACCCCGGGCGACCGGGACGCAGGAACGGCCACCCGTCCCGCACCACCGCGCCCGCCCCACGGTGGAGCAGGCCGTATCGGCCGCCGCGCCCACGTTCACGGAGCCCGGGGTGACCCGCGACCACCGAGGAGAATCATGAAGGGCCTGCACCGGCTCGGCCGGCGTCGCCGGACCCTGGCGACAGGACTGACGGCCGCGGCGATGGTGGCCGGTGTCGTGACGTTCCTCCCCAACTCGGCCGGAGCCGCGAACCTGAGCACGCAGGCGGCCCCCTCGGGCAGGTACTTCGGCACCGCCGTGGCCGCCGGCAGGCTCGGCGACCCGACGTACGCCGCGATGGCGGACCGGGAGTTCAACATGATCACCCCGGAGAACGAGATGAAGTGGGACGCCATCCAGCCGTCCCGCGGCAAGTTCACCTTCGGCCCCGCCGACAAGATCGTCGACCGTGCCCTGGCCCGCGGCCAGCGCCTGCGCGGCCACACCCCGGTCTGGCACCGGCAGCTGCCGTCCTGGGTCGACTCCATCCGCGACGCGAACACCCTGCGCGGCGTGATGAACCACCACATCACCACCTTGATGACCCGCTACAAGGGCAAGGTCTACGCCTGGGACGTGGTCAACGAGGCGTTCGCCGACGGCTCCACCCAGCACCGCAGCTCGGTGTTCCGGGACGTGCTGGGCGGCGGCTTCATCGAGGAGGCGTTCCGCACCGCCCGGGCGGCCGACCCCTCGGCCAAGCTCTGCTACAACGACTACAACATCGAGAACTGGTCGGACGCCAAGACCCAGGGCGTCTACAGGATGGTGAAGGACTTCAGGTCCCGCGGCGTGCCGATCGACTGCGTCGGGTTCCAGAGCCACTTCGGCACCGGCGGCCCGCCGTCCGGCTTCCGGACCACCTTGGCGAACTTCGCCGCCCTGGGCGTCGACGTGCAGATCACCGAGCTGGACATCGCCGGGGCGTCGCCCACCCACTACGCCGACACGGTCAGGGCCTGCCTGGCCGTGGCCCGGTGCACCGGCATCACGGTATGGGGAATCCGGGACAGCGACTCCTGGCGCAGCGACGAGAGGCCCCTGCTGTTCGACGCCGGCGGCAACCCCAAGCCGGCCCACACCGCGGTCGTGAACGCCTTCAAGAACGCGCCCGGCAACGCTCCCGGTACCTCCACCGGCAGGACCGGTACCGGGGAGATCAAGGGCGTGGCCTCCGGTCGGTGCATCGACATCGACGGCTCCACCACCGCCAACGGCACCCAGGCGCAGCTGTGGGACTGCAACGGACAGGCCAACCAGCGCTGGACGCACACCCCCGGCAAGCAGTTGATGATCTACGGCAACAAGTGCCTGGGCGCCCGGGCCAACGGCACCGGCAACGGCACCGCGGTGGTCATCGGGGACTGCGACGGCGGCGCCGGCCAGCAGTGGAACGTCAACACCGACGGCACGATCACGGGCGTCAAGTCCGGGCTGTGCCTCGACGCCGTCGGGGCGGGCACCGCCAACCGCACCAGGATCCAGCTGCACGCCTGCTGGTCCGGCGGCGGCAACCAGAAGTGGACCGGCCCGTCCGGGACGCCGACCCCGACGCCGACCCGGACGACGCCGTCCTCGGGCGGTCCGTGTGCCCTTCCGTCCTCGTACCGGTGGACGTCGACGGGCCCACTGGCGCAGCCGGCGCACGGCTGGGCCGCGGTGAAGGACTTCACCCACGTGGTGCACAACGGCAAGCACCTGGTCTACGCGTCGAGCGCGACGGGATCGTCGTACGGCTCGATGATGTTCAGTCCCTTCGCGAACTGGTCGGACATGGCGTCGGCCCGCCAGACCGGCATGGGCCAGCCCACGGTGGCGCCCACGCTGTTCCACTTCGCGCCCAGGAGCATCTGGGTGATGGCGTACCAGTGGGGCTCGTGGCCCTTCATCTACCGCACGTCGAGCGACCCCACCAACCCCAACGGCTGGTCCGCGCCGAAGCCGCTGTTCACGGGCAGCATCCCCGGCTCGCCCACCGGGCCGATCGACCAGACGCTGATCGCCGACGACCGGAACATGTACCTGTTCTTCGCCGGTGACAACGGCAAGATCTACCGGGCGAGCATGCCGATCGGGAACTTCCCCGGCTCCTTCGGCTCGTCGTACACGACGGTCATGAGCGACACGGCGGACAACCTGTTCGAGGCGGTGCAGGTCTACAAGGTCCAGGGCCGGAACCAGTACCTCATGATCGTCGAGGCGAGGGGTGCGAAGGGGCGCTACTTCCGCTCGTTCACGGCCTCCAGCCTGGACGGCGCGTGGACCCCGCAGGCCGCCAGCGAGAGCAACCCCTTCGCGGGCAAGGCCAACAGCGGTGCCACCTGGACCAACGACATCAGCCACGGTGACCTGGTCCGCACCAACCCCGACCAGACGATGACCATCGACCCCTGCAACCTGCAGTTCCTCTACCAGGGCAAGTCCCCCACCGCGGGCGGCCCCTACGACGCGCTGCCCTACCGGCCGGGCGTCCTCACCCTGCGGCGCTGACCGGCCCGGTCCGACCGTGACCGCGATGCCGGGCGACCCGCCGCAACGGCGACGAGCGGCCCCCGGCACGGGCGATCCCATCCGCTGACGACGCCGAAGGCCCCGGACCGTGACCGGTCCGGGGCCTTACGCTCTGTGCCCCAGGCAGGATTCGAACCTGCGACACCCGCTTCAGGCGTTCGATCAAGGGCGGTGCGCCCCGCGTCCGACGGGGCACCCGACCGCTGCGTGGAGTCGCTGGCGGATGCGGCTGTGCGCCTTCGTTGATGTCAGCCGTGGATGTCAGGACCGGAAGAGCTGGGGGTGCGGACAGGGCTCCAGCGGGTCGTCCGGACGGTCCGCCCACTTCCACTTGGGGCTGTGACCTGCTGAAACGGCTGTCCTCGAGCGGCGAGGTCTGCAGGTGGGGTTGTCGGTGGCACGTACTAACGTGCCCGCAGCGTTCCGCCGATGTCCGTACGCCATGAGGAGCCACGATGCCCGGAGACACACCCGAGCTGCCCGCGAAGGACCTGCGCACCCTGATACCGGAGTACGCGGGCCTTGCCCGGGAGACCACCCTCCTCAACCCACAACCCGGTGACCCTGGAGTGCGGGAGAGCTCGCTGGGAGGCGCGTTGCTGTGGCCGGCGGACGAGCCGTGGCCGTACTGCGCGCAGGAAGACCACTGGACGTACGGGTCCGACTGGCGCAACCGCACCCGGATTGTCCCGGGCGCGGTGCCCATGGTGCCGATCCTCCAGCTGTTCGCCCGGGATGTGCCGGGTTCGGGATTCCCGGAGGGCAAGGATCTGCTACAGCTGGTGTGGTGCGCGCTGATACATGAGCAGGATCCCGGGCCGGTGATGCCGCAGCTGTACTGGCGCAACGAGGCGGAGGTCGTGGCTGGAGGGCTGCTGTCCGAGATCCCCGGGGTGAGCGAGGGGGAGTACGACGAGGACCACATGCCAGAGCCGTCCACGTTGTCCCCGATCACTGCGGAGGACTGTCCGAGGTGGCTCGATCTGCCCAAGGACATGTGGGAGACATGGGAACCTCGTCTCCGGTCGCCGACGGGCGGCTCCATGTGGCCGGCCGACTCCAACATCATCGGGACGAAGGTCGGCGGCTGGCCCGCCTGGACGCAGCCTGCCGACTGGCCGGACTGCGAGAGCGGACACCGCATGGAGCACCTCCTGACCATCACCGGCGACATGCAGTTGGGCGACTGCGGCGGTGTCTACTTCTTCCACTGCCACCAGTGCCCCGGGCTCCCATGGGACTGGCGCTTCGACTGCCACTGACAGCTGAGGTCGGTGGATTCTCTGATGACCCGGTCAAGCGCCGCGTGCAGGTAGATCGTGCCCGTGGCTGCCGTACCACCCGGGCGCGTCCGAGACCCGGACTTCCAGACCGTCCAGAAAGGCGTCCAGCGTTCCGTTCTCCCAAGCGTCGCCGTGCTCCGCATGGTCCGTCCGAAGGCGCGCCGGAAAGGCGATGAAGGCTTCTCGGTCGTCAACGCGGTCGGCGGCTGCCAGAGGGTTCGTCATGACAGCGCTGTTGATGTCGGTCCTGGATGTCAAAGACCTCCCCTCAACGTCAAGGGGAGGTCTTTTCCCTGGTGCCCCAGGCAGGATTCGAACCTGCGACACCCGCTTTAGGAGAGCGGTGCTCTATCCCCTGAGCTACTGAGGCGTGATCATGGCGGGCCGGGCCGCCGCCGACAGTGTAGCGGGTGGGGGTGTCGGGCGTCGGCGCGGATGCGGGGCCGCCGTGGTGGCCGTCACGGTGCCCGCGGGCGGGGTTCCTGTAGCGTCCCGGCGTGTCGTACGTCGAGAGTTCTTCGCGGGCCGAGGCCCTGCTGACCGCGCCCGGGGCGCCGTTCGCCGTGCGGCGGGGGGCGGACGGGCGGCTGGAGTACGTCGCCGGGCCGCGGACGTTGCGGGAGTTCGCGGAGGCGACGTGGGCGTTCGGCGACGCGGTGTTCCTCCTCGACGACCATGACGGTGCCGGTGACCGGGCGGGGACGTCCTACACGTACCGGGAGTTCCTGCTCGCCGCCTGCCGGCTCGCGACGCGCCTCACCGACGCGTTCGGTCTGCGGCCCGGGGACCGGGCGGTCATCGCGGGGTGCAACCAGCCCCAATGGCAGGTCGCCTTCTGGGCGGCGCAGCTCGCCGGACTCGTCGCCGTACCGCTGAACGCCTGGTGGACGGCGGACGAGTGCGCGTACGCCCTGGACGACTGCGCGCCGCGGGTGATCCTCGCGGACGGCGAGCGGGCCGGGCGGGTGGCGGACTGGGCGCGGCGCAACGACGTGCCCCGCGTCGGCTTCGACGAGGTACCGACCGCCCGTGACGTCTCCGGGGACGTCGCCGACCACGCCGCTGGACCGGCCCCGGGGTACGCCGCCGGGCAGGGTGTCGGGTACGGCGGCGGGGGTGACACCGGGCGCGGGGTCGGGGCGGGGAGCGCCGCGCCGCCCGCCGTGGACGTCCGGCCCGACGACGACGCCACCATCCTGTACACCTCCGGCACCACCGGCCGCCCCAAGGGCGCCGTCGCCACGCACCGGGCCCAGGTCGCCGCCGCGCTGAACCCGCGCTACCAGGCGGCCGCCGCGGCCCTGGAGCGCGGGGACGTACCGGGGCGGGGGAGGCCGCCGGTGTCGCTGACGACGTTCCCCTACTTCCACGCCGCCGCCTTCACCTCCGTGTACGCCGTCATGGCCGCGGGCGGCACGCTGCTGTCCATGCGCCGGTGGGACCCCGACCGGGCGCTGGAGCTCATCGCCCGCCACCGCGTCACCCACTACGCCGGCGTTCCCGCGACCGCCCTGCAGCTGCTCGACGCGGCGGGCGGCGCGGGACTCGACACGCTCACCAACTTCGGTACCGGCGGGGCGGCAGCGCCGCCCGAGATCGTCCGCCGCCTCACGGAGGAGTACGGCACGCGCATCGAGCCCCGCAACGGCTACGGCCTCACCGAGACCTGCGGCGGGGTCCTCGCGCACTACGGCGAGGCGTACCGCCGCCGCCCCGGCAGCGCGGGCCGGCCGACCCCCGTCACGGAGGTCCGGGTCGCCGGGCCCGACGGCGTGCCGCTGCCGGACGGGGAGGTCGGCGAGCTGCTGCTGCGCGGGCAGAGCCTGGTGCGCGGATACTGGCGCGACGAGGCGGCGACCGCGGAGGCGTTCACGGCCGACGGGTGGCTGCGGACCGGGGACCTCGCCGTGGTGCGGGAGGACGGGCGGGTCGACATCGTGGACCGCCTCAAGGACGTGGTGATCCGCGGCGGTGAGAACGTGTACTGCGTCGAGGTGGAGGCCGCGCTGCACGCGCACCCCCGGGTCGCCGACGCCGCCGTGCTGGGCGTCCCGCACCCGGTGCTGGGCGAGGAGGTCGCCGCGGTCGTCCGGCTCCGGGACGTCCCGGGCGGCGACGCGGTCACCGCCGACGCGCTGCGGGCGCACGTGGGGCGGGGGCTGGCGGCGTTCAAGGTGCCGGCGCACGTCCACTTCGTGGCGGACCCGCTGCCCCGCAACGCCGCGGGCAAGGTCCTCAAGGACGTGCTGCGGGAGCGCTTCGGCGGGGTGTGACCCGCGGTACCTGCCGTGACCTGCTGACCTGCTGACCTGCTGACCTGCTGACCTGCCGCGTCCTGCCGTGTCCTGCCGTGTCCTGCCGTGACCTGGTGTGCACCGCCGCGTGCCGCCCGGGCTCAGCCGCGCGTGACGCGGACGCGGTACGAGCCGTCCCGCTCCTTCGCGACCACGGTCACCGCGATCCGGCCCGTCCGGTCCTGGAACGTCTCACCCGGCCCGTACGGCGCGTCGGACAGCTCCGCGTGCACGTTGGGCCGGCGCGTGCACCCGCCGCTGCCGCCCTCGCTGTCCGCGACGGTCACCGGGCCCTGACCGGTGTCGACGTCCGTCCGTACCCGGTAGACGAGCACGCCCGGCTCGCACACCGCCTCGTCGTTGCCCTCCCGGACGCGGACCTCGACCGCGTACCCGGAGCGGCGGCCCGTCGGTACGACCAGCAGTTTCGCGCCGCGCCCCGACCGGGCCAGCGGCGTGAGGGCGAACTCGTGGGTGCCGGGCGCCTCGACGCAGCGCACCTGCCCGGCGTCGAGCCAGCCCAGCTTCCACTTGTGCCAGCCCAGCAGGTCGTTGTTGGCCCCCCAGTCCTCGGACATGATGTCCCAGTGGCCGACGGCCGCCCCGCCCTCGGGCGTGTACAGGTCGGGCAGGCCGAACACGTGGCCGTTCTCGTGCGGCAGCACCCGGAAGCCGGTCTCCTCGAAGGAGCCGGACCCGTCGTCCTGGCGGCTGTACACGAAGGACGTGTTGGACAGCGCCACCCCGTCCGCGCGGGGCGCCTCCGTGTTGCCGGAGAAGGTGACGGACAGGACGGTGTCGAGGGCCGACGGGCCGGCGTTGGGCGTGACCAGGACGTTGACCAGGTCGTAGGCGCTGAAGTCGACCCGCTCGTCGGCGGCCTCCACGATGTGCTCGACCAGCTTGCGGTACCCGGGCTCGTACGGCGCGCCGCGGTCGATCCCGTACGCCTCGAACGGCAGCGGCATGCGCAGCCAACCCGTCAGCGGCGCGTACGGGACGTAGCGCAGCCGCCCGTAGGAGCTGGTGCGGAACCAGTCGGAGGTCTGCGGGAAGAACTCCGCGAACCGCCGCATCGCCGGGCCGTCGCCGACCGCGTCCGGGAAGTCGATCATCAGGTTGAGGGCGCGGACCACGCCGGTGGAGCGGGCGTAGCCGGCCGGGGTGGGGACGCCCTCGGACATCTGCACGTCCGGGGCCGGGCCGATGCGGCACGCGGCGAGCTCGGCCGTACCGGACGCGCGGGGGGTGAGGGCGTCCGAGGCGGGCTCGGCGGCGGAGGGGCCCGCCGTCGCGGGGACGGGGCCCTGGGTGGAACTCGCCGTGGCGAGGGCCGCCACGGAGAGGGCGGTGACGGTTCCGATCGCGGCAGTCCTGCGTATTCGCCGTCGTCGGCTGGTCGGCTGCTGCATGTCCACAGCGTCTGCCGGGTGCTCGGGGGGCGCCCGCCGGGTGGCCCGATCGTGGTACCCGGGCATTCGGGTGACGCGGGTCACAGGCGGGCGGGAAATAACCGGGGACGGCCTCCCCGTTTGCATGGGTGCCGCCGGTAAGCGGGGAGCTCCTCCCCGGTTGCCACGGCTCCGCCGAACGGGCCACCACCAGGCATCGGGAGGCACGACGGAGCCGAGTCGCAGCCGAGCCGAGGCCGAGCCGCGGCCCGCAAGAGACCGCACGAGACCGTACGAGGAGAGGGAGTCCGACCGTGACCGCCATGACGTCCGCCACCCCGGCGACCGGGCCCGCGACGGGGACCACCTCCTCTTCCCCGACCGGCGCGGCTTCCGCGTCCGGCACGGCTTCCGCGCCTGCCGCGGATTCCACTTCCGCCGGGTGCGGTGTCGGGGCCGGGCGGCGGGCGCCGCGGCCGCGGGCGGACGCCCTGCGCAACCGCGAGCGGATCGTCACGGCCGCCCGTGAGATGTTCGTCGAGTCCGGCGCGGACGCGCCGCTCGACGAGATCGCCCGCCGGGCCGGCGTCGGCAACGCCACGCTCTACCGGCACTTCCCGGACCGCACCGCCCTCGCCCACGAGGTCGTCGTCTCCGTCATGGCCCGCATCACGCACAGCGCCGAGCGGGCCGCGGCGGAGGAGGCCGACACGTTCCACGCGGTCCGGCGCTTCGCGCACGAGGCGGCCGACGAGCGGTTCGGTGCCCTGTGCCCGATGCTCTCCGGCACCTTCGACCACGACGAGCCGGGGATCGCCGCCGCGCGCGGCCGGCTGGAGGAGGCCGTCCAGGGGCTCTTCCGGCGGGCGCAGGCGGCCGGCCGGCTCCGCGCCGACGTCGCCGTCGGCGACCTGCTCGTCGCGCTGTCCCAGCTCACCCGCCCCCTGCCGGGCACCGCCTGCCCGGACAACGACCAGTTCGTCCACCGCCACCTGCAGCTCCTCCTCGACGGCCTGGAGGCCCCCGGCCGCTCCCCGCTGCCCGGGACCCCCGCGACCCTGGAGGGCCTGCGCCGGCACGACCGCTGACGCCCACCACGATCCCGTACCGCCACGCACGACCCCGTACGCGGCGTACGCCCACGCACGACCCGCAGGACCTACCGCACGATCCGCACGCCCGCAGGCCCCCGTGCGCCCCGCACGCCGTACGACGCGCGCCCGACCGCGCACGACGTACGGCCCGCGAGACGTACGGACCCACACCGGCACCACCCGTACCGCCCACACCAGTACCACCCGCACTGGCACCACAGGCACCACCGGACGCATCCGTACCGCCGTGCTCCGCCCGCCCCACCTCCTTCCTCTTTCCGTGCTGACGACCCATTAGGTGGCCACACCCATGTCGAGAACCCCCGAAGCAGCCGGCGTGCTGCCCGATCCGAGCCGCTGGAAGGCGCTCGTCTTCATAGCCCTGGCCCAGCTCATGGTGGTGCTCGACGCGACCATCGTGAACATCGCGCTGCCCTCCGCCCAGCAGGACCTGGGCATCTCCGACGGCAACCGCCAGTGGGTCATCACCGCGTACGCCCTCGCCTTCGGCGGACTGCTGCTGTTCGGCGGCCGGATCGCCGACCTGTGGGGGCGCAAGCGGACCTTCGTGGTGGGCCTCCTCGGCTTCGCCGCCGCGTCCGCGCTCGGCGGTGCCGCCACCGGCGAGGCCATGATGCTCGGCTCGCGCGCCCTGCAGGGCGTGTTCGGCGCGCTCCTCGCGCCCGCCGCCCTGTCGCTGCTCGCCGTGATGTTCACCGACGCCCGCGAGCGCGCCAAGGCGTTCGGCATCTACGGCGCCATCGCCGGCGGCGGGGGCGCGGTCGGCCTGATCCTGGGCGGTTTCCTCACCGAGTACCTGGACTGGCGCTGGACGTTCTACGTCAACATCCCCTTCGCGGTCGTCGCCGCGCTGGGCGCCTACTTCGTGATCCGTGAGCCGGCCGGCAGCCGCAACCGCTCGCCGCTCGACGTCCCCGGCGTCCTCCTGTCCACGTTCGGCCTGGTCGCCCTCGTGTACGGGTTCACGCGCGCCGAGTCGCACGGCTGGACCGAGACCGGGACGCTGCTGGTGTTCGCCGCGTCGGTGCTGCTGCTGCTCTCGTTCGTCGCGGTCGAGGCGAAGGTCCGCAACCCGCTGCTGCCGCTGCGCGTGATGACCGAGCGCAACCGCGGCGGCGTCTACCTCTCCCTGGGCCTCGCGGTGATCGCGATGTTCGGCCTGTTCCTCTTCCTCACCTACTACCTCCAGGTGGTGAAGGGCTACTCGCCGCTGAAGACCGGCTTCGCGTTCCTGCCGATGGTCGTCGGCATGATCACCGGCTCGACGCAGATCGGCACGCGTCTGATGACCCGCGTCCCGCCGCGGTTGCTGATGGGGCCGGGCTTCCTCGTGGCCGCCGTCGGCATGCTGCTGCTGACCCGGTTGGAGATCGATTCCTCGTACGCGGGGCTGATCCTCCCCGCGCAGCTGCTCCTCGGCCTGGGCATGGGCACGGCGTTCATGCCGGCCATGTCGCTCTCCACGCACGGCGTCGAGCCGCGTGACGCCGGGGTGGCCTCGGCGATGGTGAACACCTCGCAGCAGGTCGGCGGGGCCATCGGCACGGCGCTGCTCAACACGATCGCCGCCTCCGCGACCACCGCGTACGTCGCGGCCCACGCCGCGTCCGCGACGTCGCCGCAGGCGCAGCGGCTCGTCCTGCTGGAGTCGATGGTGGAGGGGTACACGGCCGCCATCTGGTGGGCGGTCGGCATCCTCGTCGTCGCCGCGGCCATCGCGCTGACCCTCGTCACGACGGGCCGGCCGGACCTCGCACCGCCGAAGGGCGGCGGGGACGGCGCGCCGGGCGACGGGGACGCGGTCCCGGTGCCGGTCCTGGCGCACTGACGGCACCGGGCGCGACCCCCGGGCCCGCGTCCGGGCCCGTCACGGCTCCCGGCCGGCGGCCCGTGCCAGCCGCACTCCCCTCCGCCCCATCCGTCACCTGCCCTGGTGTCCGCGTCAGCGGAGCCAGGGCAGGTCCGCGTTCGGGTCCGACGGCTCCAGGCCGTCGGCGACGGCCCGCATGATGGCGCCGAGCTGGTCGACCTGTTCGGGCGTGAGCCGGTCGAACATCGCCTGCCGCACCGCCTCGACGTGGCCCGGCGCGCTGCGCTGCAGCACCGCGAAGCCCTCGTCCGTCAGGAAGGCGTTCTGCCCGCGCTTGTCCGACGGGCAGTCCTCGCGGCGGACCCAGCCGCTCCGCTCCAGGCGGGCGACGGCGTGCGAGAGTCGCGACCGGGTGATCTTCGCGCCCTTCGCCAGCTCGGTCATCCGCATCCGGCGGCGGGGCGCCTGGGAGAGCTGCACGAGCAGCCCGTAGTAGATGTGCGGCATCCCCGCGTCGCGCTGGAGCTGCCGGTCGAGGTGGTCCTCCAGGAGCATGGTGGCGTGCACGTACGACCGCCACACGCGCTGTTCGCGGTCGGTCAGCCAGCGCGGCCCGTCCGTGGCCACGCCCCCCGGGCCCCGGGCCGCGTCGTCACCCGGTGCGCCATCCCCGTCGATGGATGCAGTGTTCATATATCCACTCTACTTCTTCTTGAAGATTAAACTAGATGGCGTTACCGTGGTGGCCAGCTAGGAGCTTGAACTTTCAAGCTGTTCTCTCCCTCACTCCACCCCCACCTCCATCTCCCGCTCCCCGCGCGGCCATGCCGTGCGGCAACGCCGAGGGGAACCCGCCATGAGCACCCGCATGCCCGCCCTCTACCTCTCCCACGGCGCCCCGCCGCTCGCCGACGACCCCGTGTGGCCCGGCGAACTGGCCGCCTGGTCCGCCGACCTGCCCCGCCCGACCGCCGTCCTCATGGTGTCCGCCCACTGGGAGGCGGCCCCCCTCGCCCTGGGCGCCACCCGGACCGTGCCCCTCGTGTACGACTTCTGGGGCTTCCCCGAGCACTACTACCGCGTCCGCTACCCCGCACCCGGCGCACCGGAGCTCGCCGAGGCGGTCCGCAAACTGCTGCGCGCCCCCGGCACCCCCGTCCAGGACATGCCCGACCGCGGACTGGACCACGGCGCCTACGTCCCGCTGGTCGAGATGTACCCGGACGCCGACGTCCCGGTCCTCCAGGTGTCCCTGCCGACCCTCGACCCGGGCCGGCTGATGGAGCTGGGGCGCCGGCTGGCGCCGCTGCGCGACGAGGGCGTCCTCATCGTCGGCAGCGGCTTCTTCACCCACAACCTCGCCGCGCTGCGCCAGGGCGGCGTGCCCGGCTGGTCGGCGGAGTTCGACGAGTGGGGCAGCCGCGCCCTCGCCGCGCGGGACGTCGACGCGCTGCTCGACTTCCGGCACGCGTCACCCGCCGGTGAGCTCGCCCACCCGCGTACCGAGCACTTCGCCCCGCTGTTCGTGACGCTCGGAGCCTCGGACGCGGCGGGTGACCTCGACACGGCCCGCAGCGTCGTCGACGGCTTCTGGCTGGGGCTCGCGAAGCGGTCCGTGCAGTTCGGCTGAGCCGTGGGCGTCCGGCGGTCGGTTCGGCGCCGACGCCGGTGCCAGGCGGGGGTGCGCGCGGGGGTGCGGGGGCGGGCGCCGGACGGTGCTCGTCGCCGGCCGGCCGGCCCGGCCCCTCACCCCGTCGGGGGCGAGGCGTGGAGCCTGACGGTCTCCCTGATGAGCAGCCGGCTGCGGTCCGGGCAGAGGGCCTGGGTCTGCAGGTGCGCGTACATCAGCTCGTGGTGCCGCACGTCGTGCGGCTTCTCCAGGTAGAGGTCGCTGGTGAACCTCTCCAGGTACACCACGGCCCGGCGGCTGCCGGGGAACCGGAGGAGGGAGAACTGCCCCGAGAGGCCGGGGTGGGCGCCCGCCGCGTGGGGGAGGACCTGCACGGTGACGTGCGGCTCGGTGCTCAGCGCGTGCAGGTGCTCCAGCTGCTCGCGCATGATCTCCCGGCTGCCGACGACGCGCCGCAGGGTCGACTCGTCCAGGACGGCCCACAGGCGGAGGCGGCGGGCGGGGTCGTAGATCCGGTGCTGCCGGCGGAGCCGCACCTTCAGCCGTGCGGCGGCCTGCTCGACGGTGGCCAGCGGGATCGTTTCCTCGATGACCGCGGCCGCGTAGGCGGGGGTCTGCAGCAGACCGGGGATCACCATGGGCTCGTAGGTGTGGAGGGAGGCGGCCTCGGTCTCCAGGCCGACGTAGACGCCGTGGGGGATGTCGCCGTAGGCGTGCCACCACCCCTGCTTCCTCGACTCCCTGGCCAGTCCCATCAGGGAGTCGACGACGTGCTGGTCGGTGACCCCGTAGAGCGTGCACAGGTCGCGCACGTCACGGGGGCTGACGGCGCGGCGACCGGTCTCCATGTGACTGACCTTGGCCTGGGAGATCAACAGTCGCGCCGCCACCTGCGTACCGGTCAGGCCGCTGGCCAGGCGGAGCCGGCGCAGCTCCGCCCCCAGTCGTCGTCCCCTGACGGTGGGGTTGTCGTTCGCCGCCACGGGCGGTGTACCTCCGGCTCCACACCACTCTGTCCACCGGCATGGTGGCACGGGGCGCCAGCTGTTGATCATGCGCCGTGCCGCCGGGGCCGACGGAGGTGAAAACGGATTGTGACCATGTAATGTGCCGCCCGGCGATGCCCCGAACGGAGCAGTGGCCCGCGGGGCGGGGGCGGGGCCGGCGACCGCAGGGACGGAGCCGAAGGAGTGTGCCGTGCGGGCCGGAACGGGACGCCGCCGCCCGCGGCCGGCCGGGCCGTCGGAGCGGGGCGTCGTCCACGCGGCCGGTGCGGGTCAGAACAGGGGCGGGATCTGCTCCACGGACCGGACGGTCGCGGCCAGCGCGAGCGGGTCGCCGACGTCGAGCGCCGTGTCGGCGAACTTGATGGCGTGGTCGTCGCCGTGCGCCGCCGCCCGCTCGAACACCTCCTGCGGGGTGAGCCGGGCGGCCCCAGGGAGGCCCGGCGGGGCCGGGTCCGGGGCGGCAGGGCCGTACGCCGCGGTGACCGCCGCGCTCGCCGCCCACGCCGCGCCGAGGCTCGGCGCCCACAGGTCGCGCGGCAGGACGGGCAGGGTGCGCAGGACGGCGTTCGGCGCGGTGGCGGCGTGCACCAGCATGACCGGCGAGCCGTGCCCGTGCGTGGCGTACCGGTGGGTCGCCGCGGTGACCAGCTCGGCCAGGTGCGCGCGGGCGGCCTCCGGGTCGGGCGCCGTGCCCCACCGCGGCAGCGCGGAGAGCTGCGCCAACCGCTCCCGGATGCCGCCCGACTGCTCCGGCACGGCCGGTACGGCGTCGAGGGCGGCGGCGGCCGTCGGCACCGTCCGGAGCCCGGTCACGACGGGCAGGGGCTGGTGGCGGGCGGCCCAGTAGCCGAGGGCGTGCGCGAGCTCGGTGACGCGCGGCGCGTTGTCGCCCGCGGCCAGCAGGGTGCGTACGGCATGACCGACGCGGATCACCGGATGGGTCGCGCCGCCCGCGATGCCCGGCAGCAGACGCGGCCACCACTCGGTGAGCACCTCCCGCCAGGGCCGCTCGGCGGTCTCCCGCTCGAAGTGGGCGGTCCAGTCGGCCATCCGGAGCGGGTCGCCCAGCGCCTCCCGCCAGTTCTCCCGCGTCACCCGCTCGTACGGGCTCGGCATGTCCTCCAGCTTCGCCCGGTACCGGTCGATCCAGCGGTGCACCCGTGGCGCGTGCCCGTGCCGGGCGAGCGCCTCGACCGCCATCGGGGCGTGGTTGCTGAGCCAGCCGTCGCGTTCGGGGCCGCACACGTGGAGGCGTTCGAGCGCTTCGTCGAGGACGCCGGTCGGGTCGCCGGTGTAGGGGGAGGGGGCGGGAGAGGGGGCCGTGTCGGTGTGGTCCATGTCCGCCGACCCTAGGCACGTCCCCGCGCCGGCGGAACCGGCCGCCGACGTAGTCCCCGCGGCCCCGCCGCTCCGGGCCCACGGCCGTCGGGCCTAGGTCCTACGGCCCGTAGGACCTAGGCCGGCGCACCCCGGCGCACCGCGACGCACCCCGGCGCACCCCGACGCACCCCGACGCACCCCGACGCACCCCGACGCACCGCGACGCACCCCGGCGCCCCGGGTCGACCGGGCCGACAGGGCGCGTGCCGCCGGGCCGGCGACCGTTCCGGCTCGGGCGGGCGGGGGCGAGGGACGGGGGGTGAGCGTGGGGACGGGGGTGAGGGTGAGGGGCGTGGGCCGGGGGCTTCTTTGTTCGTCTTGGAACAATTCGGGCATGGCAACCGTTGTGCGGGCAACCAGGAGGGGGTGGGGGTCGTCTTCCGGGTGGGAGGGCGACCGCAGGGTACGAGGACGCCGTTCGGGGGTGAGGACACCGTGTCGCATGTGATCGCCGTCACGGGTGACCAGGTCGCCGCGTGGCGGGGCCGCCGAAGAAGCGGGCGGTCTCCCCGCTCCGACCTGCACTTCTGCTCGGTCGAGCCGTGCATGACCGCCCGTGCGGCGGGACAGGGTACTGCATGATCGGCTAAATCGAGGGTCGGCTGGGGAATTCTGTCCGGATTCCAGTCGTTGTTTCCATCGGATGCAGGGCACCCGGGAGGGTGTCGCGACCTACTCAGTAAGGGAGCTCGCATGGCAACCCGTGCCGTCGCCCGTCCGGAGTCCGCCGCCACCGGGACCGCTCGGGCCAACAGCGTTCGCGCCGTGGGCGGGGAGATCGCCGACCGCGACCTGGTCGGCATGTACCTCGACGAGATCGCCCGCACGCCGCTGCTCGACGCCGCCAAGGAGGTCGAGCTCTCCCAGATCATCGAGGCCGGCGTGTACGCGCAGCAGATCCTCGACGGCGAGGTGGAGAGCGACGCCGACGGCGCGACCCGCGAGGAGCTGGAGCGCCTGGTCGACGAGGGCGAGCGCGCCAAGGACGTCTTCATCCGCTCCAACCTCCGCCTGGTGGTCGCCGTGGCCCGGCGCTACCCGCGCAGCGGGCTGCCCCTGCTCGACCTGATCCAGGAGGGCAACGCCGGCCTGGTCCGCGCGGTGGAGAAGTTCGACTACACCAAGGGCTTCAAGTTCTCCACGTACGCGACGTGGTGGATCCGCCAGGCCATCACGCGCTCCATCGCCGACCAGTCGCGCACGATTCGCCTCCCCGTCCACCTCGTGGAGGAGCTCGGCCGCATCCGCCGCGTGCAGCGCGAGTTCAACCGCGAGAACGGCCGGGACCCCGAGCCCACCGAGATCGCCACCGAGCTCGGCTCGACCCCGGAGCGCGTCTCCGACGTCCTGGACTGGGCCCGCGACCCGGTGTCGCTGAACATGTCCGTGGACGACGCGGGTGAGACGCAGTTCGGCGACCTGCTGGAGGACACCTCCGCGGTCTCGCCGGAGCAGTCCGTGCTCACGCTGCTGCGCAGCGAGGAGCTGGAGGACCTGATCGGCCGGCTCGACAACCGCACCGCCTCCATCATCCGCATGCGGTACGGCATCGAGGACGGCCGCGAGCGGACGCTCACCGAGGTCGGCAAGCAGCACGGCCTGACCCGCGAGCGGATCCGCCAGATAGAGAAGCACGCCCTGCTGGAGCTGAAGCGCATGGCCAGGGACACCGGCTTCGACGCCGCCGCCTGACGGCGTCGGTCGAGCCCCCCCACGAACCCACCGTCCCGCCCGGATCCCCCCAAGGGGCGGGGCGGTGGCCGACCCGCAGCCCTCCGCCTCCCCCCGGCGGGGGGCTGCGGCCCGTCCGTCGGGGCGCGTCGGCTCCCACCGGGCCGGCGGGGCCTGCGGCGTGGTGCGGCCAGGACGGGCGCGCCTGCGGTGTGGCGTACCAGCCGAGCGGCACGCCTGCGGCGGGGCGCACTGCCCGGTGACACGCCTGGGGCATGGCACGCCCGCGGTGGGGCGCACTGCCGAGTGACGCGCCCCGGGACCCATGCGCACCGTGACGCCCGCCCCACCGCGCACGCCGCCCGGGTCAGCGCGCGGTGCCCGGGCCGTCCCCGCCGCTCACGTCCCCCGGACCGCCCGGACCGCCGGGTACACCCGGGCCGCCCGGCCCGTCGTCCCCGCCGCCGGCGCGGCCCAGGCGGGCGCCCAGTTCGGCGACGTACGACGCCAGCTCGCGCGGGCCGTGCACCCGGAACTCGCAGTCCACCGTCGCCAGCCGCACGGCGAGCCACTCCACCGAGTCGACCGCCCGCGCCCGGAGCCGGCACGTCGTCCCGCCCGTCGGCTCCGGCGCCAGGTACCCCGGCAGGCGTGCCGCCACGAAGGCGGCGGGCGCGTCGAACGACACGTCCAGCTCCAGCCCCTCCTGCCGCCCGCGCAGCGAACGCCCCAGCAGCTCCGCCGCGTCCCCGCCGGGCAGCTCGCGCGGCGTGAACCGCGCCCCCGTGGGGAACGGCTCGTCGACCCGGTCCACCCGGAACGTCCGCCAGTCCTCCCGCGTCAGGTCGTAGGCGACCAGGTACCAGCGGTACCCGGTGGACACGAGCCGGTACGGCTCCACCTGCCGCCGCGTCCGCGTGCCGTCCCCCGCCCGGTACCCGAACCGCAGCCGCTCCCGCCCGGTGACCGCCGCCGCGAGCGCGGTGAGGGTGCGCGGGGCGACCGTCGCCCCGTCCCCCCGTGTCAGCGGGATCGTCGCGCTCTGCAGGGTGGAGACCCGGTGCCGCAGCCGCGACGGGAGGACCTGCTCCAGTTTGGCCAGCGCCCGCACGGACGCCTCCTCCACGCCCTCGATGGCGTGGCCCGCCCCGGCGCGCAGGCCCACCGCGATGGCGACGGCCTCCTCGTCGTCCAGGAGCAGCGGGGGCATCGCGGCCCCCGCGACCAGCCGGTAGCCGCCGACGGCGCCCTTCGACGCCTCGACGGGGTAGCCGAGCTCCCGCAGCCGGTCGACGTCCCGCCGGATGGTGCGGGCGCTGACGTCGAGGCGGGCGGCGAGCTCGCTGCCCGGCCACTCGCGCGGGGTCTGCAGGAGGGACAGCAGTTTCAGGAGACGTGCCGGTGTGTCCGTCATGCCGTCCAGCATCCCCGTCATCTAGGACGTGTTCTGTCCTAGAGGCCCCGTAGGTTTCCCGCCATGACCTCGCAGAAGCCGACCCCCACTCCCAGTACCGCGCCGGCGGCCCCCGGTGCGGACCGCCGCCGCTGGTTCGCCCTGGCCATCGTCATGACCGCGGCCTTCATGGACCTCGTGGACGTGACGATCGTCAACATCGCCATCCCGGCGATCCAACGGGACCTCGGCGCGACCTTCGGCGCGATCCAGTGGATCACCGCCGGGTACGCGCTCGCCTTCGCGGCGGGCCTCATCACGGGCGGCCGGCTCGGCGACATCCACGGACGCAAGCGCCTGTTCCTGATCGGCGTCGGCGGCTTCACCCTCGCCTCCGCGCTCTGTGGGTTCGCCACCGGCCCGGACATGCTGGTCGCCTCGCGCATCCTGCAGGGCGGCACGGCGGCGCTGATGGTCCCGCAGGTCCTGTCGATCGTGCACGCCACCTTCCCCGCGCACGAGCGCGGCAAGGTCTTCGGCCTGTTCGGCGCGATCGTCGGCCTCGGCGCCGTGTCCGGTCCGCTGCTGGGCGCGCTGCTCACCCAGTGGGACCTGTTCGGCCTCGGCTGGCGGCCGATCTTCCTGATCAACCTCCCCGTCGGCCTGGCCGCGCTGCTCCTGGGCCGCGCCTACATCACCGAGTCGCGGGCGCCGCGCGCCCTGCGCCTGGACCTGCCGGGTGTCGTCGTCGCCATCGCCGCGATGCTGCTGGTCATGTACCCGCTGACGCGGGGCGCCGAGCTGGACTGGCCGGCCTGGTGCTTCGTCATGATGGCCGCCGCCGTCCCCGTCTTCGCCGCCTTCGTGGCCTACGAGCGGCACAAGGCGCGGCGGGACGGCTCGCCGCTCGTCGAGCTCTCCCTCTTCCGGGTCAAGAGCTTCGCGGCGGGCGTCGCCGTGCAGCTGACCTTCGGTATCGCGCTCGGCATCTTCTTCCTGGTCTGGACGCTGTACATGCAGCTCGGCCTCGGCTGGAGCGCGCTGCGCGCCGGACTGACGGGCGTGCCGTTCTCGATCGCCGTGTCGGTCGCGGCCGGGCTGTCCGTGCAGAAGCTCGTCCCCCGCTTCGGCCGCCGGGTGCTCCAGGCGGGCGCCCTGACGATGGTGGCCGGTATCGGTCTGTACGTATGGGAGGCCGAGCGGTACGGCATGGGCATAACGTCCTGGCAGATGGCGCTGCCGCTGGTCGTGATGGGCCTCGGCATGGGCCTCGTGGTCGCGCCGCTGACGGACGCGGTCCTGTCGGACGTGCCGCGGGAGCACGCCGGATCGGCGTCCGGGATCGTCAACTCGGTGATGCAGCTCGGCAACGCCCTCGGCCTCGGCCTCGTCTCGGTCGTCTTCGTCCCCGACGGGTTCGGACGGGCGGTGGCGGACGCCTTCACCGGCGCCTTGGGCTGGGTCGCGGCGGTACTGGCCGTGGTGTTCCTGGTGATGTTCGCGCTGCCGGCCCGACCGCGGCAGCACACGGAGGGCGGGGACGCCGACGAGCCGGGCGCGACCGTACCGGCCCCCGCCGGAGCAGCCCACGCGGACGCCGGCGCCGGCGCGGAGCCGGCGCTCGCCGCCCGCTGACCCCGCGACCGTTACGGTACGCACCACCTGTCGAGGCCCCGCCGGGCGACACCCGGCGGGGCCTCCGCGCGCCCCGCACCCCCGGCCGCCCCGCCCACACCCCGGCTCGGCCGCCCCGCCGCACGAGCCGCGTACGCACCCGGCCCCGTCCCGGCGCACCGTGTACCGGCCCGCACACCGCGTACCGGCCCCCGCTCCTACCCGCCGGTGTCGGGCGGCGCGTAGCGGAGGCCGCCACTCCGCGGATGTCCGAGTCTGCCCGAGTGGTGCCCGAATCTGTTTACTTCCCCGGCGTCGGCACGTAGCCTGCCTGCAGAACCACAGGTTCGGTCAAGAACGGAAGTCAACGGACATGTACGCACCCGAGCGCCAACAGGAGATCCTCCGCCTCGCCCGCGAGGGCGGCCGCGTCGACGTGCCCTCCCTGGCCGAGGAGTTCCAGGTCACCGCCGAGACCATCCGGCGCGACCTCAAGGCCCTCGACCGGGCCGGCCTCGTACGCCGCGTGCACGGCGGCGCCATCCCGGCGGGCCGTCTCGACTTCGAACCCGACCTCGCCGAACGCGAGTCGACCGCCGCCGACCAGAAGGACCGCATCGCCCGCGCGGCCCTCGCCGCACTCCCCGAGGAGGGCAGCGTCATCCTCGACGCCGGGTCCACCGTCGGGCGGATCGCGGCCGCCCTGCCCCTGGACCGGCCCCTCACCGTCGTCACCCACGCGCTGACGACCGCCGCCCGCCTCGCCGACCACCCGGGCATCGCCCTCCACCTCGTCGGCGGCCGCGTCCGGCACCGCACCCGCGCCGCCGTCGACGCCTGGGCCCTGCGCGCGTACGAGGAGATCCGCGCCGACGTCGTCTTCCTCGGCACCAACGGCTTCTCCCTCGCCCACGGCCTCACCACCCCCGACCTCGCCGAGGCCGCCGTGAAGCGCGCCGCCACCGGCGCCGCCCGCCGCGTCGTCCTCCTCGCCGACTCCGCCAAGCACGGCCAGGACCACTTCGCCCGCTTCGGCGACCTGACCGACGTCGACCTGCTCATCACCGACGAGGGGCTCGCCCCCCAGGACGCGGCCGCCATCGAGGCCGCGGGAACGGAAGTCGTCCGCGCATGATCCTCACCGTCACCCCCAACCCCTCCCTCGACCGGACCTACGAGGTCCCGGCCCTGGAGCGCGGCGAGGTGCTGCGCGCCACCGGGGAACGCGTCGACCCCGGCGGCAAGGGCGTCAACGTCTCCCGCGCCGTCGCCGCCGCCGGACACCGCACCCTCGCGATCGTCCCCCTCGGCGGCGCCCCCGGCGCCCTCGTCGCGGAACTCCTCGCCCGGCAGGAGATCCCCGTCGCCCCCGTGCGCCTCGGCGGCCACACCCGCTCCAACATCGCCGTCGCCGAACCCGACGGCACGCTCACCAAGATCAACGCACCGGGGCCGCGCCTCACCCCCGGCGAGTCCGAGGCGCTCCTCGCCGCCGTCGGCACCCACGCCCCCGACGCCGACTGGGTCGCCTGCTGCGGCAGCCTCCCCCAGGGCCTCGCCCCCGCCTGGTACGCCGACCTGGTCACCCGCGTCCACGGACACGGCTCCCGCACCGCCCTCGACACGTCCGGCCCCTCGCTGCCGGCGGCCCTGCGCGGCCGCCCCGACGTCGTCAAGCCCAACGCCCAGGAGCTCGCCGAGGCCGTCGGCCGCCCCCTCGCCACCGTCGGCGACGCGCTGAAGGCCGCCGACGAACTGCGCGCGGCCGGCGCGGGCGCCGTCCTGGCCAGCCTCGGCGCCGACGGCCAGCTCCTCGTCTGCGACACCGGTACCTGGTACGGGCACGCCCCGGTCAGCGTCGTCCGCAGCGACGTCGGCGCCGGGGACGCCTCCCTGGCCGGCTTCCTCGCGGCGGGCGGCCGGGGGCCGGAGGCCCTCGCGGCCGCCGTCGCCCACGGCGCCGCCGCCGTGCGCCTCCCCGGCAGCCAGATGCCCACCCCCGCCGACCTGGACCCGTCGGCCGTCACCGTGACCACCGACGTCCCCCTCGACCGCGCGCTCTCCGCGTGACGAGCTGAGCGAGAGGAGCCCGCGATGAGCGACATGATCACCGGCAGCCTGGTCGACCTCGACCTGGCCGCGCACACCAAGGAGGAAGCGGCCCGTTCGCTGGCCGCGCGCATGGCGGCCCTGGGGCGCGTCACCGACGTGGACGGCTTCCTCGCCGACGTGGCGGCCCGCGAGGCCCAGATGCCGACCGGCCTCGACGGCGGCATCGGCATCCCGCACTGCCGCAGCACCCACGTGACCGAGCCGACCCTCGCGTTCGGCCGCGCCCCCCACGGCATCGACTTCGGCGCCCCCGACGGGCCCGCGGACCTGATCTTCCTGATCGCGGCACCCGCCGGCGCCGACGACGCCCACCTGACGATCCTGTCGTCCCTGGCCCGCCGTCTGATGGACGAGCGGTTCACGACGGCGCTGCGCGCGGAGACGGACCCGGAGCGGGCGGCGGCACGCATACGCGGCGAGGAACCGCCCCCGGCGGGCGCCACCGCGGCGACCGACCACCGGGAAGGCGCGGACGCCCCGGGCACGGGCGGCACCGACGGGTCCGCCGGCACGGTCGGGCACGACGAGGGCGACGCTACGAACGGGTCCGACCGCACGGACGGGTCCGACGAGGGCGACCGTACGGACGGGTCCGACCGCACGGATGCGGGCGGCCGTACGGACGGGTCCGACCGCACGGATGCGGGCGACCGTACGGGCGCGGCGGACGGCACCGCTGCGGTGGACGGCAACGCCCCCGTGGACGGCACCACCCCGGTGGACGCCTCCACCCCCGTGGACGGATCGGGTGGCGTGGAAGGCCCAGGTGACCCACACGTCCCGGGTGGCGCGGCAGCCCCCGGCTCCGTCGCCGGAGCCCCCGGCGGGGCCGGTGCCCCCTTCCGTATCGTCGCCGTCACCTCCTGCCCCACCGGCATCGCGCACACCTACATGGCGGCGGAGGCCCTGGAACGGGCCGGACGGGACGCCGGGGTGGAGGTGACCGTCGAGACGCAGGGCTCGGCCGGCTTCACCCGCATCGACCCGGCCGTCATCGCCGCGGCCGACGGCGTGATCCTCGCCCACGACGTGCCGGTACGCGACCGGGAACGCTTCGCCGGCAAGCCGACCGTCGACGTCGGCGTGAAGGCCGGCGTCAACCGCGCCGCCGAACTGGTCGCGGAGCTCCGCGCCCTGGCGGAACACGGCGGAACGCCCACCCCCCACGGCACCCCGCGCGCCGCCTCGGCCGGTACGCCGGTCGGCCGGGCCGGCGAGCCCGGCGACGGCTACGGCACCAAGCTCCGCACGTGGCTCATGTCCGGGGTCAGCTACATGGTCCCCTTCGTCGCCGCGGGCGGCCTGCTCATCGCCCTGGGCTTCGCCCTCGGCGGCTGGGACATCGACAAGGCGCCGTCCGTCGCCGAACACTTCGCCTGGGGGCAGACGGACAGCTGGGCGGCCCTCATGTTCCAGACGGGCGGCCTGGCGTTCGGCTTCCTCGTCCCGGTCCTGGCCGGGTACATCGCGTACGGCATGGCGGACCGCCCCGGACTGGTGCCGGGCTTCGTCGGCGGGGCCGTCGCCCTCACCGTCGAGGCGGGGTTCCTCGGCGGCCTGGCGGCCGGCCTCCTCGCGGGCGCCGTCGTCCTGGCCGTCCAACGGCTGCGCGTCCCGCCCGCGCTGCGGGGCGTCATGCCCGTGGTGATCATCCCGCTGCTGGGGTCGGCGGTGGTCGGCTTCCTGATGTTCCTGGTGGTGGGCAAGCCGATCGCCACGCTCCAGAAGGCCCTCACGGAGTGGCTGTCCGGCCTGTCCGGCGCGAACGCCGTCCTCCTCGGCGCGCTGCTCGGCCTGATGATGTGCTTCGACCTGGGCGGCCCGGTCAACAAGGTCGCGTACGCCTTCGCCGTGGGCGGCCTCGCCACCCCGAACGACGGCTCCCTGAAGGTCATGGCCGCGGTGATGGCCGCCGGCATGGTGCCGCCGCTCGCGCTGGCGCTGTCCACCACCGTGCGCGGACGGCTCTTCACGAAGACGGAGCGCGAGAACGGCAAGGCCGCGTGGGTGCTGGGCGCGTCGTTCGTCTCCGAGGGCGCGATCCCGTTCGCGGCGGCCGACCCGCTGCGGGTCATCCCGTCGGTGATGGCGGGCGGCGCCGTCACGGGCGCCCTGTCCATGGCCTTCGGCGCCACCCTGCGCGCCCCGCACGGCGGCGTCTTCGTCGTCCCGCTGATCGGCAACGCCTTCCCGTACCTCCTGGCGATCGTCGCGGGCACGGCCGTCGGCGCGGCTCTGGTCATCCTCCTCAAGAGCGCCCGCAGGACCCCGGCGACCGGTACGTCCGCCGAGCCGACGGGCGGGACGGCCGGGGCGGGGCAGGAGGCGGCGGCGAGCTGACCGCCCTCGCGCGAGCCGGGACCCGCACCCACCGCGGGCCCCGGCCAAGCCCCGCGCTCCGGCCCCCGAGCCCCGGCCGAACCCGCGGTCCGGCCACGCCGCGGAGCCCCAGCGCGCCGGGGCCGCCCCCGACCCTCAGCGCACCCGGGCGCGTGACTCCATCGCCGTGCGCGCCGTCCGCTCGTCCTCGTACACCTCGCACATGTGACGGCCGTCCGGCGTCGCCGTGTGCTCGACCTCCCACACGCTCATCTCGCTCCCGTCCAGCAGCAGGAACGCGTGCTCGTACAGCGAGAACCCCGCGTCCCTGCCACCCGCCACACCGCACTGCCGGCCGAACACCTGCTGGATGTGGTGGGCGAACGCCCCGCGCAGCCGCGCCGCGACCGCCTCACCCGGCCGGTCGGCGTTCTCCGCGCGGCGCAGCACCCGGCGCGCGTGGTCCGCCGACTCGTCCGGCACGTACGTGCGCGGCGCGGGCGCCGGCGGGCGGACCAGAAGCGCGCTCAGCAGTTCCAGGTCCGCGTCGAGGTCGTCGTCCAGCGGATCGGCGACGGCCGCCACCTCGGGGAAACCAAGCGCCTCCGACAGGTGCGCCGCGGCCACCCGCACCTCCGCCTCGTCCACGTACAGCTCGTGGTGGTCCTCACCGTCCGCGCCGACGTGGTGGACCAGCTCCCACAGCGTCAGCGACGAACCGTCGGCCAGCAGGTACGTGTGCCGGTACGTCACACGGTGCAGTGCCGCGCTGTGGTGCGAGGCGTGCAGCGCGCTCGCGTGGGCCAGCGCCGACTGCAGCCGCTCGACCAGGGCATCGGGCAGGTCGAAGGAGTTGAGCGCCCGCCCCAGGAGTCGCTCGACGTGCGTCTCCGTGGTCTCGTACGGATCGTTCCGCTCGATCGGATCGTTCAAGATGGGTCTCCAGGCCGTCGCCGCGTGTTACTCGATGCTTGCTCAAGGTAGTGCCTCGGTACGACAACGCGTCCGGCTTCCACAAAACGAAGGGCGCACGAAGCGAGTTCCCGCGCGCCCCCCGCCGCACACATCAACGACCCGGTCCCACGGGCCCGTTCGACCCGCCGCGGCCATCCGCCCGGACCAGTCCCGGCAGAGCGCCGTACAGCTCCCCGTACGAGGGGAATTCCCCGCCCGGGCCCGCCGTACCCCGTGCCGCCAGCACCGCCCGGACGATCGCCCGGGCCACCACGTCCGCGGCCGCCGCCAGCACCCCGTTCAACGCCAGCGGATCGCGCCCCTCGGTGAGCGGGCGCACGCCGGTCGCCAGGGCGAACACCGTGTCCCCGTCGTTCAGCAGGTGCACCGGCCGCACGGCGCGCGCGATGCCGTCGTGCGCCGTGCCCGCGACCTTCTGCGCCTGAGCCCGGGTCAGCTCCGCGTCCGTACCCACCACGACCAGCGTCGTGTTCATCGGCGGCATGCCACTGCGCTCACGCGCCTCCGCGAGCCGCAGCGCCGCCGCCGCGCACACCTCGGGCGAAGGGTACGCGGGCGCGCCACCATGTGCGCCCCCCGCCGCGAAGGACGGATCACCGTACGCCCCGTACAACACCCCGGTCCCCGGATCAACCGGCGACCCCACACCGTTCGCCACCACCAGCGCCCCCACCGTCACCCCGGACCCCTCCAGCACCACGCTCGCCGAGCCCACCCCACCCCGGAACCCACCGACCACCGCACCCGTACCGGCCCCCACACACCCGCACACCACCGGCGCCCCCGGCTCGGTCGCCGCGGCCGCCTCCACCGCCGCCCGACCGGTCGTCGCATCCGGCCGCGCCCCCCAGTCGCCACCCCGCCCCAGGTCGAACAGACACGCCGCCGGCACCACCGGCACCACGTGCGTGGGCCCGAGCCCCACCCGCACGCCCCGCCCCCGCTCCTCCAGCCACGCCATCACCCCCGAGGCCGCCTCCAGCCCGAAGGCGCTGCCGCCGGTGAGGACCACGGCCTCGACCCGCTGCACCAGGTTGCGCGGGTCCAACGCGTCCGTCTCCCGCGTCCCCGGCCCGCCGCCGCGCACGTCGACGGCGGCGACGGCGCCGCCCTCCGGCGCCAGCACGACCGTCGTCCCGCTCAGCGCCCCGTCACCCGGCACCCGTGCGTGCCCGACCCGCAGCCCGGCCACGTCGGTCAGCCCGTCCGTCCGGCCCGCAGCCGTCCCCGCGGACCCGGCCACCGGATCCGCGGCCTCCTCGGCGGGCCCGCCCACCGGCCCCACGGGCCTCGCCGCGGGCCCGTCCGCCCTCCCCGCACCCCGGTCCACGGACCCTCCCTCAGGCCCGTCCGGAGACCCTCCCGCGGGCCCGTCCGCCAACTCTCCCCCAGGCCCGTCCGCGCCGTCCGCCCCGTGCCCCGTCACCCTCGCGTCGTCCATGCCCTCTGCCTAGCACGCGCGGATCCATGAGCGGCACCACGCCTGCACGGATCACGTCGAAGCACACCCGGGAGGGGGCCTCCCCCCCCGGCCCCCCTGCCCCCTCCCGCCCCGCCCCTTCCCCCGTCCGCCCACGTCCCTCCTTTCCCGCGCGTGCCGCCGCCGGCCGTCAGACCACGCCCGTCCGGTGTGTGGCCGTGCGGGCCGTCAGGGCCACGCCGGTGGCGACCGCGGCGGTCGCCACGAGGCCCGCGGCGAGTACCGCCCAGTCACCGGCGAACGTGCAGAGCAGCACTCCCAGTGCCGCGGTCGGCAGGACCAGCTGCTGCGCGATGCCGAACTTGAAGTACCGGGCGTGCAGCACCCACACCAGCAGCAGGTACAGGGCCGCCGGGATGGTCACCGCCGCGGCCGCCGCGGTGACCGAGATGTGGGCCTCGCCGACGGCCTGCTCCACCGCCACCTCGATGCCGGCGCCGACAGCAGCCGCCGTAGCGAAGATCAGGTAGTGCCCGTACCCCCACAGGAAGCCCCGCCCGGTGGTCCGCAGCCGTGCGTGCGCGGGGACGACGAAGTAGACCCACCAGGCGGCGAAGACCAGCAGCAGCCCGCCCACCGCGATCGGCAGCAGATCGTCCAGCGCGTCGTTCTCCGCCGCGCCCTCCTTCACGGCGACGGTCGCCGCCGCGATGCTCTCGCCGAGCACGATGATCGTGAACAGTCCGTACCGCTCCGCGATGTGGTGGGCGTGCCAGGCGGTGCTCCGTCCGCGTCCGCGCTCGGCGAGCAGCGGCACCGCCATCTCGGCGCACGCCATCACCAGGAACACCCAGGGCTTGGCCGCGCCCGGTGCGAAGAGCAGCGCACTCCACCCGGCCTGGCAGACCAGCACCCCGCCGGCGTACCGCAGGGCGGTGGTCCGCTCGGGGCCGGACGCGTGCCGGGCGGCGCGCAGCCACTGTGAGGCGAGCGCGACGCGCATCACCGCGTACCCCAGCCACACCAGGAAGAAGTCGTGGTCGGCGAACGCGTCGGAGATCCCGGCCGCGAGGATCAGGACGCCCGCGATCTGCAGGAGCGTCATGATCCGGTAGAGGGCGTCGTCGTTGTCGTAGGCCGAGGCGAACCAGGTGAAGTTCATCCACGCCCACCAGATGGCGAAGAACACCATGGCGTAGTCCCGGAGTCCCGCGCCCGCGTGTCCCTCGGCGACCGCGTGCACCAGTTGCATGCCGGCCTGCGCCACCGCGACGACGAAGCACAGGTCGAAGAAGAGTTCCAAGGGGGTGGCGGCGCGGTGTTCCTGGTCGCGGTCGCGTGCGACCAGTGGCCGCAGGGGTCGCGAGGGGCGGGTGGCGGGGGCGGGCTCGTGCGTCATGGGGGACAGCACAGCAGAGGGTGGACGCCCACGACGGCTGTGACGCGCTGCTCGGTGGGCGACGCGGCCGGTGGCGCCGGGCGTAGGCTGAACGTATGAGTACCGCCCCCGCCCCCGGACCGCGTGATGCGGAGAACCAGCCCGCGCCGAGGAAGACGCCGGCCCTGATCTTCGACGATCCGTTGGACCAGCAGTCCGCGGACGATACGGACCGTGGGTGGGGCGAGCGGGCTCCGGGTGGTGACGGCGGGGCCGCCGACCTGGCGCGCTTCCTCGACGAGAAGCCGCCGCACCACCTCTGAGCCACCGCGCCGACCGCCGTTACGGGGCGTGGACCCCCGACCGGCCGGCCGTCTCGCCGCCGCGCTGGGCGACGAGCAGCTCGCGGATGTCCTTGAGGACGTCCAGCTCCGTCACGTCCACGGCGTCCTGCGCGCCGTGCAGCTCCTTCTCCCGCGCGGCCTTGCGCGCCAGGTACTTGGCCATGGGCAGCACCATCAGGAAGTAGACCACCGCGGCCGTGATCAGGAAGCTGAGCGTCGCGCTGAGCACCGAGCCCCACAGGATGGCGACACCGTCGGTGACCTCGCCGCCCCGCACGGAGCAGGGACCCTTCAGACAGAACTGGTAGCTCTCCAGGTTCTGGGTGCCGAAGGCGCCGACGATGGGGCTGATGACCCCCTTCACGATGGTGTTCACGATGTTGGTGAACGCGGCACCGATGACGACGGCCACCGCGAGATCGACGACGTTCCCCCTCATCAGGAACGCCTTGAACCCCTCCAGCAGGCTGGTCCTGTTCTCCTGGCTCACTCCGGTGCCTTTCGTCGCGTGTCGTGTGGCGGAGCCATTACGCCGCGACCGGAGCGTGCCCGTCCAATCCGTACACACGGACCGGTGACACGGCGGGCCGACCGTACGGGAGGGACCTCGGGGCGGCGGAGCGGTCAGCACAGGGTCACCGTCAGCCGGGACGTGGCGGCCGCGGCCGCCAGCGCGGTCGCGGTCGGGCGCGGCACGGCCACGACGACCAGCGCGCCGCCGGCCGTCCCGCCGTCGGCCCACTCGCCTGCCGCCCCCGCCCCGTGCGCCGGCGCGCCCTCCGGGCGCGGTACCTCCGTCACGCGGACGCCCGACGCCACCACCCGGGCCGGGGGGCCGCCGTCCTCCGCCGCCGTGCCCGCGGCGGTGACGGGCGCGGCGATCACGTCCACCCGGTCGCCCGGGCGCAGCAGCCGCACCGTCTCCGCGTCCGCGATCCGTACCGGCGCGGACACCAGCGCCGCCCTGCCCGGTGCGCGCCCGCGCGGGCCGGGTCGTGCCGCGACGCGGACGGAGCCGGCCCGCCGGCGGTCCGCCGCGAGTGGCGGCCGGTCGGGGGGCGGAGCCGTGACCGCGACCGTGTGGGTGCTCTCCGGCGTCGGCCGTCCCGCCGCAGCCGGCTCCCGGAGCCCCGAGGCGGCCAGCGCGGCGGCCGTCATGGCGAGCCCGGCGGCCAGTGCCCGCCGTCTGCGCCGCACCCCGTACCGCCCGCCGCGCACCCGCACCGGGGCGAAGGGCGGCACCGCGGACGTCTCCGGCACCGACGCGACCGTCGGAGGCGGCGGAGAGACGGGAGGAGACGCGGGAGGAGCAGGGGGGAGCGGGGGCAGCGGGGGAGGAAGGCCGGGGAGGCGCGGGGGAGGAGTGGCTGGGGCACGGTCGGAAGGCCCGCGGGCCGGCGGCGTCCCCCCTGGGGCGCAGGACATCCCGGGACGGTGTGCCGGCGGCTGGGCCTGACGTTCGGCCGGGGGCTGCTCCTGCGGCCGGGGCGGCGTGGGCGGATGCGAGCGGGGACGGGAGGACGTCATGGCGGACACCACCTGTCGTGCGGGGGACTGTCGGCGGATCACCGACGCCCTCACCCTGCCGCGTTTCCGTCTGCCCCGCTCGGGCCTGTGGACAGGCGCCCTACCTGGGGAAAACTCGCTCACTCCACGGGTGGAACCGCGTTACCCACCGCCCACCGCCCACCGCCCGCACGCCCGCACGCGCTCGTCGGCGCGCCCGGCCCGGCCCGGGCAACAACCGTGATGCCCGGCGCATCACCCGCCCAGCCCGGCACCACCAGCCTCACCCGGGGCATCACCTGCCCCGTTCGGACGTCACCCGCACGCCCGGGCGCCGCCCGGGGCTCCGGGCACCTCCCGGTCCCCCCGAGCCGTCACGGCAGGGTGATGCCCAGGTTCCAGCCGTCGTGGGCGTGCGTGCACAGGCACCTGCGGTCCTCGGTCGCCGGCAACGCCCCGACCGCGTCGAACAGGACGGCCCGCAGACGCTCGACGTTCTCCCCGAACACCCGCAGGACGTCCGTGTGCGACACGCCGTCCCCCGTCTCGGCGCCCGCGTCGAGGTCCGTCACCAGGGCCATCGACGTGTAGCAGAGGCCCAGCTCGCGGGCGAGCACCGCCTCCGGGTGGCCGGTCATGCCGACGACGGACCAGCCCATGGCTGCGTGCCACCGCGACTCGGCGCGGGTCGAGAAGCGCGGGCCCTCCACGACGACCATCGTGCCGCCGTCCACCGCCGCCCACTCCCGGCCCCGCGCGGCCGTCAGCGCGGCCTCGCGCCCGTCGGGGCAGTAGGGGTCGGCGAAGGTCATGTGGACGACGTTCGGCACGGTGCCGTCCGGCAGCGGCTCGCCGTCGAAGTACGTCTGGACGCGTGCCTTCGTGCGGTCGACCAGCTGGTCGGGGACAAGCAGGGTGCCGGGCCCGTACTCGGCGCGCAGTCCGCCGACCGCGCACGGCCCCAGGACCTGGCGCACGCCGACGGAGCGGAGCGCCCACAGGTTGGCCCGGTAGTTGATGCGGTGCGGCGGCAGCCGGTGGTCGCGGCCGTGCCGGGGCAGGAACGCGACCCGGCGGCCGGCCACCTCGCCGAGGAACAGGGAGTCGCTGGGGCTGCCGTACGGGGTGCTGAGCTCGACCTCCGTCACGTCCTCCAGGAAGGAGTAGAAGCCGGACCCGCCGATCACGCCGATCTCTGCGTTCGTCGCCATGCGGCTCACCCTAGACGCGGCCCCCGAGCGCCCCGGAGCCACCCCCGGCACGCTGCAGGACACCCCTGCCCGCCCCCCGAAGCCCTCCAAGGCGCCCCGGCCCACCCCGAAGCGGGACCCCCACGACGCACGCCCTGCGGACGGCTCGGAAGCACCTCGGGGCGAGCCCGGCGGCCGGGCCCCGTTCCGGTCGCCCGCCCCGGGTACGCCGAAGGCCCCGCCGTACGGGACGGCGGGGCCTCGGGACGTGGTCAGGCCGCGGAGGTGCTGCTGCCGCCGCCCGTGCTCGACGCCGCCGGCTTGGCGCCCGAGGACGACGAGGACGAGGACGACGAGGACGAGGACGACGACGAATCGGACGACGAGGTCGACGCCGCGGAGGACGACGAGGAAGAGGACGCGGGCGAGCTGCTCGACGACGCGCCACGGCTGTCGTTGCGGTAGAACCCGGAGCCCTTGAAGACGATGCCGACGGCCGAGAACACCTTCTTCAGGCGTCCCTGGCAGCTCGGGCACTCGGTCAGGGCGTCATCGGTGAACTTCTGCACCGCCTCGAGGCCCTCGCCGCACTCGGTGCACTGGTACTGGTAGGTCGGCACTTGTCTTCCTCCTGGCACTCTCACTCGATGAGTGCTAACGACGAACAATAGTGACGCATTCCGTCGCGTCAGTCCACCGCCACGGGCACGCGGTGACCCATACCACGCGCGACGGTCCGGCCGGCGGGCCGGGCGACGAGCCGCGAGCGCAGCGCCACCAGGGTGACGAGGGCCAGGGCCGTACCGCCCAGCGGCACCAGGAAGCCGGCGGTCGAGCCGTACGCGTCGGCGAGCTGTCCCGCGACCGTCACGGCGGCGGCCTGGCCCAGCGCCACGGCGCCGGTCAGCCAGGTGAACGCCTCCGTACGGGCGGTGGCGGGCACCAGCGACTCGACGAGCGTGTAGCCGGTGATCAGGGCGGGCGCGATGCACAGGCCCACGACGAGGCCCAGCAGACCCAGCAGCACCACGGAGTGGGCGGTCCACAGCAGGGCGGCGGTCAGGGTCAGGGCGGTGTAGCCGACGATGAGGCGGCGGCGCGGGCCGGCCTTCCAGGCGATGGCGCCGACGGCCACGCCGGCCAGCATGTTGCCGGCGGCGAAGAGCCCGTACAGCAGGCCGTTGGCGCCCGGGTTGCCGATCTCCTCGGAGAAGGCGGTCAGGGAGACCTGCATGCCGCCGAAGACGGAGCCGATGCCGAGGAACGCCACGGCGAGCACCCGTACGCCGGGCACGGACAGCGCCGACACGCGCGCCGGGGAGCCGGCCTGCGAGGAGTGCGTCCCGTGCGCGGGCTGGGTGCGCTTCTGCGCGGCGAAGAGCAGACCGCCGACCAGGGTGAGGCCGGCCTCGGCGACCAGGCCGGCCGCCGGGTGCACGCCGGTGCACAGCGCCGTCGCCAGGACCGGGCCGACGACGAAGGTGAACTCGTCGGTGACGGACTCGAACGCCGCCGCCGTCGACATCAGCGGCGAACCCTCGAGCCGGGCGGCCCAGCGGGCCCGCACCATGGGGCCGATCTGCGGGACGGACGCGCCGCTGGGCACGGCCGCCGCGAACAGGGCCCACAGGGGCGCGTCCGCCAGCGCGAGGGCCGTCAGGAGGGAGACCGACGCGGCGTGCGCCAGGACACCGGGGAGGAGGACGGCGCGCTGGCCGAAGCGGTCCGCGAGCTTGCCGCTCTGGGGCGCGAACAGCGCCATGGACACGCCGGTGACCGCGGCGACGGCACCGGCGGTGCCGTACGAGCCGGTGGTGTGCTGGACCAGCAGGACGATGCCGATGGTGAGCATCGCGAAGGGCTGGCGTGCCGCGAAACCGGGCAGCAGGTACGTCCACGCGCCGGGTGTGCGCAGGAGCTGCCCGTATCCGGGACGCTTCACGGCGTCGTCGGAGGTGACCGTGGATGCCACGGCCCGTGCCTTTCTGCCGCCTGGTAGCGCTCCCCTGGGTGACGGGAGCCGCCGAGGGCTGTCCTCTTGCGCGGAAGCGCGGTAGATACCTGGGTCCCGCTGAGGGGGACCCGGCCGCCATACGGTCGCGCCAGCCCTGCGTCAGGCAGAGTTGGTCGATCAGTGTGCCTTCATGGTACAGGGCGGTGCTGGTGCGGCACCTGTGAAATGTGCGACGCGGTGGAGCGGCCCCTGTGATTCGGCGGGACGCTCGGACCGCACCCGCCGCCGGACGGGCGGCGGGCCGCCGGCGAGACGCCGCCCGCCACCCGACCGGACCGGCCGCCCTTCCCACGCCCCGCCCCACCCCGACGGGCGCCCACCCCGACGGGCGCCCACCCTTACGGGCACCCGCCCCGAGAGGCCCGCCTCCACGGGCGCCCGCCTTCCGGCGCCCGCCCTCCCGGTGTCCCGTTCCTGCGGCAGCGGCCCCGCCCTACGGGGTCCCGCCCGTGCCGAGCCAGCCCGCGAGCTTGCCGCCGCGGCCGACGGCCCGCAGCCGCCGTTCCGTCGCGTCCCGTACCTGGTCCGTCGCCACGACCAGCAGGTCGTCGCCGCGCCGGAGCACCGTCGCCGGGGACGGGACGAAGCTGCGCCCCTCCCGTACGACGAGGGTGACCGCGGCGCCCGGTGGCAGCCGCAGCTCCGCGACCTCCACGCCGTGCATCCGGGAGCGCTCCGGGATGGACAGCGACAGCAGGTGGCCGCGCAGCCGCTCCAGGGGGGCGGACTCCACGCCCAGGTCGGTGGCCCCGTCCTGGTCGCCGAGGCGCAGCGTCCTGGCCAGCCAGGGCAGCGTCGGCCCCTGCACGAGGGTGTAGACGACGACCAGCACGAAGACGATGTTGAAGACCTTCCGGCTGCCTTCGATCCCCGACACCATGGGGATGGTCGCCAGGATGATGGGCACCGCGCCGCGCAGCCCGGCCCACGACATCAGAGCCTGCTCCTGCCAGGGGATGCGGAACGGCACCAGGCTCAGCAGCACGGACACCGGGCGGGCCACGGCCGTCAGGACGAGTCCGATGGCGACCGCGGGCCAGAAGTCGTGGATGAGCTCGTGCGGGGTCACCAGCAGTCCCAGGAGGACGAACATCCCGATCTGGGCGATCCAGCCGAGTCCTTCGGCGAAGCCGCGGTTGGCCGGCTGGTGCGGCAGCTTCGCGTTGCCGAGGACCACGGAGGCCAGGTAGACGGCGAGGAAGCCGCTGCCGTGGGCGAGCGCGCCGGCCGCGTACGCGGTGACGGCGATGGCCATCACCGCGATCGGGTACAGGCCGGAGGCGGGCAGGGCGACGCTCTTCAGGCCGTACGCGCCGAGGAGGCCGACCGCGAGACCGATCGCCGCGCCTATGGCGAGTTCCAGCGCGATCTTCCCGACGAGGACGTACCAGCTGTCGACCGGGCCCGTCGTGGAGAAGGCGACGACGAGGATGACGACGGGGGCGTCGTTGAAGCCCGACTCGGCCTCCAGCGTGCCGGTCACCCGGCTCGGCAGGGGGACCTTGCGCAGGACCGAGAAGACGGCCGCGGCGTCCGTCGAGGAGACGACGGCGCCGATGAGCAGCGACTGCCGCCAGTCCAGGCCGACGAGGTAGTGCGCGGCGGAGGCCGTGATGCCCACGCTCACCGCGACGCCGACGGTCGACAGCGCGGTCGCCGCGGGCAGCGCGGGTCTGATCTGCTCCCATTTCGTCCCCAGGCCGCCCTCGGCGAGGATCACGACGAGCGCGCCGTAGCCGATGACCTGGGTGAGCTCGGCGTTGTCGAAGGTGATGTTGCCGATGCCGTCCTGGCCCATGGCGACACCGATGCCGAGGTACAGCAGCAGGCTGGGGAGGCCGCTGCGTGAGGAGACGCGCACCGCGACGACGGCGACGAGCAGCACGAGCGAGCCGATGAGCAGGAGTTCGTTGAGCTGGTGGACAGTCAGGGGCCGAACCTTCCGGAGAGTGTGCGTGCGCGGTCGTCTTCAGTTGTGCGCGGATGCAGTTGTGTGCGGGCCGGGCCCGGCTGTCCGGCCCGGCACGGCTGTCGGGCCCGGGTGCCGGAGTCCCGCACCCCGTGCGCCGGGCGGGATCACCGCCCCCGCGCGCGTGGTCGCGCCGAGGCCCGCGGGGGACCCGCCCCCGCGCGCGTGGTGCCGCCCGGCGAACCGTGCACCGGGATGCCGGTCCACCGGAGAGCCGGTCCGCCGGGGTGCCGGCAGCGGTCACGGGGCCGGGTCGCGGCGGGTACCGGAAA
This sequence comes from Streptomyces kanasensis, assembly GCF_043077165.1. Lineage (NCBI taxonomy): Bacteria > Bacillati > Actinomycetota > Actinomycetes > Kitasatosporales > Streptomycetaceae > Streptomyces > Streptomyces kanasensis. Next base: position 369,364 of record NZ_JBIBSF010000005.1, read on the forward strand.
CCGGCCACGAGGGCTGGTTCCGGCCGCCGATACCGGCACCGGGTGCCGCGGGCCGGTGACCACCGGAACGCGCCGGTCGGACCGCCCTGCCGGCGCCCCGGTCCGCCGGACCGTCGACTCCGTGGCGACATGCCCGGCATGTCCGGCTGTTCGACGGGTGCACGACGGCCAGTACTTCGTTACCTTACCTAATCTTTAACGTTTCCCTGACGCCTCCGTCGACACCCGTGGGCGGCCTCCTCACTGACACCGCGTCCGGACCGGCCGAGCGCTGCGCCTATGGTTGCTCCCAGCACTCCAGGACCAAGCCTGCGCCTCGAAGGACAGCGATGCCCGCCAACACCACCGTCTCTTCCCCCAAGAAGAAGGGGCGGCGTGCCCGCCTGCTCGTGATCGCCCTGGTGCTGGCGCTCGTCGCGGGCGTCGGTTACGGCGCCTACTGGGGCGTCAGCACCGTACGCGCGCCCTTCCCGCAGACCACCGGCACACTGCAGCTCGCCGGGCTCTCCGGGCCGGTCGACGTGAAGCGCGACGGCTACGGCGTCCCGCAGATCTACGCGTCGACCGACGCCGACCTCTTCCGGGCGCAGGGGTACGTCCAGGCGCAGGACCGGTTCTACGAGATGGACGTCCGCCGGCACATGACCGCGGGCCGCCTCTCCGAGATGCTCGGCAAGGACCTGGTCGACTCGGACGCCTTCCTCCGCACCCTCGGCTGGCACCGCGTGGCGCAGCAGGAGTACGACACGGTGCTGTCGGCCGAGACCAAGAAGAACCTCCAGGCGTACGCGGAGGGCGTCAACGCCTACCTCAAGGGCAAGGAGCCCGGAGACGTCTCCGTCGAGTACTCCGCCCTCGCGTTCTCGCACGACTACGCCATCGAGCCGTGGACGCCGGTCGACTCGATCGCCTGGCTCAAGGCCATGGCCTGGGACCTGCGCGGCAACATGCAGGACGAGATCGACCGCTCGCTGATGACGAGCCGCCTCAGCCCGCAGCAGATCGAGCAGCTGTACCCGGACTACCCGTACGCGCTGCACCGTCCGATCGTCGAGGGCTTCAAGGCGTCCGGTGACGGCGAGGGCGAGAGCGGCGGCGACGGCACCGGCTCCGACGGCTCCGGCGCCCAGGGCGGCTCCGGCGCCCAGGGCGGCCAGGGCTCCGGCTCCGGCTCCGCGGGCACCGGGGCGGGCGCGCTGAGCGGCTTCCAGAGCCAGCTCGCGGCCGTCTCCGACGCCCTGGCGGAGGTCCCCGCCCTCCTCGGCCCGAACGGCCACGGGATCGGCTCGAACTCCTGGGTCGTCTCCGGCAAGTACACGACCACCGGCAAGCCGCTCCTCGCGAACGACCCGCACCTGGCCCCGCAGCTGCCGTCCCTCTGGTACCAGATGGGCCTGCACTGCCGCGCCGTGTCCGACAAGTGCCGCTACGACGTCGCCGGCTACACCTTCGCCGGCATGCCCGGCGTGATCATCGGCCACAACCAGGACATCGCCTGGGGCTTCACCAACCTCGGCGCCGACGTCACCGACCTGTACCTCCAGAAGGTCACCGACCGCGGGTACCTGCGCGGCACCAAGGAGGTGCCGTTCGAGACCCGTGAGGAGGTCATCCGGGTCGCGGGCGGCAGCAGCCGCACCATCACCGTGCGCACCACCAACAACGGCCCCCTCATCTCCGACCGCAGCGGCGAGGCGGAGAAGGTCGGTCAGAAGGCCCCCGTCACCAACTCCGCGCCCGACCGCGGCGACGGCTACGCGGTGGCCCTGCGCTGGACGGCCCTCGACCCGGGTCGCTCGATGGACGCGGTGTTCAAGCTGAACCGCGCCCGCGACTTCAAGGAGTTCCGCGACGCCGCCCGCGACTTCGAGGTGCCGTCCCAGAACCTGATCTACGCCGACGCCAAGGGCGCCGAGGGCCACATCGGCTACCAGGCCCCGGGCAGGATCCCCGTCCGCTCCGAGAAGCACGACGGCACCCTCCCGGCCCCCGGCTGGGACGCCGCGTACGACTGGAAGAAGGACTTCGTCCCCTTCGACGAGCTGCCGTACGAGCAGGACCCGGCGCGCGGCTACATCGTCACCGCGAACCAGGCCGTCGTGAACGCCGGGGACTACCCGCACCGCCTCACCGAGGACTGGGGCTACGGCTCCCGCAGCCAGCGGATCAACGACCTCATCGAGTCGAAGACCAAGGACGGCGGGAAGATCTCGACCGACGACATGCGCACCATGCAGATGGACAACAGCAGCGAGATCGCCAAGCTGCTGACGCCGCTCCTGCTGAAGATCGACGTCTCGGACCCGTACGTCCGCGAGGCGCAGAAGCTGCTGGAGGGCTGGGACTACACGCAGGAGGCGGACTCCGCGGCCGCCGCCTACTTCAACGCCGTCTGGCGCAACGTCCTCAAGCTGGCCTTCGGCGACAAGCTCCCCAAGGAGCTGCGCGTCAAGGGCGAGTGCCTCAACGTGGCGCCGGCCGACCCGAACGTCCCGGAGGACCAGCGCGACCGGCTCGTGCGCGAGTGCGGCCAGCGGGACGCGGACCAGGCGCAGCCCGACGGCGGCGACCGCTGGTACGAGGTGGTCCGCCCGCTCCTGAAGGACGAGGCGAACCCGTGGTGGCACACCCCGGCCAACCGTCTGGACGCCGCGACGCAGACCCGTGACCAGCTGCTGGCCCGTGCCATGAAGGACGCCCGGTGGGAGCTGACCGCCGAGCTCGGCAAGGACGTCTCCACCTGGAGCTGGGGCCGGCTGCACCAGCTGAACCTGCGCAACCAGACGCTCGGCACCGGCGGTCCCGGGGTCGTGAAGTTCATGCTGAACCGCGGCCCGTGGAACCTCGCGGGCGGCGAGGCGGCCGTCAACGCCACGGGCTGGAACGCCGCGGGCGGCTACGAGGTCGTCTGGGTGCCGTCCATGCGGATGGTCGTGAACGTCGGCGAGTGGGACAAGTCCCGCTGGATCAACCTCACCGGCGCCTCCGGTCACGCCTACCACCCGCACTACACGGACCAGACCGACCTGTGGGCGAGGGGCGAGCTCCTCGACTGGCCGTTCAGCGACGCGGCGGTCGACGCGCGGAAGGCCGACCACCTGGTCCTCAAGCCGTGATCAGGCACCCCGGGGCGGGCCGCTGAGGCGCCGTACGCCCCCGGGGGTCACCACCGCGTGCACGGGGTGGTCGTGCGGTTCCTCCGGGACCCGGGCGACCACCTCGTGCGCGTAGAGGAGGACGACGAGCGCCGGATCCGCGCCCGCGCCCGCCAGGCGGGCCAGCACCCGGTCGTACGAGCCGCCGCCCCGGCCCAGCCGCATGCCCCGGGCGTCCACGGCGAGGCCGGGGAGCAGCACCGTGTCGGCCGCCACGACGGCGTCCGGGCCGAGGCGGGGCCCCGAGGGCTCCAGCAGCCCCAGGCGGGCCCGTACGAGGCCGTCGGGGCCCTCGTACACGGCCCAGTCCAGGTCGTTGTCGGCCATCAGTACGGGCAGCAGCACCCGCACCCCCCGCGCGCGCAGTGCGTCGAGCAGCGCGCGGGTGCCGGGTTCGCGCCCGACGGAGACGTACGCGGCCACGGTCCCGGCCCGCGCCAGCTCGGGCAGCTCCAGCGCGGCGTCGGCCAGCTCGGCGGCGGCCCGGCGGACGTCCTCGGTCGTCAGCAGCGTCCGCGCGGCGAGCAGTTGCCGCCGCAGCCCCGCCTTGTCCGGCGCCGGCCCCGGTCCGGCCGCCTCCGGTTCCCCGGCCCACCGCGCCCCGCCACCGGTCGCCGTCGCCCGCTCCTCCGCCACCACGTCGCCCCACCAACCTCTCAAAAGTCCTGTAAAGCCCCATATGAGGAGGAAGGTAATCCAAGGCTCATCTTCCTCCCATACCAACCGGATATGGTGCTCGGCATGACTCAGTCGCACCCCGGGATCAGCAAGGCTGTCATCCCCGCCGCGGGACTCGGCACCCGGTTCCTGCCTGCCACGAAGGCCACTCCCAAGGAGATGCTGCCCGTCGTCGACAAGCCCGCCATCCAGTACGTGGTGGAGGAGGCGGTGGGCGCGGGGCTGCACGACGTGCTGATGGTCACGGGCCGCAACAAGCGTCCCCTGGAGGACCACTTCGACCGGAACTACGAGCTGGAGGAGGCGCTGTACCGCAAGGGCGACGACGAGCGCCTGGACCGGGTCAGGGCCTCGAACGACCTCGCGACCATGCACTACGTCCGGCAGGGCGACCCGCGCGGCCTCGGCCACGCCGTGCTGTGCGCCGCCCCGCACGTGGGCGACCAGCCGTTCGCCGTGCTCCTCGGCGACGACCTCATCGACCCCCGGGACGCGCTGCTCTCCCGCATGATCGAGGTCCGGGAGCGCGAGGGCGGCAGTGTCGTCGCCCTCATGGAGGTCGACCCCGCGCAGATCCACCTCTACGGCTGCGCCGCCGTCGAGCCCACCAACGAGGCCGACGTGGTCCGGGTGACGGACCTCGTGGAGAAGCCCGACCGGGCGGACGCCCCCAGCAACTACGCGATCATCGGCCGGTACGTCCTGGACCCGGCCGTCTTCGGGATACTGCGCGAGACCCGCCCCGGCCGCGGCGGCGAGATCCAGCTGACGGACGCCCTGCACAAGCTCGCCGTCGACCAGGGCCCGGGCGGCCCCGTCCACGGGGTGGTCTTCAAGGGCCGTCGGTACGACACCGGGGACCGCGCCGATTACCTGAGGGCCATTGTCAGACTCGCGTGCGAACGTGAGGATCTGGGACCGGAGTTCCGATCCTGGCTCCGCCGCTACGTCACCGAGGAGATGCAGACCCCGTGAGCCCACAGAGCGCGGAGAGGACCGTCTGGTCGGTGGACGAGCACCTGGAGGACGTGCTCGCCGCCGTGCGTCCGCTCGACCCCATCGAGTTGCGGCTGCCCGACGCCCAGGGATGTGTGCTCGTCGAGGACGTCACGGTGCCCGTCGCCCTGCCGCCCTTCGACAACAGCTCCATGGACGGCTACGCGGTGCGCGTCGCCGACGTCGCCGGGGCCAGCGAGGAGTACCCCGCGGTGCTCACGGTCGTCGGGGACGTCGCGGCCGGCGGCGAGGAGCCGCCCCCCGTCGGCCCCGGCCAGGCGGCCCGCATCATGACGGGCGCCCCGCTCCCGCCCGGCGCCGAGGCGGTCGTCCCGGTCGAGTGGACCGACGGCGGTGCCGGCGCCGGCGCCGCCACCACCATGCGCGCGGCGAGCGCCGCCCCCGAGGGCGCGAGCGGCGAGGTCCGCGTCCACCGCCCCGCCGGGCCGCGTGCCCACGTCCGCGCGCGCGGCAGCGACGCCGCCGCCGGTGCTCTCGCCCTCCCCGCCGGCACGGTCCTCGGCCCGCCCCAGATCGGCCTGCTCGCCGCCATCGGCCGCGCCACGGTCCGCGTCCGGCCCCGCCCGCGCGTGGTCGTGCTGTCCACGGGCAGCGAGCTGGTCCAGCCCGGCGAGGAGCTCGGCCCCGGCCGGATCTACGACTCCAACAGCTTCGCCCTGGCCGCCGCCGCCCGCGACGCCGGCGCCATCACCTACCGCGTGGGAGCCGTCACCGACGACGCCGACACCCTCCGCGCGACGATCGAGGACCAGCTGGTCCGCGCCGACCTCCTGGTGACCACGGGCGGCGTCAGCGTCGGTGCGTACGACGTGGTCAAGGAGGCCCTGTCGGCGGCGTCCGACGCGGACGAGCCGGGCAGCGGCGTCGAGTTCCGCAAGCTCGCCATGCAGCCGGGCAAGCCCCAGGGGTTCGGCACCGTCGGCCCCGACCACACCCCGCTCCTCGCCCTCCCGGGGAACCCGGTCTCCTCGTACGTCTCCTTCGAGCTGTTCGTCCGGCCCGCCATCCGCGCCCTCATGGGCCTGCCGGACCTGCACCGCCCGCGCGTGCGCGCCGCCCTCAGCGCGGACGGACCGCTGACGTCCCCGGCCGGCAAGCGCCAGTTCCTGCGCGGGACGTACGACGCCGCGGCGGGTACCGTCACTCCTGTGGGAGGTGCCGGGTCGCACCTGGTCGCCGCCCTCGCGCGGGCCGACGCGCTCCTCGTCGTCCCCGAGGACGCCACGAGCGTGGAGCCCGGCGCGGAGCTGGAGGTGGTGCTCATCGGCTGAGCCGGCGGCCCACCGGCCGCGGCCGTGGCGGTACGGTGTCTGCCGCCGTGCCGACAAGACAACCGGCGCCAGGATCGCGAGGCGGAGTGCAGTGAGTACGCAAGGCAGCCTGACCCACATCGACGAGGCGGGCGCGGCCCGCATGGTGGACGTCTCCGGGAAGGACGTCACGACGCGCACCGCCCGCGCCACCGGTCGCGTCCTGGTCTCCCCGCGGGTGGTGGAACTGCTGCGCGGCGGGGGCGTGCCGAAGGGCGACGCCCTCGCGACGGCCCGCATCGCCGGGATCATGGGCGCCAAGCGCACCCCCGACCTGATCCCGCTGTGCCACCCGCTCGCCGTCTCCGGCGTCACGGTCGACCTGTCCGTCGCCGACGACGCCGTGGAGATCGCCGCGACCGTCCGCACCACCGACCGCACCGGCGTCGAGATGGAGGCCCTCACCGCGGTGTCCGTGGCGGCCCTCACCGTCGTCGACATGGTCAAGGCGGTCGACAAGTCGGCCGTCATCACCGATGTGCGGGTGGAGGAGAAGACGGGCGGCAAGTCCGGGGACTGGAGCCGGGCGTGACGTACCGGGCCCTGGTGATCACCGCGTCCAACCGCGCCTCCGCCGGGGTGTACGAGGACCGGGGCGGGCCCATCCTCGTCGAGGGCCTCGCCGCTCTCGGCTTCGCCGTCGACGGCCCGCGGGTCGTCCCCGACGGCGACCCCGTCGAGGCGGCCCTGCGCGACGGGATCGGCGCCGGGTACGACGTGATCCTCACGACCGGCGGCACCGGTCTGTCGCCCACCGACGCCACCCCCGAGGCCACCCGTCGCGTCATCGACCACGAGGTGCCCGGCATCCCCGAGGCCATCCGCGCCCACGGCCGCGCCAAGGTCCCCACGGCGGCGCTCTCCCGTGGTCTGGCGGGCGTCGCGGGCCGCACCCTCGTCGTCAACCTGCCGGGCTCCACCGGCGGCGTCCGGGACGGGCTCGCGGTCCTCGGGGACCTCCTCGTCCACGCCGTGGACCAGCTGCGCGGCGGCGACCACCCGAGACCCGCGTCATGAACCCCGCCTGGCCCGCGTCGCTCGCCGACGGCGACGTGGTGCTCCGCCCGATAAGGGCCCGCGACCAGAAGGCGTGGCGCGAGGTCAACCGGCGCAACCGCGACTGGCTGCGCCCCTGGGAGGCCACCGTCCCGCCGCCCGCGCCGGGCTCGCCCCCCGTCCAGCGCCCCACCTACCGGCAGATGGTCCGCCACCTGCGGGCCGAGGCCAACGCCGGCCGGATGCTGCCGTTCGTCATCGAGTACCGGGGCCGGCTCGTCGGCCAGCTGACCGTCGCCGGCATCACCTGGGGTTCCATGTGCTCCGGGCACGTCGGCTACTGGGTCGACCAGGAGGTGGCCGGCCGCGGGGTGATGCCGACGGCGGTCGCCCTCGCCGTCGACCACTGCTTCCGCTCCGTCGGACTGCACCGGATCGAGGTGTGCATCCGCCCCGAGAACGGGCCCAGCCGGCGCGTCGTGGAGAAACTCGGATTCCGCGAGGAGGGCGTGCGCCCGCGCTACCTGCACATCGACGGCGCGTGGCGTGACCACCTCGTCTTCGCCCTCACCGCCGAGGAAGTCCCCGAAGGGCTGGTGCGGCGCTGGCACAGGTCACGGCGCGAACACCAGAAGAAATAATTCATTTGTTCGAATACCAAGCCGGTCGAGCAGAATCGGTCTGATCAATCACAAAAAATGTCAGTGATATCAGCCAGATCGTGCGACACACCGGCCCAATTGGCGGATGCCCCCGCGCGAAGACCTCTACCGTGTGAGATGTGAGCAGCAGCGGCCTCATCTACGCAGTCATCGTCGGAGCCTGGGCCGCCTACCTGGTGCCGATGTGGCTCCGCAGGCAGGACGAGCTGAACGAGGCTCGACCGACGGAACGCTTCAGCACCGCCATCCGGCTCCTGTCCGGACGGGCGGCGATGGAGCGCCGGTACGCCAAGGAGCTGCGCGCGCGCGCCGACGAGGACCGGCGGGTGCCCGACGTGGACCCGGACGCCGAGACCGAGCAGATCGACTCGGTCGACGTCCGGGCCTTCGCCGCGCCCCCGGACCACACCGAGGCCCGCCTCGAACTCCCGGGCGCCGCCGCGGCAGCCCCGGCCGCGCCGTCCGCGGGCGCGCCCGCGGGTGCCCGCCGGCCGGCCGGCCCCGCCGTGAGCCGGGCCGCCGCCGAACGCGCCCGCCGCTCCCGCGTCCTCGCCCGCCGGCGCCGCACGACGGTCCTCCTCTTCCTCGCCTTCACGGTCGGCACCGTCGCCGCGGCCGTCGGCGGCCTCGCCTTCCTCTGGGCGCCCGCCGCCCCCGCCGCCCTGCTCAGCGGCTACATCGCCTACCTGCGCCGCCAGGAGCGCCGCCGCTTCGTCTACGTGATGGACCGGCGCCGCGCCGAGGCCGCCGCCCAGCGGCTGCGCGAGAACCGCCCCCGCCGCGGCCGGCCCGCCGCGCCGCACCAGGACGACGAGGCCCCCGCGCACCCCGAGCCCACCCCGTCGGTCTCCCCGGCGGAAGCCGGCCGCCGCGCGCTCGTCGAGCAGACCGACCACGCCGAGTGGGTCGACCAGCAGCGCGAGCGCGGCCCGGCCCGCGGCGACAGCTGGGACCCCGTCCCGGTGCCCCTCCCCACGTACGTCACCGCCCCGGTCGCCCCGCGCGCCACGGGCGGCGTCGACGTCACCGACCCGGAGACCTGGAGCGCCGCCCGCTCCTCCCCGGCGGAGCCCACCCCGCCCCCGCCCACCCGCCAGAACCCCAACCCGTCCCCGACGGCCCCCCGCCGCCCCCGCGACCACGGCCGCACCCCGCTCTTCGACCAGTACGCGGACGACGACCGCCCCCGCGCGGCCAACGAGTGACCCCGACCCACCGCCCCGGGCCACCCGCCGGACAACGGATTTCCGAGCACCCCGATCGGGATGCTAATGTTTCACACGTCGCAAGGGCCTGTGGCGCAGACTGGTAGCGCACCTCGTTCGCATCGAGGGGGTCAGGGGTTCAAATCCCCTCAGGTCCACAGACAACTGTTCGCGAGGTCACTCAAGAGCAGTGACGGGATCCCGTCCGATCGCAAGATCGGGCGGGATCTTCGTCGTTTCGGGGGCTTCGCTGTCTGTTCGGGTGGTGGTGGGCGGTGCGTCGGGTCCGGTGGGTCGCCGGGTGGGCGGGTGGCCCGTGCCGGGGGTGCGCACCGGTCCCGGTGGACCGGGCCGGTGATCGACGTGGCCGGGGGAGCCGGAACGGACGCGCGGCCCGGCGCCCGCAAGACGGGGGCCGGGCCGCGGAACGTGTTCCGCGGCCCGGCCGCCGCGGCAGGCGTGGCGCCACCACGCGCCGGACCGGGCGACGCAGGGGTTACGGTGCGGTCGCTCTGGTGAGTACCAGGGACGGCGGCCCGTCCGGATCGGCATGGAACTCCACCGCCCGGCCGCTCGGGTGGAGCTTCATGCCGCCGGCCTTGCCGAGCTCACCGGCGTCGACCGTCAGGTAGACGAAGTCGCCGGACCCGCTGCTGCGGACGAACTCCCATCGGCCGCTGAAGTCGACGGGGTCACCGCCACCCCCCAGGGCCTTCCCCGCCACGTCGGTGGCGGAGAACGTCCCGTCGGACCCGAGCACGATCTCGCTGCCGCTCGCGTCGTCGCGGTACACCCCGGGCAGTCCGTCGGGGTCGACCGAGCCGGCGCCCGTACACCCCGAGAGGAGTGCGGCGGAGGCGGTCAGGGCGGTGGCCAGCCACCGCCCACCAGCCCTCTTGCGTGTCACGGCCCCAGCGTAACGTCGAACTCGATGACCTGGGTCTTGGGCGACATGGGCCCCGAGTCGCCGACGACCTTGTCGACGAACGAACCGACGGTGTCGCTCCACCAGTCCGTGTACCCGATGACCGGAGGGTGCGTCGCGGACTCGATGTCCGACTCGTTGAACGCCGTGTACCGCCACACCACGGAGCCGTCCGCGTTCTCGCGGATGGGGGTCATCCTGACGTAGTGCGAGCCCAGGAACGTGTACGCCAGGTTTCCGGTGAGCCCCGCCGTGGTGAGCGTCCCGTAGTCGGTGAGGTACTTCCCGACACCGTCGAAGCCGCCGAGCTGGTAGTCGTACATGTAGGTGTGGCCGAGCTCGTAGTTGCCGGCCTGCGTGCGGGAGGCGAAGAAGGCGAGGACCTCCTTCGTGTACTCGTGATCACGGTAGATGCCGGTGAACTCGTCGTCCGGGCCGAAGCACTGCGACCGCGAACCGTCTCCGGTGAGCCAGCTCCACCCCAGCTCCCACGGATTGGTGGCGTTGCCGGACGGGATGGGGCTGCCGAACGGTGTCAGGCAGCTCTCGGCGCCCTGGGGGAGGCCGTTCTTCTGCGGGTCGATGGGGACGGTCGCGTTGTCCCGCGCGTTCTCGATCGCCTCGCGTATCGCGGCCTGGATGACGAGGACCTTGGCCTCGAACGCGGCCCGGGCGGCGGCGTTGGCGTCCTTGCCCGCCGCGAGGGACGCCTTCCGGGCAGCCGCCGCCGACACCGCGGCGTCCGCGGCGTAGGACGCGGCGACGGTGGCGGACCGCACGGCCCGCGTCGCCGCGTGCCTCGCCACGCTGCTCGCCTGGCGCGCCGCGGCGGCCGCCTGACGTGCGGTCTCGGCGGACTGGGCGGCGGCGGCCGCGGACCCTTCGGCGGCCGCGGCGTTCTTGCGCGCTTCCTCGGCGGACAGCTTGGCGTCGTTCGCGTAGCCCTGCGCGCGGTTGGCCCAGGTGGTCGCCTCGGAGGCGGCGTTGCGCGCGCGGGCCGCCGCCTCGGAGGCGCGTGCCGCGTCCTCCAGGGCGTCCGACGCGATCTTGGCCGCGCGCGCGATCGCCGCGCGGATCGCGCTGATGTGCGTCGCGTGATCGTGGTCGAGCCGCGCGAAGTCGTACTGCGTCGTCCCGACGAACTGGCGGAGCATGTGCGTGTCGCCCTCGAGCGCGATCCGGGCTGCCGCCTTGACGTAGGGGCCCCCGTTCGCCAGGAGGGTGGCGGCCGCGACCCGGTCGTCCTCGCGGACCGCCGTGGCACGGTCGACGTGCAGGAAGGTGTGCAGGGCCTCGGCGGTTCCCGCGTCGAGCGCGGCCTGGGCCGCGCTGCGCACCGCCCTGCCGGTGGAGTCGTCGGCCAGGAGCTTGAAGATCTCGACCTGGTTGTCGTCCCTGGCCGCGGCGACCGCCCCGCTCTCGAGGAACCCTCGGATCCGGGCGGCGTCCTCGGTCTTCAGGGCCTCATGGGCCGCCGTGGCCACGTTCTTCGTCGACACCGCGGAGATCGCCGCGACGTTCTCGGCGTTGTCCTGGTTCAGGGCGATGACACGGTCGGCCTCGATCCAGTGGACGACGTCCTCGTCCGAGCCGGCGAGCGCGAACTCCGCGGCCTCCCGGGTCCAGGTCCCCGACCGGTCGATGAGCTGGACCGCCGCCCTGCGTCCGGCCGCCACGGCCTCGGCGGTGTTCCCGTTCCGCAGCGCGGACTCCGCGGAGCCGATGAGTCCGAGGACCTCCTCGGACAGGCGCGCTTCCTGTGTCCGCTGCCGGTTGGACCGTTCGAGCAGGTTCGTCTCCGCGACCGCTTCGAGCCGCGCCCGCTCGATCGCCTCCTCGGTCTCCTCGGCCAGCCTGGCGAGTTCGGCCTCACGCGCCGCCTGCTCGACCTCGCGTGCCTTGGCGACGGCGCCGGCGGCCTTGTTCGCCGCGTCGACGGCGGCGTTGGCGGCGGCCGTCGACCGGTTGGCGTAGTCGACCGCCTTGCCGGCGTGGGTGGCCGCTTCCTCGGCGGCGGCGGCCGCCTTCTCGGCGTGGTCGGCAGCGCTGTTGGCCGCGTCACGCGCCGCGCGGGCGGCGGCAGCAGACTGCCCGGCCAGGCTCCGCGCCCTGCCCGCGGCCTGCGTCGCCCTGTTCGCGGCGGCCTCCGCCTCGGCGGCGGCCTGCTGCGCGGCGGCGGACTCGGCCCTCGCGGCGCCGGAGGCGACGGCCGCGTCGGCCGAAGCGCGGGCGGCGGCGGCCGCGTTGATCGCCGATCCGGCGGCAGCCGCGCCGGCCTGGTCGGCCGCCTGGGCAGCCATCGCCGCGATGTCGGCCTTCAAGGCCACGGAGCGGACGAAGCCGACCATCTTCCGGGCGATCTCCGCCGCCGTCCTGGCGGCGGACGCCATCGTCGCGTCCTTGGAGGCGGCGATCGCGGCACGGTACGCGCGTGCCGCGGCGCGCCCCGCCGCCGCGGCGGCCGCGGCAGCGGCCTGCGCGGCAGCCACCGCGCGCCGCGAGGCGGCCTGCGCGGTCCGCGAGGCCGACACGGCGGTCGACGCGGCCGCGGCGGCGCCCCTGGCCGCCTCCGCCGCCTTGTTCGCCGCGACGGCCGAGCGCTGGACGTCCCGCTCGGCGGCCTCGGCCTCGGCCTTGGCCTCCAGCGCCGCCTGCTTCGCCTTCTCGGCGGCAGCGACCGCTTGGGCGGAGAGTTCCACGGCCTCGTCGGTCTTCTGGCTGGCGCGGCGCCCCTCCGTCTCGACGACCTTGACCAACTGCTCGATCGTCGCCGTTTCCTCGTCACGGGCCCGGGCGATGTGCTGGCCCGTCTCCAGGAACCACCGGATCGCCCTCGGCGACCCGTCGTTCAGTGCCCGCTCCGCGTACTCACGCACCTGCGGTGACGCCGTCACGAGGATGGAGAGGACCTGCACCCGGTCGTCCTCCTCGTGGGCGGTGAACTGCCCGCCGCTGAGGAAGGCGCGCAACGCGAAGTCCGAACCGGCGTCCAGGGCGGCGGATGCCCCACGCTTCACGGAACGGCCGCCGTGGGCCATGACCGTGGTGACGGCCACCCTGAGATCCTCGTGCACCGCGGCCCGGAAGCCGCCCTTCAGGAAGGTCTCGACCGCCGCGTCTCCACCGGACAACGCGCCGTCGGCACCTGCGCGAGTCGCCTTGCCCGCCGTGGACAGGGACTTCAGGAGCGTGAACCTGTTGTCCTCGGCCCGGGCGACGGGCAGCTTCTGGTCGAGGAATGCCGTCACGTCCGCCGCGCTGCCCACCAGCGCCGCGGCCGCCGCGGCGCGGACGGCCCGACCGCCCGACTTGTAGGCCCAGACCACCTTGCCGCGGTCGGTGTCCGGAAGGCCCGTCCCCTCGGGCACCGCCGTGGCGCCCGTCCCGCTCGCCGCGTACGCCGGGTGCGCCCCGATCGCGCAGGCGGGCAGCGCGCACCCGGCCCCTACCGCGGTGAAGATGCCCAGCATCTGACGTCTGCTGAACACCTGTCCTGAAGGCCGTGACATCACGGCTCCCTTCTACTCCACTGCTGTCGACCGGGACGTGCCCCCGGCCGTCGACGGACTCTCGTGGTCGTCCCCACGTCGGCACACCGAGTCGAGGCCCGGGCCCGCGAAGCCCTCCCGGCGGAGGCCCTCGCCGCCACGGCCCATGCCAGGGGCGCCGATCGCGGTGGTGCTGCCCGGAGACACGCGCCGACGCGCCGCGGGGCTTCGCTGCGGCCTTCGGCGCCGGCAGTCGTCGGGGAAAAGCTCCTCGCCGGCCGCCCCTGCGGGTTGACGCCCCTTATCGAAGCCGGGGCTCGGCGGGTGCGTCCAATGCGGAAACACGGAGGAACGGGGCAACGCCGAGGCGCCTGTCGTGAGGTGCGTCACGCGCGCAAATGGTTGTAGTGATCTTGGCAAAGAAACGGTTCGGGTGTGACCTGCGCTACAACCGGGGGTCGTGGGAGTCGGTGACGGGCGGGATCGGCTCGCGGAGCATCGGGTCGGGCGGTCGGTGCGGGCCTTTATGGAGGCAGCGTCAGAGGCCGTGGCGTGCGGCGGCTTTGACGCGGTGCCAGGGCTGGAGGCGGTTGCGGCCCCGTAGTACCTCAGGGGTGTGGCTGTCCTCCGCGGGCGCGCGGGGCGCCGGAGCGCCCTTCCGTTCCATGGGGCCGATCGCCGCGGGCGCGGGGGCTCGGCGGCGGAGGGAGGGTACGGCTCCGGGTTCGGCGGCCCGTACGGAGGGGTCGATGCGCGGTCACGGTCCCGGCCGCACGGGACCGCGGCCGCGCGCGGGCCCGGGGCGGGTGGCCGGTGCGGGGACGCGGGCGGGTCCGGCACGCGGGCGGGTGCGGGGTGCGTGGCCGGTGCGGCGGGGGAGGCGTCAACGCCCGGCTCGGGCGGTGCGTGAACGCCTTCGTCCGGCACGTCGGACGTGAGGCGCGGCGCGGCGGACGCCGCCGCGGCAGCCGCCCCGACCGGCCGGGACGGGGAGCCGGACGTTCCGCGGCGGCCGGGCCGGTGGGGGCGTCAGCCGTCGACCGGCAGGCCGCGGGGTTCCTTGACGCGCTTCATGATGATCTGCGAGTTGACCTCGGTGACGCCCGTCAGCGCGGTCAGCTTCTCGATCCACAGCCGCTCGTAGGCGCGCAGGTCCGCCACCGCGATGCGCAGCAGGCAGCCCGGGCTGCCGAAGAGCCGGTACGCCTCCACGACGTCCGGGATGTCCCGCAGCGCCGCCTCGAACGCCTCGACGACCTCGCGGTCGCGCTTCACCTCGATGGAGACCAGGACCTCGAACCCCCGGTCCACCGCCTCCGGGTCGATGACCGCGCGGTAGCCCCGGATCACCCCGTCCTGCTCCAGCTGCCGCACCCGGCGCATGCAGGGGGAGGGGGTCAGGCCCACGCGGGCCGCCAGCTCCTGGTTGCTCAACCGGCCGTCTTCCTGGAGCTCGCGCAAGATGGCGCGGTCGATCTCATCCATGGCGCAATTATCCACCAGTGTGCGGCGGTGGCGTGGTGGAGAAGGCGATCCGATTGCGCGCCTGCTCTTCTATCCTTGCGTTCGAACATTCCGTTCGGTCGAGGCCGCGGTGAGCGCGGTGAGGAGAGGGCAGGGCAACCGTGGGACGGATCGTCGTCATCAGCACCGGCGGCACCATAGCCAGCCGCTGGCAGGGTTCCGGCTTCGCCGCGGACGCGCACGGCCGGGAGGTCATGGCGACCGCCGCCGTACCCGAGGGGATCACGGTCGAGGTGGTCGACCTGTTCAGCGTCAACAGCCCCCGCCTGACCACCGACCACCAGCTCACCCTGGTGCGCACGGTGCACGAGGTGCTCGCCGACCCGGGTGTGGACGGCGTCGTCGTCACGCACGGCACCGACACCCTGGAGGAGTCGGCGTTCCTCGTCGACCTGTACCACCACGACCCGCGTCCCGTCGTCTTCACCGGCGCGCAGCTGCCGCTGGACGCCGAGGACGGCGACGGCCCGCGCAACCTCCACGACGCCCTCCTCACCGCCGCCCGCGCCCGCGACCTCGGGGTGCTCGTCGCCTTCGACGGCAAGGTGCACGCCGCGCGCGGCACGGTGAAGACGCACACCCTCGACGCCGACGCGTTCGCCGACCCGTCCGGCGCGCGGATCGCCGACATCGGCTTCGGCAAGGTGTCCGTGCTGCGCCGCCCGGCACGGCCCGCCCCGCTGCCGCTGCCCGGCATGCCGGAGGCCCGGCCCCGCGTCGACATGGTCATGCACCACGCCGACGGCGACCCGGTCCTGCTGGAGGCCGCCGTCGCGGCCGGCGCGCAGGGCGTCGTGCTGGTCGCCACCGGCGCGGGCAACGCCACGCCCGAGGTCGTCGCGGCCGTCGCCGAGGCCACCGCGCGGGGCGTCCTCGTCGCCCTCACCACCCGGGTCCACGCCGGACCGGTCTCCCAGATCTACACCCACGGCGGGGCCGTCGACCTCGTCGCCGCGGGCGCCGTACCCACCGGGACCCTGCGCGCCGGGCAGGCGCGCATCGCCGTCCTGGCCGCCGTGCTCGCGACCACCGACCCCGCCGAGCGCGTACGGGTCCTGCGCCACGCGCTGGGCGAGCCCGTCCCCGCCGCACCGGCCCGCGTCTGACCCACCGGCGGCGAGTGGGGCGGCCGCCCCGCCCGCCGTACCCGCCGGGGGGCCGTCCCACCGGCGCCCCGCCCGCCCCGCCCGCCGTACCCGCCGGGTGGCCGTCCCACCGGCCGCCCCGCCCGCCGTACCCGGCGCCGACCGGGTCGCCCCGCCGCTCCACCCGCCGACAGGAAGCCGTACCGCCGCCATGGCCACCACGCCCGACGCCCCCGCCCCCGTCCCGACCGGCGCCCCCGCCCCGGCCGCCGCCGCGTTCCGCGTGGAGCACGACCTGCTCGGCGACCGCGACGTCCCCGCCGACGCGTACTACGGCGTCCACACCCTGCGCGCCGTCGAGAACTTCCCGATCACCGGCACGCCGATCTCCGCCTACCCGGAGCTGGTCACCGCCCTCGCCTGCGTCAAGCAGGCCGCCGCGCTCGCCAACCGCGACCTCGGCCTGCTGGAGCCGCACAAGGCCGACGCGATCGTCGCCGCCTGCGAGGAGATCCGCGCCGGGAAGCTCCACGACGCCTTCGTCGTCGACGTCATCCAGGGAGGTGCCGGCACCTCCACCAACATGAACGCGAACGAGGTCGTCGCCAACCGGGCGCTGGAGCTCCTCGGCCACGCCCGCGGCGACTACGGGCGGCTCCACCCGTTGGAGGACGTCAACGCCGGGCAGAGCACCAACGACGTCTACCCGACGGCCGTCAAGATCGCCCTGGACTTCACCGCGCAGCGCCTCCTCGACGCCATGGAGGTGCTGCGGGCCGCGTTCGCCGCCAAGGCGGAGGAGTTCGCCGACGTCCTGAAGATGGGCCGCACCCAGCTCCAGGACGCCGTGCCGATGACGCTCGGCCAGGAGTTCGCGACGTACGCGGTCATGCTGGAGGAGGACCGCAAGCGGCTCGCCGAGGCCTGCGCGCTGATCCGTGAGATCAACCTCGGCGGCACCGCCATCGGCACCGGCCTCAACGCCCACCCCGAGTACGCGGCGCTCGCCTCCCGCCACCTGCGCGCCCTCACCGGACTGCCGCTGACCACCGCCGACGACCTCGTCGAGGCCACCCAGGACGCCGGCGCGTTCGTCCAGCTCTCGGGCGTCCTGAAGCGGATCGCCGTCAAGCTCTCCAAGACCTGCAACGACCTGCGCCTGCTGTCCTGCGGGCCGCGCGCCGGGTTCGGGGAGATCAACCTGCCGCCCGTGCAGGCCGGTTCCAGCATCATGCCCGGCAAGGTCAACCCGGTCGTGCCGGAGGTCGTCAACCAGATCGCGTTCGAGGTCATCGGCAACGACATGGCGGTGACCATGGCGGCGGAGGCGGGACAGCTCCAGCTGAACGCCTTCGAACCGCTCATCGCGCACAGCCTGCTCAAGAGCCTCACCCATCTGCGGGCCGGCTGTCTGACGCTCGCCGAGCGGTGCGTCACCGGCATCACCGCCAACCGCGACCACCTCGCCCACCTCGTCGCCCACTCCATCGGCCTGGTGACCGCGCTCAACCCGCACATCGGCTACGAGCAGGCCACCGCCGTCGCCCAGGACGCCCTCGGCTCCGGCCGCAGCGTCCAGGAACTGGTCTTGGAGCGCGGCCTGCTGACGGAGGCCCGGCTGCGCGAGATCCTCCACCCGGACAACGTCGCCCGGCCGCACGCCCGCTGACGGGCCACGGCCCCGCCCCGCCGATCCCGCCACCACCCCGGTACGGAATTCCCGTCGCCGGGGTGGCAGGCGTACTCCGGGGAACTCTTGTTCCGTACGGGGAAGTTGTGTAAAAGTGAGGCCCCTCACGGCCCACCAGGCGACTTTTCCCACCGAGCGGACGCTTTCCCACGACGATCCGTCCGTGCAGGTACGAACCATTGAGGCGCCCCCCACTCTTTTCCGGACGGAAAGACGCCCATGCAGAATTCCCACGGGCCGATATCCGGGAGTTCCGACGCCCGACTGACCGCGGCGCTGCACCTCGGAGCCGCGGAGCGGGACCCGGACCCCTTCCCCGCGGCAGCGCTGATGGCCCGCCATTGGCAACCGGTACTGGACTACGCGTCCTTGTTCACCCCCTCGCGCGCGACCGCGGAAATCGTCGCGGCGACGGCGTTCTCCCGGTCGCTGGAAACCCTCCGCGCCACAGGCGGCTCAAACGGCGGCGGATCCTCCGGAAGCGGAACTCCCGACGGCGGACCCTCCGCAGGCGGGACCATCGGCGAAGGGAACACCGGCCTCGGGAACGCGGGCCTCGGGAACACCGGCTTCGGGAACGCGGGCCGGGGGAACGCGGGCGGTGGGAACTCCGACGGCGCCGCGACCGCCCTGCGCCCCCTGTTCCTGGTCGCCGCCCGCCGGGTGCTGCGCGCCTGGGCCGCCAGCACCCCCCTCACCGCGGCGCTGCCCGGCATCCAGGCCCCCGCGGAACCGGGCGACGACCGCCTCCTGACCGCCCGCGCCTTCCGCGCCCTGCCCGTACCGGCCCAAGTGCTGCTGTGGCACCGCGAGGTCGAGGCGGAGGGGCTGTCCATCCCCGCCGCCCTCCTCGCCGTCGACCCGTGCGGCGCGGCCGAGGCGCTCGCCGAGGCGCGGGAGCGCCTGCGCGCCGGCTGCGTGGCCGCCCACCACGAACTGGCCCCGGACGCCGAGTGCCGCCACTACGGGCGGCTCCTCGACATCTCGCTGCGCCGCACCGGCCCGCTCATCCCCGACATCGTGCGCCACCTGGCGCGCTGCCCGCACTGCCGGTACGCCGCCGACCAGCTGCGCCACTTCGACGCCCGACTGCCCCTGCTGCTCGCCGAGGCGGTCCTCGGCGAGGGCGCCGCCCGCTACCTCGACTCGCGCCCCGCCCGCCGCCGGCCGCGCGGCGGCCCCGGCGGCGGGCACCGGGCCGGGCGGCACGCCGCCGCCCTGCGCGGCCGCGTCGCCGCCGGACTGCGGTGGCGGGGCGCCGTGCCGGGACGGGGCTCCGGCGGGACGGCCCTGCGGACGTCCGGGGCGGGAGTCGCGGTCGCCGCCACCGTCGCCGCGGTGGCCGTCGCGGCCGTCGCCGCCGCCCTGTGGCCGGACGGCGCCGGCCCACCGACCGCGCGGCCGCCCGCCGGCACCGCCACCCCGACCGCGGACGGCGCGCCCACCCCGCTCCCGCCCCGCACCGCCCCGCCGCCGCCCGCCGTGACCCCGCCGCCGCCCGCGCAGGCCGGCCACCCCGCGCCGGGCGCCCTGCGCACCCGGCTGCGCGGCACCGGGGCGGGCGGCGCGTGCCTGGACGTCCGCGGCGGCACCCCGGCCGCCGGGGCGGAACTGGTCGTCGCGGAGTGCTCGGGCGCGGCCACGCAGCTGTGGTCCTACGAGCCGGACGGGCTGCTGCGCAACGCCGCCGCGCCCGGTCTGTGCGCCGACGCGGGGCGGCCCGAGGGCACGGTCGTCCTCGGCGCGTGCGCGCCGGGGTCGCCGGACGTGCGGTACGACCTCACCGTCCAGGGCACGGTGGTCCCGCGCCGGGACGCGCGCCTCGCCCTCGCCCCGGCCGTGCCCGCCGCCGGGGCGAGCGTGGTGGTGCGGCTGCGCGACGGCACGCCCGCCCAGCACTGGCTGACCGACGCGGCCGACTCCGCCGCGCCCCCGCCCGCCACACCCGGGGCCGTACCCCCGTCCGGCCCCGCCGGCTCCCACCCACCCGCCGCGCCCCGCTCCGCCGCGCCGCCTTCGGCCCCGGCGACCCCGCCCGGCACGGGCCCGGCCCCGGGCGCCGGCGCGGTGGCCGGGCCGGGAGCCGCCCCCGCCTGACGGCCGGTCCGGCGGAGCCCGTGCGGCGGCGCGCCCCGCCGCACGGGGCCCCGGCGGGGCGGACACCCCGGCGCCGCCGCACGGCCCCCGGTGGACAACCGCCGCCGGCGTGCCCCGTGGCACGGGCCCGGCGGGCATCCCGCCCTCGCCCGCCCCGTCGCACGAGCCCCGGGTGGCCACCCCGGCACTCGCGCGCCCGGCCCGCCCCGGTGCACGGGCCCCCACACCCCGGCGGCGAACGCGGCGAACGGGGGCGGCGAACGGGGGCGCGAGGGCTACGGCGACGGGGACGGCGACGGCGACGGCCCGCCGGGTGGGTCCGGCGGGCCGTCGTGGTGCGGTGGCGTCCCGGAGGCGCGGGAAGCAACCGGGGCGCGTCGGGGGCGGCGGGGTCAGGACCCCTGGGCCTGGTCGTACAGGGCCTGCGCCTCGTTGCCGAAGTACGGCCCGAACATGCGGTTCGGCAGGAAGGTGTAGCCGAAGCTGTTCACCGACACCTGCAGCCCGGTGCCCGTCGCCTCGCTGAAGCCGGTGAACCACGGCCCGCCGCTCGACCCGCCCGTCATGTTGCAGCCGAGGGAGTGGTCCTGCGAGAAGAGGAAGTCCTTGGAGGAGTTCCCGCTGCAGTACACGAGTTTGGAGCCGTCGTACGGGGAGGCCGCCGGGAAGCCGAAGGCGTACATCGCCTTGTTGTAGCCGCCGTTGAACTGGACGCCCTGCGCGCCGGTGACCGACGTGAGGGTCCGGCCGTTCAGCGGGGCGACGACGGCGGCGCCGACGTCGTGGTTGATGTCCTCGTTGGCCTGCCACTGCGGCGTGGTGAGCGTCTTCGTCGCCGTCCACTGCCCGTACGGCGCCTGGCCGTTGTCGTACGCCGGGACGAAGACCCAGTTGGTGTGCCAGCTGCCCTGGTACTTCACGCAGTGCCCGGCGGTGATGACCGTCGACTGGTTCTTGCTGGTCACGGCGTTGCCGGAGCAGGACGCCGTGCGCCCCTGGTGGGTGAAGAACACCCGGCCCGACGTCTTCACGACCGCCCCGCCGCCGGTCCACGCGCCGCCGGCCTGCGGGAAGGCCAGGGTGCCCGCCGCCGCGCCCGCGGGAGCCCCCGCCGGGGCGGTCGGCGCGACCGTCGTCGTCGGGCCGCCGGGCTTCGGCGGCTTGAGCGTCGCCAGCCGGGCCGGGGTGGGGGCCAGGTCGAACGGCGCCGCCCCGCGCATCCGTTCGGCGGTCCAGAACCCGGCCGCGCCCTGCTGCTCGGCCGCCGGTACCGCGTGGGCCGCGGCGCCGGGTGCGGGCCCGTCGGGGGCGGGGGCCGCGCCCGCCGGAGGGGCCGCGGTCAGCGCGGCCACGAGCAGGGCTCCGGCGGGGAGCAGGGCGGCTGCGGAGGGGCGATGACGCATCACACGTGTCTCCTTCTGCCGTGCCCGGCGGCCGTCGGCCGTCCGGGCAGGGGAGTGGGGGGTGACGAAGGGGGATGCCTGTGCGGATCGCGGTACCGGATCGCTGTGTGAGGCAGGGTGCCATGCCCCGGTGCGATTGTCAGGGGCGCGTCACTGCCTTATTACTGACCCGTCAACGGTTTCGCGAAACAGAGGCTGCTCTCGTGTGTCCGGTAGTAGCCGAACTTGGCACAGGGCGCATAACCGCTGGAGGTGTACAGGGCTATCGCCTCCGGCTGCTGGTCGCCGGTCTCCAGGACCATGCGCAGCCGCCCCGCGGCGCGGGCGTCCTCCTCCAGCAGGCCGAGCACGTGCCGTGCCAGGCCGCGGCCGCGCGCCTGCGGCACCACGTACATCCGCTTCAGCTCGGCGTCGCCGTCCGCGTACCCCTCGTCGTTCTCGTCCTGGGTGCGCCATCCGCCGGTCGCGACCGGCCGGTCCCGCTCGTCGTACGCGATCAGGTACAGGCCCCGCGGCGGCCGGAACATGTCCGGGTCGAGGTACGTGAGGTCCCCCTCGTCGCCGTAGCGGCGGGAGTACTCCAACTGGACCTCGTCGTTCAGCTTGACCGCGTCGGGGTGGTCGAAGGGGACACGTTGGATATTCATGCAGGGCATCGTACTTCTATGCGAGAGGCGGACGGTCGGACGGCCGGGTGCCTGTCGTATTGTGCCGGGATGCTCACTGTGACGACCGTCAATGTCAACGGCCTGCGCGCCGCCGCGGGGAAGGGCTTCGTGGAGTGGCTGGCCGACACGGCCGCCGACGTGGTGTGCCTGCAGGAGGTGCGGGCCCAGGAGGCGCAGCTCCCCGAGGCGGTCCGGGCGCCCGAGGGCTGGTTCGCGGCGCACGCGCCGGCCGCCGCCAAGGGTCGCGCGGGCGTGTCCCTCTACACGCGGCGCGAGCCGGACGCCGTGCGGGTCGGCTTCGGGGTGAGCGAGTTCGACGCGTCCGGCCGCTACCTGGAGGCCGACCTGCCGGGCGTCACCGTCGCCAGCCTCTACCTGCCCTCCGGCGAGGTCGGCACCGAGCGGCAGGACGAGAAGGTCCGCTTCATGGACGCCTTCCTCCCCTATCTGAAGGAGCTGCGGGAGCGGGCGGCCGCCGACGGCCGGGAGGTCGTGGTCTGCGGCGACTGGAACATCGCCCACCAGGAGGCCGACCTGAAGAACTGGAAGGCCAACCGGAAGAACGCCGGCTTCCTCCCCGAGGAGCGCGCCTGGCTCGGCCGCGTCTTCGACGAGGTGGGGTACGTCGACGTGGTCCGCGCCCTCCATCCCGACCAGGAGGGCCCCTACACCTGGTGGTCCTACCGCGGCCGCGCCTTCGACAACGACGCGGGCTGGCGCATCGACTACCAGGTCGCCACCCCCGGCCTCGCGGCCCGCGCCCTGAAGGCCCACGTCGAGCGCGCCGCGACCCACGCCGACCGCTGGTCGGACCACGCCCCCGTGACGGCGGTCTACGGGCCGTGAGGGGCGGGCGGCCCGGCCGTGCGGCCGGCGGGCGCGTCCCGGCCGCCCGGTGGTGGGGTGCTTCCGGAGTTGAGCGGGCCGGTGCACAAACCGAGCGGTGTCGGTGAAGCTTCTGACGGGATGTCCGCCATCTGGAGTATCGTTCTGATGGCGGAGTGTCACCACTCCGACACGTAGGTGTTCTTGCTCGCGGGAGAGTCGTGTCCTCGCGCGGCCTGCACTAGAGGAGCGCAATCTCCCGTGGTACCTGCCCATCCCCGCACCGCTCCGCAGCGGGCCGCACGCCTGTCGCCGCCGGGGCGGGGGATACCGCGCGACCGCCACCGCCGGGCCGGGGCGGTGACCGGATGACGGGTCGTGACCTCAAGGCGTCGGACCACCCCCGCAAGGAGGTCCGCAGGGTCCTGGAGAAGTGGACGGCCCTGGGCTGGGCCCTGCGCAAGGAGGGTCACTGGGGGAGGCTGTACTGCCCGTGCGGGGCGGGCTGCACCGCCATTCCCGTCTCCGGATCGCCGCAGAACGACGGCACGCACGCGCGTCGGATCGACCGCATGGCGTCCCGGTGCCCCCTCCCCGAGAGCGCGCCGAGCCGCAGTCTCACGGGTCGGCCGCGCGAGTAGGCCGGGGAACGTATGTCCTGCTTTCGCCCCATTCTTCTGTTGACGAATGTCAACAGCTCTGGGACTGTGGTGAAGGACTAGGGGGCCAACCATGGACTACGACTTCACCTTTGTCGTCTCCGGCGCGGACGTGGACGACCAGGCCGCCGTCGACGCCCTGCTGGAGCGGTGCGACGCGCTGTTGGCCCGGGCCGGTGGCGTGGACCTCCTGAGCATCACCGGCTCCGGCGGCTCGGCCGTCGAGGCGGCGCTGACCGCCGTGTCCGCCGCCCGCGCCGTCGTGCCCCACCTGCGCGTGCGCCGGCTGGACCGCGACCTCGTGGGCGTGCACGAGATCGCGGAGCGGACGGGGCGCACCCGGCAGAACGTCAGCCAGTGGATCACCGGCGACCGCCGGGCGGGGAGCGAGCCGTTCCCCGCGCCCGAGGGGACCGTGGGTAGGTCGCGGGCCTGGCTGTGGAGCGAGGTCAACGCGTGGCTCGCCGCCCGCGGGCTCGACGACGGCGCGGTCTACCCCACGCGCGCGGAGATGGCGGAGATCGACGTCGCCCTGGCCGGTGCCGTCTCCTTCACCCTGAGCTTCACCGCCGCCGAGACGCCCGGCTACCAGACCGGTCGCGACCGGGTCCTCGCCGAGCTGCACGGCAAGCACGTCCCCGGCTTCCTGGAGTACCTCGCGCGCTACGCCCACACCACGGACGCGCAGGGCGCACACGTCGTCGTGGTCGCGGACCCGGACGAACCGGCCCGCGGGGTGATGGAGCGCGTGTCGAGCTTCGGGCACGACGTCATCCTCGTCACGGCGACCGACCAGTTCACGGCCACGGTGCTGTCCACGCGCGCGCCGCTCGGCCCGGCCGAGACCGTGATCGTGCCCCGGGGGTCCACGGTCGGCGACTGGCTCCGTCTGGTGCAGGAGCATCCGCAGGCGGCATTCGCCCTGGAGCCGTCGGAGACGACCGAGGAGGACGTCCCGCCCATCCAGCGCCGCCTGGCCATCGCGGCCTGACCTCGCCGGCGTCCTTGCCGTCGGCGCCCGGCGCTGTCGGTGCCGCTGTCCGGGGGCCGCTGCCAGGGCCTGGCACGGGGTCGGGCGCGGCTGCCCGTCCGTCGCTCCGGCGGCGGCGTTCCTGGCGTGCCGTCCCCGTCTCGGGGCGGGCCGGTGGCAGCGTGGGGCGGATGTTGGCCGTCCGCCTCGCGGCGCTCGTCGCGCTCGCCACCGTCGCCACCGCCGTCCCGTCCGTCCCCGCGGCCGTCCGGCCCACCCCTGGCGTCCCGCCGGGGGTGGGCGTGCCGTCCGGTACGCCCGACGTGATCGTCACCGAGCAGGCCACGCGGCGGCTCGTCGTGTTCGACGGGCGGCGGCGGGTGTGGGGCCCGGCGGCCGAGCGGTGGGCGTTCACGCCGCTCGGCGACCCGCGCTACGCCGACCTCGCGCCGGAGCGGAGCTGGGTCCACCCCGACGAGGCCAAGGTCCGCCGGTGGCGCGGGCGCACGTACGTGCTGACGACCGCGTCGTACGGGTTCGCCGCAGTCGTCGCGTACCCCTCCGGCGACCGGTACTGGGCGCGCGCCCTCGCCCCGGGCACCCTGCGCGTCAACCCGCACAGCGCCGAGCTGCTGCCGGACGGCTCCGTCGCCGTCGCGGGCAGCACCGGCGGCCTCGTCCGGCTGTACGCGCCGCCGCCCGGCGACGCCTCCGCCGACTTCGCGCTGCCCGACGCGCACGGCCTGCAGTGGGACGGTCGGCGCGGCGTCCTGTGGGCGCTGGGCGGCGACCGACTGGTGGCGCTGCGGGCCGGCACCGTCGGCGGGCGGCCTCGGCTGCGCCCGGTGGACGAGGTACGGCTGCCGGAGCCGGGCGGGCACGACCTCGGGCAGGTGGCGCGCGACCCGGACCGGCTGTGGGTGAGCACCGGGACGGCGGTGTACCAGTACGTGAAGAGCCGCCGCGCCTTCGTGCGGGACTACCCGGGTGCCCCCGCGGTGAGCCGCGCGCGGGTGAAGGCCGTCGGCGACGACCCGCTCACCGGGCAGGTCCTGTCGACCGTGCCCGAGCCGGGGCTCGCCGAGGACTGGTGGACGACCGGCGTCACCGTGCACCGGCCGGGTCCGGCGGCACCGGAGGGTCCGGCGGGTCCGGCGGTGCCACCGCCGGGGGGCCTCGGACGGCCGCCGGGGGGCCCGGTAGGCGCGGGGGAGTCGACCGGGGCGTACCGGTTGGCGGGCGGCGGGATCTACAAGGCCCGCTGGTGGCTGCTGCCGACCGGCCGGAGGCCCTGAGCCGCGCTCGCCTCCACGCCCCGGTTCGCGTCTCGACGCCCCGGGTCCGCGCCCCGGTTCGCGGCGCCTCGGAGCCCCGGGTCCACCCCCGCCCCGGTTCGCACGCCGGGTCGCGCCTCGGCGCCCCGGGGTCCGTGCCCCGCACGCCGGGTCGCGCCTCGGCGCCCGGGTCCGTGGCTCACGCCTCCGCGCCGCGGGCCCGCAGGCGGCGGTCCAGGGCCATCGACAGCTCGGCCTCCACGACGCTCTTCGCGAGCGGGCGCAGCCGGTCGACGTCCCCGTCGCGGGCGTGGGCGTGCAGGAGGTCGGTGAACAGCTCCGCCAGGGCGTCGGCGTGGTGGCGCACCCGGCGGGCCGCCGCGAGGACCGCCGCCAGCGGCACCCCCTCGTCGACCAGCGCGGACGACACCTCCAGCAGGCGGCGGCTGACGTGGACGATCTCCTCGCCGTCCGTCGCGAGGTAGCCGAGGTCGAGCGCGGCGGCGAAGTTCTCCGCGGTGACCTGGTCGCCGAAGTGGTCGGCCAGCTGCTCGGGGGTGAGCCGCACCGGCTCCTCCTCCGTCGGCTCGCCGAGCCCCAGGACCTCGCCCACGTCGCGGCCGCTCTCGAACGCGGACGCCAGGTCCGCGATGCCGTTGAGGGTGTGGCCGCGCTCCAGCAGGGCGGCGACGGTGCGCAGCCGGGCCAGGTGGTGCGGGCCGTACCAGGCGATGCGGCCCTCGCGGCGGGGCGGCGGGATCAGCCCGCGTTCGCGGTAGAACCGCAGCGTACGAGGGGTGATACCGGCCGCCTCGGCCAGCTCCTCCATGCGGTACTCACGGTCCTCGCCCTCGTTCGACACGTGCGCCAGCCTATGACGTACCCGGGGTAACTTTCCCGACCGGACCCCTACCGCTCGGTAGTGAGCTGTTCTACCCTCCCGGACAGTGCCAGTGATTGCTGGCAGAGTCTTCGGGAGGCGGCATGAGCGAGCACGCGCGCGAACACGTACGGGTGGCGGTGATCGGATCCGGCTTCGGCGGCCTCGGCGCCGCGGTCCGGCTGCGCCGCGAGGGGATCACCGACTTCGTCGTCCTGGAGCGGTCCGACTCCGTCGGCGGCACCTGGCGGGACAACAGCTACCCGGGCTGCGCCTGCGACGTGCCGTCCCACCTGTACTCCTTCTCCTTCGCCCCCAACCCGGACTGGCCCCGCACCTTCTCCGGGCAGCCGCACATCCGCGCCTACCTGGAGCGCGTCACCGAGACCTTCGGGCTCCGCCCGCACCTGCGCCTCGGGCACGAGGTGCTGCTGATGCGCTGGGACGCGGACGCGCTGCGCTGGGAGATCGAGACGTCCCGCGGCACCCTCACCGCCGACGTGGTCGTCTCCGCGACCGGCCCGCTCTCCGACCCGAAGGTCCCGGACCTCCCCGGCCTCGACCGGTTCCGCGAGGAGGGCGGCACCGTCTTCCACTCCGCCCGCTGGGACCACGACTACGACCTCACCGGCAAGCGCGTCGCCATGGTCGGCACCGGCGCCTCCGCCATCCAGATCGTCCCCGCCGTCCAGCCGCGCGTCGGCCGCCTCACC
This sequence comes from Streptomyces kanasensis, assembly GCF_043077165.1. NCBI lineage: Bacteria > Bacillati > Actinomycetota > Actinomycetes > Kitasatosporales > Streptomycetaceae > Streptomyces > Streptomyces kanasensis. Next base: position 396,588 of record NZ_JBIBSF010000005.1, read on the forward strand.
CTCTTCCAGCGCACCCCCGCCTGGGTCATGCCGCGCGTCGACCGCCCCATCACCGGCGTCGAACGCTGGATGCACCGGCAGCTGCCCTTCACCGGCCAGGCCCGTCGCGGCATCCTGTGGGGCATCCGCGAGCTCCAGGTCAGCGCCTTCACCAAGCGCCCCGGCGAACTGGGCCTGGTCGAGTCGGTCGCGAAGGCCAACATGCACCGCGCCGTGAAGGACCCGGCGCTGCGCGCCAAGCTGACCCCGTCCTACCGCATCGGCTGCAAGCGGATCCTGCTCTCCAACGACTACTATCCGGCGCTCGCCCGCCCGAACGTCGACGTCGTCGCCGCGGGCCTCGCCGAGGTGCGCGGCCGCGTCGCCGTCGGCGCCGACGGCACCGAGGCCGAGGTCGACGCGATCGTCTTCGGCACCGGCTTCCACGTCACCGACATGCCGATAGCCGACCGGGTCGTCGGCGCCGACGGCCTCACCCTCGCCGAGGCGTGGAAGGACGGCATGGAGTCGCTGCGCGGCGCCACCGCGGCCGGCTTCCCCAACTGGATGACGATCATCGGCCCGAACACCGGTCTGGGGAACTCCTCGATGATCCTCATGATCGAGTCGCAGCTGAACTACATGGCCGACTTCCTCCACCGGCTCGACCTCCTCGGCGAGGGCCGCGCCCTGACCCCCCGGCCGTCCGCCGTCGCCGCCTGGAACCGCCGCCTGCAGGCCCGCATGGAACGCACCGTGTGGAAGTCCGGCGGCTGCGACAGCTGGTACCTCGACGCCAACGGCCGCAACACCACCCTGTGGCCGGGCACGACCGCCGAGTTCCGGCGCGCCACGCGGAGCGTCGACCTCGCCGAGTACGAGGTCGTGCGGGCACCCCGCGAGACCGCCGGCACCCCCGGCACCGCCGGCGCCGGCCGCGAGGGGGCGGCGGCGTGACCACGGCCCCGCGGACCATGACCGCCCTCTCCGCCGACGGCCACCGCCTCCACGTCGAGGTGCACGGCCCGGACGGCGCGCCCGCCGTCGTCCTCGCCCACGGCTGGACCTGCTCCACCGCCTTCTGGGCCGCCCAGGTGCGCGACCTCTCCACCGACCACCGGGTCGTCGTCTACGACCAGCGCGGACACGGCCGGACCGCCCCCGCGGCCCGGGACGGCCACTCCGTACGCGCCCTCGCCGACGACCTGGAGGCGGTGCTGACCGCCGCCCTCGCCCCCGGCGAGAAGGCCGTCCTCGCCGGCCACTCCATGGGCGGCATGACCCTCATGGCCGCCGCCGGCCGCCCCGCCTTCCGCGCCCACGCCGCCGCCGCCCTGCTGTGCAGCACCGGCGCCTCCCGGCTGACAGCCGAGTCCCGCGTCCTGCCGCTGCGCCCCGGGCGTCCGCGCACCTGGCTCACCGGGCTCGTCCTGGGCGCCCGCCTCCCGCTCGGACCGGTCACCGCCGCGTCGAAGGCCCTCCTCAAGTACGCCACCATGGGCCCCGGCGCGGACCCCGCCCGCGTCGCCGAGTGCGCCCGCATCGTGCACGCCTGCCCGCGTGCCGTGCGCGTCGCCTGGTCGCACGTGCTCGCCGGGCTCGACGTGGAGGCCGGCGTACGCGGACTGGACGTGCCCACCGCCGTCCTCGTCGGCACCGCCGACCGGCTCACCCCGGCCGTCCACGCCCGCCGCCTCGCCGCCGCCCTCCCGCGGTGCGCCGGCCTCGACGAACTGCCCGGCGTCGGCCACATGACCCCCATCGAGGCGCCCGAGGCGGTCACCGCGCGGATACGCGGCCTGGCCGCCGCCCACCTCGGCACCCCCGCGCCCGGACCGCGGGACCGAGACGACCACAGGGAAGAGGAAGCCGTATGAGCAGGACCAGCCTCGAAGGGCAGGTCGCGGTCGTCACCGGCGCCGCGCGCGGTGTCGGCGAGCTGCTGGCGCGCAAACTCTCCGCACGCGGCGCGCGGGTCGCGCTCGTCGGGCTCGAACCCGACGAGCTGATGCGGGTGTCCGAACGCCTCCACACCGAGAGCGACTGGTGGCACGCGGACGTCACCGACCACGAGGCGATGGGGCGCGTCGCGTGGGAGGTGAAGGAACGCTTCGGCAAGGTCGACGTCGTCGTCGCCAACGCGGGCGTCGCGGCGGGCGGCCCGTTCGCCGACTCCGACCCCGTCGCCTGGCGGCGCGTCATCGAGGTCAACCTCGTCGGCGGCGCGGTCACCGGTCGCGCGTTCCTCCCCGTACTCACCGAGAGCCGCGGCTACTTCCTCCAGATCGCCTCGCTCGCCGCGATCGCCCCCGCCCCGATGATGACGGCGTACTGCGCGTCGAAGTCCGGCGTCGAGGCGTTCGCGCACAGCCTGCGCGCCGAAGTCGCCCACCGCGGCGTCCGCGTCGGCGTCGGCTACCTCTCCTGGACGGACACCGACATGGTCCGCGGCGCCGACCAGGACGACGTCATGCGGGAGCTGCGCCGCCGCCTGCCCTGGCCGGCGAACCGCACCTACCCGCTCGGCCCGGCCGTCGACCGGATCGTCGCCGGCATCGAGCGGCGGGCCCCCCACGTCTACGCCCAGTGGTGGCTGCGCGGCATGCAGTCCGTACGCGGCTACCTGCCGGGCCTCATCGCCACCGTCGGGCCGCGGGAGATGCGCCGCTTCGGACCCCGGCTCGGACACGTCCCCACCGGGCTCGTCGGAGCGGGTGGCGCCGCGGACGAACGGGCGCGTGCGGAGCGTGACTGATCGACATGCGCAGGGTGACCGGGCGTGCCAGGCTGGGCGGCGCGGGGCCGATGAAGACCCCGTTCCCCCCACCTCGTAGGAGTGAGACCCGGATGGGCATCTCTGACCAGTTCAAGGACAAGGCCGAGCAGCTGCAGCAGCAGGGCAAGCAGCGCGCGCAGGGCATGAAGGACGAGGCGCAGGAGCGCATGCAGCGCAAGGGCAAGCAGCCCCAGCAGCCCCAGCAGCCGCAGCAGCCGCAGCGCGGCCGTCCCGAGGACCGCGACATGGACGCGGACGTCATGTCGCGCGCCGCGCGTGAGCGCGACCGCCTCGACCAGAGCAGGGACGTCTGACCGACGCCTGACGTGACCCCCTCGGACAGGGCTGCCTGTCCGAGGGGGTTCGGCGTGCCTGACGTGCGCCGAGGCCGGTGGGGGCTGCGGCCGGGGGCGGTGGGCGGGACGGCGCTTGCGGTGGGCCGGGGGCGGTCGGGGGGCGGCGTTCGTCGGTGGTCGCGGGGTGGGGTGGGCGTCGTCGGCCGTCGTGAGGTTGAGGCCGGGGGGCGGGTGGGGTGCCGCTTGTGGTGGCCGGGGGTGGTCGGGGGCCGGCGTTTCCCGGTGGTCGCCGGGTGGGGTGCCGGCCGTCGGCCGTCGTCGGTGGGGGACTCCGCGCCGGGCTCCGGAACTCGCCGTGCCGGGGCGTCCGTACGGCACGGCCGTGCCCCGGCGGAGGAGCCGGGGCACCGGCGCGGACCGGGGCTCACTCCCGGGGCGGCAGCGCCGGGCGGCGGAGGTCGGGGACGGCCGAGTAGTCCGGGGGGCGGGACGCCGGGTGCTCGGCGAGCAGGCCCAGCGCCACCTCGACCGCGTCCGCCAGCTGCCGGTGGCGGCCCTCCGCCCAGTCCAGCGGCGTCCGTTCGACCTCGATGTCCGGCTCCACGCCGTGGTTCTCCACGCCCCAGCCGTACGCCTCGAACCACGCCGCGTTCATCGGCACGGTGATGACCGTGCCGTCACCCAGGCGGTGCCGCCCCGTCATGCCGACGACGCCGCCCCAGGTGCGCTGGCCGATGACCGGGCCGAGACCCTGGAGCTTGAACACCGCCGTGATCATGTCGCCGTCCGAGGAGGTCGCCTCGTCGGCGAGCGCGACGACCGGACCGCGCGGCGAGTTGGACGCGTAGGAGACCGGCTGCGCGTCGCGCGTGAGGTCCCAGCCCAGGATGCGGCGGGTCAGCTTCTCGACGACCAGCTCGCTGATGTGGCCGCCGGCGTTGCCGCGCACGTCGACGATGAGCGCCGGGCGCGACACCTCCAGGCGCAGGTCGCGGTTGAACTGCGCCCAGCCGGAGCCGCCCATGTCGGGGATGTGCAGGTAGCCGCAGCGGCCGTCGCTGAGTTCGCGCACGACCTCCCGCCGCTTGGCCACCCAGTCCTGGTAGCGCAGCGGACGCTCGTCGACGAGCGGCACCACGGCGACGCGTCGCGGCCGGCCGCCGCCGGCGTCCCCGTCGGCGCTCTCCGGCGGGGCGAACGTCAGCTCCACCGTCGTCCCGCCCGCGGCGGCGAGCAGCGGGTACGGGCCCGCCACCGGGTCCACCGGCCGGCCGTCCACGTGCGTGAGGACCGCGCCCTCCCGGATGCCCGTACCGGCCAGCGGCGAACGGGCCTTGGAGTCGGAGGAGTCGCCCGCCAGGATCCGCCGCACCACCCACCGGCCGTCCCGGCAGACCAGGTTGGCGCCGAGCAGGCCCATCGCCCGCTGGTAGTGCGGCGGGCCCTCGTTGCGGCGGGAGGGCGTGACGTACGCGTGGGACGTGCCCAGCTCGCCGAGGACCTCCCGCAGCAGGTCGGCGAACTCGTCCGGCGTCGCCACCCGGTCCACCAGCGGCCGGTACTGGTCGAGGACGCCGTCCCAGTCGATCCCGCCCATGCCCGGGTCCCAGAAGTGGGCCCGGGTGATGCGGCCCGCCTCGGCGTACGCCTGCCGCCACTCCGCGCCCGGGTCGACCTCGTGCCGGATGCGGCGCGCGTCGACGTACACGGTGGTGTCGGGGTCGCCGACCTCGTTGGCGGGCATGGCGCGCAGCTCGCCCTCGTCGACCACGACGATCCGGGTGCCGTCGCCGCTGACGGCGAACGAGTCGAGGTGGTCGACCAGTTCCGTCTTGCGGGCCTTGGTGAGGTTGAAGTGCTCCAGTGTCGGCCGCTCCGAGGGGTCCGAGGGGTTGACGAACGTCTCGCCCAGGGCGCCCGAGATGGGCCAGCGCAGCCAGACCAGGCCGCCGCCGCTCACCGGGTGCAGCGACGAGTACTTCGACGCGGCCACCGGGAACGGCGTGACGCGGCTCTCCAGCCCCTCCACCTCGACCAGGACCGTGCCGTCGCCCGCCCGCTCCTCGGCGTCCGCGTCCAGCCCGCCCGCCGCCGGGCGGCCCTCCGGGGAGAGGGCGAACGGCGACGGCGTCGTCGAGGAGAGCGGCACCAGGTACGGGCGGCAGCCCAGCGGGAACGACAGGTCGCCGGTGTGCACGTCGTACACCGGGTCGAAGCCCCGCCACGACAGGAACGCGAGGTAGCGGCCGTCCCGGGTGAACACCGGGCTCTCGTCCTCGAAGCGGCCGTTCGTCACGTCGACCACCAGCCCGTCCTTGATGCGGGCCATCCGGATCTGCCGCAGCGACCGGCCGATGAACGGGTGCGACCAGGTCAGCCACGCCCCGTCCGGGGAGAACGCGAGGTCCCTGACCGGTCCGTTGTCCGACCGGACCAGCTCCGTCACCTCGCCGCCGGACTCCTCCGACGCGTCCAGCAGTAGCAGCCGCCCGTCGTGCGAGGCGATGGCCAGCCGCTCCCCGTCCGGGTCCGACACCAGCTCCAGGACCCGCCCCAGCGCGCCGCCGGCCAGCCGGCGCGGCTCGCGCTCGCCGCTGGCGCGCGGCAGGTGGGCGATCTCGACGGCGTCCTCGCCGTCCGCGTCCGTCACGTAGGCGACGCGTCCGCCGTCGAGCATCTCCGGCAGCCGCACCCTCACCCCCGGGGTGTCCGCGATGCACCGGGCGGGGCCGTCGCGGTGCGTGAGCCAGTACAGGCTGCCGCGCACGCAGACCGCGCTCGCCCGGCCCGTCTCGTCGACGGCGACCGACTGCAGGTGCCCGGCGGCCGGCACGCTGTACCGGCGCCGGCCGGGGCGCTGGCCGCCGAGCCGCACCGCGAGCCGCCGCGGGCGGGAATCGGGGGTCAGGGCGTCCACCGTCCACAGGTCGCCCGCGCACTGGTAGACGACCCGCCGCCCGTCCGAGGAGGCGTGCCGGGCGTAGTGGGCGTCGTGGTCGGTGTGGCGGCGCAGGTCGGAGCCGTCGTGCCGGCACGAGTAGAGGTTGCCGACTCCCTCGTGGTCGGAGAGGAAGGCGATCCGGTCACCGACGAACATCGCGCAGTCCAGGTGGCCGCGGAGGTCCGGCAGGAGCCGCCGCCCGTGCAGCCACAGCCGGCCCGACGCGCCGCCCCGGTAGCGCTTCCAGGCGGCCGGCTCGTGCGGCGGCTTCCCGGTGAGCAGCAGGGTGCGGTGCTCGCCGTCGGCGTCGGCGACCTGGATGTCGGCGCACGGCCCCCACGGCAGGCGCCGGCCGGGGCTGCCGTCGACGCCGACCTTGTACGCCCACGAGAAGTGCGAGAACGGCTGGCCGTGCGAGGCCACCGCCAGGATGTTGCCGTCCGGGTCCCAGCCGCACACCCGGGTGTCGAGCGAGCCCCAGTAGGTGAGCCGCCGCGCCGGGCCGCCCTCCACCGGCACCAGGTGGATCTCCGGGTCGAGGCTGCGCCAGCTCGTGTAGGCGATGTGCCGCCCGTCCGGCGAGAAGCGGGGGTGCCCGATCCGCGTCCGGTCGACGGTGAGCCGCCACGCCCGGCCGGGCGCGGCGCCCTCGGGGACCAGCGGGGCGATCCACAGGTCGTCCTCGACCGCGAAGCACAGCAGGTCCTGGTGGAGGTGGGGATACCGGAGGTACGCGCCGTCGCTGCTCACCCTGCCATGCTTTCCGCGCCGCGGGGGAGTGGCAACTCGACCGGCCGCCCGCTCTGGTGTTCGTGACGCAGCCCACGTACGAAACGGTTTCGTTTCGCTCGCCGAGTGGCCTACGCTGCGGGTGTACGAAACCGTTTCGTTCGGATGGAAGCGCCCATGGCCCGCAGCAGACTCACCCCGCAACGCGAGTCCGAGCTGTACCAAGCCGTCATCGACCTCCTCGGGGAGGTCGGGTACGAGGGCCTCACCATGGACGCCATCGCCGCCCGCAGCCACTCCAGCAAGGCCACCCTCTACCGCCAGTGGGGGAGCAAGCCGGAGCTGGTCGCCCAGTCGCTGCGGCACCACGAGCCCGTCCGGATCGCGGAGATCGACACCGGTACCCTCCGGGGCGACTTCCACGAGATGGTCGCGCGCACCGACGACTGCCGCATGGAGAAGGACTCCGCGATGATGCGGGGCCTCGCCCACGCCATCAGCGACAACCCCGAACTCCTCCAGGCGCTGCGCGAGCTGCTGATCGAACCCGAGGTGACCGGGCTCGGTCAGGTGCTGCGGCGCGCGGTGGAGCGGGGCGAGGTCGCCGCCGACAACCCGGCGCTCGACCTGGTCCCGCACATGATGATCGGCGCCGTCGTCGCCCGCCCCCTCATCGAGGACCGGCCGGTCGACCAGGCGTACCTCATGACGTACGTCGACGCCGTGGTGCTCCCCGCGCTCGGCGTCTGACGCACCGCGCCGCCCGCCCCGGGCGGCCACCCGGGCCGGCCGGCCCCGGCGTTCCCCGCGCCGGACCGCGCCCCCGCCCGACGGGCCCGCCGGCAGCCAGCCGGCCCGGCCCGCCGCACCGGCCCCGCCGACCGGGCCGGTGCCGCCGCTCCGCTCCCACCCCGGAGCGGCCGCGGCACGGCACGACCGCAGGACCCGCAGTACCGCAGTACCTGACGCGCACCGCTCACGCTGTCGGGCCGACTCCCCCTGTCCTGATCTGTCCCACTCACCTCGGGAGTACGCCCCAGTGGCCACGTTCCTCTACCGTCTCGGACGGTTCGCCTTCCGGCGCCGCCACCTCGTGACCCTGCTGTGGGTCGCGCTGCTGACCCTCGCCGGAGTCGGCGCGGCGTCCGCGCCCGCACCCACGTCCAGCTCCTTCTCGATGCCCGGCACGGAGGCCCAGAAGGCCTTCGACCTGCTGGAGGAACGGTTCCCCGGCGGCAGCGCCGACGGCGCCACCGCGCGCGTCGTCTTCAAGGCGCCCGACGGGCAGAAGATGACCGACCCGGCGAACCGGGCCCGCGTCGAGAAGGCCGTCGCCGACCTGCGGTCCGGCTCCGACGAGGTCGCGAACGTCACCGACCCGTACACCGCCCAGGCCGTCTCGCGCGACGGCACGACCGCGTACATCCACGTGTCGTACAAGGTCAACGGGATGGAGCTCACCGAGGCCACCCGCGCGGCGCTCAACCTGACCGGTGAGGCGGCCCGCGACGGCGGCCTCACCGTCGAGATCGGCGGCGACGCCCTGCAGACCGTGCCGCAGACGGGCACCGGCGAGATCATCGGCGTGGTCGTCGCCGGGATCGTCCTCGTCGTCACCTTCGGCTCGCTCGTCGCCGCCGGGCTGCCGCTGCTCACCGCCCTCATCGGCGTCGGCATCGGCGTCTCGTCCATCACCGCGCTCGCCGGCGCGCTGGACCTCGGCTCCACCACCGGCACGCTCGCCACGATGATCGGCCTCGCCGTCGGCATCGACTACGCGCTGTTCATCGTCTCCCGCTACCGCGCCGAACTCGCCGAGGGCCGCGAAGGCGAGGACGCCGCGGGCCGCGCCGTCGGCACCGCCGGCTCGGCGGTCGTCTTCGCCGGCCTCACCGTCGTCATCGCCCTCGTCGGCCTCGCCGTCGTCGACATCCCGATGTTGACGAAGATGGGCGTCGCCGCCGCCGGCACCGTGGCCATCGCCGTGCTCATCGCGCTGACCCTCATACCCGCGCTCCTCGGCTACGCGGGCCGGCGCGTCATCGGCCGCAAGGCCCGCAAGGCCGCCGCCGACCGCACCCCGGGCACCGCCGACCGTGCCCCGGCCGTGGACCTCGGGAAGGCGGACGCGGACCGGCCCGCCGACGAGCGCCCCAACGCCGGTACCCGCTGGGCCCGCTTCGTGCTGCGCCGCCCGGTCGCCGTCCTCCTCGTCGGCGTCATCGGCCTCGGCGCCCTCGCCGTCCCCGCCGCCTCCCTGGAGATGGGCCTGCCCGACGACGGCGCCCAGCCCACCTCCACCACCCAGCGCCGCGCCTACGACCTGCTGTCCGACGGGTTCGGCCCCGGTTCCAACGGCCCCCTGATGGTCGTCGTCGACGGCGACGGTGACGCCGCCGCGAAGGCCGCCGACCGGATCAAGGGCCTGGACGGCGTCGCCGCGGTCACCCCGCCCACGCCCAACAAGGCCGGCGACACGGCCATGATCACCGTCGTGCCGAAGGACCGCCCGTCCTCCCCGGAGACCGAGGCCCTCGTCCACGACATCCGCGAGACCACCGGCGACCACGTCCTCGTCACCGGCCAGACCGCGATGAACATCGACTTCTCGCAGAAGATGAACGACGCGCTGGCGCCCTACCTCGCGCTCGTCGTCGGCCTCGCCTTCCTGCTGCTGATGGTCGTCTTCCGGTCGGTGCTGGTACCGCTCAAGGCCGCACTCGGCTTCCTGCTCTCCGTGGTCGCCGCCCTCGGCGCCGTCGTCGCGGTCTTCCAGTGGGGCTGGCTCGGCTCGCTCTTCGGCGTGGAGCAGACCGGCCCGATCATGAGCATGATGCCGATCTTCATGGTCGGCGTCGTCTTCGGTCTCGCCATGGACTACGAGGTCTTCCTCGTCACCCGCATGCGGGAGGCGTACGTCCACGGGGAGCGCCCCGGCGAGGCGATCGTCACCGGCTTCCGGCACGGCGCCCGGGTGGTCACCGCCGCCGCCGTCATCATGATCGCCGTCTTCGCCGGCTTCATCGGCGCGAGCGAGCAGATGGTGAAGATGATCGGCTTCGGCCTCGCCGTGGCCGTCCTCTTCGACGCCTTCGTCGTCCGCATGGCCATCGTCCCGGCCGTGCTCGCCCTGCTCGGCCACAAGGCGTGGTGGTTGCCGCGCTGGCTGGACCGCGTGCTGCCCGACGTCGACGTCGAGGGCGACAAGCTCCGCAAGCAGCTCGCCGGGGACGGCGGCCCGGACGCCGGCCAGGACCGGGAACTCGTCCGCGCCTGACGGTCCCGGGACGCACGTGGGTCATCCGGGCGGCCCGCCGGGGCCGGCCGGGTGATCTTCTCCCCCGCCGTCCCCGGCGGGGGCCGCCACCCCGCGGCCGCGCTCCCGGACCGCCGCACCGCCGCCACCGGGCCGGCGCGCGCTCAGCGCGTGACCGGCGTGGTGGCGGCGTACGTGCGCCGCAGGAAACTGCGGAGGGCCGAGGAGTCGAACTGCACCACCGAGGTGCCCTCCGGCGAGTGGAACTCCACCACCGTCTGCACCCGCCCGCACGGCCACACGTCGACCTCGTCGCCGTGCGCGGGGAAGCGCAGCCCCCGCTCCAGCACGGTCCGCGGGAACGTCCAGCTGCCGGCCGGCAGCACGAACCGCACGGACGGCGGCTCCGCGCCCGGCTCGTAGCGCAGCGCCACGGGCACGGGGCGGGAGAGCGGCCCGTCGGTCACGACCATGCCGCGCGCCCGCGCCTCGACCCGGGCCGGGGCGGCGCCGTAGGGGCCGGCCCCGCCACCGCGCCGCACCGGGCCGTCGCCGTCCGGCACGGAACCGTCCCGGGGAGAGCCGTCCCGGGCGGGCGCACCCGTCACGGGGACGTCCCGCGCGGGCGGAGCGGCCCCCGAGCCGTGGCCGGTCCGGGAATCCACGGGGTGTCCGTCGGTGGGGCACATCGTCGGGCTCCTCCCACTCGCCGTCACCTTCTCGGTCGCATACCCCCCAATCTCGCATCAATACGTCCCGTCCGCCCGGTCAGCGCCGCCGGTCCACCACCGGACCCGCCCCCTCCGGTGCCCTTTCCGTGACGTCCCCGCTCTTGCACATGGTTTGCAGGAGCGGCCATCATCGAACGGCCAGAAGTCGCCGCACGACCGAAAGCGGTCGCCCATGCATGTCCCGGACGGATTCATCGACGCGCCCGTCTCCGCCGCCGCCGGCCTCGTCGCCGCCGGGCTCGTCGCGGCCGGGCTGCGCGGTGCGCGCCGCGAACTGGGCGACGAGCGGACGGCCCCCCTCGCGGGCCTCGTCGCCGCCTTCGTCTTCGCCGTGCAGATGCTGAACTTCCCCGTCGCCGCGGGCACCAGCGGGCACCTCCTCGGCGGGGCGCTCGCGGCGGTGCTCGTCGGGCCCTGGACCGGTCTGCTCTGCATCGCCGTCGTCCTGCTCCTGCAGGGCGTGCTCTTCGCGGACGGCGGGCTCACCGCGCTGGGCGTCAACATCACCGTCATGGGCGGGGTCACGGTCCTCGTCGCCTACGCCCTCTTCCGCGCCCTGGTCACGGTCCTGCCGCGCACCCGCCGCTCCGTGACGGCCGCGACGTCCGTCGCCGCGCTCGTCTCCGTACCGGCCTCCGCCGCCGCGTTCACCCTGGTCTACGCCGTCGGCGGCACCAGCGACGTGAGAATCGGCCAGGTCCTCGCCGCGATGCTCGGCGTCCACGTCCTGATCGGCGTCGGCGAGGCCCTCATCACCACGGCGACGGTGGGCGCGGTCCTCGCCGTCCGCCCGGACCTGGTGTACGGGGCGCGGGGCCTCACCGCGCCGCTGAAGCTGCGCGTGCACGGCGAGCTCGTCGACGCGGCCCCGGCGCCCGCCCGGACCACCGCCGCGGCCGGACGCCCCACCGGCCGGATCCGGGCGGTCGCCGTGGCCGTGACCCTCCTCCTCGCCGGCTTCGTCTCCTTCCACGCCTCCACGGCCCCCGACGGCCTGGAGAAGGTCGCCGCCGACCACGGCATCGACGAGCGGGCCCGCGACCACGCGGCCGCCGACTCCCCGCTCGCCGACTACGGCGTCAGGGGCGTCACCGACACCCGCCTGTCCGGGGGGCTGGCGGGCACCATCGGCGTCGGCGCGACGCTCGCGCTCGGCACGGGCGTCTTCTGGGCGGCGCGCCGACGCCGGACCACCACCACCCCCACCGCCGGGAACCGGCGCAGGGAGACGGTCTGACGTGGGCGCCGGCCGCGCCCACGCGCTCTACCGCGCCGCGCGCTCCCCCGTCCACGACCTGCCGCCGCACACCAAGCTCGTCGCCGTCCTGGCCTTCGTGGTGACCGTCGTGTCGACCCCGCGCGAGGCGGTGTGGGCGTTCGGCGCGTACGCGCTGCTCCTCGCCGCCGTCGCCGGCGCGGCCCGGGTCCCCGCGGCACACCTGCTCAAGCGGCTCGCCATCGAGGTGCCCTTCGTCGCCTTCGCCTTCCTCATGCCGTTCGTCGTGCCGGGGGAGCGCACCACGCTGCTCGGCGTCGCCGTCTCCGTGCCCGGCCTGTGGGACGCGTGGAACGTCCTCGCCAAGGGCACGCTCGGCGTCGCCGCCTCGGTGCTGCTGGCCGCCACGACGGAACTGCGCGACCTGCTCCTCGGCCTCCAGCGGCTGCGCCTGCCCGCGCTGCTCGTGCAGATCGCCACCTTCATGGTCCGGTACGGGGACGTCGTCGCCGACGAGATGCGCCGCATGTCGATCGCCCGCCGCTCGCGCGGCTTCGAGGCGCGGGGCGTACGCCACTGGGGGGTGCTCGCCACGTCGGCCGGCGCCCTCTTCATCCGCTCCTACGAGCGCGGCGAACGCGTCCACCTCGCCATGGTCAGCCGCGGCTACACCGGCACGATGCCCGTGATCGACGAGGTCACCGCGACCCGCGCCCAATGGCTGCGCGCGGGGGCGGTCCCGCTCTCCGCGCTCGTGGTCTGTCTGCTGGGATGGACGCTGTGACCCCGCCCCCGCCGCCCCCGCCCCCCTCCCTGGGCTTCGTGCCGTCGCTCGACGTGCGGGGCCTCGCCTACGCCTACCCCGACGGCCACCAGGCGCTGTACGGCGTCGACCTGACCGTCGAACGCGGCGAGCGGGTCGCCCTGCTCGGCCCGAACGGCGCCGGCAAGACCACCCTCGCCCTGCACCTCAACGGCATCCTCACCGCCGGCGCGGGCACCGTCCGCGTGGCCGGGCTGCCCGTCGAGCCGGCGAACCTCGCGGAGATCCGCCGCCGCGTCGGCATCGTCTTCCAGGACCCCGACGACCAGCTGTTCATGCCGACCGTCCGCGAGGACGTGGCCTTCGGCCCGGCGGCCGCGGGGGTACGCGGCGCGGAGCTGGAGGAGGCCGTACGGCGGGCGCTGCACCGGGTCGGCATGGCCGAGTACGCCGACCGGCCCCCGCACCACCTCTCCTTCGGCCAGCGGCGCCGGGCGGCGGTCGCCACCGTCCTCGTGATGGAGCCGGAGATCCTCGTCCTGGACGAGCCGTCGTCCAACCTCGACCCGGCGTCCCGCCGCGAGCTCGCCGACGTCATCCGCTCCCTGGACGTCACGGTCCTGATGGTCACGCACGACCTGCCGTACGCGCTGGAACTGTGCCCCCGCTCGGTGATCCTCAGCGACGGCGTCGTCGCCGCGGACGCCCCCACGGGCGAGCTCCTCGCCGACGAGGACCTCATGCGCCGGCACCGTCTGGAGCTGCCGTTCGGCTTCGACCCGACCGCGAGGCCGACCCGGAATCCGCGCGCGCACTGAGCCGTTGCACCATGGGGGTGAGCGACCGACCCCGAGGGAGAGCTGAACAGTGGACGTCCAGGGCACGGTGGACCCCGGTTTCGAGCCGGTGAGGGACGCGTTCACGCGCAACTTCGACCAGCGGGGCGAGCGCGGGGCCGCCGTCGCGGTGTACCGCGACGGCCGCAAGGTCGTCGACCTGTGGGCCGGCACCCGGGACGTCGACGGCACGGCCCCCTGGGCGGTCGACACCGCGCAGGTCGTCCGCTCGGTCACCAAGGGCGTCGCCGCGGCCGTCCCCCTGCTGCTGCACCAGCGCGGCCAGCTCGACCTGGACGCGCCCGTCGGCACGTACTGGCCCGAGTACAAGGCGGCGGGCAAGGAACGCACGCTGGTCCGCCACCTCCTCGCGCACCGCGCCGGCGTCCCCGTCCTCGACGCGCCCCTGCCGCCCGCCGACGCGCTGGACGTCGGCCGGGACTTCGAACGGGCCGCCGCCGCCGTCGCCGCCCAGGCCCCCGCGTGGGAGCCGGGCACCGACCACGGCTACCACGCCCACACGTACAGCTGGCTCCTCGCGGCGCTCGTACGGCGCGTCACCGGCCGCCCCATCGGCCGCTGGGTCGCCGAGGAGGTGGCCCGCCCCCTCGGCCTCGACCTGTGGCTGGGCCTCCCGCAGGACGAGGCGCACCGCGTCGGCCGCGTCGGCCGGCTCGCCGAACCCCCGGCGTCCGCCACCGGCGGCCTGGTCCTGCGCCCGAAGCGGGCGGTGGCCGAGGCGTACGGGGACGAGCGGTCCCTGACCCGGCGCGCGTTCGCCGTCATCGACCCCGCGCCCGACGAGAACGACCCCGCGTACCGCGCCGCCGGCCTGCCCGGCTCCGGCGGCATCGCCACGGCCCGCGCCCTCGCCCGCTTCTACGCCTCCCTGATCGGCCCCGTCGACGGCCACCGCCTCTTCGCCCCCGCGACCCTCGCCGTGGCCCGCACCGAGGAGTCCGCCGGCCCCGACCGCGTCCTGGTGGTCGGCACCCGATTCGGCCTCGGCTACATGCTGCACGGCTCCGCGTCCCCGCTGCTCGGCCCCGGCTCCTTCGGCCACCCGGGCCGCGGCGGCTCCCTCGCCTTCGCCGACCCGGAGTCGGGCGTCGCCCTGGGCTACGTCACCAACGGCATGCGCAAGGGCGTCACCGCCGATCCCCGCGCCCAGGCCCTGATCCGCGCGGTACGCCGCTCGCTCGGGTAGGGCCCGGCCACACCCGCCCGTGCCCACGCATCGCGGGGGCGCGCTCCGTGAGACCGGCTCAGCGGACGTCCAGCGCCCGACGGGCCTCGTGGATGACGCGCTGTGCCTCGCCGCCGAACACCGCCGACTCCCGCAGGGTGCGCCAGACCCGTGTGTGCGTCCGGACGCTGTCCTCGTCGTCCAGCCACAGCTCGGCGTGCCACGTCTCGACGACCACCTGCCTGTCGTCGTAGATCCAGAACCCCACACCGGGCGGGATCTTCAGCGCGGCACCGAACGGGACGACGCCGAGTTCCACGGTGTCGAGCCCGATCACACCACTGAGTCGGTCGAGTTGTGCCGCCAGGACGGACAGCGGGCAGATGCGGGCGTGGAGGACGCCTTCCCAGAGAAGGACGTGGTACCGCCTGCGTGCGTCGTACAGGCCCTCCTGCCGCTTCATGCGGCTGCGGACCGCCTCCTCGACGTCCCGCTGCGAACGGTGGAGTTCGGCGAAGCGGGACAGGACGGACCGGGCGTAGTCGGGTGTCTGAAGTACTCCCACGACCCACGAGGACTCCCACGCGCGCAGTACCGAGGCGTCGGCGTGGGCCTGGTTGTGAGCCTCCTGCACGGGGCGGTGCCCGGCGGCCAGTTGCCGGCGCCACGACCGCTGGTGGGACTCAAGCCCGCTGAGCCGCGCGCGGAGCTCCTCCAGCGCGTCGGGTGCTCCGACGGCCTCGCACCAAGCACGCAGGTCCTCGGGCGACGCGGTCTGGCGGCCGTTCTCCAGTTTGTAGACCTTGGAGTGGGGCCAGCCCAGCCGCCCCGCGAGGACGGTACCGGTGAGCCGACCATGGGGACCGGCCTCGCGCAGCTCCTTGAGTCTCGCTCCGAGGGCCCTGCGCGCCTGCTGGAAGTCGGTGCTCACCGGTACACGGTAACCCCCTAGCCGAGCGCCGCGACCTCCGCGGCGAACGCCTCGCGCCGTACGGCGTAGTGCCAGGCCCGGTCCCGGAGTTGGGCGTAGCGGACGACCTCCGTCGGCTCGGTGATCAGCTCCACGTCGTCCAGGTTGTCGTCATCGTCGAAGCGGAGCAGCGCGACCAGACGGGAGTCGAAGATCCAGAAATCCTCGGCGGGCAGGTCGAGGCGGTCGGCCTCGTCCCGCCACATGTTGCGGATGTCCTCCCCGATCGCCGTGTTCTTCTCCGCGTGAGCGAGGAGGTAGCGCTGCCCGGGCGTCGGGGGCCGGTCGACCACGCGCACCCGGCCGACCGTGGCCCCACCCGAGGTCTTCTCCCGGATGGTGTTCGCCCACCGACTGTTGAGGTCCCAGGACGGTGCTTCTCCCCGGATGAACTGGGCGTAGGTGTCCGTGGCCTCGTCCGACGCGAACCGCCGCCGCGTCTCCAGTCGCCAGGCCGTGTGCTCGAACACCTCGAAGAGCTTGCCGAACGCTTCGAGGTCGATGATGCGGGGCACGCGGGTCACTTCCTTGGGTCCGAAGTCCACGAGCAGTTCCCGGGGGACGACGATCGGCACCTCTCCCGGTGACAGGTGCCGCAGCTGGGCGATGTTCTCGGGGTCGGTCAGGGGCGGGCCATGGACGATGATCTCGCCGGTGTCCTGGTCCTCGTGGATGCTGGGGCAACCGCCCTCCCCGCTACCAGTGCCGTTGAAGCGTAAGCGCCGTGCCATGAAGGACTCCTCCGGTGGGTGCGACTGATCGTCAGGGTGCCGGAAGCGGGGCACCGGACGGTACCTGTTCACCCAGAACAGAAGAGACCATCGACGCTCATCGTCCCGTGTGCTGAGAACATGCGAGAACATCGCGTGGCCCGGCTCAAGTCCTCCGCCTAGCGTCGCTTTCATGCGGAAGACGACCTCCCCGGGCACGCCGGCCCGCCCCTTGCCGCCCGTACCCGAGCCGGCCGGTGTGCCGGGCGTTCGCGCCGTGGGTGCCCGGGCGGAGGCGGGGGCGCCCCCGCTGCTCACGCTGCGGGTGTCGCGGGACGGGGGCCGTACCTGGTCCGCGCCGCGCGCCTACCGGGCCACGGACCGGCTGCCCCCGCTGATGTCGGGCGTCTGGCCGCCCTGCCGCTGCCCGCGCTGCGCGCCCGCCGCGGGCTGAGCGCGGTACCGGCCCCCGCTCCGACCGGCGCGCACCGGCGCCCGTCACCGGCGACCGTCGGGCCGCCGCGCGATCCACGCGGCGGCCCACGGCGCCCTCCCGGCACCGGCCGGGCGGTTCAGGCGGCGAGGCGCTCGCGCAGGGCGTCGAGGTCCGGGACGAACCACGTCTGCGTGCCGCGGTCGCACTCGCGGACGAAGTCGCGCAGCGCGTCGCTCGCCGCCGTGTGCGCGGAGACGTCGCCCAGGACGACGAGCCCCATGCGGTAGTTGGCGAACTTGCCGACGATGTCGCCGAGGACGCCCGTACGCAGGTGGAAGAACCTTTCGTCGAAGCGTTCGGCGGGGACGACGACCCACCGGGCGCCGTGGTAGCCGGCGTCGCCGATCAGGTCCAGGGCGTCCTGCTCGGTCGCGACGGGGGCGCCCTGTGCCGGGCACACCCACACCGGGACGCCGTGGAGTGTCCGGAGGGCGGGGGTCGGGGTGGTGGTCATGGCCGCGAGGCTAGTCGCGTACCGCCGGGGAGTTCGAGGTGTTTTCGGTGCCCCGCAGCCGGGTGGGGCCGCTCACACCCCGTGCAGCATCAGGGCGATGCCCACGGCCATCAGCCCCGCGGCGGCGACGCGTGGCGCGCCGAAGCGCTCCTTGAACACCACCGTGCCGATCACCGCGCCCACGATCACGGACGACTCCCGCAACGCCGCGACCGGCGCCAGCGGCGCCCGCGTCTGCGCCCACAGCACCAGGCCGTACGAGGCGACGGAGAGGGCCGCGCCCAGCAGCCCGAGGCGCAGGTGCGGCCGGAGCCGGCCGGCGAGCGCGCCGCGGTGGCGGTACAGCGCGTACGCGGGGATGACCGGGCCCTGGACGAGCATCAGCCATGCGACGTAGCCGATCGGGCTGCCCGAGGCGCGGACGCCGACGCCGTCCACGACCGAGTACACGGCGATGGTCAGGCCGGTCCCGCCCGCCGCGAACAGGGCCCCCCACTGCGGGCGGCGGCCCGCGCGGCGCACGCCCCACAGGGCCAGGCCCAGCAGGCCCGCGCTGGCCACGGCGACCCCCACCAGCCGCCGCCCGTCCGGCACCTCGTGGAGGAACACCGCCGCCAGCCCCGTCACCACCAGCGGCGCCGTGCCGCGGGCGATCGGGTACACCTGGCCGAAGTCGCCGAGCGTGAACGACCGCATGAGCAGGGCCATGTACGCGACGTGGACGGCCGCCGACAGCAGCAGCCAGGGCCACGCGCCGGCCGCGGGGAAGGGGACGAGGAGCGCCGTGGCCGCGCCGATGACCGCCCCTCCGCCGGAGATGAGGGTGAAGGTCACCAGCTGGTCGCGCAGGTGGTGGGCGAGGGCGTTCCAGGCGGCGTGCCCCACCGCCGCGAGCAGGACGGCCGCCGCGACGAGCGGCGTCACGCGGTGTCCTCCCGCACGTCCGCGCGGCCCCCGCCCCCGTGCGCGGACGGCGTGCGCGGGGCGGACGGCGTGCGTCGTCTGGGCCGAAGGACCGGGCGAGGGGCGGGCTCCCCGCACGGGACGGTCCGGGACACCGCGTACGGGATGCCCGCCGCCGGACGCCCGGCGGGGCCCCTCACGGCGCCCGGCCGCCGCGTCCCGGCGGCCGGTGCGGGGGCCGGGGGCCCGGCCGTCACCGGGCGTTCAGGACCGACGCGACGAGCGGGCCCGCCGCGTCGCCGCCGTGCCCGGCGGCCTGGACCACGGCGGCGGCCGCCAGGTCGTCGGCGAAGGCCGCGAACCAGCTGTTGGCGACGCCCTGGTCGGCGACCTCCGCGGAGCCGGTCTTGGCGCCCTTGTCGCCGCCGACCCCGGCCATCGCCGCGGCCGCGGTGCCGCCGGTGGCCGTGGCGCGCATCATGTCGCGCAGCTGCCGGGCGGCCGAGGCGTCCAGGGAGCGGGCGGCGGTGGCGATCTCGCGGTCGTCCAGGGAGCGCGGCACGATGACCGGCTGCCGGAAGGTGCCGGCCTTCGCCGTGGCCGTGACGGAGGCGATGTTCAGGGCGTTCATCTGGACCGTGCCCTGGCCGATGTACTGGGCGGCGGCCTCCCCGCCGGTCTCCGCCGGGACGGAGCCGTCGAAGGTCGGTACGCCCGTCTGCCATTCGAGGCCGATGCCGAAGACGTCGCGGGCCTCCCTGCCCAGCGCGGCGTCGTCCCGGGCGTCGTCGATGAGCTTGACGAAGGCCGTGTTGCAGGAGCGGGCGAAGCTGCGCGTGAACGTCCCGTCCTCGATGGAGAAGCCGTCGAGGTTGCGGAAGGTGCGGCCCTGGTACATCGCCTCCTTCGGGCACTCGGCGGGCTTGTCGGCGCCCACCAGGCCCTTCTCCAGCAGCAGCGCCGCGGTGACGATCTTCATGGTGGAGCCGGGGGCCTGCCGGCCGAGGAACGCGGCGTTCCAGCCGTCCTTGCGGTTGTTGGCGACCGCCCGTACCTCCCCGGTGCCGGCGCTGACGGCGGCGACCGACGACTCGGGGAACCGCTTCACCGCCTTCTCCGCCGCGGCCTGCACCCCGGCGTCCAGCGTCGTGCGGACCTCGCCCGGCTTGCCCTTCCGCAGGGTGAGGAGGGTGCGGTCCGCCGCGTCGCCCTCGCCGGAGACGACCAGCTCGACGCCGGGCGTGCCACCCGCCTCGGTGCCGTACCGCTTGCGCAGCTCGTCCAGGACGGGCCCCAGCGACGGGTAGCGCTCCACCGTCAGCTCGGCGCCGGAGCGGTCGAGGGCCTTGACGGCGGGCGGCCCGGCGGCGGTGACCTTCAGCGACTCGCCGTCCTTGAGCTGCGGGTGGATCACGGCGGCCCGCCAGTCGACGCGCGGCTCGCCGGTGGTCAGCCCGCGCACCACGGTCAGCTGCGACGCGTACGTCCACGGGACGCGGACGCCGTCGTAGGAGACGACCGCGCTCACCGTGAACGGCACCGACGTCCCCGACGGCGTGCCCGCGACGGCCTTCATGCCGCCGACGTGGGTCGCGGTGCGGTAGACGGAGAGAGCCGTCTGCGCGCTCGCCGGGTCGTTGGTGAAGCCGGCGGCCTTCGCGTCGTCCCCCGCCGCCCACGCGGCGAGGAAGCCCTTCGCCGCCGCCCGGGTCTCCTCGGCGGTGACCGGCCCGGTCTTGCGCGGCGTCCCGGCGGGGGAGGTGGCGGTGGTCGTCCCGCCGGTCATCCCGTTCCAGACGTTGACCGCCCCGTACCCGACGCCGCCGACCGCGACGACGAAGACGCCGCCGACGATCGCCACTTTCGTTCCACTCCGCATCCCGCGGTCTCCCCCTCCGGTGACAACTCTCCTTGAACACGTTCAAGGAGCCCCTGGGGGGACCCTACGTCGCGGTGACGCCCCGCCAGGCGCCTGTTATCCGAACGGAATCAAACGGAAGCGCTCACACCCACGTATCCAGCCACATCCGCGCCCGCCACTCGTCCATGGGGATCGTCTCCCCGGTGAACAGGGGCCAGAAGTAGATGAAGTTCCAGACGATGAGCAGGACGAGCACGCCCGCGCCGATCGCCCCCACCGTGCGCCGCCGCTCGGCCCGGCCGTCCGGGTCCGCGACGCCGTCCGCGCCCGGGGGCCCGGCCGCCGGGCCCACCATCGCGCCGATCATCATCGTGACCGCCAGGCACAGGAAGGGCAGGAACACCACCGCGTAGAACAGGAAGATCGTGCGCTCCTGGTAGAAGAACCACGGCGCCCACCCCGCCGCGATGCCGCACACGATGGCCCCGGCCCGCCAGTCGCGGCGGTGGAACCAGCGCCACAGCACGTAGAGGACCGCCAGGCAGCCCGCCCACCACAGCAGCGGCGTGCCGATCGCCAGCACCTCGCGGGCGCACTTCTCCGCCGCGTCGACGGGGCAGCCGTCCTTGCCCGGCGCGGGGGACTCGTAGAAGTACGACACGGGGCGGCCCAGGACGATCCAGCTCCACGGGTTCGACTCGTACGTGTGGCCCGACGTCAGGTTGACGTGGAACGTGTACACCTCGGACTCGTAGTGCCACAGGCTGCGCCACCACTCCGGGAAGAGCCACGACCACGAACTGCCGCGCCCCTCGCCCGTCGTCGCCCAGTTCCGGTAGTAGCCCCGGTCCGACAGGATCCACCCCGTCCACGACGCGACGTACGTGGCGAGCGCGACCGGCACCACCGACACGAACGCCGGCAGCACGTCCCGCGTCAGCACCGCCCGGTACGGGCGGTGCGCCCCGGCCACCCGCCGCGCGCCGACGTCCCACGCCACGGTCAGCAGCCCGAACGCGGCCATGACGTACAGGCCGTTCCACTTCGTCGCCGCCGCCAGGCCCAGCATCACACCGGCCGCCAGCCGCCACGGCCGCCAGCCGAGCCGCAGCGTCTCCGCCACGCGGGCGTCCGGCCGCAGCACCCCGTCCACGTCGACCGGCAGGGCCTCCGCGAGCCGCCGCCGGGCCCGGTCGCGGTCGATCAGCAGGCAGCCGAACGCCGCCAGCACGAAGAACATCAGCACCTGGTCGAGGAGTGCCGTGCGGCTCATCACGAAGTGCAGCCCGTCGACGGCCATCAGTCCGCCCGCCAGGCAGCCGAGGAACGTCGAGCGGAACAGCCGCCGGCCGATCCGGCACAGCATCAGCACCGACAGCGTGCCGCACACCGCGACCATGAACCGCCAGCCGAACGGATCGAAACCGAACATCCACTCGCCGAGCCCGATGACCCACTTGCCCATCGGCGGGTGCACCACGTACCCGGCGTTCAGCGGCACGGCGACGGCGCCCGGGTCCTGCAGGACGGTCGCGTCGACGTCCTTCGGCCACGCGCCCTCGTACCCGCGGTGGATCAGCGACCAGGCGTCCTTGGCGTAGTACGTCTCGTCGAATATCACCGCGTGCGGCGACCCCAGGTTCCAGAACCGCAGCACCCCGGCGACCAGCGCCACCAGCAGCGGCCCGCCCCACGGCGCGAGACGGAGCAGCCCGTCCACCACCCCCGGCGGCAGCCCGAGCCCGTGCCACAGCCGCGGCGAGGCGCGCGTGTAGGGCGGCACCAGCCGCTCGCGCAGCCCCGGCCCCGTGCGGGGCGCGTGGCCGAACCGGCGCAGGCGTCGCTCCCACGCGGGCGTCGGCCCTCCCGCGTGCTCCCCGGCGGCGCGCCCACCGGGTCCGTCCTGTCCGTGCAGGGCCTCAGGCGCAAGTCTGGTCACCGCGCCATCGTAGGGAACGCGTCCGTGCGACTCGCCCGGCCGGGCCGGGCGCGGGGCTGCGAGGATGGCACCGTGACTGGAACGCTCGTACTCGCAGGTACCCCGATCGGCGACATCGCCGACGCCCCGCCCCGCCTCGCCGCCGAGCTCGCGGACGCCGACGTCGTCGCCGCCGAGGACACGCGCCGGCTGCGCCGCCTCACCCAGGCGCTCGGCGTGCAGGTGCGCGGCCGGGTCGTGTCGTACTTCGAGGGCAACGAGGCCGCGCGCACGCCCGAACTGGTCGAGGCGCTCACGGGCGGGTCCCGGGTGCTGCTGGTCACCGACGCGGGCATGCCGTCCGTCTCCGACCCCGGCTACCGGCTCGTCGCCGCCGCCGTCGAGCGGGACATCAAGGTCACCGCCGTCCCCGGCCCGTCCGCCGTGCTCACCGCGCTCGCCCTGTCCGGCCTGCCCGTGGACCGGTTCTGCTTCGAGGGCTTCCCGCCCCGCAAGGCCGGCGAGCGCCTCGCCCGGCTCCGGGAGGTCGCCGCCGAGCGGCGCACCCTCGTCTACTTCGAGGCGCCGCACCGGCTCGACGACACGCTCGCCGCGATGGCCGAGGTGTTCGGCGCGGACCGGCGGGCGGCGGTCTGCCGCGAGCTCACCAAGACCTACGAGGAGGTCCGGCGCGGCGGCCTCGCCGAGCTGGCGGCCTGGGCCGCCGAGGGCGTACGCGGCGAGATCACCGTCGTCGTCGAGGGCGCCCCGGAAACGGGACCCGCCGACCTCGACCCGGCCGAGCTCGTCCGCCGGGTGCGGATCCGCGAGGAGGCCGGGGAGCGCCGCAAGGAGGCCATCGCGGCCGTCGCTGCCGAGGCGGGGCTGCCGAAGCGGGAGGTGTTCGACGCGGTCGTCGCCGCGAAGAACGCCGGCGCGGGCGGCCCGGCGGCGGGCTGAGGACTATCGTGGGAGGTGGGGCCCCTCACCTGCCGGTGCGCGCCCCGCGCTCCGCCGGGCCCCGCGCTCGCGCGGGCGAGGTGCCGATCCGCCCGTGAAGGCGTCCACTGGTGTGGTGGAAAGGAGCCGGCATGAGCCATACCCCCGGTACTCCGGTCGGTCACGAGGCGTACGCCTTCGCGTGCATGCGGTGCGGCTACGGCTGGGAGCAGGCGTACGACATCGAGCACCACACCGACGTCACCGGCCATGACGTCGCCGTCTACCGCAGCGAGGGCCTGCGCGTGCCCTCCCCGCTCTCCCACCCCACGTGCCCCAACTGCGGGCGGCACGTGGTGCGCATCATGGGGTCCGGGCGGATCTCCACGGTCCTCGACCACGGCGAGCCCCGGCCCACCCGGCCGGGCGTGCCCGGCGTGGCGCCCCGGCGGGCGGCCATCCCGGTGGCGACGACCGGTCCGCTCGGGCAGGAGATGGAGGAGAGACCGCTGCCGCGGGTCACGGCGGCGGGGCGGCCCGCGACGGACCCCTCCACCGGACCGCCCGCGGACGCCGGCGGAGTCGACCCGGCGGGCAAGCCGGGCGCATCGGCCACACCGGGCACTCCTGGCGCGTCCGGCGCGACGGACGCGTCGGGCGGCGGTCAGGCGGGCGCGCCGGAGGGCGGGCCGCGTCACCGGCGGCTGGCGCACCTGCTGCACCCCTTCCACCGGCAGTAGGGCCGGGGTTCCCCCGCGAGCGGCGGCCCGGGCCTTCCGTACGATCGGGGCATGAGTGCCAAGGACGCCCCGCCGCCGCTGCCCGAACCCCTGCCCGTGGCGGTGGCCGACGCGCACACCCACCTGGACATGCAGAACGGCACCGTCGAGGAGGCCCTCACCAAGGCCGCCCTCGTCGGCGTCGAGACCGTCGTCCAGGTGGGCTGCGACGTCAAGGGCTCCCGGTGGGCGGCGGAGACGGCCGCGGCCCACCCGAACGTCCACGCCGCCGTCGCCCTCCACCCCAACGAGGCGCCCCGCATCGTGCTCGGCGACCCCGAGGGAGGGTGGTCCCGGCAGGGCGCGCGCGAGGGCGGCGGGGACGCGGCGCTCGACGACGCCCTCGCCGAGATCGACCGGCTCGCCGCGCTCGCGCACGTCAAGGCGGTCGGCGAGACCGGTCTCGACCACTACCGCACCGGCCCGGAGGGCAAGGAGGCGCAGGAGCGCTCGTTCCGCGCCCACATCGAGATCGCCAAGCGGCACGGCAAGGCCCTCGTCATCCACGACCGCGAGGCCCACGACGACGTGCTGCGGGTCCTCGCCGAGGAGGGCGCCCCCGAGCGGACCGTGTTCCACTGCTACTCGGGCGACGCCGACATGGCCCGCACCTGCGCCGAGCGCGGCTACTTCATGTCGTTCGCCGGGAACGTCACCTTCAAGAACGCGCAGCCGCTGCGCGACGCCCTCGCGGTCGCCCCGCTCGACCTCGTCCTCGTCGAGACCGACGCGCCCTTCCTGACCCCGGCTCCCTACCGCGGGCGGCCCAACGCGCCGTACCTCATCCCGGTCACGGTCCGCGCCATGGCCGCCGTCCGGGGCATCGACGAGGAGGAGATGGCGACGGCGCTCGCCGCCAACACCGCCCGGGCCTTCGACTACTGACCGCCGCCCACGCGGGCCGCCGAGCCGCTGGGCCGCTGGGCGCGGACCGGTCCCGCCGCACCGCCGAGGTGCCGCCGTACGCGGTCGTACGGGGCGGTCCCTCCGGCCCGCCGTACGCGGTCGTACGGGGCCCCGTCCCGTCCCGCCGTACCGGTCGTGCCGGCGCCCCCCAGCAGGGCGGGCCGGGGGAGCGCGCAGGGTAGCGGGATGACGCTGTGTGGTCGAGTTGCTTTGGAGAGTGACGGTTCCTCCGCTAGGGTCCCGGCCTCGTGAACACCTCGCAGGGCAGTCACCGGGCCGCCACCCGGGGCCGCCGCGCCGCCGACCCGTCCACCCCGGCCCCGGCCGCCCCCGGAGGCGCCACCGCCCCGGCCCTCCCGGCCCCCACCCCCGGGGACGACGCCGCCACCGCCCGGACCGGCGGGGGCCGTGCCGCCCGCCGCCGCGCGGCGGAACCACGCGGCGGCCGGGACGGGCTGCGGCGGCTCGTCCCGCGGGCCCTCGTCGTGGCCGTGCTCGCCGGCGGCACCAGCGCGTTCGTCGCCGACGACAAGGCGGTCCGGCTCAGCGTCGACGGCACGCCCCGCACGTTCCACACCTTCGCCGACGACGTCGAGGAGCTCCTCGACGAGGAGGGGCTCACCGTCGGCGAGCACGACCTCGTCGCCCCCGCCCCTGACGCCGCCCTGGCCAGCGGCGACGAGGTCATCGTCCGCTGGGGCCGCCCCGTCGACCTCACCCTCGACGGCCGCAGCCGACGCCTGTGGACCACCGCCCGCACCGTCGACGAGGCGCTGCGCGAGCTCGGCGTCCGCGCCGAGGGCGCCCACCTCTCCGCGTCCCGCTCCTCCGCCATCGGCCGCGAGGGCCTCGCCCTGGACGTCCGCACCGAACGCACCGTGACCTTCCTCGCCGACGGGCGCGAACGCACCGTCCGCACCAACGCCGCCACCGTCGCCGACGCCCTCGACCAGGCGGGCATCACCCTCGACGGCGACGACACCACCTCCGTGCCGCCCGGCTCCTTCCCGCGCGACGGGCAGACCGTCACCGTCCTGCGGATCACCGAAGGCCGCGAGACCCGCGACCAGCTCGTCCCCTTCGCCGTCCGGCGCGTCGAGGACCCCCACCTCTTCACGGGCACCGAGGTCGTCACCCGCCAGGGCCGCCCGGGCCTGCGCCGCGTCACCTACGCGCTCCGCTCCGTCAACGGCGTCGCCCGGCCGCCCCGCAGGACCGGCTCCGAGCTGGTCCGGGAACCCGTCACGCAGGTCGTGCGGGTCGGCACCCGCCCGAAGCCCCGCTCCGTCGACGGCGCCGACGGCCTCGACTGGGACGCCCTCGCCCGCTGCGAGTCCGGCGGCCGGCCCGACGCGGTCGACGCCTCCGGCACCTACGGCGGGCTCTACCAGTTCGACCCCGGCACCTGGCGGGCGCTCGGCGGCAGCGGCCGCCCCCAGGACGCCCCCGCCGCCGAGCAGACATACCGGGCGAAGAAGCTCTACGTGCAGCGGGGGGCGAGCCCGTGGCCGCACTGCGGCCGTAGGCTGTATCGGTGAGCACCACTGAGCCCGACGCCCTCCTCGGCCCCGCCGACATCCGCGAACTGGCCGCAGCGCTGGGCGTACGCCCCACCAAGCAGCGCGGCCAGAACTTCGTCATCGACGCCAACACCGTCCGGCGCATCGTCCGCACCGCGGAGGTACGCCCCGACGACGTGGTGGTGGAGGTCGGCCCCGGCCTCGGCTCCCTCACGCTCGCCCTGCTGGAGGCCGCCGACCGCGTCGTCGCGGTAGAGATCGACGACACGCTCGCCGCGGCGCTGCCCGCGACCGTCACCGCCCGCATGCCCGAGCGGGCGCCGCGCTTCTCCCTCGTCCACTCGGACGCCATGGACGTCACGGAGCTGCCCGGCCCGCCGCCCACCGCGCTCGTCGCGAACCTCCCGTACAACGTCGCCGTCCCGGTGCTCCTGCACATGCTCGACCGCTTCCCGACCATCGAGCGCACCCTCGTCATGGTCCAGGCGGAGGTCGCCGACCGGCTCGCCGCGGGCCCCGGCAACAAGGTGTACGGCGTGCCCTCCGTCAAGGCCAACTGGTACGCCGACGTGAAGCGCGCCGGCTCCATCGGCCGCAACGTCTTCTGGCCCGCCCCCAACGTCGACTCCGGCCTGGTGTCCCTGGTCCGCCGGGACCCGCCGCGGACCACCGCCACCAAGCGGGAGGTGTTCGCCGTCGTCGACGCGGCGTTCGCCCAGCGCCGCAAGACCCTGCGGGCCGCGCTGGCGGGCTGGGCCGGTTCGCCCGCCGCCGCGGAGGCCGCCCTCGTCGCGGCGGGCGTCTCCCCGCAGGCCCGCGGCGAGTCCCTGACCGTCGAGGAGTTCGCCCGCATCGCGGAGGCACGAGCGTGAGCGTCACCGTACGAGTCCCGGCCAAGGTCAACGTCCGGCTGGCGGTCGGACCCGCCCGCCCCGACGGCTTCCACGACCTGGCCAACGTCTTCCTCGCCGTCTCCCTGTACGACGAGGTGACCGCCACCCCCGCGCCGTCGCTGCGCGTCACCTGCGAGGGCCCCGACGCCGACCGGGTCCCCCTGGACCGGACGAACCTCGCGGCCCGCGCGGCGGAGCTGCTCGCCGCCCGGCACGGCATCGAGCCCGCCGTCCACCTCCACATCGCCAAGGACATCCCCGTCGCCGGGGGCATGGCGGGCGGCAGCGCCGACGGCGCGGGCGCCCTGCTCGCCTGCGACGCCCTGTGGGGGACCCGGACCAGCCACGCCGACCTCCTCGACATCTGCGCCGAACTCGGCAGCGACGTGCCGTTCTCCCTGGTGGGCGGGGCGGCGCTGGGGACCGGCCGCGGTGAGCGGCTCACCGGACTGCCCGTCGGCGGGGACTTCCACTGGGTGTTCGCGGTCGCCGACGGCGGCCTGTCGACCCCGGCCGTCTACGCCGAGTTCGACCGGCTCACCCCCGAAGCGCCGGCCCCCACCGCCCCGCCCGCCCTCCTCGACGCGCTGCGCACCGGCGACACCTCCGCCCTCGCGGGCGCCCTCGCCAACGACCTCCAGCCGGCGGCGCTCTCCCTGCGCCCGTCGCTGGCCGACACCCTCGCCGCCGGGACGGACGCCGGAGCGCTGGCCGCCCTCGTCTCCGGCTCGGGGCCGACGACGGCGTTCCTGGTCAAGGACGCCGAGTCCGCCCGGTCCGTCGCCGCGGCGCTCACCGCCTCCGGCACCTGCCGCACGGCCCGCACGGCCACCTCCCCGGCACCGGGGGCACGGATCGTGACCCCGTGACCCCGAAGCGGACGGGCACCCGCCCGTAAGGCGGGGCCCCTCCTCCCGCGCCGGGCGTGTGGCATCCGCCTGCGGCCTGGGGCCGTGAGCCGACCGGTGGACGGGGGGTGGCCCATCCCGTGTCGGGCGTGTGGCGCCGCCTGCGACCTCGGGCCGTGAGCCGGTCGGTGGACCGGGGCTTGCCCGTCCCGTGTCGGGGGTGCGGCACCCGCCTGTGACCTCGGGCCGGTGGGGCCGGGGTGCGGATGCCCGCCCCGTGTCGGGCGGCGTGGCACCCACCCGCGACCTCGGGCCCGTGAGCCGGTTGGTGGGGCCCGGTCGGGTGCCCCCGACCCGGCGGGGCGCGGCACCGCCCGTGACGCCGGTGGGGCGTGCGTGCTGCCCGGGGCGCCGGAGCCCGCGGCGCCCGCCCGTGACCTCGGGCCCCGTGCCCGGCCGGTCAGGTCGGGGGCCTCGCGTACCCGCCCCGCGACGGGGCGCGGCACCCGCGCCCGCCACGTCGGGGGTGTGGCCCGTGGCCCGTTGCCGCGCTCCCGTGCCCGGCCGGGGATCCCGGGTACTCACGCCGCATCTGAGTACGACGGCCCTCCCGCCCCGCCCGGCCGGGGCGGGAGAGTCGCCGCATGCGACGTACGGGTACGGGACTCAGGGCGCGCGACCTCGCCGCCGCCACCCCCGCCACACGGGACCGGTACATCGACCTGCTGCGGGTCGTGTCCCTGGCGGTGGTCGTCCTCGGGCACTGGCTGATGGCGGCGGTGACGGCCGACGGCCGGGTGGGCAACCTCCTGGCGGTCGTCCCCGCCCTCCAGATCGCCACCTGGGGGCTCCAGGTGATGCCGGTCTTCTTCTTCGTCGGCGGCTTCGCCCACGCGCTCTCCTCCCGTTCCCGCCCCGCGTACGCGGTGTTCGTCCGGGCGCGCCTGCGGCGGCTGCTGCGGCCCACGGTCCTGTTCGTCGCGGTCTGGGGCGCCGCCGCACTCGTCGTCCAGCTCCTCGGCGGCGGCTCCGGGCTGACGGGCACGGCCCTGCGGCTGGTGGCGCAGCCGCTGTGGTTCGTCGGCGTGTACCTGGCGATGGTGGCCTTCACGCCGCCGCTGCTGGCGCTCCACGAGCGGTGGGGCTGGGGCGCCTTCGCGGCGCTCGCGGCGGGGGCGGCCGCGGTGGACGCCCTGCGCTTCGCGGGCGGCGTGCCCTTCGTGGGGTTCCTGAACTTCGCGCTCGTCTGGCTGGCCGTCCACCAGCTCGGCTTCCTCCGCGCGGACGGCCGCCTGCGCGGGCGCCGCGTCCCCCTGGTCCTGGCCGGGGCCGGCCTCGCCGGGGCGGCCGCGCTGGTCGCGCTCGGGCCGTACCCGCTGTCCATGGTGGGCATGCCCGGGGAGGCCGTCTCCAACATGGCGCCGCCGAGCCTGGCCCTGCTGTGCCACGGTGTGTGGCTGGTCGGCGCGGTGGAGCTGCTGCGCGGCCCCGGCACCCGGCTGGCCGCCCGCGCCCGCGTCTGGCGGGCGGTCGTCGCGGCGAACGGCCTCGCCATGACGGCGTTCCTGTGGCACCTGACGGCGATGCTCGGCGTGTACGGCGCGCTCCTCGCGCCGGGCGTGCCGCTGCCGGAGCCGGCGACCGGGGCGTGGTGGGCGCAGCTGCCGGTCCGGCTGGTGGCCGCGGCGGCGCTGACGGCGCTGCTGGTGGCGGTGTTCCGCCGCGCGGAGCAGCCGGGCGGCCCGGAGCCGGTCGTCCGGCGCGACCCGGCGCACGGCACCCCGCAGGCACCGGGCCCCGGTGGGGCGCCGGGCGGTGGCGCGTCCCGTTCCGGCGGAGGGTCCGGGCCGGCGGCGGCCGTAGGGGTGGCGCTCTGCCTGCTGGGCGTCCTCGGACTGTCGGCGGTCGGCTTCGCGGGCCTCCTGGAGGGCCGCACCGCGCTCCTGATCGCCGTGGACGTCACGGCCCCGACGACCGTCGCCATGATCCTGGCGGGCTGGCTCCTGGTGGAGCGGTCACCCCGGCGCTGACCCGCGGCCGCCACCGGCCCGGGCACGGGCCCCGCGTCAGGAGGCCGGGACGTCAGGACGTCCGGACGCCAGGCCAGGACGTCGGGACGGCGGCAGGTCGGGGCGTCAGGACGGGGCGTCGCAGGCGTGGCGTTCCGCCGAGGCCGTCGCGAACGACTTCAGCGCGGTCCGCAGCGACACGTGGTCCAGCGCCAGCCCGTCGTCCGGCACGATCTCGTAGACCGCCGTCCCGTCCGCCCCCGGGCACCGCGCGGTCATGCGGTAGCGGCCCTCCGGCGCGTTCGCCTTGCCCAGCGCGGGCAGCGCGTCCCCGCCCGACTGCACGGCCTCCCCGTAGGGCCCGTACGACGCCGTGAAGGCGTACAGCGGCGTCCCCGACACGCTGCCGAGCGTGCAGTGCTCCACCGGCGCCGGCTCGGCGGCGGTCTCCGCGGCCGTCCCCGCGCCCCACCGGCGCCCGGTCGCCGCGTCGACGACCCCCGCGCAGGTCCCGGACGCCCGGCCGAGGGGCACGCGCGCGTCGGCCGCCGCCGGGGCGGCCACGTCGCGCACCGGTCCGGGGTCCGCCGCGTCGCAGCCCGTGCGCCGCGCGTACGACAGCGCCGTGTCCGTGAGGGCGGTGGCGAGCCGGGCCCGCGCCCCGGCGTCCCGGAAGCCCGTACCGCCCCCGAGGCGCGCGTCCGCCGCCGCCAGGAGGCCGTCGCCGGTCTCGTCGCCGCAGTCCAGCAGCACCACCACCCGGCCGCGCGCGGGGCCGCCCTCGTCCGGGGCCCCGTAGGCGAAGGAGCCGGTCCAGCCGCCGCCCAGCGGCACGGCGCCGTCGCCCGGGTCGACCGCGCCGTCCGGGCCGAACGGCTCCTGCGCGTCCCGCACCCGCACCTCGAACCGGGTGCCGCCGTTGCCGGTGGTGTCCGCCGCGGTGAGGGTGCAGCGCCACCCGTCGTGCTGGAGCGCGGCGGACGCGGTCAGCGCGACGCCCGGCAGCAGCTGCCGCACCGGCCCGTCGGCCAGGTGCCCGTCGCAGGCGCCGGCCAGCGCGTCGTCCGCACCGCGCCACGCGTCGTACCCGCCGGACAGCCAGAACGCCCCGCCGGCCAGGACGACGGCCGCCGCCGACGCGAGGGCCACCGGCCGCACCCCGCGGCGGCGCCCGGTCGGGGCCGCCTGGTCCTTGCTGCTGTCCTTGCTCATGTCGTACCTCTCGCAGATGGACGTTCGTGGGGAGCCACGGTCGCGTGTTCGATCACGGACACGCGGTACGACGTCCTCCGGTTCTTGCCGTTCGTGCGTTTCCCACAGGTCCCGCAGGTCTCGCGGGGCCTCCAGGGGTCGTGCCGTGGCCGTGGTCGTCCCGTCAGCGGCGTGCCGCCGCCAGGGACCCCTTCGCCAGTTCGTACGCGGGGAGCATCCCCTCGTGCTCGTCGGTGTCCAGGCCGCCCA
The DNA here is from genome assembly GCF_043077165.1 of Streptomyces kanasensis. Taxonomy (NCBI): domain Bacteria; kingdom Bacillati; phylum Actinomycetota; class Actinomycetes; order Kitasatosporales; family Streptomycetaceae; genus Streptomyces; species Streptomyces kanasensis. The sequence goes on from NZ_JBIBSF010000005.1 coordinate 427,964, forward strand.
GCTCCAGCACGACGGGCCCGGCCGGGGTGACCACGGCCAGCGCGCGGACCTTCTTGCGCTCGTCCAGGAGCGGGCTGGTGACGACGTACGTCACCTCGGCGGCCGGCAGCGCGGGGTCCTCGGCCAGTTCGACGTCGCGGTGGACGACGGACCCGGGGGAGTCGTCGCCGGCCACGAAGGACTCCAGGACCTCGCGGGGCGAGGCGGCCGCGTCACCGTCGGTCCACACGCGCAGGAAGCCGATGTTCCCCGCGGGCTTGGCGTCGATCTCGCAGACGATCGTCACCGTGCCCTGGTCGAGGAGGTCGCGCAGGTCCGGGTCGTCGACCGGCTTGATCCGCTTCGGTACCCACGCGGCCGCGACGTCGAACGTCACGGGCAGCGGGCAGGCCGACCCGGGAGCCCCCAGGGTGCCGCCCTTCGCCGCCACCCGGGCGGGCCCGGGGGCATCCGAGGCCGCCGCGGACGGGCCCGCCGCCCCCACGGCCCGCGCCCCCGCCGACGGGCCCGCGGCCCCGGCGGAAGGCCCCGTACCCGCCGCGGACGGACCCGCCGCCGTCCCGCCGGCGCCGCCGCCCGCGGCGCAGCCGCCCACCAGCACCGCGGCCACCGCGGCCGCCGCCGCTGCCTTCCCGGCTGCCCGCCCCACCACTGCCCGCCCCACCACTTCCGGGCCTCCCCTCCGACGATCGCCGCACGCTACCGCACGGGCCCACGGGCACCCTCCGGCGCCCACTACCCTGGAGGGTCGATCCCTTCCGCCACATCAGGAGTGAAATGGCCGCCAACCTGGTCAATGTCGAGGCCGTCAGCAAGGTGTACGGCACCCGTGCCCTGCTCGACGGTGTCTCCCTCGGCGTCTCCGAGGGCGACCGGATCGGGGTGGTGGGCCGCAACGGCGACGGCAAGACGACGCTCATCCGCGTCCTCGCCAAGCTGGAGGAGGCCGACAGCGGCCGTGTCACGCACAACAGCGGACTGCGGGCGGGCGTGCTCACGCAGCACGACTCGCTCGACCCCGCCGCCACCGTCCGGCACGAGGTGATCGGCGACCTCGCCGACCACGAGTGGGCGGGCAGCGCCAAGATCCGCGACGTGCTCACCGGTCTCTTCGGCGGCCTGGACATGCCGGGCTTCCCGCAGGGGCTGGACACGGTCATCGGGCCGCTCTCCGGCGGCGAGCGGCGCCGCATCGCGCTCGCCAAGCTCCTCATCGCCGAGCAGGACCTCATCGTCCTCGACGAGCCGACCAACCACCTCGACGTGGAGGGCATCGCCTGGCTCGCCGGGCACCTGAGGGACCGCCGCTCGGCGCTCGTCTGCGTCACCCACGACCGCTGGTTCCTCGACCAGGTCTGCACCCGCATGTGGGACGTGCAGCGCGGCACGGTCCACGAGTACGAGGGCGGCTACTCGGACTACGTCTTCGCCCGCGCCGAGCGGGAGCGGATCGCCGCGACGGAGGAGGCGAAGCGGCAGAACCTCGTCCGCAAGGAGCTGGCCTGGCTGCGGCGCGGTGCCCCGGCCCGCACGTCCAAGCCCCGCTACCGCATCGAGGCGGCCAACGAGCTGATCGCCGACGTGCCGCCGCCGCGCGACGACGCCGAGCTGATGAAGTTCGCGTCGGCGCGGCTCGGGAAGACCGTCTTCGACCTGGAGGACGTGACCGTCCAGGCCGGGCCGAAGGTCCTGCTGAAGCACCTGACGTGGCAGCTCGGCCCCGGCGACCGGATCGGCCTCGTCGGCGTGAACGGCGCGGGCAAGACGTCGCTGCTGCGGGCCCTCGCCGACGCCGCGGTGACGCAGGGCGAGAAGCAGCCCGTCGCCGGCCGGATCACCGTCGGCCGCACCGTCCGCCTCGCCTACCTCTCCCAGGACGTCGCCGAACTGCCGCCGACGCTGCGGGTGCTGGAGGCGGTGCAGCAGATCCGTGACCGCGTCGACCTCGGCAAGGGCCGGGAGATGACGGCCGGGCAGCTGTGCGAGAAGTTCGGCTTCACGAAGGAGAAGCAGTGGACGCCGGTCGGCGACCTGTCCGGCGGTGAGCGCCGCCGCCTCCAGCTGCTGCGGCTGCTGATGGACGAGCCGAACGTCCTCTTCCTCGACGAGCCCACCAACGACCTCGACATCGAGACCCTGACGCAGCTGGAGGACCTCCTCGACGGCTGGCCCGGCTCGATGGTCGTCATCTCCCACGACCGGTTCTTCGTGGAGCGCACCACGGACCGCACCCTCGCGCTCCTCGGCGACGCGACCCTGCGGATGCTGCCGCGCGGCATCGACGAGTACCTGGAGCGCCGCCGGCGGATGGTCGAGGCGGCGTCGGCCGCCCCCGCCGCGGGCTCGGCCGCCGCGGCCGCCCCCGCCGCCAAGGCGGCGAAGGCGGCGTCCGCCGCGGACGCCCGCGCCGCGAAGAAGGAACTCCAGCGCATCGAGCGGCAGCTCGACAAGATCTCCGACAAGGAGTCCGCGCTGCACGCCCGGATCGCCGAGAACGCCACGGACTTCGGCGAGGTGGCGAAGCTCGACGCGCAGCTGCGGGAACTGGGCTCCGAGCGCGAGGAGTTGGAGATGCGCTGGCTGGAACTGGCCGAGGACGCGTAGCGGCACGGGCGCGCGCGGCGGACGCGGCACGGCGCCGCGGCGCACCCGCGGGGCCCTCGCGCGGTGTCCGCCTGGCCTCCGCGCGGTGGCGTGGGGAAGCCGTGGAGGGCCGATAACAGCGGCATCACGGGCCGGTCCTCCCTTGGGAACAGGGGCGGTCCGGCCCGTCTGCCGTCTGTGGCCAGGTGGTACAAAGAAGCCCCGCTCGACTCACGTAACAGTGCGACATCCCTGTCCGATTCGCTCCATTCCGGCCACACGTCCCCGGCCGGGATCGCGGGGGAGGCCGATCGGCCAGCGGACCGCACGAAGGGGGAAGCGCTGATGACTCAGCCGCCCAGCCAGCAACCGCCGCAGGGAGGCTTCGGGTCTCCGCAGGACCCGCAGAAGGTCCCCCAGCCGCCGGCCCAACCGCCGACGGCCCCGCCGGCCCAGCCGCCCGCGCAGCCGCCCGCCGCCCCGCCCGCGCAGCCGCCCGCCGCGCCCCCGGCCCAGCCGCCGGCGCCCGGGCAGGGCTACCCGCAGGCCCCCGGCCAGCAGCCCGCGCCCGGTTACGGCTACCCGCAGGCCCCCGGCCAGCAGCCCGGCCCGTACGGCGCGCCCGCCCAGCCGGGCCCGTACGGCCAGCCCGGGCCCTACGGCGCCCCCGCCCAGCCCGGCCCGTACGGCCAGCAGCCCGGCCCGTACGGCCAGCAGTCCGGCCCGTACGGCCAGCCCGGCGCGTACGGGCAGCAGCCGAACCCCTACGGCGGCCACCCGACCCAGCCCCCTCACCCGGGAGGGCCGGTGCCCCCCGGCGGAGGTTCCGGCGGCGGCCCGTTCAAGGGCAAGCCCGCCGTGATCGTCGCCGCGGTGACCGCGGCGCTGCTCGTGGCCGGCGGCACCTGGTGGATCGTGGGCTCCGGCGACGAGCAGACGCAGCCCACCGCGGGGGCGTCCGCGTCGCCGTCGCCCACGCCGACCGCCTCCGACCCCGTCGACAAGGGCGACGGCACCGGCGGTGGCCGCACCCAGGACGACGACCTGAACGCGGGCCGCCAGCCGGGCGAGGCCAAGGTCGAGTGGCTCGTCAAGAACGACGTGGACCTGCCGCGCAACGGCGCCGACGTGCTGGGCCCGTGGGTCGTCGGCGACACGGTCGTCAAGGGGATGTACCGCAGCGTCGAGGGCTTCTCCGTCGCCGACGGCAAGAAGAAGTGGAGCATCCCCTTCACCACGGACGTCTGCGAGGCCCCGGCCGCGCCCACGGCCGCGGGCGTCATCGTCATCGGCGTCAAGGACGGCACGACGGACCGCGCCGACTGCCGCGTCCTGCAGCAGATCGACCTGAAGACCGGCAAGGCGGGGTGGAAGAAGGAGATCCCCAAGGGCAGCGGCTTCAGCTCGCTCTCCGACCCGACGCTCGCCATCGCGGGCAACACCGTCGCGGCGGCCGGCACCGGCAACTCCTACGGCTTCTCGCTCACCGACGGCAAGCAGCTCTTCGGCAAGCCCACCGAAGGCTGCCAGCCGTACGCCTTCGCCGGCGACGGCCCGCGCCTCGTCGCGGCCGCCAGCTGCCGGGTCAGCGACTACAAGAACCCGCAGCAGGAGGTGTGGGGGGTCGACCCCGCCACCGGCAGGCCGACGTGGAAGTACCAGCTGACGCGCGGCTGGGAGGTCGACAAGGTCTACTCGGTCAGCCCGCTGGTGGTGAACGCCGTCCACCAGGAGAAGAAGCAGCGGACCGTGCTGGCCCTCACCGACGGGGGCAAGCTCCGCTCCCAGCTCTCCGGCGGCCAGGACAAGTTCCGGGCGAACTGCGGGGGCGGCGGCCTGATCGTCTTCGGCGAGCGGCTCCAGGGCTGCACCGGAGTGGCGGCCGACGCGGGCACCTTCTACATGTCGACCGAGCCCACCAGCCTCACCCGCGGCACCAACGACGTCGTGGCGTTCGACCTGAACACCGGCAAGCCCAAGTGGCGCGCCACGGCCGGCCCGGAGAGGACGCTGCTCCCGCTGCGCATGGACGGCGGCCGGCTGCTGCTGTACGTCGAGGGCTCCTGGGACCGCGGCGGCGCCGTCGCCACCCTCGCCCCGACGGGCGGCAAGCCGGAGGTCGTCCTCCAGCACCCGGCGTCCGTCGCCCGCGTCGAGCGGGACTTCTGGCAGCCGCGGTACGTCTACGTCGACGGCCGGTTCCTCATCGCCAGCGGACGCGTGAGCGCGCAGAACGACAAGGCGGAGATGGAGACCAAGACCATGATCGCCTTCGGCAAGTAGCCCGCGGGGCCGCGAGGCCCCGCGGGCCGCCGCCGTCCGTAGTCCGTCCGCCCGCCACCCCGGTGGCGGGCGGACGGGCGACCCCCTTCCCTCCCGAGGTACGCAGACACGATGACGCAGCCGCCCCCTCCGCCCAACCAGCCCCCGGGCCCGCCGCCGAACCAGCCGCCCGGCCCGCCGAACCAGCCCCCCGGCCCGCCGCCGCAGGGTGGGTTCGGGGCGCCGCAGGACGTCCCGCCCGGCGGCTTCGGCGCGCCCGCGCCGCCGCCCCAGGGCGCCCCCGGGTACGGCTACCCGCAGGCACCGCAGGGCGCCCCCGGGTACGGCTACCCGCAGGCACCCCAGCCGGCGCAGGCGCCGCAGGGTCCCCAGCCGCCGGTGGGTCCGCCGGCGCCCCCGGCCGGGCAGCCCGCGCCGTACGGCCACCCGGCCCAGCCGCCCACCCAGCCGCACGGCCAGCCGCCGGGCCAGCCGCCCGCGTACGGCTACCCCACCGCCCCCATGCACCAGGCGCCGCAGCCGGGTGTGCCCGGCGCGCCGACGGGCCGGGGGCGAGGGAAGCTCTCCGCGTCGATGAAGATCATCATCGCGGCGGCCGTCGCAGTCGTCCTGATCGTCGGCTCGGGCGTGTGGTACGCCTCCACCCGGGACGACGGGACCGCCACGGCGAACGGCACCACCGGCGCCACCACGGGCGGCGGCGACGAGGGCGGCGCCAAGGCCCCCGGCGGTGGCGGCAAGGAGAAGGCGCCCGCGAACACCCAGGCGAAGGTCGCCTTCCAGATCCCGGCGCCCGTCGTCACCGACACGGTCACCACCAAGGGCTCCTGGCTGACGGAGAAGACGTACGTCAAGTCGGGCATCAACGAGGTCGTCGGCTACGACCCGCACAAGGGCACCAAGCTCTGGACCGTGCCGCTCCCCGGCGAGATCTGCGCCGCGTCCCGGCACGTCAAGGACGGCAAGACCGCCCTGGTCTTCCAGCCGTCCAAGCCGACGGCGCAGCTCAAGTACCCGCCGTGCTCCGAGGTCGGCGTGGTGGACCTCGACGCCGGCAAGCTGCTGTGGACCAAGTCCGTGGCGGGCGGCACCGGCGGTGACCGCAAGGCCCGCTGGGACGAGGTGACCATCGGCGCGAGCACCGTCGCCGCCGGCGGCACGGACGGCGGCGCCGCCTGGGACCTGGCGACCGGCAAGGAGTACTGGCGCCCCCAGGCGAACACCGAGAACTGCAAGGACCTCGGGTACGGCGGCGGCGAGGGCCTCGTCGCGGTCCGCCAGTGCGGCGACAGCGGCAACAAGCACGTGCTCGTCCAGAACCTCACCCCGACGACCGGGGCGCCGATCTCCTCGTACAAGATGCCCGCGGGCGTCGAGTACGCGGCGATCGTCTCCACCAAGCCGCTCGTCGCGGCCGCCGACGTCGGCCGGACGGCGGGCGACGGCTCCGGCATCTCGGACTTGTTCTCCATCGACGAGGCGACCGGCAAGCTGAAGGTGAAGATCGCCGTCGACGCGTCCCGGTACGCGGGCAAGTGCCGCTCCACCGAGGTGGAGCAGTGCGAGCAGCTCGTCGTCGGCAACGGCCGCCTCTACCTCCCGACGGAGAGCCATGAGGGCCCGGGCGAGGACTACAACCGGGTCAACGAGCTGGTCGCCTTCGACCTGACGACCGGCAAGCTCGTCGGCCAGAAGCTGGACTCCGGCGCCAACACGACGGTCTTCCCCGTGCGGATGGACGGCGGGAACGTCATCGTCTACAAGTCCCCCGGCTACGAGCGCGGCGGGCAGATCGTCAGCCTCGACGGCGGCACCTTCCAGGAGACGGTGCTGCTGAAGACCCCGGCCGACCGGGCGATCCGCAGCACCGAGACGATCCTCGCCGACCGCGAGGACATGATCTACCAGGACGGCCGGCTGTACATGGCCGACTACTTCATCTCCAAGCCGTCCACGGTGGTGAAGGAGACGCGCTACCTGGCGCTGGTGTTCACCACCAGGTGACCCGGGCGGGCCCCTCGGCCCCGGCTCCCCACCCGGCCCCGGCCCCGGCGGCCCGGCACGTCCCGCGCGGACGCGCCGGGCCGCCGGCGCGTTCCGGGCGCGTCGGGGCCGCCGGTGCGTCCGGGGCCCGCCGGGTTCCAGCCGCGGCCGGTGCGCGGGCGTCAGCCGCCGTCCCCCAAGTAGCCCTGATTGGCGAAGAATTCGACATTGTGGGGGGCTTCTGACCGGTAGGGGGAGCAGGACGTCGAACAAGCGTGTAGCTTGCCGGGTCATGGAGGGCCGGGGGGCCATCTCCAAGGGGATGGGGGTTCTCGATGGGAGTACGGCTGATGGTGGTCGACGACCACCGCCTGCTCGCCGAGGCGCTCGCCTCGGCCCTGAAGCTGCGCGGGCACCGGGTGCTCGCCGCCGCCGCGCCGGCGGCCGGGGCGGCCGAGCTGGTGGTGAGCCGCGCGCCCGAGGTGTGCCTCCTCGGTACGGCGGCCCCGGCCGAGCCGGGCGCCTTCGACCCCGTCGTCCGCATCAAGCGCGACCGCCCGCAGGTGGCGGTGCTGGTCCTCGGGCCGGTGCCCAGCCCGCGCGGCATCGCGGCGGCCTTCGCCGCCGGCGCCTCCGGGTACGTCCGCCACGACGAGCGCATCGAGGGCGTGGAACGCGCGATCGTGAAGGCCCGCGCGGGCGAGGCCGCCGTCGCTCCCCAGCTGCTCCAGGGCGCCTTCACGGAGCTGCTCGACCCGGCGGCCACCCCCGACGACGAGGGCCAGCGACTGCTGCGCATGCTGACGCCCCGCGAGGTGGAGGTCCTCGTCCGGGTCGCCGAGGGCGAGGACACCCGGCTGATCGCCGCGGGGATGGGCATCGCGCCGAGCACCGCCCGGACCCACGTGCAGCGGGTGCTGATGAAGCTCGGCGTCGGCTCCCGGCTGGAGGCCGCCGCGCTCGCCGCCCGCACCGGCCTGCTCGACCGCGCCGCCGCCGACGTGCCGGGCATCCCCCACCAGCTCTGACCCCGCGCCGCCGCCTCCCCCCCGGCCCGCCCTGTCACCCCACCGCACCCGGTCACCCCGCCTCTCCCGTCACACCCCACCGCACCCGAGCCCGCACGCACCGAGGGCCGTACCGGATGGCCGACCGCCGCCGGTGCGGCCCTCCGTGCCGTGGGTGCCCGCGGGCGGGGCGCGTCCATTGACGGCCCTGTTGGATTGTGGTTCCTTGTGTGTGGTTCTGTTTGATCTGGTGTGGTGCGAGGAGCCTCCGCGTGAAGAAGACGTCCACCCGGCTCGCCGACGGGCGCGAGCTGATCTACTACGACTCCCGGGACGACGCCGTACGGGACGCCCTCGACCCGCGGCCGCTCGACCCGGTCGCCACCACCTCCGAGGTCCGCGAGGACGTCCTGCTCGGCGACCGCGTCGCCGTCGCCTCCCACCGCCAGGGCCGCACCTACCACCCGCCCGCCGACGAGTGCCCCCTCTGCCCGTCCCGCGACGGCCGGCACACCGAGGTCCCCGCCGACGACTACGAGGTGGTCGTCTTCGAGAACCGCTTCCCCTCCCTCGCCGGGGACTCCGGCCGCTGCGAGGTCGTCTGCTTCACCTCCGACCACGACGCGTCCTTCGCCGACCTCACCGAGGAGCGGGCCGCGCTCGTCCTGGAGGCGTGGACCGACCGCACCGCCGAACTCGCCGCGCACCCGGGCGTGGAGCAGGTGTTCTGCTTCGAGAACCGGGGGGCCGAGATCGGCGTGACCCTCGGCCACCCGCACGGTCAGATCTACGGCTACCCCTTCACCACGCCCCGGACCGCCCTCATGCTCCGCTCCGTCGACGAGCACGCGCGGCGCACCGGCGGCCGCAACCTCTTCGACGACGTCGTCGCCCGCGAACGCGCCGACGGCGAGCGGGTGGTCCTCACCGGCGACCACTGGACCGCCTTCGTGCCGTACGCCGCGCACTGGCCGTACGAGGTGCACCTCTACCCCAACCGCCGCGTCCCCGACCTGCGCGCCCTCGACGACGCGGCGCGCGCGGAGTTCGCGCGGGTCTACCTGGAGCTCCTCAAGCGCTTCGACCGGATCTTCGACGCGGAGGACGGGGGGAGCGCGACCACGGGCGCGGGCGGGAACGCGGAGGGGAGCGCGGGCGGGACGCCGCCCACGCCGTACATCGCCGCCTGGCACCAGGCGCCGTTCGGCGACCCGCGGCGCGACGCGTTCGCGTTGCACCTGGAGTTGTTCACCATCCGCCGCACGTCGGGCAAGCTGAAGTTCCTCGCGGGCTCCGAATCGGGCATGGGCGTGTTCATCAACGACGTGCCCCCGGAGGCCGCGGCACGGCGACTGCGAGAGGTAGCGAGCGCATCATGAAGTACCTGGTCACGGGTGGGGCCGGCTATGTCGGCGGGGTCGTCGCGGCGCACCTGCTGGAGGCCGGCCACGAGGTGGTCGTCCTCGACGACCTGTCGACGGGCTTCCGCGAGGCCGTGCCGGACGGCGCCGCCTTCGTCGAGGGCCGGGTCCAGGACGCGGCCCGCTTCCTGGACCCGTCGTTCGACGGCGTCCTGCACTTCGCCGCGTTCTCGCAGGTCGGCGAGTCGGTCGCGCGACCGGAGAAGTACTGGGACAACAACGTCGGCGGCTCCATGGCGCTGCTGGCCGCGATGCGGGCGGCGGGCGTCCGCCGGCTGGTGTTCTCCTCCACCGCGGCCACCTACGGCGAACCGGTCTCCACCCCCCTCACCGAGACCGCCCCGACCGTGCCCACCAGCCCGTACGGCGCCTCCAAGCTCGCCGTCGACCACATGATCGCCGGCGAGGCGGCCGCGCACGGGCTGGCCGCGGCGTCCCTGCGGTACTTCAACGTCGCCGGCGCCCACGGCCCGCAGGGCGAGCGCCACGACCCCGAGTCGCACCTGATCCCGCTGGTGCTCCAGGTCGCCCTCGGCGAACGGGAGTCGATCTCCGTCTACGGCGACGACTACCCCACCCCCGACGGCACCTGCGTGCGCGACTACATCCACGTCGCCGACCTCGCCGAGGCCCACCTCCTCGCACTGGACGCCGTCACCCCCGGCGAGCACCTGGTCTGCAACCTCGGCAACGGCAGCGGCTTCTCGGTCCGCGAGGTCGTCGAGACCGTCCGCAAGGTCACCGGCCACCCCGTCCCCGAGGTCCTGGCCGCGCGCCGCCCCGGCGACCCGGCCGTCCTCGTCGCGTCGGCCGCCACCGCGCGGGAACGGCTCGGCTGGCGGCCCACCCGCACCGACCTCGCCGGCATCGTCGCCGACGCCTGGGAGTTCGCCCGCGGGCACGCCCGGGAGCGGGAGGCGGCACGGTGAGCGGTACGGAGACGGAGCCGGTGACGACGGGCACGGCACCCGGGACGGGCACGGCACCCGGGACGGGCACGGCACCCGGGACGGGCACGGCACCCGGGACGGGGACGGCACCCGGGACGGGGACGGTGACCGGGGCGGGGGACGCGGCGGCGGCCGAGGAGGTCGCCGCGCGGTTCCGGGAGCTGTACGGGACGGAGCCCGACGGCGTGTGGGCCGCCCCCGGGCGCGTCAACCTCATCGGCGAGTACACCGACTTCAACGACGGGTTCGTGATGCCGCTGGCGCTGCCGCACACCGCGGTCGCCGCCGTCTCGCGGCGCACGGACGGCGTGCTGCGGTTCCACTCCGCCGAGGCGGACCCGGCGTCCGGGGGCGTGGTGCGCCTCGACGCCGCCGACCTGACGCCCGGCCAGGGCGGCGGCTGGGCCGCCTACCCGGCGGGCGTGGTGTGGGCGCTGCGCGCGGCCGGGCACGCCGTCACCGGCGCGGACGTCCACCTCTCGGCCACCGTGCCGACGGGTGCCGGGCTGTCGTCGTCCGCCGCCCTGGAGGTCGTCACCGCCCTCGCCCTGAACGACCTGTTCGGGCTCGGGCTGAGCGGCCCGGGACTCGCCGTCCTCGCCCAGCGCGCCGAGAACGACTTCGTGGGCGTCCCCTGCGGTGTCATGGACCAGATGGCGTCGGCCTGCTGCGCCGAGGGCCACGTCCTGCACCTGGACACCCGCGACCTGACCCGGCGCCAGGTGCCGTTCGACCCCGCCGCGCACGGACTGCGGCTGCTCGTCGTCGACACCCGCGTGCGGCACGCCCTCGGGGACGGCGCGTACGCCGAGCGCCGCGCCGGGTGCGAGGCCGGCGCGCGGGCGCTCGGGGTCCGCACGCTGCGCGAGGTCCCGCACGAGGAGCTCGCCGGCGCGCTGGCGCGGCTGGACGACCCGACCGTGCGCGCGTACGTCCGGCACGTGGTCTCCGACAACCACCGGGTCGCCCGGACGATGGCGCTGCTGGACGCCGGCGACGTACGGGCGGTCGGCCCGGTGCTGACGGAGGGGCACGCCTCGCTCCGCGACGACCTGCGCGTCTCCTGCCCGGAGCTGGACCTCGTCGTCTCGGCGGCGTGCGCCGCGGGGGCCCTGGGCGCCCGGATGACCGGAGGCGGCTTCGGCGGCTCCGCCGTCGTCCTGACCGGGGCGGACGCGGCGGACGCGGTGGCGGCGGCCGTGGAGGAGGCGTTCGCGGCGCGGGGCCTGCGCACCCCGCGGATCTTCCCGGCGGTCCCGTCGGCGGGGGCGCGCCGGCTCCGGTGACCGGGCGCCGGACGGGGCCGGGCGCGCGGGGTCGGACGGGCGGCCTGGCGGAGGCCGGGCGCGGGCCGGGCGCGGACTCCGGGCGGGGGGCCTGGCGGTGTGCCTGCGGGGGCCGGACGGGGAGCCTGGTGGAGGTCGGGCGCGGGGCCGGACGGGGGCCGGTCCGGGTCGCACCGCCCCGGCGCCACCATTCGCACCGCCCCGGCACCACCACCCGCACCACCAGCACCACGTCCACCCTCGGCTCCCACCAGCACCACCCGTCCACCTGCGGCGGGTGATCGGGAAACTGTCGATTTCCGCCCCGTAACGACACAGGTGACACAGGGGGAACGGCCGGGTCGGTCAGTTCTGCAAATCGCCTTCCGGTCCGGCTCCGCGCCCGTACCCTGATGCACAGCACCGGTGGGGGCCGGTGCTGATCAGGGGGCGAGACGGTCGGGTACGACGCCCGGGTGGGGTGGCACCGGTGCACGGCGGCGGCCGTGTGCCCGCGTGCCCGCCCCGCCTCCGGGCGCCGTACCCGCGCCTGTCCGCTTCCTCGACCCATGGGGGTTGTCCGTGGTCCGTATCCGGGTTCTGGTGGTGGACGACCACCGCATCTTCGCCGAGTCGCTCGCCGCGGCACTGGCGGCCGAGCCCGACGTGGACGTCGCCGCGGCCGGCAGCGGTCCCGCGGCGATGCGCTGCCTCGACCGGGCGGCCGCCGAGGGCCGCCGGTTCGACGTGCTCCTCGTCGACGCGGACCTCGGCGCGGCTGCCGGGCAGCCGGTGGCGCGGGTCGTCCCGGACGGCGGCGCCGCGGACGGCATCGTCGACGGCATCTCCCTGGTCGCCGGGGTGCGCCGGACGCAGCCCTCCGTACGGACCGTGGTCCTGGCGGAGAAGGACGACCCGGGCCGCGCCGCCCTCGCCCTGCAGGCCGGCGCGTGCGGCTGGGTGGCCAAGGACTGCTCGCTGCAGCGCCTCCTCGGGGTGATACGCGGTGTGCTGCGCGACGAGACGCACCTGGCGCCCAGCCTGCTCACCGGCGTGCTGCGGGAGCTGACGGCCGCGCGCAAGCACCGCACCGAGAGCGAGCGGCTGGTGGAGTCGCTCACCCCGCGCGAGCGGGAGGTGCTGCGCTGCATGGTGGCCGGACTGGGCCGCAAGGCGGTCGCGGAGCGGCTCTTCCTCTCCCCGCACACCGTCCGCACCCACATGCAGAACGTCCTCGGCAAGCTCGGCGTCCACTCCACGCTGGCGGCGGTCGCCCTGGCCCGCAGGGCCGGCGTGGGGCCGGCCGTGTCAGCCGGGGATGTTGTCGAACGGGGCGGTCAGCTGGCGTAGCAGCGCGGCGAGGTCGGCGCGCTGGGCGCGGGACAGCCGGGCGAGGATCGCCCGCTCCTGGTCCAGCAGGCCGGCGAGGGCCTGGTCGGCGCGGTCGCGCCCCTCGGCCGTGAGGCGGACCAGGACGCCGCGCCGGTCGGTGGGGTCGGGCAGCCGCTCGACGAGGCCCTTCTTCGCGAGCCGGTCGATGCGGTTGGTCATCGTCCCGGACGTGACGAGCGTCTGCGTGAGCAGCTGGCCGGGGGAGAGCTGGTACGGGGCGCCCGCGCGGCGCAGCGACGTGAGCACGTCGAACTCCCACGGCTCCAGCTGGTGCTCGGCGAAGGCGAGGCGGCGCGCCCGGTCGAGGTGGCGGGCCAGCCGGGAGACGCGGCTGAGCACCTCGAGCGGCTCCACGTCGAGGTCGGGGCGCTCTCGGCGCCATGCAGCGACCAGACGGTCGACCTCGTCCTCCATGTCGATCAGTGTAGGGGATCTGTCGACATGAAGTCTCTTGATGTCAAGAAATGTGTTTCCGGACGATTGAGCGGGCCCCGGCTGGAGCAACGTTCCGCTTAGACAACACGCACCAGCAAGGGGGTTCGACCGTGCATTCCGCACCCACGTGGGATCCGGAGCAGTACCTGAGGCATTCCGGCCACCGCACCCGTCCGTTCCTGGACCTGCTCGCCCGGATCCCGGAACTGCCCGCCACCGCGGAAGGGAGGCCCGCCCGCATCGCCGACCTCGGCTGCGGACCCGGCAACGTCACCGCGCTGCTCGCCGGGCGCTGGCCCGACGCCCACATCACCGGCTTCGACCTGTCCCGGGAGATGCTGGAGCAGGCCGACAAGCACCACGCCGGCACGACGCCCGGCGGCGGCTGGCTCGACTTCCGCCATGCCGACGCCGCGCACTGGACGCCCGACGAGCCGTACGACCTGATCGTCTCCAACGCCGCGCTCCAATGGGTGCCCGACCATCCGGACTCCTTCGCGGGCTGGCTGGAGGGCCTCGTCACGGGCGGGACCCTCGCCTTCCAGGTGCCGGCCAACTTCACCGCGCCCAGCCACGCCCTCCTCGGCGAGCTGTGCGACAGCCCCCGGTGGCGCTCCCGCCTCGCCGGACACGGGCGGCGCTTCGTCCACGTCCTCGACGTGGCGGAGTACCTCGGCCGGCTCACCGACCTCGGCTGCACGGCCGACGTGTGGGAGACGGTGTACGCGCAGCTGCTGCAGGGCGAGGACCCCGTGCTCGACTGGGTCAAGGGCACCGCGCTGCGCCCCGTCCTCACCGCCCTGGAGGGGGACGACGCGGCCGCCGGGGAGTTCCTGTCCCAGTACCGGGACCTGCTGCGCAAGGCGTATCCGCCGGGGCCGCACGGCACGGTCTTCCCGTACCGCCGCGTCTTCGCCGTCGCCCGGAAGGAGTACTGACCGCCCGGCCCGTACCTCCGGGCCGGCCCCGTCCGGCGCCCGACCCGGGCCCCCGCCCCCACGCCCGGCCCGCCGGGGCGGGGGAGGGGGAGGGGCGGGGCGGCGGAGGGGCGCGGGGGCCGGGTCAGGACTTGCGGTGGCCTATCAGGCGGGGCTTCGGCTCCAGGCCGTCCAGGCCGTGCCAGGCGAGGTTCACCAGGTGGGCGGCGACCTCCGCCTTCTTCGGCTTGCGGGCGTCCAGCCACCACTGGCCGGTCAGCGCCACCATGCCCACCAGCGCCTGCGCGTACAGCGGCGCCAGCTTCGGATCGAAGCCGCGGGCCTTGAACTCCAGGCCCAGGATGTCCTCCACCTGTGTGGCGATGTCGGAGATCAGCGACGCGAACGTACCCGTCGACTGCGCCACCGGCGAGTCCCGCACGAGGATCCGGAAGCCGTCCGTGTACGTCTCGATGTAGTCCAGCAGCGCGAACGCCGCCTGCTCCAGCAGCTCGCGCGGGTGCCCCGCCGTGAGCGCGCTGGTCACCATGTCGAGGAGCTGGCGCATCTCGCGGTCGACCACGACGGCGTACAGCCCCTCCTTGCCGCCGAAGTGCTCGTAGACGACCGGCTTCGACACCCCGGCCTTGGCCGCGATCTCCTCCACCGACGTGCCCTCGAAACCGCGCGCGGCGAACAGCGTGCGGCCGATGTCGAGCAGCTGCTGGCGGCGCTCCGCGCCCGTCATGCGGACGCGGCGTCCGCGCCTCGGCTTGTCGCTGCTGGTACCACTGCCGTCGATCGCCACACCGTCCATCATGCCGCGTTCGCGGAGTGGGACTGGCGGCGGGCTTCGATGCGCTCGGGGCTCGGCCAGCGCACGTCGTACGCCCAGCCCAGCTTCTCGAACCAGCGGATCAGCCGGGCGCTGGAGTCCACCTGGCCCCGCATGACGCCGTGCCGGGCGCTGGTCGGCTCGGCGTGGTGGAGGTTGTGCCAGGACTCGCCGCACGACAGCACCGCCAGCCACCAGACGTTGCCCGAGCGGTCACGCGACTTGAACGGGCGCTTGCCGACGGCGTGGCAGATCGAGTTGATCGACCACGTGACGTGGTGCAGCAGCGCGACCCGCACCAGCGAACCCCAGAAGAACGCCGTGAACGCGCCCCACCAGGACATCGTCACCAGACCGCCCACGACCGGCGGGATCGCCAGCGACACGACCGTCCACAGGAGGAACTGGCGGGAGATCCGGCGGAGTGCCGGGTCCTTGATCAGGTCCGGGGCGTACTTCTGCTGCGGCGTCTGCTCCTCGTCGAACATCCAGCCGATGTGCGCCCACCACAGGCCCTTCATCAGCGCGGGCACGGACTCGCCGAACCGCCACGGGGAGTGCGGGTCGCCCTCGGCGTCCGAGAACTTGTGGTGCTTGCGGTGGTCCGCCACCCAGCGCACCAGCGGCCCCTCCACCGCCATCGACCCCATCACGGCGAGGGCGATGCGCAGCGGGCGCTTCGCCTTGAACGAGCCGTGGGTGAAGTAGCGGTGGAAGCCGATCGTGATGCCGTGGCAGCCGATGTAGTACATCGCGACGAGCAGGCCCAGATCGAGCCAGCTGACGCCCCAGCCCCAGGCGAGCGGCACCGCCGCGACCAGGGCCAGGAACGGCACCGTGATGAAGAGGAGGAGGGCGATCTGCTCGATGGACCGCTTGTTGTCGCCGCCGAGGGTGGCGGACGGCACGGCGGGCTCGTCGGTCGCGGTGTCGAGCACGTCGGGGCTCGTGGTCATGGGCGTCCCTGGGGGTGAGAGGAAGGGGAGGGGGAGACGGGGGGTGGGTGTCGGGGATGGGGTCGTCGTACGGGCATCGTGGCTACGGTTCCGTAACCTACGGCGTCGTAAGTATGGCAGCGCACCGGCTCGCGGCAAGAGGGCTGCGCACGGTGCGGCCCGGGAGGACACCTATCCTGGGTGTCGTCGGACAGCGCGGTCCGCAGCGTCCCCGAGGGATCGACCCGCCAAACCCGCCGGTAGTTCGAAGGGACGATCCCGGGACACCACAGCAGTACCCCCTCCAGACGTGCTCATCACTGCAAGGAGCCGCACCTGTGAGCAGTGCCGACCAGACCCCTTCCGCCAGCGCCGAGCTGCGTGCCGACATCCGCCGACTGGGTGACCTGCTGGGCGAGACGCTCGTACGGCAGGAAGGGCCCGAGCTCCTCGAGCTCGTCGAGAAGGTCCGCCACCTGACCCGTGAGGACGGCGAGGCCGCCGCCGAGCTGCTCGGCGACACGGACCTGGAGACCGCCGCCCGGCTGGTCCGCGCCTTCTCGATCTACTTCCACCTCGCGAACGTGACCGAGCAGGTCCACCGCGGCCGGGAGATGCGCGAGCGGCGCGCCGCCGAGGGCGGCCTGCTGGCGCGGACCGCCGACATGCTGAAGGACGGAGACCCGGACCACGTCCGCGAGGCGGTCCGCAACCTCAACGTCCGGCCGGTCTTCACCGCGCACCCGACCGAGGCGGCGCGCCGCTCGGTGCTGAACAAGCTGCGTCGCATCGCCGCCCTCCTCGACGAGCCGGTCACCGGCGCCGACCGGCGCCGCCACGACCTGCGGCTCGCCGAGAACATCGACCTCGTGTGGCAGACCGACGAGCTGCGCGTCGTGCGCCCCGAGCCCGCCGACGAGGCCCGCAACGCCATCTACTACCTGGACGAGCTGCACGCCGGCGCGGTCGGCGACGTCCTGGAGGACCTGGCCGCCGAGCTGGAGCGGGTCGGCGTCGAGCTGCCGCCCGGCACCCGCCCCCTCACCTTCGGCACCTGGATCGGCGGCGACCGCGACGGCAACCCCAACGTGACGCCGGCCGTCACCTGGGACGTGCTGATCCTCCAGCACGAGCACGGCCTCACCGACGCCATCGAGATGATCGACGAGCTGCGCGGCCTGCTCTCCAACTCCATCCGGTACGCCGGCGCCACCCCCGAGCTGCTGGACTCCCTCCAGCAGGACCTGGAGCGCCTGCCCGAGATCAGCCCCCGCTACAAGCGGCTGAACGCCGAGGAGCCGTACCGGCTCAAGGCCACCTGCATCCGGCAGAAGCTGGTCCACACCCGTGAGCGGCTCGCCCGGGGCACCGGGCACCAGGAGGGCCGCGACTACCTCGGCACCTCCGAGCTGCTGCAGGACCTCACCCTGATCCAGCGCTCACTGCGCGAGCACCGCGGCGGCCTCCTCGCCGACGGGCACCTGGACCGCACCATCCGCACCCTGTCCGCGTTCGGCCTCCAGCTGGCCACGATGGACGTCCGCGAGCACGCCGACGCCCACCACCACGCCCTCGGCCAGCTCTTCGACCGGTTGGGCGAGGAGTCGTGGCGGTACGCGGACATGCCCCGCGACTACCGGCAGAAGCTCCTCGCCAAGGAGCTGCGCTCCCGCCGCCCGCTCGCCCCGACGCCCGCGCCGCTCGACGCCGCCGGCGAGAAGACCCTCGGCGTCTTCCACACGGTGAAGGCCGCCTTCGAGCGGTTCGGGCCCGAGGTCATCGAGTCGTACATCATCTCGATGTGCCAGGGCGCCGACGACGTCTTCGCCGCCGCCGTCCTCGCCCGCGAGGCCGGCCTCGTCGACCTCCACGCCGGCTGGGCGAAGATCGGCATCGTGCCGCTGCTAGAGACGACGGACGAGCTGAAGGCCGCCGACGTCATCCTCAACGACATGCTCGCCGACCCCTCCTACCGGCGGCTCGTCTCCCTCCGCGGCGACGTCCAGGAGGTCATGCTCGGCTACTCCGACTCCTCCAAGTTCGGCGGCATCACCACCTCCCAGTGGGAGATCCACCGCGCGCAGCGCAGGCTGCGCGACGTCGCCCACCGCTACGGCGTGCGGCTGCGGCTCTTCCACGGCCGCGGCGGCACGGTCGGCCGCGGCGGCGGCCCCTCGCACGACGCGATCCTCGCCCAGCCCTGGGGCACCCTGGAGGGCGAGATCAAGGTCACGGAGCAGGGCGAGGTCATCTCCGACAAGTACCTCATCCCGTCCCTCGCGCGGGAGAACCTGGAGCTGACCGTCGCCGCGACGCTCCAGGCGTCCGCCCTGCACACCGCGCCCCGCCAGTCCGACGAGTCCCTCGCCCGCTGGGACGCCGCCATGGACACCGTCTCGGACGCCGCGCACTCCGCCTACCGCAGGCTCGTGGAGGACCCGGACCTGCCGGCGTACTTCTTCGCCTCCACCCCGGTGGACCAGCTCGCGGAGCTGCACCTCGGCTCCCGGCCGTCCCGCCGCCCCGACTCGGGCGCCGGCCTGGACGGGCTGCGGGCCATCCCGTGGGTCTTCGGCTGGACGCAGTCCCGGCAGATCGTCCCCGGCTGGTACGGGGTGGGCTCCGGCCTGAAGGCGCTGCGCGACGCCGGCCTCGACGACGTCCTCGCCGAGATGTACGGGCAGTGGCACTTCTTCCGCAACTTCCTGTCGAACGTCGAGATGACCCTCGCCAAGACCGACCTGCGGATCGCCCGGCACTACGTCGAGACGCTCGTCCCCGCCGAGCTGCGGCACGTCTTCGCCACCATCGAGGCCGAGCACGCCCTGACCGTGCAGCAGGTCCTCGCGGTCACCGGTGAGCGGGAGCTGCTGGAGGCGCAGCCCGCCCTCCGGCAGACCTTCACCGTCCGCGACGCCTACCTGGACCCGATCTCCTACCTCCAGGTGGCGCTGCTGAAGCGGCAGCGCGACGCGGCCGACGCCGGCGAGCCGGCCGACCCGCTGTTGGCCCGCGCCCTGCTGCTCACCGTGAACGGCGTGGCCGCCGGTCTGCGCAACACCGGCTGACCGCGCCCCCGCACGCGGACGGGCCTCCGCCGGATTCGCTCCGGCGGGGGCCCGTCCCGTTCACGCGCCCGGGGCGCGTGCCGTCAGTGCTGCTGGGCCTTGCGGCGGCGCATCACCAGGACGGCGCCACCGGCGACGAGCGCGCCGGCGAGCGTGGCGAGGAGGCCGACGGGGGCGCTGCTGCCGGTCTCGGCGAGGTCGCCGGTCGCGGGGCCCTCGGACGGCGAGGCGCTCGGCGCGGTCCCGCCCGGGACGGACTCGGACGGCGCGGGCTCACCCGGCGTCACGGAAGGCGACGGCGAGGTCGCGGGGGACTCCGAGGGGTTCTCGGACGGGTTCTCGGAGGGGTTCTCGCTCGGGTTCTCCGAGGGGTTCTCGCTCGGGTTCTCCGAGGGGTTCTCCGACGGGTTCTCCGACGGGTTCTCCGAGGGGTTCTCGCTCGGGGAGGTCTTCGCCGGGCAGGTGTGCGACAGGTTGAACTTCTTCAGGTCGCCGCCCTTCACCTCGGCGACGACCGAGGTCAGCGTGGCGCCCGGCGCCGAAGCGACGTAGGCGTGCTTGTCGGACGGCGGGCCGAAGACGGTGACGACCTGCTGGCCGCCCGGCTCGAAGGTGACCGTCAGCTTGACGAAGCGGGCCGTGTTGCCGGGCAGCACGAAGTGCCAGCCGTCCCGGTCCGCGGGGATGTCGGCGCAGGTGCCGGCGCCCTGCTGGGGGGCGCCCTCGTCGGTCGCCGTGCGGGGCAGCTCCTGCCGCAGCACGGGGGAGTAGGTGTCGCCCTTGGTGGCGTGGGCGGCGGGGGCGGAGAGCAGACCGACGGCCGCGGCGGCCACGAGGGCGCCGGTGGTCTTCGTAAGGGAGCGCATGGGCAGTCCAACGTGAGAGGTGACGGTGCCGTGGGGGGCGGCTCAGCTTCCTGTGGCACGGCGCACCAGTCAAGGGGGATCCTGGGCATCCGGAAGGGTTCGTACCGTTTGTCTCCCCGGCCCGCCATCACGTTTCGGCCACGGCGCGTTTGGTTGTACGGGGATCCGTACCGGTTCCGCCACAAGGCCGACCCGCGGCGGTATCTGACGTGTCGTCAGAGCGCGAAGAACGCCGCCACGAGCAGCGCGCCGCCCGCCGCGCCCGCGGCGTACGCGCCCCGGGTCCAGCGCAGTCCGCCGCCGATGACCAGCGAGGCGAGCAGCAGCGCGCCACCCAGCGGGAGCCACGCGTGGAGGCCGCCCGCCCAGCCGGTGCGCACGGCCTCGGTGGTGCCGGGCTTCACGACGACGGCGTACCGGCCGCCCTCCTCGACGGCGACCGACCGCGCGATCGTCGTGTCCGTGCGCGACGGGGTGGGGTCCTCGGGGACGAACCGGCCCGTGCACACCTCGTCGCCGCACCCGGTGACGGTCAGCGTGCCGTGCTCGCGCCCCTGGGAGAGCAGCACGTGCTGCGCGGTGCCCCAGGACGCCCAGACGCCCGCGACCACCAGCAGCAGGGCGACGAGCGCCATGGCGGTGACACGGGCGAACGGCAGAACAGAGGTCCGCTTCTTGGGGCTCATGGGGCGCGATCCTTGGCCATGGGACCGCGCCGGGTCAATTCCGGGGCCGGTCCGTCAGGAGTTGTACGCGGACTGTGCGCGCTCCAGGCCCTCGGTGACCAGTGCCTCGACGGAGTCCGCCGCGCGGTCCACCAGGTAGTCGAGCTCCTTGCGCTCGGCGCCGGAGAAGTCCTTGAGGACGAAGTCGGCGACCTGCATCCGGCCGGGCGGGCGGCCGATGCCGAACCGCACCCGGTGGTAGTCGGGGCCCATGGCCTTGGTCATCGACTTGAGGCCGTTGTGGCCGTTGTCGCCGCCGCCCAGCTTGAGGCGGAGCGCGCCGAAGTCGATGTCCAGCTCGTCGTGGACGGCCACGACGTGGGCGGTGGGCACCTTGTAGAAGTCCCGCAGCTGGGTGACGGGCCCGCCGGAGAGGTTCATGTACGCCATCGGCTTGGCCAGCACGACGCGGCGGCCGGCGGGTCCGGGCGGGCCGATGCGCCCCTCGACGACCTGCGCCTGTGCCTTGCCGTGGCGCTTGAACGAGCCGCCGACGCGTTCGGCGAGGAGGTCGACCACCATGAAGCCGACGTTGTGCCGGTTCGCGGCGTAACCGGGGCCCGGGTTGCCCAGCCCCGCGATCAGCCAGGGGGCGCTGGCGTCGGTCGTCATCTGCGTGTGCCTCCGGAAGGGGTGTGGGGGGTGCGGTGCACCCCCCACGACGACATCAGGCTCGGGCTGTTCAGGCCTCGGTGGCCTCGTCGCCCTCACCGGCGGCCGGCTCCTCGGCCTGCGCGGCCAGGACCTGCAGGACGACGGTGTCGGCCTCGACGGCCAGGGTGACGCCCTTGGGCAGCGGGATGTCCTTCGCCAGGACGGAGTCGCCGGCGCCCAGGCCCTCGACGGAGACGGTCAGGGACTCGGGGATGTGGGTGGCCTCGGCCTCGACGGGCAGCGCGTTCAGCACGTGCTCCAGGAGGTTGCCGCCGGCGGCCAGCTCGCCCTCGGTCTGGACCGGGATCTCGACGTTGACCTGCTCGCCGCGGTTCACGAGCAGCAGGTCGACGTGCACGATGAAGCCCTTCAGCGGGTCACGCTGCACGGCCTTCGGGATGGCCAGCTCGGTCTTGCCGTCGAGCTGCAGCGCGAGCAGCGCGTTGGAGGTCTTGAGGGCCATCATCAGGTCGTGGCCCGGCAGGGTCACGTGGACCGGGTCGGTGCCGTGGCCGTACAGGACGCCCGGAACCTTGTTCTCGCGGCGGACGCGGCGGGCGGCACCCTTGCCGAACTCGCTGCGGGTCTCGGCGGAGATCTTCACCTCGGACATGGAGCACTCCTCGTAAGCATGGGACGGACATCTGGTCGCGGTCACTCGGCCACGACTGGACTTGGCCTGCTACGAAGAGCGCGTCGATAACGGACCGCCGCGGTCGTCACGACCACGGCCTCCCTCGCCGAGCAACCCGCCCAGTCTACGCGCCGCCCGCCGCCGGACCCAACTGGATCATCGCCGACCGCCGGGGGAAGGGGCGGCGGCGCCCCCGGGACGGCCGGAAGGCCGCCTCCCCGTGCGGGGGAGACGGCCTTCCGGACCGGGGGCGGGACCCGGTCAGCCCTGCTCCTCGAAGAGGCTGGTGACCGAACCGTCCTCGAAGACCTCGTGCACCGCGCGGGCGATCGTCGGCGCGATCGACAGCACCGTGATCTTGTCGAGCTCCAGCTCGCCCGGGGTCGGCAGCGTGTTGGTCAGGACGACCTCGCTGACCTTCGAGTTCTTCAGGCGGTCCGCGGCCGGGCCGGAGAGGATGCCGTGCGTCGCGGTGACGATGACGTCCTCGGCGCCGTGCGCGAAGAGCGCCTCGGCGGCGGCGCAGATGGTGCCACCGGTGTCGATCATGTCGTCGACCAGGACGCACACGCGGCCCTCGACCTCGCCGACGACCTCGTGGACGGTCACCTGGTTGGCGACGTCCTTGTCACGGCGCTTGTGCACGATCGCCAGCGGGGCCTCCAGCCGGTCGCACCAGCGGTCGGCGACGCGTACGCGGCCGGCGTCCGGGGAGACGATCGTCAGCTTGGAGCGGTCGACCTTGGCGCCCACGTAGTCGGCGAGGACCGGCAGCGCCGTCAGGTGGTCGACCGGGCCGTCGAAGAAGCCCTGGATCTGGTCGGTGTGCAGGTCCACCGTGAGGATGCGGTTCGCGCCCGCGCACTTCAGCAGGTCGGCGACGAGACGCGCCGAGATCGGCTCGCGGCCCTTGTGCTTCTTGTCCTGGCGCGCGTAGCCGTAGGACGGGATGATCACGGTGATGCTCGCGGCGGAGGCCCGCTTCAGGGCGTCGATCATGATCAGCTGCTCCATGATCCACTTGTTGATGGGAGCCGTGTGGCTCTGCATCAGGAAGCAGTCCGCACCGCGCGCCGACTCCTGGAAGCGGACGTAGATCTCACCGTTGGCGAAGTCGAACGCCTTCGTCGGCACCAGGTCGACGCCCAGCTGGTGCGCGACCTCCTCGGCCAGCTCGGGGTGGGCGCGGCCGGAGAAGAGCATCAGCTTCTTCTCGCCGGTCGTCTTGATCCCGGTCACAGCACTGTCTCCTCAGACGTGTTCCCTGGCCGCGCGTCCCGTGTGCCGCGAACCAGCCGAATTTGTGTGCACGTATCACGGTACGCCCAGTACGGCGTACTCGTTTTCGGTCAGGCGTCGCCCTCGGGCTCGCCGCCGGCCGTCGCGGCCGCCTGCGCGGCGGCGCTCCCGGGTCGCTTGCGGGCCACCCAACCCTCGATATTCCGCTGCTGACCACGGGCCACGGCCAGCGCACCGGCCGGCACGTCCTTGGTGATCACGGAGCCGGCGGCGGTGTAGGCACCGTCCCCGACCGTGACGGGAGCCACAAACATGTTGTCCGAGCCCGTCTTGCAGTGGGACCCGATCGTCGTGTGGTGCTTCTTCTCGCCGTCGTAGTTCACGAAGACGCTGGCGGCGCCGATGTTCGTCTGTTCGCCGATGGTGGCGTCGCCCACGTACGACAGGTGCGGCACCTTCGTGCCGTCGCCGATCGTGGCGTTCTTCGTCTCGACGTACGTGCCGATCTTGCTCTTGACGCCGAGGCGCGTGCCCGGGCGCAGGTACGCGTACGGGCCGACGGTGGCGCTCTCGCCGATCTCGGCGCAGTCCGCGACGGTGTTGTCCACACGGGCGCCGCGGCCCACCGTGGTGTCCTTCAACCGGGTGTTGGGGCCGACCTCGCAGTCCTCCGCGAGGTGCGTGGTGCCCAGCAGCTGCGTACCGGGGTGGACCACCGCGTCCCGCTCGAACGTCACCGTGACGTCGAGCTGCACGGAGGCCGGGTCGACCACGGTCACGCCGGCGGTCATGGCGCGCTCCAGGAGGCGCCGGTTGAGCAGCGCGCGGGCCTCGGAGAGCTGCACGCGGTTGTTGATGCCGAGGATCTCGCGGTGGTCGCCCGCGACGCACGCGCCGACGCGGTGCCCGGCCTCGCGCAGGATGCCGAGCACGTCGGTGAGGTACTCCTCGCCCTGGCTGTTGTCCGTGCGGACCTTGCCGAGCGCGTCGGCGAGGAGACGCCCGTCGAAGGCGAAGACACCGGAGTTGATCTCGCTGATGGCGCGCTGGGCGTCCGTGGCGTCCTTGTGCTCCACGATCGCCGTGACGGCGCCCGTCCCCGGGTCGCGCACGATGCGGCCGTACCCGGTGGAGTCCGGGACCTCGGCCGTCAGCACCGTGACGGCGTTGCCGTCGGCGGCGTGGGTCGCGGCCAGCGCGCCGAGCGTCCCGCCCGACAGCAGCGGGGTGTCGCCGCACACCACGACCACGGTGCCGTCGACCTCGCCCAGCTCCTCCAGGGCCATGCGGACCGCGTGGCCGGTGCCGTTCTGCTCGTACTGCACGGCCGTGCGGGTCCCCGCGTAGTGCTCCGCCAGGTGCCCGGCGACCTGCTCGCGGGCGTGGCCGACGACGACGCACAGGTGCTCGGGGTCCAGCTCGCGCGCGGCGGAGACGACGTGTCCGACGAGGGAACGACCGCAGATCTCGTGCAGGACCTTGGGGGTCTTGGACTTCATGCGGGTGCCCTCACCCGCGGCGAGGACGATGACTGCGGCCGGGGGGTTGGCGCTCACGAGTGGCCCTTCGGCTTCGGGTGGTGGACACCCGCAGGATACCGGGGGGTTTCCCGAGCGAGAGGGGGGCGGGGTCCCGGCCCGGAGGCCAGGACCGCTGGTGTCGCCGCGACAGGCTCCCCCATCAGGATTCGAACCTGAACATACGGGACCAAAACCCGCAGTGCTGCCTGATTACACCATGGGGGATCAACCCGGCCGTACCGGACGAGAAGTCGGTGCGCCGGACCGGCACGCAACACTATGCCGTACCGGGCGCCCTGCGTGCGACGGTGCCGGTGGCCTGCGCGCGGAGGCGACGCCGGCGCCGGGCGTGAGGGTGCCGGCGGGCCCGCGGGGCGGGGCGCGGTCGGGGGCGGGGCGGGGCGCGGTGGGGCGCGGTGTGGCGTGGCGCCGGTCGGGGGCGCGGTGCTGCCCGGAGGGGCGTGGGCGGGGGTGCCGGGAGAGGGGTGGGCGGGGGTGCCGGGAAGGGGGTGGGCGGTGGTGCCCGCAGGGCGTGGGCGGCGGGCCTGACGGTGCCCGGCCGGGCTCCGGGGGCCGCCCGTAGGCTGGGAGACATGACCACGACGGGGGCACACCAGGACACGGCGGGCACGCCCGCGCGCGGTCCCTGGTGGTGGGGGAGGCGGCGCGGCGCCGCGCTGGACATCGGACTGGGGGTCCTGTCGGCCCTGGAGTGCGCGGCCGAGGGCGCCGGCTTCGCCGGCGACGCCGGCCTGCCGCTGCCGGTGGGGGTGCTGTTCGGGCTGGTCGTCGGATCGGTGCTGGTCCTGCGGCGCCGGTGGCCGATCGTCGTCGTCCTCGTCGCCATCGCCGTCACCCCGGCCGAGATGGGCTACCTCATGGGGTTCGTCGGTCTGTACTCGCTCGCCGCCTGCGAGGTGCCCCGGCGGATCACCGCCGCGCTCGCGGGGATGTCGCTCGCCGCGTCCTTCCTGGTGACCTTCGTCCGCGTGCGGCAGGACGTCGCCGCCGCGGACTTCGAGACGGGCTCCTGGTACGTGCCGCTGGTGTCGGCGTTCATGGCCGTCGGCCTGACCGCCCCGCCCGTGCTGTTCGGTCTCTATATAGGGGCACGCCGGCGGCTCATGGAGAGCCTGCGCGAGCGGGCCGACAGCCTGGAGCAGGAGCTGTCGCTCCTCGCCGACCAGGCGGAGCAGCGGGCGCAGCTGGCGCGCACCGAGGAGCGGACGAGGATCGCCCGCGAGATGCACGACGTGGTCGCCCACCGGGTCAGCCTCATGGTGGTGCACGCCGCGGCACTCCAGGCGGTCGCCCTGAAGGACCCGCAGAAGGCCGTGAGGAACGCGGCGCTCGTCGGCGAGATGGGCCGCCAGGCCCTGACCGAACTGCGGGAGATGCTGGGCGTGCTCCGCTCCGATCCCGTCTCCCCGTCCCCGGCAGCGCGCCCCGGCGCGGCGCGCCCGGCGGCCGTGGGTCCGGCCGCGACCGCCACGCCGGCGACCGAGGCGGCCGGCGGAGAGGACGGGCCGTGCCTCGGTGACGTCGAGGAACTCGTCGAGCAGTCCCGCGCGGCGGGCACGGTGGTCGAGCTGCTGGTGTCGGGGGACGCGCGGGAGTACGCGCCGGAGGTCGAGCAGACCGCGTACCGCGTGGTGCAGGAGGCGTTGACCAACGTCCACAAGCACGCGGCGGGCGCGAAGGTCGTCGTCCGGCTCGCCCACCGCGGCGACGAGGTCGCCATGCAGGTGGAGAACGGTCCGTGCGACGCGGCCGCCGCCGACGCCGACCTGCCGAGCGGTGGCAACGGCCTGGTGGGGATGCGCGAGCGCGTCACCGCCCTGGGTGGCGTCTTCGTCTCGGGCCCGACGGACGCGGGCGGCTTCCGCGTCTCGGCCGTCCTCCCGGCCACCACCTGACCCCCGGCCGACCACCCGCGCGGCACGGGTCCGCGACGGGGCTTCGGGCGCCGGGCGGTACGGGCGCGGGCGCCGCGGCCCGGCCGGGCGCCGGGCGGTACGGCAGGCCGGCCCCACGGTCACACGGGGGTGCCGGGGCTTCGCCTGCTGGGCCGGTACGCGTGGGGCGCCGTGGACCGGTGGCGGCAAGGACGGCACTGGTTCTCGGGCGCTGGTCGCCGGGCGCAGGGCGCCGGGCGTCGGGTGCCGGGCGCCGGGCGCCGGGCGTCGGGCGCCGGGCGTCGGGTGCCGGGCGCCGGGCGGTGGGTGGTGCGGGTGCGGGCGCGACGGCGGGGCCTGCGCCGGGCGGTACGCGGCACTCGGTACGGGCATGCGCCACACGCCACGCGGTACGGGCGCGGGCGCCGCGGCCCGGCGGCGGGGGCGGTGCCGGGGGGCGACCCCGTCAGGGGTTGGTGAGCCGGACCGGGTGCACGCCGGTGATCAGGGCGGACAGGGCGTGGTCGACGTCCGGGCCCAGGTACCAGTCGCCCGCGTGGTCCAGGCTGTACACCCGCCCGTCGATGTCGATGGCCAGCACCGCCTGGTCGTCGGCCTCCGCGCCCAGCGGCGCCAGCTCCGTCTCCAGCGCCCGGCCCAGGTCGGACAGGCTGCGGGCCAGGTGCAGCCCGGCGAGCGGGTCCATGAGCAGCGGCGTCGGCGCGATCTGCCGGCCCTGCCCCGGTGGCGTGATCCGCAGGCCGCCGAACTCGGCCCACGCCTCCACGGCCGCGGGGAACACGCTGTGCCGGTGGCCGGCGGGCGAGACGTGCGCGCGCAGGGCGTCCGCCCAGTGCTCGGCCTGCCGGATGTCCCAGCGGCCGGGCTGCCAGCCGGCCTCCCGCAGGGCGGCGTCCACGGCGACGGAGAAGCGGGTGGTGTCGATGTCGGGCATGTCGGGTGCGGTCAGCCGTTCTGGTGGGTCGCGGTCGGGTCGACGGGGCGTACGCCGAAGTGCGCGAGGAGGGCGGCGCAGGAGCGGCAGGGAGCGGCGTAGCTGCCGTGCAGCGGGTCCCCGTCCTCGCGGATGCGCCGCGCCGTGACCTTGGCGTTCCGCAGGGTCCGCTTCGCCTCGCCCGCGGTCAGCGGCTTGCGCCGGGCCCGTTTGGAGCGGCCGCTCTCCATGGCGCTCAGGTGCCGGGAGAGCAGGATCGCCTCGGGGCAGCGACCCGTGTACCGCTCGCGCTGCCCGCTCGTGAGCGTGTCGAGGAAGTCCTGCACGAGGGGGTGCAGCGCGGGCGGCTGGTTGCCGCGGGCGGCGGTGCACGTGAGGGTCTCGCCGCGAACGGACAGGGCCGCGCCGACGGTCGGCAGTATCCCGTCGCGCCGGTGGCGCAGCGCCGGCGCGGGGCCGGGGGCCGCGCTGCGCCACGACAGGCGTGGGTCGCCGCCGCCGTGGCCCGCGTCCGGTGCGGCGGGTGTGGTTCCTGATGGCGCTGCGTGCATGGTGGTGCGTTTCCCCTCTGTGCAATCCCCCCAGTTGCGGGGACAGACTGCCAAATGGGTGAGGAGATGGGAAACGGGGTCGCCGAAACGTGCCACGCGTGTGTCGCATGATCGCCGATGGGTCACCTGGGGGTGACGGATGGTCACCGGAACGGAGGTACCGGCCGCCCTCCGGCCCCACCGCATAGGCTGTGCGGAACCAGCCAGCAGCAGCCAGGGGGCAACCGCCATGACGACAGGTCGGCACGGGCACCGCGCCGCGCCGCCGAACGCGGCCTACGCCGGGCAGGTCGTGCACTTCCCGGACCCTGTCCGGGCCGCCCGCCACCCCAGAGGGGTGCGGATGGACGCCGACGGCCACCCGGACTTCTCGCCCTACGCCCGCGCCGCCGCGGAGATCGCGGAGCCGCCGGAGGGCTTCGGCGTGGACGAGCTCCGGCTGACGGACTACGTCTCGGCGAACGCGGCCCTGAAGGCCGCCGG
Organism: Streptomyces kanasensis; assembly: GCF_043077165.1. Taxonomy (NCBI): domain Bacteria; kingdom Bacillati; phylum Actinomycetota; class Actinomycetes; order Kitasatosporales; family Streptomycetaceae; genus Streptomyces; species Streptomyces kanasensis. Next base: position 456,560 of record NZ_JBIBSF010000005.1, read on the forward strand.
CCACGCCCTGTGGGACACCGTCCCGGCGGTCGGCACGCCCCACGGCTGGACCTGGCACCACGTCCCCGGCACGCGCCGCATGGAGCTCGTCCCCGTCGAGGTGAAGGCGCTGCTGCGGCACCACGGCGGGCTCGCCACCGCGGCCGTCGACCACGGCAAGCGCGGCACGCGCCCCCTGCAGGAGACCCGGCCCGCGCACTTCGGGCTGCCGAGGAGCGCGGTCTCCGTCTCCGAGACGCAGCTGCAGGGCGTCGAGGAGGACCTCGGCTACCGGCTGCCGGGCGCCTACCGCTCGTTCCTCAAGGCGGCGGGCGGCTGCGCGCCCGTCGGCGTCGCCCTCGACGCCGAGCTGGGGCTCCTGGTGGACCAGCCCTTCTTCACGGTGCGCGACGAGGCCGGGGTCAACGACCTCGTGTACGTCAACAAGTGCCTGCGCGACCACCTCACCAAGGACTACCTGGGCGTCGCCTTCGTCCAGGGCGGCCTGGTGGCGGTGCGGGTGCGCGGCGCCGGGGCGGGCTCGGTGTGGTTCTGCGCGTACGACGACGCGCGAGACGGCGACGGCACGACGGTCCAGGACCGCATGGAGCGGCTCCTGCTGCCGTGCGGGGCCGACTTCGACGAGTTCCTGCAGCGGTTGGCGGGCAGCCCGCCCGAGCTGGAGACGGTGGCGAACCTGATGGTGGACGGCGGCTTCGCGCGGGCCGTCCCGGTCACGGGCGAGGAGTGACGGTCCGATGGTGACGTTCGCGCAGGCGCAGGAGCGCGCCGAGGAGTGGATCAACGGCGACGTGCCGGCGTACCAGCACCGCGAGGTGCGGGTGCGGGAGTTCGAGCTGGGCTTCGTCGCGTGGGCCGAGGACCGCGCCGACGGCCCGTCGTCGGACGGCGGCCGGCAGCGCCTGGTCGTCGCCCGCGACAGCGGCGAGGCCACGCTGTGGCCGGGGCTGCCGGTGGGCGAGGTGATCCGCCGCTACGAGGAGGAGTACGGGGTGCGGGCCGAGGAGGCGCGGGACGCGGAGGCGGCACGGCCGCCGGAGCGCATCGACCTGAACCAGACGTCGTTCCTGCTGACGCCCCCGGAGTGGCTCCAGGACGCGGCGGACCGCATGGGCGTACCGGACGGACGGCGCGAGGACGCGACCGCCGGCGGCGCGGCGGGTACGGGTGGCGCGGCGGCTCCGGCCGGCGCCGCGGGTACGGCCGCTGCGGCCACCGCCGGCGCCCCGGCGCCGGAGCCCGGGACGCCGGGCGGGGCGCCGACGCCGGCGTCCGGTACCGGCCCGGCCGGCCCGGGCACCCCGGACGCCCCCGCCCCGCCGCCCTTCGGCGTACCCGGTCCGGCCCCGTCGGGCGACGCGGGCGACGCGGGCGACGGTGAGGGAACGGCCGGTACGGGGGCGGCGGGTACGGGCCCTGACCCCGCGACCGGCGGGAGCCCCGCGGGCGCGGAGACCGGAGACGGGCACGCCACAGGCGCGGAGACCGGAGGTGCGGGCTCCACCCCCGCCCCCGCCCCCACGCCCGCCCCCAGCGGGGGCATGGCCACGCCGCCGCCGTCCGCCTGGAACGACACGAGCACCCTCGGCGGCGCGGACGAGGACGTCTCCGTACCGCTCCCGGCGACGGTCTTCGCCCCGCCCCTGTCCGGCGCGGACGACGACGACACCCCGCCCCCGTCCGTACCGGCGGACGCGCCCACCGCGCTGATGCAGGGCGGCAGCCAGCTGCCGCGCACCGCCGTCTCGCCCGCGCTCGGTCCGGACGCGGTCCGCGCCGCCGACATCGCGGACGTGACGACCGGCAAGGCGGTCGTCACGCCGCCCGCGCCCGGCGCCGGTACGCGCGGCGGCGGTCCGTCGACCCCGCCGCCGGGCGCCCCGGGCACCCCCGGCGCGCGGCCCCCGGCGCCCACGGCGACCCCGCCGCCCGCCGCCGGCGGGTACGTGCCCACGCAGCTGATGTCCCCCCTCGGTCCGGACTTCCCCCGGCCGTCGGGCGCCACGCCGCCGCCCGGAGCGGGCACGGTGGACCAGGCGCCGACGATGCTGGCGCACCCCGGACCCGGCGCCCCGGGTACGCCCCCGCCTCCCGGCCCGCCGGGACGCCCCGGCCGCCCCGGACCTCCCGGGCCTCCCGGACCCCCGGCTCCGCCCGGGGCGACCCCGCCCCCGGGTGGCGGCTCCGCCCACCAGGCGGCCACGATGCTCGCCCATCCGGGCCCGGGCGGCCCCCTCGCACCCCCCGGCCCGCCCGGAGCCCCGGGTGCCCCCGGAGTCCCCGGCGGAACGCCGCCCGGTGGCGTGCACCAGGCCGCGACGATGCTGGCGCACCCCGGGCCCGGCGGTCCGCCGGCGCCCCCCGGCCCGCCCGGCGCACCGGGTGCGCCCGGAGTCGTACCGCCGCCGGGCGCTCCCGGCCCGGTACCGCCCCCCGGCGTGCCCGCGTACGGCTACCCGCAGCCCCAGCCGACCGGTCTGCCCGCGGTGGGCCCCGGCTACCAGGTCGTCCTGCGCTACCGCGCTCCCGACGGCTCCGAGGCGCAGATCATCCGCCGCTCCGCGCCGGGCACGCCCCACCCCGAGTGGCAGATCCTGCACGAGCTGCGCGCCATGAACGTGCCGCCGCAGCAGGTGCTGGAACTCCACACCGAACTCGCCTCCTGCGAACTGCCGGGTGGCTACTGCGCCCGCATGATCCGGGAGACGTGGCCGCAGGCGCGGATCACGTCCATCGCCCCGTACGGGCACGACCACGCGAGCCGTCAGCAGGGCATGCGGCAGCTGATCGCCCACCAGGGCGAACTGCACCAGGTCGCGGACGGGCCCGCCCGCCCCGCCCCGGTACGCGCCCCGCTGCCGCCGGTGCAGCCGGCCCCGCCGATCCCGCCCGAGGGCATCGCGCAGGAACTGGCGGGCGCCTTCGGACCGCACGGCATCCTCCGCTTCGACCAGCGGGCCGTGTCCCGCCAGGGCGTACCGGAACTGGTCGCGCGCACCCTGGTGTGGGCGGGCCTCCCGGCGGACTTCGGGCCGTTCTTCTGGGCGCAGCCCGCCCAGCCGGTCGTCCCGACCCTCGCCGAACTGGCCGCCCAGCGGCAGGTCCAGCCGGCGGCGGACGCGGGCTCGTACCTGGTGCTCGGCTCCGACTTCGGCCGCGCGCTCTGCGTCCAGTACGGCACGGCGCACATCGTGGCCGTCCCGGTGGAGGCGGGCCCGGGCGGCCGGCCGGTGGCGCCGCAGTTCGTGAACACGGGCCTGCCCGAGTTCACCCGCTGCCTGGCCCTCCTGGGCCGCATGTGGCGCCTGCGCTTCGGCCTCACCCCGGAACAGGCGGGCCGCTGGACGATGGACTTCCAGGCCCAGCTGGCCATGCTGGACCCGGCGGCCCTGTCGTCCCCGGAGAGCTGGTGGTCGGTCCTGCTGGAACAGATGTGGGACGGCCTGCTGTAACCCCACGGAAAGGGCCCCGGCCGCACCACCACGCGGCCGGGCCCCTTCCCCGCAGCGTGTGCAGGGCGCGACCGAGGCCGAGGCCGTCGGCGGTCAGTTCGAGCGCGGCGTCGGCGGTGGCGGTACGGGCGTGGTCGCCGTCGCATGCGACGCGGTCGCGGAGCCGCCGGGCGAGGTCACCGAGGCCGCCGAGGACCTGGTCGTGCACGACGAGGTCCGCGTTGACCGAGGCCGTCCCGCGCGCGTCCGGCGGCAGCTGGTCGAGCCGCATGCGCGTCACGGCGTCCCGCTTGGTCTGCTCCCACTCGTCCCACGCCATCGGTGCCCCCGTCGCTGTCCGCTGCCCGCTGTACGCGGCCGTGGCTCTGCGTCACCTGCGTATCACGCGACGGTACCGAGGCGGCGACGCTCCGGGCCAACGGTGGCTGGATGCTGGCGCGTTGCGGTGGCGTGGCCGGTGCGCCGCCCGTTGACGCGGTTCGTGGGGTTGGGGCTCGGGGGCCTGCGCGGCGAGCTACGGCGACGACGGCCGCCATCGCCGCATCCGGCGTGAGATTCCCCCCTAGGCTGGTCGCATGATCCGTGCTGTAGCGCTCGACATCGGGGAGACCCTCGTACGGGACGACCGGTACTGGGCGTGCTGGGCCGACTGGCTCGGGGTCCCGCGCCACACCCTGTCGGCGCTCGTGGGCGCCGTCGTCGTGCGGGGACGGGACAACGCCGATGCCCTGAGGCTTCTGCGTCCCGGGATCGATGTCGACGCCGAGTACCGGGCCCGCGAGGCGGCCGGTCGTGGCGAGCGCATCGACGACGACGACCTCTACGACGATGTGCGCCCGGCGCTCGCCGCCCTTCGGAAGGCCGGGGTCTGTGTGGTGGTCGCCGGCAACCAGACGCCGAAGGCAGGAGAGATGCTGCGGGAACTCGGTTTGCCCGCCGACGCCATCGCGACCAGCGGCGAGTGGGGTTGTGCCAAACCGTCGCGGGAGTTCTTCGCGCGGGTTGTCGAGGTGGCTGGGGTCTCACCCGGCGAGACGCTCTACGTGGGGGACCATCCGGTGAACGACGTGCACCCGGCAGCGGCCGCCGGCCTGCGTACCGCGCACCTGCGCCGGGGACCGTGGGGCCACTTCTGGGCCGACGACCCTACGGTGCGGGCCACGGCGGACCACTCGATCGACACCCTGCACGACTTGGTGACCGTCATCGCCGCGTCGAACTGACTCTCTCCGGGTGTGCGACCACCGGCAGCCGGTCCGGCCGATACGGTGCCGCCATGTCCCTGGATTCGAGCGGGGAGGTCGGGCGCCGCATCGCCGTCGCCCGACGCGCGCGCCGCATGTCGCAGCCGGAGCTGGCGGCAGCGGCGCACATGTCCCTCAGCATGTTGCGGAAGGTCGAGCAGGGTAGTCGCACGCTCAGCGACGACGCCCTCGATGCTGTGGCAGCCGCACTTCAACTGGACGTGAGCCGACTCCTCACTGACTCGACGCGTGTTGACGGCCGTGTTCGGGCGACGTTTCCGGCCCTGTCGGCGGCCATCGCCGCGTATGACATCCCCGCGACCGGCCCGCACCGGTCGCTCACCGCACTGGAGCGGGCTGCAGCGGATGCCGAGGCGTGGCGGCTCGGGGCCCAGTACCTACGGCTCGCCGTCGCAGCACCCGCGCTCATCACGGAGACGCTCACCGCGCTGCACGGACTGCCCGCCGAACCGGATCGGAAGCGGGCGGCGCGCCTCCTCGTGTCCGTGGCTCGCTCGGCGGACGCCGTGGCATACAAGTACGGCGCCCGGGACCTGTCCGCCCGGCTCATCGACTTGATGCGATGGGCTGCACCGCAGGCGGATGACCCGGTGGTCTCGGCCACGGTCGGTTACGTGCGGACCGAGACGTTCTTCATGGCACGTGCGCACCGGAGTGGATTACGCGCCCTGCACGTCGCCATGGATGAGGCGCCGATCGCTGCGGACCCACGCAACGGCGCGGCACTCGGAGCTCTTCACATGCGGGCGGCGGTCGTCGCCGGGCGCCTTGGTGACGCTGACGCAGCAGGTGCTCACCTCATGCACGCCGAACGACTGGCTGAGGGACTGCGCGAGGGCGTGTACGAGGGCACAGCCTTCGGGCCTGCCTCCGTGCGCGTTCACCGCATGTCCGTCGCGGTCGGCCTGGGCGGGGACCACGCTGCCGACGCCCTCAGCCTGTTGCGTGGATGGTCACCCCCGAGGGACTTGCCTGCCGAGAGGCGGTCCGGATTCTATATCGAGCTCGCACGGGCCCAACTGTGGTCGGGACGAATGAATCACGCCTTCGACTCCCTGCGGACGGCACGTGCCATCGCTCCACAGCACACCCGCGAGCACCCCTGGGCGCGAGAGGTCGCCGTCACCCTGCGGAGACTGAAGCGTTCCGACGCCGCTTCGCTCACCTCCTTCGTGGAGTGGATCGGCGCCCTCTGACGGCGTGGGCGGGGTGACACAAGATGTGGCACTTGAGAGGCATCACGGGCGGCACCATCTGTCCCTACCGGGCGGAAGACAGATGGGAGCTTTTCGTGCATCGGACAGTCTCTACGACGGCGATCGCCGCATCGGCCCTCGCCGAGGACGTCGAACTCGCCCTGCGGCTCGCCGCCGTGCGGCCGACCGGCGTGGTCGCCGACGGGGTGCGGGAGCGGCTGCGCGGGTACGTCCGGGCGTACGCCGACACGGCCGACGCGTACGCCCGGAACCTGGTCGACGGGCGGGCGCGGGACGTCGCCGTCGCGACCGTGGCGCACGCCCGGGCCGTCGCCGCCGACCCGGTGCACGACCCGGCCGCGCACCTGCGGCTGCTCGCCAAGGGCGCCCACATGCTCGCCCGGTACGCCGCCGGCTCCGCCGGTGTGGGGGGCCGGTGGTGAGCGGCGGACCGGCGGCCGGCGGGGTGCCCTCCTCGGGCGGCGGGGTGCCGCTGCCGGACGGGGCGCGGGTGTTCGACACCGCCCGGATGAAGGTCGCCGTCGTCGTCGGTCCGCCCGACCGGGGCGGCTGGTACACGCTGACCGCCGCCTACGCGGACACCTCGTGGCGGGCCCGGGCCCGGACCCTCGTGCCGATGCCGATGCCGATGCCGATGCCGCCGCCCGGCGCCGGCTCCGGCTCTGGCGCGGTCAGTCGTCGTCCGGGTCCGTGAGGACCGGGAAGCGGCGCGGGGCCAGGAGGAGCAGGGCCGCGACGGCCAGCGCCGCGGCCGCCGCCGCGCCCAGGTAGACGTACTCGACCGCCGCGTCCACCGCGCGGCGCAGGGTCTCCGACGCGGCCGGGGTGAGGGCGCCCGGGTCGTCCAGGGCGCGTGCCGCCGAGTCGAGGTCCCCGCCCGAGGTGCCGAGGCGGGAGATGAGCACCGCGTTGGCGACGGCGCCGAACAGCGCCGCGCCCACGCTCTGACCGATCTGGCGGCAGAACAGCACCGACCCGGTCGCCGTGCCCCGCTCCGACCAGCCGACCGTCGACTGGACGCCCACGATCAGCGGGAGCTGGAACAGGCCCAGCGCCGCGCCGAGCAGCAGCATGAGCAGCGCCGGCTGCCAGGGGGAACCCGGGTACGGCAGCAGCGGGAAGGCGAGGAGCGTCAGCATCGCCAGCGTCATGCCGAGGACGGCCGACTGCCGGAACCCGACCCGCCGGTACACGTGGTGCGAGAGCGACGCGCTCACCGGCCAGCTCAGGATCATCACCGACAGCACGAACCCGGCCGCCACCGGCCCGAGGCCCAGCACCGCCTGCGCGTACGTCGGGAGGAACACCGACGGCGCCACCATCAGCAGCCCGAGGGCACCCAGCGCCAGGTTGACCGCCGCGATCGGGCGCCGCCGCCACACCCAGCCCGGCACGATCGGCGACGCGGCGCGGCGCTCCACCGCGACCGTCACGGCGACGAGGACCGCGCCCGCGCCCAGCAGTCCCAGCGACGGCGCCGACAGCCACGGCCACGCCACCCCGCCCTGCACCAGCGCGGTCAGCAGGACCGCCCCGGACGCGAAGACGAGCAGCGCGCCCGGCCAGTCCACCCGCGCCCGCCCCGACGCACCGGCACCGGCACCGCTACCCGCACCGGAAGCGGCACCGGTACGGCCGGGCTCCACCAGGTAGCGGGCCGTCAGCCACAGGGCGAGGGCGCCCACCGGCAGGTTCACCAGGAAGATCCAGCGCCAGTCGGCGTACGTGGTGAGCAGCCCGCCCACCGCCGGTCCGGCCACCGCCGACGCCGCCCACACCCCCGACAGCCGCGCCTGGATCCGCGGCCGGTCCTTCAGCGGGTACAGGTCCCCCGCGATGGTCTGCACCGTGCCCTGGAGGGCGCCGCCGCCCAGGCCCTGGACCACGCGGAACGCGATCAGCGACGCCATGTCCCACGCCGACGCGCACAGCAGCGAGCCGACGAGGAAGAGGACGATGCCCGTGAGGAGCACCGGCTTGCGGCCGTACGTGTCGGACAGCCGCCCGTACACCGGGATCGTGACGGTGACGGCGAGGAGGTAGCCGGAGAACAGCCACGAGAAGAGGGAGAAGCCGCCCAGGTCGGCCACGATCTGCGGGACCGCCGTCGCGATCACCGTGCCGTCCAGCGCGGCCAGCGCCACCGACATCATCATCGCCGCCACCACCGGGCCCCGGCGCAGGGCCTTCCCGCCGGGCGGGGGCGCCCCGGCGGCCCGGGTGGCCGCAGTGGCCGGGGTGGCGGCCGGTGCCGGCCCCCCGCCGTCCGTGCCTATGCCGTCCTTGCCCGTACCGTCCGCGCCTTCCGCCACCTGCGTCCCTTCCCCGTGCGGCCGTCTCACCCGACACCCTCTCACCGGGCGGCCCCCGGAAAACAGGTTGGGAGGGCCGGGCGCCCCCTGGTACCCAAGGGGGAGGGCCGCTCCTCCCCGGGGTCCCCCACGGGGGTGGGGACCTCGCGGAGGAGCCGTCCGCGCCGGGTTGGCCGTACGTCCGATCGGGGGGACGCGCACCGGGCCGGCCACCGGTCCGGTGACCGGCCCCGGCCGGGGGCGCGTGCCGGCCCGACCGCGGGCCGCCGGCCGGTCGGGGCAGGGGGCCGGGGCGGTCGGGCGAGGGCCGTGGGTCGGTCGGGTGGTGGAATGTGGAGCTCCGCCGAGGGCCCGGAGAACATTCCTGTGTGTCATACACGGATCTGTGTCCGCTGTCGTAGTGTTCCCGCTGTTGCACGCGGGTCGCGGGGGAACGCGGCCCGCCCATACGGAAAGGCACGGGGAAAGAGTCGAGTGAACAAGGTGCAGAGCGCCCTCGGGGGCATCGTGCTCGCAGGCGTCGTCGGATTCACCTCGGTGGTCCCGGCCGCCGCCGCACCCGCCGGGGAGGGGGCCTCGACCGGGCCCTCCACCACCGCGGTGGTCGCCGCTCCCATGGCGGCGAAGGCGCCCATGGCCGGCAAGGCCGACCGGGTGAAGAGGCTGGGGAAGCTGACCGTCAAGGGGCAGGCGTCGCTCGACGCGTGGTTCGCGGGCCTGGGGCAGTACCGCCAGGGCAAGAACCCCTACGCCTTCGACTGGTCGACCGACGGCTGCTCGAAGGCGCCGGAGAAGATCCCGGGCGGGTACGACTTCACGTTCCCGTGCCACCGGCACGACTTCGGCTACCGCAACTACAAGAGCCTCGTGGGCGTGTCGAAGTTCCGCAGCCAGCACAAGAAGCGGATCGACGGGGTGTTCCTCCAGGACATGAAGCAGGTGTGCGGCAGGTTCTTCTGGGCCGACCCGCTGACCCCGGCGGCGCGGAAGAAGGCGAAGGCGTCCTGCCTCAAGACGGCGGACAAGTACTACGCGACGGTGCGCGCCCTCGGCTGAGCCGGGGTCCGGGGTGACGGCGGGGTGCGGGACGACGGCGGGGTGGGTGTCGACGGGCCCCACGGACCCGCGCCGACGGCGGGGTGCGGGACGACGGCGGGGTGGGGGTGTCGACGGGCCCCACGGACCCGCGCCGACCGTCGCCCCGGCCGCCCGGACGCCCCGCGCTGTCGCGCCGCCCGGACCGTCGCCCCGGCCGGGTGGCCGGTCAGGGGCGAGCGGGACCCGAGGGGGAGCGGTCGGGCGGTCGGGCGGGGCCGGCGGGCGATCCGGTGATCCCGGACCGCCCGCCGGCCCCCGTGCCGGTTTCCCGGCGCGGGTGTCAGCGGGCGGGCGTAGGCTGAAGAGACCCCGGCCCGTCGTTCGTGTCGGGTCCTTCGTGCTGCCCAGCCCCCTACGAAGACACGGGACGGAAAGCCCCATGAGCCTGCACGGTCTGCTCGACGCCGTCGTCAAGGACCCCGCCCTCGCCGAGGCCGTCAAGGCCGCGGCCGACGGACACCGGGGCCACGTCGACCTGGTCGGCCCGCCGGCGGCGCGGCCCTTCGCGGTGGCCGCGCTGGCCAGGGACGCCGGCCGCCCGGTGCTGGCGGTGACGGCGACCGGCCGGGAGGCCGAGGACCTCGCGGCGGCTCTGCGCTCCCTGCTGGACCCGGACACCGTCGTGGAGTACCCCTCGTGGGAGACCCTCCCGCACGAGCGGCTGTCCCCCCGCTCCGACACCGTCGGCCGCCGCCTCGCCGTGCTGCGCCGCCTCACCCACCCGTCCGCGGACGACCCGTCCGCGGGCCCCGTCTCGGTGGTCGTCGCGCCCGTGCGTTCCGTGCTCCAGCCGCAGGTCAAGGGATTGGGCGACCTGGAGCCCGTCGCCCTGCGGACCGGGCAGCAGGCGGACCTGGACGAGGTGGTCGCCGGCCTCGCGGCCGCCGCCTACGCGCGTGTGGAGCTGGTCGAGAAGCGCGGCGAGTTCGCCGTGCGCGGCGGGATCCTGGACGTGTTCCCGCCCACCGAGGAGCACCCGCTGCGCGTCGAGTTCTGGGGCGACGACGTCGAGGAGATCCGGTACTTCAAGGTCGCCGACCAGCGGTCCCTGGAGGTCGCCGAGCACGGCCTGTGGGCACCGCCCTGCCGCGAGCTGCTCCTCACCGACGAGGTGCGCCGCCGTGCCGCCGCCCTCGCCGAGGAGCACCCGGAGCTGGGCGAGCTGCTCGGCAAGATCGCCGAGGGCATCGCCGTCGAGGGCATGGAGTCCCTCGCCCCGGTCCTCGTCGACGACATGGAGCTGCTGCTCGACGTCCTGCCGAAGGGCGCCATGGCCGTCGTGTGCGACCCGGAGCGGGTGCGCACCCGCGCGGCCGACCTCGTCGCGACCTCGCAGGAGTTCCTGCACGCCTCCTGGGCCGCGACGGCCACCGGCGGCGAGGCCCCGATCGACGTCGACGCGGCCTCCCTGTGGGGCATCGCGGACGTCCGGGACCGGGCCCGCGACCTGGGCGTCATGTGGTGGTCGGTGTCGCCGTTCGCCGCCGACGAGGAGCTCGACGCGGACACGATCAAGCTGGGCATGCACGCCCCCGAGTCGTACCGGGGCGACACCGCGCGGGCCCTCGCCGACACCAAGGGATGGCTCGCCGACGGCTGGCGCGCCGTCTACGTCACCGAGGCGCACGGACCCGCCGCCCGCACGGTCGAGGTGCTGGGCGGCGAGGGCATCGCGGCCCGCCTCGACGGCGACCTCACCGACATCTCGCCGGCCGTCGTGCACGTGGCGTGCGGCTCGATCGACCACGGCTTCGTCGACCCGGCGCTGCGCCTCGCCGTCCTCACCGAGACCGACCTGTCGGGCCAGAAGGCGGCCGGCAAGGACGGCCAACGGATGCCGACCCGCCGCCGCAAGACGATCGACCCGCTCACCCTGGAGGCGGGCGACTACATCGTCCACGAGCAGCACGGCGTGGGCCGGTACGTCGAGATGGTGCAGCGCACCGTGCAGGGCGCCACCCGCGAGTACCTCCTCGTCGAGTACGCCCCCGCCAAGCGCGGCCAGCCCGGCGACCGGCTGTACATCCCCACCGACCAGCTGGAGCAGGTCACCAAGTACGTCGGCGGCGAGGCCCCGACGCTGCACCGGCTCGGCGGCGCGGACTGGACGAAGACGAAGGCGCGGGCGAAGAAGGCGGTCAAGGAGATCGCCGCCGACCTGATCAAGCTGTATTCGGCGCGCATGGCCGCGCCCGGGCACGCCTTCGGGCCGGACACGCCCTGGCAGCGCGAGCTGGAGGACGCCTTCCCGTACGTGGAGACCCCCGACCAGCTGTCCACCATCGCCGAGGTGAAGGAGGACATGGAGAAGACGGTCCCCATGGACCGGCTGGTCTGCGGCGACGTCGGCTACGGCAAGACGGAGATCGCCGTCCGGGCCGCGTTCAAGGCCGTCCAGGACGGCAAGCAGGTCGCCGTCCTCGTCCCGACGACGCTCCTCGTGCAGCAGCACTTCGGCACCTTCTCCGAGCGGTACGCGCAGTTCCCCGTCGTCGTGCGGGCCCTGTCGCGCTTCCAGTCGGACGCGGAGGCGAAGGCCACCCTGGAGGGGCTGCGGGAGGGCTCCGTCGACGTCGTCATCGGCACGCACCGGCTGTTCTCGTCCGAGACGAAGTTCAAGGACCTCGGCCTGGTCATCGTGGACGAGGAGCAGCGCTTCGGCGTCGAGCACAAGGAGCAGCTGAAGAAGCTGCGCGCCAACGTGGACGTGCTGACGATGTCCGCGACGCCGATCCCGCGCACCCTGGAGATGGCCGTCACGGGCATCCGCGAGATGTCGACCATCACCACCCCGCCGGAGGAGCGGCACCCGGTCCTCACCTTCGTCGGCCCGTACGAGGAGAAGCAGATCGGCGCGGCCGTCCGCCGCGAACTGCTCCGCGAGGGCCAGGTGTTCTACATCCACAACCGCGTCGAGTCGATCGACCGGGCGGCGGCCCGGCTCCGCGACATCGTCCCCGAGGCGCGCATCGCCACGGCCCACGGCCAGATGTCGGAGCAGGCGCTGGAGCAGGTCGTCGTGGACTTCTGGGAGAAGAAGTTCGACGTGCTCGTCTCCACGACGATCGTCGAGTCCGGCATCGACATCTCCAACGCCAACACCCTCATCGTGGAGCGCGGCGACAACTTCGGCCTGTCGCAGCTGCACCAGCTGCGCGGCCGCGTGGGCCGCGGCCGCGAGCGCGGCTACGCCTACTTCCTGTACCCGCCGGAGAAGCCCCTGACGGAGACCGCCCACGAGCGGCTCGCGACGATCGCCCAGCACACCGAGATGGGCGCCGGCATGTACGTCGCCATGAAGGACCTGGAGATCCGCGGCGCGGGCAACCTCCTGGGCGGCGAGCAGTCCGGCCACATCGCGGGCGTGGGCTTCGACCTGTACGTGCGGATGGTCGGCGAGGCGGTCGCGGACTACCGCGCCTCGCTGGAGGGCGGCGTGGAGGAGGAGCCGCCGCTGGAGGTCAAGATCGAGCTGCCGGTCGACGCGCACGTCCCGCACGACTACGCGCCCGGCGAGCGGCTGCGCCTCCAGGCGTACCGGGCCATCGCCTCCGCGAACTCGGAGGAGGACATCAAGGCGGTCCGGGAGGAGCTCACCGACCGGTACGGCAAGCTGCCGGAGCCGGTGGAGAACCTGCTGCTGGTGGCCGGGCTGCGGATGCTGGCGCGGGCCTGCGGGGTCGGTGAGATCGTCCTCCAGGGCAGCAACGTCCGCTTCGCGCCGGTGGAGTTGCGCGAGTCGCAGGAGCTGCGGCTCAAGCGCCTCCACCCGCGCACGGTCATCAAGGCGTCCGCCCACCAGATCCTGGTGCCCCGCCCGACCTCGGGCACGATCGGCGGCAAGCCGGTGGTGGGCCGCGAACTGCTGGCGTGGACGGGCGAGTTCCTGACGACGATCCTCGGCTCGTAGGCTCACCCGGCCGACGGGCGGTTCCGGTGCCGGGGCCGCCCCCGGCCTCGCCCGGTCGGGCCAGCGGTGCCGGTGCCGAGGCCGGTGCGCGGTGGATTCCGGTACGCACGGTGGGATTCCGGTACGCGGAGTGGGCCCGGCGGCCCTCGCGCCGCAGGGGTGGGCCGGGCACCCGGAGGGCGGCGGGGTCCGGTGCCCGGTGGCACCGGGGCCCCGCACCGGGTCGCGGGACCGGGCAGCCCCTAGGATGCGCCCATGTCCGCCCGTACGGTGACCCCGCCCGCGCACCCCGCCCGCCCGGTCCGCCGGACCCGCCGCAGGACGCTGCCCGCCGCCGTCCTGGCGGCCGCCGCCCTGGCCGCCGGCTGCACCCCGCAGCCACCGGACGCCGGCGGCGGGGCGCCGGGCGGCGGGAGCGGGGCGGGCGGGCCGGCGCTGGCCGCCGTCGACACGCTCACCGTGAAGGGCCGCGCCCCGAAGACGGGTTACGCCCGCGAGGAGTTCGGCCGGGCCTGGGCCGACACGGACGGCAACGGCTGCGGGACCCGCGAGGACATCCTGACCCGGGACGCCACCGACGTCCGGTACCAGGACGGGGAGCGCTGCAGGGTCGCGCGCGGCGTGCTGCCGCAGGACCCGTACACCGGCCGGCGGATCGTCTTCGCCCGCGGCGACCGGAAGGTCGACATAGACCACGTGGTCGCCCTCTCCGACGCCTGGCAGAAGGGCGCCCGGCAGTGGGACGCCGGGAAGCGGTTGCGCTTCGCCAACGACCCGCTCAACCTCCTCGCCGTCGACGCGTCCGCCAACCGCCGCAAGGGCGACGGCGACACCGCCACCTGGCTCCCGCCCTCCCGCGAGTACCGCTGCCGGTACGTGGCGCGGCAGGTCGCGGTGAAGAAGAAGTACGGCGTGTGGGTCACCGCCGCCGAGCGGGACGCGATGAAGCGCGTCCTGAACGGCTGCCCCGGCGAGCGGCTCCCCTGAGCCTCGCTCCCGAGTCGCGCGCCCTTGAACGCACGCTCTTGAACCGCGCGCCCTTGAGCCTCACGCTCCTGAGCCGCGCCTCCTGAGCCGCGTCCCCCTCCGCACGCCGGAAAAGCGCTGGTCCGGGACGGGCGCGGATGTCTAGCCTGCCCGCATGGACGTCACGACGCACAGCCTCGCCGAACGCCCCGACCTGATGGACGCCATGTGGCGGATGCCGCACACGTGGCAGCCGTTCATGATGCACGACCCGGTCTCCGACGTCGCCTACGGCTGGATGGTCGACGAGATCCCGGAGTTCGTGCGGGTCGCGGTCGACGGGGCGGGGCGGGTCGTGGCGCGGGCGTTCAGCGTGCCGTTCGCGCTGCGGGCCGAGGGGCGCGGCGGGACGCTGCCCGCCAAGGGCTGGGACCAGGTGCTGCTGTGGGCGATGCAGGACCGGCGGGCCGGCCGGACGCCGGACACGGTCAGCGCCATCGAGATCTCCATCGCCCGGGACCTGCTGGGGCACGGCCTGTCGTCGGTGATGCTGGGCGCGATGCGGGACGCCGCGCGGGAGGCCGGGTTCGCCGAGGTGGTGGCGCCGGTACGACCGAACGGCAAGCACCTGGAGCCGCACACGCCGATGGCCGAGTACGCCTTCCGCACCCGGCCCGAGGACGGGCTGCCGCACGACCCGTGGCTGCGGGTCCACGTCCGCGCGGGCGGCGTCGTCGACTCGGTCGCCCCGGCGTCCATGACCATCACGGACAGCGTGGAGCGGTGGCGGGAGTGGACGGGGCTGCCCTTCGACGTCGACGGGCCCGTGGAGGTGGCGGGCGCGCTCGTCCCGGTGCGCTGCGAGGCGTCGCAGGGGCTCGCCGTGTACGTCGAACCGAACGTGTGGGTGCGCCACCCGCTGTGACGCCGGGCCGGCGGACGGCCGGTCAGGACCCGCCGCCCGTACGGAGGTCGACGACGTCGGCGGGGGCGGGCGGGCGCGCGGCGACCGGGCCGTCGGAGGCGCGGAGGGAGACCGCCGAGACCGTGCCCGGCGCGGCCCCGCCCCGGGTCTCGGCCCTCAGCAGGTACGGCTCGCCCTCGGCGGCGACGTAGGCGGTGGTGGTGGCCCCGCCGGCAGAGGCGGTCAGCTTCAGCGCCCTGCGGCCGTCGACGGTGGTCAGGCCGGCGCGGCGGGCGGAGCCGGCGCCCGCCTCCACGCCGGCGAGGAGCGCGTCCAGGTCGCACGGGTCGGGGCCGTCCACCGGGCCCCGGTCGGCGGGGTCCGTGCGCAGCCAGCGGCCACCGAGCATCGTGAGGACCCGCTCGGTCCGCTGCGGCGAGCCCCGCCCGCCGCCCGCGCGCTCCACGCGCAGGTACGCCTCGTCGAAGCGCACGTACGCCTCGTCGCCCGTGCGGATCAGCTCCATCGTCCCGGTGGTGCCGACGGTCAGGGTGCCCGCGCACCGTCCGTCGGCACCGACCGCGAGGAACGCCCGGGTGGAGCTCCCGCCGTCCCGGCGCCTGGTGACGTCCAGCCGGAGGGACGGGGCCGCCCTCGTCGCCGAGAGGGCCCGGTGGAGCACCTCGGGGCCGGTGAGCCCCGCCAACGGGACGGTCGTCCCGGCGCTCCCGCCCACGGGGCCGGAACCGGTGGGGGAGAGCGCGGCGAGGGCGGCGAGCCCGAGGGCCAGGGCGACCGCGGGGGCGACCTTCGGGCGGGGGGCGGGCATCGGCGGTTCTCCAGGCGCGGGGGCGGGGGAGACGGTACGACCGGGGCCGGGGCCGGGGCCGTGGCGGCCGGGCTTGGCGCCGGGGCTGGGCCGGGGCTGCGGTGCGGTCGGGACCGGGGGCGGGGACGTGCGGCCGCCCGCCGCCACCCGGGGGCGGGGCGGGCCGGCGTCGGCACCGGGCCGGTACCGCGGTACGGGCCGGGTGGCCGGTACCGCGGTACGGGCCGGGTGGGCGTGCGGGCCCGGTCGGTCGGGCCGGCCGGGCCGCGCGGGTGCCCGGTCCGGGCCGGGTCGTTCAGAGCGTGAGCTCCCACTGGTGGGCCTCGTAGTCCATGCCCGGCGTGACCTCGACGGTCAGCGACTTCGCGCCGGCGGGCACGTCGAAGGCGTAGGTGCCGGTGACCTTCTTGCCGGGCGCGACCGTCCCGCTGATCCCGTCGAGGCCCTCGTCGTGGACCTGCCCGGCCGTCACGCCGTCCTTGCCGGCGCGCGCCTCCAGGAAGGCGGTGTCGGCGTCGTACTTCTCCTTGCCGGCGTTCTCGACGACGACGGTGACCCGGTACGCGGTGTTGCCCTCGGTGTGGCCGTCCGCCGCCTCGGTGGGCGTGTACACGGCGGCCGCCGAGACGGTGATCTGGAGGTCGTCGTCGTAGACGACGGTCTCGTCCGCTCCGAGCACCTCCGGCACCGGCGTGGCGGACGCGCCGGCGGCGTCGCCCTTCGCCCCGCCGCCGGCCGTCTCCTTGGGCGCCGTGGAGGACAGTTCCTTGTCGAGCTTGGTGACGGCCTCGTCCACGGCCTTGAAGGTGAGGAACGCGCCGACGGCGGAGAGGACCAGTGCCACCAGGCCCAGGACCGCGCCCGCGGTGGTGACGCCCTTGTTGGTGGCCTCGCCGCGCTTGGCGCGGCCCCGGCCGGAGAGCCCCAGGACGAGGGCGATGAGGCCGAGGATGCCCGCGAGCCAGAAGAAGAACGGGATGAAGCCGGAGACGGTGCCGATGATGCCGAGCACCAGGGCGGCGGTGCCGAGCCCGTTGCGTGCCGGGGAGGCCGGCGCCGGGGCGGGGGTGCCGTACTGGGGCTGCTGCGTGGAGTGGGACATGGGTGGGAGCCCTCCGGGGCGAGGAGACGAGGGGATGGCGAGGAGACGGGCACGACGACGCGCCGGTGGTCGGGGCGCGGTGGCAACCCCGTGTGGCGACGGGTCAATCACAGCAGAAGCTTGTGAACCGAGTCAACACCGTTCACGCGTCATGTGTCGGATCACGCTGTGGGAGAGTGTGTACCGAGCGGCCCGTAAGATCGGTGCACACCGCGGACGGAGGGAGCGGCCACGTGCCGGACAACGCAACTGAGGTCACCGCCGCCGGCATCGCCAGGCTCGCCGGGGTCGGTCGGGCCGCCGTCAGCAACTGGCGCCGCCGCCACGCCGACTTCCCCAAACCGGTCGGCGGTACGGAGACCAGCCCGTCCTTCGCCCTCGCCGACGTCGAGCGGTGGCTGCGCGCCCAGGGCAAGCTCGCCGAGGTACCCCTGCGGGAACGCGTCTGGCAGCAGGCCGCCGGGCACCCGGCCGGGGCCCCCACCGCCCTCGTCCACGCCGGGTGCGCCCTCCTGCTCGTCCACGAGGCCCCCGCCGTCTGGCGGGAGGCCGCCGCCGCGCCCGGCGACCGCCTCGCCGCGGTGCTGCCCGCCCTCCTCGACGACGCCCTGACGGCCCGCCTCGGCCCCGAGCGCGCCGTTCCCACCCCCACCGCCGACGGCCTCGGCCCCTCCCTGCCCCTGCTGCGCGCCGCCGCCGAGCTGGCCGCCGCCGAACCCGGCGGGGCCCCCGGCGCCTTCGAGTTCCTGCTCGGCCGCCACCTGGACGCCAACCCCCGCCAGTACACCCTCACCCCGCCGGGCCCCGCCGCCCTCATGGCCGCCCTCGCCGCCCCGGCCGACCGCTCCGGCGGCGCCACCGTCCTCGACCCCGCCTCCGGCACCGGCGCCCTGCTGCGCGCCGTCGAAGGGCCGGCCGCCCTGTACGCGCAGGAGGCCGACCCCGACCTGGCCGCGCTCACCGCGCTGCGCCTGGCCCTGCACACCGGCGCCGGGGTGCACGCCCGCGCGGGCGACGCCCTGCGCGCCGACGCCCACCCGCACCTCGCCGCCGACGCCGTCGTCTGCCACCCGCCCTTCAACGAGCGCAACTGGGGCCACGACGAGCTCGCCTACGACCCGCGCTGGGAGTACGGCTTCCCCGCCCGCACCGAGTCCGAACTCGCCTGGGTGCAGCACGCCCTGGCCCGGCTCCGCCCCGGCGGCACCGCCGTCCTCCTCATGCCGCCCGCCGCCGCGTCCCGCCGCTCCGGCCGCCGCATCCGCGCCGACCTGCTGCGCCGCGGCGCGCTCCGCGCGGTCGTCGCCCTCCCGGCCGGCGCCGCGCCCCCGTACGGCGTGCCGCTCCACCTGTGGGTGCTGCGCCGCCCCGGCGGCCCGGCCGCGGGCGGGGGCCCGGCACCGGAGCTGCTGCTCGTCGACACCAGCGAGCACGGCGCGGCCGGCCGCGACCGGCTCGACTGGCAGGCCGTCCACACCGCCGTGCTCGACGCCTGGACGCCGTTCGCCCGGCACGGCACCGCCGTCGAGCGGCCCGGCGCGAGCCGGTCCCTGCCCGTCATCGACCTCCTCGACGACGACGTGGACCTCGCGCCCGCCCGCCACCTGCCGCCCCCGGCCGCGGGCGGCGGCGCCGCGGAGCTGGCGACCGTACGCGACCGCCTCGCCGACCAGCTGCGCCGCACCGCGCGGCTCAACCCGCCCGCCGAGCCGGCCGCCCCGCCCGCCCCCGGCCACCCCGCCCCGCCGCCCCGCCCGCCGGGCGTCACCGTCGGCGAACTCGCCCGCGCCGGCGCCCTGCGCCTCCACGCGGGCACCACCGCCCCCGCCCCGGGCCCCGGCCCGGCGGGCCGGCCCCGCGTCCTCACCGAACAGGACGTCCTCACCGGCCAGGAGCCCACCGGCGCACTCCCCGAGGGCCCCGCCGACGAGGAGCCGGTGCTGCTGCGCGCCGGCGACGTCGTCGTCCCCGTCCTCGGCGGCGGTTCCGTCGCCCGCGTCGTCGACGGGGCGGCCGAGGGCGCCGCCCTCGGCCGCAACCTCCACCTGCTGCGCCCCGACCCGGCCGCCCTCGACCCGTGGTTCCTCGCCGGGTTCCTGCGCGGCTCCGCCAACCAGCGCCGGGCCAGCAGCTACGCGTCCACCGCGACCCGGCTCGACGTGCGCCGGCTGCGGCTGCCCCGGCTCCCGCTGGCCGAACAGCGGCGCCACGGCGAGCGGTTCCGCGCGCTCGCCGAGTTCGAGGACGCGCTGCGGGAGGTGGGCCGGCTGGGGGAGCGCCTGGTGCGCGGCCTGTACGACGGGCTGACGGACGGC
Source organism: Streptomyces kanasensis (assembly GCF_043077165.1). Classification (NCBI taxonomy): domain Bacteria; kingdom Bacillati; phylum Actinomycetota; class Actinomycetes; order Kitasatosporales; family Streptomycetaceae; genus Streptomyces; species Streptomyces kanasensis. The sequence continues at coordinate 475,930 of NZ_JBIBSF010000005.1, forward strand.
ACGATCGAGGCGTGAGACCGGGCGGGCGATCCGCGCGACCCCGGGGTGGCCGCCGGTGCGGCTGTATACGCTCGTCCCCGAACCCGCGTGTCCGCGCGTCCGACGCGACGACCGCCCGGCCCCCAGGAGCAGCCATGTACGGCCCCGGCCCCGTGCCACCGCAGCGGCCCACGACGGCCCGAGTCGTCGTGCCGCGCGTCCTGTTCGCCGTGCTGCCGCTGCTCAGCCTGGGCTTCCTCACCGGAGCGACGACCCTGCGGCTCGCCGTGGTCACGCGCCGGACGCGCGACTGGTGGCTGTTCGGCGTCTCCGTCGTCGCCTCGGTCACCTGCCTGGCGTTCGTCCCCGAGGACATCGAGACCCTGCAGGCGAACCTGTCGGTGGGCGGGCTCCTGCTGAACGCGGCCCTCTTCACCGGGTACTTCCTCCACGCCGACATCCGGCACCACGACCCGCGCCGCGCGGACGGCGCGGGTCGCTCGCCGTACGGGACGACGTACCCGCAGACCGGTCACGGGTACGGGTACGGCCACCCGCCGCAGCCGCAGGCCCTGCCGCAGCCGGGGCCCTACGGGGGGATACCGCGGGCGCAGGCGCCCGGCCCCCTGACCGCCCCGCCGGCGCACCAGCCACTGCACCACCAGCCCCACCAGCCCCAGCAGCACCGGCCGCAGCCGCAGGTCCAGCCGCAGGCCCCGGCGCAGCACCCACCGCACCCGCAGCCGCAGACCCCCGCGCAGCCCCGGCCGCAGGCCGCGCCGCCGCGCATCCAGCAGGTCCGCGCCGAGCTGGACGAGCTGAGCGACCTCCTCCGCAGGGAAGACGGCAAGTGAACGGACGGGTCATCACCGACCGGTACGAACTGTCCACGCTCATCGGCCAGGGCGGCATGGGCCAGGTGTGGACGGCGTACGACCGGCGCCTCGACCGCCGGGTCGCCGTCAAGCTGCTGCGGCCCGACCACATGGCCGCCGCCACCGGGGCCGACGAGATGCGCCGCCGCTTCGTCCGCGAGTGCCGGGTCACCGCGCAGGTCGCCCACCCCGGACTGGTCACCGTCCACGACGCCGGGAGCGACGGCGACGACCTGTACCTCGTCATGCAGTACGTGGAGGGCGCCGACCTCGCCGACCACCTCGCCGAGCACGAGCCGTACCCGTGGACCTGGGCCGTCGCCGTCGCCGCGCAGCTGTGCGCGGTGCTCGCCGCCGTCCACGCCGTGCCGATCGTCCACCGCGACCTCAAGCCGCGGAACGTGATGGTGAAGCCCGACGGGACCGTCACGGTCCTCGACCTGGGCGTCGCGTCCGTCGTCGACACCGACACCACGCGCCTGACGCACACCGGCTCGCCCATCGGCAGCCCCGCCTACATGGCGCCCGAGCAGGCCATGGGCGGCGCCGTCGGCCCGTACACCGACCTGTACGCCCTCGGGGTGCTCCTCCACGAACTGCTCAGCGGGACCGTGCCGTTCGCCGGGTCGACCGCCCTCGGCGTCCTGCACCGCCACCTCTACGAGCCGCCCCAGCCCGTCCGGCGGCTGCGCCCCGAGGTCCCCGAACCGCTGGAGGCGCTGGTGCTGCGCCTCCTCGCCAAGGACCCCGCGCACCGCCCGTCCGGCGCGCAGGAGGTGTACGAGGCGCTCGCCCCGCTGCTCCCCGCGCCCGGTGCGGGCCCCGTCGGCGCCATGGACCCCACGCGCCCCTTCCTCCGCCCGTTCGCGCCCTGGCCCGACCGGTCCGCCGCGCCCGCCGCCCCGCCGCACGTGCCGCCGCCGCCCGCCCACGCCCCGGCCGGCGCGCCCGCCGGCCGCCCGGACGTGGCCGCCGCCGTCGACGAGGTGAAGCGGCTGCTGGGCGAGGGCCGCATCACCCAGGCCGTGGACGTCCTCGGCGCGATCCTCCCGGCCGCCGCCGCCGAGCACGGCGAGCACTCGGCGGTCGTGCGCATCCTGCGCCGGCAGTACGCCTCCACCCTCATGGACGACGGCCAGTACCGGCGGGCGCTGCCCGAGCTGCGCCGGCTCGCCGACGACCGGGCCGCCGAGGCGGGCCCGGCCGACCCGCAGGCCCTGCAGTACCGCTACGACGCGGCGCTCTGCCTGGAGCAGCTCGGCGAGGCGACGGCGGCCCTCGCCGAGTACCGGGCGATCCTGCCGCACCACGAGGACGCCCGGCGGCAGCCCGGCGGGGACGCCGGCCGCGCCTTCGACATCCGCCACCGCATCGGGCACCTGCTGCTCACCGCGGGCGACCACTCGGCCGCCCACCGGCACCTGCAGGACCTGCTGTACGACACGGAGCGCACCTACGGCCCCTACCACCCGCTCGCCGCCGAGCTGCGCCGGGCGCTCCAGCACCAGCAGCAGGTGCGCGGCGCCTGAGCGTGCCGGCCACCCGCCGGGACGGCCCGGGGCGGCAGGGGGCCAGGCGACCGCCCCGCCGGAGGCGACCACCGCGGTAGAGGTGACCGCCCCGCCGGAGGCGACCGCCCCGGCCGGGGGTCCGGTCCCGCCCGGGGGTCCGGTCCCGCCCAGGGGGCCGATCCCGCCCGGGGGTTCGCCTCCCGCCCGGGCAGCGGTGACGCCCGGGCAGCCGACCGGTTCGTCGCGCCGCGGCGCGGCGACCGCCACGCCGGGCCACAGCGCCGCGGGGCGACTGCCCCGGCCACAGCCCCGCGCAGGGGACCGGCCCCGTCCGGGCCGCCGCGTCGCTCAGGCGGCCGCTGGAGGTGGGCCGCCTCACCCGGGCCGTCGACCGGAAGTGCGTCGCGTCGCTCAGGCGGCCGACCGGAAGTACGCCGACTCCGCGACGCGGCCCAGCGCCGCGAGGCCCGGCCCCGGCACGTCGGCGGCGAGGACGACGACGCCGCCCGGGCCCGCAAGCTCCCGCACCGCGGCCGCGTCGACCCCGTCGTTGACGACGACCACCCCGTACCGCCGGTCCGCGACCCGCTCGCGCACCGCCGGGTCGCCGAGCGCGCCCCGTACGAGCCGCGTCCCGGTGTCGTCGCCCGGACGGCCGCCGCCCAGCGCGAGGTTGCCGCGCACGACGTCCTCACGGGTCGGGGTGGAGTCCAGCGGGTCGACGACGGTCAGCCGCGCCTCCACGCCGTCGCGCCGCAGCATCCGCCGCAGGGCCGCCGCGAACAGCCCGTGCACCGTGCCGACCTCCAGCACCTCCAGCTCACCGCCCCGCGCCGGCGCGAGGACCGGCAGCGCGGCGAGCCGGCCGCACACGTCGGAGACCGATCCACCGACACCGCCCGCGCCGAGCGCCTCCAGCGCCACCAGGTGCCGGTAGGCGACGGTGACGTCGCCGCGGACGCGTTCGGCGGGCAGCCCCGTGACGTCCCGGACCTCGCCGACGAGCCGGTCCACCTGGGTGGGCGTCGGCATGCGGTGCGCGTCGCGCCCGGCGTGGTCGAGGAGCAGTCCGAGCCCGTAGCTCTGCCGGCGCAGGTCGGCCAGTTCGTGGTGGAGGGCGTCGAGGTCCTTCTGGAACGCGGCCGTGACCCGGTCCATGCGCTGCTCGACCAGCGAGACGGCGGGCCGCAACAGGCGCCGCGTCAGCGGGTTGTTCAGGAGAGGGGGCATGCGGGGCAAGCTACGCCCCGGCGGCACCCGCGCGGGTCACGTCCCGGTGGTGCACGGGTGAAGTCTCGGTGGCGCGCCGGTGACCCGCACGCCGGAGGCGCACGACCAGCCCGGGAAGCGCCGCCACCGTGACCGCCCCGACCGCCCCGGCCCCCGTGACCGCCCCGGCCGCCGCCCCGGCCCCCGTGACCGCCCCGGCCGCCGCGTGGGCCCGCGGCCCCGGCCGCCGCGAACACCGCGACCGCTCCGACCGCCGCGCCGGCGGGACGACGCACGTCACCGTCGCCCCGCCGGACGCCTCCGCGGCGACCAAGCCCCAGGCACGCGCCCACCGGCCCGCCCCGTACCGCCACCCCGCGATCCGGGGCGCGGCGGGCACCGCCACCCCGCGCGCGCCGGGCGGCAGGACGGCGCACACCCCGCCGCCGTCGACGCCGAGGTCCACCGCGCCGCCCGCCCGCAGCCGGGCCACGGCCGCGGCGGGCCGGTGTCTGCCTCCACGCTGCGCGGATCCTCGGGGACGCCCCGCCGAACGGCGTCGACACGCCCCGGTACGTCACCCTGCTGGTGGCGGTCACCGCACGCGCCGGGGGTGCGGATGGTCATGCCGGGCGGGATCGGGGAGTATGTGGGCCGTATCCACCACGAGGTGAAGCGGCGCCCGCACTTCCCGGTGCAGGTGACCACCACGGCGCCGCGCACCCGACCGTCCCCGGGGGAGTCCACCCGCAGATGACCGGCGTCAGCGGCCAGATCGTCAGGTTCGCCCTGGTGGGCGTGGTGAACACCGCCACCTACTACGGCTTCTACCTGCTGTTCCTGACGCTCGGCCTGCCCTACGTCGGGGCGCACGTCGCGGCGTTCCTGCTCTCGATGACCGGCTCGTTCTTCCTGAACAGCCACTTCACCTACCGCACCCGGCCCACCTGGCGGAAGTTCCTGCTCTTCCCGCTCACCAACGCGGCGAACTTCGTGATCACGACCGCCGGGGTCTACCTGCTGGTGGACGTGGCCGGGCTGTCCAGCCGGTACGCGCCCCTGCTCGCCGCGGCGGCCGCCATCCCCGTCACGTTCGTCCTGTCCCGGACGATCATGCTGCGGCCCGAGACCCCGCGCGACCGTGACTCGTTGGCAGAAGTGGCTCCGAAGTAGTGGCCCGGGCCACGGCCACTGCATACCATCGATCACCGCAAGGTCGTTGACACTGACGTACGACCCACGCCGGGAGGCCCCTTTGCACCGCCGCCGTCGCACCGCGCTCTCCTTGTCCGCCGCCCTGGTCGTCGCGGCGCCCCTCCTGACGGCCTGCGGCGGTGACGCCCACCCCGGCGCGGCGGCCGTGGTCGGCGGGGACCGGATCGAGACCTCCGCCCTCCAGGCCCAGGTGCGGGAGGTCCGCACGGCGCAGGAGGCGTCCCCCCAGGCCGACCAGCTGATCCGGGCCACCGGCGACCTCAGCCGCGAGAAGCTCAACGGCATGATCTTCGACCGGGTCGTGGAGCAGGTCGCCGCCGACGCCGGGATCACGGTCAGCCGCAAGGAGGTCCAGGAGACCCGGCGTGCCGCCGCCCGCCAGTACGGCGGGGACGCGCAGCTCGCCGCGATGCTGCTCCAGCAGCAGGGCATCGCCCCCGACGAGATCGACGCCGTCGTCCGCCGCAACGTCCTGATGAACAAGATCGCCGACCGGCACGGCGCCTCGAACACCCCGGAGGGCCAGAAGAAGCTCACCGACCTGTTCACGGCCGCGTCGAAGTCCCTCGACATCGACGTGAACCCCCGGTACGGCACCTGGGACGACGCGAAGATCCAGCTCGGCCGCTACCAGGCCCCCTGGCTCCGCCAGGTCACCCGGGACCAGGGGGCGGCTCCGGAGGGCCTGTAGGTTCGAGGGGTGAACGCTGAGCACGCAGACACCCCCGCCACCGGCCGCGTCGTCCTCCTCACCACCAGCCACCGGGTCGCCCCCGGCGTGCTGTCCTGGCCCGCCTGGCAGGCGCTGCGCTCCGCCGACCGCGTGCTCTGCCCCGACGACCGCCACCCGCAGCTGCCGTACCTGCGCGAGGCGGGCGTCGAGGTCGCCGTCGCCGCGCCTACCGCGCAGGAGCTGGTCGAGGCGTGCGCCGGGGGCCGCACGGTGGTCGTCCTGGCCGCCGGCGAGGGCGACCGGGCGCTGACCGACGGCCTGGCCCGCCTCGCCGGCTCCGGCCGCGTCGCCATGCCGGACCTGGAGCTGCTGCCCGGCTCGTACGACCTGCCCGGCGCGCGCCTCCTCGACCTGGTCGAGGTGATGGACCGCATCCGCCGCGCCTGCCCCTGGTCGTCCCGGCAGACCCACCGCGGCCTCGCCAAGTACGCCATCGAGGAGGCGTACGAGCTGGTCGAGGCGATCGAGGACGGCGACCGCGAGGAGCTGCGCGAGGAGCTGGGCGACGTCCTCCTCCAGGTGGTCTTCCACGCCCGCATCGCGGAGGAGGACGAGGACGGGCCGTTCTCCGTCGACGACGTGGCGGGCACCCTCGTCGAGAAGCTCGTCCACCGCCACCCCCACGTCTTCGGCGACGCCACCGCGGACACCCCGGAGGAGGTCAAGGAGCACTGGCTCCGCACGAAGGCCGTCGAGAAGCAGCGGACCTCCGTGACCGACGGGGTACCGCTCGGCCAGCCGGGCCTCGCCCTCGCGTCGAAGCTCGCCGGCCGGGTGCGCACCGCCGGTCTGGACGTCCCGACGCCGACCGGTCCCGGCATCGGCTACGAACTCCTCGCCATGGCGGTGCGGGCCGAGGCCGAGGGGGTCGACCCGGAGGCCGCGCTGCGGGCCGCGGCCCGTACCTACCGGGACGCCATCCGCGCGGCGGAGGCCCGGCCGGCTGGGTAACGTGGCCCACCGGGCGTACGGGGCGGGCGAGTCGGGGGAGGGCGCGTGATGGCGTACGGGGAGAGGCTCACGGCCGCCGACGTCACCGCCCTGCTGGGGATCATGCGCGGCGCCGCGTGGCCCCGGGTCAGGGCGAGACTGACGGAGGACGACCTGGGGGACGCGGGCGGACTCGTGCTCATCGAGCAGGAGCTGCGTTCGGGCACGGACGACCGGATCGTCCGCGCCGGGCTGGAGCACTGGCTGCGCCACGCCGCCAAGCGGGACCCCCGCGCCCCGCGGCGGATCCGCGCCCTCGTCGAGGAGTGCGGCGGCGGTGCCGGCGACCGCGGCCCGGCCGACCCGCACGCCCCGTCGGACCCCTCGGGCCCGCACGACCCGTCCGACCCGCACGCCCCGCTGGGCCCGCACGCCCCGGGCGCATCCGGCCCCACCGGCCCCGCACCCACCGGGTCCGGGCCCGGGCCCGGACCCGGCGGTACCGCGCACGACGTGCGCAACACCGTCTCCGGCGGCACCGCCGCCACCGTCATCCAGGCCGGCACCATCGGCGCCCTGCACTACGGCCCGCCGCCCGCCCCCGACCCGGCGGTCTGGCTCGACGCGGCCACGGCCGACCCGCTCGCCCTCGGCGCCCGGCACGACGGCCCGTACGTCGAGCGGGACGCCGACACCGAACTGGACCGGCTCCTCACCGGGCCGGCGGGGCAGGGCGGCCTCGTGCTCGTCACGGGCGAACCCCTGTCCGGCAAGACCACCACGGCCTGGGCCGCCCTGCGCCGCGTCCTGCCCGACCGGCGGGTCTGCGTGCCCCCGGCCGGTAGCGACCTGCGGGACCTGCCCGAGCGGATGGCCGCCCGCGGCGGGCGGTGCGTCCTGTGGCTGGACGACCTCGAACGCCACCTCGGGCCGCACGGGTTGGACGCCCCGCTCCTCGCCCGGCTGACCGCCCGGGGCGTGCCGGTGCTCGCGACCATGTCCGACGCCGCGTACGACGAGCACCGCTTCGGCGCCCCGGGCCCCGCGCGGGTCCTCAGCCGGGCGCGGACGGTGGAGCTGGGCGCCGAGTGGAGCCTCGCCGAGACCGGCAGGCTCGTCGCCCGGGACGACGGGCGGCTGGAGACGGCGCTGTACTGGTGCGAGGGCCGGGCCGTCACCGCCTACCTGGCGGTCGGCCCCGACCTGTGGGAGGAGTGGCGGCGCGCGGAGCGCCCCACGCGCCACCCGCGCGGCCACCTGCTGGTGCGCGCCGCGATCGACCTGGCACGGTGCGGACTGCACCACCCGGTCCCCCCGGAGCTGCTGCGGGCGGCGTACCGGCACCACGCGCCCGACGACGCGGGCGACCTGGACGACGTCCTCGCCTGGGCGGCCCGCCCCCGCCTCGGCGTGGCCGGACTGCTCGTCGAGGAGGACGACGGATGGCGGGCGTACGGTTCCCTGGTCGCCGACGCGCTCGCGGACGACGGCTTCCCCCCGGTGCCGGACGCGGTGTGGGACCTGGCCCTGGCGCACGACCACGAGGCCGTGGCGCAGGCGGCCGGCCGGCACTACCGGGCGCGCGCCGAGGCGGGGGACGCCGTGGCGATGCACCGCCTCGCGCGGCTGACCGGCTCGGTGGAATGGCTGCGGAACGCCGCCGCCGCCGGGCACGGTCCCGCCGCGGCCGAACTGGGCCGCTTCCTCGCCGACCGGGGCGAACTCCGCGCGGCCGAGCCGTACCTCCAGCAGGCCGCCGAGGCGGGCGACGCCACCGCGGCGACCCGGCTGGGCCTGCTGCTCGTGGACCGGGCACACCGCTGGTTGAACGAGGGAGCGGCCGGCGGCGACCCCGAGGCGGCGCACCGGCTGGGCGACCTGCTGTTCGCCGAGGGCGACGACGCACGGGCCCTCGACCGCTACAGCGAAGCGCTCGTCGCGGGTCGCACCTCCGTCGCGGGGAGCCTCGGGGCGCTCCACCGCTACCGGGGCGAGGAGCTGCTCGCGCAGCTGTGGCTGCGCCGGGCCGCCGACGCGCTGGACACCGCCCGGCCGGTCGAGCGCGCCCCGGACCGGTTCCGCAGCCGGAACGCCACCGAGCTGTTCCTCCACGAGTGCGTCGCCCAGGGGCTCGGCGCGGCCGCGACGCACCTCGGCGTCATGTGCGAGCAGGAGCACGACCGCCCCGGGGCCGTCGACTGGTACACGCGCGGCCACGAGCTCGGCGACGCCTACGGCGCCTACCGGATGGCCCGCCTGCTGGCCGAGTACGAGCCGGAGGAGGCCGCCGCCTGGATGCGGAAGGCCGCCGACGCCGGGCACCCGGGTGCCGTGCGGGCCCTCGACGAGGGGCCGGATACCGTCGGGGGGTGAACGCTCCCCACGACCCCGCCGTCCCCCCCGAGCTCTTCACCTGGGAGTTCGCCACCGATCCGTACCCGGCGTACGCCTGGCTGCGGGAGCACGCACCCGTGCACCGGACGCGGCTGCCGAGCGGGGTGGAGGCGTGGCTGGTCACCCGGTACGCCGACGCCCGGCAGGCCCTCGCCGACCAGCGGCTCAGCAAGAACCCGGCGCACCACGCCGAGCCGGCGCACGCCAAGGGCAAGACGGGCATCCCCGGCGAGCGCAAGGCCGAGCTGATGACGCACCTGCTCAACATCGACCCGCCGGACCACACGCGGCTGCGCCGGCTCGTGTCGAAGGCGTTCACCCCGCGCCGGGTCGCGGAGTTCGCGCCCCGCGTGCAGGAGCTGACGGACCGGCTGATCGACGGTTTCGCCGCGAAGGGCGAGGCCGACCTCATCCACGACTTCGCCTTCCCGCTCCCCATCCACGCCATCTGCGACATGCTCGGGGTGCCCGCCGAGGACCAGGACGACTTCCGGGACTGGGCCGGGCAGATGATCCGGCACGGCGGCGGGCCGCGCGGCGGGGTGGCGCGGGCCGTGAAGCGGATGCGGGCCTACCTCGTCGACCTGATCCACCGCAAGCGGGAGGGGTTGGGGCGGGGCGGGGACGACGACCTGATCTCCGGGCTCATCCGGGCCTCCGACCACGGCGAGCACCTCACCGAGAACGAGGCCGCCGCGATGGCCTTCATCCTGCTGTTCGCCGGTTTCGAGACCACGGTCAACCTCATCGGGAACGGCACGTACGCCCTGCTCCGCGACGACGTGCAGCGCACCCGCCTCCAGCGGTCGCTGGCCGCCGGGGAACACGGACTGCTGGAGACCGGCGTCGAGGAACTGCTGCGGTACGACGGGCCCGTGGAGCTCGCCACCTGGCGCTTCGCGACCGAGCCGCTGACCCTCGGCGGGCAGCGCGTCGAGGTGGGCGAGCCGGTCCTGGTCGTCCTGGCGGCCGCCGACCGGGACCCCGAGCGGTTCGACCGGCCGGACACCCTGGACCTCGCGCGGAGCGACAACCAGCACCTCGGCTACGGGCACGGCATCCACTACTGCCTGGGCGCGCCGCTCGCCCGGCTGGAGGGGCAGACGGCGCTCGCCACGCTGCTGACGCGCCTGCCCGACCTGCGCCTCGCCGTCCCCCCGGAGGAGTTGCGCTGGCGCGGCGGACTCATCATGCGGGGACTGCGCACGCTGCCGGTGGAGTTCACCCCCGAAGCAAGCTGACACTCCGTCATGACTGTGATCTTCGCGTAATCTCCCCTGCATCGACTTGTGACTGGCGTTCGAATGCCGCTACGTTCACCGTCACCTCAGCAGTCACGCGAAAGGTTGAACGCATGCGCTCCGGGAACGGACGACACCGTCGACCCCGTCAGGCCCCCGCCCTCGTCGTCGCCGCGGGGGTGACCGGATCCGCGATCGCCCTGCCGTTGCTCGGCGCGGGCACCGCGTCCGCGGCCGACGCCGAGACCTGGAACCGGGTCGCCGAGTGCGAGACCGGCGGCATGTGGAGCGCCGACCTCGGCAACGGCTACTACGGCGGCCTCCAGTTCTCCCAGGAGACCTGGCAGGCGTACGGCGGCACGGCCTACGCGCCCCGCGCCGACCTCGCCAGCCGCGCCCAGCAGATCGCCGTCGCGGAGAAGGTCTTCGCCGCGCAGGGCGCCGCCGCCTGGCAGACCTGTGCCCCCATCGCCGGCCTGACCGTCGGCGGCGGCTCCACCACGGAGACCGACCCCGGCACCTCGCCCGCCCCGTCGGCGAGCGCCGAGGAGCCCGAGGCGTCCGCCGAGCCCGCCCCCGACGCCGGCACGCCCTCCACGGCGGACCGGCCCGCGACCGGCACCGAGGCCGCCACCGGCTCCGGCGCGCCCGGCTCGGGTGAGACCGGCTCCGGTGAGACCGGCGCCCCCGCGGGTTCCGGCGCCACCGCGTCGCCGACCGCGCCGGCGGCGACGCCGACCGCCCCGGGCGGGTCCACCGCCGAGCCGTCCCCGACGGCCCCCGGCGAGGCCCCCGTCGACGGCGGGGTCCCGACCCCCGCGTCCGGCACCGGCAAGCACCGCGGCGAGCCGGCCAAGGAGGAGGGCGCGGCCGGTCCGACGGCCCCGGTCCCCGGTGACGGCTCCGTCGACGCCGGCGCCGCGGTCGAAGGGCGCGGAACGGGTACGCCCACCTCGCGGGGTGACGCCACGGCACGTACCGCCGACGGTCTCGCGGCCGACGGCACGTACACGGTCCGGCCCGGCGACAACCTCTGGGCCATCGCGGACGCGCACGAGGTGCCCGGCGGCTGGACGGCCCTCTACGACGCCAACCGCGAGGCCGTCGGCACCGACCCGGACCTCATCGTCCCTGGCCAGAGCCTCGATCTCGCCCCGTCCGAGGGGTAGTTACGGGCTGAATGTCCGTTTCTCGGAAGTGAGACAAGAGTCTCTTCACCCCAACTGGTGCGTCGCCGCCGCCCGGTCCGTCCGTTTCGGCCCCTACCTGCGCAAACACCCGTAAGGGACAGGCAAGTAGGGGCAGATTGACCCGGATGTCCCCCTTTGAACTTCGGGGCGGTCTGTGATTACCGTCGAGACCAGCTCGCCACCGCGGGCCCCGTCCGACCGGTAACGCCGAATCCTGCCGCCGGCGACGGGAACAGTCGACGCTTCCAGCGCCGTGGGCAGGAGCGGGGGACCCAAGGTAAGCGCCGGGGCCGGGCCGTCCGAGGACGGCCGGGACCGGCTAGGGGTGAAGCCGTGCGCCACCCAGCGCACGGCCGGGCACTCACCAGGCCCGAACCCGACAGCTCACCTCGTAGGCGTCGGTGAGGAGACACAACCATGCTTTCTTCCGGCAAGCGCAAGCACCGCCGCCCGTCCAAGGCCGTCCGTTTCGCCGCCTTCGCCGGCATCACGGGTGCCGCCGTCGCCGCCCCGCTGCTCGGCGCCACGACCGCGAACGCCGCCACCGCCGCCGAGTGGGACCGCGTCGCGCAGTGCGAGTCCGGCGGCGACTGGTCGATCAACACCGGCAACGGCTACTACGGCGGCCTGCAGTTCTCCGCCTCCACCTGGGCGGCCTACGGCGGCACCGCGTACGCCCAGACCGCCGACAAGGCCTCCAAGTCGCAGCAGATAGCCGTGGCCGAGAAGGTCCTCGCCGGCCAGGGCAAGGGCGCGTGGCCGAGCTGCGGCGTCGGCCTGTCCGGTGCCGCGTACGACGGCGCCGCCGCCGAGCGCACCGCCGAGGAGCCCACCACGCGCAGCGAGCAGCGCACCGCGCCGAAGGCCGCGACGCCCAAGGCCGCCCCGAAGTCCTCCGGCACCGTCACCACCCCGACCGGTGCGAAGGTCGAGAAGGGCGACGGCGAGTACCGCGTCAAGGCCGGCGACACGCTCGGCTCCATCGCCACGGCCGAGAAGGTCACGGGCGGCTGGAAGAAGCTGTTCGACCTGAACCGGGACATCGTCTCCGACGCCGACCTGATCTACCCGGGCCAGCAGCTCCACCTGAGCTGACCCCCTCCCGCGGCGACCGGCCCCGGCCCGACGCGCCCTCCACCCGGGGGTGGGTCGGACCGGGGCCCTCCGTCGTCACGACTCCCGTACGAAACGGGGCGAACCGGGCCAGGACGGATGAGTGTCGACCCGCTCAGCGTGATTACTCATCAGTAGGGACGCTGTCAGTTCGTCCCGACTCATGGGTGGTTGTGCCCTTTTTCGTCCCAGGAGGCGGGCGGTCGCGGGCACCGGCCCCGGAGCCGGTTAGGCTCTTGCCGCAAGGGTGAAGCCCCTGCACTCCACGCGTCACATCCCAGAAGGAGATGCTCGTGCCGTCCATCGACGTCGTCGTAGCCCGGGAAATCCTGGACTCCCGAGGCAACCCCACGGTCGAGGTCGAGGTCGGCCTCGACGACGGCAGCACCGGCCGTGCTGCCGTCCCCTCCGGTGCCTCCACCGGTGCGTTCGAGGCCCTCGAGCTCCGCGACGGTGACAAGGACCGCTACCTCGGCAAGGGTGTCGAGAAGGCGGTGCTCGCCGTCATCGAGCAGATCGGACCGGAGCTCGTCGGCTACGACGCCACCGAGCAGCGCCTCATCGACCAGGCGATGTTCGACCTGGACGCCACCCCGGACAAGTCCTCCCTCGGCGCCAACGCCATCCTCGGCGTCTCCCTCGCCGTGGCGCACGCCGCCTCCGAGGCCTCCGACCTCCCGCTCTTCCGCTACCTGGGCGGCCCGAACGCGCACCTGCTGCCGGTGCCGATGATGAACATCCTGAACGGCGGCTCGCACGCCGACTCCAACGTGGACATCCAGGAGTTCATGATCGCGCCGATCGGCGCGGAGTCCTTCTCCGAGGCCCTGCGCTGGGGCACCGAGGTCTACCACACCCTCAAGAAGGTGCTGAAGGAGAAGGGCCTGTCCACCGGCCTCGGCGACGAGGGCGGCTTCGCCCCGAACCTGGAGTCGAACCGCGCCGCGCTCGACCTCATCCTGGAGGCGATCAAGCAGGCCGGCTACACCCCGGGCCGCGACATCGCGCTCGCCCTGGACGTCGCCGCGTCCGAGTTCCACAAGGACGGCGCCTACGCCTTCGAGGGCAAGTCCCGCACGGCCGCCGAGATGACCGAGTACTACGCCGAGCTCGTCGAGGCGTACCCGCTTGTCTCCATCGAGGACCCGCTGTTCGAGGACGACTGGGACGGCTGGAAGACCATCACCGAGAAGCTCGGCACGAAGGTCCAGCTCGTCGGTGACGACCTGTTCGTCACCAACCCCGAGCGCCTCGCCCGCGGCATCGAGGAGGGCGCGGCCAACGCCCTGCTCGTCAAGGTGAACCAGATCGGCTCCCTCACCGAGACCCTCGACGCCGTCGAGCTGGCCCAGCGCAACGGCTTCAAGTGCATGATGTCCCACCGCTCCGGCGAGACCGAGGACGTCACCATCGCCGACCTGGCCGTCGCCACCAACTGCGGCCAGATCAAGACCGGCGCCCCGGCCCGCTCCGAGCGCGTCGCCAAGTACAACCAGCTGCTGCGCATCGAGGAGATCCTCGACGACGCCGCGGTGTACGCCGGTCGCAGCGCCTTCCCGCGCTTCAAGGGCTGACGCCCGCCCGACGCCGCAGTTGCGCACGTCCCCGGCCACGGTCCCGTACCGTGTCCGGGGACGTCGTACGTCGTACGTGAGGAGGGGCGAGCCGATGGGCCAGGACCGGGACCGGTTCTCGACCGCGACGAGGCTGCGACTGCTCGGCGAGCAGACCGCCGCCCGCGTCTACCGCTCCCAGAACCGCCGGCAGGCGCGCCGCTCCCGGCTGACCGGCCGGGCCGCGTTCCTCGCCCTCGTGGTCTGCTCCATGGTCGTGGCCCTCGCCTACCCGATGCGCCAGTACGTGTCGCAGCGCGGCGAGATCGCCGAGCAGGAACGGCTCGCGGAGCAGGCGGCGGCCCGGGTCGAGCGGCTGCGCGACGAGAAGGCCCGCCTCCAGGACGACGCCTACGTCCGGCAGCTCGCCCGCCGGCACCTGCACTACGTGCTCCCCGGCGAGACGGCCTTCACCATGAACGACCCCGAGGCGGCGCGCGAGCACCGCCCCGACCAGGGCGGCACCGGCCGGCCCTGGTACTCGAACGTCTGGGACGGCGTGGACCGCGCCGACCAGGAGAACCGATAGCCCCGTAGTTCCACCAGGATCAAGGCAGGCATGGAAACGCCCCCTCCGCAGACCGAACGCACCGAGCCGACCGAGGCCGACGTCGCGGCCTTCCAGGACCAGCTCGGCCGCCCGCCGCGCGGCCTGCGGGCCATCGCGCACCGCTGCCCGTGCGGCAACCCCGACGTGGTCGAGACCGCGCCCCGGCTCCCGGACGGCACGCCGTTCCCGACGACGTACTACCTCACGTGCCCCCGCGCGAACTCCGCGATCGGCACGCTGGAGGCGAACGGCGTCATGAAGGAGATGACCGAGCGCCTGGCGCGCGACCCCGAGCTGGCCGCCGCCTACCGCGCCGCGCACGAGGACTACCTCGCGCGCCGCGACGCCATCGAGGTGCTCGCCGGCTTCCCCAGCGCCGGCGGCATGCCGGACCGGGTGAAGTGCCTGCACGTCCTGGTCGGGCACTCGCTGGTCGCCGGACCCGGCGTCAACCCCCTGGGGGACGAGGCGCTCGCGATGCTCCCCGAGTGGTGGGCGAAGGGCCCGTGCGTCGGCGCCGACCGGGAGCCCGGGGGCGCGGCGGCCGGGGCCGGCGGCGCGTCGGCGGACGCGGCGGACACCGCCGGTGGCGGCGCGGAGGGCGGCCGGTGACCCGGGTCGCCGCCGTCGACTGCGGCACCAACTCCATCCGCCTGCTCGTCGCGGACGTCGACCCCGACGCGGGCACCCTCGTCGACCTGGACCGGCGGATGACCGTGGTCCGGCTCGGCCAGGGCGTCGACCGCACCGGCCGGCTCGCCCCCGAGGCACTGGAGCGGACCTTCGCCGCCTGCCGCGCGTACGCCGCCGTCATCCGTGAACTGGGCGCCGAGAAGGTCCGCTTCGTCGCGACCTCGGCCTCCCGGGACGCGGAGAACCGCGAGGAGTTCGTCCGGGGCGTCGTGGACATCCTCGGTGTGGAACCGGAGGTCGTCAGCGGCGACCAGGAAGCCGAGTTCTCCTTCACCGGCGCCACCCGCGAACTGGAGGGCGACGACGAGTACCTGGTCGTCGACATCGGCGGCGGCTCCACGGAGTTCGTCGTCGGCCGCGCCCACGTGCGGGCGGCGCGCTCCGTCGACGTCGGCTGCGTCCGCCTGACCGAGCGGCACGTGCGGACGGACCCGCCGTCGCCGGCCGAGGTGGCGGCGATCCGCGCGGACGTGCGGGCCGCCCTGGAGCTGGCCGGCGCCACCGTCCCGCTCCGCGAGCCGCGCACCCTGGTGGGCCTGGCCGGATCGGTCACCACCGTCGCCGCCGTCGCGCTGGGCCTGGAGGAGTACGACTCGGCGGCGATCCACCGCTCGCGCGTCTCCTACGAGCGGGTCGCGGAGGTCACCGACCGGCTGCTGGCGGCCACCCACGACGAGCGCGCCGCGATCCCCGTCATGCACCCCGGCCGGGTCGACGTCATCGTCGCCGGTGCCCTGGTCCTGCGGGAGGTCATGGAGTACGTCGGCGCCTCCGAGGTCGTGGTGAGCGAGCACGACATCCTCGACGGGATCGCCTGGTCGCTGGTGTAGGCGGCGCAGCACACACCGGACGGGACGTCACAGACTGCGGTAGGCGTCCCGCCGGTCGCCCACCTTGCCGACCAGGCTTCGGCCTCGCGCGCCGACAGCACGTCGGCCGCTTCCTCCGGCGCTTCGCAGTCCGAGATCGGGACCACGGGCCGCCACCGGGGCGCCGTTGCGCGTGATGAGGGTGGGGGCGCCTTCCTCGGCCCGGTCGATGTGGTCGGCGAGGTGTGCGCGTGCTTCCCGTACCGTCACGGTGTTCTCGGTTCGCACGTTCGCACGTGGGTGTCGACCGGAGGGTGCGGCGTCGCGTCCGCGGTGGCACCCGGGAGAAATCGCCTGGTCGCCGGTGCGACGGGGGCGCTCACGACACCCGTTCGGCGGATGATCGGAGAAACTTCGTGAAGTTCTTCACAAGGAAAAGAGCCCTGATGGGGGTGGTCTGAGGGGGGTTCGGCCCTTACAGAGGCCCGTCAGGGCTCTTTCGCTCCCCATCTTTCGTAGCCCCAGGCGAGTTTCAGCCATGTGAACAAAGGCGGTCCTCCACCGTTACGGAGGGCTCTCCGGTCCAGTTCACAGGGGGTGATGAGGGGGTGAACAACGTCCCCCGCCGGACCCTGGTTCCCGGTCGACGACATGACCTGGATCACGTGGGCGGCGCAGTGTAGCAGAGGTATCCCGGAACCTTGTGAAGGGGCGCACGAGCACCCCCCGTCCGAGGGGTGGATACTCGATGGCATGAGCACCACGGAGCGTCCCAGGATCCTCGTAGTAGGCGGAGGGTACGTAGGCCTGTACGCAGCTCGACGCATCCAGAAGAAGATGCGCTACGGCGAGGCGACCGTCACGGTCGTCGACCCGCGCTCGTACATGACGTACCAGCCCTTCCTCCCCGAAGCCGCCGCCGGCAGCATCTCGCCGCGGCACGTCGTCGTCCCGCTGCGACGCGTGCTGCCCAAGGCCGAGGTCCTCACCGGTCGGGTCACCACCATCGACCAGGACCGCAAGGTCGCCACGATCGCGCCGCTCGTCGGCGAGGCGTACGAGCTGCCGTTCGACTACCTGGTCATCGCGCTCGGCGCGGTCTCCCGCACCTTCCCGATCCCCGGCCTCGCCGAGCAGGGCATCGGCATGAAGGGCATCGAGGAGGCCATCGGGCTGCGCAACCACGTGCTGGAGCAGCTCGACAAGGCCGACTCGACGACCGACGAGGACGTCCGCCGCAAGGCGCTGACCTTCGTCTTCGTCGGCGGTGGCTTCGCGGGCGCGGAGACCATCGGCGAGGTCGAGGACATGGCCCGCGACGCGGCCAAGTACTACAAGAACGTGTCCCGCGAGGACATGCGCTTCATCCTGGTCGACGCCGCCGACAAGATCCTCCCCGAGGTCGGCCCGAAGCTCGGCGCGTACGGCAAGGAGCACCTGGAGGGCCGCGGCGTCGAGGTCTACCTCTCGACGTCCATGGACTCCTGCGTCGACGGTCACGTGGTGCTGAAGAACGGCCTGGAGGTCGACTCCAACACCATCGTGTGGACCGCCGGTGTGAAGCCGAACCCGGCGCTGGCCCGCTTCGGCCTGCCGCTCGGCCCCCGCGGCCACGTCGACTGCCAGCCGACCCTCCAGGTCACCGGCACCGACTACATCTGGGCCGCCGGCGACAACGCCCAGGTCCCCGACCTCGTGGGCCGCAAGGCCGGCAACGAGAACGCCTGGTGCCCGCCGAACGCCCAGCACGCGCTGCGCCAGGCGAAGGTCCTCGGCGACAACGTCGTGTCCGGCATGCGCGGCTTCCCGCAGAAGGAGTACGAGCACGCCAACAAGGGTGCCGTCGCGGGTCTCGGCCTGCACAAGGGCGTCGCGATGATCGTCATGGGCAAGATGAAGATCAAGCTCAAGGGCCGTCTCGCCTGGTACATGCACCGCGGCTACCACGGTCTGGCCATGCCGACCTGGAACCGGAAGATCCGCGTCTTCGCGGACTGGACGCTCGCGATGTTCCTCAAGCGCGAGGTCGTTTCGCTCGGCGCCATCGAGTCGCCGCGCGAGGAGTTCTACGAGGCCGCCAAGCCCGCCCCGGCGCCCGCCGCGCCCAAGCAGGAGAAGGCCAAGGCCTCCTGACCCCGGCCGGCCCCGGCCGGTCGCCGTCCCGTCGCAGTCCCGTCGAGGGGCCGCCCGCCATCCGTGGTGCGGGCGGCCCCTCGCCGCGTCCGGGGGCGGTCCGCCGCCCCCGGACGCGGTGCGGCGGTCCGCCGCACCGGAGCGATGCCCGTGACGACCGGGCGGACCGGCGTCAGGAGGCGAGGGCCACGGGGACGACGGCGGGGACGACGGGGACGACGGCGGGGACGACGGGGACGACGGCAGGGACGACGGGGACGACGGCAGCGACCACGGGGGCGACGCTGGGGGGGGGGCAGCCGGGCCGGGGGCGCCCCGCGCCGGCCGTGCGCCGGGGCGCACGGCGCGCGCCCCGCGTCGCGGGTGCGCTGACCGCCCACGACACGGGGTGGTATCCGGACTCCTCTTCCGCCACCTCCGGTGCTTACGTGGTGCCGAGCGTGTCCGGCCCCACGTCACGGAGGTGTGTCCATGTCCGACACCGCTGCGCGGTTCGCCGCGCTGGCCCGGGAGCTGCTCGGCGTCCCGCTGCCCGTGCGGATCCGCGCCTGGGACGGCAGCGAGGCGGGCCCGCCCCTCCCCGGCGGGTCCGTCCTCGTCGTCCGTCACCGCAGGGCGCTGCGGCGGCTGCTGTGGGCCCCGGGCGAACTGGGCCTCGCCCGGGCCTGGGTCGCCGGGGAGCTGGACGTGGAGGGCGACCTCTACGAGGTGCTCGGCCGGCTCGCCGGGCCGCTGTGGGAGCGCCGCCCCGACCGGGACGAGCGCCCCGGCGGCGCGCTCGCCGGGGCGCTCGCGGCCCTGCGCACCGCGCGCGATCCGCACGCCCGCGCCGCCGTCCGGGAGCTGCTGGACCTGTCCGGGACCTGGACGCCGCCCCCGCCGCCCCCGGAGGAGGTGCGGCGCCGCAGCGGCCCCCTCCACACCCGGCGGCGCGACCGGCAGGCCGTCAGCCACCACTACGACGTCGGCAACGACTTCTACGCCCTGGTCCTGGGTCCCTCCATGGTCTACTCGTGCGCCTACTGGACCCCCGGCGGGACCCTGGAGGACGCCCAGCGCGACAAGCTGGAGCTGGTCTGCCGCAAGCTCGCCCTCGCGGAGGGCGACCGGCTCCTCGACGTGGGCTGTGGCTGGGGCTCCCTCGCCCTGCACGCCGCGCGCCACCACGGCGCCACCGTCGTCGGCGTCACCCTCAGCTCCGAGCAGGCCGCGCACGCCCGCAAGCGCGTGGCCGAGGAGGGCCTCGCCGACCGGGTCGACATCCGGGTGCAGGACTACCGGGACGTCCACGACGGGCCGTACGACGCGATCTCCTCCGTCGGCATGGCCGAGCACGTCGGCGACATCCGCTACCGCGCGTACGCCGGCACGCTGCACGCCCTGCTCCGACCCGGCGGCCGGCTCCTCAACCACCAGATCGCCCGTCGCCCCGACACGCCGGGGCAGCGCTACCGCCTCGACCCCTTCATCGACGCGTACGTCTTCCCCGACGGGGAGCTGGCCCCGCTCGGGCGGACCACCACCGCCCTGGAGGAGGCCGGCTTCGAGGTGCGCGACGTGGAGGCGCTGCGCGAGCACTACGCCCTCACCCTGCGCCGGTGGGTGGCGAACCTGGAGGAGCGCTGGGACGAGGCGGTACGCCTCACGTCGCCCGGCCGGGCCCGCGTCTGGCGCCTCTACATGGCCGCGTCCGCACTCGCCTTCGAGCGCAACCGGATCGGCGTCAACCAGGTCCTCGCCGTCCGCACACCCGACGGCGGGACCTCCGGCCTGCCCCTGCGCACCCGCGCCTGGACCCCCTAGCGCCGCGGTCGCCGCGTCGCACACCCGAGACGACCCCGCCCGGCCCCGGCGTCCGCCCCGGCCCGGGCCCGGGGCCCGTCGGCCCCACCGTCCGCCCGGCCCCGGCGTCCGCCCCGGCCGGGGCCCGCGCGGCGGACGGCGAAGGGCCGGGCCTCCGGGTGGAGGTCCGGCCCTTGTGCGCGTGTCCGGTGCGTCCGGGCCCGCCGGCTACTCGGACTTGATGGCGTTCAGCATGTTCAGCCTCGCCGCGCTGCGCGCCGGCCACATGGCGGCGAGGACGCCGACCACGCCGGCGAGCAGCAGGAAGATCGCGATCCGGTCCCAGGGCAGGACCAGCGCGTAGTCCGGCAGGCTGCCCTTGATCGTCTCGCCGATGGCCCAGCCGAGGAACGAACCGAGCCCGATGCCGACGACCGCGCCGAAGAGCGAGATGACCACGGCCTCCAGGCGGACCATCCGCTTCACGCGGCGGCGGTCGAGGCCGATCGCCCGGAGCATGCCGATCTCCTGCTGGCGTTCGAAGACGGACATGGCGAGCGTGTTGACGACGCCGAGGACCGCGATGATCAGCGCCATCGCCAGCAGGCCGTACATGATGTTCAGCATCATGTTGATGACACCGCCGAACTCGTCGCGGATGTCCTGCTTGTCCATCACGGTGATCGCCGGGTTGTCGCCCAGGGCGTCGATGAGCGCCTTCTCGTTCGCGGCGCTCTGGCCGCCCTCCATCGTCAGGTAGATGGAGGGGATGTACGGCTTGGCGTCGTGCTGCCGCACGACCTTCGCGTCGACGAGGACGGGGGAGAGGAACTCGCTGTCCGCGTAGATCGCGCCGACGGTCAGCTTGCCCTTCTTGTCGTCGTCGAACGTGACGGGCAGGGTGTCGCCGACCTTCCAGCCGCGGTTCTTCGCCGTCTTCTCGGCGACCGCGATCCGGCCCTGGGCGAGCGAGGCGAGCGATCCGTCCACCCGCTCGACGTTCAGGACCTTCTCGATGTCGCCGGGGGTGACGGCCGACGCGGCGGCGAACTCGCCGTCGAGCTCCAGGTACGCCGCCTGCTGCGGCGACACGGCGGTCACGCCGGGGGCCTTCTCCAGCGCGGTCAGCGCGGACTGGTCGAGGTCGCCGCCGCCGGCCATGCGGACCATGTAGTCGGCGGTGATCTGGTCGGTGGTCATCTTGTCGATGGACCGGCCGACGGTGACGCCCAGCACGGACAGGCCGGTCACCAGGGTCAGGCCGATGGCCAGCGCCGAGGCGGTGGCGCCGGTGCGGCGCGGGTTGCGGACGGCGTTCTGCCCGGCGAGCTTGCCGGAGACCCCGAAGAGCCGGACCATCAGCGGCCGTACGGCGGCGATGAGCGGCCGCGACAGCAGCGGGATCAGCATGATCACGCCGATGAGGGTGAGGAAGGCGCCCGCGGCGATGAGCATCCGGCCCGTGTCGCCGCCGGAGACGGCACCGTAGACGATCACGCCGGCGCCGACCGCGGCCAGCACGCCGCCGATGGTGTTCCGCACCACCAGGGACTTCTGGCTGGGGGCCGCGTGCATGCTGTTCATGGCCGCGACGGGCGGGATCTTCGCGGCGCGGCGGCCGGGCAGCCACGCGGCGAGCATCGTCACGAACAGGCCGACGCCGAGCGCGGAGAGGACCGGGGTGGGGCCGATGACGAGCGGGCCGTCCGGCACCTTCAGGTCGAAGGCCGCCATGCCGGAGCGCAGGCCCACGGCGAGGCCGACGCCGAGGAGGTAGCCGGCGGTGGAGGCGATGAGGCCGACGATGGCGGCCTCCGTCAGCACCGAGCGGGTGACCTGCTTGCGGGACGCGCCGACGGCCCGCATCAGCGCGACCTCCTTGGTGCGCTGCGCGACGAGCATGGTGAAGGTGTTGGCGATGAGGAAGACGCCGACGAAGAGCGCGATGCCCGCGAAGCCCAGCAGGATCTGGTTGAAGGCGCTCAGGCCCTCCTCGATCTCCTTGGCCTGCTGGTCGGCGAGGGCCTTGCCGGTCTGCGCCTCGGCGCTCTCCGGCAGCAGCGGCTCGACCGCGTCGAGGATCCGGGTGTCCTGGCCGCCGGGCGCGGCGGTGATGGTGACGTCCTTGAAGTACCCCGGCTCGAGGAAGAGCCGCTGGGCGACCTCGGTGTCGAACAGCACGAGGCTGCCGCCGGCGCTGACGGCACCGTCGTCGGTGGTGAAGACACCGGCGAGGCGGTACTCCTTCACCGGGCCGTTGGTGGCGACGCGGACCGTGTCGCCGACCTGGTACCGGCCCTCCTCGGCGGTGTCGCGGTCCAGGGCTATCTCGCCGTCGGCGCGGGGGCCGGCGCCGTCGACGAAGGTGTACGCGGGGTCGCGGCCGTCCGCGCCCGGGGCGAAGTTGGCGCCCTTGTTGGACCACTCGGCGCCGATGAGCTTGCCGTTCGGGTCGGGGACGCCGGCGAAGCCGTCGACGCGCCCGGTGACGGTGGCGACCCCGTCCAACCGCTCGATCTTCTCCAGGGTGGCCCGGGAGACGCCGGGCTCCTGCTTCGGGTCGTCGCCGCCCCCGTAGGAGGTGACGGCGACGGCGACGTCGTCGTAGCTCTTGGCGGACTGGTTGGTGAAGGCGCGGTTCAGGGTGTCGGTGAAGACCAGGGTGCCGGAGACGAAGGCCACGCCGAGCATGACGGCGAGCACGGTCATCAGCAGCCGGGCCTTGTGCGCGAGCACGTTGCGCAAGGCGGTACGGAACATGAGGTGGGTGTCCTGGTGTGGAGGGCCGGTGGCGGGCGGGGCGGTACGGGGCGGTGCGGAAGCCGTCACGGCGCCCCGGTCAGCTGGTCCGGCCCTTGGTGTCGAACTCCTTCATGCGGTCCAGGACCCCGTCGGCCGTCGGCGCGAGCATCTCGTCGACGATGCGCCCGTCCGCCAGGAAGATCACCCGGTCGGCGTAGGAGGCGGCCACCGGGTCGTGCGTGACCATCACGACGGTCTGGCCGAGCTCGCGCACCGAGTTGCGCAGGAAGCCCAGGACCTCGGCGCCCGAGCGGGAGTCGAGGTTGCCGGTGGGCTCGTCACCGAAGATGATCTCGGGCCGGGAGGCCAGGGCGCGGGCCACGGCCACGCGCTGCTGCTGGCCGCCGGAGAGCTGCGCGGGCCGGTGGCCCAGCCGCCCGGACAGGCCGACCATGTCGATGACCCGGTCCATCCACTGCTTGTCCGGCCTGCGGCCCGCGATGTCCATGGGGAGGGTGATGTTCTCCAGCGCGGTGAGCGTCGGGAGCAGGTTGAACGCCTGGAAGATGAAGCCGATCTTGTCCCGGCGCAACTGCGTGAGCTGCTTGTCCTTCAGCGAGCCCAGTTCGGTCTCGCCGATGCGGGCGGAACCGCTGGTGAAGCTGTCGAGGCCGGCCACGCAGTGCATGAGCGTCGACTTGCCGGAGCCGGACGGTCCCATGATCGCCGTGAACTCGCCCTGCGGGAACTCCACGGTGACCCGGTCGAGGGCGACCACGCGGGTCTCGCCCTGTCCGTAGACCTTGGACAGATCCGTGGCGCGGGCGGCCACCGCGGTGGTGGCGCGGTGTGCGGTCGTCGGGGAGGGGATCACGTGGAGGGCTCCTGTCACGCATGGTGTTCGTCGGGACCGTCCCATCGTCGGCTCCGGCACCCCCGCGGGGCGTCCGTCCGGGTGCCCGTTCCCGGGGCCGTCTGGAGTCTGACGGCGGGGCCCGCCTCTCCTCCTGAGGTATGACGGCACCCCTGAGAGGGCCGCGGGCGCCCCCGGTGGGTGGGGACGCGGTGTGGACGGACGGCGACTTTCCGTCATTCCGTGGGAGGGGCATATGCGGGTGCGAACCCGGCGCCCGTGCTGGCGCAGCGCCGCGCGGACGTGCTGACGCCCCCTCAGACCTCAATAAAATAAGACAACATCGGGCCACTCGTCGGCTGTTCGGGGGACGTGCCCCGGATAGGCTCCTGTGCTGACGCGGAGCCGCGCACTTGCCCGGATGGTGGAACGCAGACACGGCGAGCTTAAACCTCGCTGGCCTTCGGGCCGTGCCGGTTCGAGTCCGGCTCCGGGCACTCACCGCTCGGGAGAGCCCCCGGCCCGACACGTGGCGATGCGTGATCGATATCCGGAGGCGCAAAGATCCTCCCCGAGCACTAGGGTGTTTCCTTTGCTCCCCCATTACTCTTGTGTCAAGGCCGCGCACGGCGGCCATGGAGGAGTGAGATGAGGAGCAGCAACCCGGTCTTCTCGCGACGGGGGTTCAGCCGCGACAACGGCTACGCGGGCTTCAACGCGCAGCAGCAGGCCGGGGGCCCCGCCGCCGGAACGAACCCGTACGCGACGAACCCGTACGCGACCGACCCGTACGCCCAGCCCGGTGTGCAGGCGGGCATGCCGCAGCAGGCCCCGGCCCGCTCCGGCGTCATGACCATCGACGACGTGGTGTCGCGCACCGCCATCACGCTCGGCACGGTCTTCGTCGCCGCCGCACTCGCCTGGTTCCTGCTGCCGGTCGACCCGGCGAACCTGAACAAGTCGTACGGCATCGGCATCGGCGCGGCCCTGGTGGCCTTCGTCCTCGCGATGGTGCAGTCGTTCAAGCGCAAGGCGTCGCCGGCGCTGATCCTGGGGTACGCGGCCTTCGAGGGCGTGTTCCTGGGCGTCATCTCCAGCGCCGTCACCACGTACGTCGCGGCGGGCGCCGTGCCGCAGGCGGTGCTCGGCACGATGTCGGTCTTCGCCGGTGTCCTGATCGCCTACAAGAAGCGCTGGATCCGCGTCAACCGCCGCTTCTACGGCTTCGTGATGGCGGCCGCGATCGGCTTCGTCCTGCTGATGGCGGTGAACATGCTGTTCGCCGTCTTCGGCGGCGGTGACGGCCTGGGCTTCCGCAGCGGCGGCCTCGGCATCGTCTTCGGCATCATCGGCATCGTCCTCGGCGCGTGCTTCCTGGCCCTGGACTTCAAGCAGGTCGAGGACGGCGTCGCCTACGGCGCCCCGCGCGAGGAGTCGTGGCTGGCGGCCTTCGGCCTCACCATGACCCTGGTGTGGATCTACCTGGAGTTCCTGCGCCTGGTGTCGATCTTCGCCGGCGACGACTGACCGGGAGTCGGTCGCGCACGACGCGGTGCGTGCCACGCGGCACGCGAAGGAGGGCCCGCCCGGACTCGGTCCGGGCGGGCCCTCCCGGCTTTCCCGGTACGTCGGGCCGTCGGCCGCCGGCGCCCGTCGGGGCGCGGGGCCGGGCGGGCCCGTCAGACCAGTTTGCGGGCCGCGCGCCTCAGGTCGTACTCGTGGATGATCGCCTTGGCGTGGCCGTAGGCGAGGTCGTGTTCGCTCCGGAGCCAGCTCACCTTCTCCTCGAAACGGACGAGGGAGGGGCCTTCCTCGACGGTGCGCAGCCAGTCGGCCACTTCACGGCCGGTGCAGTGGGGGATGCGGGAGAGCAGGTTTCGGTGGGTCTCTGCGGAGAAGACGTGGGACATCGGCGCCTCCGGACGCTGTGCGCGAGTGCTCCTTCACGTCACCGTGCCCGACTGTTCGTCCGTTGGCAACAGTGCCGCCGCGGCGCATAGGGTCGCGGCGTGCACGAGACGACGGAACTGACCGAGGCCGTGGGCCGACTCTGCGACCGGCTGCGGTCCGCCCCGCAGAGCAGGCTCCGGCAGGGCGCGGCGGCCGGCGGGCTGGCGCTGGCCGGGGAGTTGGCGGTGCGGGCGCACCGGCTGGAGGCCGCCCCCGGCGCACCGCGGCGCATGCCCGACGCGGGCGTCTTCGCTGTCGGCGACCAGCTCGCCGTCGCGGGCGCGGACTTCGTCGAGGCGTGGCGGGCGGCCGTGGCGGCCGCCCGGGACGACGCCGCCCGCCGGGAGTCCCTGCGGGCCGAGTGGGACGACGCCGTGGCGCTGGTGCGCGACGCGGCGGCCCGGCTCGCCGTGTGAGGGGCGGCTGCCGCGCGCGGGGCGGGCTCGTGGGAGCAGGGGCCCCGCGGACGGCAGGGGCTCGCGGTCCGGGCGGCGGTCCGGCGACGGGCCCGTGGGGCGGTACGGCGCGGGGGCCGGGTCCCGCGGGCTACAGGGAGGCGATGACGCGGTCCGCGAGGATGTAGACGTTGCCGCCGCCGTCACCCTCACCGTCGACGTCGCCGCAGGAGAAGGTCAGCGCGTACGCGCCGGAGATGCCCGAGCCGCCCAGCAGGAAGGGCGCCGCGCCGCCGCGCAGGGCCGCGGCGAGCCGCTCGGCGGTCTCCCGGTGGCCGGGCGTCATGCAGAGCGTGGTGCCGTCGGCGAAGACGTACACGTCGAGCGTGCCGAGCGGGCCGGGCCGTACGTCGGTGAGCGCGGTGCGGGCGGCGGCCAGCTCCTCCAGTCGCGCCACGGTCCGCTCGTGGTCGGTGACGACCGGCGTCTGCACCGGCACGAAGTCCGGGTGCGAGGGGTGGCGGCGGCGGGCCGCGGCCAGCTCCGGGGAGTCCTCCGCGTACTCGGGGCACTCGCCCGCGGCGGCGAACCCGGGCAGTTCGCCGAGGAGGTCGGGCAGCCCGGCGGGGTCGGCGTCGGCGAAGTCGGGGGCGTCGGCGTACTCGGCGGCGTCCAGGTCCAGCGCGTCCAGGCCCGCGAAGTCGGCCTGGCGGGGGACGAAGTACGGGCCGTCGTCGCCCGCGGCGCCCAGCGGGCCCGCGCCGCCCAGCAGGGAGGCGGGGGAGTCGGTGGCGTCCCTGGCCTCCTGGGCGGCCCAGAAGGCGCGCGCCTCGGCCAGCTCTCGCTCGCGCTCCTCGGCCAGGGCCTCGGCGACCGCCGTGCGTATCTCCTCCGCCATGGTGGCGTCGGCGGAGCGGGCGTGCGGCACCGTGGGCGCCGCTCCCGCCGCGGTGCGGGCGGCGGCCAGGTCGGTGCGCAGGGCGGTGATCTGCCGGCGCAGCCCGTGGGCGGCACACAGCGCGGCGGCGCCCACGGCCGTGGCGGTGGCCGTGGTCAGCAGCAGGGCGAGAGACATGGCGCTCACTGACTTACTCCCGGTTTCAATCGATCCCCCGCACTTCCTACATCAGCTTGTCCTGCCCGTGGGCCCGGTGTCAGTGCATTACGTCACGAAATGGACAGGTTTCTCAGGCTGATGTTTCCCGCTCCCACAACCGTGACCTGCATAAACGAATCTCCCCCGGGAGATAGGTCACATCCTGGGGGAGATTCGGTCACGGCCGGGACGCGGAGCGGCCGGAAGGGCTCCGGGTCCGGAAGGGGCGCCGGGTCAGGAGAGGCGCTCGATCACCATCGCCATGCCCTGGCCGCCGCCGACGCACATGGTCTCGAGGCCGAACTGCTTGTCGTGGAACTGCAGGCTGTTGATGAGCGTGCCGGTGATGCGGGCGCCGGTCATGCCGAAGGGGTGGCCGACGGCGATGGCGCCGCCGTTGACGTTCAGCTTCTCCAGCGGGATGCCGAGGTCGCGGTAGGAGGGGATCACCTGGGCGGCGAAGGCCTCGTTGATCTCCACCAGGTCGATGTCGTCGATGGTGAGCCCGGCGTGCTTGAGCGCCCGCCGGCTGGCCTCGACCGGGCCGTACCCCATGATCTCGGGGGAGAGGCCGGAGACACCGGTGGAGACGACGCGGGCGAGCGGGGTCAGGCCCAGCTCCCGCGCCTTCGTGTCCGACATGACCACGAGGGCGGCGGCGCCGTCGTTGAGCGGGCAGCAGTTCGCGGCGGTGACGCGGCCGTCGGGGCGGAAGACCGGCTTCAGGCCCTGCACGCCCTCCAGGGTCACGCCGGCGCGCGGGCCGTCGTCCGTGCTCACCACGGTGCCGTCCGGGAGCGTCACCGGGGTGATCTCGCGCTCCCAGAAGCCGTTCTTGATGGCCTGCTCGGCGAGGTTCTGCGACCGCACGCCGAACTCGTCCATCTCCTGGCGCGAGACGCCCTTGAGGAGCGCGAGGTTCTCGGCGGTCTGCCCCATCGCGATGTACGCGTCCGGCACGAGGCCGTCCTCGCGCGGGTCGTGCCACTCGTCGCCGCCGTGCTCGGCGCGGGACGCGGTGCGGGCCTGGGCCTCGTCGAAGACCGGGTTGTGCGTGTCGGGCAGGCTGTCGGAGTTGCCCTTCACGTACCGGGAGACCGTCTCCACGCCCGCGGAGATGAAGACGTCGCCCTCGCCCGCCTTGATGGCGTGCAGGGCCATGCGCGTGGTCTGCAGGGACGAGGCGCAGTAGCGGGTGAGCGTGCAGCCGGGCAGGTGGTCCATGCCCATCCGCACGGCGACGATGCGGCCGAGGTTGAACCCCTGCTCGCCGCCGGGCAGGCCGCAGCCGAGCATGAGGTCGTCGATGTCGCGCGGGTCGAGCTCGGGGACCTTGGCGAGCGCGGCCTGGATGATCGTGGCGGTCAGGTCGTCGGGCCGCAGGTCCTTCAGCGAGCCTTTGAAGGCCCGGCCGATCGGGGAGCGGGCGGCAGAGACGATCACGGCTTCGGGCATCACGGCTCCAGGTGACGTGTGGGCGACTGAGAGGGAAGTTACCCCTACGTAGAGCCGGGGTCACCGCTCGCGGGGTGTGACACCCACCGCATTTCTAAGCGCCCGCTCAGTCGCGGTCCGTGTCGGGGCCCGCATCCGTCCAGGTGCCGGTCTCCGCCGGTGGTTCCACCCCGGCCTCCGTGCCGGTCCCGGCCGCCGGCGGCCGGGGCGGTCGGGGCGCCCGCCCGCCGCCCACCGCGCGCCCGGCGCGCCCCGTCCCGCCGCGGTGGCCGTTCCCGGCCCGCCCCGTGCCGCCCCGGCCGGCACGGTCGTCGTTCCCGCCGGGGTGGCCGGGAGCGCCGTGCGGGTGGGGGCCGTCGTGCGGGTCGGGGCCGCCGTGGGGGCCGGGGCCGTCGTGCGGGTCGGGGTGCGCGGGCCGGGCGGGCGCGGCCGACTCGGTCAGCCGGCGGCGCCTGCGGTGCTTCAGCAGGGCCCACGGGGCGCGGGCGCCCGTGACCTCCGTACCGGCCTCCTGCGCCGCCTCGGCGGCCGCCTGCGCCACCGGCAGCAGGCCCTCGCGCCGGTCCGCCTCCAGCCGCTCCGGCTCCGGCCACACGCCCAGCACGGCGCAGACCGTCGGCAGCACCGCCATCGCCGCCGTGGCGTACCCCTCCGCCGACGGGTGGTAGTTGTCCGCGCCGAACATCTCCCGCGGGTTCGCCGCGAACTCCGGCCCCAGCAGGTCGCCCAGCGACACCGTCCGGCCCCCGTGCTCCACCACGACGATCGTCTGCGCCGCCGCCAGCTGCCGCGACAGCCGCCGCGCCAGCCACCGCAACGGCTGGTACACGGGCTCGATGGTGCCCAGGTCCGGGCAGGTGCCGACCACGACCTCCGTGCCCGCGCCCCGCAGCCGCCGCACCGCCTCCGACAGGTAGCGCACCGACTGCGTGGGCGGCATCCGGTGGGTGACGTCGTTCGCCCCGACCATGATCACGCAGGCGTCGGGCACCCACTCCGGCCGCGACAGCAGCAGGGTGGTCTGCCGCTCCAGGTCGTCGGAGCGCGCGCCCGGCAGGGCGACGTTGCGCAGCTCCACCGGCCGCTCGGCGACCTGCGCCAGCCCGGAGGCGAGCAGGGCGCCCGGCGTCTGCCCGGCCCGCCGCACGCCCTGACCGGCGGCCGTGGAGTCGCCCAGCAGCGCGAACCGCAGCGGCACCCCGTCGAAGGCCCGGCCGTACAGCCCGTCCGCCGTCGGGGGCAGCGGCGCGAACCCGCCGCCGACCGAGCGCTTCGCCAGCTGCACCTCGGCGACGAGCACCCCCATCGCGGCGGCCCCGAGCAGGCCGATGCCGCCGCCGCCGTACGCCGCGCCCGCCGCGATCCGCCGTGCCACGCTCGCCCTCGACATAGGGGCGCCCACCTCCTCCGTGCCGTCTGTGAGCTAACTGCCCCGGAACCGTGCCCGCCTACGCATCCACTCGGCTTACGCTGGCTGGACCATTACGGAGACCCCGGAGACTTACGGTGCAAATCCACGACTCGATGATCAGCCTCGTCGGCAACACCCCGCTGGTGAAGCTCAACAGCGTCACCGCGGGCCTCCAGGCCACGGTCCTGGCCAAGGTCGAGTACTTCAACCCGGGCGGTTCGGTCAAGGACCGCATCGCCCTGCGCATGATCGAGGCCGCCGAGAAGAGCGGCGACCTCAAGCCCGGCGGCACCATCGTCGAGCCGACGTCCGGCAACACCGGCGTCGGCCTGGCGATCGTGGCCCAGCAGAAGGGCTACAAGTGCATCTTCGTCTGCCCCGACAAGGTGTCCACGGACAAGATCAACGTCCTGCGGGCGTACGGCGCCGAGGTCGTCGTCTGCCCCACGGCGGTCGACCCGGAGCACCCCGACTCCTACTACAACGTCTCCGACCGCCTCGTCCGCGAGACGCCGGGCGCCTGGAAGCCGGACCAGTACTCGAACCCGAACAACCCCCGTTCGCACTACGAGACGACCGGCCCCGAGCTGTGGGAGCAGACCGAGGGCAGGATCACGCACTTCGTCACGGGCGTCGGCACCGGAGGCACCATCTCCGGCACCGGCCGCTACCTGAAGGAGGCCAGCGGCGGCCGCGTGAAGGTCGTCGGCGCCGACCCGGAGGGCTCGGTCTACTCGGGCGGCTCCGGCCGGCCGTACCTGGTCGAGGGCGTCGGTGAGGACTTCTGGCCGTCCGCCTACGACAGCACGGTCACGGACGAGATCGTCGCCGTCTCCGACAAGGACTCGTTCCAGATGACCCGCCGCCTCGCCAAGGAGGAGGGCCTCCTCGTCGGCGGTTCCTGCGGCATGGCGGTCGTCGCGGCGCTGCGCGTCGCCGAGGGCCTCGGCCCGGACGACGTCGTCGTCGTCCTGCTGCCGGACAGCGGCCGCGGCTACCTCTCGAAGATCTTCAACGACGAGTGGATGGCCGACTACGGCTTCCTGGAGGACGCCGGTCCGTCGGCGCGCGTCGGCGACGTGCTGCGCCACAAGGAGGGCGACATCCCGAAGCTGGTGCACATGCACCCGGAGGAGACGGTCGGGGAGGCGATCGAGGTGCTGCGCGAGTACGGCGTGTCGCAGATGCCGATCGTGAAGCCGGGCGCCGGCCACCCGGACGTGATGGCCGCCGAGATCGTCGGCTCGGTCGTCGAGCGGGAGCTGCTGGAGGCGCTGTTCGCGCAGCGCGCGTCGCTGAACGACCCGCTGGAGAAGCACATGAGCTCCCCGCTCCCGCAGGTCGGCTCGGGCGAGCCGGTCGAGGACCTGATGGCCGTCCTCGGGCGGGCCGACGCGGCGATCGTGCTGGTCGAGGGGAAGCCGACGGGCGTCGTGAGCCGGCAGGACCTGCTCGCGTTCCTGGCCCGCGAAGGCAAGTGACCCCCGCGCACAGGGGGTTCGCGCGAACGGTACGAGCACGTCACGTACCGGCAGCACCCGCTTAACACGCACAGGGCACCGTAGGGGGTGTCGGCGTCACGGACTCCCGGAGCGGCTCCCGGGTCTCCACGGACGCCGCGGACGCGGGGACCGGCCCTGACCCGGGCCCGTGTCCCCCGCGGGGACCGCCGTCGTCCCGCCCCCCGGTCACGGGGGTGCGGCGGTCCCCGCGCAGACGTCGACGGGGAGCCGGTCCCACGGGACCGGCTCCCCGTCGTTTCCGGCACCGATTCGGCCGGCACCGTTTCGCCGGTGCCGGCCGTCCGTGCCGCCGTGCGCGGCGCGCCGCGGCGGGCGGCCCGCCGCCGCACCGGTGGCGGGCCGCAGGGCCGTGCGCCGGTCCGCAGGGCGGGTCCGCCGGTCCGCCGGTCCGCCGGACCGTCTGCCCGTCGGGCGCCGTCCGCCGTACCGGCGGCTGCGGGGCCGTGGGCGGGTCCGCCGGGTGGGTGCGCCGGGCCGTCCGCCTGTCGGGCGCCGTCCGCCGTACCGGTGGCGGCCGGGGCCGTCAGCGGGTCGCCGCGGCCCGCAGCTCCGACTGGTCGGGGAGGAGGTCGGTGATGCGGTTCCAGACCGTCCTGGCGTCCGTGCGGACCAGCCGGAAGGGGCTGCCGGGCGTGACCTGGTCGGCGGGGAGCGGCTCCTCGGGCAGCTCGCGCAGCCAGTAGCCGAGCGGACCGCAGTCCCACACGGCGAACCCGCGGCCCTCGACGCCGTCGCGCCCGTCGTGGCGGCCCCGCCAGGCGGCGGTCATCCGCCAGCTCGCCCGCAGCTCCGACATGAGCTCGGCGAGGAGCGACAGGGCCGGCTCGGCGAGGGCGCCACCGGCGCCGAGGGCCTCGCGGACGATCCGCCGCTCCTCGTCCCCGGTCGGGGCGGTCGCCGCGCGCTCCAGCGCGGCGAAGCCGGCGTCCACGGTCGCCACCGTGGTGTCGACGGCCGTGAGGGCCGTCTCCCGCGCCGTGCGCGACTGCCGCAGGGCGACCATGTCGGCGAGCTTCCAGACCAGGGTCTTCGGCTCGACGAGGGAGTACTCGGACTCCGGGTTCCCCGGCCACGCCTCGAAGGCGACGACGTCCTCCTCGCCGATGAACATCCCGTGCTCCAGCTTGCCCTGGCGGCCGGCCGTCTCCAGGGAGACGACCACACCGGGCGAGAGGAAGGTCCTGACCAGCGGCAGGAGCGGCTGGGCGAGCCGGTCCTCCGCGTCGACCAGGCCGCAGGCCACGAGCTCCTTGTGGGCCTCGGCGAACTCGCCGGGGACCTCGGCGCCCGAGCCGAGCTCGCCGAGCACGATGAGGTGCTCGTCGGAGAGCCGGAAGCGGGACCGGGAAACGTCAAAGGAAGGCATACACACTCACTTGGTAGTCAGTCGCTCGCCGCGGCCGGCGGGAGCGCGTTCGTGGGGCCGGTGGGCCGGCCGGTCAGGTCGGGTCGGTCGCTCGCGGTCCGGGCGGTCGGGTCCGGTCGGGGCCGGGTCGATCGGATCGGGGCGGCCGCGTCGGTTCGCGGTCGGATCGTGTCGGGTCCTGTCGGGTCCGCCCGCGCCGGGACGTTCTTCGGTACGTCGTCAGTACGTCGTCTCCGCCCAGAACCCGAACATCCGGGAGATCCCGGCCCGCACGGCCCCCCGGCGGGTGAGGACCGACCGGTCGACGGCGGAGAACAGGACCGCCAGGGACACGTCGGCGGGCAGTACCCGTCCCGTCGCCCGGACGGTCAGCTTCCGGCCGCCCGCGATGCCGGACTGCCGCACCGTGAGGACCGCGCCGGGGTCCTCGGCGTCCGGCCGCCGGGTCAGCCGGTACGCGCGCTTGTCGATCGCCGTCAGCCGGTAGTCGTCGCCCAGGTACCGCAGGCGCAGGGAGCGGCCCCGGTGGGTCAGCGCCCACCGGTTGCGCTCCAGGGCCACCAGCCCGTCGCCCACCCGGCAGGTCGCCCGGTTCAGGGTGGGCCTGCTGACGACCTCGGTGTGGATGCCGCGGGTCTCGAACGAGGCGACGGGGACCCGCCCACCGGTCACCTGCGCCACGATCACCCCCGTGGCGTGCGGGGACGCCGGGCAGACGACCCGGATCCCGCCGAGCTCCGGGGACGTGCCCTGCCAGCCGTGCTGCCGACGGCCGCCCGGCTCGCGCGCCTTCCACGGGGAGAGCGTGAACGGGGTGATGGCGGTGTGCATGGTCTCCCTCGTCAGTCGAACGGGTTGAGGGCGCTGCCGAGCTTCTTGGCGCCGCTGGCGATGCCGTCCCCGATGTCCGAGGCCTTGTCCCCGACCCAGTCCCCCGCCTTCTCCAGGCCCTTGCCGATGGCCTCGTGGTTGTCCCACACGAGGCAGCCGGCGTAGACGAGGCCCGTACCGATGGCCACACCGGCCGTGATCGGGTTCGGGGCCACGGCGAGGACCGTGAGGGAGGCGTTGAAGGTGGTCCCGCTGAGGTCGGTGGCGAACTTGGCGGGGTCCTCCTTGATCATTTCGGGGGTGTACGTGCTGAGGTTGGCGATGCCGAAGGCGGTGCCCGCCGCGGCGCCCACCACACCCGCGCCGCGGATCCAGCCCGCGGCCTTCGCGGCGTTGGCGAGGCCGCCGTTGGCGGCGACCCGGGCGAGGTTGGCCTCGGCCGCCGTCGGGATGAAGAAGCGTCCGCCCTTGGTCATGTAGCCGCCGAGCGCGGCCGCCTCCTCCGAGCCCGTCAGGGCGCCCACGACGTTGGGCGGCAGCTTGCTCCAGAAGCCCGAGGAGGAGAGCATCATCCGCTCGTTGATGCGGCTGGCGATGCCCGTGCCGGGCGCGGTGACCCTCGTGCCGTCCTTGGCGTACTTGAAGAGCTTCCAGCCGTTCTTGGCGCCCGTGCCCAGGGCCAGGGCGAAGGCGCCGGCGGTGACCGTGCCCTTCTGGACGCCCGCGAAGAGGTCGGCGAGCCGCTTGCTGCCGGTGAGCTTCTCGACGCCGTCGCGCTGGAGGCGCTGCATCCAGTCCTCGAGCGTCTCGTCGTCGCGCATCGCCAGCGAGGCGAGCTCCAGGCGCTCCTGCTTCTGCTTGTCGTCGGCGGCGGCGACCTTGCCGGCGTCGCCGTTGAAGCCGGTGCCGAGCGTCTCGTCGTTCTTGCCGCCGACCCCGTCCTTGACGGCGGACTCCAAGTCCTTCTTCAGGTCCTTGTCGGCGTCGTCGACGGCCTTCACGCACGCCTTGATGTACTCCTGCCACGACTGCTCGCTCGCGCGGACCGACGAGGCGTGGTCGGGGTCGTGGCGGGCGGCCTCGCGTTCGGCCGGGGTGAGCTTGTCCCAGTCGTAGGCGACGTTGCCCTGCTCCGACACCTTCATGCCGTCCTTCACGGCGTCGGCGCGCGCGTTCTCCAGCTGCTTCTTCAGCTCGGTGAACTGCTGGTGGGCGTTGCGCAGCAGGGTGGCGGTGGCCTTCGCCTGGGTCTGGGCCGCCTGGTACTCGTAACGGGTCGCGGCGAAGTTCGTGTGCGCCGCGGTCGCGCTGTCACCGAGCCAGGTCTGGCCCATCGTTATCTTCTGGACGCTGTCCCGGTAGGCGTTCTCCACCTTGTGGATCTCGTCCGCCATCTTCTGCCACTTGTCCGCTGCGGCGTTGAGCGGACCGAAGTCGGCGGACATGACGTCGTGGTACGTCAGCATTCTCTTTCCCTACGGGCGGCGGGGCGTGGGCGGGTTCGGGGGCGCGCGGCGGCGGCTCGGTACGCGCCGGGGCCGGGGCCCGGCGCGCGCGGAGGGCGCGGCTCAGTACGCGTCGAGACTCGACGGCACGCTCTGGATGCGCTGGCGGCGTTCGACGTCGACCCCGCCGAGGGTGGCGACGGTGGCGCGCAGGGCGCCCTTCTCGCGGTTCAGCCGGCCGACGAGCGTCTTGACCTGCTTGTCCCAGGTCTCCTGGACCGTCTTGAGTCCCGTCGAGGTCTGCCAGTCCTTCAGGCTGCCGATGGCCGTCGAGGTGGCCTCGTCGGCGAAGTCGGTGGCCTTCTTGGTGTCCGGGACGAGACGCGTCTCGATGGTGTTGGCCGCCGCGTTCTTCTCCGCGGGGGAGGAGACCAGCTTCCCGCCGCCCGTCCCGCCCGAGCCGCCCTGGTCGGCCGGCAGCTGGTTCAGCCGCATCGCCGTGTCCTGCCGCTCCGCCGCCTCGGCCCGCAGCTGGGCCCATTCCTCGTCGAACCCCATGGTGCGCCGACCCCCGATGCTCGATCACGATTTTGCGTCGCATTCTATGTCCGGCACCGTAAGGCACCAGAAAAGATCACGCAGGGGGAGCGGCTGCGGTTCCCGGTATCAACTCGGCCGTGCGCTGCGGGAATTGCCGACTTGTGAGAATCCGGTAGAGAAGGTGGAGGGGCTGGTGGGGTCGGTGGGGCCGCGCCGGTCGGGTCCCGGGGGTGTCCGGAAAGGGCCGGTCGGTACACGCGGGCCGGTCGGCACACGCGGGCCGGTCGGTACACGCCGGCCGGTCGGCACACGTGGGCCGGTCGGTACACGCCGGCCGCGGCCGGCACACGCTAGCCGCGGTCGGCGAACGGCCGGGGCAGGTCCCGCAGGGCGTGCAGCGCGTTCACGCCGACGATGCCCAGCCAGGCGACCACCAGCCCCTTGAGGCCCGCGTGGGCCGCGCCGATCGCGGAGAGCGGTACGGCGAGGACGAGGGAGACCGTCGCGAAGCCGAACCGCTCGCCGTAGCCGCCGCCGTCCTCCCGCGGGCCGCCCGGGTCGTCGCGGGCCGCGTCCAGCCGGCGCTCGGCCAGCCGGCGCCGCACGCGGCGGTCGATCGAGGCGTCGAGCCGCTCGTCGACCTTCTCCAGGAAGGACTCGACGAGCGCCGTCTCGTACGCGTCACCCAGCTCGCGGCGGGCGTGCAGGGTGGCGTCCAGGTCGCGCCTGAGGTCCGTGTCGTGGGCGTCCATGCCCCCACGCTAGGTCCGTGGGGGCGGGTCTGTCGGTGGGGTTAGCCCCCGGTTTCGTGGGGGCCGCCCTCTTGCATATGGTCTATTCAGTCACAGGTGTGACTGAATGGATTCGAGGTGGAGGAGGGGTCCGGATGAGCGACACCCCGGGCGCACGGCTCCAGACGCTCTTCGACGGCCACCGGCTGACGCCGACGCAGCGGCGCATCGCCCACTGGATGGTGCGCCGCGCCGCCGACGTGCCGTTCCTGTCCAGCGTGGAGCTCGCCGAACTGGCCGGGGTGAGCCAGCCGTCGGTGACCCGCTTCGCGGTCGCGCTCGGCTTCGACGGCTACCCGGCGCTCCGCCGCCACCTGCGCGAGGTCGCGCCCGCCGAGCCCGGCCGCCCGGCCGGGGACGGCGCCGCCGAGGGCCCGCCCGCCAACGAGTACCAGCAGGCCGTGCACGCCGAGATCGAGAACCTGCGCCACCTCGCGGAACTCCTCGCCGACCCCGCGCCCGTCGAGCGGGCCGGCGCGCTCCTCGCCGCCTCGCGCCCGCTGCCGGTGCTGGGCCTGCGGGCCGCCGCCGCCCAGGCACGCGGCTTCGCCTACTTCGCCGCCAAGGTCCACCCCGACGTGCGCCTCCTCGACGAGGGCGGCTCGATGCTCACCGACCGCGTCGACGCCGCGGTGCGCGCCGGCGCCACGGCCCTGCTCTGCTTCGCCCTGCCCCGCCACCCGCGGGAGGTCGTCGAGGCGCTGGAGTACGCCCGGGGCGCCGGACTGGCCGTGGTGACCGTCGCCGACTCCGCGTTCGCGCCGGTCGCCGGGCACAGTGACGTCCTGCTGCCGGCCGCCGTCGGCACGGCGCTCGCCTTCGACACGGCGTGCGCGCCGATGCTGCTGGGCCGGGCGCTGCTGGAGGCGATGTGCGACGGCCTGCCCGAGGCCCAGGCGCGCCTGGAGGAGTTCGACGCGGGGGCGGCCGCGCGGGGCCTGTTCGTCGAGTAGGCGCCCGTCCGGCGCCTCTCACGGAAATCTCACCGACCGGCTGTACCCTGCCGCGCGCACCTCAACTGAGCCGAGCAGGAGGAGGACGGACGTGGCGCGCGGAGGACAGGCGCTGGCGCGGGTGGCCGTGGCGGTACGGGCCGGGGCGGCGCCCCTGTGGTGGTCGGGGATCCTCGGAGCCGGCGTCGGGGCGCTGGTGCCCGGGCTGACCGGGCGGCGCATCGGCCTGCTGGCCGGGGCCGCGCTGTTCCTGGTCGCGGCGGCGGTGGCCGCCCTCACCCGGCGGGGCCGGTACGTCCGGCTCGCCGACGCCGCCGGGCGGGCCGCCCGCGCCGACGTCCTGCAGGACCGGGCCGTGACCGTGCGCGTCTGGCGGCGGGCCCGGCGGTGGTGGCTGCTACTGGCCTTCGCGGTGGCCGTGGGCTCGTCGTTCCTGGTGCCGGGGGCGGTCGGACTGCTGGTCGCCGGCCTGGGCGCCGGGCTGTGGCTGAAGGCGTCGTGGCTCGGGCGCCGCGAGGGCGCCGGGGACCTGCTGCTGTGGGTGCCGGTCGACCGGCTGGGCGCGGGCGGTCCGGCCGGGCCGCGCGTCACCGCGTACCGGACGACGGGGATCGCCGCCGGCGACGCCGCGCCCGGTGGGGCGCGGCGCCGCTGAACCCGGCGGGGCGGGCGGCGGGCGCTGTGGACGCGGCGGGGGCCGCGCCGCCCCGGCACCGCGCGCCGCGCCGTGACCGCGCGCGCCGCCCCGGCACCGCGCGCCGCGCCGTGACCGCGCGGCGCGGGGGCGGGGCTCAGACCTCCAGTTCGCCCTCGATCCGCTTGAGCTGGAGGCGGGCCATCGCCAGGTTCGCGCGGCCCTTGTCCAGCGCCAGGTAGAGGAACAGGCCGTTGGTGCCGCGTCCCTTGAGCAGCCGGATCAGGTGGTACTGGGTGCCCAGCGTGATCAGGATGTCCTCGATCTCGTCGTTGAGGCCGAGCATCTCCATGGTGCGCACCTTGGCGCGGACCACGTCGGTGTTGCCCGCCGCGGCGACGGTCAGGTCCAGGTCCTTGCCGCCGCCGACCGTGCCGAGGGCCATGCCGCTCGTGTAGTCGACGAGCGCGGCGCCGATGGCGCCGTCGATGAGGGTCGTGGCTTCCTTGAGGGCGGTCTCCGCGTTCATGTACGCGCACTTCCTTTCCTACGGGGATGGATCGAGGGGTTCAGCGGGTCGGCGGGTCCGGCGGGTCCAGCGGGTCAGGGGCAGGGGTTCGGCCGGCAGGGGCCGGGGGCGGTCAGGGCGTGGTCTCGGGCCGCTCCAGGGCGCCGTCGACCAGCTCCGCTATCCGGGCGCCGGAGCGGCGCCCCTCCAGGTGGAGCCGACCGACGTTGACGCGGGGCTCGGCGAGGAGGGTCAGGACGGCGGTGCCGCCCGCCGCGTACGTCGCCACGTAGCCGTGCTCGCCGCGGACGAGCAGCTCGCGGAACCCGCCCCGACCCGTGGCGTCGCTCAGCCGCACGGCGACGCCGAGGGCGGCCGCCGTCAGGGCGGCGACGCCCTCCGGTTCGACGTCGCCGGTGTCCTGGGCGAGGACCAGCCCGTCGACGCTGGCGGCGAGCGCCCCCGTCAGCTGGGGGACGCGGGCGCGCAGCCGGCGCAGCTCGCCGAGTACGTACGGTTCGGCCGTCATCAGTTGTCTCCTCTCGGCGCGCTGCCGCAGGGCGCGCCTCATGACGCCCCCCTCATGAGGGCAGGGGGGTGGAGCGGGTGGTCACAGGCGTGCCTCCAGAGCGTCACGGACTCGGCGGAGCAGGGCGATGTCGGGGGGATCGGTCGCGGTGGTGGGGCTGCTCGGCGGCGCGTGCTCGGGTGCGGGCGGGGCGGCGGGCCGGTGGGCCGGGAAGCCCGGCGGCAGTCGGCCGGGAAGTGCGGCGGGGAGCCCGGTGGGCAGGCCGCCGGGCAGGCCGGGCGGCCCGTCGGGGAGGCCGGTGGGCCGGTGGGCCGGGGATCCGGTCGGCTGGGGGGCGGTGGTGTCGCCGGTGGGTGCGGAGGGCGGCACGGGATCGGGCGTCTCGACCAGCCCGGCGGCGGCCAGCCGCCGGATCTCCAGCAGCGTGTGGAAGGCGGGACGCCCCAGCACCCACGCGAGCTGCGCCGGGGTGCGCACCCCGTCCGCGCGGGCGAGGAGCGCGCGGCCGCGGGCGGTGACCGTCTGGCCGGGCGCGGCGGGGCGCGGGACGACCGGGGCGGCGTCGAGTGCGGGGTACGGCCAGACGCTGTCGAGCAGTTCGCGGCGGCGCAGCGTCTCGCGTTCGACCGCGGCGGCGGGCACCGGGCGGCCGGGTCCGGCGTACCGGGGGTGGTGGCCGTAGCGGAAGCGGGCCGGGCCGCGGCCGGGCGCGAGGGCGAAGAACGCGGCGTCGAAGAGGGCGCCCAGGCGGCATATCTCCCGCTCGCCGTCGCCTATCCGCCCGCCGTGCCCGGGGCCGGCGGAGCGCCGGTCGCTGCCGCCGGCGAGCAGGATGTCGAGGCCGGGGGCGACGGGGCTCTCGGCGTGCACGACCTGGCCGTCCACGAGGTAGAGCGTGCCGTGGTCGCGCACCAGGGCGCCCGTCGCCCGGTCCGCCGCGAGGCGCCGCAGCATCGGCGAGACGACGCCGGCCATCACAGCACCAGCCGTTCGGCGAGGTCGCGCAGGCGTAATCGGGCGAGCGCGAGGTTGCCCGTGGTGCGGTCGAGCCACAGGTGGAGGAAGAGGCTGCTGTCGAAGTTGGTCGTGACGAACCGGAGCACGTGGTAGCCGGTGCGGGTGGTGACGATGAGGTCCTCGACGGGCGCGCCCCCGTCGTCGTCACCCTCAGGGCCGGCACCTGCGGGGGAGGGGGCGGCCATGGCCGGGGTGAAGGACTCGTACTCGGCGGCGGCGCGGGCCAGTTCGGCCGCCTCGGCCGCGGAGGTCTCGTGGTCGCCGACCGGGGACTCGCCGATCGTGCCGAGGGCCAGCCCGCTGGTCCAGTCGACGAGAGCCGCCCCGCGCGCCCCCGGCAGGGCCATCGCCTCGACCAGGCACTCGTCGATTCCGGGCACGCGGGCTCCCCTCCCATGGCGCAGACGCGAACGGCTCAGTGATGGAGACGTTACGCAACGTTCTGCCCACGGGTGGGACTTCTGGCATTTTCCCTTGGAACGTGCCCCCGGCGCGGTAGGCTCCGCCGCCCCGGGCCCCGCCGGTGCCCCGCGCGACGCGCCTGCCCCGCCGGGCCCCGCCCCGCCCCGCGCTGGCGCCCGCCGGGCCCCGCCCCGCCCGCCCCCCCCAGTGCCGCCCCGCCGCGGTACCCGCGCCGCTACCGGCGTACCAGGGCGTCCCGGTGTTCGCCGCCCGATTCGGCGACGATCTCCGCGGGCCGCTGCGGCGACCGTACGGTGGCGAACCGCACCGTCCCGTCCGGCTCCAGCTCGTAGCCGTAGACGCCCGGCCGCGGCAGGGAGTTGTAGGCGTAGTGGTGCGCGAAGTAGTACGCGCCGGTGTCGAGCGCCGCGACGACGTCGCCCGGCTCCAGCGGCGGCAGCGGCCGCGCCACGGCGAGGAGGTCGCCCGCGAAGCAGGCCGGCCCCGCCACGTCCTGCGCGAGGAGCGGCCCGGACTTGGGCCGCCCGGCGGCGTCGTACGCGACGATGCGCAGCGGCCAGGAGGCGGGGTCGTAGACCGTGCGCGTGGCGACCTGGACGCCGGCGTGGGCGACGGCGACGGGGCGCCCGCCGGAGGTCTTGGTGTACTCGACGCGGGCGAGCACCGTGCCGTGCTTGGCCAGCAGCGCCCGGCCGAACTCCGTGACCAGTCCGTACCGCCCGTCGAACAGCCCGGGCGCCTCGTCGGCGAGGAGCCGCGCGTACCGCGCGTAGGTCGGGGTCTCCTCGTCGGACGCGAAGTTGACCGGCAGGCCGCCGCCGATGTCGACGGTGTCGACCTGGTGCCGCCCGGCCGCGGCGTTGATCTCCTCGGCCAGCTCGTACACGGCCCGCACCCCGGTGGCCATGAGCGCGAGCGGCACGCCCTGCGAGCCGGAGTGGGTGTGCAGCCGGGTCAGCCAGGGGCGCTCCAGGAAGGCGCGCACGATCCACTCCCGGGCGCCGTCGTCCCGCAGCGGCACACCGAACTTGGACGTGTCGGTCGCGGTGGACAGGGCGCCGATGGAGCCGCCGCCCACCTGGGCGTTGACGCGCAGCCCGACGGGCGGGGGCGTGCCCCCGGCGCCGGCGAGGGCGGTGACGAGGGGGTCGAGCCGGGCGAGCTCCTGGGGGTTGTCGGCGTTGACGGCTATCCCCAGGGTGAGGGCCTCGCGCAGCTCGGTGGGGGTCTTGGCGGGGGAGTCCAGGACGGTGAGCTCCGGCGGTACGCCCGCCGCGCGGACCAGGGCCAGTTCGCCGGGGCTCGCGACCTCGGCGCCGAGCCCCTCCTCGTGCAGCAGGCGCAGGACGGGGACGAGCGGGGCGGCCTTGACGGCGAAGGCGTGCAGGACGGGGGCGTCGGTGACGGCGGCGAAGGCGGCGCGGAGGGCGGCGGCGGAGGCGCGGACGCCGGCGGTGTCGAGGAGGGCGGCGACGGGTGCGGAGTCGGAGAGCAGCGCGTGGGCGACGGCTGCGCGGACGGCCTGATCACGACGGTCGGAAGCCATGGCACCCAGCCAAACACCCGTTCTGCCGCCGCGCAGCTGTTGACTACAACTATTCAGTCCAGCAGGATGTGAATAACCCGCTCAACACGGTGAGCGTCGTCCCAGTGGCCCCAGGCCGATCAACCGAGGAGGCATCCCCATGTCAGGACCCCGCCCCGTACGGGCCCCGCGCGGTACGGAACTGAGCGCCCTGGGATGGCAGCAGGAGGCCGCCCTGCGGATGCTG
Organism: Streptomyces kanasensis; assembly: GCF_043077165.1. NCBI lineage: Bacteria > Bacillati > Actinomycetota > Actinomycetes > Kitasatosporales > Streptomycetaceae > Streptomyces > Streptomyces kanasensis. The sequence goes on from NZ_JBIBSF010000005.1 coordinate 518,134, forward strand.
CAGAACAACCTCGACCCCGAGGTCGCCGAGCACCCCGACAAGCTCGTCGTCTACGGCGGCACCGGCAAGGCCGCCCGCGACTGGCGCTCCTTCGACGCGATGGTCCGCACCCTGCGCACGCTCAAGCAGGACGAGACGATGCTCGTGCAGTCCGGCCGCCCCGTCGGCGTCATGCAGACCCACGAGTGGGCCCCCCGGGTCCTCATCGCCAACTCGAACCTGGTCGGCGACTGGGCCAACTGGGAGGAGTTCCGCCGCCTGGAGCAGCTCGGCCTCACCATGTACGGCCAGATGACGGCCGGCTCCTGGATCTACATCGGCACGCAGGGCATCCTCCAGGGCACGTACGAGACGTTCGCCGCCGTCGCCGCGAAGAAGTTCGGCGGCACCCTCGCCGGGACGATCACCCTCACCGCCGGCCTCGGCGGCATGGGCGGCGCCCAGCCGCTCGCCGTCACCATGAACGACGGCGTCGCGATCTGCGTCGACTGCGACCCGCGCGCCATCGAGCGCCGCATCGAGCACCGGTATCTCGACGTGCGGGCCGACTCCCTGGAGCACGCCCTCCAGCTGGCCACCGAGGCCCGCGACGCCCGCCGCCCCCTGTCCATCGGCCTCCTCGGCAACGCCGCCGAGCTGCTGCCGCGGATGCTCGCCGAGGGCGCGCCGATCGACATCGTCACCGACCAGACCTCCGCCCACGACCCGCTCTCCTACCTGCCGGTCGGCGTCGACTTCGACGACATGGCGTCCCTCGCGGCCAAGGACCCGGCGGGCTTCACCACCCGCGCCCGCGAGTCGATGGCCCACCACGTCGAGGCCATGGTCGGCTTCATGGACGCCGGCGCCGAGGTCTTCGACTACGGCAACTCCATCCGCGGCGAGGCCCGGCTCGCCGGGTACGACCGGGCGTTCGCCTTCCCCGGCTTCGTCCCCGCCTACATCCGCCCCCTCTTCTGCGAGGGCAAGGGCCCCTTCCGCTGGGCCGCCCTCTCGGGCGACGCCGCCGACATCCACAAGACCGACAAGGCGATCCTCGACCTCTTCCCGGAGAACGAGTCGCTGGCCCGCTGGATCAAGCTGGCCGGTGAGCGCGTCCACTTCCAGGGCCTGCCCGCCCGCATCTGCTGGCTCGGCTACGGCGAGCGCGACAGGGCCGGCGAGCGCTTCAACGACATGGTCGCCTCCGGCGAGCTCGCGGCGCCGCTCGCGATCGGCCGCGACCACCTCGACTGCGGCTCCGTCGCCTCCCCGTACCGCGAGACCGAGTCCATGCTCGACGGCTCCGACGCCATCGCCGACTGGCCGCTGCTGAACGCCATGGTCAACGTCGCCTCCGGCGCCTCCTGGGTCTCCCTGCACCACGGCGGCGGCGTCGGCATGGGCCGCTCGATCCACGCCGGCCAGGTCACGGTCGCCGACGGCACCCCGCTGGCGGGCGAGAAGATCCGCCGCGTCCTCACCAACGACCCGGGCATGGGCGTGATCCGCCACGTCGACGCCGGCTACGACAGCGCCGGCGCCGTCGCCGACGCGAAGGGCGTCCGCGTCCCGATGCGTGAGGACGGCTCCGCGTGAGCGACACCTTCCACGCCATGTGGCGGTGGGGGGGGGGCCCCCGCGCCCCCCCCCCCCCCCCGGGGGGGCCCCCCCGGGGGGGGGGGCGGGGGGGCCCCCCCGGGGGCGGGGGGGCCCGGGGGGGCGGGGGGGGCCCCCCCCCGGGGGTGACCGGGG
>NZ_JBIBSF010000005.1:519877-524168 GCF_043077165.1 Streptomyces kanasensis
CGCGGCGCCGGGGCCCCCGCGCTCGGCGGCCGCCCGCCCCCGGGGGGGGGCCCCCCCCGGGGCCCGCCGCCCCCCCCCCCGCGGGGGGGGGGCGGCCCCCCCCCCCCCCCCCCCCCACGCCACGGGCGGCTACCGCCGCTTCGCCTGGACCGGGGCCGACGCCGACTGCCGGCTGTGGTTCCGCATGCAGGCCGAGGCCCGCCGCCTGGAGTACGAGGTCGACCGCAACGGCAACCAGTGGGCCTGGCTCGGCGACCCGACGGCCGGCGACGCCGTCGTCACCGGCTCGCACCTGGACTCCGTGCCCGACGGCGGCGCCTTCGACGGCCCCCTCGGCGTCGTCTCCGCCTTCGCCGCGCTCGACGAACTGCGCTCCCGCCAGGTCCGCTTCCGCCGCCCCTTCGCGATCGTCAACTTCGGTGACGAGGAGGGCGCCCGCTTCGGCCTCGCCTGCGTCGGCTCCCGGCTCACGGCCGGGCAGCTGACGAAGGAGGCCGCGCACGAGCTGCGCGACGCCGACGGCGTCACGCTGCCCCGGGCCATGGAGGCCGCCGGGTACGACCCGGACGCCATCGGCCCCGACCCGGAGCGGCTCGCCCGCATCGGCGCCTTCGTCGAACTCCACGTCGAGCAGGGCCGGGCCCTGGACCTGTCGGGCGACCCCGTCGGCATCGCCTCCGCGATCTGGCCGCACGGCCGCTGGCGGTACGACTTCCGGGGCGAGGCCAACCACGCGGGCACCACCCGGCTCGCCGACCGGCGCGACCCCATGCTGTCGTACGCGCAGACCGTCCTCGCCGCCCGCCGCGAGGCGGAACTCGCGGGCGCCGTGGCGACCTTCGGCAAGGTCTCCGTCGAGCCGAACGGCGTGAACGCCATCCCCTCCGTCGTCCGCGGCTGGCTCGACTCCCGCGCCGCCGATCAGACGACGCTGGACCGGGTCGTCGCCGGGGTCGAGGCGGCCGCCCGGGAGGCGGCCGACCGCCAGGGCGTCGACCTCGCCGTGGTCCGCGAGTCCTTCACGCCCGTCGTCGAGTTCGCCCACGCCCTCCGTGACGAGCTGGGCAAGCTCCTCGGCGGCCGCGTCCCCGTCCTCGGCACGGGCGCCGGACACGACGCGGGCATCCTGTCCGCCGCCGTCCCGACGGCCATGCTCTTCGTGCGCAACCCCACGGGGGTCTCCCACTCCCCGGCCGAGCACGCCACCGAGGACGACTGCGTCGCCGGCGTCCTCGCCCTCGCCGACGTACTGGAGGGACTCGCGTGCGCCTGACCTACTGGTGCGAACACGCCTGGCTCGGCACCCACGTCGAGCCGAGCGTCGCCCTCGACGTGTCCGACGGCCGCCTCACCGCCGTACGCACCGGCGTCGACACCCCGCCGCCGGGCGCCGTGACCCTGCGCGGCCTGACCCTCCCGGGTCTGGCCAACGCCCACAGCCACGCCTTCCACCGGGCCCTGCGCGGCACCGTCCAGGTCGGCTCCGGCACCTTCTGGACCTGGCGCGAGACCATGTACCAGGTCGCCTCCAGGCTGACGCCCGACAGCTACCACGCCCTCGCCCGCGCCGTGTACGCGGAGATGGCGCTGGCCGGCATCACGGCCGTCGGGGAGTTCCACTACCTGCACCACGCACCCGGCGGCGTCCCGTACGCCGACCCCAACGCCATGGGCGAGGCGCTCATCGCGGCGGCCGGCGAGGCGGGCATCCGCATCACGCTCCTCGACACGGCCTACCTGTCCTCCGGCTTCGGCGCCGCCCCCGACCGGCACCAGCTGCGGTTCTCCGACGGCACCGCCGAGGCGTGGGCCGAGCGCGCGGCCAGCCTCAAGGAGCGGGACGGGGTACGGATCGGCGCGGCCATCCACTCCGTGCGCGCCGTCCCCGCGGCCCAGCTGTCCACCGTCGCCCGGTGGGCGGCCGACCGCGACGCCCCGCTGCACGTCCACCTCTCCGAGCAGACCGCGGAGAACGACGCCTGCCTCGCCGCCCACGGCCGCACCCCGACCCGGCTCCTCGCCGACCACGGCGTGCTCGGCCCGCGCACCACGGGCGTCCACAACACCCACCTCACCGACGAGGACGTCGCCCTGCTCGGCGGCTCCGGCACCGGCACGTGCATGTGCCCGACGACCGAGCGGGACCTCGCCGACGGCATCGGCCCGGCCGTCGCCCTCCAGCGGGCCGGCTCGCCCCTGTCGCTGGGCAGCGACAGCCACGCCGTCATCGACCTGCTGGAGGAGGCGCGGGCGATGGAGCTCGACGAACGCCTCCGCTCCCGCACCCGCGGCCACTGGACCGCCGCCGCCCTGCTGCGCGCCGCCACCGCCGACGGGCACGCCGCCCTCGGCCGGCCCGACGCCGGCCGCCTGGAGGCCGGGGCGCTCGCCGACTTCACGACGATCGCCCTCGACACCGTCAGGACAGCGGGGCCGCCACCGCGTCTGGCAGCCGAGACGGCGGTATTCGCCGCGTCGGCAGCGGACGTGCGCCACACGGTCGTCGCCGGCCGCCACGTCGTACGGGACGGGGCCCACGCCCTCGTACCGGACGTCGCCCGGGCCCTGCGGGACTCGATCGCGGCGCTGCACGCCTGACCCGGCCGAAGGAGGAACCCCCCACCATGAACAGCGGCAACGAACCCACGAACAACGCCCCGGCGCGCACCGGCCCCCACACGGCGAACAGCACCGTCGCGGCGGCGGCCACCGCCACCACCGTCATCACCGACATCGCCGCCCTGGTCACCAACGACCCCTCCCTCGGTGACGGATCCCCCCTCGGACTGATCCGGGACGCGGCGGTCGCCATCGAGGGCGACCGCGTCGTCTGGATCGGTGCGTCCAGCAAAGCACCCGCCACCGACAACCGCGTCGACGCGGCCGGCCGGGCCGTGATCCCGGGCTTCGTCGACTCCCACTCCCACCTCGTCTTCGCCGGCGACCGCACCGCCGAGTTCCACGCCCGCATGTCCGGCCGCCGGTACGAGGCGGGCGGCATCCGCACGACCGTGGCGGCCACCCGCGCCGCTTCGGACGCGGAGCTGGAGGCCACCCTCACCCGCCATCTGGACGAGGCGCTCCGCCAGGGCACGACCACCTTCGAGACGAAGTCCGGCTACGGCCTGACGGTCGAGGACGAGGAGCGGGCGCTGCGCCTCGCGGCCCGCCACACCGACGAGGTCACCTATCTCGGCGCGCACGTCGTCCCCCCGGACTTCGCCGACGACCCCGCCGGCTACGTCGACCTCGTCACCGGCCCGATGCTCGACGCGTGCGCGCCGCACGCCCGCTGGATCGACGTCTTCTGCGAGAAGGGCGCCTTCGACGGCGACCAGGCCCGCGCGATCCTGACCGCCGGCAAGGCCCGCGGCCTGCACCCGCGGATCCACGCCAACCAGCTGTCGTACGGGCCCGGCGTGCAGCTCGCCGTCGAGCTGGACGCGGCCAGCGCCGACCACTGCACGCACCTGACGCAGCAGGACGTCGACGCGCTCGCGAACGGCGACACCGTCGCCACCCTGCTGCCCGGCGCCGAGTTCTCCACCCGCGCCGAGTGGCCGGACGCCCGCCGCCTGCTGGACGCGGGCGTGACCGTGGCCCTGTCCACGGACTGCAACCCCGGCTCGTCGTACACGTCGTCGATGCCGTTCTGCATCGCCCTGGCGGTACGGGACATGGGCATGACGCCCGACGAGGCCGTGTGGGCCGCCACGGCGGGCGGCGCGGCGGCCCTGCGCCGCACCGACGTCGGCCGCCTCACCGTCGGGGCCCGCGCGGACCTGGCGCTCCTGGACGCGCCGTCCCCCGTGCACCTGGCGTACCGGCCCGGCGTCCCGCTGGTGGCGGCGGTCTGGCGGGCTGGCAGGCGCGTGACGGGCCGTCCGGACCCGATGCCGTGGGACCGATGAGTTCCGGGGCCGGCGCGGGTCTCCCCTCCTGACGGCGACCGCCGCGGCACGCAGCAGGAAGCAGCAGGAAGAAGGACGAGACGATGACGCAGCCGGTGAAGGGCCCCGCGAGCTACTTCCCCTCCATCGAGAAGAAGTACGGCCGTCCGGTGGCGGAGTGGCAGGAGCTCATCCGCGCCTCTCCGCTCACCCGCCACATGGAGCTCGTCGCCTGGCTCAAGGCGGAGCACGGCCTGGGACACGGCCACGCCAACGCCCTGGTGGCCCACACCCTCGCCGAACGCGCCTAGGTTCTGTCTCTTTGGTCAGCGTCGGGTCCAGATGAGGATGCCTGCGAGGTGGAGTGCGGCCTGGTAGGCAATGGCGAGTTTGTCTGTCCG
>NZ_JBIBSF010000006.1:0-129125 GCF_043077165.1 Streptomyces kanasensis
TCTTTCGTGTTTCCAGTCTAGCAGATCCGATTTCTCGTTCCTGCCACCCGCTGGAGCGGGCTGCCGGGCCGTTCTCCGCTTTCGCGTTTCCCTTTCCGGCGATTCCAACCCTACCAGATCCGTTTTCCGTTCCGTTTCCGGTTCGGATTTCATTTCCGGTGGCCGTTGGGGGCCTTTGCCTTTCGGCTTCCGCTACGTTAACCGATCTTCCGCGATGCTCATAATCGAGTCTCTTCGGAATCCTTTTCGGCAAAGCAAAAGGGACCCCGTCGGGGAGATGATCGTTCAGTAGTGGGTTGGCCGCGCCCGGGGTGCTGACACAGCGTGCCCGGCTCTTACGGCTTCATCGACATTAGTCGGGCCCCTGCCTCGCGTCAAGTCCTCCGCTTGCGCGGTGCGTGCGCGCGGTAGGGGCTGACCGTCGGGTCGCCGTCGATCCAGAAGCGCCACGGGTGGGCGGCCCCCTCCCCGCCGACGCCGGTGCGCGGCCCGCTGCACACCTGATCGGCGGCGACCGGACTGCCGGCCAGTACCGACAGGGGTGAGTCCGGGCCCCCGCAGGCGTCCGTGCCGTCCAGGGTGCGGTCCACGTCCAGGGCGGTGGCGAGGCGGGCCGGGCCCTTGGCCAGCTCCCGGTCGTGCCGGGCCGAGGGGCGGTGGCTGCGGGCGAGCTCCCGGCCGGTGCCGATCTCACCGGCGCGGAGCAGGACTCCGCTCGCGGTTCCCTCGGGGCAGCAGACGAGGTTCAGGCAGTGCCACATGCCGTAGGTGAAGTACACGTACGCGTGACCCGGCGGCCCGAACATCACGGCGTTCCTCTTCGTGCGGCCCCGGTAGGCGTGGGATCCCGGGTCGATCTCCCCGGCGTACGCCTCGACTTCCGTGAGGCGGAGTTCGATGGGGCCGTCGTCCGTCCGGCGCACCAGGGTCCGGCCCAGCAGGTCGCGGGCCACCTCCAGTACGGGGCGGTCGAAGAAGTCCCGGGGCAGCGGCGTACGGTCGGGGCTTTCGATCATGTTGTACGAGCGTACCGGGGTGGCGTGCGGAACCGGCTACCGTCGTCCGCGCGTGACGCGTACGTGACGGAGACCGACAAGGAGTGGGACATGGGCTTCAAGAAGATGCTCGCGAGTCTGGGCGCTGGTGGCGCGAACGTCGAGACGGTGCTGACCGAGGCGAACACCGTGCCCGGCGGCGTCGTCCAGGGCGAGGTGCGGATCGAGGGCGGTTCGGTGCCGCAGGACATCCAGGGCCTGTCCCTCGGGCTGCAGGCGCGGGTCGAGGTCGAGGGCGGCGAGCAGGAGGTGAAGCAGGACATCGAGTTCACGAAGGTGCAGCTCGGCGGGGCGTTCACCGTGCAGGCCGGGGCCGTGCACGTCGTGCCGTTCGGCCTGGAGATCCCCTGGGAGACGCCGGTGACGTGCATCTCCGGGCAGCAGCTGCACGGGATGCACATCGGCGTGACCACCGAACTGGCCATCGCGCGGGCGGTCGACTCCACGGACCTGGACCCCGTCAACGTCCACCCGTTGCCGGCCCAGCAGGCGATCCTCGACGCCTTCGTGCAGCTCGGCTTCCGGTTCAAGAGCGCCGACATGGAGCGCGGGCACATCCGGGGGACGCGGCAGCGGCTGCCCTTCTACCAGGAGATCGAGTTCCTGCCGCCGCAGCAGTACCGGGGGCTGAACCAGGTCGAGCTGACGTTCGTCGCCGACGGGCGCGAGATGGACGTCGTCCTGGAGATGGACAAGAAGGCGGGGCTGTTCAGCGAGGGCAGCGACTCGTTCCGGTCCTTCGTGGTCGGGCTCGACGACTTCCGGTCCACCGACTGGGCCGCGTACCTGAACCAGTGGCTCGCCGACGTCGGTGGGCGCCGCAACTGGCTCTAAGCTCGGTTCCGCGACCGAGGACGCATGCGAATCGGAGGTTCTGACGTGACCCAAGCGAACGTGACCGAGGCGAAGACGGCGCCGCTCCCGCACGACTTCCACCCGCCGGTGCCGTCCTTCACCGTGGTGAGCGACGACGTGGCGCCGGGGGGCGTACTGGCGGACGGGCAGGTGCACGCGAAGGGGAACACCTCGCCGCACCTGCGGTGGGAGGGCTTCCCGGCGGAGACGAAGAGCTTCGCCGTGACGTGCTTCGACCCGGACGCGCCGACCGGCAGCGGCTTCTGGCACTGGGTGCTGTTCGACATCCCGGCGTCGGTGACGGAGCTGCCCGCCGGTGCGGGGAGCCGTGATTTCGCCGGCCTGCCCGAAGGCGCGGTGCACGTCCGCAACGACTACGGGTCGAAGGACTTCGGCGGGGCGGCCCCGCCGCCCGGTGACGGTCCGCACCGGTACGTGTTCACCGTGTACGCCGTCGACACGGAGAAGCTGGGGCCGGACGACGGGGTCTCGCCCGCGGTGGTCGGGTTCAACCTGCGGTTCCACACGCTGGCGCGCGCGCAGCTGATCGGGGAGTACGAGACACCCGCGGAGGGCTGAACGTTCGCTTGCCGTTCGCCCGCTCCTGGCCCGTACGAGGCCGGGGGCGGGCATTTTCTGCTTCCGGATATTGCGTTGTCCCGTCCGGTGCGGCCCCGCCACAGTTGGTCCAGGCGCGTCAGGGGGACGGCCGGCACACGGAGGTGGGCGGACATGCGGGACACACTGGTTCTCAACGCGAGCTTCGAGCCGCTGTCGACGGTGTCGCTGCACCGGGCCGTCGTACTCGTGCTGCAGGGCAAGGCCGTCGTCGAGCACGCCCATCCCGGGCTGAGGGTGCGGGCGGCGGCGGTGGAGCTCCCGGTCCCGCGGGTGATCAGGTTGTGCCGGTACGTCCGGGTTCCGTTCCGAAGACACGCGCCGTGGTCGCGGCGGGGGGTGCTGGCGCGGGACCAGCACAGGTGCGCGTACTGCGGGCGGCGCGCGTCCACCGTGGACCACGTGGTGCCGCGGTCGCAGGGGGGTGCGGACAGCTGGCTGAACACGGTCGCGTCGTGCGCGGCGGACAACCACCGCAAGGCGGACCGGACGCCGGAGGAGGCCGGGATGCCGCTGCTGTTCCAGCCGTTCGTGCCGACTCCGGCGGACGCGATGCTGCTGGCGCTGCGGGCGGGTGAGCGCTCGGAGCTGCCGGAGTGGCTGGCCGAACGGTGGGCGCCGGCTGCGGCCTGACGCGTGGTGGTGGGCGGCGGCCCGTCCCCGGTGGGTACCGGGGGCGGGCCGTTCGTCATCCCCTCATCGGGTGAGGAGTTGGAGGATGGCCGCGCTGCCGATGACGACGATCAGGACGCGCAGCACCTGCGGGGGGAGTCTGCGGCCTATGCGCGCGCCGAGCTGGCCGCCGATGGTGGAACCGACGGCGATGAGGGCGACGGCGGTCCAGTCGAAGTGGGCGGCGAAGACGAAGAAGAGCGCGGCGACGGAGTTGACGACGGCCGCGAGGACGTTCTTCGCGGCGTTGAGGCGCTGGAGGGTGTCGTCGAGCAGGATGCCCATGAGGGAGAGGTAGACGATCCCCTGGGCGGCGGTGAAGTAACCGCCGTAGACGCTGGCGAGGAGCAGTCCGGCGAAGAGGAGGGGACCGCCGCGGTCGCCGGGGGTGGCGGTGCGGCCGTCGCGGTCGCGGCGGCGCTGTACGGCCCGGGTGATGCGGGGCTGCAGGACGACGAGCACGAGGGCCAGGGCGACGAGGACGGGGACGATCGTCTCGAACGCGGTGGGGGGCAGGACCGTCAGGAGGACGGCGCCGCACAGGCCGCCGATGGCGGCGGCGGCGGCCAGGCGCAGGACGCGGGGGCGCTGGCCGGCGAGTTCGGCCCGGTAGCCGATGGCTCCGCTGATGGAACCCGGGATGAGGCCGAGGGCGTTGGAGACGGTGGCGGTCACCGGGGGGAGCCCGGTGGCCAGCAGGACGGGGAAGGTGATGAGCGTCCCCGAGCCGACGATGGTGTTGATGGTGCCGGCGCCGATCCCCGCCGCGAAGACGGCGAGCATTTCCCAGATCGTCACTGTGCCCCCGTGCGGGATCGGTGGTGGATGAACCGATCATGCACGAGGGCGGGGGCGTGAGTCGACAGGGGGTGCCGGTCGGGGTGGGTCGGCCGGTCGCCGTCCGGGACGTGGCCCGGGTCGGCGGTCGGCGGTCCGGGTCGGCCGGTGTCCCGTCGGTCGGGGTCGGCCGGTGTCAGTCGGTCGGGCGGTCGTCCCGGCGGGTGTCCTTGCCGGTGTTGAAGCCGGGGGTGCCGTTGCCGAGGTTGCCGAAGGCGCCGGAGAGGCCCTTGAGGGCGTCACCGATCTCGCTGGGCACGATCCAGAGCTTGTTGGCGTCGCCCTCGGCGATCTTCGGGAGCATCTGGAGGTACTGGTAGGAGAGCAGCTTCTGGTCGGGATCGCCGGCGTGGATGGCCTCGAAGACCGTCCGGACGGCCTGGGCCTCGCCCTCGGCGCGCAGGGCGGCGGCCTTCGCCTCGCCCTCGGCACGGAGGATCGCGGACTGCTTCTCGCCCTCGGCGGTCAGGATCTGCGACTGGCGGATGCCCTCGGCGGTGAGGATCGCGGCGCGCTTGTCGCGGTCGGCTCGCATCTGCTTCTCCATCGAGTCCTGGATGGAGGTGGGCGGTTCGATGGCCTTGAGCTCGACGCGGTTGACGCGGATGCCCCACTTGCCGGTCGCCTCGTCCAGGACGCCGCGGAGGGCGGCGTTGATCTCCTCGCGGGAGGTGAGGGTCCGCTCCAGGTCCATGCCGCCGATGATGTTGCGCAGCGTGGTGACCGTGAGCTGCTCGATCGCCTGGATGTAGCTGGCGACCTCGTAGGTCGCGGCACGGGCGTCGGTCACCTGGTAGTAGATCACCGTGTCGATGTTGACGACGAGGTTGTCCTGGGTGATGACCGGCTGGGGCGGGAAGGGGACGACCTGTTCGCGGAGGTCGATCCGGTTGCGGATGGTGTCGATGAACGGGACGACGATGTTGAGGCCCGCGTTGAGGGTGCGGGTGTAGCGCCCGAAGCGTTCGACGATGGCGGCGCTGGCCTGTGGGATGACCTGGATCGTCTTGATCAGGGCGATGAAGACGAGCACCACCAGGATGATCAGAACGATGATGACGGATGGCATCGTGCTCCCCGTGCCCTCGGCTGCCAATGGATGTCGGTGATCGATCTTCCCAGACTGCGGGCCGTCGCGCCGGGCGTTCCGGTGGTTGAGCGGCTCGTCTCACATGACGAGGGCCGTGGCCCCGTCGATGTCGACCACGTCGACCTGCTCCCCGACATCGAAGACCTGGTCGGGCGCGTAGGAGCGGGCGGACCAGACCTCGCCGGCGAGCTTCACGCGGCCGCCGGCGCCGTCGACCCGTTCGAGCACGGTGGCTTGACGGCCTTTCAAGGCGTCGACACCGGAGGCGTGTTGCGGCCGGTCGTCGCGGTGTCGGGCCGCGATGGGCCGCACCACGGCGACCAGGGCGACGGAGACGGCGACGAAGACGACCACCTGGGCCACCACGCCGAAGCCGAGCCCCGCGGTGACGGCGCCCGCCACCGCACCGACGGAGAACATGCCGAACTCCGGCATCGCGGTGAGGACGAGCGGGATGCCGAGCCCCACCGCCGCGATCAGCCACCACACCCATGCGTCGATGTCCACGTGGTCATGGTAGGCCCGCGCGGGCGCTCGGGGACAGGGCGCGAAGGACCCGGCGCGCGAAGAGCCCTGCCGGGACCGGCCGTTGGGGCGGGGCGGGGCGAACGGGGCCCCGGGGGACGGGCGTCGGGCCGCCGCGCCGCGGCTGGGACGCCTCCGGGCGGGCGTCAGGAGAGCGGCAGGCCCTGGGCGGTGTAGCGGTCGCCGCGGTGCTCGACGACGAGCGGGAGGCCGAAGCAGTGGGAGAGGTTGCGGGAGGTGAGCTCGGTCTCGACGGGTCCCGCGGCGAGCACCTTGCCCTGGCGGATCATCAGGACGTGGGTGAAGCCGGGCGGGATCTCCTCGACGTGGTGCGTCACCATGATCATGGAGGGGGCGAGCGGGTCGCGGGCGAGGCGGCCGAGGCGGCGGACGAGGTCCTCGCGGCCGCCGAGGTCGAGGCCGGCGGCGGGCTCGTCGAGGAGGAGGAGCTCGGGGTCGGTCATGAGCGCGCGGGCGATGAGGGTGCGCTTGCGCTCGCCCTCGGAGAGCGTGCCGAACTTCCGGTCGAGGAAGTCGGACATGCCGAGGCGGTCGAGGAAGGCGCGGGCGCGGTCCTCGTCGACGGTCTCGTAGTCCTCCTGCCAGGTGGCGGTCATGCCGTACGCGGCGGTGAGGACGGTCTCGAGGACGGTCTGGCTCTTGGGGAGCTTGTCGGCCATGGCGATGCCGGCCATGCTGACGCGGGGGCGGAGGTCGAAGACGTCGACCCTGCCGAGCTGCTCGCCGAGGATGTGGGCGGTGCCACGGGTGGGGAAGAGGTAGGTGGAGGCGACGTTAAGGAGGGTGGTCTTGCCCGCGCCGTTCGGTCCGAGGATGGCCCAGCGCTCGCCCTCCTTGACCGACCAGGAGACCTCGTCCACCAGAGCCCGTCCGTCGCGGACCACGGATACGTCCACCAGCTCCAGTACATCGCTCATGAGCGCGTTGTCTCCCCTTGCGGTCGAGTCTTCGTCGTCGTCGCCCGCGCGGTCCGCCGCCGGTGCGGCGGGCACGGGTTCCCAGGGAAAACCTACGCCACTGGTGGAGGCCCCAGTACCTAGGGTGGGGGGCATGCTGTGGGAACCACGTTCAGGACGGTTGGCCGCATGGGGTAACGCCCTGCTGGCCGGTTCGGTGTCGCCGGACGAGGCGGTGGGCGCGATCGTCGGCGACGACGCGCCGCACCGTGTGGAGGGGCTGCCGGGTGAGTCGGCGCCGGTCGGGCTGACGCTGGCACTGGGTCGGCTGCGGTCGCTGGGGGTGACCGGATGGCGGGTGGCGCTGCCCGCGCCGGGGCATCCGCTCGGGCTGAGCGGCCCGCCGGAGTTCAACGCGCGGGCGCTCGACGCCGAGGAGGCGGTCGTCGGGTACGGCGCCGGTTACGGGCTCGTGCCGGAGGTGACGGAGGCGGGTCCTCCAGGGGACGTGCACGTGGAGGTGGTGTGGCACTGCCTGCCGGTGCGCGAGGCGCCGCCGGCGGACGTGCCGTCGCTGGGCGAGGCAGAGCGGGAGCTGGTGGAGGCGCTGCGGGAGGCGACCGTGGTGCTGACGCGGCTGAACGTGGCGGCGTCGGGGCCGGTGGCGGAGGCCGCGCTGGACGCGTACCGGGCGCGGGCGCACGCGGGGGCGGAGCTGCTGGCGCCGGGGTACCCGCCGCGGGCCGTGCGGGTGCTGGAGCTGGCGCGGCGCGTGGCGCTGCTGGTGTCGCTGGCGTACGGGCACGGGCCGGGCGGTGCGGTGAGCGCGTCGGAGATGGCGGCGCGGACGGAGGCCCTGCGGCCGGTGGAGCGGGTGGCCCGGCGGGCGCAGGTGGCCGCGTTCAACGCGTACGTGGAGGAGAGGGAGCGCGGGCGGCCCTGACGCCGGGCGGGTGGTCCCGACCGTCGGCGGGCGGCCCTGACGCCGGGTGGGTGGTCCTGACCGTCGGCGGGCGGCCCTGACGGTACGCGGGGGCGGCTCCGGCAGCGTCGGGGGGGCGTCTCGCGGTGGCGGGCCCTCCTCGGCCGGTCTGCCACGGGCCGCCCCGGTGCGGCGGATGGGTCCGGCCGGTGGCCGGGTGCGCCGCCCCGTGCCGGTACCGGCGCACGGGGCGGGCCCGCGGGCCGGGGCGCCGTACCGGCGTCGGGGTCAGTCCGTGAGGCCGTGGCGCACGGCCCAGAGGGCGGCCTGGGTGCGGTCCGCGAGGTCCAGCTTCATGAGGATGTTCGACACGTGCGTCTTGACCGTCTTCTCGGAGAGGACGAGCGCGCGGGCGATCTCCCGGTTGGAGCGGCCGTCGGCGATCAGACCGAGGACCTCCCGCTCCCGCTCGGTGAGGCTGCCGCTGCGGCCTCCGCCGGAGGCGCCGTTCGCCTCCTCCTGACTGAGCAGTGCGCCGGCCACCTCGGGCTGGAGCAGGACGTGTCCCGCGTGCACCGAGCGGATGGCGCCGGCGAGGGCGTCCGGGTCCACGTCCTTGTAGACGTACCCGGCCGCGCCGGCGCGCAGGGCGGGGACGACCGTGCGCTGCTCGGTGAAGCTGGTGACGATCAGGACCCTGGCCGGGTTGCCGAGCCCGCGCAGCCGGCGCAGGGCCTCGATGCCGTCCGTACCGGGCATCTTCACGTCCATGAGGACGACGTCCGGGCGCAGCTCCTCGGTGCGGGCGACGCCCTCGGCGCCGTCGGCGGCCTCGCCGACGACCTCGATGTCGTCCTGCACCTCCAGGAAGGTGCGCAGTCCGCGCCGGACGACCTGGTGGTCGTCGACGAGGAGGACGCGGATCGCGCGTCCGCGTGCCGCGTCCGCCCCCTCCGTGGGGCGGTCCGTGCCGCCGGCGTCCTGGTCAGCCACCGGGGACCTCCATCTCGATCGTGGTGCCCTCGCCGGGTGCCGAGCGCACGGTGAGTGTGCCGCCGACGCCGCCGGCCCGGTCCCGCATGGAGACCAGCCCGAGGTGGCGTCCGGCGCGGCGGACGACGCGCGGGTCGAATCCGTTGCCGTCGTCGCCGACGGTGAGGCGGGCGCCCTGCCCGTGCCGGGTGAGCCGGACGGCGACCTGCCCGGCCCCGGAGTGGCGCAGGGCGTTGTGCAGGGCCTCCTGGGCGACGCGCAGGAGTGCCTCCTCCTGGGCGGCGGGCAGGGCGCGCAGTCCCCCGCCGTCGAAGGTGACGCGGGCGGTGTGGGCCCGGTCGAGGACCTGCACGTGCGTGCGCAGGGTGTGGACGAGACCGTCCTCGTCGAGGCCGGCCGGGCGCAGCTCGACGACGGCGGCCCGCAGCTCGTCGGCGGCCTCGGCGGCGAGGGCGGCGACCTGCTGGAGCTCTCCCTTGGCGCGGGCCGGGTCGCGGTCGACGAGGCGGGCGGCGGCCTGGGCGGTGAGGCGGAGGGAGAAGAGCTTCTGGCTGACCGCGTCGTGCAGCTCGTGGGCGAGGCGGGAGCGTTCCTCGGCGATGGTGAGCTCGCGGCTGCGCTCGTAGAGCCGGGCGTTGGTCAGGGCTATGGCGGCGTGCTGGGCGAGGATGCCGAGGAGCTCCTCGTCCTGCGCGGTGAAGCCGCAGCCGCCGCCCGGGGCGGGGCAGCGCTTGTTGGCGAGGAAGAGGGCGGCGATCGTCTCGTCCCCGTCGCGCACGGGCAGGCCGAGGAAGTCGGACATCTCCGGGTGGGCGGAGGGCCAGCCCTCGAACCGGGGGTCCTCGCGGACGTCGGCGAGGCGCTGCGGCTCCTCGTCGTGGAGCATCGCGGCGAGGATGCCGTGCTGGCGGGGCAGCGGGCCGATGGCCTTCCACTGGTCGTCGCTGACGCCGTCCACCACGAACTGGGCGAAGCCGCCGTGGTCGTCGGGGACGCCCAGTGCGGCGTACTCCGCGTCGAGCAGGTCGCGGGCGGAGGCCACGATCGTCTTGAGGACGTCACGGACCTCCAGCTGCCTGCTCATCTCCAGGAGCGCCGTGCTCACCGCGGCGAGGCCGGAGCGTGGTCGATCGGTCATGCGTTCACGTTACCCACGGGGGATGACCCTCCGTATCCGCCTGTGGACGGCGGCGCGTAGGGCCACGGGCCTAGGTCCTTGTACCGGGGTGGCCGGAGTCCCGTGTCGGAGGCCGTCCGGAAGTCCGCCGCGGGCGCTGCTCGGGCCCGTTCCCCAGCGCTGCCGCAGGGCTGCTCGCCAGGGCCGCCGGCGCCCTCACCCAGTGCATTGCCCGCGCAACTGGCGGTGAGGTCGCCCCAGGCCCGATGTGAGCCCGCGCATAGGACCCAGGTCACGTACGACTGTGCCTAGTAGCCCGGATAAGGATCGGATCAGTGCTGGTCGGGAGTGTGCGTGGGGTGCGGTCACGCGTCACGCCCCAGCCGCTGATCCACTATCCGGGGTCGTACGTCACACCTTTGCCTAGCGATTTTGCGGCCGCTAAGAATTGCAGCCGTCGCCCGCCGAGCCAGGCGCAACGCCGCCCGGCGTGCGACTTCCGCGATTCGAAGAGGTACGACTGTATGTCCCCGTCCAGCACCCCTGGTCTCAGCCGTCTCAAGAAGAACCAGAAGCTCTCCCTCGCCGGCGTAGCCGTCATCGGCGCCGCAGCCGTCTCCCTCACCCTCGTGCCGGGCAACGCCACGGCCGAGGCCGAGGTCAAGGAGGTGGCCGCCGCTCCGGTCGCCGCCTGGAGCGGCTACCGGACCGCGGAGCTGCAGGCCGGCATCGCCGGTCAGAAGACGGCGTTCGAGCTGAAGGCCGCCGCCGACGCGAAGGCCGAGGCCGCCGCCAAGGCGAAGGCGGCCGCCGCGGCCAAGGCGAAGGCCGAGGCCCAGGCGAAGGCCGAGGCCCAGGCGAAGGCCAAGGCGGTCGCCGCCGCGAAGGCCAAGGCGAAGGCCCAGGCCGAGGCGGAGAGGCGCGCCGCCGTGAAGGCCGCCGCGAGCCGCGCCGCCGCCCGTACGCCGGTGTTCGCCGACAACCTCGACGGCTGGATCCGCGAGGCGCTCCACATCATGAAGAAGCACGACATCCCGGGTACCTACGAGGGCATCCACCGCAACATCATCCGTGAGTCCAGCGGCAACCCGAGCGCGATCAACAACTGGGACATCAACGCCAAGAACGGCGTCCCCTCGATCGGTCTGCTCCAGGTCATCAAGCCGACGTTCGACGCGTACCACGTCCCCGGCACCAAGAAGAGCCAGTGGGACCCGGTCGCCAACATCGTCGCCGCCTGCAACTACGCGGCCGACCGCTACGGCTCGATGGACAACGTCAACAGCGCCTACTGAGCCGCGCCGGACAGCGGAACGAAAGGGCGGCACCCCGTGCGGGGTGCCGCCCTTCACGCGCGCGGGGCGCCGGTCACTTGCGCATGACCTCGGGCTCGTGGCGCCGCAGCAGCCGCGCCACCACGAAGCCGAGGGCCACGGCCATGGCGAGCAGGACCGCGAGGTTCATGCCCCACTGGCCGGCGGTGTGGTCCCACAGCGGGTCGAGGTTGGTCGGGTCCTTGTGGTCCCACGGCGGCATCAGGTGCGCCAGGTCGAGCGTCGCACCGGCGCCGGCGATGGCCCAGCGGGACGGCATGAGCCAGGCGAACTGCTCCAGGCCGGGCGAGCCGTACACCTGGAACAGGATGCCGGTGAAGACGACCTGGACGATCGCGAACATGACCAGCAGCGGCATGGTCTTCTCGGCGGTCTTCACGAGCGACGAGATGACCAGGCCGACCATCATCGAGGTCAGGCCGAGCGCGATCACGACGACGCAGAGCTCGACGGCCGGCGGCATGATCAGGCCCTCGGCGGGAAGCTCGCGCGGGATGAAGCCGATCGCACAGATGATCACGCCCTGGAAGGCCGTGATGAGGCCCAGGACGATGACCTTGGACATCAGGTACGCCGAGCGGGACAGGCCGGTGGCGCGTTCCCGTTCGTAGATGACCCGTTCCTTGATCAGTTCTCGGACGGAGTTCGCGGCGCCCGAGAAGCACATGCCGACCGCGAGGATCAGCATGATCGTGCCCGCGTCGCCGTTGAACCGGGACGGCGGGGTGGGCGGGGCGAGGCCGAAGTCGGCGGGGATGACGACGGAGACCGCGCCGAGCACCGCCGGGAGGATCACCATCAGGCCCAGGAAGCCCTTGTCGGAGGCGATCACCGAGACGTACCGGCGGATCAGGGTCCACAGCTGGGCGCCCCAGCTCTGCGGCTTGGGCGGTCTGGCCGCGGACTGCACCGGCATCTGGACCGGCTGCGCGGCGACGGCGTCGATGTCCGCCGCGTACAGCTGGTAGTGCTGGGAGCCCTTCCAGCGGCCGGCCCAGTCGTAGTCGCGGTAGTTCTCGAACGCGGAGAAGACGTCCGCCCACGTCTCGTACCCGAAGAAGTTCAGCGCCTCCTCGGGGGGCCCGAAGTAGGCCACCGAGCCGCCGGGCGCCATCACCAGCAGCTTGTCGCACAGGCCGAGCTCGGCGACCGAGTGGGTGACGACGAGGACCGTGCGGCCGTCGTCGGCCAGGCCGCGCAGCAGCTGCATGACGTCGCGGTCCATGCCCGGGTCGAGGCCGGAGGTCGGCTCGTCCAGGAAGATCAGGGACGGCTTGGTCAGCAGCTCCAGGGCGACGGAGACGCGCTTGCGCTGGCCACCGGAGAGGGAGGTGACCTTCTTCTCCTTGTGGATGTCGAGCTTGAGCTCGCGCAGCACCTCGTCGATGCGGGCCTCGCGCTCGGCCGTCGCCGTGTCGCCGGGGAAGCGGAGCTTCGCGGCGTAGCGCAGGGCCTTCTGGACGGTCAGCTCCTTGTGGAGGATGTCGTCCTGCGGGACCAGGCCGATGCGCTGGCGCAGCTCGGCGAACTGCTTGTAGAGGCTGCGGTTGTCGTACAGGACGTCGCCCTGGTCGGCGGGGCGGTAGCCGGTCAGCGCCTTGAGGAGCGTCGACTTGCCGGAGCCCGACGGGCCGATGACGCCGATCAGCGACTTCTCCGGGACGCCGAACGAGACGTCCTTCAGGATCTGCTTGCCGCCGTCGACGGTGACCGTGAGGTGGCGGGCCGAGAAGGAGACCTCGCCGGTGTCGACGAACTCCTCGAGGCGGTCGCCGACGATCCGGAACGTCGAGTGACCGACACCCACGATGTCGTTCGGGCCGATGAGGACGGTGCCCGACTTGGTCATCGGCTGACCGTTGACGTACGTGCCGTTGTGCGAGCCGAGGTCGCGCAGCTCGAAGCGGCCGTCGGGGTGCGCGGTGAACTCGGCGTGGTGGCGCGAGACCTGGAGGTCGGAGACGACTAGTTCGTTCTCGAGCGCACGGCCGATGCGCATGACCCGGCCGAGGGCCAGCTGGTGGAACGTGGTGGGGCTGCGGTCCCCGTGCCCGGGGGTCGCGGGCCCCTGGTGGGCGGGCGCCGGCGCCTGGTGGGCGACGGGAGCCTGGTGGGCGGGCGCCTTGTGGACGGCGGGTCCCTGCTGGTGCGGGATCTGCTGCTGGGGCTGCTGCTGCCAGCCGCCCTGCTGCGGCTGCTGGTGCTGGTGCTGCGCTACCGGCGGCTGCTGGTGCTGCGCTACCGGCGGCTGCTGGTGCTGCTGCGGGGCCTGCTGACCCGGCCACGCCTGCTGCGGGGCCTGCGGCGCCTGGGCGTTGTACGCGCCGTCGGGCGCCGCCGCGGCGGACGCGGCCGCACCGGCGAAATCGAGCCGGGGGCCGTCGGTGGCGTTGCCCAGGTGCACGGTGGCACCCGGACCGATTTCCATCTGGTGGATCCGCTGCCCCTGCACGTAGGTGCCGTTCGTGGAGCCGTGGTCCTCGATGACCCAACTGCGGCCACCCCAGCTCACCGTGGCGTGCCGCCACGAGACCCTGGCGTCGTCGATCACCACGTCACCCTGCGGGTCCCGCCCGAGGGTGTACGACCTGGACGGATCGAGGGTCCAGGTCCTTCCGTTCAGTTCCAGTACGAGTTCCGGCACTCCATGCCCCACGTAGTTTTCCCCCGAGGTACCCCCGTCGCTGGGAGTCTAGGGAGGGCGAACATCGAGGGGGAACTATTTCAGGCCCGGTCCCCGATCCGAAAGTCGGGCAGTGTGAAGACCGTGCACGGGGCCGTGACGGCCACGCCGGCGCGTCCGGTCATGAGCGGAGAAACCCTCCTGGATGGCCACACACCCGCCTACACGCCCCTGATGACCCGACAACGGGACAAGCCGCCGCACAGGAGGGGCTCCTGACGGGGAAGGACCGCACGCGGGGCCCGGAAGGGCCGGTTCCAGCCATCGGGAGGGGCCGGTGTGATCCTGGACTCCCCCGGCCGGCCGGCGGGGGCCCGTGAGGCGCAGGCCCGGGGAGGGCGGGGCGGCCGAGGACCGGGGCGGCGGTGCCCGGGGGCGCGCACGGGATGTCCGCAGGGCGGGACGGGGGCGGCTCGGGCGGGGCGGGGCCGATACGGTGGAAGGACCATGAGCGCATCACAGACCCCTGACGTCCCCACCCTTCTCGTCAAGATCTTCGGGAAGGACCGCCCCGGGATCACCGCCGGGCTGTTCGACACCCTCGCCGCGTTCGCCGTCGACGTCGTCGACATCGAGCAGGTCGTCACCCGTGGCCGCATCGTCCTGTGCGCCCTCGTCACCGAGCCGACCGTGAGCACGGAGGGCGAGCTGCGGGCCACCGTGCACAGCTGGGCGGAGTCGCTGAAGCTCCAGGCGGAGATCATCTCCGGGACCGGGGACAACCGGCCGCGCGGCCACGGCCGCTCCCACGTGACCGTGCTCGGCAACCCGCTGACCGCCGAGAACACGGCGGCCATAGCGGCCGCCATCACCCGTACCGGCGGCAACATCGACCGGGTGTTCCGGCTGGCCAAGTACCCGGTGACCGCGGTGGAGTTCGCCGTGTCGGGCGTGCAGACGGAGCCGCTGCGGACGGTGCTCGCCACCGAGGCGCACTCGCTCGGCGTGGACGTGGCCGTGGTGTCGGCGGGCCTGCACCGGCGGGCGCAGCGGCTGGTGGTCATGGACGTCGACTCCACGCTCATCCAGGACGAGGTCATCGAGCTGTTCGCCGCCCACGCGGGGTGCGAGGACCAGGTCGCGGAGATCACCGCCGCGGCGATGCGCGGTGAGCTGGACTTCGAGCAGTCGCTGCACGCGCGCGTGGCGCTGCTGGAGGGGCTGGACGAGTCGGTCGTCGACAAGGTGCGGGCCGAGGTGCGGCTGACGCCGGGGGCGCGGACCCTGATCCGCACGCTGAAGCGGCTCGGCTACCAGGTGGGTGTGGTGTCGGGTGGGTTCACGCAGGTCACGGACGACCTGAAGGTGCGGCTCGGGCTCGACTTCGCCTCCGCCAACACGCTGGAGATCGTCGACGGCCGGTTGACCGGCCGGGTCACCGGGGAGATCGTGGACCGGGCGGGCAAGGCGCGGCTGCTGCGCCGGTTCGCCGCGGAGGCGGGCGTCCCCCTGGCCCAGACCGTGGCGGTCGGTGACGGGGCGAACGACCTGGACATGCTGAACGCGGCCGGTCTGGGAGTGGCCTTCAACGCCAAGCCCGTGGTGCGCGAGGCGGCCGACACGGCGGTGAACGTACCGTTCCTGGACACCGTCCTGTACCTGCTGGGCGTCACCCGGGAAGAGGTCGAGGCGGCCGACGCCCACGTGGACTGAGCCTCTCCGGCGGCCCTCCCTCCGCCCCCGTGGCGTCCCCGTCCGGCGGCCCCCGCCGGACGGGGACGGCACGGCGACGGGGCTTCGGGCGGCGGCCCCGCACGAGGACGGCGGCGGCCCGGACACCCGCGGGGGTGTCGGGGCCGCCGCCGTCCTCGTGCGCGTGGGGCGCCAGGCGTGGGGCGTCAGGCGTGGGGGGTCAGGCGTGGGGGGCCCAGAAGGCGGCCAGCCTGCCGACGCCGTGCTCGACGCTCTTCCACGAGCCGTCGAAGGTGAGGACGGCCACCGCCGAGGTGGGGAAGCCGCTGCGGTTCATCCGGGCGAGGAGATCGCCCTCCGCCTCGCCCGCGAGCGCGTCGGCGAGGGCGTGGACGCCGGGGTTGTGGCCGACGAGCAGGAGGTCGCGCACGTCGTCGTCGGTCTCGTTGAGCAGCGCGATGAGCTCCCCGAGGGACGCCTCGTAGATCCGCTCGTCGTAGACGGTCCTGGGCCGCCGGGGCAGCTCGTGGACGACCAGCTTCCACGTCTCGCGGGTGCGCACGGCGGTCGAGCAGAGGGTCAGGTCGGGGACGAGCCCGGCCCCCGCGAGCCAGCGCCCGGCCACGGGGGCGTCCTTGCGGCCGCGGTCGGCGAGCGGACGCTCGTGGTCGGACTCCTGGGCCCACTCGGCCTTGGCGTGCCGGAGCAACACGATCCTGCGGGATGTATCGACGCTCATGTCCCCCAGCTTCGCACGAAACGGCCCGCCGGGCGCTGGGTGTTGACCGGCTCCGACCTGCACGGGTGAGACGGCCCGACTGCACGGGTGACACACCGGGCGGGCCGCCCGGCGCCGCCGGTGGACGCCTCGGCCGATCGACGGCCCGACGGCTCAGCGGCTCAGCGGCTCAGCGGCTCAGCGGCTCAGGGTGTGCTGGATCCGTTCGAGGATCCGGCCGACCGCGGGCTCGCCGCCGGACGCGTGGGCCTGCCCCGGGCCGGTGACGAGGAGCAGCAGCGCGGTGAAGGCGGCGACGGGCAGGGCGACGGCCCACCAGGGCAGCCGCGCGTCGGCGCCGCCGGTGCCGGGGGTGCGGGTGGGCGTACGGGCCGACATGGCCGCCTCCGTCGTCGTCGCGGGGTCCGTGAGGGACGTGGTGGTGCGTGATGCGTGGTGCGGTGCGCACCACGCTACGGACCGCGCGGCGGGGAGCCCATCAGGTGATCCACCCACCGGACCCTGACGGCTGCCCCTAGGGGACGGGGGGGGCGGACCCCGGGGGGAGGGTGGGGCGTGCCCCACCCTCCGTCCGTCAGGGTGAGGCGATCGACGCGATCACGCCGATGACCACACCGATGGCGAGCATCGCGCCGAAGACGGCGAGGAGCTTCTTCTGGCCGTTCTGGGGGTTCGGATCGAGCACAGGCATGGTGCCAGTCTCGCACCTCATGCCTCGTCCTCGATCGTCCGGTCCCGCCCGGCGAGGATCCCCGCGGCCATCTGCGGCACGATCAGGGCCGCCATCAGGGCCAGCGGCGCGGTCCAGCCGCCGCTGTGCTGGTACAGCGCGCCGACCAGGATCGGGCCGGGGACGGAGATGAGGTAGCCGACGCACTGGGCGAAGGCGGAGAGCCGGACGACGCCGGTGCCGGTGCGCGCGCGCATGCCGATCATGGTGAGGGCGAGCGGGAAGGCGCAGTTCGAGACGCCGAGGAGGACCGCCCAGAGCCACGCGCCGGCGACGGGGGCGGTGAGCAGTCCTGCGTACCCGGCGAGGCCGGAGAGGCCGAGGACGACGACGATCGGGCCCTGGTGGCGCATCCGGCCGGCCACGCGGGGGATGACGAAGGCCAGCGGGACGCCCATGACCATGGTCACGGCGAGCAGGACGCCGGCCGTGCCGGCGGGGACTCCGGCGTCGCGGAAGATCTGCGGCAGCCAGCCCATGGTGATGTACGCGCCGGTGGCCTGGAGGCCGAAGAAGCAGGCGAGGGCCCACGCCGTGCGGCTGCGGGCGACACGGGGCCCGGTGGCGTCCGGGGCGTCCCCGGTGGGTGCGTCCGCCGTCGCGGGCGCCGCAGCGGCCTTCGCGGCGGTACGGGCGGCGGCGCGGCGGTCGCGGGCGATGGCCGTCCAGGGCAGTACGGCGAGGACGGCGAGGATCGCCCAGACGCCGAGGCCGGTGCGCCAGCTGCCGCCGAGGGCCTGGGTGAGCGGCACGGTGACGGCGGCCGCGAGGGAGGTGCCGAGGGCGAGGGCCATGGAGTACAGCCCCGTCATCGTGCCGACGCGGTCGGGGAAGTACCGCTTGACGATGACCGGCATCAGGACGTTGCTCAGGGCGATGCCGACGAGGGCGAGGGCGCTCGCCGCGAGGAAGCCGGCGGTGCCGCCCGCGAAGGGCCGGACGAGCATGCCGGCGGCGATGGCGACCATTCCGGCGCAGACGACGGCCGCGCCGCCGAAGCGGCGGGCGAGGCGCGGGGCGGCCAGGCCGAAGACGGCGAAGCAGAGGGGCGGTACGGAGGTGAGCACGCCGGCGACGCTGCCGCTCATGTGGAGGCCCGTGCGGACCTCCTCCAGGAGGGCGCCCAGGCTGGTGATGGCCGGGCGGAGGTTGAGGGCGGCCAGGACGAGTCCGACGACCAGCAGCCGGGCGAGCCAGGCCCCGCCGGTGGGGGCGGGGGCGGGGGGCGCCGGCGGGGCGGCCTCCGGGCGGATCGCGGTGGGCACGGCGCTGCGGGTCGGGGGGTACGGCTCGTCGGGCATACGACCATCATAGAATCATGGGATGATTGGTTGTCCAATCCTCAACCGCATTGGCACCGTCCCGAACGCCCCGCACAAGACGAGGAACACACCATGGCGCTCAGCTCGCCCCGGCGGTCCGCCCTCTCCGACCAGGTGATCGCGCAGCTGCGCAACCAGATCACGTCGGGCGAGTGGCCGGTCGGCTCGCGCATCCCCACCGAGCCGGAGCTCGTGGAGCAGCTGGGCGTGGCCCGCAACACCGTCCGCGAGGCGGTGCGGGCCCTGGCGCACAACGGTCTGCTGGACATCCGCCAGGGCTCGGGCACGTACGTCGTCGCGACCAGCGAACTGGCCGGGGTGATGCACCGGAGGTTCGCGGACGCCGATCCGCGGCACGTCGCCGAGGTGCGCTCCACGCTGGAGTCGTCGGCCGCCCGGCTGGCCGCCGTGCGCCGCACGGAGCGCGACCTCCAGCAGCTGGACGCGCTGCTCGCGCGGCGGGAGGAGGCTTGGGAGTCGGGGGACGCCGAGCGGTTCGTGGCGGCGGACGCGACCTTCCACCTCGCGGTGGTCGCGGCCTCGCACAACGAGGTGCTGGGCGAGCTCTACGCCGACCTCGGGCACCTGCTGCGGGCCTGGCTCCGCGACGACGTGGGCGGGGAGCTGCGCCCCGAGCACCACATGGACCACGCGCGGCTGGTGGAGGCGATCCGCGCGGGTGACGCGGAGACGGCCGGGGCGGAGGCCGCCGGCTACCCGTTCACGTGCCGGGGCCCCGGTCCGGAACGGTCGCGCGACTGATCCACGCGGACCGGACCTCCTTCCAGCATCGCTCGGTCACCTCGACGTAGGCGGTGGGCGGCACCGCGACGGAGGCGCTGTCGGCGTCCAGGTCCCACCAGCGGACGCACTCGACGTGCAGCCGGACGTGGTCGGTGCGGGGATGGGGGTTGTGGCAGTACGCGGTGACGCGGGAGCCCTCGACCGCCGTGCGGCACGTCGCGCCGTCCGGCTCTTCGGGGTCGCCGTCCGCCGCGGCGGCGGAGCCCGCCAGCAGGGCGGTGACCAGGATCGAGGCGGCGGCCAGGGCCGCCGTCCGGTGGTGTCTCGTCAGCACAGCCACACCTCCTCCCCGTACGCCGGGCGGCGGGGCCGCCCGGCTCGACCAGTCTGCCGCAGGTACGACGGGGCCGCGCGCCGATCGGGTGACGGTCACGCGGCCTCATCGAGAAGACGCCTGCTCAGGCGGGGGGTGTACGGAGCGTCAGGCACCCATGATGTGGACGCCGCCGTCGACGTGCACGATCTCGCCGGTGGTCTTCGGGAAGAAGTCCGACAGCAGGGCGACGACACCGCGGCCGGCCGGCTCCGGGTCGCTCATGTCCCACGCCAGCGGGGAACGCTCGTCCCACACCTTCGCGAGGTCGCCGAAGCCCGGGATCGACTTGGCGGCCATCGATCCCAGCGGGCCGGCCGAGATGAGGTTGCAGCGGACGTTCCGCTCGCCGAGGTCACGGGCCAGGTAGCGGCTGGTGGCCTCCAGGGCGGCCTTGGCCGGGCCCATCCAGTCGTACTGCGGCCAGGCGAACTGCGCGTCGAAGGTGAGGCCGACCACCGAGCCGCCGTCCTCCATCAGCGGGAGGCAGGCCATCGTCAGGGACTTCAGCGAGAAGGCCGAGACGTGCATCGCCGTGGAGACCGACTCGAACGGCGTGTGGAGGAAGTTGCCGCCGAGGGCGTCCTGCGGGGCGAAGCCGATGGAGTGGACGACGCCGTCGAGGCCGCCGAGCTCCTCGCGCACGACGCCCTCGAGCCGGGCCAGGTGCTCGTCGTTCGTGACGTCGAGCTCGATGACCTTGACCGGCTTCGGGAGCTTCTTGGCGATGCGCTCGGTCAGGGTGGGCCGCGGGAACGCGGTCAGGATGACCTCGGCGCCCTGCTCCTGGGCCACCTTCGCGGTGTGGAACGCGATGGAGGACTCCATCAGCACACCGGTGATGAGGACGCGCTTGCCGTCGAGAATTCCGCTCATGTGACTCAGTGACCCATGCCCAATCCGCCGTCAACGGGGATGACGGCTCCAGTGATGTACGAGGCGTCGTCGGACGCCAGGAAGCGGACCGCCGCCGCGATCTCCTCCGGCTGCGCGTAGCGGCCCAGCGGCACCTGGCCGACGATGCCCGCCCGCTGCTCGTCGGTGAGGACCTTGGTCATGTCGGTGTCGACGAAACCGGGCGCGACGACGTTGAAGGTGATGTTGCGGGAGCCGAGTTCCCGGGCGAGCGACCGGGCGAAGCCGACCAGGCCGGCCTTGGAGGCGGCGTAGTTGGCCTGGCCCGCCGAGCCGAGCAGGCCGACGACGGACGAGATGAGCACGACCCGGCCCTTCTTGGCGCGCAGCATGCCGCGGTTGGCCCGCTTCACGACGCGGAAGGTGCCCGTGAGGTTGGTGTCGAGGACCGCGGTGAAGTCGTCCTCCGACATGCGCATCAGAAGCTGGTCGCGGGTGACGCCGGCGTTGGCGACGAGCACCTCCACCGGACCGTGCTTCTCCTCGATCTCCTTGTAGGCGGTCTCCACCTGCTCGGAGTCGGTGATGTCGCAACGCACCCCCAGGCAGCCCAGCTCCACGAGCTCGGCGGGCGGCTCGCCGGACCGGTAGGTGAACGCGACCTTGTCGCCGGCGTCGGCGAAAGCGCGGGCGATGGCGAGGCCGATGCCCCGGTTGCCTCCGGTGACGAGAACCGAGCGGCTCATCGGATCACCCTTTCGATAGCGGTCTGGTACCCGTCGAAACTATCGCCACGACGCCGCATCGACCGAATCCGCCCCCCACAGCGCCTCGCCGCCCCAGCTGTCGGGTCCCTACAGTCGCAGCCACCTGCGGTCCGCCGCGGCGATGGCGTCGCACAGGGTGTGGAGGCGGGCGTCGTAGAGCACGCCGCGGTGCGACAGCACGTTCCGCGCGGTCACCAGTTCCCGCAGCAGCTCCGCCTCCTCGGGCGGCAGGGCGAGGTCGCCCCGCAGGTGCGCGGTGAGCATCGGCCCCACCTCGACGGCCTCGAACGCCCGCTCCGGGTGCGCGCGGTGGCCGGCCGGGGGCCGCTGGACGTACGTCTCCACCAGCTGCGCCAACGGCCGGGACGCCCAGGCGGGCGCGAGCCGGGCCAGGCGGCGGCGCACCTCCTCTATCCACGGCAGCAGGACGCGCTGCTGGGCGTGGCCGACGAGGGCGGTGAGCTCGTCCGGGCGGTGCCCGGAGTCATCGGCGTACCAGCCCGCCGGGTGGTGGCGCAGTCGTCCCTCCCACGCCTGGACGGCACCCCGGGACCAAGCGTCGCGCAGCGCGGATCCGGGCTTGTGGCCGGCCACCGCCTCGCCGGCGGCGGACCGGCAGGCGGCGGCGATCCGGCCGAGGTCCGGATCGAGGCCGTCGCGCAGGCAGCGGTCGAGCGTGCGGTCGGAGCCGTCCCAGTGGGAGGCCAGGTGCCGGGCGAGCGCGAGGTCCGGGCCGCTCACCTCCGCGATGATCTCCTCGCGCACGGCGCGCCTGATCCGCTCGCGCAGCGCCCCGCCGGGGCGGGGCCGAGCGACACGGTCGTCGGCGGCCTCGGCGACGACGGTCGCGGCGTCGAGGCGGCCGACGGTCCCCCACCACCAGTGGACGGCGGCGGCGCCGAGGTCCAGTTCGGACTCGTCGGGGAGGGCGGCGGGCAGGTCGGACAGGCGGGCCAGGACGAGGAGGCGCGGGCGCCGGTCCAGCGGCAGGCCGGCCTCCTTGACGGCCGCGGTGAGGGAGCGGACCAGCCGTGCGACGTCCTGGCCCCGCTCGGGGGCCCGCCCGGGCGCGGCCCGCGGCGGGGGCTCCTGCCAGGCCCGCACGCCGATCACGGGCCGCCAGTGCGCGGACGGGTCGGTGAGCCGGGCCAGGACCTCCCCCGGGGCGACGGACAGCTCCTTGGCGAGCCGGGCGACGAGGTCCGCCGGGTCCTCCCCGCGCGGGGCGGGGGTGCGGGGGCGGGGGACGACGGGCTGCCAGCCGATGTCGAACCCGTCGTCGTACCCCTCCAGGACCGGCAGGTCGGCGGGGTGCGGCCCGGTGGCCGCCCCGTCGACGGCGCTCCCGTCCGCGGCGCCGGTGGGCCCGGGCCCGAGGGAGGAACCGGGCTCAGGGGCCGGCCCGGGGGCGGGTGCGGCGGCGCCCGGGAGGTCGAGCCGGTCCGGCGAGGTCCGCAGGACCGCCCGGTACAGCTCGTCGCCCTGGCCGGACGCGACCAGGGCGTCCGGCAGCAGCCAGAGGCAGTGCAGCCCGCCCTCCAGGTCGGCGGCGATGCGCCGGATCTGGGCGCGCGCCCCCGGCAGCAGGGGCAGCGCGTCCGCCCCGTCGAGCACGTTCACCGCCCGGCGCCCCGCGCGCGCACCGCACGGAACGTGACGGCGTCCAGGGCCAGGCCCGCGGGGTTCTCGTCGATCAGGCCGAGCGCGTCCAGCCGCGTCAACCACGCCTCCGTCTCCCGCGCCGGCAGGCCGACGGCCGCCTGCACGTCGTCCACCGGGACGCCCTGCCCCTCCTCGATGTAGCCGCTCCACGTCTCCAGGAGGTCCACGTCCCGCGCGCCGAGACCCGACTGACGCAGGTGCGCCTCGACGTTGGCCGGCTTGGCGATGGCCGTGCGGACGTACTCCAGGGCGCTGTCGAGGGTGGCACCGTTCTGCGTGACGCTCTCGACGGCCACCTCCGTCCACTGCCCCCAGCCGCCGGTCGCCGCCACCAGCCGGCCGCGCTCCTCGCGGGAGACGAACGGGCACTCGGGCCAGGCCCGCAGCGCGTCCACCGTCCACCGCTCGGGGCGCAGGAACCGTACGGGCAGCTCGTCCTCCGGGGGCGAGAGGCGTACGGCGCCGACGGCGGCCGCGTCGGCGAGGACGAGGACGGAGCGGTTGTCGGAGCCCTTGCGGCCGACGGCTGGACGGTCCATCTTGTCGGCCGCGGGCCCGGCGTGGTCGACGCACTGGGTGAGGGGTGCGCGCAGCTCCTCCTCCCCCCGGCCGCGCAGGTCGAGGAGGAGGACGTAGTTCTTGCGGAGCCGGCGCGCGTCCTTCAGCACCTGCCGCAGGTCGTCCCCGGGGTCGGGCTGCAGCACCTCGACGCCGCGGGCCTCGGCGAACGCCGACGCGGCCGTGAACATCAGCTGCGGCCGGTGGAGGTCGGTCGTGCCGATCACGGTGACGCCGGGCTGCGCGGCCTCGTGCAGCTGGCCCTCGGTGAGGGGGCTGTAGCGCTGGAGGCGGTTGCGCGGGTCGCGGCCGAGGAGACGGCGGGCGGCCCGCGGGTTGTAGTCGTAGGGCAGGCCGAACTCGGTCTCGCGGAGCTCCAGTTCGAGTTCCTCGCGGGTCCCGAGCATGTTGACGACGTTGGGGCTGCGGACGGCGAAGCCGGAGCGGTCCTCCAGCTGGATGAGCAGGCCCAGGCCGACCATCTCCGTCAGGAAGATCTCCACCTGCTTCACCGCGAGCTGCTCGAACCCCTGCGGCCACGCCTCCCGCGCCCACTCCAGGAGCTGGCGGGCCGTGTAGTCGCCGCGGTAGCCGTCCTCCAGGCTGCGCAGGGCGATGACCAGCGCGAGGACGCGGTAGCGGTCCTCCAGGTTGATGGTGAACCGCAGCCGCTCGGCGAGGCGGCGCCGGACGATCTCCGAGGCGGCGACCTCCTGCACGTCCTCCTCGGTGACGAGGGTGGGGCGGCCCGGGTCGTCGTGCGGCCGGGCGTGCAGGGTGCGGACCAGTTCACTGCAGAAGATCTGCACCAGGTTCGCCTGGTAGTTGGTGATGGCGAGGATGCGCCAGACCAGCTCGGGCCGTGCGAAGACGTAGCCGAGGGCCGCCATGGGTTCGGTGACGAGCCGGACGGCGGCGTGCTGCTTGAGCGGGCCGACGAGCACGTCGGGGCCGCCGTGCGCCGTCGACACGTTGGACAGGTGGCCGAAGCGCTGCACCTGGTGCAGGCCGGCGAAGACCACCTTGAACCGGCGGTGCGTGTGCTCCATCAGCTGCTGGAACCGCTTGACGTTGGGGAAGGTCGACTCCCCGCCCGCCCGGAAGGTGCGGCGCGAGTCGGCGGTCAGGAAGGCGTCCGCCTCGTCGGCGAGGACCAGCACGCGGCGGGAGTCGTCCTCCTCCAGCCAGTCGCGGATCCGCTTGGCGACGACCTCCGGTCCCGCGCGCTCCGACAGGCGGGGCGCGAAGACGCCGCGCCGCTTCAGGTCGTCCGCGAGCAGGCTCCAGATCTGGTCGGGCGACTCGGCCTGCCCGATCTCGGCCTTGAGGAGGTCGAGGTAGACGGCGACGTTCGTCTCGGACCGGCTGGGGAACAGCTCGGCCACCCGGCGCAGCAGCGCCGACTTCCCGAGCTGCCGGCCGCCGTACAGGAAGAGGCCGCCGTTCTGGTCCATCACCTCCCGCATCTCGTCGTCCCGGCCGTAGAAGACCTCCGGCGGGACGAGCCCGGCGACGAACGGCGTGTACGGGTTGTACGCCGTCCACGGCAGCGTCACCCGCTGGAGGGCGCGGAAGGTGCCCGGGGCGCGGGCCGCCATCCAGCCGAGGACGGCGGGGTCCACGACGAGGGCCTGCTGCGCGCCGGACCGGGCCGCCTCCGCGAGGCCGCGCCTCCCCTCCGGGCCGAGGGGGTGGAGGTACAGGACGATGTTGGCGTCGACGTCGGCGTCCTCGAGGTGCGCGAGGGGGCCGTCGGCCCGCTGCTCCTCCCAGATGAGCAGGACGGTGTACGAGGTGGCGCGCGAGCCGAGCGCCGCGACGTACCCGGCCCGTTCGGCGACGGCGGCCCGCACGCGCAGGCGGCGCATGCCGTCACCGGCGCGATCGGAGTGGAGCTGCCCGACCGGTTCGAGGCCGAGGAGGCGCAGCACCCGCGGGACGTGCTGCTGCCACTCCATGTTCCGGCCGCGCTTGGTGCACAGCGCCCGCCAGGACTCCAGGCCCAGTTCGGCGGCGGGCGTGAGCGGGGTGCCGGAGCCGTAGCGGGAGACCCACCAGCCGGCGTGGACGCCGTCGCCACCGGGCGGGGGGCTGCCGCGGCCGGTCAGACCGGAGAGGAACGCGGCCAGTTCGGCGCCGTCGTCGGCGGGCCGGTCGGGGAGCTTGTCGCCGCCGCGGACGAGGGAGAGGAACTCCTGCGCGGTGACCGTGTCACCCTCGTCGACGAGGCGGGCGATGCGGTCGTGGTCGGTCTCGGACAGCGGCCGCTCCGGGTTGTACCGCAGGCCCTCCAGGTCCTCGCGGAGCCGGCGGGTCGACGCGTCGACGAGCCCGGCGAGCTCCTCCTCCAGGCTGTGCAGCCGGGCCGTGGCGTGGCGGTAGCGGCCGGAGCCGTCCCCGTCGGCGAACTCCTGGAGGCGCCCGGTGAACTCCCGCTCCTGGTCGGGCGCGAGCTGGTTGAGGGTGCGCATCTGGGCGAGCAGGACCTCCGCCTGGCGGTGCCGGTCGGAGACCTTCCTGCGCCAGGCGTCCTCGGCCTCGCGCAGGCGCCTGGCCGCGCTCTCGCACCAGTCGGGCTCGGTCTGCGCGCGGCTGTCGGCGTCCTCCTCGACCAGCCGGACCAGGGCGCGGGCGAGGTGCAGGTCACCGCGGTCGAGGTACCGGGTGAGGGCGTCCTCGGGGGTGCTGGGCGCGAGGACCGCGGCGAGCCTGCGGGCGGTCCTCGGGTCGCCGAGGTCGGGCTCGCCGGTGGCGGTCCTCGGCAGGTCGGGCAGGGTGAGGAGGCAGTCCGGCGCCGGGGTCGGGGCGCCGTCCGCCGCGAGGGCGGCGTTCCAGGTGCCGGCGCGCTGCGGCAGCCCGCCCGTGAGCCAGTCGCGGAGCAGGCCGAGGGCGGCCCCACCGACGCCGGTGTGCTCGGCGTCGCCCTTCAGCTCCCTCAGGGCGCGGGCGATGCCGGGGAGGCCCGCCTCGGCCGCCCGGGCCCTGGCCTGCGCGCCGGCGGCCACGGCGTCGGCCTTGACGAGGAGGTCCCCGACGGCGCGGGCGGCGGCGTGCAACTGGCGCAGGGCGCCCGAGTGGATGGACTCCTTGGCCTGCTTGGGGGTGCGGAAGCGGCTGTCGCCCTCCTCGATGAGGCCGTCGACGTACGCGGTGTCGCGCAGGGCGTCGGCGAGGGCGCGGAAGGCCGTGGCGTCGCCGGTGCCCTCCGCCCACTCGGACACCGCCCGCAGCGCGCCGCCGAGCTCGCCGGACGGGCCGCACAGGTACTGCAGGACGCGGGAGGCCCGCTGGTACTTGATCTTGCGGCGCGGCAGGTCCTCCAGGAGGGTCCCGGCCGCCTCGCCGATCTCCTCGGGGGTGAGCTGCCCCTGCCCGTCCCCGTCGCTCGGGAGGGCGCCCGGTTCGAAGGTGCGGCAGTCCCGGACGGCGGCGACGAGCTCGGTGAGCAGGTCCTGCCAGGGCGCGGAGAGGCCGGACGGCATGGTGAAGCCGCTCACGAGGGCGTGCGGCCAGCGCGCGGTCAGCCCGGCCCGCAGGGCGGCGACGACGGCGAGGAGGTACGCCTCCCGGTCCTCGCCCAGCTCCAGCGGGTCGATGTCGTGGGTGATCTGGACGGGCGTGGCCTCGGACTCGGCGGCGCAGGAGAACGCGGCGGCCGCGAAGGCGAGGGCACGGGCGCGCACCGGGGGCTCGGCCGAGGCCGCGGTCATCCAGTACGCCTCCGCCAGGCGTCCGCCGCGCACCAGTTCCACGACCGGGGCGCGGCGCCCGCTGTCCCAGGGGGCCCGCGGGTCCCAGTCCGCGTCGGGCACGCAGTCGGGCCAGGGTTCGTCGTCCACCACGGGCACGGCGGGGGTGGCGGTGGTGCGGACGTGGGTGGGCGCGGGCGCCGGCCGGGGCGCGGGGACGGCGGCGACGGCTCGGGGCGTCTCCGGCGCGGTGGGCGGCCCGGGCACCGGCTCACGGACGACCGGCGGCCCCGCGACGGCGACCGGCTCGGGGGCGGCGGGCCGCTCGGGAACGGCGACCGGCTCCGGGACCGTCACCGGCTCCGCCGCGGCGGACGGGACGGCGACCGGCTCCACGGCCGGCCCCGCCCCGGTCGTACCGGTCGTGGGGGCGACCGGCTCCGGCTCGGGCGCGGGCGCGGCGGGCGGCGCTTCCGGCCCGGGGCCGCCCGGTACGGCGGTGGGCGCGGCGGCGGTGGGCGCGGCGGCGGTGACCGGCCCGGGTATCGCGTCCGGGCCCGCCGCGCCGGGGTGTTCCAGCTCGGCGATCCGGGCGCGCACGCGCTCCAGCAGGACGGCCAGCGTGGCCGCCTCCTCCTCGTCCCCCGCCGTGTCGACCAGCTCCTCGTACCGCGCGGCCTTCCCGCGCAGGGCGGCGAGGGCCGTCTCGCGCTCCGCTCGGGCCCGGGAGAGCCGGTCGAGCTCCTCCTCCAGGGCGTCGTAGGCGGCGTCCTCCGGCCAGGCGCCGCCCTCGGCGGCGACGCGCGCGGCGACGTGGGCACGCAGCCGGCACCAGCGGTCCAGCTCCTCCGCCGGGGTGACCGGGTCCTGATCCGGGTGGCGGCCGGAGGCGACGGCGTCGGCCGCCGCGCGCAGCGCCTCGGCCAGGCCGACGCCCGCCGTCCGCAGGTCGGCGGCGAGGCCGCCGAGGTCTTGGGTGGTGGGTTCCACGGGTGCGTCGGTCTCCTGTCTACGGGCCGATGGGCCACGGCCCGATGGCCTGCGGGCCGGTGGTTCGCGGTCGGCGGCGGCACGGAGGGAGTCGGGGCGCAGCCGTACCAGCGCGGCGGCACTCGTCGTCTCCGGGTCGGCCGCCAGCAGGGCGTGGAACGCGCACCGGGCGATCGTGGGGTCGAGTGCCGCGAACATGGCGTGCAGCTGCTCGTCGGTGGGGGTGCGCAGCGCCTCGTCGGTGAAACCGTGGTCGTGGCGGAGCGCGTCGACCGCCCAGTGCAGTCCGCAGAACGCCATGGCGTGGAGCTGCCGCGGCGCCGCCCGGGTGATCCACACCCGGGCCTGGGCCGCCTCACGCCGCGTGACGACCGGGGGCGG
Organism: Streptomyces kanasensis; assembly: GCF_043077165.1. NCBI lineage: Bacteria > Bacillati > Actinomycetota > Actinomycetes > Kitasatosporales > Streptomycetaceae > Streptomyces > Streptomyces kanasensis. Next base: position 28,061 of record NZ_JBIBSF010000006.1, read on the forward strand.
GTGCTGCCGGCGGTCGTGGGCGCAGCTGCGGCGGCGCAGGCACCGGTGCCACGTCAGCAGCCTGCGCAACCGCGGCTCGTCGAGTGAGCCCAGCCACGAGCGGAACTCAACTCCCCATCCCTGCATGGCGACATGATGCCAGGATCCGTCACGCAACGTGGCTCGAAGCCGCCGGTTCGTCCGCCGCCTCCCGCGTCCGGGGCCGCCCCGTGTTTCACTTCCGCCTAGTGACGTCGACGGACCCCCGTCACCTCGGAAAGGAAGGCCGCCTGTGGCCCATGACATCGATGAGGCGTTCCTGGCTCTGCCGTTGCGGGCACTCGCCGACGCGGCGCTCGCGCGGGCCAGGGCGCTCGGCGCGGAGCACGCCGACTTCCGCTGCGAGCGGGTGCGCAGCGCCTCCTGGAGACTGCGGGACGCGCGGCCCGCCGGGTCGTCCGACACGACGGACCTCGGGTACGCGGTGCGCGTGGTGCACGGTGGGGCGTGGGGGTTCGCCTCGGGCGTCGACCTCACCATGGACGCCGCCGCCCGGGTCGCGTCGCAGGCGGTCGCGATGGCGCAGCTGTCGGCGCGGGTGATCGCGGCGGCGGGGTCGGACGAGCGCGTGGAGCTGGCGGACGAGCCGGTCCACGCGGACCGGACGTGGGTCTCCTCCTACGAGATCGACCCGTTCACCGTCCCGGACGCCGACAAGAGCGGGCTGCTGGCGGAGTGGAGCGCGGGGCTGCTGCGGGCGGACGGCGTCGCCCACGTGGACGCCTCGCTGCTCACCGTCCACGAGAACAAGTTCTACGCCGACACGGCCGGGACGGTCACCACGCAGCAGCGGGTGCGCCTGTACCCGCAGCTGACGGCGGTCGCGGTGGACGCGGCGACGGGCGAGTTCGACTCCATGCGGACGCTGGCGCCGCCGGCGGGGCGCGGCTGGGAGTACCTGACCGGCACCGGCTGGGACTGGGACGCCGAGCTGGAGCGGATCCCGGAGCTGCTCGCCGAGAAGATGCGCGCGCCGAGCGTGGAGGCGGGGACGTACGACCTGGTGGTCGACCCGTCGAACCTGTGGCTGACGATCCACGAGTCGATCGGGCACGCCACCGAGCTGGACCGGGCCCTCGGCTACGAGGCGGCGTACGCCGGCACGTCGTTCGCGACGTTCGACCGGCTGGGCTCCCTGCGGTACGGCTCCCCCGTGATGAACGTGACGGGCGACCGGACGGCGGAGCACGGTCTCGCGACCATCGGGTACGACGACGAGGGCGTCGAGGCGCAGTCGTGGGACCTGGTGCGCGACGGGACGCTGGTCGGGTACCAGCTGGACCGGCGGACCGCGCGGCTGACCGGCCTGGGCCGCTCCAACGGCTGCGCGTTCGCGGACTCGCCGGGCCACGTGCCGGTGCAGCGGATGGCGAACGTGTCACTGCGCCCGGATCCGGGCGGCCTGTCGACGGAGGACCTGATCGGCGGGGTGGAGCGCGGCATCTACGTGGTCGGCGACCGCTCGTGGTCGATCGACATGCAGCGGTACAACTTCCAGTTCACCGGCCAGCGCTTCCACCGCATCGAGAACGGGCGGCTGGTCGGACAGCTGCGGGACGTCGCGTACCAGGCGACGACGACCGACTTCTGGGGCTCGATGGAGAAGGTCGGCGGGCCCCAGACGTACGTGCTGGGCGGCGCGTTCAACTGCGGCAAGGCCCAGCCGGGGCAGATCGCGGCGGTGTCGCACGGCTGCCCGTCCGCCCTGTTCCGGGGCGTCAACATCTTGAACACCACGCAGGAGGCCGGCCGGTGAGTCGCGTCAGCAAGCCCCACGAGACCGTCGAGCGCGCCCTGGAGCTGTCCCGCGCCGACGGGTGCGTCGTCATCGCGGACGAGCACTCCTCCGCCAACCTCCGCTGGGCGGGGAACGCCCTCACGACGAACGGCGTCACCCGGGGCCGCACCCTCACGGTCGTCGCGACCGTGGACGGGGCGCGGGGCACGGCCTCGGGCGTGGTGTCCCGGTCGGCGGTGACCGCCGACGAGCTGGAGCCGCTGGTACGGGCGGCCGAGGCGGCAGCGCGCGCGGCGGGTCCCGCCGAGGACGCGCAGCCGCTGGTGACGGGCGTGCCGCGGTCGCCGGACTTCACCGGGGCGCCGGCCGAGACCTCGTCGGCGGTGTTCGGGGACTTCGCGCCCGCGCTGGGCGAGGCCTTCGCCCGGGCCCGCTCCGGCGGGCGGGAGCTGTACGGGTTCGCCAGCCACGAGCTGACCTCCACGTACCTGGGCACGTCGACGGGGCTGCGGCTGCGGCACGACCAGCCGAACGGGACGCTGGAGCTCAACGCGAAGTCCCCGGACCGGACCCGCTCGGCGTGGGCGGGCCGGGTCACGCGGGACTTCCGGGACGTGGATCCGCTCGCGCTGGACGAGGAGCTGGCGCGCCGGCTCGGCTGGGCGCGGCGGCGGGTGGAGCTGCCGGCCGGGCGGTACGAGACGCTGCTGCCGCCGACGGCCGTGGCGGACCTGCTCATCTACCAGCAGTGGTCGGCGGCGGCCCGGGACGCGGCGGAGGGCCGCACGGTGTTCGCCCGGCCGGGCGGCGGGACGCGGGTCGGGGAGCGGCTGACGCCGCTGCCCCTGACGCTGCGCAGCGACCCGGCGGAGCCGGGGCTGGAGTCGGCGCCGTTCGTGATCGCCCACTCGTCCGGGGACGACGCGTCGGTGTTCGACAACGGGCTGCCGCTGGAGCCGGTCGACTGGATCCGCGAGGGCCGGCTGGAGCGGCTCGTCACGACGCGGCACAGCGCCGGACTCACCGGTTCGCCGGTGGCCCCGGGCCCGGGGAACCTCGTCCTGGACGGCGGCGACGGGCGGTCGCTGGAGGAGATGGTGGCGGCGACCGAGCGCGGGCTGCTGCTGACCTGCCTGTGGTACATCCGCGAGGTCGACCCGGCGACGCTGCTGCTGACCGGGCTGACCCGGGACGGCGTGTACCTGGTGGAGGGCGGTGAGGTGGTCGCCGAGGTGAACAACTTCCGGTTCAACGAGTCCCCGGTGGACCTGCTGGGGCGGGCCACGGAGGCGGGCCGGACCGAGCGGACGCTGCCGCGCGAGTGGGGCGACTGGTTCACGCGGGCCGCGATGCCGCCGCTGCGGGTGCCGGACTTCCACATGAGCTCGGTGAGCCAGGGCGTGTGACGCACCGGGGGCCGGCCCGGGTCGGCGCCGGGCGAACCGGTGGGCCGGCGCCCCGATGGGGCCGTGGGCCGGGCGGGTCGGGGGGCCGGGCCACGGCCGGAGTGGGCCGGGTGGGCCCGGGCGTCGCTGGTGGGCGGCATGATCGCCGTTCCGGCGGTCCCGTCGGACACCGTTCAACCACCGGGCCCCCGTGCCCCCGCACCCCCTAGACTGGGCCGGCTGCACGACACGCATACGAGGAGGCACGAGACCCGTGACGGACATCGTCGACGAGCTCAAGTGGCGCGGGCTGTTCGCCCAGTCCACCGATGAGGACGCACTGCGCAAGGCTCTCGCGGACGGTCCGGTCACGTTCTATTGCGGCTTCGACCCGACCGCCCCGAGCCTCCACGTGGGCCACCTGGTGCAGGTGCTCACCATGCGCCGGCTCCAGCTGGCGGGCCACCGCCCGCTGGCGCTGGTCGGCGGGGCGACCGGGCAGATCGGCGACCCGAAGCCGACGGCCGAGCGCACGCTGAACTCGCCGGAGACGGTCGCGGCCTGGGTGGAGCGGGTGCGCTCGCAGATCGAGCCGTTCCTGATCTTCGAGGGCGACAACGCCGCCACCATGGTGAACAACCTCGACTGGACGGGCGGCATGTCCGCCATCGAGTTCCTGCGGGACATCGGCAAGCACTTCCGCGTCAACAAGATGCTCACGAAGGACTCCGTGGCCCGGCGCCTGGAGTCGGAGCAGGGCATCAGCTACACCGAGTTCTCGTACCAGCTGCTCCAGGGCATGGACTTCCTGGAGCTGTACCGCCGGTACGGCTGCGTCCTCCAGCAGGGCGGCAGCGACCAGTGGGGCAACCTGACGGCCGGCCTGGACCTGATCCACCGCCTGGAGCCGGACGCCGTGGGGCACGCGCTGGCGACGCCGCTGATGACGAAGGCGGACGGCACCAAGTTCGGCAAGACCGAGGGCGGCGCGGTCTGGCTGGACCCGGAGATGACCACGCCGTACGCGTTCTACCAGTTCTGGCTGAACGTGGACGACCGGGACATCTCCCGGTACATGCGCATCCTCAGCTTCCGCAGCCGTGCGGAGCTGGAGGAGCTGGAGCGGGTCACCGAGGAGCGTCCGCAGGCCCGGACGGCGCAGCGCGCGCTCGCCGAGGAGCTGACGACGCTGGTGCACGGCGCCGAGCAGTGCGCGTCCGTGATCGCTGCGTCGAAGGCGCTGTTCGGCCAGGGCGACCTGGCGGAGCTGGACGCGGCGACGCTCGCGGCGGCGCTCTCCGAGCTGCCGAGTGCGCGCGTGAGCGAGCCGGGGCTCGTGGTCGACCTCTTCACGGAGGCCGGCCTCGCGCCGAGCAAGTCCGCCGCGCGGCGCACGGTGAAGGAGGGCGGCGCCTACGTGAACAACGCGAAGGTGACCGCCGAGGACGCCGAGGTGTCCGCCGGCGACCTGCTGCACGGCCGCTGGCTGGTGCTGCGGCGCGGGAAGAAGAACCTGGCGGCGGTCGAGGTCACCGCCGGCTGAGCCCGTCACCGCCGGCTGAGCCCGTCACTGCCGGCCTGGGCCGGCCGGCGGTCGAGCCCGGTCACGCGACCGCCGGCCGGTGGTGCGGGCGCGGCGCCCGCCCCGCGCGGGCCCGGACCCACCCGCCGTGCGGCCCCCGCGCCGTACGGACCCCGCCGCCCCGCGCGGCACGGCGGCCCGGGAGGCCTTCGCGCTCCCGGGCCGCCGTGGTGTCCGGAGGGTGGTGCGGACGGGCTCTCAGGCCCGTTGGCGGTTGCCCCGCATCGACATGTAGAGCATCTCCCCGATCCCGACGACGACGACGGCCGCGACCACCTGCAGCGCGTGCCGGCCCCAGTCGATACCGGGAGTCGCCTCGATCCCGAACGCGCGGGCCAGGGCGTTGCCGGCGATGGCACCGATGATGCCGAAGATGGTGATCAGCCACAGTGGGCTGTGCTGCTTGCCCGGCAGGATGGCCTTCGCCAGCAGTCCGAGCACGAACCCCACGATAATCGCCCACAACCAGCCCATGGCTGCCTCCTCGGTACGGATCGACGTGAGCAGTCCCTGACAGTCTGGGCCAAGGGGACGTAGCGCGCATGTCGGGCGGTTTCGGGCCGGTGGGCGGCGGCTTCCGCCGGGCCCGTGGAGTGGGGCGACCGGGTGGGCCCCGGAAGCCGCCGCGGGACCGGGCGGGCGTACCGTGGAGGCAGGGACCGGCCAGGTGAGGGCCGGCGCACGGGTCGGTGGTGGAACGGGATGCGGAAGCACGGCGGCGGTGGCGGTCAGGTCTTCACGATCACGGGTGCCCGGCAGGGCCTCGCGGACGACGTCCGCGGGCGGCAGCGGCGCTACGTGATCTCGATGACGGTCCGCACGCTCGCGGTGATCGCCGCCGCGGCGCTGTGGAACGTCGAGCGGCACGTGGCGGTCGTGGCCCTGGTGCTGGGCGCGGTCCTGCCGTACGTGGCGGTGGTGATCGCGAACGCGGGGCGGGAGACCGCGCCGAAGCTGCCGTCCACGTTCGTGTCGGCGCCGCCCGTGGCCCGCCCGGTGCTGGAGGCCCCGCGCCCACAGGACGGGACCGCGACCGACACCGGCACCGGCACCGCGGACGCGGACGCGGACGGGGACGCCGCGGGGCAGGGCGACGGCGACGCCCCGGGCGCGCGGGCCGCGGGCCCGGACGAGGCCGGGGAGCGCACCGAAAAGCTCAAGAAAAGCTCAGATCAATAGTGAAGTTCCCGTGCACACGACCGGGTTGTGCGTGACATACTGCGTAGGCGCTCCGCATCCCCCGTCGGAGCGACGGACCGACGCCGGGCAGCTCCCCCCGTGGCTGCCCGGCGTCGCCTTTGTCCGTACACGGTTGTCAGGACATCTGCTGTGAGCGACGAGAACCACCCGATCTGTTCCGCCAAGGGCTGCCGCGCCGCCGCCGTGTGGGTGCTGGCCTGGAACAACCCGAAGCTGCACGCGCCCGAGCGCCGCAAGACCTGGCTGGCGTGCGAGGAGCACCGGGAGCACCTCTCGCAGTTCCTCGGGGTGCGGGGTTTCCTCAAGGACGTCGTCACGCTCGCCGCGTGGGAGTCCCGGGACCCCGCCGGCCCGGCGGACGACGGGACGACGCCCGGTACCGGGGCCGGCGGGGACGCCGCCTAGCCACGGGCGGGGGCGGTACGGTTCAGCCCCCGGTACGGTTCAGCCGCCGATGGCGGACATCGGCCGCTCGGGCTGGAGGAACGACGGATCGTCCAGACCGGAACCGGCCTTCTTGCCCCACATGGCCCGCCGCCACAGGGCGGCGACCTCCTCGTCCGGGGCGTCGGAGCGCAGCGCGCCGCGCAGGTCGGTCTCCTCGCGGGCGAACAGGCACGTGCGGACCTGACCGTCGGCGGTGAGGCGGGTGCGGTCGCAGGCCCGGCAGAAGGGGCGGGTGACGGAGGCGATGACACCGACGCGGTGCGGACCGCCGTCGACGAGCCACCGCTCGGCGGGCGCCGAGCCGCGCTCCTCGTCCTCCTCCGGCGTGAGGGTGAAGCGGGTGCGCAGCGACTCCAGGATGTCCCCGGCGGTGATCATGCCGTCCCGCTTCCAGCCGTGCTGGGCGTCGAGCGGCATCTGCTCGATGAACCGCAGTTCGTAGTCGTGGGCGACGGCCCAGGCCAGCAGGTCGGGGGCCTCGTCGGCGTTGAGCCCCGGCATGAGCACGGCGTTGACCTTGACCGGGGTGAGGCCGGCCTCGCGGGCGGCGGCCAGCCCGTCCAGCACGTCGTGGTGGCGGTCGCGCCGGGTGAGGGCCTTGAACACGTCGGGGCGCAGCGTGTCGAGGGAGACGTTGACCCGGTCCAGTCCGGCGTCCCTGAGCGCGACGGCGGTGCGCTTGAGCCCGATGCCGTTGGTGGTCAGCGACATCCGGGGCCGGGGCTCCAGGGCGGCGCACCGCTCGACGATGGAGACGAGGCCGGGGCGCAGCAGGGGCTCGCCCCCGGTGAAGCGGACCTCGGTGACGCCGAGCGACGTGACGGCGATCCGTATGAGGCGGACGATCTCGTCGTCGGTGAGGAGGTCGGGCTTGGCCAGCCACTGCAGTCCCTCCTCGGGCATGCAGTAGGTGCAGCGCAGGTTGCACCGGTCGGTGAGCGAGACCCGGAGGTCCGTGGCCACCCGGCCGTATGTGTCGATGAGCACGGTGGCGCCCTCCCCGGTTCGACCAGCTGTTCGTTCGTCGTCCTTTCCCGAGCCTACGCGACCGGCCGGGCGGCGTCGTGGGCCGTTTGGACCAGGAAGCCGCGGGGCCGTGTCGTAGGGTCCTACGACACGGCCGCCGGCGGTGACACGGGGTGGGCGTCTCAGTGCGCTCCGACACCGGTGAGGGACTTGACCTCCAGCTCGGCGTACTTGCCCTTGTCCGGCCCCTCCTTGGACAGCAGGGAGCCGAGCCAGCCGAGCAGGAAGCCCAGCGGGATGGAGATCAGGCCGGGGTTCTCCAGCGGGAACCAGGCGAAGTCGACGCCCGGGAACATCGAGCTGGCCTTGCCGGAGACGACCGGCGAGAAGAGCACGAGGAAGACGGACGCGGCGAGGCCGCCGTAGATCGACCAGAGGGCGCCCTGGGTGGTGAAGCGCTTCCAGAACAGGCTGTAGAGGATCGTCGGCAGGTTCGCGGAGGCGGCGACCGCGAAGGCGAGCGCGACGAGCCCGGCGACGTTCAGGTCGCGGGCGAGCGCGCCGAGCGCGATGGAGACGACGCCGATGAAGACGGTCGCCCAGCGGGCGGCCCGGACCTCCTCCTGGTCGGTCGCCTGGCCCTTGCGGATGACGTTGGCGTAGATGTCGTGGGCGAAGGACGACGACGAGGCGAGGGTGAGGCCGGCGACGACGGCGAGGATGGTCGCGAAGGCGACCGCCGAGATCACCGCGAGCAGGATCGCGCCGGCCGGGGAGTCCGCGCCGCCGATGTGCAGCGCGAGGAGCGGCGCCGCGGTGTTGCCCGCCTTGTTGGAGGCGGTGATCTCGGCCGGGCCGACGAGGGCGGCGGCGCCGAAGCCGAGGGCGATCGTCATCAGGTAGAAGGCGCCGATGATGCCGATGGCCCAGTTCACGGACTTCCGGGCGGCCTTGGCGGTGGGCACGGTGTAGAAGCGGATGAGGATGTGCGGCAGTCCCGCCGTGCCGAGGACGAGGGCGATGCCGAGGGAGAGGAAGTCGAGCTTCGAGGTGGCGGAGGCGCCGTACTTGAGGCCCGGCTCCAGGAACGCGGCGCCGTGGCCGCTGTTCTCGGCGGCCCGGCCGAGCAGTTCGGAGACGTTGAAGTCGAACTTCATCAGGACCAGGAAGGTGATGAGCAGGGTCCCCGCGATGAGCAGGACGGCCTTGACCATCTGCACCCAGGTGGTGCCCTTCATGCCGCCGATCGTCACGTACACGATCATCAGCAGGCCCACCAGCGCCACGATGGCGATCTTGCCGGCGTCGCTGGTGATGCCGAGGAGCAGTGAGACGAGGACGCCCGCGCCGGCCATCTGCGCCAGCAGGTAGAAGATCGACACGACGATGGTGGAGGTGCCGGCGGCGGTGCGGACCGGCCGTTGGCGCATGCGGTACGCCAGGACGTCGCCCATGGTGAAGCGGCCGGAGTTGCGCAGCGGTTCGGCGACCAGCAGCAGGGCCACCAGCCAGGCGACGAGGAAGCCGATGGAGTACAGGAAGCCGTCGTAGCCGAAGAGGGCGATGGCGCCGGCGATGCCGAGGAACGACGCGGCGGACATGTAGTCGCCGGAGATGGCCAGGCCGTTCTGGAAACCGGTGAACTGGCGGCCGCCGGCGTAGAAGTCGGCGGCGTCCTTCGTCTGGCGGCCGGCCCACACGGTGATGAAGAGCGTGGCGACGACGAAGCACGCGAAGAGCGTGATGATCAGCGTCCGGTGCTCGCTCGCGGCCGCCGCGGCGAGGGTGGTGGTGCTCATGCGTCGGCCTCCGCGCGCTGCTCGTTCTCCATGCGGGCCTTGATGGCCTCGGCCCGCGGGTCCAGCCGCCGCGCCGCGTGCCGCGCGTAGAACCAGGCGATGAGGAACGTCGTCAGGAACTGGGCGAGGCCCAGCACGAGGGCGACGTTGATGTTGCCGACGACCCGGGTGCCCATCAGGCCGCCCGCGTAGTTCGACAGCAGGACGTACAGCAGGTACCAGGCGATGAAGGCGACGGTGAGCGGGAAGGCGAAGGAGCGGTGGGCACGGCGCAGTTCGCCGAACTCCGCGCTCTCCTGGGTCAGGACGAAGGCCTCCGTCGGGGGCTGGGCGGGGCGGGTGGCCGCGCCCCCTGGGGGCGGCGGTGCTTCGGTGGCCAACGGGAACTCCTCGCGACGCGGGTGCTGGGGGCTGGGGCGGGGCACCGGGCGGGTGCCGCGGAGGCCGCCGTGGCCTCCTCCCCTGACAACGTCACGGAGGGCGTCGCGAAGCGGTTCACCCCGCTTCTTCTTTCCTCCCGATTTCTTCGCGAACTCATTGCTGCGCGGGGATGATCAGCGATAGCTTCGCTCGTCATGTACCCGCCCATAACAGCATGTGGGCGGACGTCACGGATGATGTGGAGAACCCATGGCTCATCTGGGAACCAGGCGCGGGCGCGCACTCGCTCTGCCCGTCGGTCTGGCGCTCACGGCCTCGCTCGGCTTCCTGCCGGCGGGTGCCGCCTCGGCCGCCCCCACCACCGACGTTCCGGCCGCCGTCGCCGCGGACGGCCCCAACCTCTCGTACGTGGTGAACACGAAGGGCGGTCGCCACACCGCCTCCGTGAAGAAGGCGATATCCGAGGCGGGCGGCACGGTGGTCGCGTCGTACGACGCGATCGGCGTCATCGTCGCCCACTCGAAGAACCCCGCGTTCGCGCAGACCGTCCGCACCGCCAAGGGCGTGCAGTCGGCCGGTGCCACGCGGACCGCGCCGCTGGCCCCCGTCGCGACGAAGGACGTCGACGAGGCCGCGCAGCCGCTCACCGCGGCGGAGGCCCGCGCGGCCGCCGCCGAGGCGGACGCCGACCAGGACCCGCTGGAGCCGCTGCAGTGGAGCCTGCCCGCCATCAAGGCGGACAAGGCCCACGAGCGGACGCTCGGCAGCAGCAAGGTCACGGTCGCCGTCATCGACACGGGCGTCGACGACACCCACCCCGACCTGGCCCCCAACTTCGACCGCGCCGCGTCCGCGAACTGCGTGACCGGCAAGGCCGACAGCACCGAGGGCTCGTGGCGGCCGGCGCCGGGCGAGAGCGACCACGGCACGCACGTCGCCGGGACGATCGCCGCGGCGAAGAACGGCGTCGGCGTGACCGGTGTCGCGCCGGGCGTGAAGGTCTCCGGCATCAAGGTCTCGAACCCGGACGGCTTCTTCTACACGGAGGCCGTCGTCTGCGGCTTCATGTGGGCGGCCGACCACGGTGTCGAGGTCACCAACAACAGCTACTACGTGGACCCGTGGCTGTACAACTGCACCAACGACCCGGACCAGGGCGCCCTGGTCGAGGCGCTGACGCGGGCCACGCGGTACGCGGAGCGCAAGGGGTCGGTCAACGTCGCGGCGGCCGGCAACTCCGACACGGACCTGGCGTCGGACTCGGTCACGGACACCACGAGCCCGAACGACACCGAGCCGGTGGAGCGGGTCGTCGACCCGAGCCAGTGCCCGGACATCCCGACGATGCTGCCGGGTGTCGTCACGGTCTCGTCGACCGGCGCCAAGACGCTGAAGTCGTCGTTCTCCAACTACGGCCTGGGCGTGGTGGACATCGCCGCCCCCGGCGGTGACCGGACCGAGTACCAGACGCCGCAGGCCCCGGCCGTCAACGGCCGGATCCTGTCGACGACGGTCAACGGCGGCTACAACTACAAGGCGGGCACGTCCATGGCGTCCCCGCACGTCGCGGGTGTCGTGGCGCTGATCAAGTCGAAGCACCCGCGGGCCACGCCCGCCATGGTGAAGGCGCTGCTGTACGGGCAGGCCGACGACACGGCGTGCACCAACCCGTACGACTACGACGCCGACGGGGAGGTCGACGCCGTATGTGAGGGCGGGAAGCGCTACAACGGCTTCTACGGCCACGGCATGGTCGACGCGCTGGACGCGGTCCGCTGGTGACGCTCGGCTGATCGGGGAGGGAGAGCCCGGGCGCGGTCACCGCGCCCGGGCTCTTTCATGTGCGGAAGCCCAGCCGGCACCCCCGGCCCCACCCTTGCTCGCCCCGCCTCCCACCGGCCCACCGGCCCACCTGCCCCGGACCGTCCTCCCACCTGCCTGGGATCTTCCCGCCCCCGGCACGGAGTGCCATGATGAACGGATGAACAGGGCGATGTCCTCCACCTGGGCGGCACTGGGTGCCGATCCGGAGATGCCACAGCGGGTGGCGTACCACCGCGTACCGGGCCTGCTCCCCTCCCGGCTGCCCGTGGCGGAGCTGGCGCGCACCACCGTCGCGGTGTGTGCGCTGGCCGCGGCGGAGCTCGCCGCCGCGCGCGGCGGGGGCGCGGTGCCGCGGGTCGCGGTCGACGACGCGGCGGTCGCCGCGGCCTTCCACAGCGAGCGGCACGTGGCGCTCGACGGAAGGTCGGGCGGCGGTTTCGCCCCGCTCTCCCGGTTCTGGCGCACGGCCGACGGCTGGGTGCGCACCCACGCGAACTACCCGCACCACCGCGACCGGTTGCTGACCGCGCTGGGACTGCCCGCCGGTGCGGACGGCGAGGCCGTCGCGGACGCGCTGGCCGGGCGCCGGGCGGTGGAGGTCGAGGAGGCCGTGTACGCGGCGGGGGGCCTGGCCGTGGCCGTCCGGGACGCCGACACCTGGGCCGCCGGGCAGGGCGCACCGCTCGCGGGACGACCCGTGCTGGACCTCGAACGGACCGGCGACGCACCGGGCCCCGCGGCGGGCGTGCCCTCCGCGGGCGCGGATGCGCCGTGCGCCGGGATACGGGTCCTGGACCTGACGCGGGTGCTGGCCGGGCCGGTCGCCACGCGCACCCTCTCCCTGCTGGGCGCCGACGTCCTGCGGGTGGACGCCCCGGAGCTCCCGGAGAGCCAGGAGGCGCACGACGACACGGGGAACGGCAAGCGCTCGGCGCTCCTTGACCTGCGCCGGGCCGCCGACCGGCGGACTTTCGAGGAGTTGCTGTCGACGGCCGACGTGGTCGTCACCGGCTACCGCCCCGGCGCGCTGGACCGGTTCGGGCTCGCCCCCGCCGCCCTGGCCGAGCGCCGTCCCGGCCTGGTGGTCGCCCGGCTGTCGGCGTGGGGCGGGTCCGGGCCGTGGGGCGGCCGGCGCGGTTTCGACAGCCTGGTGCAGGCGGCGACGGGCATCGCCCTGACGGAGGGCGGCGGCACGGAGCCGGGCGTCCTCCCGGCACAGGCCCTCGACCACGGCACCGGCTACCTGGTGGCCGCGGCGGTCCTCCGCGCCCTGACGGAACGTCACCGCGCCGGCGGCACCTGGCGGGTCGAGGCGACGCTGACCCGGACCGCGCACCTGCTCACCCACGGCACGGACCGGGAGGACCCGGCGCCCGGCGCCTCCCCCACCGCCGGCGGGAGCGCGGCGCCCGCCCCCGGGCTGCTGGAGCGGGACACCCCACGCGGCCGGCTGCGGTACGCCCCCTCCCCCGTCAGCTACGAGGGCGGGCCCCGCGACTGGACGCGGCCGCCGGGCCGGTGGGGAGCGGACGCCCCGCGCTGGACGACATGAGCACGCCGGTGGCCAGCAGGTACTGCGCGGCGCCGTAGGTGAGCATGATCCAGAAGTCGGGGACGGGCGCCTGCGGCCAGTCGGCGACACCGGTCGCGATGAGCGTGTCGGAGAGCAGGAACAGCGCCCCGCCCGCCCCGGCGGCCGCGCCCAGGCCGCTCGCCCGGTACGCCATGGCGGTGAGCAGCAGGGAGTACCCGGCGACCGGGATCCGCAGGGACGCGGGGAGGTCCGGCCACAGCAGCAGCACCACGGCGACGAGCGCGACGCCGTAACCGGCGCCCAGCAGCGGCGAGGTGCGGGCCCGCCCGAACAGCGACAGGTAGCAGACGTGCCCGGCGGCGAACGACCCCATGCCGACGAGGAACGCCCACTCCGCGTCGAGGAGCAGGAACACGTCGCCGCCCCAGCCGAAGAGGAGCGCGGCGACCAGCGTGCGGGGCGCGCCGCGCAGGGCCGCGTACCCCGCGAGCAGCGGCATCAGCAGTGGCTTGGCCACCGCGTGGCCGACGCCGGAGCCGGCGAGCAGCGCGAGGAGGTCGGCGGCGAGGACGGCCGCGAAGAGCGGCGGCAGGAGGCGCACGAGCCGCTCGCGCCCGCCCCGCCCCGTCCCGCCGTCCCGGCGCACCCGGGTCTCCCGCACCCCACGGGCCTCCCGAGTCGTGGAAGTCTCCTGAGCCCTTCGAGCCTCCCGAGTCACACGCCCCTCCCGGGCGGCGCGGCTCTCCCCGGTGGGTCGGCCGGCCGTCTCCGCCGCCCGGTCGGGCGCGGGCGCCGGCTGCCAGCCGGGCCCCCGCAGGACCCGCCCCGCCCGCTCCCGCCACGAGCGGGCCGCGCGCAGGTCGCGGGCGATGGCCGCGTACTCGTGGGTGGCGACGCGCAGCGGGTTGTACGTGTCGATGTTCTTGGTGAGGCCGTACACCGGGCGGACGGTCTCGGCGGTGAAGGTGCCGAAGAGGCGGTCCCAGACGATGAGGATGCCGCCGAAATTCCGGTCCAGGTAGCCGCCCTGGGAGGCGTGGTGCACCCGGTGGTGCGAGGGGGTGTTGAAGAGGTACTCGACGGGGCCCGGCAGCCTGCCGATCCGCTCGGTGTGCACCCAGAACTGGTAGACGAGGTTCGCCGACGAGCAGAAGGCGAGGGCCGCCGGGTGCACTCCGCACGCGATGAGCGGCAGGTAGAACGGCCACACGGTCCACGAGGTCCACGGCTGCCGCAACGCGGTGCTGAAGTTGAACTTGCGGCTGGAGTGGTGGACGACGTGGCAGGCCCACAGGATCCGCACGACGTGGTGGCCGCGGTGGGACCAGTAGTAGAAGAAGTCCTGGGCCAGCAGCATCAGCGGCACGGTCCACCACAGGACCGGGACGCGCAGCGGCGTCAGCTCGTACACCGCCAGGTAGACGGCGACGATGGGGATCTTCCACAGGAAGTCGAAGACGAGGCTGCCCAGCCCCATGCCGATGCTCGTGGCGGCGTCCTTCGCCTCGTACCCGGCGGCGTCCTCGTCGGGATGCAGCCGGTAGCTGACGATCTCCAGGACGGTGAGCAGGACGAAGGCGGGTATCGACCACAGCACGACATCGGGCAGGTTCGGCGACATGCGAGCACCGTAGGGCCGGGTGTCGGGCCGGGGCTAGAGGTGGTTACCGACAAGTATGCGAGACGACTTGTCAACGAGCTTTGGTGACATCCACCAACGGCCGCCCGGTCAGACCCCGACGGCGCCCAGCAGCGACCCCGCCGCGTACGTCACCGCCATCGCCAGCGCGCCGCCGCCCACCACGCGCGCCACCGCCGGGCGGACGGGGGCGGAGCCGAGGCGGGCGCTGCACCAGCCGGTGAGCGTGAGCGCCGCGAGGACCGACGCGACGGTCACCCACAGCCGCGCCGGTGCGGGCGGCCACACGATCGCCAGCAGCGGCAGCAGGGCGCCGACCGTGAAGGCGAGGAAGCTGGCCCCGGCGGCGTGCCACGGGTTGGTCAGCTCGTCCGGGTCGATGCCCAGCTCGACCCGCGCGTGGGCCCGCAGGGCGTCACGTTCCGTCAACTGCACGGCGGCCTCGCGGGCCACCTCCCGGGTCAGGCCGCGCTCCGCCAACAGGTCCGTCAGCTCCTCCAGTTCGGCCTCCGGCTGCTCCCTCAGCTCCCGCCGCTCCTGCGCCAGGGCCGCCCTCTCGGAGTCGCGCTGGGTGGAGACGGAGACGTACTCGCCGACCGCCATCGACATGGACCCGGCGAGCAGTCCGGCCAGTCCCGCCGTCAGGAGCGCGGCCCGCTCGGTGGTGGCGCCCGCGACGCCCACCACCAGGCCGGCGGTGGAGACGATGCCGTCGTTCGCGCCGAGCACGGCGGCCCGCAGCCAGTTGAGGCGGGAGCCGAGCGCCCCGCCGTGCGGCTCGTGCGTGGTCGTGTCCGTCACGACGCCGAGGGTCTCATCCGGGCCCGGTCCGACGCGGAAACGGCACGCGCGCCGACGGCGCGACCGGCCGCGGGAGGCCCCTCCCACGGCGCCCGGCGGGGGCCCACTGACGCGTCAACACCGCGCCGTGGGGCAAACCCGGCGGCGGCGCTGTCGGTGGCGGCCTCTATTCTCAGTGACCATGCTCGACGACCGTATGACAGCAGCAGCCTGGCCGGCCGCCTACCCGCAGGGGTACGCGGTCGTCGACGTGGAGACCACCGGCCTCTCCGCCCACGACCGCATAGTGTCGGCTGCCGTCTACCGGCTCGACGCGCGCGGCCGGGTGGAGGACCACTGGTACACGCTGGTCAACCCGGAGCGCGACCCGGGACCCGTGTGGATCCACGGCCTGACGAGCGACGTGCTGGAGGGGGCGCCCCTCTTCGCCGACGTGGCCGCGGAGTTCTCCGAGCGGCTCGACGGCCGCGTCCTCGTCGCGCACAACGCCTACTTCGACTGGACGATGATCGCCCGGGAGTACGCCCGGGCGGAGCGCACCGCCCCGGTGCGGCAGCGGCTGTGCACCATGGCGCTGGCCAAGGAACTGGCGCTGCCGCTGCCCAACATGAAGCTGGAGTCGCTGGCGGCCCACTTCGGCGTGGAGCAGCGCCAGGCGCACCACGCCCTCGACGACGCGCGGGTGCTGGCGGAGGCCTTCCGGCCGAGCCTGCGCGCGGCGGCCGAGCGCGGGGTGCGGCTGCCGCTGCTGGAGTGCCTGCCCCTCGTGGAGTGGTCGGCGGCGCCCGCCGCGGCGGCGCCCCGCATCGGCCGTCAGGCCACGTACGGGTCGGGCGGCTGGCGGCCGTCACGGAAGCGACCGGCGTGCCCGTACCCGAACCCCGGGCGGTACACGTCGGACAAGCCGCTCAAGCAGGGCATGCGGGTCGCGTTCTCGGGTGACACCTCGGTCGAGCGCGAGCTGCTGGAGGACCGCGCCGTCGAGGCCGGGCTGCACATCGCGACGAGCGTCTCCCGGCTGACGAGCCTGCTCGTCACCAACGACCCGGGAGCCGGCACCTCCAAGCTCGTGAAGGCCAAGGCGTTCGGGACCCCGATCGTCGACGAGGCCGCCTTCACCCACCTGCTGCGGGACGTGGCCCCGGCCGACGAGTGACCCCGGGCCCGGGAGCGGTGCGCGCGGGCCCGGGTGGGTGCGGCAGTCCGTGCGCGCGGGCCACGGGGCGGGCGCGGCAGTCCGTGCGCGCGGGCCCGGGAGCGGTGCGCGTGGGCCCGGTGGGTGCGGCAGTCCGTGCGCGCGGGCCACGGGGCGGGCGCCGGAGGCCACGCGCGGCCCCGAGAGCACGGGCGGACGGGCGCCGGAGGGACGAACGGGTGACCGCCGGGCGCGCCGTCCTCCGATCCGGCCACCGTTCCGCGCACCCTGTGGCGCATGGCACGTTGCGAGGTCTGCGGAAACGACTACGGCATGTCCTTCGAGGTGCACGCGCAGGGCGCCGTGCACGTCTTCGACTGCTTCTCCTGCGCCATCCACCGCATGGCGCCCATCTGTGAACACTGCCGGGTCCAGATCATCGGCCAGGGCGTGGAGGCCGACGGCCGCTGGTACTGCGGCGCGCACTGCGCCCGCGCGGAGGGCCGGGCGGGCATCGTCGACAAGGCCTGACCCGGGGCCGGGTGCGGCAGGGGCGGGATGTACGGTCTTGGGGTGTACCGCTTCCTGTTGTCCCGGCAGTGGGTGATCCTCACCCTCGTCGTGCTCGTCCTGATCCCGGTGATGGTCGAGCTGGGCTTCTGGCAGTTCCACCGGCACGAGCGCCGCGTCGCCCAGAACGCGCTGATCGCGGACAACCTCACGGCCGCACCCGTCCCCGTGACCGAGCTCACGTCACCGGGTCACACCGTCCCGCGCTCCGACTTCTGGCGCCGGGCGACGGCGACGGGCACGTTCGACACCGCCCGCGAGGTCGTCGTGCGGCGCCGCACCAACGCGGACGACCGGGTCGGCATGCACGTGCTGACCCCGCTGGTCCTCACCGACGGCCGGGTCGTCCTGGTCAACCGCGGCTGGGTGCCAGCCGCGCCGGACCAGAAGTCCTACCCGGACGTGCCGCCCGCCCCCAAGGGCCGGGTGACCGTGGTCGGCCGGCTCATGGCCGACCAGACCACCGACAGCAGCGGCATCAAGGACCTGCGCGGTCTCCCGCCGCGCCAGGTCATGCTCATCAACAGCGAGCAGCAGGCGGAGCGGCTGGGCCGCGAGGTCCTCGGCGGCTACCTGGAGCTGACGGAGCCCGCGCCGCCCGGCGGCGGCCCCGAGCCGATCCCGGACCCCGACCACGAGTCGATCGGCTCCCACATGGCGTACGCCGTCCAGTGGTGGCTGTTCGCGGCGGGCGTGCCGGTGGGGTGGGTCGTGCTGGTCCGCCGGGAACGGCGCGACCAGGCGGCGGCCGCGGACGGGAGCGGGTCCGCCGGGCCCGCCGGACCGGGTGGCGGTGACGACGGCGCCGGGAGCGGCGGTGACGGCGGCGGTGCCGGTGTGGAGACCCCGTGGGAGCCCGCCGACCGGTGACCCGCGGGCGTCCGGCGCGCAGGCTGACGGATTGGCGCTGTTCCGGGGTGGGAACACGCCAGAACGTGACGCAACGTATCGAGGACTACGCCCTCATCGGCGATCTGCAGACCGCCGCCCTGGTGGGCCGGGACGGCTCCGTCGACTGGCTCTGCCTGCCGCGCTTCGACTCCGGCGCCTGCTTCGCCGCGCTCCTGGGCGACGAGGACAACGGCCACTGGCGACTCGCGCCCCGGGGTGCGCGCACCTGCACCCGGCGCGCCTACCTGGGCGACTCCCTGGTGCTGGAGTCCGTGTGGGAGACCCGCACCGGCACGGTCCGCGTCCTCGACTTCATGCCGCAGCGCGACCGCTCCCCCGACCTGATGCGGATCGTGGAGGGCGTGTCCGGCCGGGTCGAGATGTCGTCCGTGCTGCGACTGCGGTTCGACTACGGGTCGGCCGTGCCGTGGGTGCGGCGCACCGACGGCCACCGGGTCGCCGTCGCGGGCCCCGACTCGGTGTGGCTGCGCAGCGAGCCGGAGGTGAAGACCTGGGGCCAGCAGTACAGCACCTGCTCCTCCTTCACGGTCGGCCCCGGCGAGAAGGTCGCCTTCTGCCTCACCTGGCACCCCTCCCACGAGCCGCGCCCCGGCCTGGTCGACCCGTACGAGGCGCTGGAGCACACGCTGGAGGACTGGAAGTCCTGGGCGGCCCAGTGCACCTACGAGGGGCCGTACCGGGACGCGGTGATGCGCTCGCTCATCACGCTCAAGGCGCTCACGTACGCCCCGACGGGCGGGATCGTCGCCGCGCCGACGACGTCGCTGCCCGAGGAGATGGGCGGCGTCCGCAACTGGGACTACCGCTTCTGCTGGCTGCGCGACTCGACACTGACCCTCTACGCGCTGCTGTCGGCGGGCTACCTGGAGGAGGCCGGCGCGTGGCGCGACTGGCTGCTGCGGGCGGTCGCCGGCGACCCGGCGGACCTCCAGATCATGTACGGCCTCGCGGGTGAGCGGCGGCTGCCGGAGGCCGAGGTGCCGTGGCTGCGCGGGTACGGCGGCTCGCGCCCGGTGCGGATCGGCAACGCCGCCGTCAACCAGCGCCAGCTCGACGTGTACGGCCAGGTCATGGACTCCCTGTACCTGGCGCGGGAGGTGGGGATGCCGCCGCAGCGGCACGCCTGGGCGCTCCAGCTGAGTCTGCTGGGGTACCTGGAGTCGACGTGGCGTCAGCCGGACGAGGGCCTGTGGGAGGTGCGCGGGCAGCGGCGCCACTTCGTGCACTCGAAGGTCATGGCGTGGGTGGCCGCCGACCGGGCGGTGCGGACGCTGGAGCGGCACCCCGACCTGCCGGGGGACGTGGAGCGGTGGCGGACGATGCGCGACGAGGTGCACCGGGAGGTGTGCGCACGGGGGTACGACCCGGTGCGCAACACCTTCACCCAGTCGTACGGCTCCGCCGAGCTGGACGCGGCGACGCTGCTGATCCCGCGCGTGGGCTTCCTGCCGCCGGACGACCCGCGCGTGGTCGGCACGGTGGAGGCGGTGGCGGCCGAGCTGGGGCACGACGGGTTCGTCCACCGGTACAGCACGGACGGGATCGCGGTGGACGGACTGCCCGGCGGGGAGGGGACGTTCCTCGCCTGCTCGTTCTGGATGGCCGACGCGCTGAACTTGATGGGCCGCAAGGACGAGGCGCGCGAGCTGTTCGAGCGGCTGCTGGGGGTGTGCAACGACGTGGGGCTGCTGGCGGAGGAGTACGACCCGGTGGCCGGGCGGCAGCTGGGCAACTTCCCGCAGGCGTTCAGCCACGTCGGGCTGGTCACGACCGCCCTCGCGCTGACGGCGGACGACGCGGCAGGATAGGTCCATGGATCTTGGACTGAAGGACCGTGTGTACGTCGTGACCGGCGCCTCCCGGGGTCTCGGGCACGCGACGGCGAAGGCACTGGTGGCCGAGGGGGCGAAGGTCCTCCTGTCGTCCCGCGACGGGGACGCCGTGCGGCGGGCGGCGGACGCGCTGGGCGGCGGCGCCGTCGCGGTCGCCGCCGACAACGCCGACCCGGCCACGCCCGAACGGCTCGTCGCGGCGGCGCGGGAGCACCTCGGCGGGTTCGACGGCGTGCTGGTCAGCGTCGGCGGCCCGGCGCCCGGGTGGGCGGCGGACAACACCGACGAGCAGTGGCGGGCCGCGTTCGACTCCGTCTTCCTCGGCGCCGTCCGCATGGCCCGCACGGCGGCGGACGCGCTCGGCGAGGGCGGGGTGATCGGCTTCGTCCTGTCCGGTTCGGTGCACGAGCCGATCCCCGGGCTGACGATCTCCAACGGCCTGCGCCCCGGCCTCGCCGGCTTCGCGAAGTCCCTGGCGAACGAGGTCGGGCCGCGCGGCGTGCGCGTCGTGGGCCTGCTCCCCTCGCGCATCGACACGGACCGGGTGCGCGAGCTGGACGCCCTGTCCGGTGACGCGGCCGCCGCACGCGCCGAGAACGAGGCGCGCATCCCGCTGCGCCGCTACGGCACGCCGGAGGAGTTCGGCGCGACGGCGGCGTTCCTGCTCTCCCCCGCCGCCTCGTACCTGACCGGGGTCATGCTGCCGGTCGACGGCGGCGCGCGCCACGGCTTCTGACGGCCGTCCCGCCCGGGGCGCCCACCAGCCGCCCCGCCGCACCGGCACCCGTACCGCCCCTCGTGCCGGCACCCGCACCCGGGCCGTGCGCGGGCCCGGGTGCGGCGGGGCAGGGGGTGGTGCGGCGGCGCGGACCGTGCGTGCGGCGGCAGCGCGGACGGCGTGCCGCCGCCGGGTGTCAGTCGGCGAGGCCCGCGAGGTCGCGGAGCCGACGGGCCTGGCCGGCCCGCTCGGCGACGCGCTGCTCCTCGTACGGGCGCCCGGCCGCGCCGCGCAGCAGGGCCTTCGTCTCCACGACGGCGTCACGCGGGGCGGCGAGCAGGGCGGCGGCCAGGTCGCGGACGGCGGCGTCGAGCTCCTCGACGGGCACCACGAGGTTGGCCAGGCCGACGCGCTCGGCCTCGTCGGCGTGGACGAACCGGCCCGTGGCGCAGATCTCCAGCGCGCGGGCGTAGCCGACGGCGGCGACGAGCGGGTGCGTACCGGTCAGGTCGGGAACGAGGCCGAGGCTCGTCTCGCGCATGGCGAACTGCACGTCCTGCGCGACGACGCGCAGGTCACAGGCGAGGGCGAGCTGGAAGCCCGCGCCGATGGCGTGGCCCTGGACGGCCGCGATCGACACGACGTCGTTGCGGCGCCACCAGGTGAACGCCTCCTGGTACTCGGCGATGACGGCGTCCAGCTCCTCGTCGGAACCGCGCGCCAGGTCGAGGAAGGACGGCTCGCCGTCGAACCCCTCCGGCGTGAACGCCTGCCGGTCGAGGCCGGCCGAGAACGACTTGCCCTCTCCGCGCAGGACGACGACCCGCACGCTCCCGGGCAGGGCGCGGCCCGCCTCGGTGAGCGCCCGCCACAGGGCGGGCGACTGGGCGTTGCGCTTCGCCGGGTTGGTGAGGGTCACCGTGGCGACGGCGTCCTCGACGGTGAGGCGTACACCGTCCTTGTCGAGCACGACGAGGGCAGGGTCGAGCGAGGTCATACGGCGCCTCCGGATCCGGTGCAGCGGTTGTCGTCGTCCGGCGCACCCGACCAGCGGCTGCGCCGAACGACAAATTACTGCACGGTAACCACCCGGTCGACCCTCGGACCGCACCGGGCCGGCGGCTTGGGCTCCGGAGCCGCACGGCGGTCGTGACCGCCGGTCGGCCCGGTGCCCGGACCTCCGGTCCACCGCGGCCGCGGACGGCCGGGGGATACTGCCGGAACCGTGGGGCGGCGTGACGGACCGCGCCCGGGGATCAGGCCGGCGTGGCCTTCTTGCCCCGGGTCGCTCCGCCGCGTCCGCGCAACACGACTCCGGACTCGGTGAGCATCCGGTGGACGAATCCGTAGGACCGGCCGGTCTCCTCGGCCAGGGCCCGGATGCTCACGCCGGCGTCGTACTTCTTCTTCAGGTCTGCCGCGAGCTTCTCGCGCGCGGCGCCGGTCACCCGGCTGCCCTTCTTCAGAGTCTCGGCCACCCGTGCCTCCTCAAGGGAAGTGCGCTCTGGTCTTCTCATGATCACCCCTCCGGGCCCACATGGCCAGCCATTCGACAAGGTCGGTGGACGCGGGTTTCCGCGCGGGGCGGCCCCACGGGACGCCGGAAACCCGGGAGCGGCCGTAAGCGGAACGAGAAGTACCAGGTCAGGGGGGCCCGCACGGGGACCTGCGGCGTGGCGCGGGCGGGGAAAACCCCGCCGGGTGCCACGCCGCGGTATGAGATCCGCTCACTCAGATGAAGGATCACGGCTGAGCCGAATGATCCAGGCGGAGATGATCAGGCCAGGGAGACCAGGTCCGCGTAGTCCGCTCCCCACAGGTCCTCGACGCCGTCCGGGAGCAGGATGATGCGCTCCGGCTGGAGGGCGTCGACGGCGCCCTCGTCGTGCGTGACCAGGACGACCGCGCCCTTGTACGTGCGCAGTGCGCCGAGGATCTCCTCGCGGCTCGCGGGGTCGAGGTTGTTCGTCGGCTCGTCGAGCAGCAGCACGTTCGCCGAGGAGACCACCAGCGTGGCCAGGGCGAGCCGGGTCTTCTCGCCGCCGGACAGGACCCCGGCCGGCTTGTCGACGTCGTCGCCGGAGAAGAGGAACGAGCCGAGGACCTTGCGGACCTCGACCATGTCCAGGTCCGGCGCGGCCGACCGCATGTTCTCCAGGACCGTGCGGTCGGGGTCGAGGGTCTCGTGCTCCTGCGCGTAGTACCCGAGCTTCAGCCCGTGGCCCGGGACGACCTCGCCGGTGTCGGGCCGCTCGGCGCCGGCGAGGAGCCGCAGCAGGGTCGTCTTGCCGGCGCCGTTGAGGCCGAGGATGACGACACGCGAGCCCTTGTCGATGGCGAGGCTGACGTCGGTGAAGATCTCCAGCGAGCCGTACGACTTCGACAGGCCCTCCGCCGTCAGCGGGGTGCGGCCGCAGGGCGCCGGGTCCGGGAAGCGCAGCTTGGCGACCTTGTCGGACTGCCGCACCTCGTCCAGGCCGGACAGCAGCTTCTCGGCGCGGCGCGCCATGTTCTGCGCGGCGACCGTCTTGGTGGCCTTGGCGCGCATCTTGTCGGCCTGGGCGTTGAGCGCGGCGGCCTTCTTCTCGGCGTTCTGCCGCTCGCGGCGGCGGCGCTTCTCGTCGTCCTCGCGCTGGCGCTGGTACAGCTTCCAGCCCATGTTGTAGATGTCGATCGTGGAGCGGTTGGCGTCCAGGTAGAAGACCTTGTTGACGACCGTCTCGACGAGGTCGACGTCGTGGGAGATCACCACGAAACCGCCGCGGTACGACTTCAGGTAGTCGCGCAGCCAGGTGATCGAGTCGGCGTCGAGGTGGTTGGTCGGCTCGTCGAGCAGGAGCGTGTCGGCGTCCGAGAAGAGGATGCGCGCCAGCTCGATGCGGCGGCGCTGACCGCCCGAGAGGGTGTGCAGCGGCTGGCCGAGCACCCGGTCGGGCAGACCCAGGGCGGCGGCGATGGTGGACGCCTCGGCCTCCGCGGAGTACCCGCCCTTGGTGAGGAACTCGGTCTCCTGGCGCTCGTACTGCTTGAGGGCCTTCTCGCGGGTGGAGCCCTTGCCGGTGGCGATGCGCTCCTCGTTGATCCGCATCTTGCTGATCAGCACGTCCAGGCCGCGGGCGGAGAGGATGCGGTCGCGGGCCAGCACGTCGAGGTCGCCCGTGCGGGGGTCCTGCGGGAGGTAGCCGACCTGGCCGGAGCGGGTGATGGTGCCGGCGGCGGGGATGCCCTCGCCCGCCAGGCACTTGGTGAGCGTCGTCTTGCCGGCGCCGTTGCGGCCGACGAGGCCGATGCGGTCACCCTTGGCGATGCGGAACGAGGCGGACTCGATGAGGACGCGTGCGCCGGCGCGCAGCTCGAGACCGGTGGCGGTGATCATGGACAGACTCTCCAGGGCGGGTCGGACGGCGGAAGAACGGCGGCTGCGGTGACTTCGACACCGTCTAATGCACGGGGAGAAAGGCCATACGGGTCAGTCTAACGGGCGCATGCAACTGCTTTGCCGGTGCGCGCAAGCCGCCGGGCGCGCGATCGGCGCCGGCGCCCGGGACACTCGTCGGACGCGCAAAACGGGGCACCAGGGAACCACCGCGCCGATACTCGGCGCAGGAGCGACGGAGGGTGGTGCCCGCGCCATGCGGTTCGACGACGACGCCGATCTGGACACCTCGGAGGTACGGGACGCGCGCGGTGGCGGCGGCCTCCCCGGCGGCAGGGTGACGGTCGGCGGCGGTCTGGCCGGGGTGGTCGCGCTCGTGCTGGCGCTGGTCTTCGGCGTGGGGCCGGACCAGCTCGGGCTGACGGACGGCGGCGACCCGGACCGCCGGGCGGGCTCCCCGGCGGGCGACCTCGACGCGGCGTGCCGCACGGGTGCGGCCGCGAACACCCGGGAGGACTGCCGGATCGTCGCGATCGTCAACAGCGTGCAGGACTACTGGCGCGGCGCCCACGCGCGGGCGGGCGAGCGGTACACGGACGCGCGGACGGTCCTGTTCGCCGACCGGGTGGGCACGGCGTGCGGGGCGGCGACCTCGGCGGTCGGGCCGTTCTACTGCCCCGCCGACCGGCAGGTCTACCTGGACCTGGACTTCTTCGGGGAGCTGCGCACCCGGTTCGGCGCCTCGGGCGGGCCGTTCGCCGAGGCGTACGTGGTCGCCCACGAGTACGGCCACCACGTGCAGAACCTCGCGGGGACGCTCGGCCGGGCGCAGGACGGGCGGCAGGGCACCGGCAGCGGCGCCGTGCGGGTGGAGCTCCAGGCCGACTGCCTGGCCGGCGTGTGGACCCGGCACGCCACGACGACGCCGGACGAGCGGACCGGCCGTCCGGTGCTGGCGGAGGTGACCGACCAGGACGTGCGGGACGCGCTGGACGCCGCCGCCGCGGTGGGCGACGACCGGATCCAGGAGCGGTTCCAGGGGCGGGTCGACCCGGAGTCCTGGACGCACGGCTCCGCCGAGCAGCGCCAGCGGTGGTTCTCGGTGGGCTACCGCACGGGTGACGCGGCGCGCTGCGACACCTTCGCCTGAGGCGCCGGCCGGTCCCCGCCGCCGGGCCGCGGGGCGCCGGCCGACGGTCGCCGGCCCGGGGCGCGGGTCGCGTTCGCGGGCCGCCTGCCGCGGGCCGACGCCGGGCCGGCCGGTGGTCAGGCGCCTCCGGTGTGGACCTGGAACGCGGCGCGGCGGACCGCCTTGGCGAGGGCCGGGTCGGGGTGCGCGGCGGCCAGCGCGACCAGCACCTGGACCGTGCGCGGATGCCTGACCGCCCGGACCTCGTCGAGCAGGGCCGGGACGGTGCCCTGCACGGCGGACTCCAGGTGCCGCACCAGCAGGTCGCTCTCGCCGTGGTCGACGACGGCGGCGGCGGTGTCCACCCACAGCCAGGTCGCCTCCTCGCGGGTGAGGACGTCGGCGGCCTCGTCCGGGTCGGCGCCCTCGTGCTCCGCCAGCCACAGCAGGGCGTACGGGCGCAGCGGCGGCTCGTCGGCGGCCGTGCGCACCTCCGCCTCGGCGGCCCCGCCGACCACGCGGAGGGCCTCGAAGGCGAGCCCGCGCAGGAGGGCGTCGTCGCCACGGGCGACGGCGAGCAGTTCGGCGACGGCGCTGCCGACGGGACGGGCGGCGAGCCACGCGCGGTACTCGGCCCGGGCCGGGCCGGGGGTGAGCCGGACGCAGCCGCGCAGCATGTCCTCGGCGGACTGCTCCATGTGGCCCGCGGGGCTCTGGGCGGCGACGCAGATCTGCTCCAGCTTGACCCACACCGCCCAGTTCCCCAGGGGGGTGAGGGTCGCCTGGCCGTCGCCGAGGGTCAGGGCGCCGACGGAGGCGAGTCCCTCCAGCGCCCAGTCGAGCAGGCCCGGCAGGGCGTCCGGGCCGGCGTCCCGGGCAGCGGAGCCCTCCTGCCGGGCGTGGGCCCGGGCGCGCTCCTCCTCGCCCGCCTCCCCGTCGGCGGCGAACGGGACCTCGCAGCGCTGCTCCCGCAGCTCGGCGACGCGCTGCCGGAGCAGGTCGAGCAGGGCCGGTACGTGCACCGGTCCGGCGGAGAGCTGGAGGAGCGACAGCACCTGCGGGACGGCCTCCACGACCTCGGCCACCGCCGTGGGCTCGGCGTCGCGGGGGGCGGGGTGGGCGAGCGACCAGGCGTCGAGGAGCGCGACCCAGCCGCGCAGGGCGGCGGAGTCGTCCCGGTCCCAGGCCCGCAGCCGCCAGCCGGGGCGGACGGTGTCGCCGTGGATCTCGACGAGGCCGGCGAGCCGGGCGCGGTCCCAGGCGGTGCGCACCCGGGCGGGGGTCAGGGCGAGGGCCGCGGCGGCCCGCTCCCGCGCGGAGGCCGGGGCCTCGACGGTGACGGGGCCGCGGTTGACGGCGGCCCAGCGGGCGACCCGTACGGCGTCGGCCAGGACCTGGCGGGCCTGGCGGGCCAGCTCCGCCCGGGGTGGCGTGCCCTCCGGCGGCCGCGGGGCCGGCCGCGTCCGGCGGTCGGCCACCGCCCGCCGGGCGGTCGTCGCCAGCGACCGGGGACGGACGAGTCGGAGTCTGGAGTTGCGCGCCAGTTGCTCATCGGGCTTTCGAGACGTCACGGGGGCAGTCTTCCCGCTGACGGCCCGAAAGCCCAAACGGAATGGGACGGTCGGCCTCAGATGAGCGGGACGAGGAAGCGGCGCAGGGCCTCCTCGTAGCGGTCGGGGTCGGCGTTCCACATCGCGGCGTGCGGGGCCTGCCGGACGGTGTGGAGGGTGACGAGGCCGGGGCGGCTCTCGGCGAGCCGCCGGCTCGGGCCCCAGGGGGCGAGGGTGTCGTCGGGGCCGTGGATGACGAGGGTCGGCACGGGCAGGGCGGCCGGGTCGGCGGCCTCGCGCAGGGCGTCACCGTGCGGGCCGGTCCTGCCCTGGGCGGCGCGGACCGTGAGCGGCAGCAGGGCCGTGGGGACGCGGTGGGCGGTGGCGAGGGCGCGGACGGTGGCGTCCCAGTCGAGGACCGGGGAGTCGAGGACCAGGCCGGCGATCCGGTCGCGCAGGCCGCTGCGGGCAACGGTGTGGAGGGCCATGGCGGCGCCGGTCGACCAGCCGTGCAGGATGACCCGCCGGGCGCCGTGGCGCAGGGCGTACCGGACGGCGGCGTCGACGTCGTGCCACTCCGAGCCGCCGAGGTGGCCCACGCCGTCGGCGGGGCGGGGGGCGCCGGGGTCGCCGCGGTAGGAGACGTCGAGCACGGGCAGCTGGGCGGCGTGCAGGAAGCCGAGCACGTTCAGTGGGTGCTCGCGGGTGGTGCCGAGGCCGTGGACGGTGACGACCCAGGTGGAGCGGTCGGCGGGGACGTACCAGGCGGGCAGGGGGCCGAGCTCGCCGGGGACCTCGACGTCCTCGTGGGCGATGCCGAGGGCGGAGGCCGGGGTGCCGGCGTGGAGCTGCGGGGTGAGGCTGACGCGGGCGCCGGTGTCGAGGGTGCCGCGGTGGACCCGTTCGAGGCGGCGGACGACGGTGTCGGGGGCGTGCGGCACGTCGGGGAGGACGGGGCCGACGACGGCGTGGACGCCGGGGCCCTGGAGGCCGTACACGCCGGGGCGCAGGGAGGCGAGGCCGCGGGTGAGCACGACCCGGCCGGGGCCCGTGGCGTGCACGGTGAGCCGTGGCTCCCCGGGCAGCGGGCGGCCGGGACGCGGGCCGAGCGCCACGCCGCTGGCGTACCGGCCGGCCGCGACGGCGGCGGTGCCGGCTCCGATCACTGTGGCGGCGGCGACGGCCGCACCTGTCCTCGGGCGCACTGCTCCAGTGTCGGTACGGCGGCGGATCGGTGCCAGTGGGCGGACCGCCACCGAGGGACCGGGCGGGCACCGGGAGCGGGTGCCGGGGCCGAGCGGCCGCCGACGGGATCGACGGGACGGGGCGGTGCGGGAGCGGGGGCACGGGGACGGACCGCCGGACGGAGCGTGCGGACCGAGCGGACCGTACGCGGCCGAGCGGTGCGGACCGGGGCGCCGGGGCGGCCGTACGCGGCCGAGCGGTGCGGGACCGGGGCGCCGGGCGCGGTCGGCACTGCGGGACGGGCCGTGCGGGAGCGGGGCGCCGGGGCGGGGCGTGCGGGACGAGGGGGCGCCGGGGTCAGTGGGGGTGGTGGCCGTAGCCGCGGAGCTTCTCGGTGGCCTCGGCGAGCTGGTCCGGGGTCAGAAGGCTCGGCGCGCGGCCCGGGTGGGCGGTGGCGGTCAGCCAGACCCGGCACATCCACTCCAGCTGGGCCGTACGGTCGTACGCCTGCTCCAGCGTCGCGCCGTACGCGACGGTGCCGTGGTTGCGCAGGAGGCAGGCGGTGCGGTCGGTGAGCGCGGCCAGGACGTGGTCGGCGAGCTCCCGGGTCCCGTAGAGGGCGTAGGGGGCGACGCGGACGGTGCCGCCCAGGGTGCCGGTCACGTAGTGGACGGGCGGGAGCTCGTCGACGAGCGTGGAGACGGCGGTGGCGTGCACGGCGTGGGTGTGGACGACGGCACGGGCGCCGGTCGACCGGTACAGCGCGAGGTGCATCGGCAGCTCGCTGGTGGGCGGCAGGACCCCGCGGACCTGCCGGCCGTCCAGGTCGACGGCGACGACGTCGGCAGCGGTCAGCCGCGCGTAGGGCACGCCGCTCGGGGTGACGAGGACGAGGTCGCCGACCCGGGCCGACACGTTGCCCGACGTGCCGACGACCAGGCCGTCGGCCACGGTCCTGCGGGCGGTGGCGACCAGCTCGTCCCACGTCCGCGCCACGGCGTCGGCGGCGGTCCCGTCGTCCTCGGTCATGGGGCGATCCTGTCAGCGGGGGCGCCGGCCCGGAAGTGACGTGTGTCTCCGTGCCCGGGGGTTTCCGGGCCGCGGGGCCCGCAATCGCCGGGCCGACACGTAACCGGAACGCGGGTTCACAGGTTGGGTCACCGGGCCGCCTGGATCAGTTCACCTTCCGTTCACCCAGGTTGCCTACGTTCAGCGCGGTACTGACGTCGAACGATTGCCTGGGTAAATGGAACACATCACGCTGCTGCTCGCCATTGTGGTCGTGACAGCTCTCGTGTTCGATTTCACAAACGGTTTCCACGACACCGCCAACGCGATGGCCACGACCATCTCGACCGGCGCGATGAAGCCCAAGGCGGCGGTGGCCATGTCCGCCGTCCTCAACCTTGTGGGCGCGTTCCTCTCCGTGGAGGTCGCCAAGACGATCTCCAAGGGGCTCGTCGACGAGACGGGGATCCAACCCGAGGTCATCCTCGCCGCACTGGTCGGCGCGATCCTCTGGAACCTCCTGACCTGGCTGGTCGGTCTGCCCTCCAGCTCCTCGCACGCCCTCATGGGCGGTCTGATCGGCGCGACCGTCGCCTCCGTCGGCCTCGACGGCGTCAACGGCGGCGTGGTCCTCACGAAGGTCCTGATCCCGGCCGTGGCCGCCCCGGTGGTCGCCGGCGTCGCCGCGATGGTCGCCACCCGCTTCACCTACAAGGTGGGCGCGAACATCGACCCCAAGACGGGCCGCAAGGGCTACAAGGCCGGCCAGATAGCCTCCGCGGGCCTCGTCTCCCTCGCCCACGGCACGAACGACGCCCAGAAGACCATGGGCATCATCACCCTCGCCCTGGTCGCCGGCGGCGCCCTCGCCCCCGGCTCCAACCCGCCCGTGTGGGTCATCGTCTCCGCCGGCGTGGCCATCGCGCTCGGCACCTACCTGGGCGGCTGGCGCATCATCCGCACCATGGGCAAGGGCCTCACGGACCTCCAGCCGCAGCAGGGCTTCGCCGCCCAGACCGGTGCGGCCACCGTGATCCTCGCCTCCTCGCACCTGGGCTTCTCGCTCTCCACGACGCACGTCTGCTCGGGCGCCGTCATGGGCGCCGGCCTCGGTCGCAAGGGCGGCGTGGTCCGCTGGTCGACCGCGACGCGGATGTTCGTCGCCTGGGGCCTGACCCTGCCGGCCGCCGGCCTGGTGGCCGCGCTCGCCGAGTTCGTCGCCCGCCAGGGCGACTGGGGCGTGGCCGTCGTCGCCGCCTTCCTCGTCGGCTCCTCGGCCGCCATCTGGTTCGTCTCCCGCCGTCAGGTCGTCGACCACACGAACGTCAACGAGGTCGAGGACGCCCCCGACGCCGCCGACGACGAGCCCGCCGGGGTCGTCACCACCGCCATCGCGGCCGTCACCCCGCCGCCCGCCGGCACCGTCGCCACCGACCCGGACGGCGACGACTCCCTCAAGACCACCATCCCGGCCCCGGTCGCCGCCTCCGGCGCGTCCCCCACGGCCTCGGTGTAAGGAAAGAACGGCATCGGTATGGACATCGACTGGGCGGCCCTCGGCTCCGTCTTCGGAGTGGGCCTCGTCACCACCGTCTCACTCGTCGGCCTCTTCACCCTCGGTCTCGTCGGCCTCTCCCGCCAGGAGCAGGCCGCCACCCAGGGCGGTTCCGCCGCCCTGGCGCGCACCGGCGCGTACGCCTGCTTCGCGCTCTGCGCGGCCGCCGTCGCGTACGGCATCTACCTGATCGTGGCCTGACCCGCGTCACGCCAGAACCCCGGCCGGGCCGGTCGCACCTCGTGGTGCGACCGGCCCGGCCGCCGTACGTGGGGCTCCGCACACCGCTCCGCCGCAGGTCAAGGGTGAGTTGACGGGCCTTCGCGGGCCGTGGTGGACTGCCCAGGCCATATCCGGCGGCAGGAGAGGAAGCCCGGTGCGAATCCGGCGCGGTCCCGCCACTGTGACCGTCCCGCGCACGCGCGGGACGGGAGTCAGGAACTCTCACCGCCGGTCACGTCGAGCCAGGGCGCGGACCCTGAGTGAGGACATTGCGCATGCCCGGCTGCGTTCCCCGTCATACGTCGAGAACCCCGAGCCCCGGCTCGCGGACACGTGGCCGATCCGGCGCACCGGGCTGCTGACCCGATGCGCACCGATCGTGTGTACGCCTGCGGTGCCGCCGCCGGGATCCTGGCGGACCTCCTCCTCGGCGATCCCCGCCGCGGTCATCCCGTCGCCGCCTTCGGGCGGACCGCCGGCGCCGTCGAACGCGTCCTGTGGCGCGACCACCGCGGCTGGGGCGCGCTCCACACCGCCGTGTGCGCCGGGGGCGCCGCGGCGGGAGCCGCGCTCGCCGCGCGTGCCGTGCGCGGGCAGGGACCCGCGGCCGTCGCGCTGACCGCCGCGACCGTCTGGTCCGTCGTCGGCGGCACCTCCCTGGGCCGCGAGGCGCGGGCGGTCGCCGGGGCCCTGGTCGCCGGTGACCTGGAGGTGGCCCGCGAGCGGCTGCCGCACCTGTGCGGCCGTGACCCGCAGGCGCTGGACGGTCCCGGCATCGCCCGGGCCGTCGTGGAGTCCGTCGCGGAGAACACCTCCGACGCGGTGGTCGGCGCCCTGGTGTGGGGCGCCCTGGGCGGTGTGCCGGGCCTCGTGGCGTTCCGCGCCGTGAACACCCTGGACGCGATGGTCGGTCACCGGTCGCCGCGCTACCGCCGGTTCGGCTGGGCGTCGGCGCGCCTCGACGACGTCGCCGGCTACCCCGGTGCCCGGCTCACGGCGGCGCTCGCCGTCGTCGCGGGCGGCGACCGGCACGGCGCGGCGCGCGCCTGGCGCGCCGACGCGCACCGCCACCCGTCGCCCAACGCGGGCCCGGTCGAGGCCGCGTTCGCGGGGGCGCTGGGCGTACGGCTCGGGGGCAGCCTCTCGTACGGGGGGCGCGTCGAGCACCGGCCGGTACTGAACGGCGAGGGGCGGGCCGTCGAGGTCGCGGACGTCGAGCGGGCCGTACGGCTGTCGCGCCGGGTCGGTCTGCTGGCCCTCGCGGTCTGCGCGGGCGGACGGATGGCGTACGGAGCGGTGCGGCGGCGGAAGGGTGGTCGGTCGTGAGGGGTGGGGGGCTGCTCGTCGCGGGGACGACGTCCGACGCGGGCAAGAGCGTGGTGACGGCCGGCATCTGCCGCTGGCTGGTCCGGCAGGGCCTGCGGGTCGCGCCGTTCAAGGGGCAGAACATGTCCCTCAACTCCTTCGTGACGCGCGGGGGCGCGGAGATCGGCCGGGCGCAGGCCATGCAGGCGCAGGCCGCCCGTGTCGAGCCGAGCGCGCTGATGAACCCGGTGCTGCTCAAGCCCGGCAGCGACCGGTCGAGCCAGGTGGTGCTGATGGGCAGGCCCGTCGGCGAACTCAGCGCGCGGGGCTACCACGGCGGGCGGCAGCAGGCGCTGCTCGGCACCGTGCTGGAGTGCCTGGAGGAGCTGCGGGCCACCCACGACGCGGTGATCTGCGAGGGCGCCGGCAGCCCGGCCGAGATCAACCTCCGGCGCAACGACATCGTCAACATGGGCATCGCCCGCGCCGCCCGCCTCCCCGTCGTCGTGGTCGGCGACATCGACCGCGGCGGGGTGTTCGCCCAGTTCTTCGGGACGACGGCGCTGCTCTCCCGCGAGGACCAGGAGCTGGTCGCCGGGTACCTCGTGAACAAGTTCCGCGGTGACGTGACGCTGCTGGAGCCGGGGCTCGACATGCTGCACGGCCTGACGGGCCGGCGCACCTTCGGCGTCCTGCCGTACGCGCACGGGCTCGGCATCGACGAGGAGGACGGCCTGCGCGTCTCGCTGCGCGGCGCGGTGCGCGAGTCGGTCGTGGCGCCGCCGGTCGGCGAGGACGTGCTGCGGGTCGCGGTGTGCGCCGTACCGCTGATGTCGAACTTCACGGACGTGGACGCGCTCGCGGCCGAACCGGGCGTCGTCGTCCGGTTCGTGGACCGGCCGGAGGAGCTGGTGGACGCGGACCTGGTCGTCGTGCCCGGCACCCGCGGCACGGTGCGGGCGCTGGCGTGGCTGCGCGAGCGGGGCCTGGCCGACGCGCTGGTGCGGCGCGCCGCCGAGGGCCGGCCGGTGCTGGGCGTGTGCGGCGGCTTCCAGGTACTGGGCGAGCGCATCGAGGACGACGTCGAGTCCCGGGCGGGTGAGGTCGAGGGGTTGGGCCTGCTGCCCGTGCGGGTGCGGTTCGCGGTGGAGAAGACCCTCGCGCGGCCGTCCGGCGAGGCCCTCGGCGAACCCGTCGAGGGGTACGAGATCCACCACGGCGTCGCCGACGTCCGCGGTGGGGAGGCGTTCCTGGACGGCTGCCGGGTGGGGGCCGTGTGGGGCACCCACTGGCACGGGTCGCTGGAGGGCGACGGCTTCCGCCGGGCGTTCCTGCGGGAGGTCGCCCGGGCCGCCGGGCGGCGTTTCGTCCCCGCGCCCGACACGTCCTTCGGGACGCTCCGCGAGGAGCAGCTCGACCGCCTCGGCGATCTGATCGAGGAGCACGCGGACACGGACGCGCTGCTGAAACTGATCGAGTCGGGCCCTCCGGGCGGTCTGCCGTTCGTCGCGCCGGGTGCGCCGTGACCGGCCCCGCGGACGCGCCCGCCCCCCGCACTTCCCTCGAAAGGGGTTCTCCGCACATGGCTTCGGTTCCCTATCCGTTCACCGCCGTCGTCGGAATGGACGACATGCGGCTGAGCCTGCTGCTCAACGCCGTCTCACCGGCCATCGGCGGTGTCCTCGTGCGCGGTGAGAAGGGCACCGCCAAGTCCACGGTCGTGCGCGGCCTCACGGCGCTGCTGCCCGACATGGACGTGGTCGCCGGTTGCCGCTTCGCCTGCGACCCGCAGGCGCCCGACCCGCAGTGCCCGGACGGGCCGCACGAGGCGGGCACGGGCGTGACGCGCACGACCCGCATGGTCGAACTGCCCGTCGGCGCGTCGGAGGACCGGCTCGTCGGCTCCCTCGACATCGAACGCGCACTCGCCGACGGCGTGAAGGCCTTCGAGCCGGGCCTGCTCGCCCAGGCCCACCGGGGCATCCTCTACGTCGACGAGGTCAACCTCCTCAGCGACCACCTGATCGACCACCTGCTGGACGCGGCGGCCATGGGCGCCTCCCACGTGGAGCGCGAGGGCGTGTCCGTGCGGCACGCCGCGCGGTTCCTGCTGGTCGGCACGATGAACCCGGAGGAGGGCGAGCTGCGGCCGCAGCTGCTCGACCGGTTCGGGCTGACCGTGGAGGTCGCGGCCTCGCGGGACCCGGAGCAGCGGGTGGAGGTCGTGCGGCGGCGCCTGGCGTACGACGACGACCCGGCCGGCTTCGCGGCGCGCTGGGCGGGCGAGGAGGCGGCGCTGCGGGAGCGGATCGTCGCCGCGCGGGCGCTGCTGCCGCGGGTGCGGCTCGGTGACGGCGCGCTGCGTCAGATCGCCGCCACGTGCGCCGCGTTCGAGGTGGACGGCATGCGCGCGGACATCGTCATGGCGCGCGCGGCGACGGCGCTCGCCGCATGGGACGGGCGCGAGGACGTGACGGTCGACGACGTGCGGCAGGCCGCGCTGCTGGCGCTGCCGCACCGGCGCCGCCGCAACCCCTTCGACGCGCCGGGGCTGGACGAGGAGAAGCTGGACGAGACGCTGGAGGAGTTCGGCGGCGGGGAAGACGAGCCGGACCCGGACCCGCAGGGACCCGACGACGGCGGTCCCGGCGACGGCGGCGGTCCCGGCGGGGGCGGCCGACCGGACGGCGGCGTGCCGCCTCAGCCGCAGGGGCCGCGGGAGGACGCCGGCGCGGAGCCCTCCGGCGAGCGGCCCGAGCCGGACGGGGCAACCGGGCCCCAGCCCTCGCCGCAGCCCTCCGCCGGTGCCGGCCCGGCCTCCGAGCAGGCGCCGGTGAAGGCCGCCGAGCCGTACCGTACGCGGGCGCTGACCGTGCCCGGGCTCGGGGACGGCGCCGCGGGCCGGCGCTCCCGGGCGCGTACCGAGCACGGCCGCACCACCGGGTCGCGCCGGCCGCGGGGCGCCCTGACGAAGCTGCACCTGGCGGCGACGGTCCGGGCCGCGGCCCCGCACCAGCGGGCGCGCGGCCGCTCCGG
The DNA here is from genome assembly GCF_043077165.1 of Streptomyces kanasensis. Taxonomy (NCBI): domain Bacteria; kingdom Bacillati; phylum Actinomycetota; class Actinomycetes; order Kitasatosporales; family Streptomycetaceae; genus Streptomyces; species Streptomyces kanasensis. The sequence goes on from NZ_JBIBSF010000006.1 coordinate 62,929, forward strand.
GCCCGGGCTCGTCGTCCACCGCGACGACCTGCGCCAGGCGGTGCGGGAGGGGCGCGAGGGCAACCTGGTGCTGTTCGTGGTGGACGCGTCGGGTTCGATGGCGGCGCGGCAGCGCATGGGCGCGGTCAAGGGCGCCGTGCTGTCGCTGCTGCTCGACGCCTACCAGCGGCGCGACAAGGTGGGCCTGGTGACGTTCCGGGGCCGGGACGCGGAGCTGGCGCTGCCGCCCACGTCGTCCGTGGACGCGGCTGCGGCGCGCCTGGAGACGCTGCCGACGGGGGGCCGCACGCCGCTGGCGGCGGGCCTGCTGAAGGCGCACGAGGTACTGCGTGTGGAGCGGCTGCGCGACCCCGCGCGACGCCCGCTGCTCGTCGTGGTGACGGACGGGCGGGCGACCGGCGGGCCGGAGCCGCTGCGGCTGGCCGGCCGGGCCGCCGCGCTGCACGCGGCCGAGGGTACGGCGGCGGTCGTCGTGGACTGCGAGACGGGGCCCGTGCGGCTCGGTCTCGCCGCGGAGCTGGCCCACGGCCTCGGCGGCGACGCCGTGACCCTGGACGAGCTGCGCGCGGACGCGATCGCCGGACTGGTCAGGGATGTTCGTACTACGAGGAGGGCCGCTTGATGCCGCAGGGACAGCCGGACGTCGTACCGAACGACGGACTCACCACCCGCCAGCGCCGCAACCGACCGCTGGTGATGGTCCACACGGGCGTGGGCAAGGGCAAGTCGACCGCCGCCTTCGGGATGGCGCTGCGCGCCTGGAACCAGGGCTGGCCGGTCGGGGTGTTCCAGTTCGTCAAGTCCGCGAAGTGGAAGGTCGGCGAGGAGAACGCGCTCAAGGCGCTCGGCGCGACGGGCGAGGGCGGCACCGTCGACTGGCACAAGATGGGCGAGGGCTGGTCGTGGATCCAGCGCGACCCCAAGGAGGGCGAGCAGTCGCACGAGGACAAGGGCCGCGAGGGCTGGGAGCACATCAAGCGCTGCCTGGCCGAGGAGAGGTACCGGTTCTACGTCCTCGACGAGTTCGCCTACCTCCTGCACTGGGGCTGGGTGGACACGGAGGAGGTCATCCGGGTGCTGCGCGACCGCCCGGGGCAGCAGCACGTGGTGATCACCGGCCGCAACGCGCCGGCGGAGCTGTGCGAGTTCGCCGACCTGGTGACCGACATGTCCAAGGTCAAGCACCCGATGGACGCCGGTCAGAAGGGCCAGCGGGGCATCGAGTGGTAGCACGTCTCGTCATCGCCGCGCCCTCCTCGGGCGCGGGCAAGACCACGGTCGCGACCGGCCTGATGGCCGCGTTCGCCGACCGTGGTCTCGCGGTGTCGCCGCACAAGGTCGGCCCGGACTACATCGACCCGGGCTACCACGCCCTGGCGACGGGCCGCCCCGGCCGCAACCTCGACGCGTTCATGTGCGGCACGGAGCTGGTCGCGCCGCTCTTCGCGCACGGCGCGCGCGGCTGCGACCTGGCGGTCGTCGAGGGGGTGATGGGGCTGTACGACGGCGCCGCCGACCAGGGTGAGCTGGCGTCGACGGCGCAGGTGGCGAAGGTCCTGAAGGCGCCGGTGGTGCTGGTCGTGGACGCCTCGTCGCAGTCCCGTTCGGTGGCCGCGCTGGTCCACGGCTTCGCGTCGTGGGACCCGGAGGTGCGGATCGGCGGGGTGATCCTCAACAAGGTCGCCACCGACCGGCACGAGCACCTGCTGCGGGAGGCGCTCGGCGAGTCGGGCGTTCCCGTGCTCGGCGTGCTGCGGCGGGCGCCCGCCGTGTCCACGCCGTCGCGGCACCTGGGCCTGGTGCCGGTCGCCGAGCGGCACGCGGAGGCGCTGGACGCCGTGCGGGCGCAGGCGGAGCAGATCCGCTCGGGGTGTGACCTGGACGCGCTGCTGGCGTTGGCCCGCAGCGCGCCGGAGCTGCACGCGCGGGCGTGGTCCGCCGAGGGCGCCCTCGCGGCGGACGCCCCGGCCGGGGAGCGCCGAAGCGCCGCCGGGTGGACGGGCGGGGAGCGGCCGGTGGTGGCCGTCGCCGGCGGCGCCGCGTTCACCTTCTCGTACGCCGAGCACGCCGAGTTGCTGACGGCGGCGGGGGCCGAGGTGGTGGCGTTCGACCCGCTGCGGGACGAGAAGCTCCCGGAGGGAACGCGCGGCCTGGTCGTCGGCGGCGGTTTCCCCGAGGTGTACGCGCCGGAGCTGGCCGCGAACGAGGCGCTGCGGGACGCGGTCGCCGCGCTGGCCCGGTCGGGCGCGCCGGTCGCCGCGGAGTGCGCCGGGCTGCTGTACCTGGCGCGGTCGCTCGACGGGCGGCCGATGTGCGGGGTGCTGGACGCGGACGCGCGGATGACGCAGCGGCTGACGCTGGGCTACCGGGACGCGGTCGCGGTGAGCGACAGCCCCGTGGCGGCGGTCGGGACGCGGCTGCGGGGCCACGAGTTCCACCGCACGGTCATCGAGCCGGGTGCGGGCGCGACGCCCGCGTGGGGGCTGCGGCAGCCGGAGCGGCGCGTCGAGGGCTTCGTCCGGGGCGGTGTGCACGCGAGTTACGTGCACACGCACTGGGCGGCCGTGCCGGGGACGGCGCGGCGGTTCGTGGAGCACTGCCGGCGGTGACGCTGGTGGTGGGTGTGGGAGCCCGGCGGGGGGTGACCGCGGACGAGGTGTGCGCGCTGGTGCTGGCGGTGCTGCGCGGGGCGGGGCGGCGGCCGGAGGAGGTCGCGGCGCTGGCGACGGTCGAGGCGAAAGCGGACGAGCCGGGGCTGGTCGCGGCCGCGGCGCGGCTCGGGCTGCCCCTGCGGGCCCACCCGGCGGCGGAGTTGGCGTCGGTCCCGGTCCCCCACCCGTCGGCCGCGGCGCTCGCGGCGACCGGGACGCCGTCGGTGGCGGAGGCCGCGGCGCTGGCCGAGGCGGCCGCCCGCGGGGGCACGGGCGAACTCCTCGTGCCGCGGCGGAAGTCGGCACGTGTGACGTGCGCGGTGGCGGTGGCGCACGGGGACGGGCGGTTGCCCGCCGGAGGGCGCGGGTACACCCGTGAGGACGCGGCGTTCGGGTTACCGGCGCGGCGTCGACCGCTGATCCGGCGCCGGATTCCCCGTCCGGCGGTGGAGAGATAACCGGTGGGCCGCCGACCCCGTCGACCCGCCGACCACCCCCCACTGTCCCCCACCCCCAGCTGGCGGCCATGTATACCCACACAGACAGCGACAGACCGTTCCCCGGCCCCCGCCACACGGACGCGTACGACCTGCGGCACCACGGCGACGTCGAGGTCCGGGACGAGAAACTGACCGATCTCGCGGTCAACGTCCGGACGGACACCCCGCCCGCGTGGCTGCGCGAGCGGCTCGCCGCGTCGCTCTCCGGGCTGGCCGCCTACCCCGACGGGCGGGCGGCGCGCGCGGCGGTCGCCGAGCGCCACGGGCTGCCGGCCCGGCGCGTGCTGCTGACGGCGGGCGCGGCCGAGGCGTTCGTGCTGCTGGCGCGGGCGCTGCCGGTGCGCCGACCGGTCGTGATCCACCCGCAGTTCACGGAGCCGGAGGCCGCGCTGCGGGACGCGGGGCACCAGGTGCGGCGGGTGCTGCTGCGCGAGGAGGAGGGGTTCCGGCTCGATCCGGCGCGCGTCCCGGAGGACGCCGACCTGGTGGTCGTCGGCAACCCGACCAACCCGACGTCGGTGCTGCACCCGGCCGGGACGATCGCGGCGCTGGCGCGGCCGGGCCGGACCCTGGTGGTGGACGAGGCGTTCATGGACGCCGTGCCGGGCGAGCGGGAGGCGCTGGCCGGGCGTACGGACGTGCCGGGACTGGTGGTGCTGCGGAGCCTCACGAAGACGTGGGGCCTCGCGGGGCTGCGGATCGGTTACGTGCTGGCGGGGCCGGACACCGTGGCGGCGCTGGAGCGCGTCCAGCCGCTGTGGCCGGTGTCGACGCCGGCGCTGGTGGCGGCCGAGGCGTGCATGGAGCGCGAGGCGCTGGCCGAGGCGGAGGAGGCGGCGCGCCGGATCGCCGTGGAGCGGGCCCACCTGCTGGCCGGTCTGGCGGAGTTCGACGAGGTACGCGTGGTCGAGGCGGCCGAGGGGCCGTTCGTGCTGATGCGCGTCGAGGGCGCGGACGTCGTCCGGGAGCGCCTGCGCGACCTGGGCTTCGCCGCGCGGCGGGGCGACACCTTCCCGGGGCTCGGGCCGCAGTGGCTGCGGCTCGCGGTGCGGGACCGCGTGACGACGAACCGGTTCCTCCAGGCGCTGGACCAGGCTCTGGTGATGGCGGGCTGCGCCCGCAACTGACCACCGCGCGTGAGGGGGTGCCCTGCCGGTCAGGTCGGCAGGACACCCCCACGCAACGAAACCTCCAGGCCGGCACCCCGGAACCAGCCCCAGGGAACCGTCCGGGCGCCGACGGCCAGAGGAGGGGCCGTGGTGGGTCGCCCCCGCAGGGGTCGGTGGCGACAGCGGGTTCACTGCCGTGGCACCCGAGGCCGCCGACCCCGAGGAGGTGACCCGCCGCGACCCCGCCCCACCCCACCGGCCTCAGGCGCGCACGGACCACCGGGGGAAGACGTCAACTGCCGAGCAGCACCCCCGACCAGCCGGACCGAACCGACCGAACCGACCGGGCCGGCCGGGCCGCAGCGTCGGATCAGGACTGCTCACGCCGGGCACGCCGGGTGAGGGCCAGGGTCGCCGCGCCCGCGGTGAGCAGCGCGGCCGCCCCGGCGACGACGTACGGCGTGCGCGAGTCGCCGCCGGTCTCGGCGAGGGCCTCCTTCTCCGGCGTCCCGCCGCCCGACTGGGGCTCCAGGCCCTCCGTGGGCCGCTCCGCCGGGGACGTGGCGGGCGTCGACGGCTCGGGGGCCGTGGAGGGCGAGGCCGCGTCGGGCCGGGTGCAGGACGCCTCGGCGAGGGTGACCGTGCCGCGGACGTCGGCGACGCCGAGGTCGAGCGGGTCGACGGAGACCTGCAGCTCCAGCGCCGTGGCGGCGGCCGTGGTGGAGGTGGTGGTGCGCCGCGACAGGTCCAGGGTGACGTCGCCGGCCCCGGGCACCTGCACGCTGGTCCGGCCGCCCGCCGTCAGCGTGACCCGCTTGCCGAGGACGGTGACCGGGCCGAGGACGTTCGCCGTGGCGGCCGGCCGGGCGCCGGCCGCGCAGACCGCCTGGGCGGTGACCTGCTCCACCTCGACGAGGGAGAGCAGCGGCAGGCCGGGCAGGTGCACCTTCGCCCGGACGAGCCGCACGGAACCCTCGGCGCGGCGGGCGTCGGCGGCGGCCTTCGCGGAGGCGACGTCGGCGCGCAACATCCGCACGGGCCTGCCGCCGTCGACGCCGTCCACCTGCACGGAGAGCGTCGTCCTCTCCGCCGTCGCGGGTGCCCGCACGTCGTTGAGCGCGGTGTTCACGGGGACGCGTACGCCGCCGTCCAGGAGCGAGACGTCCAGGTCGGCGCGGAGGACCGCGGCGGAGGCGCGGCCCTCGCCGTCGGTGGTGGCCCGCGCGGCGGGTGCGGCGAGGGCCAGGGGCGCGGCGGTGGCGAGCGCGGTGACGGCGGCGGCCGCGGAGCGGCGGAAGGTGGTGCTGGACACGGTGGTGGAACCCCCACGGAGGACAGGAGTCACCGAACACCCGCACACAGGGACATGTGTGCGGCGGTGACTTGGGACACGGGAATCCTGGCGCACGGAGGGTGAACCGGCGGCCACCCGACGTGAGTTCATCCCAAAGGGGAGTTTCCGGTCAGACATTCGAATCACCCGCCTCCCGCGTCCACCCCGTCCACCCGCCCGGATTGCCAATCGCCCACCCGTGGCTTAAGTTAGGCCAGCCTTACCTAAAGAGATCAGGACAAGAGTGAGCATCGAGGTCTACCGGGACCCCTGGGGCATCCCGCATCTGCGCGCCGACGACCCGCGCGAACTCGCCCACGCCCAGGGCCGCACCACCGCCCACGACCGGGCGTGGCAGCTGGAGGTCGAACGTCACCGCGCCCAGGGCACGACGGCCGCCTTCCTCGGGCCCGACGCCGTCGACTGGGACGTCTTCGTCCGGCGCGCCCGGCTGGCCGACACCGCCCGCCGCTGCCTCGACCGGCTCGACGACGAGACCCGGGCGTGGGTCACCGCGTACACGGACGGCGTCAACGCCGGGCTCGCCGAAGGCGCCCGCCGCAGCCGCGAGTTCACCGCCACGGGCCTCGAACCGGGCGTGTGGGAGCCGTGGGTGCCGCTCGGCGTCTGGCTGTCGACGCACATCCTCTTCGCCGGCTTCCCCACCAAGCTCTGGCGCGAACGGGTCGCCCGGGTCCTCGGCGACGAGCAGGTCGAGCTGTTCGCGACCGACGGGCCCGGCACCGCCGGCAGCAACGGCTGGCTCGTCGACGGCGACCGCACCGCCACCGGCGCCGCGCTCCTCGCCGGCGACCCGCACCGGTTCATCGAGGCGCCCGGCGTGTACCAGCAGATACGGCTCGCCTGCCCCGAGTACGACGTCGTCGGCCTCGCCGTGCCCGGCGTGCCCGGCCTCGCCCACTTCGGCCACACCGGGACGGCCGCCTGGGCCATCACCAACGCCATGGCCGACTACCAGGACCTGTACCGCGAGCGCCTGCGCCACCGCGACGGCGGGACCGAGGCGCTCGGTCCCGACGGATGGCGGCCCGCCCGCGTCCACACCGAGACCATCGAGGTCCGGGGCGCCGCACCGGTCACCGTGGAGGTCGTCGAGACCGACCGCGGCCCCGTCGTGGTCCCCGACGACGGCGAGGGCGGCGCCCTCAGCCTGCGCCACCCGCCCCGCGTCACCGGCGAGCTCGGCTTCGCCGCGCTGCCCGCGCTGCTCGCCGCGCGGACGGTCGCCGACGTCGACCGCGCCGTCGACCGGTGGGTCGAGCCGGTGAACGTCGTGCAGGCCGCCGACACCGAGGGCGGCACCCTCCACCGGGTCGCCGGCCACGTCCCCGTACGCCACCGGGACAACATGCTGCGCGTCGTCCCCGCCTGGGAGCCGGCGCACGAGTGGCGCGGCCGTCACGAGCCGCTGCCGCGCGCCCCCGTCGACGGCGTGGCGGTGATGGCCAACGCCCGCGGCCTCGCGGGGCCGCTGGGCGTCGAGTTCGCGCCCCCGCACCGCGCCGGGCGCATCGCGCGGCTCCTGGCGGGGTCGCGGGAGTGGACGGCGGCCGGCATGGCGGCCGTGCACACCGACACCCACCTCGCCTCAGCCCGCCCGCTGCTCGACCTGGCCGCCGGGCTGGACGGGCTCACCGCGCCCGCCGCCGCCCTGCGCGACCGGCTGCTGCGCTGGGACCGGCACATGGACGCCGACAGCGTCGACGCGGCGCTGTACGCCGCCGTGCGCGGCGAGGTCGTCCGCCGCGTCGCCGCCCACGCCGCCTTCGCGCCGCTGGCCGAGATCCCGGCGTACCCGGCGCTCTTCCGGCCGTGGCTGGCCCTCCTGCCGCGCGTCGCCTACGCGTTGGAGACGCTGCTGACGTCCGGGCCCGTGCCGCCCGCCGACCGGGAGGCGGCCGTGCGCGCCGCCCTGGAGGCGACGGCCGCCGCGCCGCCGGACGGACCCTGGGGCGCCACGCACCGCCTCGCGCCGTGGGCGGCGCTGCCGGACGGCGACGACGCCCGGTGGCCCGGCCTGGACGGCGACCACGACTGCGTGCTGTCCACGTCGAGCGTCCCCGGCGTGACCGACCGCAGCGCGCGCGGCCCGGCCGCCCGCTACGTGTGGGACCTCGCGCGGCGCGAGGACAGCCTGTGGGTCGTGCCGTTCGGCGCGTCGGGCGTGCCCGGCGACCCGCACGAGGCGGACCAGCTGCCGCTGTGGCGGCGCGGCGCCCTGACCCCCGTGATCACCGACTGGAACCGGCTCAGCAAGGAGCACCCCGCATGACGACGAGCGCCGACCCCCGCCCCGCCGCGTACGAGCAGGCCGTCGACGGCTTCGGCACGGTACGGATCGTGCCCCTGGACCCCGACCGGGACGCCCCGCTGGTCCACGCGTGGGTGAGCGAGGACCGGGCCCGGTTCTGGGGCATGCGGGAGATCGACGTGACGGAGGTGCGGGACGTCTACGCGCACCTCGACTCGCTCACGACGCACCACGCGTTCCTGGTGTACCGGGACGCGGCGCCGGTCGCGCTGTTCCAGACGTACGAGCCGGAGGCCGACCGGGTCAGCGAGTGCTACGAGGTCCGGCCGGGCGACATCGGCGTCCACCTGCTGCTGGCGCCCACCGACACACCCGAACGCGGCTTCTCCCGGCACCTGCTGGGCGTGCTGACGGACTTCGCGCTGAGCGGCGGCCGCACGCGGATCGTCGCCGAGCCGGACGCGGCGAACGACAAGGCCGTCGCGTTGCTGGTCCGCGGCGGCTTCGAGCTCGGCCCCGAGGTGGTCCTCCCGGAGATCGTGCTCCCGGAGGTCCACCTCGTGGAGAAGCGGGCCCGGTTGGCGTTCCTCACCCGCTGACCGCCGCCCGGCGTCAGCCCACGACGCGGCCGTCGAGGACGATCCGGCGGGGCGCCGCCAGCGTCCGGACGTCGGTGCGCGGGTCCGCGTCGTAGACGACGAGGTCCGCCGGGGCGCCCTCCTCCAGGCCGGGGCGTCCCAGCCAGGCGCGGGCGCCCCAGGTCGTCGCCGACAGCGCGTCGAGCGGCGGGATGCCGGCGGTGACCAGCTCGGCGACCTCGGCCGCCACCAGCCCGTGCGCCAGCGAGCCGCCCGCGTCGGTGCCGACGAACACGGGGATGCCGGCGTCGTACGCGGCGCGGACCGTGTCGTACCGGCGCGCGTGCAGCCTGCGCATGTGGTCCGCCCAGCGCGGGAACTTGCCCTCTCCCCCGGCGGCCAGCCGCGGGAACGTCGCGATGTTGACGAGCGTCGGCACGATCGCGACGCCGCGCTCGGCGAAGAGCGGGATCGTCTCCTCGGTCAGGCCCGTGGCGTGCTCCACGCAGTCGATGCCCGCCTCCACCAGGTCGCGCAGCGACTCCTCGGCGAAGCAGTGCGCCGTCACGCGGGCGCCCAGCCGGTGGGCCTCGGCGATCGCCGCCTCGACCTCGGCACGCGGCCAGCAGGCGGTGAGGTCGCCGGCGTCGCGGTCGATCCAGTCGCCGACGAGCTTCACCCAGCCGTCGCCGCGGCGCGCCTCGCGGGCGACGTAGGCGACGAGGTCGGCGGGCTCGATCTCGTGCGCGTAGTTGCGGATGTAGCGCTTGGTGCGGGCGATGTGGCGGCCCGCGCGGATGATCTTCGGCAGGTCGCCGCGGTCGTCGATCCACCGGGTGTCGGCGGCCGAACCGGCGTCGCGGATGAGGAGCGTGCCCGCGTCCCGGTCGGTGAGGGCCTGCCGCTCGCTGGTCGCCGCGTCGACGGGCCCGTGGGCGTCGAGACCGACGTGACAGTGCGCGTCGACCAGCCCCGGCAGCGCCCAGCCGGTGATCGTGCGGACGTCCCGCGCGCCGGCCGGCCGGTCGTAGGTCACCCGCCCGTCGACCACCCACAGTTCGTCGCGTACGTCCTCGGGGCCGGCCAGCACCCGCCCCGTCACATGCAGCACCAGGCTCATGCCCAGCACTCTACGAGGGCGCAAGTACCCTCGGCGAAGCAGTCCGTACGTGAAGGAAAGAGAGCCCCGTGACGCACCCCCTCCTCGATCTGGCCCCGCTGACCGCCGACCGTTTCGCGGCCATCGAGCGGCGCGTGGCCGCGCTGCTCGGCACCGGGCACGACGTGGTCGTCACGCAGGGCGAGGCGCTGCTGCCGCTGGAGGGGTGCATCCGCAGCGGCGCGCGACCCGGTTCGACCGCGCTCAACGTGATCACCGGCCCGTACGGGCAGACCTTCGGCGACTGGCTGCGCGACTGCGGCGCGACGGTGGTGGACCTGGAGGTGCCCTTCCACACGGCGGCCACCGCCGAGCAGGTCGCCGGGGCGCTGGAGCGGCACCCGGAGATCGACTTCGTGTCGCTGGTGCACGCGGAAGCCGCGACCGGCAACACCAACCCGGTCGCGGAGATCGGCGAGGTGGTCCGGGCGCACGGCGCGCTGTTCTCCCTGGACGCGGTGGCCTCGATCGGCGCGGAGCCGGTGCTGCCGGACGCGTGGGGCGTCGACCTGTGCGTCATCGGCGCGCAGAAGGCGATGGGCGGCCCGGCGGGTGTCTCCGCCGTGTCGGTCAGCCCGCGCGCGTGGGAGCGGTTCGCGGCGAACCCGGCCGCGCCGCGCCGCTCGTACCTCTCCCTCCTGGACTGGAAGGAGCGCTGGATCGACGGCGGCCGCAGGGCGCTGCTCCACGCGCCCGCGCAGCTGGAGATGCTGGCGCTGGAGGCGTGCCTGGACCGCATCGACGCGGAGGGGCTGGACGCGCTCACCGCGCGGCACGCGTCGGCCGCGGCGGCCACCCGCGCGGGCGTGCTCGCGCTGGGGGGCGGCCTGGAGCCGTACGTGCACGAGGCGCGGGAGGCCGCCCCCGTCGCGACGACGCTGCGCACCCCGGCCGGGGTGGACGCCTCCCTGCTGGTCGCCGCCGCGCTGGAGGCGGCGCCCGCCTCCGGCGCCGGCGGTGGCGTCCCCGCGCTGCCCCTGGCGGCGGGCGGCGGGGCGCTGGCCGCGGAGATGGTCCGGGTGAACCACTACGGGCCCGCCGCCACCCCGGGCACCGTGCGGGCGTGCCTGACGGCCCTGGGCGCCGCCCTGGCCGCGACGGGCCGGGAGGTCGACGCGGACGCGGCGCTGCGGGCGGCGGCGGAGGCGTGGCGGTAGGGACGGCCCGCCCGGCAGGGGGTTGTCAGGGCAGGTCGGGGCAGGCCGCCTCCGGGCAGGAGGTCCGGCCCGGCGCGTCGGCCGCGACCGGGGCGTGCACCGGGAGCGCGCCCCGAGCCGGGAGCGGGGCGTGCACCGGGGCCGGGGCCTGCGCCACGATCGGGCCCTGCCCCGGGACCTGCATGACGGTCTGGAGCCGCGCCGAGGCCGCGATCGGCGCCGGAGCCGGGACCGGGGCTTGAGCCGCGGCCGGCATGTCGGCCGGGGCGTGTGCCGGAGCCGGGAGCGGGGCCTGCGCCCCGGCCGGGCCCTGCGCCGCGGCCGGCATGTCGGCCGGGGCAGGTCCCTGGGGCGGCGCAGCGTGTGTCGCGTCCGGGGTTCCGCTCCGCGCGGTGGCGTCGCGCCGGTCGCCGGAGGCCCGGGGCGCGGGTGCGGGGGCCGTGACCGGGGTGCCGCACGGCGGCCGTGACGCGCCGGCGGCCCCGGCGGTCGGGGCCGCGGTGGCCGGGGACGCGGGCCGGGCCGGGGCGGCCCGTGCCGTCACCGGCCGGGGTGTACGCGGTGCCGGCCGGGGCGGTGCCGCCCGGGGGTCCGGCACGGGCACCGGCCACGGCGCGGGCGGCGGGTCGGTGGTGCCGGTGAGCGCCTCCAGCAGGGCCCGTACCGCCGGGACGAGACCGCCCGCCCGTACGGCGAGCGAGACCGGGACCCGGGGCGCGCGCAGGGCGCGGAAGGCCAGCCGGCGGTCGCGCGGCAGGGGCCCCACCGGGTGGAAGACCGTCCAGGACGGTTCGGCGGCGCCCGCCAGGTCGTCGAGGGTGGCTCGCAGGGTGGTGAAGGGGGGCCCGGGCGTCCACTGCGGGAGGGCGCCCGTGACCAGGTCGTGGAAGGCCGGGTTCACCGCGCGGGGCGCCAGTCGCAGCGGGAGGCGGGCCAGCTGCTCCGGGTGGAGCTCGTCCCGTGCGGCGAGCGGGTGTCCCGCCGGCAGGGCGACGAGCAGCGGTTCGGTCCACACCGGGTACAGCACCATCCCGTCGACGCGGCGCACGGCCCGCACCAGCGCGGCGTCGAACGTCCCGGAGCGGACCGCGGCGAGGCGCGCGTCCTGCGGGGCGCGCTCCTGCCGCACCCGGAGCCGGGGGCGCCGTTCGGCGAGGACGCCGAGGGCCCGGTACACGCGGTCGGAGAAGGCGCGGCTGGTGCCGAGGCGCACCAGACCGTCCGTCCCGCCCGCGATGCCGGCCGCCGTCTCCCGCACACGTCCCGCCGCGGCGAGCGCGGCCCGCGCCTCGGGCAGCAGGCGTTCGCCGGCGGCGGTGAGCCGTACGTGCCCGGGGGCCGCCGGTTCGAAGAGCCGCAGCCCCAGGTCGCCCTCCAGCGCGCCGATCCGCCCGGCCACCGCCTCCGCGGTGCTGCGCAGCCGTTCGGCGGCGCGAGCGAGGCCGTGCTCTTCGGCGACGGCCACGAAGTACTCCAGCTGACGCAGTTCCACCGCCGCGCCCACCCGCCCCTCACTGATCGCTGCCCTGCCGTCCGGTCCGGTCAACGACCGGGCGGGGACGGTCTCTTCCCCATGTGTACGGGTGGACGGCGCGGATGTGCGAACACGACGCGCGGGCAGGGTGCGGAACCGGACGCGCGGCCCGGCGCCGGGCGGGACGCGTCCGGCGGCACCGACGCCCCCCGAGCGCGCCCCTATTGCTCCGAACAAAGAATTCGGCACTTATTTCCGACGCACTTCGGCGCCTTTCACCGAGATATTCGCGTGGGTAGCTCCCCACTTTCTGCTGCCCACATCCGAAGACGTCAAACACCAAGATTCGCGCACGGTCCTGTGAACGAATCATGGAGGGCCCACGGTCGTTCCGAGGTGTGATCGATTCAACATCCGCGTCGTTATGACCCAATTTATCCAGGTAAATCCGCCACAACCACAGGCCCCATCGGATCGTCCCGCGTACGCGCGATAACACAGACGTGCCAGCCACCCAACACCTTCCGACCATGCAATCCAAAGAATTGCTGGGTAAGTTCCATCCGCATGACCGCCGCACCAACAGACCTCGTACCTGCCCGATCCGAATTCATCGACAGCCCACGAGTGGAGGACGGCGCCGCCCTGTGGCGCATCGCCCGCGACTCCGAGGTGCTGGACCTGAACTCCTCGTACAGCTACCTGCTGTGGTGCCGGGACTTCGCGGCCACGTCCGTCGTCGCGCGCGACACGGACGGCGAACCGGTCGCCTTCGTGACCGGGTACGTCCGCCCCGACCGGCCCGGGACGCTCGTCGTCTGGCAGGTCGCCGTCGACCACGGCCACCGCGGCCGGGGCCTGGCGGGCACGCTGCTGGACGCCCTCGTGGCGCGGCTGGCCGACCGCGGGATCCACACCGTGGAGACCACCGTCACGCCCGACAACACGGCGTCCGACCGGCTCTTCACCTCGTTCGCCGAGCGCCGGGGCGCCTCGCTGGAGCGGGAGGTCCTCTTCGACGGGGAGCTGTTCCCGGAGGGCGGCCACGAGCCCGAGGTGCTCTACCGCATCCGGCCGGTCGCCGCGGCGGTCTGACCGCCGCCGCGCCCCCGCTCCCCCGCCCCACGCCCCGCGACCCCCGCAGGAGGGACCAGCTGTGACCATCACCCCGTCCGCCCGACCGACCGACACCCCGCGCCCCGCCCCGACCGCCTACGACGGCGGCGCGTCCCCGATGGCCGCCTTCGAGAACCTGGAGTCGGAGGTGCGCAGCTACTGCCGCGGCTGGCCGACCGTGTTCGACCGCGCGCGGGGCGCCCGCCTCACCGACGAGGACGGCCGCTCGTACCTGGACTTCTTCGCCGGCGCGGGCTCCCTCAACTACGGCCACAACAACCCCGTGCTGAAACGAGCGCTGATCGACTACCTGGAGCGGGACGGCGTCACGCACGGGCTGGACATGGCGACCACCGCCAAGCGCGCCTTCCTGGAGACGTTCCACGACCTCGTCCTGCGCCCCCGGGACCTGCCGTACAAGGTGATGTTCCCCGGCCCGACCGGCACCAACGCCGTGGAGTCGGCGCTGAAGCTGGCCCGGAAGGTGAAGGGCCGCGAGTCCATCGTGTCGTTCACCAACGCCTTCCACGGCATGTCGCTCGGCTCGCTCGCCGTCACGGGCAACGCCTTCAAGCGGGCCGGCGCCGGCATCCCGCTGGTCCACGGCACGCCGATGCCGTTCGACAACTACCTCGACGGCCGGGTCCCGGACTTCCTGTGGTTCGAGCGGCTGCTGCAGGACAGCGGCTCGGGGCTCAACCAGCCGGCCGCCGTGATCGTCGAGACCGTGCAGGGCGAGGGCGGCATCAACGTCGCGCGGCCCGAGTGGCTGCGCGCGCTGCGGGAGCTGTGCGACCGCCGCGACATGCTGCTGATCGTCGACGACATCCAGATGGGCTGCGGCCGCACCGGCGGGTTCTTCTCCTTCGAGGAGGCCGGCATCACCCCGGACATCGTCACCCTGTCGAAGTCCATCAGCGGGTACGGACTGCCGATGTCGCTCTGCCTGTTCCGGCCGGAGCTGGACGTGTGGGGTCCCGGCGAGCACAACGGCACCTTCCGCGGCAACAACCCGGCCTTCGTCACCGCGACGGCGGCCCTCCGCGCGTACTGGGCCGACGGCGGCACGGAGCAGCAGACCCTCGCCCGGGGCGAGCAGGTGGAGCAGGCGCTGCTGACCATCTGCGACGAGAACTCCGCGGACGGCGCCCACTACCGGGGCCGCGGCCTGGTCTGGGGCCTGGAGTTCGCCGACAAGGAGCGCGCGACGCGGATCTGCCGGCGCGCCTTCGAGCTCGGCCTGCTGCTGGAGACGTCCGGCCCCGAGAGCGAGGTCGTGAAGCTGCTCCCGCCGCTGACCGTCACGCCCGAGGAACTGGACGAGGGGCTGACCACGCTGGCGCGCGCCGTCCGCGAGACCGCCTGACCTTCGCCAAGTCCGCGACCGCGGGACCACACGGGAACCCCGGCGCCCCGAGCGCGCCGGGCCCCGGGAGCCGCGGGGGCCCCGGCCCCCGCGGTCCCGCCCCGTACGCCGTACGAAAGGAAGTAGCACCACCGTGATCGTCCGATCGTTGAAGGACATCGAGAACACCGAGCGCCACGTGCGGGCGGCCTCCGGCACCTGGGAGTCCAAGCGCATCGTGCTCGCGAAGGAGAAGGTCGGCTTCTCGCTCCACGAGACCGTGCTGTACGCCGGGACCGAGACGTCCATGTGGTACGCGAACCACATCGAGGCCGTGCTGTGCGTCGAGGGCGAGGCGGAGCTGACCGACGACGAGACGGGCGAGACGCACTGGATCGAGCCCGGCACGATGTACCTGCTCGACGGCCACGAGCGGCACACCCTGCGCCCGAAGACCGACTTCCGGTGCGTGTGCGTGTTCAACCCGCCGGTCACCGGGCGGGAGGACCACGACGAGAACGGCGTCTACCCGCTGCTCACGGAGGAGGGCTGAACCATGACCACGACCACCCCGAACCCCACCACCGCCACCACCGTCCCGTCCGCCGCCGCCGCGGGCGTACCGGACCTGTACCCGACCCGGGGCGCGACCGAGGTGGTCACCCCCCGGCAGGACCCGGTGGTCTGGGGCCCGCTGACGCCGGAGCTGGAGTCGTTCGAGCGTGACGGCTTCCTCGCGGTCGACCGGCTGCTCACGCCGGACGAGGTCGCCACGTACCGCGCCGAGCTCGACCGGCTCGTCGCCGACCCTGCGGTCCGCGCCGACGAGCGCTCGATCATCGAGCCGAAGTCCCAGGACGTGCGGTCGGTCTTCGAGGTGCACCGGATCAGCGACGTGTTCGCGCGGCTGGTCAGCGACGAGCGCGTGGTGGGCCGGGCCCGGGAGATCCTCGGCTCGGACGTGTACGTCCACCAGTCGCGGGTCAACGTGAAGCCGGGCTTCGGCGCCTCGGGCTTCTACTGGCACTCGGACTTCGAGACCTGGCACGCGGAGGACGGGCTGCCGCGGATGCGGACGGTCTCCGTGTCGATCGCGCTGACCGAGAACCGCGACACCAACGGCGCCCTGATGATCATGCCGGGCTCGCACCGGACGTTCCTGGGCTGCGCGGGCGAGACGCCGAAGGACAACTACAAGAAGTCGCTGCAGATGCAGGACGCCGGCACCCCGTCGGACGAGGCGCTGACGCGGTTCGCGGACGCGCACGGCATCCGGCTGTTCACCGGCGCGGCCGGTTCGGCGACGTGGTTCGACTGCAACGCGATGCACGGCTCGGGCGACAACATCACGCCTTATCCGCGCAGCAACGTCTTCATCGTCTTCAACAGCGTGGAGAACACGGCGGTGGAGCCCTTCGCGGCGCCCGTCCGCCGGCCGGAGTTCATCGGGGCGAGGGACTTCACACCGGTCCGCTGACCCGCGTCGGCGGCCGGCCGCCGACGCCGGCCGCCGAGACGACGAACGGGTCGTCAGGGCCCGCCTCCCGCAGTGCCGGGGAGGCGGGCCCTGACGCGTGCGGGGGCGGGACCGGCCGGGTGCCGCGCCGGGACCGGCCGGGGACCGGGCGCGACCGGCCCCGCGGTGTGCCGGGCGGGACCGGCCGCGTACGGCGCCGGCCGTCCACGGTTCCCCGGTCAGCGGGTCCCGGCCGCGCGGGACGCCGGACGCCGGGTCCTCCCGTGTGGCGCGCCGGGTCCGGCCGCGCGGGACGCGGACAAGGCCGTGCGGGCCCGGCGCGGCGGGTCAGAGCGTCGGATAGTCGGTGTAACCGCGGTGGTCGCCGCCGTACAGGGTGGCCCGGTCGGGCTCGTTGTACGGCCCGCCGGCGGCCAGCCGGGCGGGGAGGTCCGGGTTGGCCAGGAAGAGCGCGCCGAAGGACAGGAGGTCCGCGGTGCCGTCCTCGACCAGCGTGAGGGCCCCGTGGTCGGTCGGGCCGTCGGTCGCCGGGTTGAGGACGAGGGTGCCGGAGTACTGCTTGCGCAGCTGCGTGGTGACGTCCCGCACCTCGGGCGACGCCTCCAGGACGTGCAGGTAGGCCAGGCCCAGCGGGTCGAGCTCGGCGACGAGCGCCGTGTACGCGGGCAGCGGGTCCGGCTCGTCGATGTCGTTGAAGGGGTTCCCGGGCGAGATCCGCAACGCGGTCCGCTCGGCCCCGACGGCGGCGACGACGGCCTTGACCGCCTCGACGGCGAACCGGACGCGGTCGTCCACCGACCCGCCCCACTCGTCGGTGCGCCGGTTGGTGCCCGGGGCCAGGAACTGGTGGATCAGGTAGCCGTTGGCGCCGTGCAGCTCCACGCCGTCGAAACCGGCCTCGACGGCGTTGCGGGCGGCGGCGGCGAAGCCCTCGATCACCTGCCGCACCTGCGCGCCGGTCAGCTCCCGGGGTTCGGGGTAGTCCTGGAGCCCCTCGGACGTGTAGAGCTGCCCGGCGGCGGCGACGGCGGAGGGGGCCACGGGGTGGAGGTCGCCGGGCAGGTCGGCGAGGACGGAGGGGTGACCGATGCGGCCCGCGTGCATGAGCTGCGCGAAGATCCGCCCGCCCGCGGCGTGGACGGCGTCGGTGACCCGGCGCCAGGCGGCGATCTGCTCGGCGGAGTGCAGGCCGGGGGTGTCCGGGTACCCCTGCCCCTCCGGGGTGGGCTGGATCCCCTCACTGATGATCAGCCCGGCGGAGGCGCGCTGCGCGTAGTACTCGGCCATCAGCTCCGTGGGCACGCGGCCGGAGGCGCGGTTGCGGGTCATCGGGGCCATCACGACGCGGTTGCGCAGGGGCGTGCCGGCGAGGTCGACGGGGTCGAAGGCAGTGGTCACGAGGGGCTCCAGAAGACTTGGGTTGGTCGGCCAAGTAGAAGAACCGCCACGTGCCCGACGGCATTCCTTGGTCGGCCACATTTTTTCGGCCGCCACCTAGACTGGAACGAGTCCACCCGAGGAGCCCCCCATGCCCGCCCGACCTCCGGCGTCCGTCCCCCACCGGTCGGCACCGGCCGCCGCCCGCCCGGACGGCACGCCGTCGGCGGCGCGGGGCGGGCCGGTCAGCATGACGCTGTCGCGGGTGGCGCGGCTGCACCGCGTGGCGGCGGGCCGCTTCCTGCGGGCGGCGGGGCTCTACCCGGGGCAGGAGTTCGTGATGATGCACCTGTGGGACCACGGGCCGGTGCGCCAGTCGGAGCTCATCCGGGTGCTGGACCTGGACCCGTCGACGGTCACCAAGATGCTCCAGCGCCTGGAACAGGGCGGGCACGTGCGCCGCGCCCCCGACCCGGCGGACCGGCGGGCGGTGCTCGTGGAGGCGACGGACGCCGGCTGCGCGCTGCACGCGCAGGTCGCGGCGGCGTGGACGGAGCTGGAGGACCACAGCCTCGCCGCCCTGACCCCGGACGAACGGGGGGAACTGGCGCGGCTGCTCGGCAAGGTGGAGGCCGGCCTCTGCAGGCTGGCGCCGTTCTGCCCCGACTCGCAAGGGCCCGGCTCCCCCGGGGCCGGCCCGGCCCCGGAGCCGACCGCGCCGCCGGCCGACGCGGGGGCGACGGGCTCGTCGGCACCGGGCTCGTCGGAAGCGGAAACCGGTACCCCGGGACCGGCGGCGGACGCGGGGTAGGCGGGCCCGGGACCGGCGGGCCCTCCCCGCAGGTGGCGGTCGTCAGCCGGCCGCCACGGCGTCGGGCCCTCCCACGGCGTCCAGCGCCTCCAGGGCCCGGTCCACGTCCGCGGCCGTGTTGTAGAGGTGGAACGACACCCGCAGGTTCCCGGCGCGGGCCGAGGTGACGACGCCCGCGCGGGCCAGCGCGGGCCGGAGGTGGCCGAGGCCCGGGACGGCGACGACCACCGACGCGGCGGGCACGGGGGCGTACCCGAGCGCCTCGGCACCCTCCCGGAACCGGGCGGCGAGCGCGGTGGCGTGGCGGCCGATCTCCTCCACCCCGACCTCCAGCAGCACTTCCAGCGCCTGTTCGGCGCCGTGGTAGGCGAGGTAGGACGGCGGCTCGTCGAAGCGCCGCGCGTCGGGGGCGAGACGCTGGACCGGCCCGTAGCAGCTGCCGTACCGGTCCTCTCCCGCGAACCAGCCCGCGTGGATCGGGACCAGCGACTCCTGCGCCTCCTCGGTGACGGTGAGGAAGGACGCGCCGCGCGGGCACACGAGGTACTTGTAGGCGCCGGCGACGGTGTAGTCGTACGCCCCGGCGTCCAGCGGCAGCCAGCCCGCCGACTGCGAGGCGTCGAGGAGCGTACGGGCGCCGTGGGCGGCGGCGGCCGCGCGGATGGCGGGCATGTCGGCGACGCGGCCGTCGGCGGACTGCACCGAGGAGAAGGCGACGAGGTGCGTGCCCTCCCGCACGGCGCCGGCCAGTTCCTCCAGCGGCGCCGAGCGGGTCCGCAGGTCGGCGCGGACGACGAAGGGGGTCATGACGGAACTGAAGTCGCCCTCCGCGTAGAGCACTTCGGCCCCGGGCGGCAGCGACGCCGCGACGAGCCCGACGTGCGCCGAGACGGAGGCGCCGAGCGCCACCCGCCCCGGGTCGACCCCGGCGAGCCGGGCGAACGCGGCCCGGGCGGCGGCCACGGCATCGAAGCTGCCGACCTCGCCGGGCCCACCCGCGGCGTTCTCCTCAGCCAGGCGCTTCACCGCCTCCACCGCGCGGCGGGGCAGCAGCCCGCACGTGGAGGTGTTCAGGTACGTCTGCGCGGGCGCGAACTCGTCGCCTCCCAGGGGGGTTTCCATGACGCCACCCTGGAACACCCCCTCCCCCAAGTCAATGGCCGATTCCAGCCGCCTTGCCCAAAGGGTTGCTTATACCGCGCAGGTGGCGTCCGCGCCGCAGGACGGCGCGTCCCCGGAGGCGGTGTCGACCGACTGCGGGACCCGGCCCTCCCACGCCTGCTCCAGGGCCCGGGTGAACACCTCGGCGGGCTGGCCACCGGAGACGCCGTACCGCCGGTCGAGCACGAAGAACGGCACACCCGTCGCCCCCAGCTCGGCCGCCTCCCGCTCGTCCGCGCGCACGTCGTCGGCGTAGGCCGCGGCGTCGGCGAGCACGACCCGCGCCTCGTCCTCGTCGAGCCCCGCCTCGACGGCGAGCCGCACGAGCACCTCGGTCTCGTAGACGGACCGGTCCTCGGCGAAGTTGGCCCGGTAGGCCAGGTCGAGCAGTGCCTCCTGGCGGCCGCGCGCCTTGGCGAGGTGGAGCAGCCGGTGGACGTCGAAGGTGCCGCCGTGCTCCCGCCCCTCGACGCGGTACTCCAGCCCCTGGCCGCGGGCGACGGAGGCGACGTGCTCCTCCATCGCCCGCGCCTCCTCGCGGGTCCTGCCGTACTTGGCGGCGAGCATGTCGACGACCGGCGCCACGTCACCCCTGGCGCGCCCCGGATCGAGTTCGAAGGACCGGTACACCACCTCGACGTCGTCCCGGTGCGCGAACGCCGCGAGGCCCTCCTCGAACCGGGCCTTGCCGATGTAGCACCAGGGGCAGGCGATGTCGCTCCAGATCTCGACGCGCATGTGTGGTCGTCCCTCCAGGGTCGTCGGCGCGGGCACGCAGGCAGTGCGGAGGCCGCCTCCGCACCCCCGCCCCAACGCCCCCGACCAGCGCCGCATTCCCCCGGCGCGACCGGGGTGCGAGCGGGGCGCGGCCCGGGGGCGGCCGGAGCGCGGCCGGGGGGCGGGGCGGTGTCACGGGGCGGCCGGGTGGGGACGTCGGGGGGTGGGGTGGGCGCGTCTGCCGGGGCGGTCCGGGGAAACGCGGTAGTGGTGGGCTGTCCCCGTCCCCCAGGGAAGGCCCCGGCCATGACTCTGCCCCGCACCTTCGACGTGGTGACCCTCAAGGCGTTCATCGAACGCGAGACGGCGGCCCTGCGGGCCGACGTGCGGCAGGCGACCGAAGAGGCCGGGGGCGTCGTCGGGGCGGACGAGGCGCGCGCGGACGCCCGGGCTGCCGAGGCCGCCGGGGCGGCGGGCCCCGGCGGCGCGGCGGCGCAGTGCCCGTGCGGACAGGGCAACGGCGCGTCGCACACCTGCTCCGGCGCGGACCCCTCGCACGACCCGGCGCGGTGCCTGTGCGCGACGCTCCCCGCGATCCCCGCGTCCGCCGCGCTGCTGGAGCCGGTGCGGGACGAGGGGGGCGCGATCACCGACTTCCTCATCCGCGCCGGCAACCACGTGCGCTCCGCCGACTGGCTGGTGCCGCCCGACCAGCAGGTGGGGCGCCCGTACTTCGAGGCCCGGCCGGGCGCCGTCACCAGTGGGCTGCTGCCGGCGCTGACCTCGGTGCTGGAGACCGGCCGGGCGCTGAACGGCCTGGTCGTGGACTACACCGAGGAGCGGTTCGGCCGTCTGAAGCGGGTGCAGCTCGTGCACCACGCGGCGGCCTGCGGCGACCGGCTGCTGATGACCTGGCGGCCGGTCCGCAGCCAGGCGGAGCTGCTGACCATCGACGCCCAGCACCTGGCGTCGATGGGGTGGGGCCGCTGGGACCTGCTGTCGGGGGCGGTGTCGTGGTCCGAGGGCATGCAGCGCGTCTTCCGTGCGGACCCGCTCCTGCCGTGGTCGCTGCTGGAGATGTGCGACGCGGTCCTGGACGAGGACGTGGGCGCGTTCGGGGAGTTCCTCGCGTCGGTGCTGTCCGGTGAGGAGCCCGCGTGGACCCGCATCCGCTTCAACGTGGTCGGCGAGGTGCGCACCGTGGACCTGCTGGGCCGGCCGGTGGCCGGGACGGACGGGCGCCCGTGGGCGGTGCACATGGTGGCCCGCGACCTGACCCCGCAGATGCGCAGCCGGCGCCGCCTGGTGGCCAAGGAGAGCGAGGCGCGGGAGCTGCGGCAGCAGGCGGAGGCGGAGCGGCACGTGGCGTCGGTACTGCGGGACGCGGTGCTGCCGACGTACTCCGAGGGGCTGGCCGAGGTGGGCGTGAGCGCGGCGGCCGCCTACCTGCCGGCGGAGCCCGACGCGGCCGTCGGCGGCGACTGGTACAAGTGCCGGCGGCAGCCGGACGGACGGGCGCTGATCGCGGTGGGCGACGCGCAGGGGCACGGCCTGGACGCGGTGGCGCGGATGGCGCAGCAGCGGTACGCCGTGGCGGGCCTCGCCCAGGTGGGTGCGAGCGCCGGTGACATCACCACCTGGCTGAACGAGCTGGTGTGCGTCGACCCCGCTGCCGCGACGGCGACCGTGGTGGTCGGGCACATCGGCCCCGACCGCGTCCTGCACTGGGCGAGCGCGGGCCACCCCGCTCCCCTGCTGCTGCGGGGCGGGAAGACGTACGCGCTGCCCACGGACCACCGCGGCCCGCTGCTCGGTGTGGTGCCGGAGCACGCCTACGAGACCGCCGAGCTGGCACTGCAGAACGGGGACCTGCTCCTCCTCTACACCGACGGGGTGGTGGAGCGGCGGGGCCGGGACCTCGTCGAGGGGGTGGACGCCCTGGCCGAGCGCCTCGCGTCGATCGGTGGCCTGTCGCCGCAGCGCGTGGTCGACCGGCTGGCGGAGGAGTACGGCCGCGCCGCGCACGAGGACGACGCCTGCCTGCTGGCGCTGCGGATCGACTGAGCACCGGGCCGGACCGGGTCACGCCGAGTCGGCTCGGGCCCCGTCGGATGGGGTCGGGTCGGAGTGGGCCGGGTCGGGCCGGGCTCCGGGTTCCGGGCTCCGGGCTTCCCGGCGGGGCGCCGGGGTTTCGGCCGGGCGTGCGTCACACGGCGGCGGGCTGGATGAGGTCCCACCGGTTGCCGTACAGGTCGCTGAAGACGGCGACCGTTCCGTACGGCTCGCGCCGGGGCGGCTCCAGGAAGGTGACGCCGGCGGCGGTCATCCTCGCGTGGTCGCGGTCGAAGTCGTCCGTGGTCAGGAACCACCCGACCCGGCCGCCGGTCTGGTCGCCGACCCGGGCCCGCTGGTCCTCGGTGGTGGCCCGGGCGAGCAGCAGCGCCGTCTCGCGCGAGCCGGGCGGGGCGACGACGACCCAGCGGCCGCCGTCGCCGCGCGGGGTGTCCTCCCGCAGCTCGAAGCCGAGGGCGTCCCTGTAGTGGGCGATCGCTTCGTCGTAGTCGCGGACGACCACGGTCACCAGTCCGAGATGGGGCATGGGGCGATCATGCCCCCTCATGCCGCCACGCGCCCCGCCGGGGTCGGGGACGAGGGGCGGGACGGGTTCGCCGGCCGTTCCTGGGCGACGCGCAGGAGTGCCTCCTCCTGAGCGGCGGGCAGGGCGCGCCGGGCAGGGCAGGGGCCGGGGTGCTGCGGGACGTCACCCGCCCGCCCCGGCACGCCCGGCCGGCGCCCGTGGACCCGCCCGCGCCGTGCCCGCCGCGGCGCCGCGCGCCCCCGACCGGGCGCGCGGCGCGGTCCGCCCCCGGGTCAGCGCTCCAGGCGGCCGTCGACCCGGCGCGGCAGGCCGAGGGGGTTGTCGTCGCGCAGCTCCGGGGGGAGGAGCGCGGGCGGGGTGGACTGGTAGGCGACCGGGCGGAGCCAGCGTTCGACGGCGGTGCCGCCGACGGACGTGGAGGTCGAGGTGGTGGCCGGGTAGGGCCCGCCGTGCTGCTGGGCGTGGGCGACGGCGACCCCCGTGGGCCAGCCGTTGACGACGACCCGGCCGGCGAGCGGGGTGAGCTCGGTGAGCAGCGCGGTGCCGTCCCCGCCGTCCTCCGCCTCACCGGTCGACACGTGGAGCGTGGCGGTGAGGTTGCCGGGGAGGCGGGAGAGGACGCGGGTGGCCTCGTCGCGCGTCGCGTACCGGGCGACCACCGTGACGGGGCCGAAGCACTCCTCCAGGAGGAGGTCGTGGGGGCCTTCGTCGGCGAGGCGCGCGGCGGGCACGGTGAGGAAGCCGGCCGCCACCGTGCGGTCGCCGCCGGCGCCGGGGCTCACCGGGGCCTGCACGTCCGGCAGCGCGGCGCGCTCGGTGACGCCGTCGACGAAGTTGTCGCGCATGCGCCCGTCGAGCAGGACGCCCTCCCCGACCGACGCCACGGCCTCCCCCAGGGCCTTGACGAGCCGGTCGCCCGCCTCCCCCTCCGGGGTGAGGACCAGGCCGGGCTTGACGCAGAACTGGCCGACGCCGAGCGTCATGGAGCCCGCCAGGCCCGTGCCGATCTCCTCGGCCCGCTCGGCCGCGGCCGCCTCGGTGACCACGACCGGGTTGAGGGAGCCCAGCTCGCCGTGGAAGGGGATCGGGACCGGTCGCGCGGCCGCCGCGTCGAACAGGGCGCGCCCGCCGCGCACGGAACCGGTGAAGCCCGCCGCCGTGACGAGCGGGTGGCGGACCAGCTCGACGCCGGCGTCGAAGCCGTGCACGAGGCCGACGACCGCCTCCGGCAGGTCGTGCTCCGCGGCGGCCTCGCGCAGCACGGCCGCGACCAGCTCGGAGGTGGCCGGGTGGTCCGGGTGGGCCTTGACGACGACGGGGCAACCCGCGGCGAGGGCGCTGGCGGTGTCGCCGCCGGGCACGGAGAAGGCGAAGGGGAAGTTGGAGGCCGCGTAGACGGCGACGACGCCCAGCGGCACCTTGTAGCGGCGCAGGTCGGGAACGGGGGGCGTCGCCGTGTCGTCCGGGTGGTCGATGATCACGTCGAGGAAGGCGCCCTCGTCCACGATGTCGGCGAAGGCGCGCAGCTGGTAGCAACTGCGGGCCAGTTCACCGGTGAGGCGGGGCGCGCCGAGGGCGGTCTCGGCGTCGGCCGCGGCGACGAGCCGGTCCTTCGCGGCGTCGAGCCGGTCGGCGGCCGTCCGCAGGAACGCGGCGCGCACGATCCGGTCGGCCAGGGCCGCCCGGGCGTCGTGGGCGGCCCGTACGGCGCGGTCGACGTCCGCGGCCGTGGCCTCCGACGCGACCACCTCCCGCTGCTTCCCGGTTCGGGGGTCGACACTCCAGACTTGGGTTCCAGACACCGCGGACGTCCTCTCCGGCTGTGCGCTCATCGCGTGTTCGGTATTCTGAACGGCGTTCCTGATGATGAATATGCTGGGACTCTATTAACGGGCGTCTGAAGGGGTCAAGGGCGATGTCTGCTACCGAAGCCGGCGGGGCGCAGGTCAAATCCGCCGTCCGCACCGTGGAGTTGCTGGAGTACTTCGCGGGGAGCCCCGGCATGCACTCGCTGGCCGCGGTCCAGGAAGCGGTCGGCTACCCGAAGTCGAGCCTGTACATGCTCCTGCGCACGCTGGTCGAGCTGGGCTGGGTGGAGACGGACGCGACGGGCACCCGGTACGGCATCGGCGTGCGCGCCCTGCTCGTCGGCACGTCCTACATCGACGGCGACGAGGTCGTCACGGCCGCCCGCCCGACCCTGGACCGGCTCTCCGACGACACCACCGAGACCATCCACCTCGCCCGCCTCGACGGCACCAACGTCGTCTACCTGGCGACCCGCCAGTCCCAGCACTACCTGCGTCCCTTCACCCGCGTCGGCCGGCGCCTGCCCGCCCACTCCACCTCCCTCGGCAAGGCGCTGCTCGCCACGTACACCGACGAGCAGGTGCGCAAGCTGCTGCCGGAGACGCTGCCCGCCCTCACCGAGCACACGATCACCGACCGGGAACGGCTCATCGAGGAACTGCACGCCGTCCGCGAGCAGGGGTACGCCGTCGACCGCGAGGAGAACACCCTCGGGCTGCGCTGCTTCGGCATCGCCATCCCGTACCGGACCCCCGCCCGCGACGCGATCAGCTGCTCGGTGCCGGTCGCGCGGCTCACCGCCGCCCACGAGCAGATGATCAAGGACGCGCTCTTCGACGCCCGCGACCGGCTCACGCTCGCCACCCGGAGGCTCTGATGACCGGCGAACCGACGACCGGGGAGCGCGTGGCCGGGGAGCCGGTGGGAGGGGAGCCGGTGACCGGGTCCGTCGCCGTGTCGCTGCGGCCGGTCCTCCCCGGGGACCTCGACGTGTTCTTCGCCATGATGCGGGACCCGGAGGCGCGCCGGGTGGCGGCCTTCACCACCGCGGACCCCGACGACCGGGCCGCGTTCGACGCGCACTGGGCCCGCGTCCTCGCGGGCGGGAACGTCCACCGCACGGTGCTGGCGGACGGCGCGCCCGTGGGCCACGTCGCCGTGTACGGGGAGCCCGGTGACCGGCAGGTGACGTACTGGATCGACCGCGCGCACTGGGGTCGCGGCGTGGCCACCGCGGCCCTGCGCGCGCTGCTGGACCTCGTCCCGGAGCGACCGCTCCACGCGCGCGCCGCCGCCGACAACGCGGCGTCCCTCCGGGTCCTGCGCAGGTGCGGGTTCACGGTCACCGGACACGACCGGGACTGGGCGCACGGGCGGGGAGAGGAGACCGACGAGGTGGTGCTCGTCCTGCCCGCGTGAGCCCGTGTCGGCCGGTCGTGCGGCGGGCCGGCACGGCCGGGGCGCGTGAGCCCGTGTCGGCCGGGCGCGGCGGGCCCGTACGGTACGGCCGGGACGCGCACGGGGTACGTGACGCCTTGCGGCCCCGGGAGACGTACGGGACCACCGGAGGCCGCGGGGGCGTGCGGGGCCACCGGAGGCCGCGGGGGCGTGCGGCTGCGGGCGGACGAAGCGTGCGGCCACCGGCCGCGGGCGCGTGCCCGCGGGTGTACGACCCGCGGCCGGCGTGCCTCCGCCGCGCGGCGGAGGCGGATCGTCGGCGGGCAGGAGGTACCGGCGGCGGCCGGACGGGAGCGTGGAGGCATGACGACGACCCCGTTCACCGCCGGACCGGCGCCCACCCGCGCGGAACCCCGGTCCGGCACCCGCCCCGGCCCGGTCACCCGCGCCGTCCGCGCCGTCGCGATCGGCGCCTGTCTGCCCTACCTGGCCCTCAAGGTCGCCTGGCTGTCCGGGAGCCGCGTCGGCATCCCCGACGGCAGCCTGCTGCTGGAGCGGCCCGGGCTGGCCGCCGCGGCCAACGCCGCCACCGTGCTGATGGACACCGCCGTCATCGTGCTGGCCCTGCTGCTCACGCAGCGCTGGGGCACGCGGGTACCCGCGTGGCTCCTGGTGCCGCCGCTGTGGGCGGCCACGGGGCTGCTCCTGCCCATCGTGGTCGGCTATCCCGTGCAGACGCTGGCGGCGGCCGCCGGTGGGCCCGCGCTCGGGGAGGGCGCCTCGGGGGAGTTCCTGGACGGGTGGGTCTTCACCGTCGTGTACAGCGGCTTCATCGTGCAGGCCCTCGCGCTGGCGGCGCTGGCCTTCCGGTACGCGCGGGGCCGGTGGGGCCACGTGTGGCGCGGCACGGTGTGGGACCTCTCCCCCGCCGTGACCGGCCGCGCGCCGCGTGCCGCCGTCGTCGTCGCCTCCCTGCTCCTGCTGCCCGCCGCCGCGCTCCACCTGGCCTGGGCCTGCGGCGTCGGCACCGACCTGGCCGCGGACCTGCACGCCGCGCCCCCGCCGGGCTTCCACGCCCTGGAGGCGCTGCGCGGCCTCTACGCGCTCGCCGCTGCGACGGGCGTCGTGGCGCTGGTGTTCCGGCGCGGCCCCCGCCTGCCGGTACGGCTGCCGCTGGCGGTCGGCTGGGCGGGTTCGGCGGCCGTCGGCTGCTGGGGCGGCTGGCTGTTCCTCGCCTCCCTCGTGCCGGGAGCCGCTCCGGCGGACGAGCCCCCGCTGCTCCAGGTCCTCGCCTACGCTGACGAGATGATCACGGGGACGGTACTGGCGGGCTGCCTGGCGGTGTTCCTGCGCAGGCGGGCGGGGTGAGCGACGGCGAGGTCCCGCGGCGGGCGGGAGCCGGGGCCCGGGTGCGGCGGGCGGGAGCCGCGCTGTGGGGGCGGCGGGCGCGGCGGCGCTGGGTCCACCTGGTGCTGGGCGGGGCGCTGTTGATGCCGTACTGGCTGCTCGCCTCCGTCGTGCTGTCGCCGTTCACGGAGACGGGCGGCCCCTTCGGCGGCTCGGTCGCGGCACAGTTCGCGGCGTACGCGCTGGCGCTGCCGCCGGCCGCCGTCACGGCGTTCTTCCCGCTCGCCCGTCCACTGTCCGTGGCGGCGGCCCGCGCGCTGTGCGGGGTGCCGGCGGAGCGGTACGCCGACGGGCCGGCCGCCTCCCGCACGGCGCGGGCGCGCACCGCCTGCTGGTTCACGCTGCACGTCGCGCTCGGCGGGCTGGTCGCCGGGGCGTCGCTGGCGCTTCCGCCGTTCGCGCTGGTCACGATGGCACTGCCGTTCTCGGCGGAGCTGCGCGCCTCGGCGGCGGCTGCGCTCTGGGGCCTCGACGACCCGTGGTGGGTGGTCCTCGGGGTGCCGGCGGGACTGCTGATGCTGATGGGTCTGGCCGTGGCCTCCGCGGGCGCCGGGGCGCTGCTGGCGCGGCAGGCCCCGGTCCTGCTCGGCCCGACGCCCGCCGACCGGCTGGCGGCGGCCGAGCGCCGCGCCGCCGAACTGGCCGTGCGCAACCGGCTCGCCCGCGAGCTCCACGACTCGGTGGGCCACGCGCTGAGCGCGGTCACCCTCCAAGCGGGGGCCGCCCGACGGGTCGTCGACGCGCCGGAACCCGACCTCGTGTTCGTCCGGGAGGCGCTGACGGCCATCGAGGAGACCACCCGGCGCACCGTCGCCGAACTCGACGCGGTGCTCGGGCTGCTGCGCCGGGACGACCCCGACGCGGACGCGGCCGCCGACGGGGCCGCCGCGGGACCCGGGCTGGAGGCGCTGGACGCGCTGCTCGCCCACAGCGGGCTGCCCGTGGTCCGCGACCCGGCCGCCGGACCGGCGGGGCCGCTCCCGGAGCGGGTCTCCCGGGAGGCGTACCGGATCGTGCAGGAAGGGCTCAGCAACGCGCTGCGCCACGGAGGGGCCGCACCGGTCGCGCTGCGGCTGCGCGCGGCCGACGGGGAACTGGAGGTCACCATGGAGAACCCTTTGACCGGCCGAGCGCCGGTCGTCCGGCCGGGCGGCGGCCGCGGACTGCGCGGCGTCGCCGAACGGGCCGCGCTGCTCGGGGGCAGCGCGGTCTGCGGCCCGGCGCGGGACGGGACGGTGTGGCGGCTGAGCGTGCGGCTGCCCCTGGCGGGGGGCCGGCGGTGACCCGGATCGTGCTCGCCGACGACGAGCGGATGGTCCGCACGGCGCTGCGCGTCATCCTCTCCGCCGAGGAGGGGCTGGAGGTCGTCGGCGAGGCCGCCACCGGCGCCGAGGCGGTGTCCGTGGTGCGCGAAGTGGAGCCGGACGTCGTGCTGATGGACGTGCGCATGCCGGAGGTCGACGGGATCCGCGCCACCGAGCACCTGCTCGCGACGATGCCGCGGCCGCCGCGGATCCTGGTGGTGACGACGTTCGAGAACGACGCCTACGTGTACGACGCGCTGCGCGCCGGAGCCGCCGGGTTCCTGCTGAAGCGGGCCGCGGCCGAGGAACTGGTCGCGGCGGTTCGGGTGGTGGCGCGCGGGGACTCGCTGCTGTACCCGGCGGCGGTGCGCGGGCTCGCCGAGCGGTACGGGCGGCCCGGGGTCCCGGCGGCGAGCGCCCCCTGGGTGGCGCGGCTGACCGACCGGGAGGCCGACGTCCTGCGGCTGGTCGCGCGGGGCCTGACCAACGCGGAGGTCGCCGGGCGCCTCGGCGTCGGGCCGGCCACGGTGAAGACGCACGTGGCGTCGGTGCTGGCGAAGACCGGCGCGCGGGACCGGACGCAGGCGGTGATCGCGGCGTACGAGGCGGGCTTCGTCACGCCCGGGTGACGGCGGCCCCGCGCTCCGGAACCCCCTGCCCGGCATGAGGATTCCCTGAGAGAACGGACGGCGGGGAACATCCCGCCCGGCGCCGTTCGTCGGACGAGGGGATGAACAAGACGATCAGAAGAGCGGCCGTCTTCTCCCTGCTGCTGGTGTTCGCCCTGCTGCTGCGGGCGACCTGGGTGCAGGCGTACGAAGCGAAGGCCCTGGCGGACAACGACAAGAACCGGCGGCACGTCATCGCGCGGTACGCGCAGCCGCTCGGCGACATCGTCGTGGGCGGGACGGCGGTCACCGGCTCGGCCCGCACGGAGCGCGGCGACCTCGCGTACCGGCGGACGTACACCGACGGCGAGCTGTACGCGGCGGTCACCGGGTTCGGTTCGCAGGTGTACGGGGCGACGCAGCTGGAGGGCGTCTTCTCCGGGGTGCTCGACGGGAGCGACCCACGGCTGGGGAACCCCCTCGACGCGCTCACCGGCGGCCGGCGGGAACCGGGCGACGTGCTGACGACGATCGACCCGGCCGTGCAGAAGGCCGGCTTCGCGGCGCTCGACGGCAAGAAGGGCGCCGCCGTGGCGATCGACCCGGGGACGGGCCGGATCCTCGGCATGGTCAGCACGCCGTCCTACGACCCGTCGACGATCGCCGGGTCGGACGGCGGGGACGCGTGGAAGCGGCTCGAGACCGACCCCGACAAGCCGCTGACGAACCGGGCGATCCGCCACCCCGTCGCCCCCGGCTCGACGTTCAAGCTGGTCGTCGCGGCGGCGGCCCTGGAGAAGGGGCTGTACGGGTCGGTCGACGAGCCGACGGACAGCCCGAACCCGTACCGGCTGCCGCAGTCGACGCGCGACCTGGTGAACGAGAACCCCTCCGCGCCCTGCGAGGACGCCTCGATCCGCACCGCCCTGCGCTACTCGTGCAACAACGTCTTCGGCAAGATGGCCGTCGACCTGGGGCAGGACGAGGTCAGGGCCGTGGCGGAGAAGTTCGGCTTCAACGACGCGGCGCAGGACGTGCCGGTGCGGGCGTACCCCAGCGTGTACCCGTCGGGGATGGACGCGGCGCAGACGGCGCTGTCCGGCATCGGCCAGTTCGACGTGACGGCCACGCCGCTGCAGATGGCCATGGTGTCGGCGGCCATCGCCAACGACGGGGTGCTGGCCGCGCCGCACATGGTGTCGCAGGTCGTCGACGCGGACGGCGAGCGGCTGCGGGCGTACCCGGACGGGGACGGGCGGCGGATCGTGTCGCCGTCCACCGCCCGGCAGTTGCGCTCCGCGATGGTGACGGTGGTCGAGGAGGGCACGGGCGGCAACGCCCGGCTGGACGGCGCCGAGGTCGGCGGGAAGACCGGCACGGCGCAGCGCGGTGTGGACAACAGCGGGAAGCCGTACGCCTGGTTCACCTCGTACGCGAAGGACGACGACAGCGGCGAGGAGGTGGCCGTCGCGGTCTTCGTGGAGGACTCCGCCGCCGCCCGCGCGGAAGTGAGCGGCAACGGCCTGGCGGCGCCCGTCGCCCGCGCCATGATGGAGGCCGCGCTGAAGTGACGTGAGGGGCGGGTGGTAAGCAAGGGGCTTGCAGCTTCGACACCGCCCCGCTCCCCCGCCTGGAGGACCCCGTGCGCCGCCGTCTGTCGTCCCGCCCCCGCTCGTTGTCCGGCTGGACCATGGCCGTCTTCGGGCTGCTGGCCACCTCGCTGGGCGCGGTGGGGCTCGCCGCACCGGACGTGCTGCTGACCGTCATGGGCTTCGAGCCCGTACCGGACGGTGCGCGGGCGGCGGGCGACCACACCCTGGTGTTCCTGACGGCGTCGTCGATGGCGGCGGTGAACATGGGCGTGTACTACGTGCTGGCGGCGCTCGCGGACTGGCGGGCGTTCTTCGGCTGGACGGTGCCCTTCCGGCTGCTGACCTGCGCGGTGTTCACGGTCGCCGTCGTCACGGGCCGCGCCCCGGCCGGGTTCCTCGGCGTCGGCCTGTGGGAGGCCGCGGGTGCGGCCGCGACCTGGGCGGCGCTGCGGCGCGAGCACCGCCCGGAGCGGGCGCCGGTCGGTTGAGTCACGGGCACCGGAAGGGCGGGTGACAGGCACCGAAAGGTGGGTGACAGGCACCCGGCCGGGGGTTCCCGGCACCGGCCCGGTGGGTCACCCGGGCGGGCGCGGCGCCGCGGCGCGGCCGGGGCGGGACAGGAGCGCGGTGGCCAGGGTGCCGAGGAGCGCGCCCTCCACTCCCGTCCCCACGAGCACGCTCCACAGGCGCAGCAGGCCCGGCTCGCCGGTGAACAGCACCAGGGGCACGGCCAGCAGCAGTCCGCACGCCAGGACGCTGCCCGCGGCCCACGCCGGGCGGCGGGACCGGGCCAGCCCGCCGGTCACCGTGCCCACCGCCACCAGGAGGGTCAGCGGGGCGAGGACCGCGGGGTGGGCCAGGAACTCCACCTGGCGCTGGTGCGCCCACCAGGTCTGCAGGGGCGGGAAGCAGGCGGTCGCCAGGGCCGCGACGCCGAGGACGGCCGCGCGGCTGCGCCGGGGCGGCGGGACGGGCGGCACCGCGGGGACCATGTACCGGGCGAGACGGCGGTCGCGCAGGATGCCCGCGAGGGGGACGCCGAGCAGGACCACGGCGGCGCCGACGAGCCAGCCGGGGTGCATGAGCTTCGTCGCCACGACGTACTGCGTCCACACCGCCGCGTGGAGGGGCTCGGGGAGGGCGGCCAGCCGCTCGTCCAGGAAACGGCCCATCGCGATCTGCCACGGCAGTGCGAAGACGGCGGAGGCGTTGCCGGCGACGGCGACGGCCACCACCAGCCCCAGCGCCGCGGCCCGGGCGCGGGGACGGCGCGCGTGGTCCAGCGGGCGGGCCCAGCAGTCCGCCAGGAACTGGCACCAGACGGTGAGGAGCAGGCACAGGAGGGCGACCGCGCACCACCCCGACACCTGCGCGGCGACGCTCAGTCCGGGCAGCATGAGGTGGTCGACGACGGTGCTGGGCGCGACGGCGTACCCGGCGACGACGCCCACGGCGATCCCGGCCCGGAAGGGGGTCCGGGAGGGTGCCGAGGCCGGTTCGCCCAGCCGGTGGAGGGCGGCGCGCACCACCGTCAGGAAGAGGACCAGGGCGATCAGGAGCGTGATGAGCTCCGTGGGCCACCACCCCCGGATCCCGCCGCCCGCGCGGATCTGGGCGGTGGCGGAGGCGACCGGGTCCCACGCCGCGGGGAGGCAGAACCCGACGACGAAGGCGAACCCGAACCCCTGGTGCATCAGCTGAGCCCGGTCCGCCAGGCAGGCGGCACGCTCGGCGAAGGAGGGGTGGGTCCGGGTGAGCCGGCCCCACCGGCCCCTCCACGGTCTGCGGCGCCGGGCCGCCACCGGTCCCGACCCGGCCAGGGCGAAGGCGCGCAGCAGCGGCGCCGGATCGCCCAGCCACTCCACCACCCGCGCGTCCGCCTGGAACTCCCTGGTGCGCAGGACGACGGAGCGGGCGGCGAGCACGACCCCGGCGAGGACCAGGGCGTCGAGGAGGGTCGCGGCGAAGAAGCGGGTCCCGTCGGCCACGAAGACCAGGGCGAGCAGGTCGCCGAGCATCCGGGGCGCGAGGACGAGCACCGTGAAGCAGCGCAGCAGGGCGAGCGTGACCATGGTGATGTCGACGTCGCGGTTGCGCAGGTGGGCCAGTTCGTGGAGGACGACGGCGCGGAAGGCCGCCCGGTCCTCCTCGGTCCCCTCGTGGAGCCGGATCAGTCCGCGGCTGAGGACGACGTGGCGGCGGCCGACGCGGCCGAAGGTGACGCCGTTGACGCCGGAGTCGAGGAGGTCGACGAGGACGGTGACGCCGCGGGCCCGTTCGACACCGGAGACCAGCCGGTCGACCTCGGCGTGCAGGGCGGGGAAGCGCTCGGCGTTCAGGGGCCGCACGCCGCGCCTGCGGGCTCGGCGCCCGGAACGGAACCAGTAGTACGCGGCGGTGGCGACGGCGAGGATCGCGTACGAGACGAGGATGCCCGCCGAGGTGCGGTCGTCGCCGGAGTCGCACCCGCCCTGCGGCTCGCCCTTCAGGAAGGCGCCGGTCCCGCCCGAGTCCCGTATCACCCCGCGCAGGCAGTCGTTGAGGTCGCCGGCCCGGTCGCGGTCGCCGGCCAGGAAGTCCGCGTAGCCGGGGTGCAGGATCGTCATCGACGCGAGGACCGCGCAGATGAGCAGGACGAAGGCGAGGAGCGTGCCCGAGGGCGGCGGACGGCGCGGCGGCGGTACGGCCTCGACCGCGGGTCCCCCGACCGCGGTGGAGGTCATGCCCCGCGCCCGCCGGTCCGCAGGTGGTCGCGGACGGCGGCGGCCAGCAGGTCAGACCGGTCGGGCGGCAGGCCCAGGAGGATGGCCGTGCGGCGGGCGGCCGCGCCGAGTTCCGCGATCCGCTCCTCGGACAGCGGCGCCTCCCCGAGGAGGACCGGTCCGCCGGCCGGTCCGACCGGTCCCCCGGCCGGATCCGGCGTCCCGTCGGCCGTCCCGTCCGGCGCCGTCCCGTCCGGCGGGGCGGCACGGCGGGCGCGGCGCCGGGCGACGAGCTGCCGGAACCGGCCCGTCAGGCCGCTCCCGACGCTCTCGCCCATCATCTTGACGACCTCGAACGCCACTCCGCACGCGATGCTGGTGACGACCAGTTCGGCCGCTCCCCCGAAGGCCAGCGGATCGTCCTGCGGACCCCGCCGCGCCCGCCGGCCACCGCGGCCGACCAGGACCTCGGCGGTCTCCTCGAAGTACGGCAGTTCCTCCGGCGCGATGCGCGCCACGACGGCGCGGGCCAGCGCGGTCTCGGCGGCCACGGACGGTGCCACGTCGGACACGCCCCCTCCCCGTGTGCTGCCCGCCGGCGGGGCGATCCGCCGGCGGGCGGTCCAAAGGATCAGCACGGTAACGCAGAGCCGTGGCGCCCGCAGCCGGACCACCGCGTTCCGCGGGGCCGGGGGGCGGTTTCACGCCGCGTCCCGAGGGGGTCCGGCCCCGCCCGCCGGCCGGTGGGGTCAGCGCGCGCGGCCCGCGCCGGCGCGGTGGGTGAGCAGCCACGGCAGGACGCGGGGGTCGTCGACGCGGGTGCGCAGGGTCG
Source organism: Streptomyces kanasensis (assembly GCF_043077165.1). NCBI lineage: Bacteria > Bacillati > Actinomycetota > Actinomycetes > Kitasatosporales > Streptomycetaceae > Streptomyces > Streptomyces kanasensis. Next base: position 97,417 of record NZ_JBIBSF010000006.1, read on the forward strand.
GCGTCCAGCCGGCGCCGGACGCCAGCGCCTCGTCGGGGAACTGCGCGTTGTGGACCGCGAGCAGGTCCACGGGACGGCCGTTGACGACGTTGCCCGCGACCGTGACCGGTGCCTCCTTCCACTTCTTGAGGACGCTCCCGGCCGGCACGCCCCGCGGCAGGCGGACCGAGTTCCCCTCGGCGACCAGCTGCGACTCGGCGCCGACGCCCCAGCTGTAGCCGTAGCCCCGCTCCGGCACCACGTGGTGGTTGTTGTACGCGTCGACCTTGCCGAACCGCACCCGCGGGGCGCGTTCGACGACCTCGTCGAAGAGGTTGTGGTGGAGGGTGACCCGCAACCGGCCGCGGTCGGTGGCGCCCGCGCCGTCGCTGTTGCCGATCATCAGCGTCTTGTCGTGGTCGGCGAAGACGTTCCAGGACGCCGTGACCAGGTCGGCGCCGCGGACGATGTCGAGCAGCCCGTCGTGGCGCTGGTAGAGCTCGCCGTAGTGGCGGGGCAGCGAGCTGTCCGGGTGACGGCCGTCGGTGAACGTGTTGTGGTCGATCCACACGTGCGTGGAGCCGTACACGACCATCGCGTCGTACTCCGAGTTCCAGGCCCCCGTCGGCCCGTCGGTCGGGTCCCACTGGGGGAAGCAGTCGAGGGGGCTCTCCAGGGTGAGGTTGCGGACGATGACGTCGTCGGCGTCCTTGATCTGCAGGCTGCCGCCGACGATCCCGGCGTTCCGGCCGACGCCGATGATGGTGGTGCGGGAGGGGACGAACGCCTTGATCGCCCGGTCCTGGTTCTTGGCGGAGGCCGCGCGCAGCTCCTCCTGGGGGCCGCTGACCTCCTTGTCACGGCCCCAGACGGCGGGGTCGTAGTCGGCTAGGTACCGGTCGAAGTCGTAGCCGGGTGCCTCGAAGGCCCCGCAGCCGTCCGCCGTGGCGTCGAGCGTGCCGACGACCCGGACGATCCTCGGGGCGTCGCCACCGGCGGCGAGCGCGGCCCGGAACTCCTCCCAGGTGGTGACGGTGTACACGTGTGCGGCGTCGGCTGCGGCGCCGCCGGTGGTGCCGCCGTCGGCGGAGGCCCAGCCGTCACCGGCGGGCAGGGTGCGGCGGGCGGGGTCGTGGCCGCCGCCCGTACCGAGGGCGGTCGCCGGGGCGGGGGCGGTGAGGGCGAGTGCCAGCGTGGTGCAGCCGGCCAGCGCCGCGGCCCTGCCGAGGGCCCGGACGCGGCGTGCGGGGATGCGCATTGCGGCTCCTGGGGAACGGGGAACGGGGGGATGAAAGGGGTGGGGAGGGCGGGTGGCACGGGGGCCGAGGGAGTCCAGGGACGGAAGTCCCGGGAGGCCCCGAGCGGGTGCGGGGAGGCGGAGAAGGCCCGGCGGGACGGGTCAGGCGGGGGGCCAGGTGATGCGGCCGGGCGGGACGTCCGCGTCGAGGCGGCGCGTGTCCCCGGGGCGGAGCACACGGGTGCGGCACAGACCGGCGGCCACCATGCGGGCGACCTCGATCGCCCCGCGCGGCCGGAAATGGGTGTTGTCCTGCTTGCCGTCGGGGTGGTTCGGCGACTCCCCCGGGGCCAGCCACAGGAAGTGCTCCTTGGACGCCTCGGGGCCCAGCCGCCCCCACAGGGCGAGTGACGCCGCCTGGACGTCGACCAGGTCCACGCCGTGGTCGGCCGCGAGGGCGCGCATGGCCGCCGGGTACTCGCCGTGGGTGGGGACCGCCCCGCCCCCGGTGGCGAACCTGCGCCGCTCCACCGAGGTGAGGAGGACGGGCCGCGCGCCGCGGGCCCGGGCGCCGGTGACGTACCGGAGGAGGTGTTCCCGGTAGCTGGTCCAGGGTTCGGTGTGGCGGGTGGGGTCCTCGGTCTTCTGGTCGTTGTGGCCGAACTGGATCAGGAGCAGGTCGCCGGGGCGCAGGGCGGCGAGGATCGGGGCGAGCCGGCCCTCGTCGAGGAAGCTGCGTGAACTGCGGCCGTTGACCGCGTGGTTGGCGACCCGCAGGTGCGGGCCGAGGAAGAAGGGCAGGGCCATGCCCCAGCCGGTCTCGGGGGCGGCGTCGGCGTACTTCCGGGCGGCCGTCGAGTCCCCCGCGATGTACAGGGTCCGGGGGCCGGCGGGTGGACGGGCGGCGGCCGCCGCCGGGTGGGCGGTGAGCGCCGTGGCGGCGGGGAGGACGGCGGCGAGGGCCGTCACGGTCTGTCTGCGGCTGAGGGACACGTCGTCGTGGCTCGCTCTCGTACGGAGGGTGGGGAGGGGGGCCGGCGGCGGGGCGCGACCCGGACCGCCGCCGGCCGGTTCTCGGGGCGTCAGCCCTTCTTGAGCTGCTCGTTCCACTCGGCCTGGGCCGCGTCGAGCTGCTCGGCGAGGGTGTCGAGGAACTTCTCGGCGGTCATCGCGCCGAGCAGGACCCGCTGGAAGTTGGGCTCGTTCTCCGACTTGCTGATCTTGTTCCAGTCGGGCAGGTAGTACGGCAGCTGCACGATCTTGGTGGAGCCGTCGGTGAGGGCGGTCGCGCCGAGCTTGGTGGCCTGGGCCTCGTTCAGCCACGCGTCGCCGGCGGCCTCGGTGTTGGCGGGGATGGCGCCGGCCGACCGGTTCCACTTGCTGTTGGAGGCGTGGGAGGCGGCGAACTCGATGAACTTCCAGGCGGCGGCCTTGTTCTTGCCGGCGCGGAAGAGGCCGAGGCCGTCGACCGGGTTGGAGACCTGGACGCGGACGCCGTCCGGCCCGACCGGGTTGGGTATGCCCGCGAACTTGTCCGTGCCGAGGGCCTCGACGTGGTCCGTGTAGGAGCCGAGGTTGTGGTTCATCATGGCGATGGAGCCCGAGTCGAACTGGGCGTTCATCTTCTTGAAGTCGTTGTTGACGTCCGCCTCGGGCGTGGCCTTCTTGTAGAGGGCGACGTACTTCTTCAGGGCGGCGACGTTCTTCGGGTCGTTGACGGTCGTCCGGTCGCCCTTCCAGAACTCGGTGATGCCGGACTGGCCGTACATGGCGTCCAGGGCCTGGGCGATGGAGCCGGAGCCGCCGCGGATGGTGTAGCCGAACTTGTTCTTCCGGGCGTCGGTGAGCCGGGCGGCAGCGGTGTAGAACGCGTCCCAGGTGGTGGGCGCGGCCAGTCCGGCCGCCTTGAACAGGTCGGTGCGGTAGTAGAGGACGCCGTTGCTGGCGGAGGTCGGCACCGAGTACATCTCGTCACCGCGGCCGCCGGCGGACTTGACCGACTCGACCATGGTGGGGACGAGCTTGCCCTTGAGGGAGGACCCCTCGATGCGCTCGCCGACCGGTTCGAGGGCGTTCTGGGCGACCATGTTGGCCAGGTAGGCGGCGCCGACGCCGCCGACGTCCGGCAGGCCGCCGCCCGCGATGGCGGTGTCGTACTTGGACTGGACGTCCTCGCTGGGGATGGGCACGTACCGCACGTCGATGTCGGGGTGCTTCGCCTCGAAGTCCTTGATGATCTCCTGCCAGACGGCGGTCCGCACGCCGCCGTTGTTGTCCCAGAAGGTGATGGTGCCCTTGCCCGAGCCCTCGCTCCCGCTGCCGCCGGTGCCGTCGTCACCGCAGCCGGTGGCGGTGAGCGCGAGCACGGCGGTCAGGGCGACGGCCGTGGCCGCGCGTCCTCTGGAGCTCCGGGAGTTGGTCATGGTCGGCTCTTCTCTCTGAGTGCTGGGTGCTGGGTCTGGGGGCTGGGTCTGCTTGCTCGGTCCGGGTCCCGCGGTACGGGGTCGCCGGGCCCGGGTGGGTGCCGGGGGCCTGGTGTGTCCCGGTCCGGGGTGGCCGGGGCACGGGGTGTCCCGGCCCGGGTGGCCGGGGCACGGGGTGTCCCGGCCCGGGTGGCCGGGGCACGGGTGTCGCGGTCCGGGGTCGCCCGGGCGGGCCCGGCGCTACGGGAGGTGCCGGCGGTACGGCGCCCAGCCGTCGTGGCCGGCGAGGTAGTCGGCGACCTCGTGGTCCGCGGCCCGCTCGGCGGACATCTGCGGGCGGTCGGCGGTGACGGCGGCGCCCGGACCGTGGTTGCGGTACTCGCTGAAGCGGGCGTCCCGCCACGAGTAGCCGCCCATGTCGGTCCACGGCGAGGACTTGACGGCCGCGGGCAGCTCCGTCTCCCGGATCAGCACCTGGCCGACGGCGTCCGGGTTGCCGCCCGGGTGCCAGGGCCGGCCGAGGTGGTAGGTGCCGGCCGGGGCGTCGCTGACGATGCGGGAGCGGGTGATGAGGAAGCCGTACGGGTTGTCCTTCCAGGTGCTGGCGGCGGTGACGTACCCGTTGTTCGTGGCGGAGCCGCGGTCCAGCGCCCGGATCAGCGACCGTTCGATGACGGTGGTCGCCCGGCCGTAGACGAAGTCGACGTCGCCCTCGATGTACGCGTCGCGGACGTAGACCCTGCTGATGGCGTCGAGGCGGGGGCTGTCGGTCATCAGGGTGTCCTGGTTGCCCTTGAAAGCGGTGTTCTCGAAGACGATCCGGTCGCCGGTGGTCTTCATCGCGAGGGCCTGTTCGCCCTTCAGCTCCACCGCCGCCTCGTCGAAGTCGTTGACGAAGGTGAGGTTGCGGGCGGTGACGTCGGAGGCGGCGATCAGGACGGTGGCGCTGGCGGACGAGCCCCCGTACTCGTTCGGCGTGTCGTACACGATCACGGTGTCGGCCCGGTTCCGGCCCGTGCCCTGGAGCGTGATCCTCGGCTTGTCGGCGGGGACGCGGACCTTCTCCCGGTACGTCCCGGGCGCGATCCGGATCGTGACCGCCCCGTCGTTGCCGGCCGGGACGGCGTCCACGGCGGCCTGGACGGTGGGATGGGCGGCGGGCACGTCGAGCACGGTGTCGGTGCCGAGGTCCTTCTGCGGCCCGGAGAAGCGCGTCACCAGTGCGGGCACGGCGGCGGCCGGGTCGAGCCGGTAGGAGTAGAAGGCGCGCGGGTCGAAGGCGGTTCCCCACTCGTCGCGCCGGCCGGTGCTGCCCTTCAGGATGGAGCCGCGCTCCACCAGTTCGGCGGTGGCGTCGGCCTGGTGGGGGTGCTGGACCCCGTCGTAGTAGCTGTTCTCGATGACCATCCGGGTCCGGCCGCGCGCCCAGTTCCCGTAGGACCAGACGGGGTCGCCGTCCGCGACCTGGGCGGAGAGGTAGTTGTTGTAGAGGTGGGCGTAGGCGCAGTTGTCGGCCGAGGGGTTGCGCTGCTTGGTGCCGCTGAACCAGTTGTGGTCGATGGTGATCTGGGTGGTGACGTTGTCGGTCCAGCCGATGCCGAAGGCCTTGTTGTGGTCGTCGAAGCGGTTGTGGGAGACGGTGACGTACTGGCTGTCCTTGCGGACGTCGAGCAGCCCGTCGCCCATGCGCGTGAAGCGGTTGTGGTCGATCCAGACGTGGTGCACGGAGTCCATCTGGATGCCGTCGAAGTCGTTGGTCTTGCCGTCCCAGTCGCCCTCGACGTAGGAGTCGCGGAGGGTGAGGTTGCGGATGATGACGTTGTGCGTGCCGGGCTTGAGCTGGAGCTCGCCGTGGACGATCTCGCCGCTGGTGCCGACGCCGATGACGGTCTTGTCTGAGGCGACGGTGATCGAGGACCCGAAGGGCTCGACGGCGATGGAGCCCGCGACCCGGATGACGTAGGGCTCGGCGGCGGACGCGTACGCCGCCAGCTCCGCCTGGGTGCGGACGGTGACGACCTTGCCGCCCCGGCCGCCGGTGGTCCCACCGGCGAGGGAGGCGAAGCCGTGGGGCTGCTCCGCCCAGCGTGGGCCGGACGGGTGGGCGGTGCGCGGCGGTCCGGCGTCGGGAACGGCCCCGACGGCCCCGGCGGCCCGGGCGGTACCGGCGGTACCTGCGCCTCCGGCGGCTTCGGCGCCTCCGGTGGCCCCGGCGGGACTCACCGCGGCGAGGCCCAGGGCGGCCACCAGGGCGGTGACCGCGGCCAGGGCCCGTCCCGGCAAGCGCTTGCTCCACGGGTACGGCATGGCGACTCCTCCAAGCGTGCGACGTGCGGGCTGGTTGGACGTACGGGGTCGGCGGACGCGCGGCGAGGGCGGACGCGCCGGGGGACGGACGCACCGGTGACGCTGTCGTGCCCGGTGGGCACACACCGGCCGGCGGGCCCGGGCGGTCAGCGCACGCGGAACGCCGTGAAGGTGGCGGTCCCGGCGCTCCCCCCTCCCGGGGGCGCCGCCGCGAACAGGCCGAGCAGCGCGCCGACCCAACGCCACGGCGTGGCGGCGAAGACCGGCCCGGACGGCTCCCAGCCGTCGCCGGTGTCGGCCAGGAACCGGCAGCGCGCCCCGGCCGACACCTCGACCCGCAGCCCCACCCGGCCGCCCGGGGCCGGACGGGGGTGCGCGGCGTCACGTTCGGCCTCGGCCACGGGCTCGGCGAAGCGGTGCACGAGGCGCACGGTCCCGTCGGCACCCCGCTCCAGGCCGATCCAGGAGAAGGCGTCGCCCAGGACGGCGAGCCCGGCGCGCGCGCCCGGTTCGGGGTCGTCGAGGGCGAGCCCCACCTCGGCGGTGAACGTCTCGGCGGGCAGCCGCTGGGTCAGGACGTGCGGCAGGAGGCGCAGGTCGTGGGCGTCGCCGGTGCGGACGCAGGTCATGCGCAGCCCGTCGCCGCCGTGCTCGACGGTCCACCCGGCGCGGGGGTTGGCGGTCCACTGCCACTGCCGTCCGAAGCGGCCGCCGGGGAAGGAGTCGTCGGTGGCCGGCGCCTCGACGGGCTGCGGGGGCGCGGCCGGCTTGCGGTGGGTGCGGACCGGTTCGCCGGCGTCGCCGATGACGGGCCAGCCGTCCGCGTCCCACGTCATCGGCTGGAGGTGGACCACCCTGCCGTACGGGCCGCGTGCCTGGAAGTGCAGGAACCAGTCCTCGCCGGCCGGGGTGCGGACCCAGCCGCCCTGGTGGGGGCCGTTGACGTCGGTGCGGCCCTGGGCGAGGACGGTCCGCTCCTCGTACGGTCCGGTGAAGTCCCTGGACCGGAAGGCGCCCTGCCAGCCCGTCTCGACGCCGCCGGCCGGCGCGAGGATCCAGAACCAGCCGTCGTGCCGGTACAGCTTGGGCCCTTCGAGGGTGAACCAGCCGGGTATCCGGTCGGCGTCGACGACTGTCTCCCCGGCGTCGAGGAGGGTGCGGCCGTCGCGGCTCATCCGGTGGCCGGTGAGGCGGTTCTTCACCCCGGACCGGGACTTGGCCCAGGCGTGCACGAGGTACGCCTCGCCCGTCTCGTCGTCCCACAGCGGACACGGGTCGATCAGTCCCCTGCCCGCCTTGAGCAGGTACGGCTCCGTCCACGGTCCGCGGACGTCCTCGGCGCTGATCTGGTGGATGCCGTGGTCGGGGTCGCCCCAGAAGATCCAGTACCGGCCGTCGGCATGGCGCAGGCTGGGCGCCCACACCCCTCTGTCGTGGCGGGGCGCCGCGAAGTCGGCCGCGGGCTCCAGGCGGTCCAGCGCGTGGCCGACGAGGGACCAGTTGACGAGGTCGCGGGAGTGGAGCAGGGGCAGGCCCGGGGCGCGGCCGAAGCTGGACGCCGTGAGGTAGAAGTCGTCGCCGACGGCGATGACGTCGGGGTCGGACCAGTCGGCGTCGAGGACGGGGTTGCGGTAGGTGCCGTCGCCGAGGTCGGCGGGGCGGACGGGCGTCATGACAGGGCCTTCCGTACGAGGGCGGCGGCCGCGGGGCGGTCGAGGCGCCCGTCCGCGACGACGGTGACCACGCGGCGGACGACGGTGCCGCCGGCCGGGACGGGCAGGCGGGTGGCCCAGGCGAGGGACGAACCGACGCCGGGGTACTCCGCGGTGCGGACGAACCACGGGTCGCGGCGGGTGTCGTCGGTGCCGCCGGCGAAGACGAGCGTGAAGTCGGCGCCGCGCAGCGCCAGCCAGTCGGCGGTGCGGCCGTGGACGGCTTCCTCGCCCTCGGCGCCGGCGGTGAACACCTCGGGGGGCGGGGTGCCGGCGGGCCCCTTCGGGGCGCGCCAGAAGAAGCCGCCGTACCCGGCGCCGGGGCGGCCGTTGGTGGCCGGGGAACCGATGGTCAGGGCCGCGCCGCCGGGATTGGTGAGGGCGGAGGTGAGGTCCAGGGCCCAGGCGTCGGCGGTGAGGGGGACGGCGGCCGCGGTGCGGCGCTCGCGCAGGAGGTCCGTACCGCCGGAGGTCCACACGAGGTCCTCCACGAAGCCGTCCGGGGCGCGCAGCTTCCAGGCGTGGTGGCGCTGCTCGCCGTGGTTGTCGAGTGCGGTGGGGCCGCGGCCGGCGACGTAGGTGCGGCCGCCCCAGAAGTTCCGGCCCTCGACGTCGGGCACGGCCATGGAGACGCCGAGGTGGTGGAGGTGGTCGGCGGGCCGCTCCTCCGTGACCGGGGTGCCGGCCAGCGTGGTGACGGGGTGCAGGTAGGGGCGGGGCGAGAGGCCGGCCGGCAGGTCGTCCGGGTGGACGTAGCGGCCTACGGTGCGTCCCGCGCAGCTCAGGGGCAGCGGATGCGTCACGGGGCGTTCGCCTCCAGCTCGGAGAAGAGGGACAGGGTCTCGGCGCTCGCGCGGACGAGGCCGTCGACGCCCTTCACGATCCGCCGCCGGGACCCGTCGGCCGTCTCCTCGGCGTACCAGTCGGCGGCGGGCAGGGGGCGGGGGTCGGGGGCGGTGCGGACGGCCTCGACGACGCGCATGAAGGCGCCGGCCCGGTCGGGCGGGACGAGGAGTTCGTCGCCGTCCGCGAGGTGGTGGACGAGGTTCTCCAGCAGATCGGTGCGGCCGTGAACCGTCTCGACGGGGCCGTGTCCGGCGCGCTGCACCAGGACGCGGTCCTGCTTGTACCAGAAGGTGATGCGCCCGCGCCGCCCGTGGACGAGGACGTACGGCTCGCCGGGCTCCTCGGCGCAGAGGGTGACGGCGGCGGTGACGCGGGTGCCGCGCGCGGTGGTGACGCGCAGGCAGGAGGTGTCGTCGGCCTGGATGTCGTTGGCGCGGGCCAGTTCCAGCTCGATGTCCGCGACGTCCTCGGCGAACGGGCTGCCGTCGAGGGCCAGGGCGGTGGCGACGGCGTGGGCGAGGGGGTTGGTGAGCACCCCGTCGACCACGTCGGTGCCGTCGAGGCGCCGCTTCCCGGCCCACGGGGCGCGCCGGAAGTACGCCTCGTCGCGGGCCCAGGCGCCGGCGGCGCCGATGCCGGTGACCTCTCCGACGGCGCCCTCGGCGACGAGTCGGGCGATGGCGCCCAGGGCGTGCGAGCCGAGCGACTGGAAGCCGATCTGGCAGGCGGTGCCGGCGAGGCGGGCCCCGTCGCGGATGCGGTGGAACTCCGCGAAGGACGGGGCGGGCGGCTTCTCCAGGAGGAGGTGGACGCCGCGCCGCGCCGCGGCGAGCGCGAGGTCGGCGTGGGTGGCGATGGGCGTGCAGACGACGGCGATGCGGGCGCCGGTGGCGTCGAGGAGGGCGCCGAGGTCGTCGGACTGGGCGACGCCGGGGAAGCCGTCGAGTTCGGCCGGGTCGAGCGGGCGCAGTTCGCAGACCCCGGCGAGCCGTACGAGCCCGGCGTCGGTGAGGCGTCGGATGTTCTCCAGGTGCCAGCGGCCGTGGCCGCGGGCGCCGGCGAGGACGACGGGGAAGGGCAGTGGTCCGTGGCGCATCCGCGTCAGCCCTTCACCGCGCCGGCGCTGAAGCCGGTGATGAGCCACTTCTGGATGAACGCGAAGACGATCACGACGGGGACGGCGGCGATGACGCCACCCGCGGCGAGGGCTCCCAGGTCCACGCTGTCGGCGCCGATGAGGGTGTTGAGGCCGACGGGGATCGTCTGCTTGTCCTGCTCGCTGAGGAACATCAGGGCGAACAGGAAGTGGTTCCAGCTGTGGACGAAGGCGAAGGAGCCGACGGCGACCAGGCCGGGACGCAGCAGTGGCAGGACGACCGCGCGGAAGGCGCGCATCCGGGAGCAGCCGTCGACCCAGGCGGCCTCCTCCAGGGAGACGGGCACGTTCTTGATGAATCCGCTGATCAGGATCATCGACAGGGGCAGTTGGAAGACGGTCTCGGCGATGACGACGCTGCCGAGCGAGTTGATCATCTGGAGGTTGCGGAAGATCTCGAAGAGCGGGACGAGCATGAGCGCGCCGGGGATGAACTGGGAGCACAGCAGCGCCAGCATGAAGGCGTTCTTGATGCGGAAGTCGAACCGGGCGAGCGCGTACCCGCCGGCGAGGGCGACGGCGGTGGTGGCGACCAGGGTGGCGACGCCGACGATCATGCTGTTCTGGAAGAAGATCCCGAAGCTGCGCTCGTTCCAGACCTTCTCGAAGTGCGCGGTGGTCATCGGCCAGGGGACGAGGGAGGTCGAGCCGGCGGGGCGCACCGCGAACAGCAGCATCCAGTAGAAGGGGACGAGCGTGAACAGCAGGTACAGCGCGAGCGGGAGGTAGATCTGCCAGCGCGGCACGTCGTCGAAGGCGCGCTCGCGCCGCGGCCGGCGGCGGGGGGTGGCCGGGGGCGCCGGCGGGTCCTGGGCGGGCACGCGTGCGGGGGTGCCCTGCTCCGCGAGTGCGGCGGTCATGCGCGGTCGCCTCCGAACTTGCTCAGGCGCAGATAGAGGATGGAGCAGAAGAGGAGGATCACGAACGCGACCGTGGTGAGCGCCGAGGCGTACCCGAAGTCGTGGCCCTCGATGCCGGTGTTCGCGATCATGAGGGGGAGGGTGGTGGTGACGCCGGCGGGGCCGCCGCCGGTGAGCGTGTACAGCAGGTCGACGTTGTTGAACTCCCAGACCGCGCGCAGCAGCGTGGAGAGGATGATGGCGTCCTTGAGGTGCGGCAGCGTGATGTGGAGGAACTGCCGCATCCGGTTCGCGCCGTCGACCGACGCCGCCTCGTAGAGGTCCTTCGGGATGGACTGGAGGTCGGCGAGGATGAGGATGGCGAAGAAGGGGACGCCGCGCCAGAGTTCGGCGACGACGGCGGCCCAGAAGACGGTCCCGGTGTCGGAGAGCACGGACGTGCCGTAGGTGCCGATGCCGACGTCGGCCAGGTAGCGGCTCATGCCCGTGGAGGGGTTGTAGAGCAGCATCCAGATCGTCGTGGTGAGGACGCCGGAGACCGCCCAGGGCGAGAAGACCAGGGAGCGGGCGACGGCCCGGCCGACGAAGGTCTGGTTGACGAGCAGGGCGAGGACGAGGCCGAGGGCGAGCTGGAGGCCGACCTGCACGACCACCCACTTGGCGCTGAAGGCCAGCGTGGACCAGAAGAGGGGGTCCTCGGTGAAGGCGCGGGTGTAGTTCTCGAAGCCCGCGTAGCCGTTCTTCCAGGGCTTGGTGACGTTGTAGTGCCGGAGGCTGTAGTAGAAGACGCTGAGCACCGGGTAGGCGATGAAGCCGAGCATCAGCAGGCCGGCGGGGGCGATCAGCAGGTACGGCAGGCGGCGTGGTGCGGCTCCGGTCCCCGTGCGGCGTCGGCCGGCCCGGGGTTGCTGCGCCACGGCTGCGGCGTGGGCCATGACATTCTCCGTTCGTCATTGCGTGGGGTGAAGCGCTTTCCGGATCGCGTTCGAGATCTCGGACATACGGGCTCGGGATCCGGTCCGGGCGTCGACGGGGGCGGTTCAGCCCGCGTACGGCTCCGGCACGTTCCCGGGCCGCGCCAGGAACGCGAAGTCGCAGCCGGTGTCGGCCTGGGTGACCTGCTCCTGGTACAGCGCGCCGTAGCCCCGCTCGTAGCGGTCGGGCGGCGGCGTCCAGGCGGCCCGGCGCCCGGCCAGCTCCTCGTCGTCGACGTGGAGGTGGAGGGAGCGGGCGGCCACGTCGAGCGTGATCAGGTCGCCGGTGCGGACGAGGGCGAGCGGCCCGCCGACGTACGACTCGGGCGCCACGTGCAGCACGCACGCCCCGTAACTGGTGCCGCTCATCCGGGCGTCGGAGATCCGCACCATGTCCCGCACCCCCTGCTTCAGCAGGTGGTCGGGGATGGGCAGCATGCCGTACTCGGGCATGCCGGGGCCGCCCTTGGGGCCGGCGCCGCGCAGGACGAGGACGTGGTCGGCGGTGATGCCGAGCGCCGGATCGTCGATGGTGCGCTGCATGGTCCGGTAGTCGTCGAAGACGACGGCGGGGCCCGTGTGCCGCAGCAGGTGGGGCTCGGCGGCGATGTGCTTGATGACGGCCCCGTCGGGGCAGAGGTTGCCGCGCAGGACCGCCACCCCGCCCTCCTCGGCGAGGGGCTCTTCCCGGGGCCGGATCACCGCGGGGTCGTGGACCCGGGCGCCCGCGAGCTGTTCGCGCAGGGTCGTGTGGGCGACGGTGGGCCGGTCGAGGTGGAGCAGGTCGGTGATCCGGGAGAGGAAGCCGGGCAGGCCGCCGGCGAAGTGGAAGTCCTCCATCAGGTACCGGCCGCCGGGGCGCAGGTCCGCCAGGACCGGCACGGTGCGGGCGATGCGGTCGAAGTCGTCGAGGGTGAGCCGCACCCCGGACCGGCCCGCCATGGCGATCAGGTGGATCACCGCGTTGGTGGAGCCGCCCAGGCCGAGGACGGTCGTCACGGCGTCCTCGTACGCCTCCCGGGTGAGGATCCGCGACAGCCGCAGGTCCTGCCGGACCAGTTCGACGATCCGCAGGCCGGCTGCGGCGGCCATCCGGTCGTGCCCCGAGTCGACGGCCGGGATGGACGAGGCCCCGGGCACGGTGACGCCGAGCACCTCGGCGGCGGCCGTGAGCGTCGAGGCGGTGCCCATCGTCATGCAGTGGCCGGGCGATCGGGCGAGCCCGCTCTCCAGTTCGGCCATCTCGCAGTCGCCGATGAGGCCGGCGCGCCGGTCGTCCCAGTACTTCCACATGTCCGTGCCCGAGCCGAGGACCTCGCCCCGCCAGTGGCCCGGCAGCATCGGGCCGGCCGGGACGAAGACGGTCGGCAGGTCGACGGAGGCGGCGCCCATGAGGAGCGCCGGGGTGGTCTTGTCGCAGCCCCCCATCAGCACCGCGCCGTCGACCGGGTAGGAGCGCAGCAGCTCCTCCGTCTCCATGGCGAGCATGTTGCGGTAGAGCATCGGGGTGGGCTTCTGGAACGTCTCGGAGAGCGTGGAGACGGGGAACTCCAGCGGGAAGCCCCCGGCCTGCCACACCCCCCGCTTCACGGCCTGCGCCCGGTCACGGAGGTGGACGTGGCAGGGATTGATGTCCGACCAGGTGTTGAGGATCGCGACGACCGGCTTGCCCAGGTGCTCCTCGGGGAGGTAGCCGAGCTGCCGGGTGCGGGCGCGGTGGCTGAAGGCGCGCAGACCGGAGGGGGCGCCGCTGCCGTACCACTGCTCGCTGCGCAGGGCGGGGGCCCGCTCCTCACCGGCGGGCGGGGTGCTGTCGGTGCTCATGCGTCCCATTCCTTGACCATGTCGGCGATCTCGGCGCGGCGCGGCTCGGGCAGCAGCCGGCTCGGCGGGCGCACGTCACGGCGGCACAGGCCGAGCGCGGCGAGGGCCTCCTTGACGACGGTGACGTTGTTCGCGGCCTGGTCGGCGGCCCGCAGGTCCTCGAAGCGGCGGATGCGGTCCCACACGCGCAGGGCGGCCGGGTAGTCGCCCGCCCGCAGCGCCCGCAGCATCGCGAGGGAGACCTCCGGCGAGACGTTGACCAGCCCGGAGGTGAAGCCGGTGGCCCCCATCGCCCAGTACGACGGGGCGTAGAGCTCGGCGAGCCCGGCGATCCACACGAACCGGTCGAGCCCGGCGTCGCGGGCGACGGCGGCGAACCGGGCCGCGTCGGGGACGGCGTACTTGACGCCGATGACGTTCGGGCACAGCTCGCCGAGGCGGGCGATCGCCGCGCCGTCCAGCAGCGGGTTGCGCACGTACGGGACGACGCCCAGCTCGGGGACCGCGTCGGCGATATCGCGGTGGTAGTCGACCCAGCCGTCGCGGGAGACGTACGGGTGGACCGGCTGGTGGACCATGACCATGCCGGCCCCGGCGGAACGGGCGTGCCGGGCGGCGGCCGTGGCGGTCGGCACGTCGTGGCCGACGCCGACGAGGACGGCGGCGCGGTCGCCGGTCTCCTCGGCGGTGAGCTCGGTGACGAGGCGGCGCTCGTCCGGCGTGAGCGTGTAGAACTCGCCGGTGTTGCCGTTCGGGGTGACGGCCCGCACGCCGCTGTCGAGCAGCCGGCGCAGCAGGGCGCGATACGTGTCCCGGTCGACGCCGCCGTCGGCGGCGAAGGGGGTCACGGGGATCGCGACGACGTCCGCGAGCGCCGCCCTCAGCGATGAGTGGTCCATGCGTACCGGCCTTTCCGAGCTGTCTGTCGGGGTGTCACGGGGTGGGTGGGGGTGTGTCACGGGCGGGGGTGCCCCGGGTGGGGGGCGGCACCGGGTGGGGGTGCGTGGGCCGGTGGGGCGTGCACGCGCGCGGTGGGCGGGCCGGCGGTCACGGCAGGTGCGGGCCCTCGCCGTCGGGGCCGCCGGGGAAGGCGCGCCGCACGAACCGGGCGATGTGCTCGCGCAGGGCCAGGGCGGCCCCGTCGGCGTCGCCGGCCAGGGCGAGGTGGAGGATGCCGCGGTGCTCCTCGGCCTCCCGCTGCCACGACGGGTCGGCGCTCCAGGCGACGGTCGAGACGAGCGCCGCCTGGTCGCGGACCTCGTCGAGCATCCGGGCCAGCAGGGGGTTGCCGCAGGGCAGGTACAGGGCCCGGTGGAACTCGCGGTTGGCCAGCGAGCGTTCGGCCTGGTCGGCGGCGACGTCCGCCTGGGCGAGCGCTTCGCCGGCGGCGTCCAGGGACGCGCGGCGGGTGATGGTGCGGCGCAGCGCCTCGGGTTCGAGGAGCAGGCGCACGTCGTAGACCTCGCGGGCCATGGCGGCGTCGACGGTGCGCACGGTGGCGCCCTTGTACTGGCTCATGACCACCAGCCCGGTGCCGGCGAGGGTCTTGAGCGCCTCCCGCACGGGCGTCTTCGACACGCCGAACTGCGCGGCCAGTTCCGCCTCGACCAGGGCGCGGCCGGGTGGCAGTCCGCCGGTGAGGATGGCGTGCTTGATCGCCTCCAGCACGTACTGCGTACGGGAGGGGATGGGGCTGGGGGCGAAGGCCATGCGGGGTCTCATATCTCGCGTATCGCGTCTCATATATGACGTACGAAGTACGACGGCGACGAACGTAGGGCGGCCCGGAGCGTTCGTCAACGCTTCTGACAGAACTCGTCGTTGGGGATGTCCGGCACCCGCCGGCCGGGCGGGCGCGGTCGTACGCGCGCACCCGGGCGCGCGGGGACGGCGCCCGGGGTCCGCGGGGGCGCCCCGCCGGGGCGCGCGCAGGGCCGGGGCGGGAGCGGGAGGCGCGGCACGGCACGGCAGTGGGGAGGCCGGGGCGCGGAGCCCCGGCGCGGGAGGGGACGCGGGCGCCGCGGGGCGGGGCTCGACGGCGGGGCGGCACCCGACAGGGGGAGGGCACCCGGCGGCAGGCGCCGCAGGGGGCCGCGGGGGCGGCGGCCGGACCGGTGGCCGCCGCCCCCGGGTCAGGCGGGGGCGGCCGTGAGGGCGCGCAGGGCGGACCCGACGGCGGCCAGGTCCGCGTCGGAGGCCAGACCGGCGTGGTACAGGCGCAGTTGGTTCGCGCCCAGCTCCCGCGCGCGGGCGGCGTCGGCGGCGAGCGTGGCCGGGGAGCCCCCCATGCCGGAGACCACCGCGAAGTTGGCGGCGAGGACGGTCTCCCCGTGTGCGTGGGCGGCGAACGGAGGCAGTACCGCCTGCGCGCCGCCGCCCGTACAGGGCAGGACGACGCCGTCCGCGACGGACAGGACGCGTCCGGGGTCCACGCCCGGGTTGGGGCCGGTGCGGTACGGGGCGGGGTCGGCGTGCAGGAGGACGCGGAAGCCCGGGGGCGCGGCCGCCCGTACGGCCGCGACGGCCGACTCCTGGAGGGCGTGGGCAGCGCGGGTGCGCCAGGCGAGGGTGGCGTCGGCGAGGTCGGCGCCCAGCAGCTCGCGGACGGCCGGCCAGCCCGCGGCGGTCGACCCGCCCGCGGCCCACACCGGCGCGAGCGCCCGGCGCACGGCGGCGGCGGTCGCGTCCGGGTCGAGGCCGTGGTCCGCGTACCCGTCGCGGCAGGCGGCGCAGAAGCACAGCGACATCAGGTACTGGGCGGCGTCCCCGAGGGGGACGCCGGCGATCTTGTCGTGGGCGTGCAGGTGGGCCATCCCGTACCAGCCGCACGACTCCAGTTCGGTGCCGCGCGCCCCGGGCCGCACCGCGGCCTCGGCGGCCAGGTCGACGAGGTACTCCCGCACGGCCGGCCGCGCGACGCAGGGCGCCCACGGGTAGCGGTCGCCGTAGGCGTTGACGACGGAGGTGCCGGGGTGTTCGGCGCCGAGTCGGGAGTTGTGCGCGAGGACGACCCAGCTGTGGACGTCCAGTCCGGCGGCCTCCAGGGCCGAGGCGGCCTCCCCGTAGGCGTCGCCGGGCGCCCATTCCCCGGCCGCGTAGGGCACGAGGTCGCGGCCGGCCCAGCGGGAGGGGTCGGGCGGGTAGAGGACGGCGGCGTACCCGGCGGTGACGAGGCGGTGCCGCGGGTGGCGCGGGGTGAGGGCTCGGGTGGAGTGGTACGCGGAGGCGAGGGTGACCTGCCGGACGCCGAGGTCGGCGATCCGCTCCGCCGCGTCGGGGTCGCCGACGACGTCCCAGGGGTAGAGGAAGGCGGAGGTCCTCACCGCTCGCCCCCCAGCAGGTCCCGGCCGCGTGCGACGATGCGGGCGAGCTCCTCGACGTGGGCCGGCGCGGGGTCGCTGAGCGGCGGACGGACCCCGCCCACTTCCAGGCCGCCGAGCCGTACCGCTGCCTTGACCAGCGACACGGCGTACCCCCGCCCCTGGGCGCGCAGTTCGACCAGCGGCCGGTAGAAGCCGTCGACGAGCCGGTGCACGGTGGCGTCGTCGCCCGTGTCCAGCGCCCGGTGGAAGGCGAGGGCGATGTCGGGGGCGAAGCAGAAGACGGCGGAGGAGTAGAGGGTGACGCCGATGCCCCGGTAGGCGGGGCCGGTGAGTTCGGCGGTGGGCAGGCCGTTGAAGTACAGCAGGTCGAGCCCTTCGGCGCGTACGGCGCTGACGACGCGCTGCATCAGGTCCAGGTCGCCGTGGCCGTCCTTGAGGCCGATGATCCCGTCGACGCGGGCGAGGGCGACGGCCGTCTGCGGGGTGAGGACGGCGTTGTCGCGCTGGTAGACGATGACGTCGAGGGCGGTGGCCGCGGCCAGGGCGGTGTAGTGGCGCAGCAGCCCCGCCTGGTCGGCGACGACGAGGTAGGGCGGCATGGCGAGCAGGCCGTCGGCGCCCGCCTCCTCGGCGATCCGCGCGTACCGGACGGCGAGGGCGGTGCCGTACCCGGTACCGGCCACCACCGGTACCCGTCCGGCGGTCTCCTCGACGGCGGCCGTCACGCAGGCCCGGAACTCCTCGGGCGTGAGGGCGTGGAACTCGCCCGTGCCGCAGCAGGCGAAGACCGCGCCGGCGCCCGCCTCGACGCCGGCGCGCACGTGCGCCCGGAAGACGTCGAGGTCGAGCGCGCCGTCGGGCCCGAAGGCGGTGACGGGGAAGAACAGCAGGCCGTCGAGCCGGCCGGCGAGCGGGGGTGGGGTCACGGGCGCTCCCTGGGCGAAGCCGTCGAGTGGTCCGGCGGTGCACGGCGAGACGGCAGACAGAAGGTTGGACGATGTCCATATGCGTGAACTGCCTGCACGCTAGGGCAGCACCGAGCAGCAGGTCAAGGCCGGAACTACCCCCTTGCGCCCGACCCTTGACGCCCTCCGGCGGCCTCACTAGCGTGTCCACACTTGTGAATGATGTCTACGTATCCGCAGGGAGCCCCACCGATGTCCGCTGACCGCACCGTCCTGCTCACCGGCGCCGCCGGCGGCCTCGGCACCCTGATGCGCGAGCTGCTGCCCGCGTACGGGTACGCACTGCGCCTGCTCGACGTCGCCCCCGTCGAGGGCGCCCCCGACGCCATCACCGCCGACCTCGCCGACACGGCGGCCCTGCGCGAGGCGGTCCGGGGCGTCGACGCGATCATCCACCTCGCGGGCATCTCCCTGGAAGCCCCCTTCGACCGGATCCTGCGCGCCAACGTCGAGGGCACGTACAACCTCTACGAGGCCGCCCGCGAGGAGGGCGTCCGCCGGATCGTCTTCGCCTCCAGCAACCACGCCGTCGGCTACACCCCCCGCCCGCGCGCGGGGGACCCGCTCATACCGGTCGACACCCCGCGCCGCCCGGACACCTTCTACGGCCTGTCGAAGTGCTTCGGCGAGGACCTGGCACAGCTGTACTGGGACCGGCACGGACTGGAGACGGTCTCCGTGCGGATCGGCTCCTGCTTCCCCGAGCCCACCTCCGTGCGGATGCTCTCGGTGTGGCTCAGCCCGGCCGACGCCGCCCGCCTCTTCCACGCGGCGCTCACCGCCGAGGGCGTCGGCCACACCGTCGTCCACGGCTCGTCCGCCAACACCCGGTTGTGGTGGGACCTCACCTCCGCCCGCGCCCTCGGGTACGCGCCACAGGACGACTCCGAGCCCCATGCGGCTCGGCTGGTGGCCGAGCAGGGCGAACTGGACGACGCGAATCCCGATCACGCCCACCTCGGCGGCCACTTCTGCACCAACCCGCCCCGCTGGCCGCACTGAAGGCACCGGAGGCACGAACGCGACCGGACCGCGGGCAGGGGACGACCGGACGCGCCGGACGGGCCGGACGCGCCGGACGGGCCGGGGGCGGCGGACGGGCCGGACGACGGGAGGCGGAGGAGCCGCGGGCCGGGGAGCGCGGCGGGCCGGCGGGCGCGGCGGGCCGGCGGGCGTCGGGGAGGGAGGGCCCCGCAGGGGGGAGGCGTGCAGGTCCGGCCCGGTCTCACGGGGGGCGATGCGGGCCGGACCTGCGACGCGGACGCGGTGGCGTACCCACGGGGGACGGGCACGCCGTCGACGCGTCGTGATCGACAGTAGAGGCCGCCGAAACGATCAATGATCCGCCGAGCGCGGCCCGCTGTCCGCGTTGCGCGGCGCACCTGGGGCGGCGCGGCCCGCACCCGCGCCGGCGCGGCTCACCGCCGGCCTCCGGGCGGCGGGGTGTGCAGGGTCTGCGAGGGAGCCTCCCCGAACCGCTCCCGGTACCGCGCCGCGAACCGCCCCAGGTGCGTGAAGCCCCAGCGCCAGGCGACCTCACTGACCGTCAGCCCGCCGTCCGGCTCGGCGCCGCGCAGCTCGTCGCGGACCCGCGCCAGCCGGACGTCCCGGACGTACCCCATCGGCGTCGTCCCCACGTGCGCGCGGAAGGACTCCTGGAGTCTGCGGGTGCTCACGCGCGCGAGGCCGGCCAGCTCCGTGGCGGTGAAGGGGTGCTCGGGCCGCTCCCGCACCGCGTCCATCACCCGCTTGACCGGCGCCGGGCGCAGGGTGCGGTCCGGCTCGTCGAGCTCGTCGCGGTACGGGTGGTCCGCGGCCAGCAGCAACCCCGTGAGCAGCGCGTCCTGCAGCGGGGCGGCGACCAGCGGGTGCTGGGCGAGCCCGGTGGGGTCGGCGGCCTCGCGGGCCAGCCGGCGCACGAGCGTCGCCCAGTCGCGGCCGGCCCCGCGCGTCAGGTCGAGCGCCGGCTCCAGCACGAGCCCGCGCGGCGGGGTGCGGCCCAGCAGCTCCTCCAGCCGCCGCCGCAGCGCGGCCGTCTCGACCTTGACGGCGACCACCCGGCAGTCCCCCGCCCAGCGCTCCACGACCACGTGCCCGCGCGGGTCGAGCACCGTGCCGGAGGCGGGCGTCGCCGTCACCACGCGCCCGCGGCCCTGCCGCACCTCCAGCCGCCCGCTCAGCGGCACGTTCACGTGGTACGCGCCGAGCTCGCCGAAACGCAGCCGGACGTCGGCGCCGCAGCGCATGTCGCCCACGACCATCGCCCCCAGGCGTACCGTGTCGAAGCACGCCGAGAAGCGCCGCCCCCGCTGCTCGATGACGTCCATGAAGGTGGCGTAGAACCGCGCCCCGATCTCCCGGCGCGCCTCCTCCACGTCCCCCGTGCGAAAAATGGTCCCTGCGCTCACGCAGCCGAAGGATAGGCGCCCGGGAAAACCGCGTGCCGCCCGGCCACCCCTCACACGATCATGGGGGCATGCCACGACCCTCGGGATTCACCCATGTACGGCGCGCGGACGGCACGGTGGAGATCACGCACCGGGGTCGCGCCGCCGGGACCCTCCGGGGCGGCCGCGCCGAGAAGTTCCTCGCCGAGGCCGCCACCGGCGACGCGCAGCTGGTGATGGCCCGCTGGACCGGCGCCTACCGGCACGGCACCGAGCGGACCGCCCGGGACCACCCCCGCAACCGGGGTGGCCGAAGGTAAGGGAACGGTAAAGCGGAGTCGCTCGTTACGTCAGTCATGACAGCTATGACCCCCGGCTCGAACATCCCCCTGTCCGCAGCGCGCGTGGCGGTGGACGTCACCGCCCCGGTGCGGCTGGACGTATCGGGCCTGCTGCTCACCGCCCACGGCAAGGTGCGCTCCGACGACGACTTCATCTTCTACAACCAGCCGTCGGGCCCCGGCGTCACCTACCGGTCCGGCGGCGGCACCGCGCCCGACGCGATCACCGTCGACACGGCGGCGGTCCCCGCGGACATCGACCGGATCGTCGTCACGGCGAGCCCGGACGCCGCGGGCCGGACGTTCGAGGGCACCGAGCCCACCGCGACCATCCGGGACGCCGCCACCGGCGCGGTCCTCGCGACGTTCACCCCGCCCCGGCTCGGCTCCGAGACGGCGCTGGTCGTCGTCGAGGTGTACCGGCGGGGCGACGCCTGGAAGGCCCGCGCGGTGGGCCAGGGGTACGCGAACGGGCTCGCCGGCATCGCCACGGACTTCGGCGTGACGGTCGAGGAGTCCCCCGCGGCCCCCGCCCCGAGCCCCACTCCTCAGGCGCCCCCCGCCCCGGCCCCCGTGGCACCTCCGGTCGCGGCCGCCGCTCCCCCGGCGCCCCCGGCTCCTCCCGCGGCGCCCGGCAAGGTCAACCTCGACAAGGGCCGGGTCAGCCTCCGGAAGAACGAGACGGTCTCCCTGGTCAAGGGCGGCCGCCCGCTGCTGTCCCAGGTGAAGATGGGCCTCGGCTGGGAGCCCGCCTTCCGCGGCAAGGACATCGACCTGGACGCGTCCGTCATCGCGTACGGCCCGCAGCGCAACCACCTGGACAGCTGCTACTTCGGCAAGCTGACCATCCTGGGCGGCTCGATCCGCCACTCCGGCGACAACCTCACGGGCGAGGGCGCGGGCGACGACGAGGTCATCACCGTCGACCTGGGCCGGCTGCCCGCCGACGCGACGGGGCTGGTCTTCACGGTGAACTCCTTCTCCGGGCAGAAGTTCACCGAGGTCGCCAAGGCGTACTGCCGGCTGCTCGACGGCGCGACCGGCGAGGAGCTGGTGCGCTTCGACCTGACGGGCGCCGAGCCGCAGACGGGCGTGCTCATGTGCAAGCTGATCCGGCAGTTCTCCGGCGAGTGGGAGATGACCGCGATGGGCGACTTCGTGAAGTCCCGCACGGTCCGCGGCATGGTGCGCCCGGCGGCTTCGGCGCTGTAGCCGTGCGGCGCCGGCGGCTCCGGAAACCCCCCGGCGGAGCCGCCGGCGCCCCGGCGGGTGTCGCGCGTCCCGGCCGCCCGCGCCCGTGGGGCCCACGCCGCCCCGTCGGGAGCCGGACCGCCCCGTCGGGAGCCGGTTCAGCGTCGCGGTGCCCGGTGCCAGGGGCCGGTGACGGCGAGGAGGATGCCGGGCCGCTGGATGCAGGCGTAGAGCGTCCCGCCGTCCGGCGAGAAGACGACACCGGCGAACTCGGAGTCGTTGAGGTCGTTGCGGGCGATCGGGTACGTGCGGCCGGAGTCCGTCGCGCCGAAGAGGTGCTGGACCCCCGCGCCGTCCTCGGCGATGACGAGGCCGCCGTACGGGGAGACGGTGATGTTGTCGGGCCCGTCGAGGGCGCCGTCCGCGCCGGGGTCCGCGTTGACGCCGAGCAGCACCTTCAG
Organism: Streptomyces kanasensis; assembly: GCF_043077165.1. Taxonomy (NCBI): domain Bacteria; kingdom Bacillati; phylum Actinomycetota; class Actinomycetes; order Kitasatosporales; family Streptomycetaceae; genus Streptomyces; species Streptomyces kanasensis. Next base: position 119,403 of record NZ_JBIBSF010000006.1, read on the forward strand.
GGTGAGGGTGCGGCGCCGGGGGTCGTAGAACCACACCTGCCCGTCGTGCGGGGTGCCGGGGCTCTCGGCGCGGGCGTACGAGGAGACCAGGTAGGCGCCGCCGTCCGCCCACCACATCCCCTCCAGCTTCCGGCCGCGCGTGACGGCGTCGTCGCCGAACTGCTCGCGCACGGGGACGGCGGAGGCGTCACGGTCGGGCACGTCCACCCAGTCGACGCCGAGCACGGTGCCGGTCCGCGTGGCGCGCGACAGGTCGTCGACGAACCGGCCGCCGGAGTCGAAGCAGCGGGGGGCCTGGAGCACCCCGGCGTCGTCGGCGAGGGTGCGCAGCCGGCCGCGGCCGTGCCGGAAGCCGTGCGGGGGCACCCACCGGTAGAAGAGCCCGTTCGGGCCGGAGGCGTCCTCGGTGAGGTAGGCGTGGCCGCGCCGCGGGTCGATGACCACCGCCTCGTGGTCGAAGCGGCCGAACGCCTTCACGGGGCGCGGGTCGCGGTTGGCGCGCCGGTCGCAGGGGTCGACCTCGAAGACGTAGCCGTGGTCGCGGGTCATGCCGTTCTCACCGGCCCGGTCGGAGTTCTCCTCGCAGGTGAGCCAGGTGCCCCACGGCGTGGCGCCGCCGGCGCAGTTGGTGGAGGTGCCGGCGATGCCGACCCACTCGGCGGTGCGGCCGTCGCGGCGCACCTCGACCACGGTGCAGCCGCCGGCCGCCGCCGGGTCGTAGACCAGTCCGTCGGCGAGCGGGACCGGGTTCGCCCACCGGGCGCGGGGGCCCTTCAGCTCGTGGTTGTTGACGAGGAGGGTGACGCCCCGGGGGCCGGGGAAGGCGGCCGTGCCGTCGTGGCGGTCGGGGGTGAACTCGCCGGTGTCCAGGCGGGTCACGCCGGCGTGGGTGAGGACCCGGTAGGAGAAGCCGGCGGGGAGGGCCAGCAGTCCCGCCGGGTCGTCGAGCAGCGGGCCGTACCCGCGCCCGCCCGTCTCCCGGGGGGCGGCGACGGCGCCCGGCGCGGTGGCGAGGGCGCCGACGCTGCCGGTGAGGGCGAGGGCCGTGCCGGTGGCGGCGAACTCCCTGCGGGTGAGCGACATGGATACTCCCTGGTGGGCGGCGGGTGACGCCCCACGCTCGCGCCCGCTCCTGAACGGCCGCTGAACGCCACGCGTACCGCCCCGGTCACCCGCGTGGCCGGACACCCGGCGGCGCGGGGCCGGACACCCCGGCGGCGGCGGTCCGGGGCCCGTCCGCAACCGGCGCGCACCGCCCGGATTCCGTCCGGCACCGGAATGGCGCCTCCGCGACACGCACGGCCGCCGGCGCGTCAGGAGCCGGTGCGGGACCGGGCCTTGAAGGCCGCCTTGCGGGCGTCCTTGGCGAGCTGCCGGTCGCGGTGGAGGCGCCCCATCGCCTCCAGCACCTCGGGCGTCGAGGGGTGCTCGACACGCCACGCCTCGTGGAAGAAGCCGCTGTGGCGGCCCGTCAGCCCCTCGACGAGGTCCTGGAGCTCGTCCAGGTCGCCGTCGGCGTCCAGCTGGGCGGCGATCGTGTCGATGGCCAGCCAGAAGATCATCGTCTCGGGCGGCGGGGGCACGTCCGCCGCGCCCCGCTCGGCCAGCCACACCCGGGCCAGCCCGCCGAGCTGCGGATCGTCGAGGACCTCCCGCACGGCCGGTTCGGCCTCGGCGCCGACCAGGGCGAGCGCCTGCTGGCAGTGCAGGCGCCGCAGCGGGGAGCCGGCGTCGGCGCCCCGGGCCGCGGCGAGCAGTTCGCGGGCGGCAGCGACGGGCTCGCGGCCGGCCAGCCACTGCTCCGTCTCCGCGCGCGCCGCCGCCTGAGGGAAGCCGCCCACGGCGCCGAGCAGCTCGTCCGCGCCCCGCTCGGCGAGGTCCCCGACCGCGGGCGCGGCGACCCCTGCCTCCAGCAGGCGGCTGCGGACGCCGTAGAGGCCGAGGGGGGTGAGTCGTACCATCCCGTACCGGGCGACGTCCTCCTCGTCGAGGTCGGCGGGCGACGGCTCGTCGGCGCCCTCCTCGGTCATCAGCTCCTCGTCGACGGGGCGGTACTCGACCAGGCCCATCGGCTCCAGCACACGGAACTGGTCGTCGAGCCGCATCATCGCCTCGGACACCTGCTCCAGCACGTCGTCCGTCGGCTCGCCCATGTCCTCGGGGATGATGACGGACGCGGCGAGCGCCGGCAGCGGCACGGGCCCGTCACCGGCCCCGTGCTCGGCGACGGTCAGCGCGTAGAGGTTGGCCAGGATTCCGTCGAGGAAGGCGGCCTCCGCCTCGGGGTCCCAGTCCAGCGCCTCGAAGTCGAGGGTGCCGTCCTCGCCGATGAGCGCGTCGACGTCGTCCAGGACGGGCGCGGCGGCGTCGGCGAAGACCGTCTCCAGGCCGTCCAGCCAGAGGGCCAGGACGTCCTGCGGGCCACCGCGGGTCACCAGCGGCAGGGCCTCGCCCGCCACGGCCGTGCCCGCGTCGCCCCCGCCGTCCGCCGGGTCGTGGACCTCCACCAGCCCGGTGTCCACCGCGACCCGCCACGCCTCGCTCGCGTACGCCTCGCCCTCCTCGTCGCGGGGCAGGCCCAGCACCTCGGCGGCGTCGCCCAGCTGCGCGTCGACGAGTTCGCCGCCCGCGCCGACCCGGGTCTGCGGACCGGCCCAGCGGGCGAGCCGCACGGCGCGCGCCAGCAGCGGCGCGGCCAGCGCGGCCCGCGCCAGTTCGGCGTCCGGTCGAAGGCGCACCGGCGGCAGGGTCGGGCGGTCTACGGGCATCAGCGGTTACTCCTCGACGACGTGCGGCGGCGGCGGTCCGGGCTCAAGCCGCCCCCAGCGTAGACGCATTCGCGGGCATGTCCGGCGTTCATGCACCTGTCAGACGGCGTCCGCCCGGAACCCCTTGACAAGGACCCCGCCCACCACAGAGATTGACGCGCGTAGAGCGGCCACCCCTCCATTTTTCGCCACTCCACGCACCCTCACCTCCCACCACCCCTTGGAGTCCATCCATGGCTTCCTCCCTGCCGAGAACCGCAGCCGTCTCGGCCGTCGTCGCCGCCGCTCTGGCCGGCGGCCTGCTCGCCGGGGCCTCCACCTCGGCGGCGGACACGACCGACACCGTCCGCATCCACGACGTGCAGGGCTCCACCCGCGTGTCCCCGCTCGTCGGGCAGCGCGTCACGGACGTCCCCGGTGTCGTCACGGGCGTCCGGGACCACGGCTCGCGCGGCTTCTGGTTCCAGGACCCGCGAGGAGACGGAGACGCGGCGACCAGCGAGGGCCTGTTCGTCTTCACCAGCTCGAAGCCGACCGTCGCCGTCGGCGACGCCGTCACGGTGTCGGGCACGGTCACCGAGTACGTCCCGGGCGGAGTCGCCTCCGGCAACCAGTCGCTCACGCAGATATCGAAGCCCACCGTCACCGTCGTCTCCTCCGGCAACCCGGTACCGGCGCCCGTGACCGTCACCGCCCGTTCCGTGCCGGACGCGTACACCCCCGCGGGCGACCCGGCGAACGGCGGCTCGATCAACGGCCTGCCGCTGCGCCCCGACCGGTACGCCCTGGACTACTACGAGTCGCTGGAGGGCGCCAACGTCCGCATCGGCTCCTCGCGCGTCGTCGGACCCAGCACCGAGCACGCCGAGCTGTGGGTGACCGTCAAGCCCCGCGAGAACGCCAACCACCGGGGCGGCACGGTCTACGGCTCGTACACGTCGCAGAACACCGGCCGCCTGAAGGTCCAGTCGCTCGTCCCGCTCGCCCAGCAGCCCTTCCCGACCGCGAACGTCGGCGACGTCCTCGCGGGCGTGACCGAGGGCCCGCTGGACTTCAACCAGCACGGCGGCTACACCCTCACGGCGCGGACCCTCGGCACCGTCCAGGACCGCGGCCTGGTGCGCGAGAAGACCCGTCCGCAGCACCACGGCGAGCTGGCCGTCGCCACGTACAACGTCGAGAACCTCGACCCGACCGACCCGCAGGAGAAGTTCGACGCGCTCGCGAAGGCCGTCGTCGACAACCTCGCCTCCCCCGACGTCCTGGCGCTGGAGGAGATCCAGGACGACAACGGCGCCAAGAGCGACGGCACCGTCACCGCCGGCGAGACGCTGAAGCGGTTCACGGACGCGATCGTCGCCGCCGGCGGACCGGCCTACGCGTGGCGCTCCATCGACCCGCAGGACGGCAAGGACGGCGGCCAGCCCGGCGGCAACATCCGCCAGGCGTTCCTCTTCAACCCCGCCCGTGTCTCCTTCACCGACCGCGCGGGCGGCGACGCGACGACGGCCACCGGGGTCGTCAAGGAGCGCGGCAAGGCGGCGCTCACCCTCTCCCCCGGCCGGATCGACCCGGCGAACGCCGCCTGGGAGAACAGCCGCAAGCCGCTCGCGGGCGAGTTCACCTTCCGCGGGCGCACGGTCATCGTGGTCGCCAACCACTTCGGCTCGAAGGGCGGCGACGAGTCGATCGTCGGGCACCGCCAGCCGCCGAACCGTTCCTCCGAGGCGCAGCGCCACCAGCAGGCGCGGGTCGTCAACGCCTTCGTCAAGGACGTCCTGGCCGTTCAGCGCAACGCCGACGTCGTGGTCCTCGGTGACATCAACGACTTCGAGTTCTCCGACACGACCGAGGCGCTCACCGACGGCGGCGCCCTGCACGCGGCCATCACCAGCCTGCCGTGCTCCGAGCGCTACTCGTACGTCTTCCAGGGCAACAGCCAGGTGCTGGACCAGATCCTGACCAGCCCCGGCATCCGCCACTTCTCGTACGACAGCGTGCACATCAACGCGGAGTTCGCCGACCAGAACAGCGACCACGACCCGCAGGTGCTGCGCTTCCGCCCCTGACGCACCCCACCGCTCCCGCGGAGCGCGCCTCCCGAGGCGAGGACCTCACGGGGGCCGCTCCGCGGGGGCGTCCTCGCGGGGGCGTCCCGCGGACGCCTCTTCGCAGGGGGCGCTCCGCGGGGCGTCCCGCGGGGGTGTCCTCGCGGGGCGTTCGCCGCTACGCGTCCGCGGCGAGGCTGAGCGCGGGCGTGTAGCGGCGCACCCGGCTGCGGACCAGCCCGGGGTGGGTCCGCACCCGCCTCCACTGCGGGGTGGGTCCTCCGAAGCCGCCGCCGGGCGCGGCGAGGGCCTCCTCGTGGGCGGCGGCGCTCTCCCACTCGGCGTAACCCAGCACGCGGGTGCCGTCCAGGCCGGTGTGGAAGTGGGCGGAGACGCCCCCGGGGTGCGGCGCCGGATGGTCGGCGAGCGCCTCGAACACCGCGTCCACCCAGCCCCGTTGACGGGCCGGATCCGGTCCGTCGAACTCCACGTCCACCGTCACCACGCACCCCGGCACCCGGTCGTCGCCCGGCGCGGGCACGACGCTGCGGTGGAGCGCGTACGAGTGGAGCGCGACGCGCTCGATGCCGGGCACCGCGGCGTCGATCGCGGCGTTCCTGGCGGTGCGTTCGGTGCGGACGAGTTCCTGGTAGGCGTCCTCGGACCGCCACTGCGAGTAGTGGAGCAGGGTGTCGCCGTCCGCGCCGACGTGGACGGTGTACGAGAGCAGCCCGTCGGTCGGCCACTGTCGTGCGAGCCAGGTGCGGGCGATGGCGTCGACGGCGGCGCGCTGCCGCTCCGGTGTGCCGACGCGCCAGGTACTGGCCTTGACGAGGCCGACTCCCGGACGGGTGAGGTCGGGGCGGGCGTGCGGTCGGACGTGCGCGGTCATGCTGCCTCCACGGCGGAACCGCCCGGCCGGACCCCGTGGTCCGGCCGGGCAGTTCCATCCTCAGAGCTCAAGCGCGCTTGAGGTCAATGGTCGGAGGGCCACGTTCCGGTGAGCTTCCGCACCCCGGTCGCGCCGCCGCGGTCCACGGCCGCCCGCACCGTCGCGAAGATCGCCCCCTGGAGGGCGGCGGCGATCAGGACCTCCCGCCAGGAGCGGTCCTCGTCCAGCGCGTCGGGGGCGTCGCTGCCCCGCCCGACGGCCGCCCACGCCTTGCCGAACAGCGAGCTCGCGAGGGCACCGCCCGCGAGCCCCAGCAGCAGCCCGACCGGCCGGTACAGCATCTTCTGCTTCCGCTTCGCCTTCTTCGTCGTCACCCGCATGCGCTTCTGTCCCCTCATCGACGTCCCTTCCCCTGCCGTGACCGGCTCAGGAGCACTCCGGCGAGCACCACCGCCCCCACCGCGGCCGCCACCAGCACCATCGGCCGGTGGTCCGCGCGCGCGAACCGCGCCCGCAGATCCGTCTTCGCCACGAGCTGGTCGAGCGTCTCGACCAGCTCCTCGCGCCGTTGCGCCGCTTCGAGGCGCAGTTCGTCGGGCCGAGTCATCGGTGGACCGTCTCCTTGATCTCGTCGATGTCCGAGCGGATGCCGTCCATGGCCCGCTCGGGCAGGGGCGGCGCGGCCTTGCGCAGTCGGGCGCGGCCCGCGAGGGCCAGGGCGCCGGCGGCGGCGAAGAGGACGACGGTCACGATCAGCGCGGCCGCCCAGACCTCCAGCACCAGCGCGAGGAGCGCCACGCAGGTCCCGGCCAGCGCCATGAGCCCGATGTAGGCGAGGGCGGTCGCGCCCCCGAGCAGCCCGCCACCGACTCCGGCCCGCTTGCCCTTGACGGCCAGTTCGGCCTGTGCGGTGCGCAGTTCGGCCCTGACCAGCTCGGACAGCTGTTCCGAAGCCCGCTTGACCAGCTCGCCGACCGAGGGTTCTGCGGCCACGGCGGATCGCCTCCCTTCCTGTACACGTACGGGCACCCCGGGTACCCGCGACGTCCGCGCCCATGCCGCGCTTGGCACTGCTTCACCTCGCACCGGAGGGGAACCAAGCGGACCTACGAAAACCGGGCCCCAAGACCGCCGGGACGACCCACGACGGCACCGCTCGCCCTCCCTTCGGCCGCGTCCCGTGCGCGATGGGGACGCCCTTCGCCCCCTCCGGTGAGGCGCCGGACCACGAGCGGGCCGCGCGGCTCGCCACGGACCCCGTGGCCGGGGGGTGCGACGGCCCGGTCCGCAACGGAACGACGGGCGGGTCCCCCACCCCGTCCGGCGCCGAGAAGGCCGCGCTCCTCCGGGCCGTGCTTGAGGCGGTCGGGGAGGGCGTGCCGCTCGTGGCGGGCCTGGGCACGGCGGAGACCGCCCCCACCGCCGGACCGGCCCGGCAGACGGAGGCGGCCGGCGCCGACGGCCCGCCGTACTCCAGCCGGCCTCCCCAGGCGGCCGTGGGGGCGCACGTCCGCCGGGTCGCCGACACGACGGGGCTGCCGCCGGCGCTGTCCGACATCCCGGGCCCCTCCGGTGCGCGGATCGAGCCGGAGCCGGTGCCGCGACTCGCCGACCATCCGCGCATCGTCGCGGTGAAGGGCTGCTCCCACGACCTGCCGGGCGCGGTCAAGGTGCTCGCGGGACCCCGCTCGCCCTCTACTCGGGGGGCGACGAGCCGAACGTGCCGCTGTACGCGATCGCGGCGCGGGGTGCGTCAGCACCGTCGCGAACGCGGCGCCCGGCGCGGTGCGGGCGGGTGCTGGACGCGTTCGACGCGGGGGACACGGCCGGTGCCGCTGCGGGAGCTGATGACGGGGTCGGGGCTGCCGGGCGCGGTGACGGTGAGGGCCCTCCTGGACGCGGGCCCGGTCCGCGAACCGCTGCAGCCCGCCGACCGCGGGGCGGTCGACGGGCTGCGGAGGGCGTACGAGGAGATGGTCAGCCGCTGACGACGTTCCGGCCGAGGACGGCGACGTGCTCCAGCACGTCCTCCATCGGGTCGTCGATCTGGCCGGCGTTGACGAGGGCGACCCGGGGGCCGTTGTGCGCGTGGTCGTTGGTCTCGTCCGCGTGCGCGGCCCCGGCCGAGAACGCTCCGGTCAGCGCGAGCACTCCGGTGAGCACGAGCGTCCTGGTGATCTTCATGTACGTTCCTCGCCTTGCCGTTTCGTGTGACCCTGCGTCCACCTGTTAATCGGCCCGGACGGCCGCAGGTCACGCGGGATCACACGATCGGTGACGGGCGGGGCTCAGTTGTGACTGTGCAGGACGTCGTTGAGGCCGCCCCAGACGGCGTTGTTGGGGCGGGCCTCGACGGTGCCGGTGACCGAGTTGCGGCGGAAGAGGATGTTCGACGCGCCGGACAGCTCGCGGGCCTTGACGACCTGGCCGTCGGGCAGGGTGACGCGCGTGCCGGCCGTGATGTACAGACCGGCCTCGACGACGCACTCGTCGCCCAGCGCGATGCCCACGCCCGCCTCGGCGCCGATGAGGCAGCGCTCGCCGACGGAGATGATGACGTTGCCGCCGCCGGAGAGGGTGCCCATCGTGGAGGCGCCGCCGCCGATGTCGGAGCCGTCGCCGATGACGACGCCCGCGGAGATGCGGCCCTCGACCATGGACGTGCCGAGCGTGCCGGCGTTGAAGTTGACGAAGCCCTCGTGCATGACGGTGGTGCCGGCCGCGAGGTGCGCGCCGAGCCGGACGCGGTCCGCGTCGGCGATGCGCACGCCCTTCGGCGCGACGTAGTCCGTCATGCGGGGGAACTTGTCGACGCTGGTCACCTGGAGGTGCAGCCCCTCGGCGCGGGCGTTGAGGCGGACCTTCTCCAGGTCGTCCACGGCGACGGGGCCGAGGCTCGTCCAGGCGACGTTGGCGAGGAGCCCGAAGACGCCGTCGAGGTTCTGCCCGTGCGGCCGGACGAGCCGGTGGCTGAGCAGGTGCAGGCGCAGGTAGGCGTCGTGCGCGTCGAGCGGCTTCTCGTCCAGCGAGGCGATGGTGGTGCGCACGGCGACGACCTCGACGCCGCGGCGGGCGTCGACGCCGACGGCCTTGACGGCGCCCTCCCCGAGGAGGTCGACGGCCTGGTCGGGGGTGAGCCGCTCGGTTCCGGCGGGCCCGGCCGCCTCGGTCAGCTCGGGGGCGGGGAACCAGGTGTCGAGGACGGTGCCGTCGCCGGCGATGGTGGCGAGACCGGCCGCGACGGCTCCGGTGGTACGAGGTGCAGAAGTCATGCCCCGAACCTAACCGGCCTCCCCGCTCCCGTGCTAACCGGTCTCAGCCGGCGGGCCGCCGCCCCGCCGTCCCCGCCCCGCCGGGCGGGGAGCCGGCGGGCGCGTACGGACGAAAGGGGCGGCGGCCCGTGGACGGTGCCGCACGGCGCGGGGCCGATGCCCTCAGCTCACGGCGCGAGGCACCCCGTGGCGGGGATCTCCGACGGGACGGCGGGGGCGGACGGGTCGATGAGCCCGGTGATGTCCGAGGGGGTGGCCGCCAGGCACTGCACGGTGGCGACCGGGTCGACGACGGCACCGGCCGACGGCGCGAGGACTCCGAAGGCTGCGAGGACGGCGGCGGTTCCGGCGAGGACGGTGGCGAGACGACGCACGGGGACTCCCTTTCACGAAGTGGTCGAGGCGCCGCCCCGTGGCGGGACGGGCCGCTCCGTGGCTGCCCCACCGGCCGCGTGGATACGCGCGCTGTCACCCGTAGGGGGTGCGGGGAAACGATCCGCCACCCGTGTCGGACGACGCCGCCCCGAGCCGGGACGCCTCCTGGGGCCGGCGGGTCGACGCGGGACACGCGGCCCGCAGACCTGCGCGGGACGCGAAGTGCGGCCGGGCCGGTACGCGCGACGGCCGTGGGCCCCCCGGGGGGCCGGGGGGGCCCCCGGCGCCCCCCCCCCGGGGCGGGGGGGGCCGCGGGGGGGGAGTGTTTTGCCCCCGCCCCCCCCGGCGCGCCCCCCGCGGGCCGGGTA
>NZ_JBIBSF010000006.1:129135-451225 GCF_043077165.1 Streptomyces kanasensis
GCCGGGGGCGGGGGGGGCCGCCGCGCCCCCCGGGGCCCCCGGCCGGGGGGGGCCGGCGCGGGGGGGCGGGCCGGGCCCGCGCCCGGCCGGGCCCCCCGGGGGGCCCGGGGGGCCACGGCCGTCGCGCCCGGACGGGGCCGGGGTCAGCCTCGGGTCAGACGTTGAAGCCGAGCGCGCGCAGCTGCTCGCGCCCGTCGTCCGTGATCTTGTCCGGGCCCCACGGCGGCATCCAGACCCAGTTGATCTTCAGCTCGTTGACGATGCCGTCGGTCGCCGCCTTCGCCTGGTCCTCGATGACGTCCGTCAGCGGGCACGCCGCCGAGGTGAGCGTCATGTCCAGCGTGGCGACGTTGGAGTCGTCGACGTGGATCCCGTAGATGAGGCCCAGGTTCACGACGTCGATCCCCAGCTCGGGGTCGACCACGTCGTACAGCGCCTCGCGGACCTCGTCCTCGGACGCGGGCTTCACCGTTGCCGTCTCGTTCTCGCTCATGCCGTCTTCCCATCCGCCTTCGCGGGCTCGCCGCCCAGTGCCTGGGCGGTCGCGTCCTTCCACGCCATCCAGCTCAGCAGCGCGCACTTCACCCGGGCCGGGTACTTGGAGACGCCGGCGAACGCGACCGCGTCCTCCAGCAGCTCCTCCATCGTCTCGTCCGGCTCCAGCCGGCCCTTCGACTGCATCAGCTCCAGGAACGTGCCCTGGATCCGCTGCGCCTCCTCCAGCTCCTTGCCGACGAGCAGCTCGTTCAGCACGGAGGCGGAGGCCTGGCTGATGGAACAGCCCTGGCCCTCGTACGACACGTCCGCGATGCGGGAGCCGTCGTACTTCACACGGAGCGTGATCTCGTCACCACACGTCGGGTTGACGTGGTGCACCTCGGCGTCGCCGTCCCGCAAGCCCCGCCCGTGCGGGTGCTTGTAGTGGTCCAGGATGACGTCCTGGTACATCGAATCCAGCTTCACGCGTCAGCCCCTCATCCGAAGAAATTGCGGACGTGCTCCAGACCGTCCACCAGGGCGTCGACCTCGGCCGGCGTGGAGTACAGATAGAACGACGCTCGCGTGGTCGCGGGAATTCCGTACCGCAGGCAGACGGGCCGCGCGCAGTGGTGGCCGACGCGGACCGCGATGCCCTGCTCGTCGAGGACCTGACCCACGTCGTGGGGGTGGATGTCGCCGAGCGTGAAGGAGATCGCCGCGCCCCGGTCCTCGGCCGTGGTCGGGCCGATGATCCGCAGGTCCGGGACCTCCCGGAAGCGCTGGATCGCGTACTCCGTGAGCGCGTGCTCGTGAGCGGCGATCCGGTCCATGCCGATCGCGGTCAGGTAGTCCACCGCCGCGCCGAGGCCCACGGCCTGGGCGATCGGCGGCGTGCCCGCCTCGAACTTGTGCGGCGCGGGGGCGTACGTCGACGAGCTCATCGAGACCGTCTCGATCATCTCGCCGCCGCCGAGGAACGGCGGGAGGTCCTCCAGCAGCTCCTGGCGGCCCCACAGGACGCCGATGCCCGTCGGACCGCACATCTTGTGGCCGGTGAAGGCCACGAAGTCGGCCTGGAGGGCCTGCACGTCCAGCGCCATGTGCGGGGCGGCCTGCGACGCGTCGATGAGGACGAGCGCGCCGACCTCCTGGGCGCGGCGCACGATCGCCTCGACGGGGTTGAACGTGCCGAGGATGTTGGAGACCAGCACGAAGGAGACGATCTTCGTCTTCGGCGTGATGACCTCGTCGATGCGGGAGAGGTCGAGCCGGCCGTCGTCGGTCAGCCCGAACCACTTCAGCTTCGCACCGGTGCGCTGCGCGAGCAGCTGCCACGGAACGATGTTGGAGTGGTGCTCCATCTCCGTGATGACGATCTCGGTCTCGGCGTCCACGCGGTAGGGCTCGTCCGCCCAGCCCAGCATGTTCGCGACGAGGTTCAGCGACTCCGAGGCGTTCTTCGTGAAGATGACCTCGTCACGGCTGGGCGCGTTGATGAACGCCGCGACCTTGTCACGGGCGCCCTCGTACAGCTCCGTGGCCTCCTCGGCGAGGACGTGCACGCCACGGTGGACGTTGGCGTTGTGCTGCTCGTAGTACTCGCTGAGCACGTCGATGACCTGGCGCGGCGTCTGCGAGGTCGCCGCGTTGTCCAGGTACACGAGCTTCTTGCCGTCGTGGAGCACCCGGTCGAGGATCGGGAAGTCCTTGCGGATCGCCTCGGTGTCGAGGAGGCCCGGAAGCTGTGTCACAGGGATGCGCCGCCCTTCGTGGTGTAGGACTCGTACCCCTCGGCTTCCAGCTTGTCGGCGAGCTCGGGGCCGCCCGACTCGACGATCCGGCCGGCGGCGAAGACGTGGACGTGGTCCGGCTTGATGTAGCGGAGGATGCGCGTGTAGTGGGTGATCAGCAGGGTGCCGACCTCACCGGTCTCGCGCACGCGGTTGACGCCCTCGGAGACGATGCGCAGCGCGTCGACGTCCAGACCGGAGTCGGTCTCGTCGAGGATCGCGACCTTCGGCCGCAGGAGCTCCAGCTGGAGGATCTCGTGGCGCTTCTTCTCGCCGCCGGAGAAGCCCTCGTTGACGTTGCGCTCCGCGAAGGCCGGGTCCATGTTGAGGCGCTGCATGGCCTCCTTGACCTCCTTCACCCAGGTGCGCAGCTTGGGGGCCTCGCCGCGGACGGCGGTGGCGGAGGTGCGCAGGAAGTTGGAGACGGAGACGCCGGGGACCTCGACCGGGTACTGCATGGCGAGGAAGAGACCGGCGCGGGCGCGCTCGTCGACGGACATCTCGAGGACGTCCTCGCCGTCGAGGGTCACCGTGCCGCCGGTGATCGTGTACTTGGGGTGGCCGGCGAGCGAGTAGGCGAGGGTGGACTTGCCGGAGCCGTTGGGGCCCATGATGGCGTGGGTCTCGCCCTGCTTCACGGTCAGGTCGACGCCCTTGAGGATCTCCTTCGTGGCGTTGTCGGCCTCGACGGAGACGTGCAGGTCGCGGATTTCAAGCGTTGCCATGGGTGACTCAGGACTCCTGGGTGACGGAGACGAGCACATCGTCCCCTTCGATCTTTACGGGGTACACGGGGACGGGGCGCGTCGCGGGGAGGCCGGACGGCTTGCCGGTGCGGAGGTCGAAGCTGGAGCCGTGCAGCCAGCACTCGATGGCGCAGTCCTCGACCTCTCCCTCCGAGAGGGAGACGTTCGCGTGCGAGCAGATATCGTTGATCGCGAACACCTCGCCCTCGGTGAGGACGACCGACACCGGCGTGCCGTCGAGTTCCACCCGCTTCGGGGTGTCCTCCGCCAGCTCGCTCAGGCCGCAGGCGCGGACGAAGGCCATCAGACGGACGCCTCCAGTTCGGCCTCGATCTTCTCGATGAGCCGCTCCTCGACGTCCGGCAGGCCGATCTGCTGGAGCAGCTCGGCGAAGAAGCCGCGGACGACGAGGCGGCGGGCCTCGGTCTCCGGGATGCCGCGGGCCATCAGGTAGAAGAGCTGCTCGTCGTCGAAACGGCCGGTCGCCGAGGCGTGGCCGGCGCCGGCGATCTCACCGGTCTCGATCTCCAGGTTCGGCACCGAGTCGACCCGCGCGCCGTCCGTGAGGACGAGGTTGCGGTTCATCTCGTAGGTGTCGGTGCCCTCGGCGGCGGCCTGGATGAGCACGTCGCCGATCCACACGGCGTGCGCGCCCTCGCCCTGGAGGGCGCCCTTGTAGACGACGTTCGACGTGCAGTGCGGGGCGTTGTGCGTGACGAGGAGGCGGTGCTCCTGGTGCTGCCCGGCGTCGGTGAGGTACAGGCCGAAGAGCTGGGCGTCGCCGCCGGTTCCGGCGTACTCGACGCGCGGGTGGATGCGGACCAGGTCCCCGCCGAAGGTGACGACGACGGACTTGAAGGAGGCGTCGCGGCCGACGAGCGTGTTGTGCTGCGCGACGTGGACGGCCCCCGCGTCCCAGTCCTGGACGGAGACGACGGTGAGCTTCGCGCCGTCGCCGAGGACGTAGTCGACGTTGGCGGCGAGGACCGCGTCACCGGTGTGGTCGATGACCACGACGGCCTCGGCGAAGGCGCCCAGCTCGACGACGAGGTGGCCGAAGGAGGTGCCGCCCTGGCCGTGCACCGCGATGCGGACCGGCTCGGTGAGCGCCGTCTCGCGGGGCACGGAGACGACCGTGGCCTTCTCGAAGGCGGAGTACGCCTGGGCGGCGACCCGGTCCACGGGGGTGCCGGCCCGGCCGAGACGGGCGTCGTCGCGGCCGACGGTCTCGACGGTGACGGCGTCGGGCGCCGTCACGTCGACGCGCACCCCTTCACCGGTGGCGACGGCGGTGCCGTCGTGCAGCCCGCGCAGGCGCTCCAGCGGCGTGAACCGCCACTCCTCCTCGCGGCCGTGCGGGACGGGGAAGTCCGCGACGTCGAAGGACGGGGGGGCGCTCATGCGGGTGGCGACGGTCGACTCCGCCGCCACCGCGATGGAGCCGGCGGTGGTGGAGCCCACCGGGATGTTCTCAGCCATGGCTGTCGTGGTTTCTCTTCCTACGTGCGTACGTCGTCGGGTCCTGGGACGGGCGGCCGGTCAGCCGACCGAGCCCTCCATCTGCAGCTCGATCAGCCGGTTGAGCTCCAGGGCGTACTCCATCGGCAGCTCCTTGGCGATCGGCTCGACGAAGCCGCGCACGATCATCGCCATCGCCTCGAACTCGCTCAGACCGCGGCTCATCAGGTAGAAGAGCTGGTCCTCGGAGACCTTGGAGACCGTCGCCTCGTGGCCCATGGACACGTCGTCCTCGCGCACGTCGACGTACGGGTACGTGTCGGAGCGGGAGATCGTGTCGACGAGCAGGGCGTCGCAGAGCACGTTGGACTTGGAGCCCGGGGCGCCCTCGCCGATCTCGATGAGGCCACGGTAGGAGGTGCGGCCGCCGCCCCGCGCCACCGACTTGGAGACGATGTTCGAGGAGGTGTTCGGCGCCATGTGGACCATCTTGGCGCCGGCGTCCTGGTGCTGGCCCTCGCCCGCGAAGGCGATGGAGAGCGTCTCGCCCTTGGCGTGCTCGCCCATCAGGTAGACGGCCGGGTACTTCATCGTGACCTTGGAGCCGATGTTGCCGTCGACCCACTCCATGGTCGCGCCCTCGTACGCCACGGCGCGCTTGGTGACCAGGTTGTAGACGTTGTTCGACCAGTTCTGGATGGTCGTGTAGCGGCAGCGGCCGCCCTTCTTCACGATGATCTCGACCACGGCGCTGTGCAGCGAGTCCGAGGAGTAGATCGGCGCGGTGCAGCCCTCGACGTAGTGGACGTAGGCGTCCTCGTCGACGATGATCAGCGTCCGCTCGAACTGGCCCATGTTCTCCGTGTTGATCCGGAAGTAGGCCTGGAGCGGGATCTCGACGTGCACGCCCTTCGGGACGTAGATGAACGAGCCGCCGGACCACACCGCCGTGTTCAGCGACGCGAACTTGTTGTCGCCGACGGGGATGACCGTGCCGAAGTACTCCTGGAAGAGCTCCGGGTGCTCCTTCAGCGCGGTGTCCGTGTCGAGGAAGATGACGCCCTGCTCCTCCAGGTCCTCGCGGATCTGGTGGTAGACGACCTCGGACTCGTACTGGGCCGCGACACCGGCGACGAGGCGCTGCTTCTCCGCCTCGGGGATGCCGAGCTTGTCGTACGTGTTCTTGATGTCCTCGGGCAGGTCCTCCCAGGAAGCCGCCTGCTTCTCGGTGGACCGGACGAAGTACTTGATGTTGTCGAAGTCGATGCCGGAGAGGTCGGAGCCCCAGGTCGGCATGGGCTTCTTGTCGAAGAGGCGCAGACCCTTCAGCCGGAGCTTCAGCATCCACTCGGGCTCGTTCTTCTTCGCGGAGATGTCGCGGACGACGTCCTCGTTGAGCCCGCGCTTGGCGACGGCTCCCGCCGCGTCGGAGTCGGCCCAGCCATATTCGTACCGACCCAGGCCCTCGAGCTCGGGGTGGCTGATCTCGGTGGTCATGCGGGGTTCCTCCCGGCCGTGCTTGCGGATGGTGTCGAAGGGGTGTTGGGGGGTTTCGGGTCGCTGTGCGGGATGAACGTCGTGCAGACGCCGTCGCCGTGCGCGATGGTGGCCAGACGCTGGACGTGGGTCCCCAGCAGACGGGAGAAGAGCTCCGTCTCCGCCTCGCAGAGCTGCGGGTAGCGCTCCGCGACGTGGGCGACCGGGCAGTGGTGCTGGCACAGCTGCTGCCCCACCTGCCCGACCGGCGCCTCGCGTGCCGTCGCAGCGTACCCGTCGGCGCTCAGCGCTCCGGCCAGGGCCCGGGCCCGCTCGTGGGGCGGCGCCGCCTCGACGGCCTTCCGGTACGTCTCGGCCTGCGCCTCGACCCGGTCGCGCGCGAAGGCGGCGACGGCGGCCTCGCCCCCGGCGTTCTGCTCGATCCAGCGCAGGGCGTCGACCGCGAGGCTGTCGTAGGACTGGTCGAAGGCGTCCCGGCCGCAGTCGGTCAGCGCGAAGACCTTGGCGGGGCGGCCGCGGGTGCGGGCGCCGTACACGCGCTGCTCGCGCGGGGCGACGACGTCGTCGGCGACGAGCGCGTCCAGGTGGCGGCGGACGGCCGCCTGGGTGAGGCCGAGCCGCTGCGCGAGCTCCGCGACGGTGGAGGGCCCGTGGTCCAGGATGGAGCGCGCGACCCGGTTGCGCGTGGAGCGTTCCCCGGTCGCGAGCTCCTCCCCGGAGGTCGTGGAAGCCTCACCGACGTTTTTCACAACGCCATTGTTGCGTAATTCCCGAGAGAGTGACAAGCCGCGCCGCCGGGAGGTCACGGTGCCGTGCATCACTAAGGGAAACCTAACCTGACCTGCGGAAACGATCACCGGAGAGTATCCGCGCAGGTCGCACGGGCGGGCCGGGGCCCCGCGGGCCGGAGGGGCCCGGCAGCTCTCTAGACTCCCTCCCATGCGAAACGAGTCCGCCGTCCGGGTACGCGGCCTGGTCAAGCGGTACGGGACGAAGACCGCCGTGGACGGGCTCGACCTCGACGTCCGCGCGGGTGGCGTCACCGCCGTCCTCGGGCCCAACGGGGCCGGCAAGACCACCACGGTCGAGACCTGCGAGGGCTACCGCCGCCCCGACGCCGGCACCGTCCGCGTCCTCGGCCTCGACCCGGTCGCCGACGCGGCCGCGCTGCGGCCCCGCGTCGGCGTCATGCTCCAGTCCGGCGGCGTCTACCCGGGCGCCCGCGCCGAGGAGATGCTGCGGCACACGGCCCGCCTCCACGCCCACCCGCTGGACGTGGAGGCCCTGGTCGAACGCCTCGGCCTCGGCTCCTGCGGCCGCACGGCCTACCGGCGGCTGTCCGGCGGTCAGCAGCAGCGGCTCGCCCTCGCCATGGCCGTCGTCGGCCGACCCGAGCTGGTCTTCCTCGACGAGCCGACGGCCGGGCTCGACCCGCAGGCCCGGCGCGCCACCTGGGAGCTGGTCCGCGAGCTGCGTGCCGACGGGGTCACCACCGTCCTCACCACGCACTTCATGGACGAGGCCGAACAGCTCGCCGACGACGTGGCGATCGTCGACGCGGGCCGCGTCGTCGCCCAGGGCAGCCCCGAGCAGCTGTGCCGGGGCGGCGCGGAGAACTCGCTGCGCTTCACCGGCCGCCCCGGCCTCGACCTCGACTCCCTGCTGAAGGCCCTGCCCGACGGCACGTCCGCCGACGAGGTCACCCCGGGGGCCTATCTGATCCGGGGCGCGGTCGATCCGCAGCTGCTCGCCACCGTCACCGGCTGGTGCGCCCAGCACGGCGTGATGCCCGACGGCATGGCGGTCGAGCGCCGCACCCTGGAGGACGTCTTCCTGGAGCTGACCGGCAAGGAGCTGCGCGGATGAGGTACGACACGCACCGGACGGGCCGGCCCGGCACGGACGGGTCCGCGCGACGGGAGGCCCGCCGATGACCACCGGCACCGGTACGTACGCCCCGCGGCCGGGCGCCGCCCCCGTGTGGCGGATGATCGCCGCGCAGGCCGCCCTGGAGACCCGGATGCTGCTGCGCAACGGCGAGCAGCTGTTGCTCACCGTCGTCATCCCGTCGCTGCTGCTCGTCCTCTTCTCCACCGTCGACGTCGTCGACACCGGGGAGGGCCGGGCGGTCGACTTCCTCGCGCCGGGCGTCCTCGCCCTCGCCGTGATGTCGACCGCCTTCACCGGGCAGGCCATCGCGACGGGGTTCGAGCGGCGCTACGGCGTGCTGAAGCGGCTCGGCGCCTCCCCGCTGCCGCGCTGGGCGCTGATGGTCGCCAAGACGCTGTCGGTACTGGTCACCGAGGTCCTCCAGGTGCTGCTGCTGACGGCCATCGCGTTCGGGCTCGGCTGGTCGCCGCGGGGCGGCGTGCCGGCGGCCCTCCTGCTGCTGGTCGCGGGGACGGCGGCGTTCTCGGGGCTGGGCCTGCTGATGGCCGGCACCCTGCGCGCCGAGGCGACCCTGGCCGCCGCCAACCTGGTCTTCCTGCTGCTGCTGGTGGGCGGCGGGGTCGTCGTCCCGCTCGACCGGTTCCCGGAGGCCGTCCGCGCGGTGCTGGAGCTGCTGCCGATATCGGCGCTCTCCGGCGGGCTGCGGGACGTGCTCCAGCACGGCGCCGGCACGCCCTGGGCCGACCTGGGGGTCCTCGCCGCGTGGGCGGCCGCGGGGCTGGGCGCGGCGGCCCGCTTCTTCCGCTGGGAGTAGGCGGCGGGGCCGCTCCCGGGCGGCCCTCCCGCCCGCCCTGCGGGGCCGCTCCCGCCCGCCCTGCGGGCTCGGGCCGACGGATCCACCCGCCCGCCTCGCCCGTCCGCCTCGCGCCCGTCCGTCCGGCGTGTCCCGTCCGCCGGGTTCCGTCCGCTGTGCCCACCCCTCGTGAATCCATGCACAAGCGGCGTCCTACGATGGTGGGCGTGCTGACCCCCCTCGCCTACATCGCCCAGCGCTGGACCCCGTCCCCCCGGACGCTCCGGCGGGCCACCCTGGCCGCGGTCGTCATGACCGTCGTCATCATCGTCACCGGTGGCGCCGTGCGCCTGACCGGCTCGGGCCTCGGGTGCGACACCTGGCCCAAGTGCACCGACGACAGCCTCTTCGCGACGCCGGAACAGGGGCTCCACGGAGCCATCGAGTTCGGCAACCGCATGCTGACGTACGTCCTGTCGGCGGCCGTCGGCTGGGCCATCATCGCCGCGCGGTCCACCAAGCCGTGGCGGCGTTCGCTGTCCCGGCTGGGCTGGCTCCAGTTCTTCATCGTCGCGAGCAACGCCGTGCTCGGCGGCATCACCGTCTGGATGGGGCTGAACCCCTGGACGGTGGCCGGTCACTTCCTCGCGGCGAACGCGCTGCTGACCGTCGCCCTGCTCACCTGGGTGCGGGCCGGCGAGGGCGACGGCGCCCCGCGCCCGCGCGTACCGGGGCCGGTGCGCAAGCTCGGCTGGGCCCTGGTCGGCGTCTCCGCCGTCCTCATCGCGGCCGGTACGGTCGTGACGGGCAGCGGCAAGCACGCGGGTGACAGCAGCGACGTGCCGCGCATGCCGTTCGCCTACGAGACCGTGGCCCAGGTCCACGCGGCGTTCGCCTGGCTGGTGTGCGTGGGCGCGGTCGCGATGTTCTTCGTCCTGCGCGTGGTCGACGCCCCCGCCGACGTCCGGGCCCGCGGCCGGGACCTGCTGCTGATCGTGGTGGCCCAGGGCGCGCTCGGGTACCTGCAGTACTTCACGGGCGTGCCGGAGGTGCTGGTCGGGGCGCACATGCTCGGTTCGGCGCTCCTGTGGATCGCCGTCCTCCGGCTGGCCCTGAGCCTGCGCGAGCGGCCGGAGGCCACGGCGCCGGCCCCCACCCGGACGGGTGAGGCGACGCTGACGGCCGCCTAGGACCATCGAGGACCGGGCACACACCACGACGGCCCCCGCCGGGACACCCGGCGGGGGCCGTCGCCCGTTCGGGGCCGCCGGTCCGTGCGAGGCCGCGCACGGACCGTGACGCCGGCGCCTGTCGGCCACCTCCCGGAGGGCACGCCGGGCAGGTCCCGGGCCGTCCGGGGGGATGGGAGGCGCGGGCGCGACGGGGCCCGGGAGGCGCGGGCGCGACGGGGGCGCCAGGACTGAACGGCACGGCGCGCGGCCGGGGGGCGGTAGGCGGTCGCGCCGCGTCACGGGGTGAGCAGTCGCCGGCGCCGCGCCGGGCGGGTCTCCGGGGCGTCCCGGCCGCGCGGGACGGGGCGTCCCCACCGAGCGGACCCGGGGCGGCACGACGGGCGGACAGGGGCGGCACCGACGGGCGGTCCGGAACCCTGAGCGCACGGGCGGGCCCGGTGGGCGGCAACTCCAGGCGCCTCCGGGTTGTCATGCCGGGCGGACCGGGCGGCGTCCCGCCGGGCAGGCGGGGCGGGTCCCCGGGGGCCGCACGCCCGGAGGGGCGGGGACGCCGGGCCGGGCGGCCGGGGGCGCCGGGCCGGGCACGTCGGCCCACCCCACCCGCCGGCGTCACCCGCGGGCGTCACTCCCCGCCGGCCGTGCGCTCCCTCACGGCGGCGCTCCGTCGCAGAAGCGCTTCGTCGTGGCGGCGTCAGCCGTCGTGGCGGGCCTCGGCGCCCTTGCCGCCGATCTGGATGCCGGCCATCCGGCTCCATTCGTACGGCCCGGTGCGCACCTTCGCGGCGAGCTCGCCGTCGAAGTCGTCCTGGAGGGTGAGGCCGGCCTTCTCGGCGGCGTCCCGTGCGATCCGGTGGTCGGGCGCGACCAGGTCGCCCCAGCCGCCGTCCTCGCCGACCAGCACGATCCGCGTGCCGGCCTGCCCGACGTACGCGAGCTGGCCCTGGGCGCCGCCGTGCTCCTTGGCGAACGCCTGGATCTGCTTGGCGAGCCTCGCCGCCGTGCGCTCTGCCTGCTTGGTGGTGTCTGCCATGAACAGGATGCTACTGCCGGGTAGATCAACGTGCGACGGGCGGGGGGGGGGGGCGGGGGCCCCCCCCCCCCCCCCGGGGGGGGGGCGGGGGGGGGGGGGCCGGGGGGGGCCCCCCCCCCCCCCCCGCCCGTCGGGGCCGGCAGGGGTGTCAGCTCAGGAAGGGGTCCACCGCGACCGCCACGAACAGCAGCGAGACGTAGGTGATCGACCAGTGGAAGAGCCGCATCTCCTTCAGCTTCGCGCCGGTCTCGCCGGACCGGGCGCGGTGCTGGAGGGCGTGCGCCTCCCACAGCCACCAGCCGCCAGTCGCCAGGGCCACGGCCGTGTAGAACCAGCCGGTGAAGCCGAGGGGCTGGAGCAGCAGCGACACACCGACCATGACCCAGCTGTAGAGGACGATCTGCCGCGCCACGACCCGGTTGGAGGCGACGACCGGGAGCATCGGCACGCCGACGCGCGCGTAGTCCTCCTTCACCTTCATGGAGAGCGGCCAGTAGTGCGGCGGCGTCCAGAAGAAGATGACGAGGAACAGGATGACCGCGGCCCACGACATGGACTCCGTGACCGAGGACCAGCCGATGAGGACCGGCATGCACCCGGCGATGCCGCCCCACACGATGTTCTGCGCCGTGCGGCGCTTGAGGATCATCGTGTAGACGACCACGTAGAAGAGGAGGGCACCGAGGCCGAGCCAGGCCGACAGCCAGTTGACGAAGAGCCCGAACCAGAGCGTCGACACCACGGCGAGGACGAGTCCGAAGACCAGTCCCTCGCGGGGCGAGACGATGCCCGTGACCAGGGGACGCTGCGACGTGCGGTCCATCAGCGCGTCGATGTCCCGGTCGATGTACATGTTCAACGCATTCGCGCCGCCCGCCGAGAGGTACCCGGCGAAACACGTGTGGACCACGAGCCACAGATCGGGCACGCCCTGTTCCGCGAGGAACATGACCGGCACCGTCGTGATCAGCAGCAGCTCGATGATCCGCGGCTTGGTCAGCGCCACGAAGCCCTTGGCGCGGGCCCCGAATGGCCGATGGGCTGGGCTCGTCCCGAGCACACCGGCTGGACGGGATTCGACGGCCGTCACGCACACCCCTGACAGAGACATCCCTGCGAGCCCGCCCCCCTGACGTGATGGGCCGGTCATGGCTCGCGCGTACCACGCCACTGTAGACGTTGCCCATACTCCGTCCTTCGCGGGGGTGGGTCGTGTTGGACCGCCCTGGTGGGAGGGGGGTGGCGGGACCGCGCAGAAGGGCGGCGCGCCACTCGTCGGAGCGCTCGGATGAGCGGGGAACGGGCGGTCGAGCCACGGATGAGCGATCGGATGAGCGGCCTTGTTGACAGGTGGTGCACGGCGGCGGTCGCGGGTGGCGACGCCCGGTGAAGAGCCGGAAAATCGGGCCTGGTGACGGGATAGGCTCGGCAGCGGCCGGTGCACCGATGTCATCGGCCCGCGACATGTGGAGAGGAGCCCTGACCGAGGGTGAGCACCAAGCCGACCACCACAGAGTTCGAGTGGACCGCATTGGACCAGCGTGCCGTCGACACCGCCCGTGTCCTGGCCGCGGACGCCGTACAGAAGGTCGGCAACGGCCATCCTGGTACGGCGATGAGCCTGGCGCCGGCGGCGTACACGCTCTTCCAGAAGGTCATGCGCCACGACCCGGCCGACCCGGAGTGGACCGGTCGCGACCGGTTCGTGCTGTCCGCGGGGCACTCGTCCCTGACCCTCTACACCCAGCTGTACCTGGCCGGCTTCGGCCTGGAGCTGGACGACCTCAAGGCCTTCCGCACCTGGGGTTCGAAGACCCCGGGCCACCCGGAGTACGGCCACACCAAGGGCGTCGAGACGACGACCGGCCCGCTGGGCCAGGGCGTCGCCAACGCCGTCGGCATGGCCATGGCCGCCCGGTACGAGCGCGGTCTGTTCGACCCGGAGGCGGCGCCCGGCAGCTCGCCGTTCGACCACTTCGTGTACGTCGTCGCCGGTGACGGCTGCCTCCAGGAGGGCATCTCCGCGGAGGCGTCCTCGATGGCGGGCCACCAGAAGCTCGGCAACCTCATCATGCTGTGGGACGACAACCACATCTCGATCGAGGGCGACACCGAGACCGCCGTGTCCGAGGACACGCTGAAGCGGTACGAGTCGTACGGCTGGCACGTGCAGCGCGTCGAGCAGCAGGAGAACGGCGACCTGGACCCGGCCGCCCTGTACGCGGCGATCGAGGCCGCCAAGGCGGAGACGGACCGCCCGTCGTTCATCGCGATGCGTTCGATCATCGCCTGGCCGGCCCCGAACGCGCAGAACACCGAGGCCGCCCACGGCTCGGCGCTGGGCGACGAGGAGGTCGCGGCCACCAAGCGCGTCCTCGGCTTCGACCCGGAGCGGACCTTCGAGGTCTCCGACGAGGTCATCGCGCACACCCGCGAGGCCCTGGACCGGGGCCGCGAGGCCCGCGCCGCCTGGGAGAAGGACCTCCAGGAGTGGCGCACGGCCAACCCGGAGCGCGCCGCCGACTTCGACCGGATCTCCGCGGGCGAGCTGCCCGAGGGCTGGGAGGGGAAGCTCCCCGTCTTCGAGTCCGGCAAGGGCGTCGCGACCCGCGCCGCGTCCGGCAAGGTCCTCCAGGCGCTCGGCGGGGTGATCCCCGAGCTCTGGGGCGGCTCCGCCGACCTGGCCGGCTCGAACAACACGACGATCGACAAGACGTCGTCGTTCCTGCCGGTGGGCAACCCCCTGCCCGAGGCCGACCCGTACGGGCGCACGATCCACTTCGGCATCCGCGAGCACGCGATGGCTGCCGAGATGAACGGCATCGCGCTGCACGGCAACACGCGCGTCTACGGCGGCACCTTCCTGGTGTTCTCCGACTACATGCGCAACGCGGTCCGCCTGTCGGCCCTGATGCACCTGCCGGTGACCTACGTCTGGACGCACGACTCGATCGGTCTCGGCGAGGACGGCCCCACGCACCAGCCGGTGGAGCACCTGGCGTCGCTGCGCGCGATCCCGGGCCTCAACGTGGTCCGCCCGGCCGACGCGAACGAGACGGCCCTCGCCTGGCGCGAGATCCTCCGCCGCTGGACCAAGGAGTTCGGCAAGGGCGCGCCGCACGGCCTCGCGCTGACCCGTCAGGGCGTGCCGACGTACGCGCCGAACGAGGGCACCGCCAAGGGCGGGTACGTGCTGGTGGACGCCGAGGGCGGCGAGCCGCAGGTCGTGCTGATCGCCACCGGCTCCGAGGTGCACCTGGCCGTGGAGGCGCGCGAGCAGCTCCAGGAGTCGGGCGTGCCGACCCGCGTGGTGTCGATGCCGTGCGTCGAGTGGTTCGAGGAGCAGGACCAGGGGTACCGGGACTCGGTGCTGCCGCCGTCGGTCACGGCGCGCGTGGCGGTCGAGGCCGGCATCGGTCTGACGTGGCACCGGTACGTCGGTGACGCGGGCAGGATCGTGTCGCTGGAGCACTTCGGTGCGTCGGCCGACGGGAAGCTGCTGTTCCGCGAGTTCGGCTTCACGCCGGAGGCCATCGCCGCCGCCGCCCGGGAATCGCTCGCGGCCGCGGCGCGCTGACGCCAACACAAGCACGTATAGGAGATGCAACCCTCATGACAGACGCACTCAAGCGCCTCTCCGACGAAGGCGTCGCGATCTGGCTCGACGACCTGTCCCGCAGCCGGATCACCTCCGGCAACCTCGCGGAGCTGATCGACCAGCAGCACGTGGTGGGTGTCACCACCAACCCGTCGATCTTCCAGAAGGCGATCTCCGAGGGCCACGGCTACGACGTCCAGCTGACCGACCTCGCGGCCCGCAGGGTCACCGTCGAGGAGGCCATCCGCATGATCACGACGGCGGACGTCCGGGACGCCGCCGACATCCTGCGGCCGGTCTTCGACGCGACGCAGGGCCAGGACGGCCGGGTCTCCATCGAGGTGGACCCGCGCCTGGCGCACGACACCCGCGCGACGGTCGCCGAGGCCAAGCAGCTGGCGTGGCTGGTCGACCGGCCGAACACGCTCATCAAGATCCCGGCCACCGAGGCGGGGCTGCCCGCCATCGCGGAGGTCATCGGCCTGGGCATCAGCGTCAACGTCACGCTGATCTTCTCGCTGGAGCGCTACCGCCGGGTGATGGAGGCCTACCTCATCGGCCTGGAGAAGGCCAAGGAGCGGGGCCTGGACCTGTCGAAGATCCACTCCGTGGCGTCCTTCTTCGTCTCCCGCGTGGACACCGAGATCGACAAGCGCCTGGACGGCATCGGCACCGACGAGGCGAAGGCGCTGCGCGGCAAGGCCGCCCTCGCCAACGCCCGGCTGGCCTACGAGGCGTACGAGGAGGTGTTCTCCTCCGAGCGCTGGGCGGCGCTGGACCGTGCGCAGGCCAACCGGCAGCGTCCGCTCTGGGCGTCGACGGGCGTGAAGGACCCCGCGTACAAGGACACGCTGTACGTGGACGAGCTGGTCGCGCCGGGCACGGTCAACACCATGCCGGAGGCGACGCTGGAGGCCACCGCCGCGCGCGGCGACATCCGGGGCAACACCGTCGCCGGTACGTACGAGCAGGCTCGGGCGGACCTGGACGCGCTGGAGAAGCTGGGCATCGGCTACGACGAGGTCGTCCAGCTCCTGGAGGACGAGGGCGTCCAGAAGTTCGAGGCGTCCTGGAACGACCTGCTGGCTTCTACCGAGGCGGAGCTCAAGCGCCTCGCCCCCGCGGAGGCGTAGACCTTGCACAGCAGCAATCCGCTGCGTGACGCCGCGGACCGACGGCTCCCGCGCATCGCGGGGCCGTCGGGCCTGGTGATCTTCGGCGTCACGGGCGATTTGTCACGGAAAAAGCTGATGCCGGCGGTCTATGACCTGGCCAACCGGGGGCTGCTGCCGCCGGGCTTCGCGCTGATCGGCTTCGCCCGCCGCGAGTGGCAGGACGAGGACTTCGCGCAGGTTGTGCACGACGCCGTCAAGCAGCACGCGCGCACCCCGTTCCGCGAGGAGGTGTGGCAGCAGCTGATCCAGGGGATGCGGTTCGTCCAGGGCGACTTCGACGACGACACGGCCTTCGAGCAGCTGAAGTCCACCATGGAGGAGCTGGACAAGGCACAGGGCACCGGCGGAAACTTCGCCTTCTACCTGTCCGTGCCGCCCAAGTTCTTCCCCGTGGTCGTCCAGCAGCTGAAGCAGCACGGGCTGGCCGAGCAGAAGCAGGGCGGCTGCTGGCGCCGCGCGGTCATCGAGAAGCCGTTCGGCCACGACCTGGCGTCGGCCCAGGAACTGAACGCGATCGTCCACGAGGTGTTCACCCCGGACCAGGTGTTCCGGATCGACCACTACCTCGGCAAGGAGACGGTCCAGAACATCCTGGCGCTGCGCTTCGCCAACACCCTCTTCGAGCCGATCTGGAACCGGTCGTACGTCGACCACGTGCAGATCACCATGGCCGAGGACATCGGCATCGGCGGCCGCGCCGGCTACTACGACGGCATCGGCGCCGCCCGCGACGTCATCCAGAACCACCTGCTCCAGCTGCTCGCGCTGACCGCGATGGAGGAGCCCGCCTCCTTCGACGCGGACGCGCTCGCCGCCGAGAAGACCAAGGTGCTGGGCGCCGTGCGGCTGCCCCGGGACCTCGGCGCCTCGACGGTGCGCGGACAGTACGCAGCCGGGTGGCAGGGCGGCGCGCAGGCCGTCGGGTACCTGGAGGAGGAGGGCATCGATCCCGCCTCCAAGACCGACACGTACGCCGCGATCAAGGTGGAGATCGACAACCGCCGCTGGGCGGGCGTCCCCTTCTACCTGCGGACCGGCAAGCGCCTGGGCCGTCGGGTGACGGAGATCGCGGTCGTCTTCCAGCGCGCCCCGCACTCCCCGTTCGACCACACGGCGACGGAGGAACTGGGGCAGAACGCCCTGGTCATCCGCGTCCAACCGGACGAGGGCGTGACCATGCGGTTCGGCTCCAAGGTGCCGGGCACCTCGATGGAGGTCCGGGACGTCTCGATGGACTTCGCCTACGGCGAGTCCTTCACCGAGTCCAGCCCCGAGGCGTACGAGCGGCTCATCCTCGACGTCCTCCTCGGCGACGCCAACCTCTTCCCGCGCGTGGAGGAGGTCGAGCTGTCGTGGCGGATCCTCGACCCGATCGAGCGGTACTGGGACGAGCACGGCAAGCCCGCGCAGTACCAGGCGGGCACCTGGGGTCCGGTCGAGGCGGACGAAATGCTCGCACGAGACGGACGGAGCTGGCGCCGGCCATGAAGATCGACCTTACGGACACCACCTCCAGCAAGATCAACAAAGCGCTCGTCCAGGGGCGGCGGGCCATCGGCACGCCCGCCGTCGGCATGGTGCTGACCCTGGTCATCGTCACGGACGAGGAGAACGCCTACGACGCGCTCCGGGCCGCCAACGAGGCGGCCCGCGAGCACCCCTCGCGCAAGCTCGTCGTCATCAAGCGGGTCTCCCGCTCGCCCCGGGACCGGGCGAAGGCCCGCCTGGACGCGGAGGTACGGGTCGGCGCGGACGCGGGCACCGGTGAGACGGTCATCCTGCGGCTGCGGGGCGAGGTCATCGACCACGCCCAGTCCGTCGTGCTGCCGCTGCTGCTGCCCGACGCGCCGGTCGTGGTGTGGTGGCCGGTGAACGCGCCGACCGACCCGGCCAACGACCCGCTGGGCGCGCTCGCCCAGCGCCGCGTGACCGACACGTACAACGCCGAGGACCCGATCGCCGAACTGGCGGCGCGCGCCGGGGCGTACACGCCGGGCGACACCGACCTGGCCTGGACGCGGATCACGCCGTGGCGTTCGATGCTCGCCGCGGCCCTCGACCAGATCGCCTGCCAGGTGGCGTCGGCCGAGGTGGAGGGCGAGGAGTTCAACCCCAGCGTGGAACTGCTGGCCATGTGGCTGGCGGACCGGCTGGGCGTGTCGGTGCGCCGCTCGCCGTCGGCGGGCCCGGGGCTGACCGCGGTGCGGCTGGCGACCGACTGCGGCCCGATCGTGCTCGACCGGCCGGACGGTTCACTCGCCACGCTCGCCGTGGAGGGGCAGCCGAACCGGGCGGTCGCGCTCAAGCGCCGCGAGACGGCCGAGCTGATCGCCGAGGAGCTCCGGCGCCTCGACCCGGACGACACGTACGCGTCGGCGCTGCGCTTCGGCGTCGACCGGCTGCAGCGCGGGGCGGCGGGCTCCGACGCCTCGTCGGCCTCCGCGCCCGCGGCGGGTTCGGGCGCGGGCGCGGGTGCGGGGGCCGACTCGGCTTCCGCACCCGGTACGGGCTCGGGTGCGGAGTCGGGTGACGCCGGTGCGGAGACGGGGTCGGCCGACGAGGCCGGCACCGCCGGGCCGGCGAAGTCCGCCACCAAGAAGCCGGCCAGGAAGGCGGCGGCGAAGTGAGCGACCCCCGGCTCGTCGTCCACCGCGACAAGGAGCTGATGGCGCAGGCCGCCGCGGCCCGCCTCATCACCCGGATCGTCGACGCGCAGGCCGACCGCGGCACCGCGTCCGTGGTCCTCACCGGCGGCCGCAACGGCAACGGCCTGCTGGCCGCGCTGCGTTCGGCACCCGCCCGGGACGCGGTCGACTGGTCGCGGCTCGACCTGTGGTGGGGCGACGAGCGGTTCCTCCCCGAGGGCGACCCCGACCGCAACGACACCCAGGCGCGGGCCGCGCTGCTCGACGGCGTCCCGCTGGACCCGGCGCGGGTGCACACCATGCCGGTGGCCGGCGGCGCCCACGGCACCGACGTGGACGCGGCGGCCGCGGCGTACGCGGAGGAACTCGCCGCGGCGGCGGGCCCGGAGGACGGCGCCGTACCGGCGTTCGACGTCCTGATGCTCGGCGTCGGCCCCGACACGCACGTCGCCTCGCTCTTCCCGGAGCACCCCGCCGTGCGGGAGGCCGAGCGCATGGTGGTCGGCGTCCACGGGGCGCCCAAGCCGCCGCCGACCCGGATCTCGCTGACGCTGCCGGCGATCCGCTGCGCCCGCGAGGTGTGGCTGCTGGCAGCGGGCGAGGACAAGGCCCAGGCGGCGGCGATCGCCCTGTCCGGCGCCGGTGAGCTGCAGGCCCCGGCGGCGGGCGCCCGCGGGCGGTCCCGGACCCTGTGGCTGCTGGACGCCGCCGCGGCGGCCCGGCTGCCCCGCGCGCCCCAGCCGGTACCGTCCCCCTGAGGGGACGTCACCGTACGGTGGAGGCCCGGACCGCGACGTACGCGGACCGGGCCTCCGCCGTGTCAGGGCTCATTCGGCCGGTTCCAGGAACGGCTCCAGGAGGCCCGGGACGGCGGTGGCCGCGCAGTGCAGGACCTCGCTCTCGTCCGCGTCGTACACGTGGTAGGCGCCGTCCCCGGCCGCCGTGGTCGCCGTGAGCGTGAGGAGCCCGGCGCGGCGCTGGAAACAGGACTGCTTGAGCGTCCAGCCGATGACGCCGCCGCGCTGCAGGGCCACGGTGGAGCGCCGTACCGCCCCCGCACGCGTCACGAGGTACCCGCCGGTGAGACCGTGCCCGAGGCTCCGGTAGGCGTCGAGGGCGAGGAGGACCGCGGTCACGGCCAGCACCGGGGCGCAGGCCGCCGCCGTGTACAGCAGGGCCGGGACGTCGAGCGCCGCGCCCAGCCCGACGAGGACCGCCACGGGCGCCGCCGCCGTGGTCGACGCCCAGCGCAGGCGCCGCGCGCGGGCGGCCCGGGGGTGCGCGGTGAGCACGGCGCTCGTGGGCGGCACGGGTTCGCGCAGGACGCGCGCGGCGACCTCGTCGGCCCTGGCGCGCGGCACGACGGGCAGCAGCGACTTGTGGGTGTCGTGCTTGTCGTCCTTCCCCTTGACCAGACCGGTGGCGATGGCGTCGACCCGGGCGGCGCGGAAGAGCCGCACCCCGAGCGGCTCGACCAGTTCGACGCCGCGCAGCCGCCGCTCCTCCACGGAGAGCGAACGGGCGGTGAGCAGCCCGCGCCGCACGCGCAGGGTGCCGCCGGGCTCGCGCTCCAGCCGGTAGTTCCACCACATCTCCACCCACAGGGCGAGCGCGCCGACCACCCCGGCGAGCAGGGTCGCCGACGTGAGCGTGAGGACGACCCAGACCAGCGGTGTGGTGCGGAAGACCTCACCGACACGGTCGATGACCTCGCGCTGGACGCCGAACCACTCGCTGACCTGCATGACGGCGCCGACCGCCGCACCGCCGAGGAGGGGGGCGACGAAGGAGAGCGGCGCGTACCGGATCCAGGACGGGTCCAGGGAGGCCAGTTCGCCGTCGTGGCGGGCGGTCGCGTCCGGCTCGGCGGCGCGGCGCAGCAGCTCCCGGCGCAGCCGCTCCCCCTCCGCCCGGCTGACGGCGTCCAGCTCCAGCGTCGACTCGCCACCGGCGGTCTTCTCCCCGGTGCCGATGCGGACCTTGACGAGGCCGAGTATCCGCAGCAGCGGATTGGCCGTCAGGTCGACGCTGCGGATGCGCTCCCGGGGCAGGGAGCGGCGCCGCTCGACGACGAAGAGCCGGGCGTGGAGCTCGACCCGCTCCGCGCCGACGCGGTAGCGCGTCCGGTGCCGGCGGACGTGGGCGAGCGCGCCACCGCCGAGGACCAGGAGCAGGGCGCCGGCGGCCACCACCAGGAGCGCGACCCACCAGGCGAGGACACCGAGCAGGCCGAGGAAGGCGGGCAGGGCGCCACCGGCCGCGACGCCCCCGCCCGCCACGGCGGCCACCAGCACCGTACGCCGGTCGAACCGCCGCCACTCCTCGCCGTCTCCGCCGTCCCCGGCGTCGCTCCGGGCGGCGTCCCCGGCCCACATGCCGGGCCCGTCCGGCACACCGTGCTCATCCGGCACGTTTGACACGTCCGGCACTCTGACCCCGTCCGCTCCCCCGGGCCCCTCCGGGAGGCCGTCGCCGGCCGGGCGCGGGCCGCTGCCCGCAGCCGGGCTCGGGGCGCCCTCACCGGCCGAGGCGGACGGGCCGTCAGGACGCGGGGCGGCGTCACCGGCCGAGGCGGTCGGATCGTCGGGGCGCGGGGTCACGTCGCGTCCCCCGGGGTGTCGCGGGTGATCCGCGTCAGCCGCTCGGCGAGGTCGGCCGCCATCCGGTGGTCGAGGCCCGCGAGGGTGACCGCGCCCTTGGCGGACGCCGTGGTGACCGTGACCGTGGCGAGCCGGAACGCCTGCTCCAGCGGGCCCCGTATCGTGTCGACCGTCTGGATGCGGGACATCGGGGCGATCCGCCACTCCTGCCAGAAGAAGCCCGTGCGCACGTAGACGGCCTCGTCCGTGACCTCCCACCGGTGCACCCGGAACCACCAGCGAGGGAAGAACGCGGCACAGGCGAGCCCCACCACCGTCACCGCCCCGGCCAGGGACAGCAACCACGTCCTGGTGGGCTCCAGGAAGCCGCCCAGGACGGCCAGGACGACCGCCGGCACGGCGGTGGTCAGCAGCCACTGGGCCCGCCACCAGCCGACCGCCCTCCGGTCCAGGGTGTTCCTGGGCGGCCGCAGCCGCACCGCGTCCTCCCCCCGCATCAGGTCACCGCCCCCGCAGCGTCCGGTAGGCGGCGACGAGCGCCGCGGTGGAGCTGTCCAGCTCCTCCCCGCCGGTGCCCCGCGTCAGGACGGGCTCGATGCGCTTGGCGAGCACCTTGCCGAGCTCCACACCCCACTGGTCGAAGGAGTCGATGTTCCAGACGGCGCCCTGGACGAACACCTTGTGCTCGTACAGGGCGATCAGCTGCCCCACCACGGACGGGGTCAGCTCGTCGGCGAGGACGGTGGTCGTGGGGTGGTTGCCGCGGAAGGTCTTGTGCGGCACCAGCTCCTCCGGAACGCCCTCGGCCCGTACCTCCTCGGGGGTCTTGCCGAAGGCCAGGGCCTGCGTCTGCGCGAAGAAGTTGGCCATGAGCAGGTCGTGCTGGGCCGTCAGGTCCGGGCCCAGGCCGGCGACGGGCCTGGCGAAGCCGATGAAGTCAGCCGGGATGGTCTTCGTGCCCTGGTGGATGAGCTGGAAGTAGGCGTGCTGGCCGTTCGTCCCCGGGGTGCCCCAGACGACGGGGCCGGTCTGCCAGTCGACCTCGGCGCCGTCCCGGTCCACGGACTTGCCGTTCGACTCCATGTCGAGCTGCTGGAGGTACGCCGTGAACTTGGACAGGTAGTGCGAGTAGGGCAGCACCGCGTGCGACTGGGCGTCGAAGAACGCGCCGTACCAGACGCCGAGGAGGCCGAGGAGGAGCGGGGCGTTCTCCTCCGGCGGGGCGGTGCGGAAGTGCTCGTCCACCAGCCGGAAGCCGTCGAGCATCTCGCGGAACCCGTCCGGGCCGATGGCGATCATCAGGGAGAGGCCGATGGCGGAGTCGAAGGAGTACCGGCCGCCGACCCAGTCCCAGAACTCGAACATGTTGGCCGTGTCGATGCCGAAGTCCTCGACCTTGCCGGCGTTGGTCGACAGGGCCACGAAGTGGCGGGCGACGGCCTCCGGTCCGGCCTTCAGCTCGCCGAGGAGCCATTCGCGGGCGGAGGTGGCGTTGGTGATGGTCTCGATGGTGGTGAACGTCTTCGACGCGATGATGAAGAGCGTCTCCTCCGCGTCGAGGTCGTGGACCGCCTCGTGCAGGTCCGCGCCGTCCACGTTCGAGACGAAACGGAACGTCAGGTCGCGGCGGGTGAAGGAGCGCAGCGCCTCGTAGGCCATCGCCGGACCGAGGTCGGAGCCGCCGATACCGATGTTGACGACGTTCTTGATGGGCTTGCCGGTGTGGCCCTTCCACTCCCCCGAGCGGATCCGCTCGGAGAAGGCGGCCATCCGGTCGAGGACGGTGTGCACGCCGGGCACCACGTCCTCGCCGTCGACCTCGACGACGGTACCCCGGGGGGCGCGCAGCGCGGTGTGGAGGACGGCGCGGTCCTCCGTGGTGTTGATCTTCTCGCCGCGGAACATCGCGTCCCGCAGCTCCGCCACCCCGGTGGCCTCGGCCAGCCGGCGCAGCAGCGTCAGCGTCTCGTCCGTGACGAGCTGCTTGGAGTAGTCCAGATACAGGTCGCCCACCCGCAGGGTGTAGCCGGTGCCGCGCTCGGGGTCGGCGGCGAACAGCTCGCGCAGGTGCGTCCGGCCGAACTGTTCGCGGTGCTCGGCCAGGGCGGCCCACTCGGGCGTCCGGTTCAACCTCGGGCGGCTGCTTTCTGCGTTCATGTTGGACATCGGCCCACTTCTTCTCGTACCTGCCTGCTTGCCCCGCTGCCCTTCCAACCTAATTGATCTGACGGCCCGCAACGGACTTGTCCACAGGCCAAAACCGTCCGTGCGCGCGAACCGTTCCCCGGATACGCAAAAGGGCCCCGCTCGCGGGACCCCTCGGGGTCTCGCGGGCAGGGCCCGTGCTGCGGGTACCAGGGTTCAGATCTCGCCGCGCAGTTTGGCG
This sequence comes from Streptomyces kanasensis, assembly GCF_043077165.1. Lineage (NCBI taxonomy): Bacteria > Bacillati > Actinomycetota > Actinomycetes > Kitasatosporales > Streptomycetaceae > Streptomyces > Streptomyces kanasensis. The sequence goes on from NZ_JBIBSF010000006.1 coordinate 152,417, forward strand.
AGCGCCTCGGCCAGGATCGCCTCGCCGTCGGCGTCGCTGCGCCGCTCGCGCACGTACGCCAGGTGCGTCTTGTACGGCTCGGTGCGCGGCGGGTCCGGCGGGTTGTCCCGGTCCTGACCGGCCGGGAAGCCGCACCGGGGGCAGTCCCAGGTGTCCGGGACCTGTGCGTCACTGGCGAAGCTGGGCTGCGTCTCGTGCCCGTTGGAGCACCAGAAGGAAATGCGGAGCCGGGGCGCGGACTCACCGCGCTCGGCCTCCCCCATCGGCCCCGCTCCGACCCGGCTTCCCCGGATCGCGTTGCCACTTGCCACGGTCGTCACTCCCTGCGTGATGGTGCTCGAGGATGCCCCAGTCTACGTAAGGCCCAACGCACGTCCAGTGACGGGAGTTACCCCGCCGCCCGGAGACGGGACGCGGTCGCGGGACGGCCCGTTCAGCCGTCCAGCTTGATGAGCAGGCCCACGACGACGATGCAGGCGACCCAGAGCAGGCCGACGATGACGGTGATGCGGTCGAGGTTGCGCTCGGCGACCGAGGAACCACCGACGGAGGACTGCATACCGCCACCGAACATGTCGGAGAGACCGCCGCCCTTCCCCTTGTGCATCAGCACCAGCAGCATCAGCAGCAGGCTGAACACGATCAGGGCGATCGAGAACCCCATAATCACGGCTGGACCCTACTTCCTGGCAATTCTCAAGGACTGGATGGACGACGGGGGCCCAGGCCGACGAAAAGCCCGGGCCCCCGCAAGGGTACGACGATTCCGCCCTACCGCATACTCACTGGTGGCGGAAGCGGACGATCTTGACGAACTCCTCGGTGTCCAGCGAGGCACCACCGACGAGGGCGCCGTCGACGTCGGGCTGCGCCATGATCGCGGCGATGTTGCCGGCCTTCACGGAGCCGCCGTACTGGATGCGGACCTTGTCGGCCAGCTCCTGGGAGTACAGCTCGGCCAGGCGGGCGCGGACGGCGCCGCACACCTCCTGCGCGTCCTCGGGCGTGGCGACCTCGCCGGTGCCGATGGCCCACACCGGCTCGTAGGCGATCACCACGGACTCGGCCTGCTCGGCGGGGACGTCCTTCAGCCCGCCGTCGAGCTGGGCGAGGGTGTGGGCGACCTGCTCGCCGGCCTTGCGGACGTCGAGGCCCTCACCGACGCAGAGGATCGGGGTCAGGCCGTGCCGGAAGGCCGCCTTCACCTTCTCGTTGCAGACGGCGTCGGTCTCGCCGTGGTACTGGCGGCGCTCGGAGTGGCCCACGGTGACGAAGGCGCACTTCAGCTTGGCCAGCATCGCGCCGGAGATCTCGCCGGTGTAGGCGCCGGAGTCGTGCGCGGACAGGTCCTGGGCGCCGTACTTGATCCGCAGCTTGTCGCCGTCCACCAGGGTCTGCACGGAGCGCAGGTCGGTGAAGGGCGGCAGCACGGCGACCTCGACGGCGTCGTGGTCCTTGTCGGTCAGGGCGAAGGCGAGCTTCTGGACGTGCGCGATGGCCTCGAGGTGGTTGAGGTTCATCTTCCAGTTGCCCGCCATCAGCGGGGTACGTGCGGTCACGGTGGTTCAGTCCTCCAGTGCGGCGAGGCCGGGAAGCGTCTTGCCCTCGAGGTACTCGAGGCTCGCGCCGCCGCCGGTCGAGATGTGGCCGAATGCGTTCTCGTCGAAGCCCAGGGTGCGGACGGCGGCGGCGGAGTCGCCGCCTCCGACCACGGTGAAGGCCGGGGAGCCGACGAGCGCCTGGGCGACGGCCTTGGTGCCCTCGGCGTAGTCGGGGTGCTCGAAGACGCCCATCGGACCGTTCCAGAAGACGGTCGCGGCGTCGGCGAGCTTCGCGGCGTAGAGCTCGCGGGTCTTCGGGCCGATGTCGAGGCCCTCCTGGTCGGCCGGGATGGCGTCCGCGGCGACCGTGGTGGGGTGGGCGGGCGCCTTGGTCTTCAGGTCGGGGAACTCCGCCGAGACCAGGACGTCGACGGGGAGGACGAACTCCACGCCGCGCTCCTCGGCCCGCGCCAGGTACTCCCGGCACGCCGGGACCTGGTCCTCCTGGAGCAGGGAGATGCCGACCTCGTGGCCCTTGGCCTTGAGGAAGGTGTACGCCATGCCGCCGCCGATCAGGATGCGGTCGGCCCGCTCCAGCAGGTGGTCGATGACGCCGAGCTTGTCGGAGACCTTGGCGCCGCCGAGGACGACCGCGTACGGCCGCTTCACGTCGTCGGTGAGCTTGCGCAGGACGGCGACCTCGGTGGCGATGAGGTGGCCGGCGTAGGCGGGCAGCAGCTTCGGCAGGTCGAAGACCGAGGCGTGACCCCGGTGCACGGCGCCGAAGCCGTCGCCCACGTACACGTCGGCGAGGGCGGCGAGGCGGGCGGCGAACTCGGCGCGCTCGGCGTCGTCCTTCGACGTCTCGCCCGGGTTGAAGCGGAGGTTCTCCACCACGGCCGCGCTGCCCGGCTCCAGGGCGGCGATCACGGCGTGCGCCTCGCTGCCGACGGTGTCGCCGGCGAACGCCACGGGCGCGCCGAGCAGCTCGGCGAGGCGCGCGGCGGCGGGGCGCAGCGAGAAGGCCGGGTCCGGGGCGCCCTTGGGCCGGCCGAGGTGGGAGGCCACGATCACCTTGGCGCCGGCGTCGGTGAGCGCCTTCACGGTGGGCAGGACGGCGCGGATGCGGCCGTCGTCGGTGATGGTCGTGCCGTCGAGCGGCACGTTGAGGTCGGCGCGTACGAAGACCCGCTTGCCGTCGACCCCTTGCTGGAGAAGTGCGTCGATCGTCTTCATCGGTTGGTGCTCCTTGGAGAGACTTCGGTCGGCGCAAGCGACAGGGCCCGTACAGCGCGGCGTTGCGCTGCCCGAGCCCTGTGCTCACATCGAGGTGCCCGCCCTGCTGTTTATCAGAGCCGGCTGCCCACGAAGACGGTGAGGTCGACGAGTCGGTTCGAGTAGCCCCACTCGTTGTCGTACCAGCCGACGACCTTGACCTGCTTGCCCTGGACCATCGTCAGCGACGAGTCGAAGGTGCAGGAGGCGGGCCAGTTGACGATGTCGGAGGAGACGATCGGGTCCTCGGTGTACTCGAGGACGCCCTTCAGCTGCCCCTCGGCCGCCTTCTGGAAGGCGGTGTTGATCTCGTCCCTGGTGACCTCGCGGTCCAGCTCCAGGACGAGGTCGGTGACCGAGCCGGTCGGGACCGGGACGCGCATGGCGATGCCGTCCAGCTTGCCCTTGAGCTGCGGGAGGACCAGCGCGGTCGCCTTGGCGGCGCCCGTGGAGGTCGGGATGATGTTCTCCGCGGCGGCGCGGGCGCGGCGCAGGTCCTTGTGCGGGAAGTCCAGGATGCGCTGGTCGTTGGTGTACGCGTGGACCGTCGTCATCATGCCCTTGACGATGCCGAAGTTCTCGTCGAGGACCTTGGCCATCGGCGCCACGCAGTTGGTGGTGCAGGACGCGTTCGAGATGACGTGGTGGTTGTCCGCGTCGTACTTGTCCTGGTTGACGCCCATCACGATGGTGATGTCCTCGCCGCTGGCCGGAGCCGAGATGAGGACCTTCTTGGCGCCGCCCGCGATGTGCTTCTCGGCGTCGGCCTTCTTGGTGAAGATGCCGGTCGACTCGATGACGACGTCGACGCCCAGCTCGCCCCACGGGAGGTCCGCCGGGTTGCGCTCGGAGAGCACCTTGATGGTGTGGCCGTCGACCGTGATCGTGTCGGCGGTGTGGCTGACGTCGGCCTTGAGACGGCCGAGGACGGTGTCGTACTTCAGCAGGTGAGCGGTGGTCGCGGTGTCACCCAGGTCGTTGACAGCCACGATCTCGATGTCTGCACCCTGCTCCAGCAGCGCGCGGAAGTAGTTACGACCGATGCGGCCAAAGCCGTTGATGCCTACGCGGATCGTCACGAACCGATCTCCTCGTTGGTACGCCGGCTCGACGCCGGCGAGCTGTATTGGGATGTCCCCGACCGCTTACGACCCTACCCCGCTCGGGCCCGCGCAGTGACATCGAGCGCACCCGTACGACGACGCCCCCGAACCTACCGACGGGTAGCTCGCGGGGGCGTACGACAACCCCCGCCGGGCGCCCGGAGATCGGGGCCCGACGGGGGTCACAAGGGGGCATACGGGGCGGTCGTCAGCCGACCAGACCGTCGGCCATCTCCTCGGAGAGGTTGGACTCCGTACCCGGGATGCCGAGGTCCTGCGCGCGCTTGTCGGCCATGGCGAGGAGGCGCCGGATGCGACCGGCGACGGCGTCCTTGGTCAGCGGCGGGTCGGCCAGGGCACCCAGCTCCTCCAAGGACGCCTGCTTGTGCTCCATGCGCAGCCGGCCTGCCGCCGCGAGGTGCTCGGGCACCTCCTCGCCGAGGATCTCCAGGGCACGCTGCACGCGGGCTCCGGCCGCGACGGCGGCGCGGGCCGAGCGGCGCAGGTTGGCGTCGTCGAAGTTGGCCAGCCGGTTGGCCGTGGCGCGGACCTCGCGGCGCATCCGCCGCTCCTCCCAGGCCAGGACCGACTCGTGCGCGCCGAGCCGGGTCAGCAGGGCGCCGATCGCGTCGCCGTCGCGGACGACGACCCGGTCCACGCCCCGGACCTCGCGGGCCTTGGCCGCGATGGAGAGTCGGCGGGCGGCGCCGACGAGTGCGAGCGCGGCCTCCGGCCCGGGGCAGGTGACCTCCAGCGACGAGGACCGGCCGGGCTCGGTGAGCGAGCCGTGCGCCAGGAACGCGCCGCGCCAGGCGGCCTCGGCGTCACAGGTGGCGCCCGAGACGACCTGCGGGGGCAGTCCGCGGATGGGACGGCCGCGGCCGTCCACGAGACCGGTCTGGCGCGCCAGCTGGTCCCCGCCGGCGACCACCCGCACGACGAACCGGGAGCCGCGCCGCAGCCCGCCCGGGGCCATGACGATCAGTTCCGAGCCGTGCCCGAAGATCTCCGCGATGTCCCGCTTCAGGCGGCGCGCCGCCATCGCCGTGTCCAGCTCGGCCTCGATCACGATCCGGCCGCTCACCAGGTGCAGGCCGCCGGCGAACCGGAGGATCGACGACACCTCGGCCTTTCTGCAGCAGGTGCGGGTGACGGGGAGCCGGGAGATCTCGTCCTTCACCGCTGCCGTCATCGCCATGGGCCGATCCTTCCATGCATCCGAAAAATACGGTCGTACGCGGCGGCCAGCAGCTCCGGGTCGTGCTTGGGCAGGCCGTCCTTCCTGGCCACCGGGGCCAGTTCGACCGCTGCGCCGAGCCGCTTCGCGGCGTCCGCCAGCGACTCGCGGTCAGGTACGGCGGCCTCGTCGGCCAGCACCACGTCCAGGGCGAGTTTAGGGGCGTGTCGGGCCAAAACCTCCAAATGACGCTGCGGAGAGAACCCGGCGGTTTCGCCGGGTTGCGGCGCGAGGTTCAACGAGAGCACCCGGCGGGCCTTCGTCTCGACCAGCGCGTCGAGCAGTTCGGGCACCAGCAGGTGCGGGATCACGGAGGAGAACCACGATCCCGGGCCGAGCACCACCCAGTCCGCGTCCAGGACGGCGGCGACCGCCTCGGGCACGGCCGGCGGGTCGTTCGGCACCAGGTGCACCGACTGGACCTCGCCGGGCGTCAGCGCCACGGTCGCCTGCCCGCAGACGGTGTCGACGTCATCGGGCCGCGCCGGGTCGTGCCCCCTGACCAGGGCCTGGAGCTCCAGGGGCACGGCGGACATCGGCAGCACCCGGCCCTGCGCGCCCAGCAGCCTGCCGACCAGGTCGAGCGCCTGGACGTGGTCGCCGAGCTGTTCCCACAGGGCCACGATCAGCAGGTTGCCCACGGCGTGCTCGTGCAGGTCGCCCTGGGACTGGAAGCGGTGCTGGATGACGCGGGCCCACGTCTGACCCCAGTCGTCGTCACCGCACAGGGCGGCGAGCGCCTTGCGCAGGTCACCCGGGGGCAGCACGCCGAGCTCCTCGCGGAGCCGGCCGCTGGAGCCTCCGTCGTCGGCGACGGTGACGACGGCGGTCAGGTCGCCGGTGATGCGGCGCAGCGCGGCGAGGGAGGCGGACAGGCCCATGCCCCCGCCGAGCGCGACGACCTTCGGCTGCGCGCGGCGTCTGCGCAGCGCGCGGGCCGGGAGGGTGCTCGCGCGCCGCGGGTACGGGCGCCTCACTCGCGCCCCATGTCCCGGTGCACGACGACGGTCTCGACCCCTTCCGAGGCGAGCCTGGCGGCGAGCTTCTCGGACATGGCGACCGAGCGGTGCTTGCCGCCCGTGCAGCCGACGGCGATGGTCACGTACCGCTTGCCCTCGCGGCGGTAGCCGGTGGCGATCAGTTCGAGCAGCTCCGTGTAGCGGTCGAGGAACTCCTTCGCGCCCGGCTGGTTGAAGACGTAGCCGGACACCTCCTCGTTCAGCCCGGTGTACGGGCGCAGCTCGGGCACCCAGTGCGGGTTGGGCAGGAAGCGGCAGTCGACGACGAGGTCGGCGTCGACGGGCAGGCCGTACTTGTAGCCGAAGGACATGACCGTGGCCCGCAGCTCCGGCTCCTCGTCGCCGGCGAACCGGGCGTCCATCTTGGCGCGCAGCTCGTGGACGTTGAGGCTGGAGGTGTCGATCACCAGGTCGGCGTCGCCGCGCAGCTCGCGCAGCAGGTCCCGCTCGGCGGCGATGCCGTCGACGATGCGGCCGTCGCCCTGGAGCGGGTGGGGGCGCCGTACGGACTCGAAGCGGCGCACGAGCGCGTCGTCGGACGACTCCAGGAAGACGATGCGGCGCGTGACCTGCTTGGCGTCCAGGTCGGCGAGCGACTCGCGGAGGGCGTCGAAGAACTGCCGGCCGCGGACGTCGACGACGACGGCGATCCGGGCGACGTTGCCCTGGGAGCGGGCGCCGAGCTCCACCATGGTGGGGATCAGGGCGGGTGGGAGGTTGTCGACGACGAACCAGCCGAGGTCCTCCAGGCACTTCGCGGCGGTGCTGCGTCCGGCGCCGGACATGCCGGAGATGATCACCAGCTCGGGGATGGCCGCCTCGGCGGCCTCGCCGGCCTCGATCGTCGTGCCCGTACTCACGTCTGCTGCTCCGTCTTCTGCTCTGTCGTCGTGGGCGGTGTGGTCATTCATGTCCGGATCCCCGTCCATGCGTGGTCCCCCCGTCGTCGTCTTCAATGATCTCTCCTGTCGCCGTGTTCACGGCGGGAGCGGCCGGAGCGGCCTGGGCAAGGGCCACGGCGACGGCCTCGGCGGTCTTGCGGCCGAAGCCCGGTACCTCGCAGATCTGGTCGATTGTCGCCTGCCGGAGGCGTTTCACCGAACCGAAATGCTTGATCAACGCCCGTTTGCGCGCGTCCCCGAGGCCGGCGACGTCGTCCAGGGGGCTGGTGCGCAGGCGCTTGCCGCGCTTGCTGCGCTGGTAACGGATGGCGAAGTCGTGCGCGGTGTCCCGGACGCGCTGGAGGAGGTACAGGCCCTCGCTCGTGCGGGGCAGGACGACCGGGTCGTCCTCGCCGGGGAGCCAGACCTCCTCCAGGCGCTTGGCAAGGCCGCAGACGGCGACGTCGTCGATGCCGAGTTCGTCGAGGGCGCGGCGGGCCGCCTCCACCTGGGGCTTGCCGCCGTCGACGACGACCAGCTGGGGCGGGTACGCGAACTTCCGGGGCCGGCCGTCCTCCTCGGCGGCCGTCCCGTCGAAATCCTCGGGCGGGAGCCCGGGGACGGCCGGTGTCCCGGCGGCCGCCGCGGACGGGGCGCCGCCGGCCGGGGTCGGGGCGCCATCGGCCGGGGTCTCGGCGCCGTCGTCCGAGGTGGGAACGCCGTCGGTCGCGGTGGGGGTGCCGTCGGTCGCGGTGGGGGTCTCGCCGTTGCCGCCGACCCACTCGCCGGTCCTCTCCTTCTCCGCGAGGTAGCGCCGGAAGCGGCGGCTGACCACCTCGTGCATGGAGCGGACGTCGTCCTGTCCCTGGCCGTGCCAGACCTGTGTGTCCCCGACGCGGCCCTTGATCTGGAAGCGGCGGTACTCGCTCTTGCGGGGCAGCCCGTCCTCGAAGACGACCATGGAGGCGACGACGTCCTCGCCCTGGAGGTGGGAGACGTCGAAGCACTCGATGCGCAGCGGCGCCTCGTCCAGACCGAGGGCGTCGGCGATCTCCTCCAGGGCGCGGGAGCGGGTCGTGAGGTCGCTGGCGCGCTTGGTCTTGTGCAGCACGAGGGCCTGCTGGGCGTTGCGCCCGACGGTCTCCATCAGGTCCCTCTTGTCGCCGCGCTGCGGGATGCGCAGGGACACCTGGGAGCCGCGGCGGTCGCTGAGCCACTGGGTGACGGCGTCGAGGTCCTCGGGGAGGGCCGGGACGAGGACCTCCTTGGGGACGGCGTCGCCGCGCTCCTCTCCGTACAGCTGCTGGAGGGCGTGCTCGACGAGGCCGGCGGTGTCGACCGCCTCCACCTTGTCCGTGACCCAGCCGCGCTGGCCGCGGACGCGACCGCCGCGGACGTGGAAGATCTGGACGGCCGCCTCCAGCTCGTCCTCGGCGACGGCGATGAGGTCGGCGTCGGTGGCGTCGGCGAGGACGACGGCGTTCTTCTCCATGGCCCGGCGCAGGGCGCCTATGTCGTCGCGGAGGCGGGCGGCCCGCTCGTACTCCATGTCGTCGGCCGCCGCCATCATGTCCTTCTCCAGGCGGCGGATGTACGTGCCGGTGCGGCCGGCCATGAAGTCGCAGAACTCCTCGGCCAGTTCGCGGTGGTCCTCGGGGCTGATCCGGCCCACGCAGGGGGCGGCGCACTTGCCGATGTACCCCAGGAGGCAGGGGCGGCCGGTCCGGGTGGCGTTGCGGAAGACCCCGGAGGTGCAGGTGCGGACGGGGAAGACGCGCAGGAGCAGGTCGACGGTCTCGCGGATGGCCCAGGCGTGCGCGTACGGCCCGAAGTAGCGCACGCCCTTCTGCTTGTGGCCGCGCATGACCTGGACGCGGGGGAACTCGTCGCCCAGGGTGACGGCGAGGTAGGGGTAGCTCTTGTCGTCGCGGTACTTGACGTTGAAGCGGGGGTCGAACTCCTTGATCCAGGAGTACTCCAGCTGGAGGGCCTCCACCTCGGTGGAGACCACCGTCCACTCCACGGACGCCGCCGTGGTGACCATGGTCCGGGTGCGCGGGTGCAGGCCCGCGAGGTCCTGGAAGTAGCTGCCGAGCCGCTGGCGCAGTGACTTGGCCTTGCCGACGTAGATCACCCGGCGGTGGTCGTCACGGAACTTGTAGACCCCCGGCGAGTCGGGGATCTGTCCCGGCTTGGGGCGGTAGCTGGAGGGGTCGGCCATACCTGACACCCTACTGGCGCCCACCGACAGTCCGGGGCCGAGCGGTGACGGCCGGGGGTGGGGGCGGGGCGGGGCCGGGAGCGCGCGGGGCCGCCGGGTCGGGCCGGTACGGTCGGCCCGACCCGGCGGCCCGGGTGGGGGGTGGCGCGGGTCCGGCAGGACCCGGGCGGCGGTCAGCGCTCCCGTCGACGAAGGCGCGGGCGCACGGCCACCAGGGCGGCCGCCAGCAGGGCCGCTCCGACGGCGGCCGCAGCGGTCCCGGGGAGGCCGGTGGCCGCCTCGGCGGAGCCGGTCGCGGCGGCGCCCGCGACCGCCGGAGCACCCGGGGCCGTGACCGGGGAGCCGCCGTGACCGGAGGAGCCGGGCGGGACCGGGACGGCCCGGACGGGGCCGGCGTCCGGGCGGGCGTCGGGAGCCGTGCGGACGTCGGGACCCGTGGTGTCGGAGTGACCGGTAGTGCCGTCGGGGCCCGTGGGGCCGTAGCCGCCGGCCTTGCCCGCGCGGGCGTAGGCGGAGCCGGGCAGCTTGTCGCCGTAGGCCGCCGCCACCCGGGCGCGGTACGCGGCGAGCGTGGTGCCGCCGGCGCCGACGGCGCGTACCGCGTCCTCGTCCAGCGGCAGCACCCGGCCGCCCCCGTGGACGTACCAGGCGTCGATCTGCGGTTCGCGGAAGACCGTTCCGCCCGGGAGCACCCTGGCTCCGCGCTCCGCGAAGTGGATCTCGTCGTCGCCGGTGGCGATGTTCACGACCCGCCAGCCGCCGCCCCGCCGGACGCTCCACACCGACGCCTCCCGTCCGTCGGCCGCGACGGCCCGGGCGGCGTGGAACTCGACGCGGGCGACGGGCGCACCCGCCCGGCCCGCGACGAACTCCGGGGACAGGACGTGGACGGCGACGGCGCGCCCCTCGATCCTGGGCCGGGCGGTCGCCTCGCCCCGGGCCACGGCGCCGGCACGGCCGTCCTCGCGGCCGAAGAACCGGGCCAGCGTGTCCAGCGTCGCCGGGGCGGCGGCGGCCTCGCGGGGGCCGGGGGCCGGGTCGGCGGGGAGCGGGGCGGCGCTCGCGGTGGGGGCCGCGAGCGCCAGGAGGGCGGTGGCGGCGAGTACGGCCGCGGCGGGCCGTGCGTGGGGACGCGTCATCGGGCTCACGCTCCGATCCGGTAGAGCGAGTGGGTCCAGGAGAAGGAGGAGTTGCCGACGTACCAGTCGTGCGCGGCCCAGTTGTAGCGGTCGCTGGAGGGCCACGGGTCGCCCCAGTAGACCCAGCCGCGGGCGTCGTCGTAGCCGTACAGGACGTGCATGTGCCCGCCGCCGCCCGACCACTGGATGCGGGTCTCGACGGGCCGGTTCGCGTTGATCTCGGTCTGGACGGTGCCGTAGCGGAGCCAGCCGTCGACGTACGAGCCGGGGTTGACGCCGGCCCAGCGCAGTCCGGTCTGGACGTTGCCGAGGGTGGCCTGCCAGTTCGGGCAGTCGTAGCCCTGCCGGCGGTCGAAGGCCGCGTTGCAGAACTGGTTCTGGCTGTACGAGCGGCCGAACCAGGTGGCGATGGTGTTGCCCGCGGCGGCCCAGCACCAGTTGGTCTTCTGCTGCGCCTGCATGGTGATGTCGAGGCGCTTGGCGGCGAGGGCCGCGGCGGGGCGGTGGGCGGGGTCGGGCGGGGCGGCGGCTGCGGTGGCGGTGGGGAGGGCGAGGAGTGCGGCGCAGACGGCGGCGGCGAGGCCCGCGCGCCGTCGGCTCCGTGGCGGCTGCTGGTCGGTGGGGGTGCGCATCGCGTTCCTCCGAAGGGGATGTGGGGAGGGAGGAGCGCGTCCGGACGCTGCCGGAAGCATCGATCGTTGTCGCGAGCAGGTCAACACGCTTCAATGCGGGATGACGCCGCGGTGTGAGCGGAAGCGGTTGACGTGTGAACGACCGGGCCCCGTCCGACCTGCCGCGCGGTCCGCGCGGGCGCGGCGTCGCACCACCCCGTACGTGAACGTTCACTGAGGAGTCCTCGTGCGACACCCCGAGGCCGAGGCCGATCTGGCACAGCTCCTGCGCACCGGCCCGTTCCACCTGGCGCTCCGCGCGGCGCTCGCGGTGCGCGGACTGCCGCTGCAGCGGGTCCGGCACCACCTGGCGCACCGCGGCATCACGGTGGGCGTGACGAGCCTGTGCTACTGGCAGCAGGGGGCGCGCCGGCCGCAGCGGCCCGAGTCGCTGAAGGCGGTCAGGGCCCTGGAGGAACTGCTGGAGCTGCCCGGGGGCTCCCTGATCCGGCTGCTCGACGGCCCCGCGGCCGGTGGCGGCGGGAGCGGGGCGGGAGCGGAACGCGGTGAGGTGGTGCGGCCGGCGGCGCGGTCGTACCGGGCGCTGGTGGAGGCGTCCGGGGTGGTGGAGGAGCTCATCGCGGGGTTGGGGCTGCCCGCGGACGGCGGGCTGCACACGGTGGGGCACCACGAGCGTGTGCGCATCGGGGCGGGCCGGCAGCTGGTGGGGCGCGACTCGCTGCACGTCCTGCGCGCGCACCGGGACGGCGTGGACCGGTACGTGGCCATCCACCACGGGGACCCGGGCTGCGATCCGGAGCGGGTGGAGGTGCGGGCGGGCGACAACTGCCGGACGGGCCGGGTCCGGTGGCACCGGGAGACGGGCGTGGTCGTCGCGGAGTTGCTGTTCGACGCGCGGCTGCGCGCCGGGGACACCTACGCCCTGGGGTACGCCTTCGAGGACGGGACGGGCGGGCAGAGCGCGGAGTACGTGCGCGGGTTCAGCTTCGCGGGCGGGCAGTACGTGCTGCAGGTGGGGTTCCACGAGGACGCGCTGCCGGTGCGGTGCCGGCGGTTCGCGCAGGCGTCGGCGGGGGCGCCGCGCGGGGCGCGGGGCGAGCTGACGCTGAGCGGCCGGCACCGCACCGTGCACTTCGTGGAGCAGGGAGTGCGCCCGGGGATCCTCGGGATCGACTGGGACTGGGAGTAGCGGGCCGGGGGGCCGCCCGGACGGTCAGTCCTGGGGGCCCGCGACGAGGTTGCCGTTCCTGACCGTGACGGGCACCTCGGGGAGCGGGACGGTCGCCGGGCCCTTGACGACCTGGCCGGTGGTGACGTCGAAGCGGCTGCGGTGGCAGGGGCAGTTGCCCTCGTTCTCCTCGATCTTGTCGAGGACGCAGCCCGCGTGGGTGCACTGGGCGCTGAAGGCGCGGTACTGGCCCTTGGCGGGGCAGTGCACGAGGAGGCGCTGCTCGCGGTAGAGCTTGGCGCCGCCGACCGGCACCGCGTCCGCCGCGCCGAGGTCGACCGGCGCGGTCGGGGTGGGGGTGCGTGCGTGCCCCAGCTTGGAGTCGGTGGAGCAGGCGGCTGTCCCGAGCCCGGCGGCGCCGGCGAGGGCGGCGCCTTTCAGCACGGTGCGGCGGGTGGCGGGCTGGCCGGGCATGGGTGCTCCACGGGGTACGGGTACGGGGTGCTGCGGGTACGGACCCGACGATACCGACGCAGACCCCCGCACCTTCCGGCGGGCCGCCACAGGGGGCCGGTCCGGGGGCGGACCGCCTCGCCGCGGGACCCGTGGGCCCCGCGGCGAGGGGCGGCGTCAGCGCCCGGTGGCGCGGGACGCGGCGGTCTTCTTCGCCGTGGCCTTCGTCGCCGCCGCCTTGGTCGCCGCGCCCTTGGTCGCCGCCTTCTTGGCCGTGGCCTTCTTCGCCGGGCGCCTGCCCACCGTCTTCACCTGGGTGGCGTCGCTGATGCGGCCGGCGTCGAGGATGTCGCGCAGGAACTTGCCGGTGTGGCTGGCGGGCTCGCCCGCGACCGTCTCCGGCGTCCCCTCGGCGACGACGATGCCGCCGCCGCTGCCGCCCTCGGGGCCCATGTCGACGAGCCAGTCGGCCGTCTTGATGACGTCGAGGTTGTGCTCGATGACGATGACGGTGTTGCCCTTGTCGACCAGGTTGGACAGCACCTTGATCAGCTTGGCGATGTCCTCGAAGTGCAGACCCGTGGTGGGCTCGTCGAGGACGTACACCGTGCGGCCCGTGGAACGCTTCTGGAGCTCGCTGGCGAGCTTGACGCGCTGCGCCTCGCCGCCCGACAGTGTCGGCGCGGACTGGCCGAGCCGGACGTACCCGAGGCCGACCTCCGTGAGCGTCTTGAGGTGCCGGGAGATCGTCGGGACGGCCTCGAAGAAGTCCAGGGCCTCCTCGATCGGCATGTCCAGCACCTCGGCGATGGACTTGCCCTTGTAGTGGACGTCCAGGGTCTCCCGGTTGTACCGGGCGCCGTGGCAGACCTCGCACGGCACGTAGACGTCCGGGAGGAAGTTCATCTCGATCTTGATGGTGCCGTCGCCGGAGCAGTTCTCGCAGCGGCCGCCCTTGACGTTGAAGGAGAACCGGCCCGGCAGGTAGCCGCGGACCTTCGCCTCCATCGTCTCGGCGAACAGCTTGCGGACGTGGTCGAAGACACCGGTGTACGTGGCCGGGTTGGACCGCGGGGTGCGGCCGATCGGCGACTGGTCGACGTGGACGACCTTGTCGACCTGGTCGTCGCCGTCGACGCGGGTGTGGCGGCCGGGCACGGACTTGGCGCCGTTGAGCTCGCGCGCCAGGTGCGTGTACAGGATGTCGTTGACCAGGGTCGACTTGCCGGACCCGGAGACACCGGTGACCGCGGTGAGCACGCCCAGCGGGAACGACACGTCGATGTCGCGCAGGTTGTTCTCGCGGGCGCCGTGGACGGTGAGCATCCGGGCGGGGTCGACGGGGCGGCGGACGTCCGGGACGGGGATGGCCCGCTTCCCCGCCAGGTACTGCCCGGTCATCGACGCCTCGTTGGCGAGGAGCTCCTTCAGCGGTCCGGAGTGGACGACCTCGCCGCCGTGCTCGCCGGCGCCGGGACCGATGTCGACGACCCAGTCGGCGACCTTGATGGTGTCCTCGTCGTGCTCGACCACGATGAGGGTGTTGCCCATGTCGCGGAGGCGGACCAGGGTCTCGATCAGCCGGTGGTTGTCGCGCTGGTGCAGGCCGATGGACGGCTCGTCGAGCACGTACAACACGCCGACCAGGCCGGAGCCGATCTGCGTGGCGAGCCTGATGCGCTGGGCCTCGCCGCCGGAGAGGGTACCGGCGGCGCGGTTGAGCGAGAGGTAGTCCAGGCCCACGTCGACCAGGAACCGCAGGCGTTCGTTGACCTCCTTCAGCACCCGCTCGGCGATCTTCTTGTCGCGGGCGCTGAGGGTGAGGCGGCCCAGGAACTCGGCGCACTCGCTGATCGACATGGCGGAGACGTCCGCGATGGACCTGTCCATGACCGTCACCGCGAGCACGATCGGCTTGAGCCGGGTGCCCTCGCAGGTCGGGCAGGGCACCTCGCGCATGTACCCCTCGAAGCGCTCGCGGCTGGAGTCGCTCTCGGCCTCGCTGTGGCGGCGCTTGACGAAGGAGACGGCGCCCTCGAAGGCGGGCGTGGTGTAGGCCCGCTCCCTGCCGTACCGGTTGCGGTAGCGGACCTCGACCTGGGTCTTGTGGCCGTACAGCAGGGCCTTCCTGGCACGCTGGGGCAGGCCGGCCCAGGGGATGTCCGTGCGGAAGCCGAGCGCCTGCGACAGCCCACCGATCAGGCGGCCGAAGTACTCCTTGGTGTGGCCGTGCGACCAGGGGTGGATGGCGCCCTCGTCGAGGGAGCGGTCCTCGTCCGGGACGATCAGCTCCGGGTCGACCTCCATGCGCGTGCCGATGCCCGTGCAGTCGGGACAGGCGCCGAAGGGCGAGTTGAACGAGAAGGAGCGGGGCTCCAGCTCCTCGAAAGACAGGTCGTCGTACGGGCAGTACAGGTGCTCGGAGTACATCCGCTCGCGCTCGGGGTCGTCCTCGGGGAGGTCGACGAAGTCGAGCACGACCATGCCGCCGGAGAGCCCCAGCGCGGTCTCGACCGAGTCGGTGAGGCGCCGCTTGGCGCTCTCCTTCACGGTCAGGCGGTCGACGACCACCTCGATGGTGTGCTTCTCCTGCTTCTTCAGCGTGGGCGGCTCGGTGAGCTGGACGGTCGTCCCGTCCACCCGGGCGCGGCTGTAGCCCTTGGTCTGGAGGTCGGCGAAGAGGTCGACGAACTCGCCCTTGCGCTCGCGCACCAGCGGCGACAGGACCTGGAAGCGGCTGCCCTCGGGGAGCTCCAGCACCTTGTCGACGATGGCCTGCGGCGACTGGCGGGAGATCGGCCTGCGGCACTCGGGGCAGTGGGGCTTGCCGATGCGGGCGAAGAGGAGCCGGAGGTAGTCGTAGACCTCGGTGATGGTGCCGACCGTGGAGCGCGGATTGCGCGAGGTCGACTTCTGGTCGATGGAGACCGCCGGCGAGAGGCCCTCGATGAAGTCGACGTCGGGCTTGTCCATCTGGCCGAGGAACTGCCGGGCGTACGAGGAGAGGGACTCGACGTAGCGGCGCTGGCCCTCGGCGAAGATCGTGTCGAAGGCGAGGGAGGACTTGCCCGACCCCGAGAGTCCGGTGAAGACGATGAGGGAGTCGCGCGGGAGGTCGAGCGAGACGTTCTTCAGGTTGTGCTCGCGCGCGCCACGGACGATGAGACGGTCGGCCACGCCGGGTCCGCACCTTTCTTGAGAGAAGCGGGGGCACTGGCCCCCGTCCCAGACTGATCCAGCCTATGGGGGCCGTCAGGTGGATGAAGGCCTGACTTCCAAGGATGCCTCCACCGAGCGTATAGCACGCACATTCGATTTAGGTCCGCGCTCAGCCACCTTCACCCGAACGAGTGGTGGCGCTACTGTCAGCAGCATGATCGACCACGCCCATGACCTGGCCTCCCTGGAGGAGGCGACCGAACGGCTGCTCACCGCGGTCTCGGCACTCGACGATTCCAACGTCGCGGAGGGCTCCCGTCTTCCCGGCTGGAGCCGCGGACATGTCCTCACCCACCTCGCGCGCAACGCGGACGCCCTCGTGAACGTCCTCCAGGGCCGTCCCATGTACCCCAGCGCCGAGGTGCGCGACGCCGACATCGAGCGCGGTGCCCCGCGCCCGCTCGCCGAGCAGCTGGACGACCTGCGGACGTCGGCCGCCCGCTTCCGCGCCGAGGGCGAGGCCCCGGCGGACTGGAACCGCATCGTCGAGCTCCGCAACGGCGTGACCGACCGGGCGGCGCGGCTGCCGTTCCGCCGCCTCGCCGAGGTCGAGCTGCACCACGTCGACCTGGGCGTCGGCTACGAGCTGGAGGACCTGCCCGACGCGTTCACCGAGCGCGAGATCGACTTCCTGGCGGCCCGGTTCTCCGGCCACCCGGACGTCCCCCCGGTCACGCTCACCGCCGACGACGGCCGGACCTGGACGACGGGCGGCGGCGCGACCGGCGGACCGGTCGCCGTGCGCGGCACCGCGGCGGACCTCCTCGGCTGGCTCGCGGGCCGCCGCGACGGCTCCGCGCTGAAGGTCTCGGACGGCCCCCTCCCGGCCCTGCCCCCGCTATAGGGTGATCCCATGACGTACAGCGGAGCGGTGAAGGTCGGCGGACCCGCGGACGTGCACGAGTTGACGGACCTGATCATCTCGAAGGTCGCCGTCGGTCCGATGGACAACAACGCGTACCTGCTGCGCTGCCGGGCCACCGGCGAGCAGCTGCTGATCGACGCGGCCAACGAGCCGCGGACCCTGCTGCGGCTGATCGGTGACGACGGCATCGCGTCCGTCGTCACCACCCACCGCCACCACGACCACTGGTACGCGCTGGCCGAGGTGGTCGCCGCCACGGGCGCGCGCACGTACGCGGGGCGGTACGACGCCGAGGGGATCGAGGTCCCGACCGACGTCCTGGTCGAGGACGGCGACACGGTCCGGGTCGGCCGCGTCGAGCTGACCGCGCGCCACCTGAAGGGCCACACGCCGGGCTCGATCGCCCTCGTGTACGACGACCCGCACGGCCATCCCCACGTCTTCACCGGCGACTGCCTCTTCCCCGGCGGCCTGGGCAACACCCACAAGGACCCGGAGGCGTTCGCCGGCCTGCTCCACGACGTGGAGACGAAGCTCTTCGGCGCCCTCCCGGACGAGACCTGGGTGTACCCGGGCCACGGCAGGGACACGACGCTCGGCGACGAGCGTCCGCAGCTGCCGGAGTGGCGCGCGCGGGGCTGGTGAGGCGCGCGGGACCACGTCCCGCGCCTCCGCGCGCCCCGTGACCGGGACGCGCGGCACACCGTTGGCGCGGCATGCGCCAGAGTCACCTCCCGCCGTCCGCGCCGGCGCCGGGCGGGCCGTCCATGGGCCGGCTCGCCGCGGCGTCCCTCGCCGGGACGGCCATCGAGTTCTACGACTTCTTCGTCTACGGGACGGCCGCCGCGCTCGTCCTCGGACCGCTCTTCTTCCCGACGTTCTCGCCGGTCGCGGGGGTGCTCGCCGCGTTCGGGACGTTCGCCGTCGGGTTCGTCTCCCGGCCCCTCGGCTCGGTCCTCTTCGGCCACATCGGCGACCGCCACGGCCGGCGCCCGGTGCTCTTCGCCTCGCTGGCGCTGACCGGAGCGGCGACGGTCGCGGTCGGCTGCGTCCCGTCGTACGCGACGCTCGGCCCGGCGGCGCCCGCGCTCCTGCTGCTCCTGCGCTTCCTCCAGGGGCTCGGCCTCGGCGGGGAGTGGGGCGGGGCGGTGCTGCTCGCCGCGGAGCACGCCCCGGCGCGGCGGCGGGCCCTGTGGGCGAGCTTCCCCCAGGTCGGCCCGGCCGTCGGGTTCCTGCTCGCCAACGGCGTGATGCTGGCGCTGTCGGCGGGGCTGAGCGACGCGGCGTTCCGCGCGTGGGGGTGGCGGGTGCCGTTCTGGGCGGCCGGCCTCCTCGCGCTGGGCGGGCTGCTGCTGCGCACCTCCCTGGTGGAGACGCCCCGGTTCCGTGAGCTCGCCGCGTCGGGGGCGCGGGCGAGCAGCCCGCTGGCGGAGGTGGTGCGCGGCCACTGGCGGTTGGTGCTGCTGACCGCCGGGGCGCTGGCGGTGGGGTACGCGGTGTTCTACGCGGTGTCCACCTGGGCGCTGGCGTACGGCACGGAGCGGCTGGGGGTGGACCGGACGGTCATGCTGGGATGCGTCATGGCGGCGGTGGCGGTGAAGGGGGCGCTCACGCCGCTGGTGGCGCTGCTGGCGGACCGCTACGGGCGGCGGCCGATGTGTCTGGCCGGATGCGCGGCGAGCGCCCTGTGGATGTTCCCGATGGTGGGTCTGCTCCACACGGCACGGCCGGTGCTGATGTTCGCGGGGATCCTGGGGGCGCTGCTGGCGTTCGTGACGATGTTCGCGGTGGTCGCCGCTTACCTGCCGGAGCTGTACGAACCGAGGGTGCGGTGCACGGGTGCGGCCGTGGGGTACAACCTGGCGGGTGTCCTCGGTGGGGCGCTCACCCCGATGGTGGCGACGGCCGTGTCCGGCGGGGCGGGGCCGCCGTGGGGCGTGGCGGCGTACCTGACCGGGATCGCCCTGCTGAGCCTGGGCTGTTTCGCGCTGCTGCCGGAGACCCTGCCGGCCGCGGCGGCTGCGGGCCGGGCGGGCACGGAGGAGGCGGAGGAGCCCGCGGTGGCCTGAGGGCGCGCCGTCGAACCGGGCCGTGCGCGCGCCGCCCGCGAGCCCCTCCCACCCGGGCCGCTGACGCGTGCCACCGGCCGGGGCGCTCGGGCGGCCCGGCCGGTGGTGCGGTCACCGGGGTGCGGTCATCGGACCTTGACGGACTTCTCCTCCTCCGCGGCGGCCTTCCGGCGGGAGGCGACGAGGCTGGTGATGGTGGTGATGACCAGTACGCCGCAGATGACGGCGAGGGAGACCGGGATGGAGATCTCCGGGACGTGCACCCCGGACTCGTGCAGGGCGTGGAGGATGAGCTTCACGCCGATGAAGCCGAGGATCACGGACAGGCCGTAGCTGAGGTGGACCAGCTTCCGCAGCAGACCGCCGATGAGGAAGTACAGCTGCCGCAGGCCCATGAGGGCGAAGGCGTTGGCCGTGAAGACGATGTACGGGTCCTGCGTCAGGCCGAAGATCGCGGGGATGGAGTCCAGCGCGAACAGCACGTCCGTGGTGCCGATGGCGAGCATGACCACCATCAGTGGCGTCAGGACCCGCTTGCCGTTGACCCGGATGAAGAGCTTGGTGTCGTGGTACCGGTCGGCGACGCCGAAGCGCTGCTCGATCGACTTCAGCAGGCGGTTCTCCTCGTACTCCTCTTCGGGCTCGTCCGAGGAGGCTTCCTTGATCAGCTTCCAGGCGGTGTAGATCAGGAAGGCGCCGAAGATGTAGAAGACCCACGAGAAGCTGGCGATGATCGCGGCGCCCGCGGCGATGAAGATCGCGCGCAGGACGAGGGCGATGAGCACGCCGATCAGCAGCACCCGCTGCTGGAGGTGGGACGGCACCGAGAACTTCGCCATGATGAGGACGAAGACGAAGAGGTTGTCGACGCTCAGCGACTTCTCGGTGATGTAACCGGCGAAGAACTCTCCCGCCGAGCGGCTGTCCCCGAAGAACAGCAGGCCGAGACCGAACAGGACGGCCAGGACGATCCAGACGACCGTCCAGATCCCGGCTTCCTTGATCGACACGTCATGGGGCTTGCGCCCGATGAGGAAGTCGACCGCGATCAGGGCGATGAGACCGAGAACGGTCACCACCCACAAGTTGAACGAAACGTCCACTGCGCCTCCGGCGTCGTACGGCTACTGATCAGCGTCGTCGCTGCCGGAGGTCTCTTCCACCCGGGCGTCACCCGAGGTTCGGGTGGACGGGCCGGGCCGGCGCCCCGGGACCAGGTCTCTGTCCGACCGTCCGTACTGACGGGCACGCCGCAGTGTGGGAGTACTCCCCTCCGCGTAAAGGAACCGTACACGAAACACCAAGCGAAGGTAAAGGGGCCGGTAAAGGCGACGCCAAGTCCGCAGGTGGGGACGGATGTGGCAGGGATGGGTGGCGCGCTCAGCGGCGCCAGGCTCGGCGGGCCGCGGCGACCTGCGCCAGCACCTGGTGGAGCACCTCGCTGCCCCCGGGCACGAGCGGCGGCTCGTACGTCCACGCGTGGCCGACCCACGGGTCGGCCAGATGGTCGTCCGGCACGGGCGTCAGGCGCAGCAGCGAGCGCCACAGCGGGTCCAGCACCGGCCCGTACGCGTCGGCGTCCTCCCGGTCGGCGACCATCAGCAGGTGCACCCCCACGGCGGGGCCCTCGTCGGCGAGGTAGCGCAGCTGGGTGACGGCGCGGTCGTCGAAGCCGTGCGGGAAGTCGTTGACGATCAGCAGCTGCTGGGCGGTGTCCAGGTCCGGCGGGAGCGCGTCGGCCCCGGCACCACCGCGCACGGCCATCTGCACCAGGTCCACGCGCTGGGTGAGGCGGGCCAGGACCGTGGCCACTCCCCCGGGCCCGGCGGCCGGCGGCTCCGCCAGTACACCGGCGGCGGTCAGCGGGGCGAAGCCGGCCGCCCCGGCCCCCGCCGGGTCGATCACGTGGACGGTGAAGTCGCCGGGCGGGTGGACGGCGAGCAGCCGCGCCGCGTGGGCGACGGCCGTGTCGAGGGCGAGGCGGCGCAGCCGGCCCTCGTCGAGGAACAGGGCCTCCCGGGAGGTCCGGCGGCCGCTGTCGACCCACAGTCCGCGCTCCAGGGGCAGCCGGACGAGCATCGGGACGCGCAGCTCGGGGCGCTCGGGCAGGTGGAGGTCGCCCAGGCGCAGCGCCATCGGGACCTCCATGGGGACGCGGTAGGCGTGCCAGGACGGGTCCTCCCAGCGCGCGAACGCGGGCGGCAGCGCCGGCTCCACCACGGCGGACTCGGCGGCGAGCTGGGCGAGGTCGCGGTCGAGGGCCGCCTTGGCCCGGTCGGTCAGCTCCTCACAGCGGGCCCGCGCGGCGGCTCGGGCGGCGTCGCCGGTGCCGCCGATGCGGCTGCGCGGGTCGGACAGGGCGTGGTCCAGCTCCTGGTCCATGCGGGACTCGGCGAAGTCGACGGCGCTGCGGTACGCGGCGACCGCCCGGGCCAGGTCCTCGAACATGCCCCAGACCTGGTTGTACAGGCGCTCCTCCATCGACCAGCCGGTGGCGTCACCGGCGACCGGGGCGGCGGGCGCGGCGGGTGTGGCCGCTGGGGCGGTCGGGGGCGGCGGCGGGGGCGCGGTGGTCTGCCGGCGGGGGTGCGTGTAGTCGACGGGGCCGGCGGACGCGGGCGCGCCCATCGGCCCCGCCTGCGGGGTGGGGGACGCGTGCGGCGGGGTGGCGGACGCGTGCGGCGGCTGGGAGCCGTGGGGCGACGGGGGCTGGGCGGGCGTCGCGGGGGCGCCCGCGGGGGCCAGCGGAGCCGTGTCGCGGCGCGCCCTGTCCCCCTCGGGGGTACGCGGCGGGGGCGCCTCGACCGTACGGTCGAGGCCGCTCGCCACGGCGTCGTGGACGGCCGCCGCCACGTCGGCCGCGCGCTCGACGCCCTGGTCCTGCAGGAGCGCCCTGAGGCCGCCCGCGTACCCCTGGCCGACGGCGCGGACCTTCCAGGCGCCCTGGCGGCGGTAGAGCTCCACGGCGACGACGGCCGACTCCTGGTCCAGGCCGGTGAGGGTGAACGTGACGACCTCGGCGCCGTCGAGGGCGGTGACCGCGACGAACGGCGCCGCCACGAGCCCGAACCGGCCGGGCCCACCCGTGCCGACGGGAAGGGCGAGCAGGACGGCGACGCGGTGCGCGTCGGCGGGCAGGGCGTCCAGGTCGACGGCGAGCCGGTGCTCCGCGGCCGCCTGCCGCGACACCTCGACGCCCGGGAGGCACGGCGCCCCCGGGTGGGCCAGCCGCTCGGGCCCGGCGACGGTCCCGTCGGCGTCCACCAGCGACGCCGCGGCCACCAGCGGCACCCGGGACGACACCCGCACCTCCAGTCGGGTCTCGGGCAGCGGGTGGTTCTGCCCCCGGACCAGCTCGGCCGTCATCGCCTGTCGTCCCCTCGGTGGTTGCGGATGCGTGGCAGCTCCCGGTGGGCGCGTGCCTCCGGGAGCTGCGGGTGGTGACGGATCCGGTCGCGGACCCGGGCGTACTACAGGCTCGGCAGGATCGCCGGCATCAGGTCCTGGAACGTCCGGCCGTTGGCCGGGGCGCCGATCGCCGTCATGCTCCAGGCGCCGCCCGTGCGGTGCACCTTCGCCATGATCTGCGCGGTGTACTGGCCGCCGCCGTCCAGGGTGTAGCGGGCGAGCTCCTGGCCGTTCGTCTCGTCGACCAGGCGGCAGAAGGCGTTCTGCACCTCCTGGAACGTCTGGCCGGTGAAGGAGTTGACCGTGAAGACGATCTGGTCGATGTGGACCGGGACCCGCTGGAGGTCCACGAGGATCGCCTCGTCGTCGCCGCCCTGGCCCGCGCCGCCGACCAGGTTGTCCCCGGTGTGGCGGACCGAGCCGTCGTCGCTCACCAGGTGGCGGAAGAAGACGACGTCGACCGGCTGCTTGTCGGCGAAGAGCACCGCCGAGGCGTCGAGGTCGATCTCGCGGGTGCGCGAGCCGAACAGACCGCGGCGCGGCGCCGCCTGCCATCCGAGCCCCATCCGCACCGCGGACAGGGTCCCCCCATCGCTCTTCTGCAGGCTGATGGCCTGACCCTTGGTCAAGTTGACCGACACGCGCTGTCCCCTCTCTGTAGCGTTCCCCGCGGCCGCCCTCGATGTGGGGTGCGGTTTCCCAGCACCCTATGCGGGGCCGCGACACCGCATCAGGCCGCTTCCCCCTTTTGTGTCGGTCTTGCAACACAGCGGGCGGCGGCGGGCCCGGCCCGGCCGCCGCCGCCCGTCGCGGGCGTCCCGTCAGGCGATTCCCGCCTCCTTCATCTGTCGCAGCTCCTTCTTCAGCTCGCTCACCTCGTCGCGCAGCCGTGCCGCGACCTCGAACTGGAGGTCCGCCGCCGCGGCCCGCATCCGCTCGGTCATCTCCTCGATGATCCCGGCCAGTTCGGTGGCCGGGCGGTCGCTGGTCAGCGCGCCCTTCGGGGCCGCCGCCCGGCTCCTGCCGGCCTTGCCGCCGTCCTTGGCGGCGCGCGCGGCGTTCCCCAGCGAGGGCACGGGGGCCTTGGCGCCCTTGCCGTCCTTGGTCTGGCGGTAGCCGGTGCCGAGGAGCTGCTCGGTGTCGACCTCCTCGCGCGCGATGGTGGCGACGATGTCGTTGATCTTCTTGCGCAGCGGCTGCGGGTCGATGCCGTGGGCGGTGTTGTACGCGATCTGCTTCTCGCGGCGGCGGTTGGTCTCGTCGATGGCCTGCGCCATCGCCGGGGTGATCGTGTCGGCGTACATGTGGACCTGGCCGGAGACGTTGCGCGCCGCGCGTCCGATGGTCTGGATGAGGGAGGTCCCGGAGCGCAGGAAGCCCTGCTTGTCGGCGTCGAGGATGGCGACGAGGGACACCTCCGGCAGGTCGAGGCCCTCGCGGAGGAGGTTGATGCCGACCAGGACGTCGTACTCGCCGGCGCGCAGCTCGCGCAGCAGCTCGATGCGGCGCAGCGTGTCGACGTCGCTGTGGAGGTAGCGCACCTGGATGCCGAGCTCCAGGAAGTAGTCGGTGAGGTCCTCGGCCATCTTCTTGGTGAGCGTGGTGACGAGGACGCGCTCGTCCCGCTCGGTGCGCAGCCGGATCTCGTGGACCAGGTCGTCGATCTGGCCCTCGGTGGACTTGACGACGACCTCCGGGTCGACCAGTCCGGTGGGGCGGATGATCTGCTCGACGAAGCCGTCGGAGCGGGACAGCTCGTACGCTCCCGGCGTCGCCGACAGGTACACCGTCTGTCCGATGCGCTCCTGGAACTCCTCCCACTTCAGCGGTCGGTTGTCGAGCGCGGACGGCAGCCGGAAGCCGTGGTCGACGAGGGTGCGCTTGCGGGAGGCGTCGCCCTCGTACATGGCGCCGATCTGCGGCACGGTGACGTGCGACTCGTCGATGACCAGCAGGAAGTCCTCGGGGAAGTAGTCGAGGAGGGTGTTGGGCGGCGAGCCCGGTTCGCGCTGGTCGAAGTGCATCGAGTAGTTCTCGATGCCGGAGCAGGAGCCGATCTGCCGCATCATCTCGATGTCGTACGTGGTGCGCATGCGCAGCCGCTGGGCCTCCAGCAGCTTGCCCTGCTTGTCCAGCTCGGCGAGGCGCTGCTCCAGCTCGCGCTCGATGCCGTTGACCGCGCGCTCCATGCGCTCCGGGCCGGCCACGTAGTGGCTGGCGGGGAAGACGTACAGGTGCTCGTCGTCGCTGATGACCTCGCCGGTGAGCGGGTGGAGCGTGGAGAGGGCCTCGATCTCGTCACCGAACATCTCGATGCGCACGGCGAGCTCCTCGTAGACCGGGAAGATCTCGATCGTGTCGCCGCGCACCCGGAAGGTGCCGCGCGTGAAGGCGAGGTCGTTGCGCGTGTACTGGATGTCGACGAAGCGGCGCAGCAGCTGGTCGCGGTCGATCTCGTCACCGACGCGGAGGGAGACCATCCGGTCGACGTACTCCTGCGGCGTGCCGAGGCCGTAGATGCACGAGACGGAGGCGACCACGATGACGTCCCGGCGGGTGAGCAGGGAGTTCGTCGCGGAGTGGCGCAGGCGCTCCACCTCCTCGTTGATCGAGGAGTCCTTCTCGATGTACGTGTCCGACTGCGGGACGTACGCCTCGGGCTGGTAGTAGTCGTAGTACGAGACGAAGTACTCGACGGCGTTGTTGGGCAGCAGCTCGCGGAACTCGTTGGCCAGCTGGGCGGCGAGGGTCTTGTTCGGCGCCATGACGAGCGTGGGCCGCTGGAGCCGCTCGATCATCCAGGCCGTGGTCGCCGACTTGCCGGTGCCGGTCGCGCCGAGCAGGACGACGTCCTTCTCGCCGGCGCGGACGCGCCGCTCGAGGTCGGCGATGGCCGTGGGCTGGTCGCCGCTGGGCTGGTACGGGCTGACGACCTCGAAGGGCGCCACCGAGCGTTCGATCTGGGATACGGGCCGCATGACACCACCGTACGACCCGGCACTGACAGCCGGGCGGTGATCGCGCCGCCGTCCCGGTCCCCGCCCCGTCCGCCGTCCCGGTCCCCGCCCCGTCCGCCGTCCCGGTCCCCGCCCCGTCCGCCGTCCGGTTCGGCGCGGGATCCCGGGTCGCGCCCGGCCCGGGGGCCGGGGCCGTCAGCGGCCGCCGTCGCGGTGGCGGGGCGCCGGGATGCCGGGGAGGTGGGCGCGCGGGTCGGCGGGCGCGCGGCGGTCCCGGTCGCCGCCGACGAGCGCGGGGTCGAAGAGCACGACGACCCCCGCGAGCAGCAGGAAGACGGCCGGTCCGGCGAGCATCGGCACGAGGAGGGCGCCGGCCGGGCCGCTGCCGGCGGTGACGGCCGCGTCGAGCGCCCCGACGGCGTCCGCGGCCCCCGCGCCCACGGCGCCGACGGCCTCCGCCGCCCCGGGGGCCGTCCCGGGGGCCGTCCCGGTGGCCGTCCCCGTGGCACCGCCGTGGCCGGCTGCCACGGCGGTGCCGCCGGAGTGCAGGTGGACGCTGACGGCGGCCATGCCGGTGTAGTGCATGCCGGTCACCGCGAGGCCCATGACGAGGCTCGCGCCGACGCTCGCCCCGAAGCCGCGGACGTGGAGCGCGGCCCACAGGGCGCAGGTGGCGGCCACCACCGCGATGAGGACGGAGAGGGCCACGGTGGCGGTGTCGTACTCCAGCCTGCCCGGCAGGCGCATGCCGGCCATGCCGAGGTAGTGCATGGTGGCGATGCCGAGGCCGGTGATGGTGCCGCCGGTGCCGAGGGCCATCGCGGTGCGGCCGCGCCGCTGCGCGACGATGACGATCCCGACGCCGACCATGAGGATGGCGACGACGAGGCTGGCGAAGGTGACGGGGCCGTCGTAGTCGACCGGCACCTCCTCGACGCGGAAGCCCGTCATCGCGATGAAGTGCATCGTCCAGATGCCCGTGCCGATCGCCGTCGCGCCGAGGGCGAGCCAGCCGGGACGGAAGGAGCCGGGGACACGCAGTGCCCTGGTCGTGCAGCGCAGCCCCAGCGCGCCGCCGAGGCAGGCCATGAGGTAGGCGACCACGGGAGTGACGAGACCGTGGCTGAATCCGTCGACTGTGCCCTGCATACCCGTGTGCCCCTCACCCCTCGCGTTCCGCGCGGACCTGACCGTGGAGGGTAGTCGACCCGCGTGACGCCCGCTCGGCCGGGCGGACGGCGGACGGTGGACGGCTCGACGGCCGGGCGGACGGGCGGCCTTCCCGCGGGCGGGCCGGTGGACGGCCGTCCTCCGGGCACCGCCTTCCGGGGAGGGGGACGGTGGGCCCGGTCCGGCCGAGGCCGTGGGGCGGGGGCGGCGGGCGTCGTACGGGCGGGCGGGGTGCGGCGGCGGACGGGAGGGGAGGGGACGGGCAGCGAGGCGACGTACGAGCGGGGCCAGGGGGCTCGGGCGTGCCCCCGACGGGCCGCGGGGAGGGGCGTCGCGCGCGGGCCGGGCTGTCGGTGGCGGCGTATAGCGTGGCGGCATGGACAGTCGCGTGCGGGACGGGGGGCGGACCGTCGAGTGGGCCGTCGTCGGCAGCGGCATAGGCCCGCTGCTCCTGGCGGCCACGGCCGAGGGCCTGGTCACGGTGGCCTTCCACGCGGGTGCGCAGGTGCGGCGGGCGCTGCCGGCCCGGCTGGCGGAGCGGCTCGGCGCGGAGCCCGTGGAGACGGCGGCGGGGCGGCTGGCCGAGCCGGTGCGGGCGCTGGACGCCTATTTCGCGGGCCGCCTGCGGGAGTTCCGGCTGCCGCTGGACTGGTCGCTGACCGGTGGGTTCCACCGGCAGGTCCTCCGCGAGCTGGCGTCGGGGGTGCCGTACGGGACGCTCGTCGGGTACGGGGAGCTGGCCGCCCGCGTGGGGCAGCCGGGGGCCGCGCAGGCCGTGGGCGCGGCCATGGGCGCCAATCCGCTGCCGGTCGTCGTGCCCTGTCACCGCGTGGTGGAGGCGGGCGGGGGACTCGGCGGCTTCGGCGGCGGTCTGGAGACCAAGCGCCGGCTGCTGGTGCTGGAAGGTGTGCTTCCGGAGCCGCTGTTCTGACACCGGGCCCGCTCGGGGCGGCGCGTCGGACGGGGTGCCGCGCGGCGGCTGACCGGGGTGACGGCGCGGCGGGGCAGACGGAGCGGGGGCGCGGCGGGCAGACCGGGGTGGCGGATCGGCGTGGCGGGTCGGACCGGGGTGGCGGAATGTGCCCGGTCGGCGCGGCGGTTCAGCGGCGGGCGGTCATCATCGGCTGGAAGAAGCCGGTGTGCTCCGGGTCGTGCCAGCCGATCTCGTGCAGCCCCGCCTCCGCGGCCAGCTCGCCGAGCTGTGCCCGGGTGAGCGCCCAGTAGGTGGCCCGGCGCACGGTGGTCGTCCAGCGCTCCGCGGCCCCGGGGTCCTCGCCGGTGTCCGGGCTCAGCTGGAACAGCTCCAGGTCGTACCGCTCCCCGTCGTCGTGCCAGTGCCACAGCTGGAAGCTCACCGTCCGCCCGCCCGGCCCCGTCTTCACCGAGGGCGGGGTGGCGAGGGGGCGCTCGCGGCGCAGTTCGTCGTAGGGGCGGGTGGTGACGAGCAGCAGTCCGCCCGGGCGCAGGACGCGGCGCATCTCCGCGAGCGCCGTCCGCACGTCGTCGACGGTCAGCAGGTGCGGCAGGGAGTTGTCCGCGCACAGGACCACGTCGAAGGCGCCGTCACGCAGCGGCAGGGCCCGCATGTCCGCGGCGGCGGTGGTGAGCGCGAGTCCCCGCGCGGCGGCCTCCCGGGCGGCGCGGGCGGCGGCGACGGGGCTGAGGTCGGTACCGGTGACCCGGTGGCCGCGGGCGGCGAGCCCCAGCGCCTGGGTGCCGATGCCGCAGGCGCAGTCCAGCACGTCGTGCGCGCCCGGCCCGAGCACGCGCGTGACGCGGTCGTCCAGGGCAGTCCCCTGCCGGGCGACGCTCGCCTCCCAGTCCGCGTACAGCAGGTCGTAGTGGTCCGCCAGGTCGTCGTAGAAGTACCGGGCCGTCGGTGTGCGCATGGGGGCAGCGTACGAGGCGGGGCCCGGCGCGGCGCGAGGTTTGGGGCCGGCCGCGGCGCGCCAGGGATGGGGGCATGTCGAAGACCGCAGTGGTGGTGTCGGAAGAGGTGGGGGAGGCGCTCGCCGCCGGCCGTCCGGTGGTGGCCCTGGAGTCGACGATCATCGCGCACGGGCTGCCACGCCCGCGCAACCTGGACGTCGCCGTGGAGCTGGAGGGGCTCGTCCGGGACGGGGGCGCGGTACCGGCGACGATCGCCGTGCTGGACGGCGTGCCCCGCGTCGGGTTGGACGCGGCCGAGCTGGAGCGGGTGGCGGCGGACCCGGCCGTGCGCAAGCTCGGCCACCGCGACCTGGCGCCGGCGGTGGCGGTCGGCGCGAGTGGGGCGACGACGGTGTCGGCGACGGCGTTCCTGGCGGCGCGGGCGGGCGTCCGGGTGTTCGCGACGGGCGGGTTGGGCGGGGTGCACCGGGAGTGGGCCGACACCCAGGACGAGTCGGCGGACCTGCGGCTGCTCGCCGGGACGCGGGTGACGGTGGTGTGCGCGGGCGTGAAGTCGATCCTCGACGTGCCGGCCACGCTGCAGCGGCTGGAGACGCTGGGCGTCGGGGTGGTCGGGTACGGGACGGACCGTTTCCCCGGCTTCTACCTGTCGTCGTCGGGCGAGCCGGTCGACTGGACGGTGCACGCGCCGCAGGAGGTGGCGGCGGTGATGCGCGCGCAGGACGCGCTGGGCGGGCCGGGCGCGGCGCTGGTCGTCGCCAACCCGGTCGGCGCCGCCGAGCAGTTGGACCCGGCCCTGCACGACCGGGTGCTGGCGGCGGGCCTGGCGGAGTGCCGGGAGCGGGGCGTCACGGGCCAGGCGGTGACCCCGTTCCTCCTGGAGTACCTGATGCGGCACACGGACGGGGCGTCGCTGGAGGCGAACCTGGCGGCGGTGCGCGGCAACGTACGACTGGCCGCGCGGATCGCGGCGTCCTGGTCCGCGGGGGCGCGGTGAGCGTCGACCCGGGCGACGAGGACGGGGGCGGCGACGCGGTCGCGGCGGGCGGGGACGCGGGCGGGGCCGGCGGGTGCGCGGGTGCGGGTGCGGCCGGCGGCCTGCTCGTCGTGGGCGACGTGGTCACCGACGTGGTGGCCCGGTACGACGAGCCGCTCGCCCCGGGCACCGACACGGCGGCGCGGATCCGGATCCTGCCGGGCGGCGCGGGTGCGAACGTGGCGTGCTGGGCGGCGCGTACGGGCCGGGACGACGTGCGCCTCCTGGCGCGGGTGGGCGCCGGTGAGGCGTCCTGGCACGAGGCCGCGTTGCGCCGCGCGGGGGTACGGCCGCTGCTCGTCCGGGACGACGGGGCGCCGACGGCGACGGTGGTGGCGCTGGTCGACGGGCGGGCCGGGGCGGAGCGCACCTTCCTGACCGACAGCGGCGCGGTGGTGCGGCTCTCGCCCGCCGACTGGTCCCCGCGACTGCTGGACGGGGCGGCCCACCTGCACCTGTCGGGGTACCTGTTCTTCGCGCCGACGAGCCGCCGGACCGCGCGGCTGGCCATGGCGGCGGCCCGGGAGCGGGGGGTTCCGGTGAGCGTGGACCCGGCGTCGGCGGGGTTCGTGTCGGGGCTGGGCGCGGACCGCTTCCTGACGGCCGTGGCGGGTGCGGACGTCCTCTTCCCGAACGCCGACGAGGCGGTCCTGCTGGCCGGCCTGGCCGGCCCGGAGGAGGCCGCCGCCGCCCTCAGCCGACGGCACGGCCTGGTCGTGGCCACCCTGGGCGCCGCGGGCGCGGTGGTCGCCCGGGCGGGCGGGGTGGTGGCGCGCGTACCGGCGCCCGGGGTGCGCCCGGTGGACACGACGGGCGCGGGGGACGCCTTCACCGGTGGGTTCCTCGCGGCCCGTCTGGCGGGCGCGTCCGCGGCGGAGGCGGCGGAGGCGGGCTGCCGCGCCGGCGGGGAGGCGGTGACGACGGTGGGCGGCCGCCCGGTGCCACCGGGGGCCGTACCGGTACCGCGGTCCTGAGTCCGCCGCGGCCGCGGCGGAGGCCGGGGTGCCGATGGGGCGGTCCCGGGCGCCCGGAGCGCGGGCCGGGCGTGAGGACGGCGGTCCCGGACCGAGGAACGGGGCCGGGGTGTCCCGAGCGAGGCCCGGCAGGCAGAGCGGCGGTCCCGAGTCGGGGCGCGGGCCGGGCGGCAGGCGGGCGGGGCGGCCGCGGGCCGCGGGCCGGGGCGTCAGGGCAGGCCGGTCCAGGCGGGGTGGCGCGGGTCGTCGGCCCGCACCACCACGTCGGCGGCGTCGACGGGGCCGACCTCCGTCTCGTACCGTTCGAAGGCGGGCAGCGTCCACGGCTCCGCGGTCCGGCGGGCGAGCGCGGCCCGGGACAGCCTGAGGTGCACGGTGAGGTCGAACGGGAACCAGTGCCCCAGCAGGAACGGGCCGTGCAGGAGCAGGACGCCGCCGGGGGCCAGCCGGCGGTACGGACTGCGGGTGGCGCGGTCGGTGGCGGGATCCCACAGGTCGGGCAGGACCCGGCCGCCGCCCCCGGGCTCCAGCGGGGCGAACACCTCGCGCCACAGGGCGCCGGTGTCGAACCACCCGCCGTAGTACGCGTCGGGGTCCTCCTTGCCGTACTCGTACCGCAGTGACGCCGGGCGCAGGAAGCCGGACGTGGCGACGCCGAGCACGTCCCGACCGAGGAGCCGCAGCTCCGCGGCGACGGCGTCGGCGAGTTCGCCGGGCCGGGCGGCGGGCGCGCCGTCGACGGCGACCTTCAGCCAGGGGCCGCCGTCGGCCGGACGCAGGTCGTCCAGGTACCCGGCGAGCGCGTCGGTGAGCCGTTCCCAAGTGATCGGTTCGAGTCGCACGGCCCCATCCTGCCAAGGCGGCGGCCGCACGGGCGCGTACCGGCACCGCTCCCGCACCTCCCCCCGGACGCCGCCCGCATCCACGACCCCGCGCCCAACGGCCCTGAGCCCGGGCCCCGTCGCCACACCCGCACCGTCCGAGGGCCCCGTCTCCGCACCCGGGCCCCGTCCCCGCACCCGTCCGAGGGCCCCGCCCGCGCCCGCTCGCCTCCGCGCCGCGTGCCGTCAGCCGCGGGCCGTCTCGCCCCGGAGCGCGGCGGCCAGCGGGCTCTCCCCCGCCACCGCGATCCGGCCGGCCTTCACGCCCTCCGCGACGGTCAGTTCGCCGCCGCTCACCGCGGCGCAGGTGGCGGCGTCCATGCGCAGCCGGGCGTCGGGCGCGTCGGCGGGGCCGTCCCCGTAGGAGACGGCCCCGTCGGCGTCGAGGCACACGTGGAACACGCCCTCGTCGAGGCGTACGACGGCGGTGCCCGGCTCGCCCACCGCCTCCAGCGCGCCGAGGAGCGGGACGGCGAACCAGTGGGCACGGACGGCGTCCGTGGGGCGCGGTGTCTCGAGGGCGGGGGCGCCCCAGCGCGCGAGGGCGCGCAGGACGGGCAGCAGGTCGCGACCGCGGTCGGTGAGGTCGTAGACGTACGCCGGTGAGGGGGGCGGCAGCCGGCGGCGGGTGACGAGGCCGTCGCGTTCCATGTCCCGGAGCCGCGAGGCCAGCATGTCGGTGCTCACGCCCGGCAGGTCGGCGTGGAGGTCGGTGTAGCGGCGCGGGCCGGCGAGGAGTTCGCGGACGATCAGCAGGGTCCAGCGGTCGCCGACCGCGTCGAGGGCGCGGGCGGCGGCGCAGTACTGGTCGTAGCTGCGGCGGCGGTCGGCGGAACGCGTGCTGGGGCGTGGCATGCGACGCAGTCTAGCCATCTTGTTGGACTTTCCAAGCTCCTACTTGGTAAAACCAAGCAACACCGTTTCCGGGGAGGTCGCCAGATGGAGTTCCGGCAGTCGAGCAAGTTGAGCGAGGTCTGCTACGAGATCCGGGGCCCGGTGATCGAACAGGCGAACGCACTGGAGGAGGCGGGCCACACCGTCCTGCGCCTGAACACCGGCAACCCGGCCCTCTTCGGGTTCGAGGCGCCCGAGGAGATCCTCCAGGACATGATCCGGATGCTGCCCCGCGCCCACGGCTACACCGACTCGCGCGGCATCCTGTCCGCCCGCCGCGCGGTGGCGCAGCGCTACCAGTCCATGGGTCTGACCGGCATCGGCGTCGACGACGTCTACCTCGGCAACGGCGTCTCCGAGCTGGTCTCCATGGCCGTCCAGGCCCTGGTCGAGGACGGGGACGAGGTCCTGATCCCGGCGCCCGACTTCCCGCTCTGGACGGCGGCGACCACGCTCGCCGGCGGGCGCCCGGTGCACTACGTCTGCGACGAGTCCGCCGACTGGTACCCGGACCTGGACGACATGGCCGCGAAGATCACGGACCGCACCAGGGCCGTCGTGATCATCAACCCGAACAACCCCACCGGCGCCGTCTACCCGCGCGAGGTGATCGAGGGCATCCTCGACCTGGCCCGTCGCCACCAGCTGATGGTCTTCGCCGACGAGATCTACGACCGGATCGTGTACGACGACGCGGTCCACCACCCGGCCGGGGCGCTCGCCCCCGACCTGGTCGTCCTCACCTTCGGCGGCCTGTCCAAGACGTACCGCGTGGCCGGCTTCCGCTCCGGCTGGCTGGTCGTCAGCGGGCCGAAGCAGCACGCCCGGGACTACCTGGAGGGGCTGACCGTGCTCGCCTCCATGCGGCTGTGCCCCAACGCCCCCGCGCAGTACGCCATCCAGGCCGCGCTCGGCGGCCGGCAGTCCATCGACGAGCTGACCGCGCCGGGCGGCAGGCTGCACGAGCAGCGGCTGCTCGCCTGGGAGAAGCTGAACGAGATCCCGGGGGTCTCCTGCGTCAAGCCGCGCGGCGCGCTCTACGCCTTTCCGCGCCTCGACCCCAAGGTGCACCCGATCCACGACGACGAGAAGTTCGTCCTGGACCTGCTGCTGCGGGAGAAGATCCAGGTCGTCCAGGGCACGGGCTTCAACTGGCCGCGCCCCGACCACTTCCGCATCCTCACGCTGCCGCACGCCGACGACCTGGACGCGGCGATCAGCCGGATCGGGCGCTTCCTGAGCGGCTACCGCCAGTAGGCCCACGCCGCCCGCCGCCCTCGCCGCACGACCCCTCGTCGTACGCCGCCCGCCTCCCCCGAACCGCCTGTCCGCCGCGAACCGCCCGTCTCCCCCGGCCCGCCTGTCCGCCGCGAACCGCCCGTCTCCCCCGGCCCGCCCCACGGCGCCCGCCTCCACCGGCCACCGGCCCGTTCACGACACCCGACGGCCCCGGGCCCGCCCGGCGCCGTCGTTTGGAGGCGGTCGCCCGGCGGGCACAACCCCACCGACGTGGCAGCGTCCGGCGGGGGTGGTGAGGTGCTGTGCCGCGTGATCCGATCGTGGTCGTCGAGCCGCGCCGGCCGCGCGCGCACTGCGCGGAGTGCCGCGGGGGCCCGCTGCGGCGGATGGTGCTGAGGTGTTCGGTGCCCCTCTGCCTGGGGTGCGTGGGCCTGGGGCACCTGGTCTACCTGCCGCGCGGTGACGCGGCGCTCACCCGCAGGGCCCGGGAGGCCGGCGAGGTGTGGGCGGTGGTCGTCCGGCACGACAGGCGCCGTACGCGGTACGAGCGCCAGGGCATCCTCGTGGAGGAGGCGGCCCTGGCCCGGGCGGAGGCGGCCTGCCTGGCCGACGCCGGGGCGAGGGCCCGGCGCCGGGCCCGGGACGAGGTGCGCCGGGCGGCGTCGGACGTCCGTTTCGCGGCCGTGCTCACCGCCGAGGTGCGGCGCCTGTTCCCCGGGTGCCCGGCCGACCGGGCCGCGGAGATCGCCGCGCACACGTCGACCCGCGGCAGCGGTCGCGTGGGTCGTACGGCGGCGGGACGGGCCCTGGACGAGGGCGCCGTCACGGCGGCGGTCCGGGCGTCGGTGCGGCACCGCGACACGGAGTACGACGCACTGCTCGCGGCGGGGGTACCGCGCCGCCAGGCCCGCGTCCGGGTGGCACCGGCCGTCGAGGCGGTGCTGGCGTCCTGGCGGCGGTGACCCACGTCCCGCGTCGCCGGGCGGGGCGGGCGGTCAGGCGCGCTCGGCCGCCGGGCGGAAGCGACGGTAGAGCAGCGCCCCGGCGAGCAGCATGCCCGCGGCGGGCGCGGCCAGGCCGACGAGGTCGCCGGCGCCGGTGAGGGCGAGGGACGGGCCCTCCGCGGCGGGGGCCGGGGCGGGCGCGGCCGGGGCGGGCTCGTGCTCCGGCTCCGGCGCCGGCGGCACGACCGGCTTGTCGCCCTTCGGCGGGGTCGTGGGCTCCTGGGGCTTCGGCGGCGTGACGACCTGCGGCGGCTTGCCGCCGTTGTTGACGGAGGTGTTGCCGAACGTGGGGTTGAGGAGGCCGACGACGCTCACCGAGTTGCCCGAGACGTTGACCGGGAGGTCGACGGGGAGCTGGACGCCGTTGCCCGAGATCACACCGGGCGAGCCCACCATGGCGGCGTCGGCGTCCGCGCCGCCGCCGTTCCCCCCGCCCTGGGCGCCTGGGGTGCCGCCGTGGCCGGAGTCGTGAGCCGAGCCGGGCCGGTCCTTGTGCGACCCGTGGGACGAGCCCTTGGAGCCCTTGTTGGCGCAGGTGTTCCCCGCCGCGGGGTTGAGGAGGCCGACCACGTTCACGGTGTTGCCGCAGATGTTGACCGGTACGTTCACCGGCAACTGCACCGCGTTGCCGGAGATCACCCCCGGGGAGCCGGCCGCGACGCCGGACGCGTCAGCGTCGGCGTGCGCCGCACCGACGGCCAGCGCCAGCGCGCCGCTCGTGGCCATCAGGGTGACCAGACCATTTCGGCGAGTGTGCCGCATGGCTTCCTGCCTTCCGAAGACGTTCACGGGCACTCGCCCGCACCTCGGATAACGCCTCGACACCTGGACGGGTTATGTGGCGGGCCTCATTCACCCCATCGAGCGACGTTTGATCGATCTTTCCCATGACCGTCGCGTTCGCCGCCCCTGCGGGTGACACCGGGCGCGGCCCGACGGGGCCGGCCCGGTCAGATGGCGCCCGGCCGCGTGGGCACGGTGGGGGCACCCGACGGGGCGGGCCCGGTGGGGTCATCCGACGGCGGGCCCGGTCGAGCGGCCCGGCGGCTGGTCCGGTCGGGTCGGTGCCCTCGGGCCGCCCGGGCCGGAATCCCGGCCCGGGTACGGGTCATCCGGTCGGCGTGCCGCCGCGGTCGCCCCTGTCGACGGTGCCCGCCTGGATCACCGTGCTGTAGTACGTGCCCCCGCTGATGTGGTTGTGCGTCTCGACGACCTGCCTGGCGGCGGGCTCGGGGGCACCCAACTCGGCCAGGAGCAGGCGTAGTTCCCGCACCGCCCGCGGGTCGTTGCGCAGGGCCCGGCGCATGCGGCCGCGCCACTCGGCGAGCGCCTCGGCGCGCGCGTCCGGGTCACCGGAGGCCTCGGCGTCGACGAGGTCGGCGCGCGCCTCCTCCAACTCACCGTCGATCGCCGCCGCGTCGCGGCCGGAACCACGGGCGAGGAACGCGGCCACCCGGCCCCTGGTCTGCTCCCACGCCTCTCCGACCATCTGCTGGACGAGGGCGCTCGCCCCCGCTGCCGCCAGTGCCACCAACTCCGCTTCCACCACGGCCCCCTGCGGTCGATCGCCAGTAGTCGACGCAGCCTACCGGTCACGTGCCGAGGAGCTGGGCGAGAGCGCCGACCGGGTCGGAGTCCGGTGTGCCCCGCGGCCACCAGTCCTCCCGGCCCGCGTCGGACTCGTAGCCGTACCAGAGGCCGTCGCGGCCGTAGCGGAGCTGGAGCCCGGGGGTGGAGAGGCGGTTGCGCCAGGGGCGGAAGTGCGGGAAGTCGGCGGCGATCAGCGCGGGCCGGGCCCGGTCGAAGGGGCCGGCGGGCGGGTCCCACGGCTCCTCCAGCACGACCAGCCCGGCCGGGCCGCCCTGCCGCCACGCGGCGACGGCCCGCGCCAGGTCGGCCGGGGTGCGGTCGAGGGCGGCGGCGAGGTCGCGGTACAGGGCGCGGGTGGAGGCGGTGAGGCCGGACCCGGGGTGGGCGGCGGCCAGCCGGACGGCGTCCTGCCAGGGGGTGAGGTCGGCGACGGGGTCGCGACCGGTGGTCAGGTGCGCGTGGGCGCGGGCGGCCGCCTCGGTGGCGAGGAGCTCCAGGGCGAGCGGGTCGGGCGCGCCGGGGGCCTCCGGATAGGCGGGCGGGCGGCCGGGGCGGGCCGGGGGCGGCAGCGGTGGCGGTGGCGCCGGCGGCACGGCGCGCACCGCGGTGCGCGCCGGGACGGCCGGTACGGGCGGCGGGGGCGCCGCGGCGGACTCGGCGGCCGAGCGGGCGGCGCTGCGGTGTCCGAGCGCGGCGAGGATCTCCTGCTCACCGCGGCCACGCATGAGGAAGAGCGTGAAGGGGTCCTCGTCGAGGAGGCGGGCGGCCTGGTAGCAGAGGGCGGCTGCGTGCTTGCAGGGGTAGCCGTCGTCGGGGCAGGAGCAGTCGGGGATCAGGTCGCCGGCGTGCGGCAGGAGGTCGGTGCGGTCGGCGAGCGCGTGCGGGACGTCCTTGTCGAGGAGCGCGGCCATGTGGTCGGGGCGGGCCGCGGCGGCGTCCAGGAACGCCTCCCAGTCGCCGTCCCCGAGGACGCCCAGGCGGATCTGCGTGCGGTAGGGGCGGGCGCGGCTGCCGTGCACGTACGCGGTGACGCGGCCGGGAGTGACCGTGATCGCGTCGACGAGGCCGCGACCGGCGTAGGCGCGGCCGCGGGCGAGCCGGGCGGGGTCGAGCGCGGTCGCCTCCAGGGCGGCCACCCAGGCGTTGCCCCACCAGGTGGCGGCGAACGCGCCGTCCTCGCCGCCGCCGACGGACGGCAGCTGCGGGAAGGTGCGGCGCCGGTCGTCGTGGAGGGGCAACGGGCGGCGGGCTCCGGCACGGCCGCGGCGCGGGTCCGCGTCGGGGGTCATGACGGCCTCCTCAGGGAGACGAGGTCGGCCAGTTCCCGGTCGGTCAGCTCGGTGAGGGCGGCCTCGCCGGAGCCGAGGACCGCGTCGGCGAGGGCGCGCTTGCCGGCGAGCAGCTCCGCGATCCGGTCCTCCACGGTCCCCTCGGCGATCAGCCGGTGGACCTGGACGGGCTGGGTCTGGCCGATGCGGTAGGCGCGGTCGGTGGCCTGCTCCTCGACGGCCGGGTTCCACCAGCGGTCGTAGTGGACGACGTGACCGGCGCGGGTGAGGTTGAGGCCGGTGCCCGCGGCCTTCAGCGAGAGGACGAAGACCGGGACGTCGCCGGACTGGAACCGGTCGACCATCCGCTCGCGCTCGGCGACCGGGGTGCCCCCGTGCAGCAGCTGGGACGGGACGCCGCGGGCGGTCAGGTGGGCCGTCAGGAGGCGGGCCATGGCGACGTACTGGGTGAAGACGAGGACCGCGCCGTCCTCGGACAGGACGGTGTCCAGGAGCTCGTCGAGGAGGGCGAGCTTCCCGGAGCGGCCGGCGAGGCGCGACGGCTCCTCCTTCAGGTACTGCGCCGGGTGGTTGCAGATCTGTTTGAGGGAGGTGAGCAGCTTCATGATCAGGCCGCGTCGGGCCATGCCCTCGGCGCCGGCGACCGCGTCCATGGTCTCGCGGACGACCGCCTCGTAGAGCGAGGCCTGTTCGCGGGTGAGGGGGACGGGGTGGTCCGTCTCGGTCTTCGGCGGCAGCTCCGGCACGATGCCGGGGTCGGACTTGCGGCGGCGCAGCAGGAAGGGGCGCACGAGCCGGGCGAGCCGCTCGACCGCCTCCTCGTTCTCGATCTCCTCGTTGTTCTCCACGGCCCGCGCGTGCCGGGCGCGGAACGCCTTGAGGGGGCCGAGGAGCCCGGGGGTCGTCCAGTCGAGCAGGGCCCACAGCTCGGAGAGGTTGTTCTCGACGGGGGTACCGGTGAGCGCGACCCGGGCGGGCGCGGGAATGGTGCGCAGCGCCTTCGCGGTGGCGGAGAAGGGGTTCTTCACGTGCTGCGCCTCGTCGGCGACGACCATGCCCCACGGGTGGGCGGCGAGCCGGCCGGCGCTGGTGCGCATCGTGCCGTACGTGGTGAGGACGAAACCGCCCTCGGCGCCCTCCAGGGTGCGGCCGGCGCCGTGGAAGCGGCGCACGGGCACGCCGGGGGCGAAGCGGTGGACCTCGCGCTGCCAGTTGCCGAGCAGGGAGGCGGGGCAGACGACCAGGGTCGGTTCACGGCGGGCGCGGCGCAGGTGCAGGGCGATGAGCGTGATCGTCTTGCCGAGGCCCATGTCGTCGGCGAGGCAGCCGCCGAGGCCGAGCGAGGTCATCAGGTCCAGCCAGGCGAGGCCGCGCAGCTGGTAGTCGCGCAGGGTCGCGTCGAGCCCGTCCGGCGGCGGGCCCGGGGCCGGTCCGGCGACGAGGCGGTCGCGCAGGTCGGCGAGGGCCCCGACGGGCACCGCCGGTACCGTCTCGCCGTCGACCTCGGCGGTGCCGGTGAGCGCCGCGGCGAGGGCGTCGACCGGCTCCAGCAGGCCGAGCTGCCGCTTGCGGGCCTTGCGGACGAGGGCGGGGTCGACGACGACCCAGCGGTCGCGCAGCCGTACGACGGGCCGGTGCGCCTCGGCGAGGGCGTCCATCTCGCGCTCGGTCAGGGGGTCCCCGTCGAGGGCGAGCTGCCAGTCGAAGCGGAGCAGTTCGGCGCTGTCGAAGAAGGCCGTGCCGTCCGTGGCGGACCCGGGCGCGGGGCGGACGACGGCGTTGGCGGTGAGGGAGCGGGCGAGCTCGCGCGGCCAGTGGACGGTGACGCCGGCGGCGTCGAGGCGGGGCGCGGCGGGGCCGAGCAACTCGTGGAGCTCCTCCTCGGACAGCGCGAGGACGTCGGGGACCGGGCGCTCCAGGAGGCGGGCGAGCGGCGGCCAGACCCGGGCGGCGCGGCGCAGCGCCAGGACGGCGTCGACGCGGGCCCGCGGGCCGAGGTGCTCGTCCCCGCCCGGGGACCAGAGGGACGCCGCGTCGACCACGAGGGCCGGGTCGGCGAGGCTGTGCACCTGGACGACGGCCGCGGCGGCCCGCCGCTCGGCGCCCGCGCCGTCGCCGCCGAACCCACCGCCGTCCCCGTCGTCCGGCGTGCTGTCGAAGAGGTCGTACGAGGAGAGGTCCAGGCGCAGCGAGACGCGGACGCCCGCGTCCATGCCGGCGGCGGCCTCGGCGGCCCAGGCGCGCGCCCCGGGCAGCCGCTGCGGCTCCCGGGCGGCGAACGGCGCGCCCGCGGCGTGCGCGGCGGCGGGCGTGCGCGGGAGGGTGTCGGCGACGGCGTCGAGGAAGGCCCGGACGAGCGTCTCGGGCTCGGGCAGGTGGAGCGGGCGGCGGCCGGGAAGGGGGACGGCGTGTCCCTCGTACGGCAGGGCGGCGGCGACGGCGCGCAGATGGGCGATGTCGTCGGCGTCCAGCGGCCCGGCCCGCCAGGCGTCGAGGTCGTCGGCGGTGAGGCCGGGCAGCAGGCGGCCCCGCGCGACGAGGTGCAGGCCGTGGAGGGCGGCGGCGCCCCAACAGGCCGTCGCCGGGTGGGCGTGCGGGTCGTGGCGGGCGGCGGCGAGCAGGGGCAGCGCGTCCGCGACGGGGAGCAGCAGGGCCGGCACGTCGTGGCTGCGGACGCCGTCGCCCCGGGGTCGTACGACCGTCAGCGTGCCGGCCTGCGCGGCCGGTGCGGGTACGGGACCCGGCACGCGGGCGGGCGCGGGCACCGGTACGGGGGCGGGGCGGCCGGGCAGCGCCGGTGCCGGGCGGCCGGGCGGGGCCGGTGCCGGGCCGCCGGCGACGTCCTCGGGGAGGGGGCGGCCGTCGGGGGCCCAGAAGGCGACGCGCCCCTCCCGGGGCAGGGCCGCGGGGAGGAACACGGCGGCGAGGCCGCGCACCGCGTGCGCGGGCGGCGATGCGGTCGTGTCCCGCATGCTCCCTCACCTCCGCTGCCGGTCGCCGGGGCCACGGTCGTGTTCCCTGCTCACCGACCTTACGGCGGGGGTCTGACAACGGGGCCGGCGGTGGGTCGGAAGCCCCCGGACGGGTACCCGCCGGACCGGAGGGTGATGACCATGCGCAGTGGAAACGAACCCGTCACCGCGCGCAGCCCCCTGCGGCTGCGGCTGTGGCTCGGGGTGTGGGGCCTGCTGTGGGCGCTGGGCGGCACGGTGGCGTTCGCGGTGCTGGGGCGGACGGGGTGGGCGGTCGCCTGCGGGGTCCTGGCGCTCGTGGTCGTGACCGACCTGGTGCTGGTCGTGCGCCACCTGCGGCAGGGCGCGCGCTACCAGCCGGGCCCGAGCGTCCCCCCGTACGAGCCGTACCGGCCGGAGCACCGCCCGCCGCATACCTGACCGGGCTCCGGGCGCGGGCGACGGCGGACGGCGCGCGGCCCGGTGCGCGGCGGACGGCGGGGCGCGGCGCGCGGCCGCCGCGCGGGCGTCTGCCGTACGGGCCGCCGTGCGGGCGGGGCACGGCCGCCACGCGGCCACCGTGCGGGGGCGTTCGGTCAGCAGGTCGGCCGCGTCAGTCGGCGGCGTCGAAGCGGGCCGCCTCGACGTACTCCGGCTTGGGGTCGAGGGCGGCGGCGAGCCGGAAGTGGCGCCGGGCGTGCTGCGGGCGGCCGGCGCGCTGGAGGGTGCGGGCCAGCCCGAAGTGGGCGAAGGCGTTGTCCGGCTCGCGCTCCAGGACCAGCTCGAACTCCAGCTCGGCGGGGCGCAGCTGGGCGGCCGCGAAGAAGGCGCGCGCCCGCAGGAGGCGGGCGGCGGTGTTCTCGGGGTGGGCCGCGATCACCGAGTCGAGCAGCTTGACGGCGCCGCGCGGG
This sequence comes from Streptomyces kanasensis, assembly GCF_043077165.1. Taxonomy (NCBI): domain Bacteria; kingdom Bacillati; phylum Actinomycetota; class Actinomycetes; order Kitasatosporales; family Streptomycetaceae; genus Streptomyces; species Streptomyces kanasensis. The sequence continues at coordinate 193,433 of NZ_JBIBSF010000006.1, forward strand.
TCCCGTGCGGCGAGCAGCTGCTCGGCCGCCCGGTAGTCGATGACGTGGGTCTCCGGGTTGCTGTCGGGCACGGTGGATTCCTTCCCCTCGCTCCGACCGTTCAACATCCCCGGTGGGGGGCCTATTCCGGGGCCGTGTCCGCGGAGCGCGCGGTGAGCTCCTCCCACAGCTCGCGCACCCGCGGTTCGAGGGCTTCGAAGGGGCCGTCGTTGTCGATGACGTAGTCGGCGACGGCGCGCCGCTGCTCGCGGGTGGCCTGGGCGGCCATGCGGGCGCGGGCCTCGTCCGGGGACATGCCCCGCAGCCGTACGAGCCGGTCGAGCTGGGTGGCGGGTGACGCGTCGACGACCACGACGACGTCGTAGAGGGGGGCGAGGCCGTTCTCGGTCAGCAGGGGGACGTCGTGGACGACCACGGCGTCGGGTGCGGCGGCCGCCTGGAGCTCGGCCGAGCGGGCGCCGACGAGCGGGTGGACGATGCCGTTCAGCACGGCCAGGCGCTCGGCGTCGCCGAAGACGATGGAGCCGAGCCGGGGGCGGTCCAGCGTGCCCTCGGGCGTGAGGATCCCGGATCCGAACGCCTCGACGACGGCGGCGAGGCCGGGCGTGCCGGGCTCCACGACCTCGCGGGCGATCCGGTCGGCGTCGACGAGGACGGCGCCGTACGAGACGAGGAGGCGCGAGACCTCGCTTTTGCCGGCGCCGATTCCACCGGTGAGACCTACGGTCAGCATGGGCGGAAGCTTAGGCGCCGCGCGCGGACCGGCGCCCGCCGCCCCCACCCGGCCCTGGCCGGGACACCCCCGCCCCGGCACCCGCCGGACGCGCCGCTCCCCCGTGGTACGGGGTGCGGCGGCCGAGCGGCGGGGTCACGGGTTGTCGCCCTCGCGCTCCGCCAGGAAGCGTTCGAACTCGCGGCCGATCTCGTCGGCGGACGGGAGGTCCACCGGCTCCGCGACGAGGCTGCCGCGGGTCTCCACACCGGCGAGCGCGTCGTACTGGTGCTCCAGCCCCTTCACCAGGGCGACCAGTTCCTCGTCGCCCTCGCCGATCTGCCGCTCGATCTCCGTCTGGGTGCGCTGCGCCGCGGTGCGCAGGCCGTGCGCGACGGTCGGCAGCACCAGGCCCGTGGCGGCGGTGACGGCCTCGACGGCCGTGAGCGCTGCGTCCGGGTAGGCCGAGCGGGCCAGGTAGTGCGGGACGTGCGCGGCGATGCCGAGGACGTCGTGCCCCGCCTCGGACAGGCGGTACTCGATGAGCGCGGCGGCGCTGCCCGGCACCTGCGCCTCGTCGAAGGGGCTGCGGTGGCCCGGTACGAGGTCGGCGCGGTTGCCGTGCGGGGTGAGACCGACGGGCCGGGTGTGCGGCACGCCCATGGGGATGCCGTGGAAGTTGACGGAGAGGCGCACGCCGAGGCGCTCCACGACCTGCCGGACCGCGACGGCGAAGCGCTCCCACTCGACGTCGGGCTCCGGCCCGGACAGGAGCAGGAAGGGCGCGCCCGTGGCGTCCTGGACGATGCGGACCTCGATGGCGGGCGTCTCGTACCCGGTCCAGCGGTCGCGGCGGAACGTCAGCAGCGGGCGGCGCGCCCGGTAGTCGACCAGCCGGTCGTGGTCGAAGCGGGCCACCACCTGGTGGGGCAGGGTCTCCAGCAGGCTCTCGACGATCTGCTCGCCGGTCTCGCCCGCGTCGATGTATCCGTCGAAGTGATAGAGCATGATCAGGCCGGCCGACTCCTGGGCGAGCGCCATGTCGGCGACCGCCAGGCCCTTCGGCTCCCATGCGTACAAATCCTGCGGATCAAGCACGATTACCGCTCCTCCTCGTGTCCTACCGGAGAACGTCGCACGGACCACTGACATTCCCCGTCGCGCCCATGTCCCGGGCACGAACCACCCGTGGGCCGCCTGGTCCAGACCTCGTCATGCCCATCGCCCGTCCGTACGGCCTCGGGACAGCGCGCGTTTCAACATCCCGCCCGGCGTACACGTACGAGAAAGAGACGGGAAGGCCTCCCACCATGCGCCCCTCACCGCTGCTGCCCTGCCCGCTCGCGACCGTCCTCGCCCTGACGGCGACCCCCACCGCCGCCGCGTCCCCCTCGCTCGCCCGCCGCGGCTCCCGTCCGGTGCCGGCGCGACGGCCGCGGTGGCCGTCTCCACCGCCGCGCAGCTCAGGGCGGCGCTCGCCGCCGCGCGCCCCGGTGACACGATCCGGCTCGCCGACGGCACGTACCGGGGAACCTTCAAGGCGGCCGTCCCCGGCACGCCTTCGGCCCGGATCGTCCTCACCGGCTCCTCCGGGCCGTCCTCACGGCGACGGGCGGCTACGGCCTCCACCTCGACGGCGCCTCGCACTGGACCGTGTACGGCGTGACGGTCACCGGTGGGCGGAAGGAAATCATGACGGACCGGGCGAAGGGGGTCGTCATCGACTCCGTCACCGTCCACGGCCTGGCGACGGAAGGCGTCCACTTCCGCTCCTCAGCACCGACGGCGTCATCCGGAACCCCCGCATCCACGACACGGACCGCGACGGCCGGGACATGGGCGAGGGCGTGTACGTGGGGACGGCGAACGACCTGTCGGCCCGGAGCGACGACATCCGCGTCGAGGGCAACACCATCCGCCCGGGTGACGGCGGCGAGGGCGTCGACATCAAGGACGGCACCACCGGCGCGCGGATCGTCGGGAAGGTCTTCGACGGCCGCAGGATGACGGGCGTCCACCACGACGATGCATGGGTGGACGTGAGGGACAACGGCGTCCCGTCTCCGGAAACACCGGCCGGTCCACCCTGGACCACGGCTTCGAAGTGCACAGCCGGCGACCCGGCTGAGGGTGCGGCACGGTCTTCCGCGACAACCACGCGGACCGGACCGGCGCAGCCGGCCCGAACCGCCACGCCGTCCACGCCCCGCACCACTCCCGGTCGTGCCGACGACGGTGTACGCGGACAGCACCCGCACCGGCGGGCGCGGTCCGGTCACACCGGGCCTCCCGGTCGCCGACTGACCCGGACCGCCGGCCAGGACCACTGACCCGGCCCGCAGACCCGGACGCAGACCCGGTCCGCGGACCCGGACGGAGGCCCGGACGCAGACCCGGCCCGCAGACCCGGACGGAGGCCCCGACCGCAACCCGTGGGGAGCCGTCGGCAGGCACAGCGCCCGGACGGAGACCCGGGCGCAGTCCCGGGCACCTCGGGCAGGCCCCGGGCGCACCCGGGCGCCCCGGCGGAGACGCGGGCGCGGCCCCCGGCACGGACGCATCGAGGCCCGTCCCTTCCGGGACGGGCCTCGATGTCACCTGCTAGGAGCTAGCGGGTCGGTGCCGAGCCGTTCAGCTCTGGCCGCCGGCCAGCTTCTCGCGGAGCGCGGCCAGCGCCTCGTCCGACGCCAGGGCGCCGGAGTTGTCGTCCGACTCCGAGGAGTACGAACCGCCGGAGACGCCCGCCGGGGCACCGGCCGGAGCGGCGGGGCCACCCTCGGCAGCGGCGGCCTCGTCGGCCTCGCGGGACTTGATGACCTGGGCCTGGTGCTGCTCGAAGCGCTGCTGCGCCTCGGCGTACTGGGTCTCCCACGCCTCGCGCTGGGTCTCGTAGCCCTCGAGCCAGTCGTTGGTCTCGGGGTCGAAGCCCTCGGGGTAGATGTAGTTCCCCTGGTCGTCGTACGACGCGGCCATGCCGTACAGCGTCGGGTCGAACTCGACCGACGCCGGGTCCGAACCGAAGGACTCGTTGGCCTGCTTCAGCGAGAGGCTGATGCGGCGGCGCTCGAGGTCGATGTCGATGACCTTGACGAAGATCTCGTCGTTGACCTGGACGACCTGCTCCGGGATCTCCACGTGGCGCTCGGCCAGCTCGGAGATGTGGACCAGACCCTCGATGCCCTCGTCCACGCGGACGAACGCACCGAACGGAACCAGCTTCGTGACCTTACCCGGGACGACCTGGCCGATCTGGTGGGTCCGGGCGAACTGCTGCCACGGGTCCTCCTGCGTCGCCTTCAGCGACAGGGAGACACGCTCGCGGTCCATGTCGACGTCGAGGACCTCGACGGTGACTTCCTGACCGACCTCGACGACCTCGGAGGGGTGGTCGATGTGCTTCCAGGACAGCTCGGAGACGTGCACGAGACCGTCGACGCCACCCAGGTCCACGAAGGCACCGAAGTTGACGATCGAGGAGACGACGCCGGAGCGGACCTGACCCTTCTGCAGGGTGGTGAGGAACGTCTGGCGAACCTCGGACTGGGTCTGCTCGAGCCAGGCGCGGCGGGACAGGACCACGTTGTTGCGGTTCTTGTCCAGCTCGATGATCTTCGCCTCGAGCTCCTTGCCCACGTAGGGCTGGAGGTCGCGGACACGGCGCATCTCGACGAGGGAGGCCGGCAGGAAGCCACGGAGGCCGATGTCGAGGATGAGACCACCCTTGACGACCTCGATGACGGTACCGGTGACGATGCCGTCCTCTTCCTTGATCTTCTCGATCGTGCCCCAGGCACGCTCGTACTGAGCGCGCTTCTTGGACAGGATCAGGCGGCCTTCCTTGTCCTCCTTCTGGAGAACCAGGGCCTCGATCTCGTCGCCGACCTTGACGACCTCGTTCGGGTCGACGTCGTGCTTGATCGAGAGCTCGCGGCTCGGGATCACGCCTTCGGTCTTGTAACCGATGTCGAGCAGGACCTCGTCCCGGTCGACCTTCACGATGACGCCGTCGACGATGTCGCCGTCGTTGAAGTACTTGATCGTCTCGTCGATCGCGGCGAGGAAGGCTTCCTCGTTACCGATGTCGTTGACCGCAACCTGCGGGGTGGTGGCGGTGGTCTCGGTGCTGCTCGTCATGTGGGAAAGGGCTCCGGTTACGGACAGAAAGTCGTAGGTACTGCTACGCCGTGAGCCCGTATCGCAGCTGCAGAAGCCGGACAGCCAAGGAAGCGCCCGTTCCCGCCGACTGGGTCGACCGGGTGGCGCCTCGACAACCGAGGGGACATACAACAGATGCGAGCGCGACCTGCTCCGTCTGAGGCGCGCAGGCCCGCAGCGCAACCTTTAGCATACGGCCGCCGGGGGGCGGGGTCAATGCGCGAAGGCGCCCACCCGGGGCGGATCCCTCCATACCCGGCACAACTAAGCTTTCCCGAGGCCATCCTGGCCGCGGCGCGCCGCGACACACCGGGCGCGGCGGCCGGGCGGCACGGCCGGGGCACCCTCTCGGGACCCGTGCGTGATGTCCGCAAAACTACAGCGACGGACGAGATGATCCAAGACCTCCAAGACGACGAGCCCGAGGCGACGCGGCGAGACGCGGGCGACGCGGAGAGCAGCAGGGCCAGCCGGGGCTGGTGGGACCGGAACGCCGACGAGTACCAGAGCGAGCACGGCGGCTTCCTCGGCGACGACCGGTTCGTGTGGGGCCCCGAGGGGCTGGACGAGGCGGACGCCGGGCTGCTGGGCCCGGCCGCGGCGCTCCGGGGACTGGACGTCCTGGAGATCGGCGCCGGCGCGGCCCAGTGCTCGCGGTGGCTGGCGGCGCAGGGGGCGCGGCCGGTCGCGCTGGACCTCTCCCATCGGCAGCTCCAGCACGCGCTGCGCATCGGGGCGGACGGGCTGGCGCTGGTGCAGGCCGACGCCGGGGCGCTGCCGTTCCGGGACGGTTCCTTCGACCTGGCGTGCTCGGCGTACGGGGCCGTGCCGTTCGTCGCCGACCCGGTCCGGGTGTTCCGCGAGGTGCGGCGGGTGCTGCGGCCGGGCGGGCGCTGGGTGTTCTCCGTGACGCACCCGCTGCGATGGGCGTTCCCGGACGAGCCGGGGCCCGAGGGGCTGACCGTGGCGTCGTCGTACTTCGACCGCACGCCCTACGTGGAGCAGGACGAGGAGGGCCGGGCGGTGTACGTGGAGCACCACCGCACCGTCGGCGACCGGGTCCGGGACGTGGTGGCGGGCGGCTTCCGGCTGGTGGACCTGGTGGAGCCGGAGTGGCCCGCCTGGAACGGCCAGGAGTGGGGCGGCTGGTCCCCGCTGCGCGGCAACCTCATCCCGGGGACGGCGATCTTCGTGTGCGAGCGCGCGTGATGCGACTGCGGGAGGAGGCGTCGGCCCTCCCCGTGCGCACCGCGCTGCCCGCCCTGGAGCGGGCGCTCGACGGGCACGGGGCCGCGGTGCTGTGCGCGCCGCCCGGCACGGGGAAGACCACGCTGGTGCCGCTCGCGCTCGCCGGGCGCGGCGCGCGGGTCGTCGTCGCCGAGCCGCGGCGGATCGCGGCGCGGGCGGCGGCCCGGCGGATGGCGTGGCTGCTGGGCGAGCCGGTGGGCGGCCGGGTGGGCTTCACGGTGCGCGGCGAGCGGGTGGTGTCGCGCGGGACGGTCGTCGAGGTGGTGACGACGGGCGTGCTGCTCCAGCGGCTCCAGCGGGACCAGGAGCTGGCCGGGGTGGACGTGGTGGTCCTGGACGAGTGCCACGAGCGGCACCTGGACGCCGACACGGCCGCCGCGTTCCTGCTGGACGTGCGCGCCGCGCTGCGGCCCGAGCTGCGGCTGGTGGCCGCCTCGGCGACGACCGACGCGGAGGGCTGGTCCCGGCTGCTGGGCGGCGCGCCGGTGGTGGAGGCCGAGGGGACGGCCCATCCGGTGGAGGTCGTGTGGGCCCCGCCGGCGTCGTCCGTGCGGCCGCCGCACGGGATGCGCGTGGACCCGGCGCTCCTGGCGCACGTGGCGTCGGTGGTGCGGCGGGCGCTGGCGGAGCGCTCCGGCGACGTGCTGTGCTTCCTGCCCGGTGTCGGGGAGATCACGCGGGTGGCGGGTCTCCTGGCGGGGCTCGCGGACGTCGAGGTGCTCCAGGTCCACGGCCGGGCGCCGGCGGCGGTCCAGGAGGCGGTGCTCTCCCCCGGCCTGGGCCGCCGGGTGGTGCTGGCGACGTCGGTGGCCGAGTCGTCCCTGACCGTGCCGGGCGTGCGGGTGGTGGTGGACTCGGGGCTGGCCCGCGAGCCGCGGACGGACCACGCGCGGGGCCTCGGCTCGCTGACCACGGTGCGGGCGTCGAGGGCGGCCTCCCGGCAGCGGGCGGGCCGTGCGGGGCGCGAGGCGCCGGGCGCGGTGTACCGCTGCTGGACGGAGGCGGAGGACGGGCGGTTGCCGCGGTTCCCGGCTCCCGAGATCCAGGTGGCGGACCTGGCGGCGTTCGCGCTGCAGGCGGCCGTCTGGGGCGATCCGGACGCGTCCGGCCTGGCGCTGCTGGACCCGCCCCCCGCGGGTGCGCTGGCCGCGGCGCGGTCGGTGCTGGCGGCGGTCGGGGCGGTGGACGCGGCGGGCCGGGCGACGGAGCGGGGCGTACGGATGGCCCGTCTGGGCCTGCATCCGCGGCTCGCCCGCGCACTGCTGGACGGCGCGCCCGCCGTGGGGGCGCGGCGCGTCGCGGAGGTGGTGGCGCTGCTGAGCGAGGAGCCGCCGCGCGAGTACGGCGACGACCTGGCGGCCGCGTGGCGCGCGGCGCGGCGGGGCGGTGACGCGTACGGGGCGCGGTGGCGGCAGGAGGCGCGGCGGCTGGCGGGGCAGCTGGACGGGGCGGGGACGCCGCCGGACGGCCTGCCGGACGACGCCGTCGTCGGGACGGTCACGTCGCTGGCGTTCCCGGAGCGGGTGGCCCGGGCCAAGGGCGCCGGGGCGTTCCTGATGGCGTCGGGGACGGGCGCGGAGCTCGGGGACGGGTCGCGCTTGCGGGCGGCCCCGTGGCTCGCGGTCGCCGTCGCGGACCGGTCGCCGCACGCCGCGTCCGCCCGGGTGCGGCTCGCCGCGGTGGTGGACGAGGAGACCGCCCGGTCGGCCGCCCGGCACCTGCTCGCGGCGGGCGAGGAGGTGCGGTGGGAGGACGGTGACGTCGTCGCGCGGTCCGTGGAGCGGCTGGGCGCGATCGAGACGGCCGTACGGCCGCTGCGGGACCCTGATCCGGCGCTGGTGCGCGCCGCCCTCCTGGAGGGGTTGCGGCGCGAGGGGCCCGGGCTGCTGCGCTGGTCTCGGGAGTCGCAGGAGCTGCGGCTGCGACTGGCGTTCGTGCACCGGGTGGTGGGCGCCCCGTGGCCCGACGTGTCGGACGCCGCGCTGCTGGACCGCGCGGAGGAGTGGCTGGAGCCGGAGCTGTCACGGGCGCGGCGCCGGGGGGACCTGGGGCGGATCGACGCGGGGCAGTGCCTGCAGCGGCTGCTGCCGTGGGCGAGCGGCGACGCGGCGCGCCTCGACGCGTTGGCGCCGGAGCGGATCGAGGTGCCGAGCGGCTCGCGGATCCGCGTGGAGTACGGGGGTCCGCAGCCGGTGCTGGCGGTGAAGCTGCAGGAGATGTTCGGGCTGGCGCGGACGCCGCGGGTCGCGGGGGTGCCCGTCCTGGTGCACCTGCTGTCGCCGGCGGGGCGGCCGGCGGCCGTCACCGCCGACCTGGAGTCGTTCTGGCGGGAGGGCTACCGGGCCGTGCGTGCCGAGCTGCGCGGGCGCTACCCGCGGCACCCGTGGCCGGAGGACCCGGCCACCGCCGTACCGACGCGGCGCGCCAACCCGCGGCGCTGAGACTCCGCCGGGCGGCCCGGCGGGCGGAGCCGGGCCCTGGCGGGCGGCCGGGTCTCGGCGGGCGGCCGGGTCTCGGCGGGCGGCCGGGTCTCGGCGGGCGGCCGGGTCTCGGCGGGCGGGGTGGCGCCGGCCCGGCGGGTGGGGCGGGCGCGGCGGCGGGCGTCGGCGGCGGGGGGTGCTGGGTGTCCCTGGGTGGTGGGTGCGGCGGGGCCGGGCGGGCTCACCTCCTCGGGGTCGGCGGGCTCGGGTCCCGGCCGGGGCACCCGCCCTTCTCCGCCGACCCCTGCGGGGGCGAACCCGCCCGGCCCCACCTCCCGTCGCGGGCGCCTGACCGGTCGTGGAGGGCGCCGGGGACGGTGGGCGTGGGGCGGGTACAGCCACGGGGTGGGTACAGCCATGGGGTGGGTACGGCCACGGGGTGGGTACGGCGGCGGCTCGCGCGCGGGGTGGTGGTGGCGGCGCCGGTGCGGCGACACCGCGGGGCGCTGACGCCGCGTCAGTCCGCAGGGTGTGGGGTGGGTTTCCCCCGGGGCGGGCGGGGTCTTCCCCGTACCCGCCGGCGCCCGGGCCGACAAGCGGTGCGGCCCGCCGCCCCGCCCCCGCGGGAGGCGGGAGCGGGGCGGCGGGCCGCGGAGGGGTCGGTCAGGCGGCGGTGACGTGCAGTTCCACCGTGAGCGTCGCGCCGCCCTGCGCCGTGAGGCTCAGGAGGAACGTGCCGGTCCGGCCGTCGGCGTACAGCTTCGGCAGCTGCAGGACGCCGTCGGCGTCGGTCTTCAGGCCCGCGAGGGCGCGCAGGGGCTCACCCCGGCCGTCCTTGAAGAAGGGCCCCTCCTCGGCGGGCCGGAGACTGCCGTCCGCGGCCTTCACCAGCACGGTGGCGGTGAGCGCCGCACCGGCCACGGGAGCGCCCTTGCGGGTGGCCTTCACGGTGACCTGCTCGGCGAACTCGCCCTCCGGGGCCGCCGACAGGGCCGCGTCGCCCGTACGGACGAGGGCGTCCGCCTGACCGGAGGTGACCGTCGCCGCGAAGTCGGCGGGGCCGACGGCCGGGCGCTGCGGGACGGCGGCCCGGACGGTGAACTGCCCGGTCCGGTCGCCGGCGTCGAGTACGGGGGCGGTGGCGGTGCCGTCGGCGCCGGTGGTGACGGTGGCGACGGTCCCGCCGCCGGGGAAGCTCGCGTCGGTGTCGCCGATGACCTCGAACCGGACGGGGACGCCGCCGAGCGCCTTGCCCCACGCGTCGCGGGCCGTGACCACGGGCCGCACGGGGAACTCGGTGCCGGCGGGGGCGGTCAGCGTGCCGGCGCCGGTGACCACGAGGCGGTGCAGCCGGTCGAGCGGGGTCGTCGGCTTGGGCGGCGGGGTCGGGGTCGGCGTGGGCTGCGGCTTCGGGGGCGTCGGCTTCGACGTCGGGGGCTGCGAGGGCTTGGACGGGGTCGGCTTGGCGCCCGGGGTGGACGGCGTCGGGGTGGGCGTGGGGGTCGGGGTGGGGGTGGGCGACGGAGTGGTGACCGGCGTGCTCGGGACCGGGTCGGTGCCGGGCTGGACGGGCGAGGTGACGGGGTCGCTGATGTCGCCGGGCTGCACACCGCTGCCGTCGGGGACCTGGTGCGTGCCGCTCTTGTAGAACTCGAACCAGGACAGCACCGTGCGCAGGTACTCGCGGGACTGGTTGTAGCTGAGGATGGCGCGGTCGAGGTCCGCCTTCAGCGCGAGGTCGCGGTTGTTGGCGCACAGGTACATGCCGGCGGCCTGCGCGGCGTCGAAGATGTTGTTGGGGTCCTTGCGGCCGTCGCCGTTGGCGTCCTGCCCCCACGACGCCCAGGTGGAGGGGATGAACTGCATCGGACCGACCGCGCGGTCGTGCCGGGCGTCGCCGTCGTAGGCGCCGTTGTCCGTGTCGGTGATGTTGGCGAAGCCGTTGCCGTTGAGGACCGGGCCGAGGATCGGCGACGGCGTGGTGCCGTTGGCGTCGACGCGGCCGCCGCGGGCCTGGCCGGACTCGACCTTGCCGATGCCCGCGAGGAGCTGCCAGGGGAGGTTGCACCCCGGCCTCGTGGTCTTCAGGTGCTGCTCGGCCTGCTTGTAGGCGGCGAGGACCGTCGCCGGTATGCCCGCCTCCGCGGGGCCGGTGCCCAGCAGCCCGTCGGCGGCGCTGCCCGGCGGCAGCGGGTTCGGGCTCTTCAGCGGCGGCAGGTCGGTGTAGTAGGGCGAGTCCCCGGTGGCGGTGGAGCCCGAGGGGGTCGGCGGTGTGGTACCGCCGGCCGTCTGGCCGCCCGCGATCGGGGTGGCGCCCGGTGCCTGCGACGCCGAGAGGGCCGCCACCGCCGCGGCGGCCACCGCGGTGGTGGTGGCGCCCTTGCGCAGTCGACGGCCGATGTGCGCTGCCATGCGTGTGTCCCTCCCCGATGGCGCCCGTCGGCGCCGAAGACCTCGGCCGCGCGCCCCGGTGCGCGGCTCAGGCGACCCTACGTCAACTCGGCGCTCCGCCACACCGAGGGCTGACCTCTTTTCACGCTTCCGTCACCGGTCGTCTGCGTACTGCTCCACACCGACGTGCCGGAGTGATCACCTCATGATTGATACTGACCGCTGTTGCCGAACCTGAAATGACCTACCGGGGGCCCGCGTTCATGCCGTTCACACTGAGCCATGCCGCCGCGGTACTGCCCGGGATGCGGAGGTCCGGCACCGCGCGCGGGCCGCTGGTCGCGTCCGCCCTCGTCACGGGGTCGTTCGCACCGGATATGACCTACTTCGCGGACAGTGTCCTCCCCGGCGCCATGGCCTTCGGCGCGGTGACGCACGGCACCTTGGGCGTCCTCACCGTCGACGCCGTGACGGCGGCGCTGCTGACGGCCCTGTGGCTGATGGTGCGTGAGCCACTCGTCGCCCTGCTGCCCGTGCGGTGGCGGGGGCGGGTGTACGCGGTGCTGCGCGGCCGGCCCTGGCGCGGACGGCACCCGGCGGCGCTGGCGGTGTGGTTCTACGTCTCGGCGGTGCTCGGCGCGGCGACCCACGTGGTGTGGGACCTGTTCACGCACCCCGACCGGTGGGGCACGCGCGTCCTGCCGGTGCTCGGCGAGGTCGTGGCGGGCTTCCCGCTGTACCTGTACGCGCAGTACGGCGGTTCGGCGCTGGCGCTGGTCGTGCTCGTGTGGTTCTGCCGGGGCGCCCTGCGCCGCGCCCCCGCGCCGGAGGCCGGTGCGGGGATGCCGTGGCCGGCGCCGACCCGGCGGGGCCGGTGGCTGGCGGTCGGGGTGCTCGCCGGGTGCGCGGCGGTGGGGCTGCTCCACCGGTGCCTGCGCTGGTACGCCTACTGGGGCCGGATCGAGACGCCCCTCGACATCGTCCCCACCGCCTGCTTCGGCGCGGGCGCGGGGCTGGCCGCCGGCCTGGTCCTCTACGGCGCCGGGGCGCGACTGCGGACCAGGACGCTCCGGCCCTGACACGTACCGCCGCACGGTCCGCCCCGACGCGCGCCACCGCGGCGCCCGTCTGTCCGGGAGCACCGCCGTCGAGCGGCCGGCCCCGGACCCGGCACCCGCCGGGGCGCGGCCGCACGGGCCGCGCCCCGGGGCGGCGGGGTCAGTGCGCGGCGGACTCCCAGTCGGGACCGACGCCCACGGAGACGTCGAGCGGCGCCCGCAGCTCGACCGCCGACGCCATCTCCCGGCGCACGATCTCCTCGACCGGCTCCCGCTCCCCCGGCGCCAGCTCCAGCACGATCTCGTCGTGCACCTGGAGCAGCATCCGGGAGGTCAGACCGGCCTCCGTCAGGGCGCGGTCCACGTTGAGCATGGCGACCTTCACGATGTCGGCGGCCGTGCCCTGGATCGGGGCGTTCAGCGCCATCCGCTCGGCCATCTCGCGGCGCTGGCGGTTGTCGCTGTTCAGGTCGGGCAGGTAGCGGCGGCGGCCGAGCATCGTCTCGGTGTACCCCGTCGCACGGGCCTCGTCGACGACCCGGCGCAGGTAGTCCCGCACCCCGCCGAAGCGCTCGAAGTAGGTGTCCATCAGTCCGCGCGCCTCGGCGGCCTCGATGTTCAGCTGCTGCGAGAGGCCGAACGCCGACAGGCCGTACGCCAGCCCGTACGACATGGCCTTGATCTTGCGGCGCATCTCGGCGTCGACGGCGGACTTGTCCACGCCGAACACCTGCGAGGCGACCGTGGTGTGCAGGTCCTCGCCGGAGGTGAACGCCTCGATGAGGCCCTCGTCCTCCGAGAGGTGCGCCATGACGCGCAGCTCGATCTGGCTGTAGTCGGCCGTCATCAGGGCGTCGAAGCCCTCGCCGACGACGAAGCCCCGGCGGATGGCGCGGCCCTCGTCCGTGCGGACCGGGATGTTCTGGAGGTTCGGGTCCGTGGACGACAGCCGTCCGGTCGCGGCGACGGTCTGGTTGAACGTGGTGTGGATCCGGCCGTCCGCCGCGACCGTCTTGATCAGGCCCTCGACCGTCACGCGGAGCTTGGCCTGCTCGCGGTGGCGCAGCATGATCACCGGCAGCTCGTGCTCGGTCTGCGCGGCGAGCCACGCCAGGGCGTCCGCGTCCGTGGTGTAGCCGGTCTTCGTCTTCTTCGTCTTCGGCAGGTTCAGCTCGCCGAAGAGGACCTCCTGGAGCTGCTTGGGCGAGCCGAGGTTGAACTCGTGGCCCACCGAGGCGTGCGCCTCCTTCACGGCGTGCTGGACCTGGCCCGCGAACTGCTGCTCCATCGCCTCCAGGTGCGCCCGGTCGGCGGCGATGCCGTGCCGCTCCATCCGGGCGAGCAGCTCGGAGGTGGGCAGCTCCACCTCGTGCAGCAGACGGGTCGCGCCCACCTCGGCCAGGCGCGTGCCGAAGGCGTCACCGAGGTCGAGGACGGCACGGGCCTGCGTCATCAGCGCGTCGGCCTCCGCCGTCTCGTCCGCGCCGAACGCCAGCTGGCCGTCGGCGGCGGACGCTGGGGCGAGCTCCCGGCCCAGGTACTCGACGGAGAGCGCGTCCAGGGCGAAGGAGCGGCGGCCCGGCTTCACCAGGTACGCCGCGAGCGCCGTGTCCATCGAGACGCCCGCCACGCTCCAGCCGTGCTCCGGCAGGACGCGCATGGCCGCCTTGGCGTTGTGCAGGACCTTCGGGCGGGCGGGGTCGGCGAGCCACGCGGCGAACGCCCGCTCGTCGGCCTCGTCCAGCCCCGACGGGTCGAACCACGCCGCCGCGCCGTCCGCGGCCGCGAGGGCGACCTCCGCGACGCTGCCGACGCCGAGCGCCCAGGTGTCGACCGTGGCCATGCCGAGCGGTCCGTCGCCGTGGCGCTCCAGCCACGGCGCCAGCTCGCCCGTGCCGAGGACCGCGCCGTCCAGCTCGACGCCGGCGGCCGGGGCCGGGGCGGACTCCTCCTCGGCGCCCGGGTCCACGGCGAGCAGCCGCTCGCGCAGGCTGGGGTTGCGGATCTCCAGGACCTCCAGGAAGCCCTTGAGCGCCGTGCGGTCGTAGGGGGCGCGCTCCAGGTCGGCGACCGTCTTCGGCAGCTCCACGTCACGCACGAGCTCGGTGAGGTGGCGGTTGAGCTTGACGGACTCCAGGTGGTCGCGCAGCGCCTGCCCGACCTTCCCCTTCACCTCGTCGGCGCGCTCGACCAGCTCCTGGAACGACCCGAACTGGGTGATCCACTTCGTGGCCGTCTTCTCGCCGACGCCCGGGATGCCCGGGAGGTTGTCCGAGGGGTCGCCGCGCAGGGCGGCGAAGTCCGGGTACTGGCTCGGGGACAGGCCGTACTTCTCCTGCACCTTCTCCGGCGTGAAGCGGGTGAGCTCCGAGACGCCCTTCGTCGGGTACAGCACCGTGACGTGGTCGGAGACCAGCTGGAAGGAGTCCCGGTCGCCGGTGACGACGAGGACCTCGAACCCGGCGGCCTCCGCCTGGGTGGCCAGCGTGGCGATGATGTCGTCCGCCTCGTAGCCCTCCACCGCGAAACGGTCGGCGTTCATCGTGTCGAGCAGCTCGCCGATCAGCTCCACCTGGCCCTTGAACTCGTCGGGGGTGGAGGAGCGGTTCGCCTTGTACTCCGGGAAGTCCTTCGAGCGCCACGTCTTGCGGGACACGTCGAACGCCACGGCGAAGTGCGTGGGCGCCTCGTCGCGCAGCGTGTTCGCCAGCATCGACGCGAAGCCGTACACGGCGTTGGTCGTCTGCCCGCTCGCCGTGGTGAAGTTCTCCGCGGGCAGGGCGAAGAACGCCCGGTACGCCAGGGAGTGCCCGTCCATGAGGAGCAGGCGCGGACGGTCTTGTGCGGTCTTCTTCGATGCTGTCTCAGCCACGGACACGATCCTGCCACGCCGCACCGACAACGGCTGACGGCCGGGGTCGCGCCGTCGGTGCCGCGTGACAGGATCGGGGGGACACGGCACGTACGGCGAGACGAAGACGAAGGAGCGCCCGCCATGGTCAGCAAACCGCCCGCAGGTGACCCGGTCCAGGACGCTCCGCGGGTGACCGGCGCCCAGCACTCCGCGGCCGGGCTGCCGGGCGTCGTGCACGGCCTGCGCGCCTCGCAGCGGCAGATGGGCCTGGGCCGTACCGCCCGCACGCTGCTCAAGGTCAACCAGAAGGACGGCTTCGACTGTCCCGGCTGCGCCTGGCCGGAGGGTGACGAGCGGCACGTCGCGGAGTTCTGCGAGAACGGCGCCAAGGCCGTCGCCGAGGAGGCCACGCTCCGCCGCGTCACGCCGGAGTTCTTCGCCGCCCACCCCCTGTCCGAGCTGGCCGGCCGCAGCGGCTACTGGCTCGGCCAGCAGGGCCGCATCACCCACCCCGTGTACCTGGCGGAGGGCGCCGAGCGGTACGAGGAGGTCAGCTGGGAGCGGGCCTTCGGGATCATCGCGGAGGAGCTCACCGCCCTCGACTCACCGGACGAGGCGCTCTTCTACACCTCGGGCCGCACGAGCAACGAGGCGGCGTTCCTGCTCCAGCTCTTCGCCCGCGAGTTCGGCACCAACAACCTGCCGGACTGCTCGAACATGTGCCACGAGTCGTCCGGGTCGGCGCTCACCGAGACGCTCGGCGTCGGCAAGGGCAGCGTCTCCCTCGACGACCTCCACCAGGCCGACCTGATCATCGTCGCCGGGCAGAACCCCGGCACCAACCACCCGCGCATGCTGAGCGCCCTGGAGAAGGCCAAGGCGGCCGGTGCGCGGATCATCTCGGTGAACCCGCTGCCCGAGGCGGGCCTGGAGCGGTTCAAGAACCCCCAGACGCCCAAGGGACTGCTGAAGGGCGCCACCCTCACCGATCTCTTCCTGCAGATCCGCATCGGCGGTGACCAGGCGCTCTTCCGCCTCCTCAACAAGCTCGTCATCGAGACCGAGGGCGCGGTGGACGAGGAGTTCGTCCGCGAGCACACCCACGGGTACGAGGAGTTCGCGGCGGCGGCCCGCGCCGCCGACTGGGACGAGACGCTGACCGCCACGGGCCTGACCCGCGCCGAGATCGAGCGGGCGCTGCGCATGGTCCTCTCCTCGCGCCGCACCATCGTCTGCTGGGCGATGGGCCTCACCCAGCACAAGCACTCCGTGCCCACCATCCGGGAGGTCGTCAACCTCCTCCTGCTGCGCGGCGCCGTGGGGCGGCCGGGGGCGGGCGTCTGCCCGGTCCGCGGTCACTCCAACGTCCAGGGCGACCGGACCATGGGCATCTTCGAGCGCCCCTCCGACGCCTTCCTGGACGCCCTGGACGCGGAGTTCGGCATCACCTCCCCGCGCCACCACGGCTACGACGTCGTGCGCGCGATCCAGGCGCTGCGCGACGGACGCGCCAAGGTCTTCTTCGCGATGGGCGGGAACTTCGTCGCCGCCACCCCGGACACGGACGTCACCGAGGCCGCCATGCGGCGCGCCCGCCTCACCGTGCACGTCTCCACCAAGCTCAACCGGTCCCACGTGGTGACCGGCGCCCGCGCGCTGATCCTGCCCACGCTGGGCCGCACCGACCGGGACGTCCAGGCGTCGGGCCGGCAGTTCGTGACCGTCGAGGACTCGATGGGGCTGGTCCACGCCTCCCGCGGCAACCTCCCGCCGGCCGGTCCGCGGCTCCTCTCCGAGCCGGCCATCGTCGCGCGCATGGCGCGGGCGGCCCTCGGCCCGTCCTCCCGCACACCGTGGGAGGAGTTCGAGAAGGACTACGCGACCATCCGGGACCGCATCGCGCGCGTCATCCCCGGCTTCGAGGACTTCAACGCCCGCCTCGCCGCGCACCCCGGCGGCTTCGCCCTCCCCCACGCCCCGCGGGACGAGCGGCGCTTCCCGACCGCGACGGGCAAGGCGAACTTCACCGCGGCCCCCGTCGAGTACCCGAAGGTGCCCGAGGGCCGGCTGCTGCTGCAGACCCTGCGCTCGCACGACCAGTACAACACCACCATCTACGGCCTCGACGACCGCTACCGCGGCATCAAGGGCGGGCGACGGGTCGTCCTGGTCCACCCCGACGACGCGGCGCGGCTCGGCCTCGCGGACGGGACGTACGCGGACCTGGTCGGCGAGTGGAACGACGGCGTCGAGCGACGCGCGCCCCGCTTCCGCGTCGTCCACTACCCGACGGCGCGCGGCTGCGCGGCCGCCTACTATCCCGAGACCAACGTCCTGGTCCCGCTCGACGCGACCGCGGACGTCAGCAACACCCCCGCCAGCAAGTCCGTCGTCGTCCGTCTGGAACAATCACCGCCCGACTGAGCGTTCGCTCAGCCACCGGCACCACCAGGCCGGCCGTACGACGACGAACGGAGTCCGGGCCCCATGGGCGAGCAGACCGCAGTGAAGTTCCCGCAAGAGGTCATCGACGAGTACGCCGCGCTCGGCGTCGACCTGCCCGCCCTGTTCTCCGCGGGCCACCTCGGCGAGCGCATGGGCCTGCGGATCGTCGAGGCGGCGCCCGACCGTGTCGTCGGCACCATGCCGGTGGAGGGCAACACCCAGCCCTACGGGCTGCTCCACGGCGGGGCGTCGGCCGTGCTCGCCGAGACGCTCGGGTCGGTGGGCGCCATGCTGCACGGTGGCTCGAAGAAGATCGCCGTCGGCGTCGACCTCAACTGCACCCACCACCGGGGCGTCCGCTCGGGCCTGGTCACCGGGGTCGCGACCCCGGTCCACCGCGGCCGCTCCACCGCCACGTACGAGATCGTGGTCACCGACGAGCAGGACAAGCGGGTCTGCACCGCGCGCCTGACGTGCATGCTGCGTGAGGTCACCGCGCAGGACGCGGGGAGCGTCCCGGGCGTCGTCTGACGGGCACGCGCGAGCGCCGGGCGCCCCGTGGAGGGGCACCCGGCGCCGTCACACGCCGCGGGTCAGGCCGCGCCCTCGCCGAGGTAGGCCGCGCGGATGCGGGAGTCGGCGAGCAGCTCGCCCGCCGGACCGGCCATGGCCACGGATCCCGTCTCCAGGACGTATCCCCGGTGGGCGAGGCCCAGGGCCTGCGTGGCGTTCTGCTCCACCAGCAGCACCGTGGTGCCCTGCTCGTTGATCTCCTTGATGATCTCGAAGATCTGCTGGACGATCAGCGGCGCCAGGCCCATGGACGGCTCGTCCAGCAGGAGCAGCTCCGGGCGGCCCATCAGGGCGCGGCCGATGGCCAGCATCTGCTGCTCGCCGCCGGAGAGGGTGCCCGCCTGCTGGGAACGCCGCTCGGCGAGCCGGGGGAAGAGCGTGAACACCCGGTCCAGATCGCCGGCGTCCACCGACGAGAACCGGTACGCGCCCATCTCCAGGTTCTCCAGCACCGTCATCGTCGCGAAGACCCGCCGGCCCTCGGGCACGTGCCCGATGCCGAAGTGGACCAGTTCGTGCGACTTGATGCCGTCGATCCGCTCGCCGCGCAGCAGCACCTGGCCGTGCCGGGGCTGGAGCATGCCGGAGATCGTCCGCAGCGTGGTCGTCTTGCCCGCGCCGTTGCCGCCGAGCAGGGCGACGATCTCGCCCTTGCCGACCGTCAGGTCGATGCCCTTCAGCGCCTCGATGGCGCCGTAGAACACCCGCATCCCCTGCAGTTCGAGCAGCGTCCCGTCCGGGGCGCCGGTCCCGCCGGCCTCCGTCCGCGCCTGTGCCGTCGTGCTCACTGGCCGCTCTCCTCGTCGCTCCGCGCACGGCTCGCGCCGTCCGCCCGGACCTCGTCCCCACCCGAGCCGACCCCGTCGTCCGCGGAGCCCACGGGGCCCGCGGTCTCAGCGGTGTCGGTGGTGTCGGCGACGTCGGTCGTGTCAGTGGCCTCCGCCGTGTCGGCGGCCCCGGCGGTGTCGGTGGGATCCGCGGTGTCCGCGACGGCGGGCTCCCGCCCACCGGTGGCGTCGGCCGCCTCGGCGCCGGTACCGTCCTCGGCCCCGGCGTCGGCGCCGGTTCCCGCGTCGGCCCCGGCGTCGGCGCCGGTGGCGTCGGCCGCGGCGGTGGTTCCGGCCTCGGCCGTGCCGGTCCCGGTGGCGTCGGCGTCCGCGTCGGCGTCGGCGGCGTCCGCCGGGTCCGCGGCCGTGGTGCCGGCCGCGGCCGTGGCGGGCGCCGTGGCCGACGTGGTGGCCGTGGTGGCCGTGGCGGGTTCCGGGTGCTGGTCCTCGACCGCGTGCCGGACCGCTTCCGCGTCCTCCGCCGAGGTGCCCAGGTACGCCTCGACCACGGCCGGGTGCTGCTGCACCTCGCTGGGCGTGCCCTCGGCGATCTTCTTGCCGAAGTTGAGGACCATCACTCTGTCGGCGACCGACATGACCAGCCGCATGTCGTGCTCGATCAGCAGCACGCTCACGCCGAGTTCGGTGTTGATCCGCCGGATCAGCCGCTCCAGCTCCAGCTTCTCCGTCGGGTTGGTGCCCGCCGCCGGCTCGTCCAGCAGCAGCACCTGCGGGTCCGTCGCCAGCGCCCGGGCGATCTCCAGGCTCCGCTGGTCGCCGTAGCTGAGGCTGCCGGCGATCTCGTTGAGCTTGTCCTCCAGCCCCACGAACGTCAGCAGCCGGTGGGCGCGTTCGTCGCTCTGCCGTTCCGCCCGGCGCGCGCCGGGCAGGCCCAGCATGATCGACACGGGGCCGGCCTTGAGCCGTGTCTCCGCGGCGATCTTCACGTTCTCCAGCGCCGTCAGCGCGGAGAAGAGGCGGATGTTCTGGAAGGTGCGGGCCACCCCGACCCGGTTCACCAGGTGGGGCTTGCTGCCGAGCAGGGACTTCCGCTCGCCGTCCTTCGAGATGAAGACGATCTTCCCTTCCTGCGGGGTGTAGGCGCCCGTCAGGGAGTTGAAGAACGACGTCTTGCCCGCGCCGTTCGGGCCGATGACCGCCAGGACCTCGCCCCGGCGCATCGACATGTCGACCTTGTCGAGGACCGTGAGCCCGCCGAAGCGCAGCGTCACGTCCGTCGCCTGGAGCACCGGCTCCGCGGCCGGCGCACTCGTCACTTCAGTGGTCATCGGACCTTGCCTCCCGCCGGCTCGGACATCGCGTCCGCGTCACCGAGGCCCTCCTCCGCCAGCTTCAGCTCTCGCTGACGGCGGCGGGACGGCCAGATGCCCTGGGGCCGGTAAATCATCATGATCACGAGCAGGGCGCCCAGGTACATGTACCGGTCGGACGGGTCCACGTAGTCCTTCAGCGCCTCCGGCAGCCACACCAGGGCGGCCGCGCCCATCAGCACGCCCGGGATCGATCCCATACCGCCGAAGATCACGTACGCCAGGATCAGGATCGACTGGAGCAGCGGGAACACCTCGGGATTGATGTAGCCGTACTTGCTGGTGAAGATCACGCCGGCCACGCCCGAGGTGGACGCGCCGATCGCGAAGGCCATCAGCTTGAACCGCACGGTGTCGACGCCGTTCGCGGCCGCCGCGATCTCGTCCTCGCGGATCGCGGTCCACGCCCGGCCGACCCGGGAGTGCTCCAGCCGCGAGAAGAGGATGATCACCAGCACGATGAAGAAGACCAGCAGGTACCAGTACGGCAGCGGCTTGATCGACCACTTGTAGGCGATGCCCGCGAAGTCGAACGAGAAGTCCGGGATGAGGCGGGCGCCCTGCGGGCCGCCCGTCACGCCGTCGGCGTTCTTCGCCACCAGGTAGATGATCTCGTGGAAGCCGAGCGTCACGATCGCCAGGTAGTCGCCCCGCAGCCGCAGCGTCGGCGCGCCGAGCAGCAGGCCGGTGACCAGGCAGGTGACCACCGCGATGGGGATGACCCAGAACGGGTTCAGCACGACGGGCGGCTCGATGGGCAGCCGCCCCGTCCAGAACGCCGTCGAATAGGCGCCCACCGCGAAGAAGGCGAAGAAGCCCAGGTCCAGCAGGCCCGCCCAGCCGATCACGACGTTGAGGCCGATGGCCAGCAGCGCGAAGATCGCGATCTGGTCGACCAGGACCGTCTGCCACGTCCGCGACAGCATCGACGGGACGACGAGGGCCAGCACCAGTGCGAGCCCCATGAGGCCCCAGCGCAGCCGCCGGTCGCCCTGGAACCGGTCGCGCAGCGCGCCGACCGGGCCGCCCGTGGCCGACCGGGCCTGGCCGACGGCGCCCTTGATGGGCTCGCCCGCGAACTCGCGAAGCGCCCACACGCCCACCGTGAGGCCGAGGCACACCCACAGGTGCGGCCCCAGCAGGGAGCTCTCGATCGAGAAGAAGATGTCCCGCGTGTTGCCCTGCTCGCCGGTGACCAGCGCCAGCAGGACACCGAGCGCCAGCAGCGCCCACAGCCGCGTGAACCGGGGCTGCTGGTACCACGCGGTACGACGGAGCCTGCTCGCCGCGGACGCCACGTCCTTCACGGAAGAATCCACCGTGCTCACGCCGCCCTCCCCACTTGCTTGCCGAGGATGCCCATCGGACGGAACATCAGCACGAGAATCAGGACGACCATGGCGGAGACGCTGCGCCACTCGTCGCCCAGGAGCGGCACGGTCATCGTCTCGACCACGCCGATCAGCACGCCGCCGGCCATCGCGCCGCGGATGTTGCCGATGCCGCCGACGACGGCCGCGGCGAACGCGGTGATGCCGGGGATGAAGCCCATGGTGTACGAGACCTGGTTGAGGTTGGCGAAGAGGAAGCCGGCGACACCGCCGAGCACGCCGCCGATGACGAAGGTCCGGGAGATGACCCGGTCGATGTCCACGCCCATGAGGGAGGCGACCTCGGCGTCCTGGGCGACCGCCCGGATGCCCTTGCCGAGCTTGGTGCGGTTCACCAGCAGGTCGAGGCCGACCATCATGACGACGGCGGTGAGGAACTGGAGCATCTGGGTGACGTTCACACCGGCGCCGAAGAGGCTGAACACGGCGTGGTTGTCGTACATCTCCGGCAGCGTCACGGGGTCGCGCCCGAAGAGCTTGCCGGCGAGGTTGTAGAGGAAGAAGGAGGCGCCGATCGCGGTGATGAGGAAGATCAGGCGGGGCGCGCCCCGGCGGCGCAGCGGCCGATAGGCCACCTTCTCCAGGCCGTAGGCGGTCACGCCGCCGAAGAGGGCGGAGCCGGCCATGGCCAGGGCGACGAAGCCGATGGAGGCCAGTGCCGAGGGGTTGTCCCCCGGGTTCACCAGCTGGAGGACGATGAGGCTGCCGTAGGCGCCGAGCATGAAGACCTCGCTGTGCGCGAAGTTGATCAGCTGGAGGACGCCGTAGACGAGGGTGTAACCGATGGCGATGACGGCGTACAGCGAGCCGAGCATCACACCTAGGACGAGGTAGTCCCAGAACTCCTGGAGGGACATGGGAACGAACTTCCTTGTGGGAACCGGGCGGAGTCCGTGGCGCTCATGGCGGCAGCGGTCCGCGGCGGGACAGGCGAATCAGACACGTACGGGGTCGGAGGGAGGACCCCGGTGCCGGACGGGGGCCGGGAGAAGCACGCCTCCCGGCCCCCGTCACCCGGCGTACAGCCGCTCCGGCCTCAGCCGACCAGCTCGTTGACGTTGCCCTGGTAGGCGATCTTGCCGCCCTTGACCTGGTACAGGTACACGTCCGTACCCTTGAACTCGCCGTTCTCGTCGAAGGAGAAGGTCTTGGTCAGGCCCTTGTAGGAGGCCTTGGCCAGCGCGTCGCGCAGCGCCTCGCGCTGGACGTCGCCCTTCAGGCCCTTGATCTGCTCGATGATCATGTTGGTGATGTCGTACGCCTCGGCGGAGTACGTACCGGGGGCCCGGTTGAACGCCTTCTGGTAGTCGGCGGCGAACTTCTTCGTCCCGGCCTCGACGGTGGCGTCGGTGCAGGGGCAGGTGAGGAACCAGCTCTCCGAGGCGTCGCCGGCCAGCTCGATGAACTTGGCGTCGTTCGTGCCGTCACCGGAGATCGCGGAGCCCTTGTAGCCGGCCTCCTTCAGCTTCTTGGCGAACGGCGCGGCGTCCTGGTAGTAGCCGGCGTAGATGAGGGCGTCGGCCTTGGAGTTGACGACGTCCTTGGCCGTGGCGCTGTAGTCCGGCGTCTTCTGCGGGACGGCCTTGCGGACGACCTGGATGCCGGCGGCCTTGAGGCCCTTCTCGGCGACGGCGGCGAGGCCGGTGCCGTAGTCCGTCTTGTCGTCGACCAGGTAGACCTTCTTCGCCTTCAGCTTCTTGGCGTAGTAGGTCGCCATCGCGGCGCCCTGCTGGTTGTCGTTGGGGACGCCGCGCAGCAGGCTCTCGAAGCCGTTCTTGGGGTCCGTCAGGGTCGGGTTGGTCGCCGACGGCGACACCGTCACCAGGCCGGCCTCGGTGTAGAGGGGGGAGGCGGTGTTCGTGGGGCCGGAGAAGGCGGGGCCGACGACCGCGACGACGCTCTCGTCGTCGATGGCCTTCTGCGCGGCGGCCGTGGCCTTGTCGGGAAGTCCCTGGTCGTCCGCCGCCACGTACTCCAGCTTGAGGTCCAGGTCGCCCTTGGCGTTCGCCTGGTCGATGGCCAGTTTCACACCGTTCTGCATGTTCTCGCCGAGCGCGACGTTGTCGCCGGACAGCGGTCCCTGGAAAGCGATCTTGAGGGTGTCACCGTCACTGCCCGCATCGCTGCAACCGGTCAGCGCGAGGGCGCCCACGACCACGGGAACAGCAAGTCTGACGATGGTTTTGTTCAGCACAACGCACTCCCTGGAGCCGCCCGAACGATCTTGTGTGAGCTGGAAGTTCGAACAACTTCCTCACATGACACCGCTTGTCCTGCGGTGTGCGGGGAATGTAATCGTCTGTTCGGCTCATCGGATAGGTCGGCGACCGATGTGTGATCCCCCTGTGACCTGGGTCATGCGCCGGAAACAGAACACTCCTTACCGGCCAGCGGACGTGACGGTGACCGGAACACGATCGTCACGACCCACCCCGTCGCGGCTGAAAACCGCCCCTGAGCTGCGCCGGGCCCACAACGGCGGAAGCCCCCGGCCCGTTGTCCACCTCCCACAGGAGCGGACGACGGGCCGGGGGCTTCCCCGGAACCCGGCCGACGGCTGTCGGCCCACCGCCGTACCGGGGCGGGCGCCCCGGTACGGCCCTCACTGACCCTTCGCGGCCTTCTTCTCCTCGGCGTCCTCGATGACCGCCTCGGCCACCTGCTGCATGGACATGCGGCGGTCCATCGACGTCTTCTGGATCCACCGGAACGCCGCGGGCTCCGACAGCCCGTACTGCGTCTGCAGGATGCTCTTCGCGCGGTCCACCAGCTTGCGCGTCTCCAGACGCTGCGCGAGGTCCGCGACCTCCTTCTCCAGCGCCCGCAGCTCCGCGAACCGCGACACCGCCATCTCGATGGCCGGGACCACGTCGCTCTTGCTGAAGGGCTTCACGAGGTACGCCATCGCGCCCGCGTCGCGCGCCCGCTCCACCAGCTCCCGCTGGGAGAAGGCGGTCAGCATCAGCACCGGGGCGATCGACTCGCCGGCGATCTTCTCGGCGGCCGAGATGCCGTCGAGCACGGGCATCTTCACGTCGAGGATCACCAGGTCGGGGCGGTGCTCGCGGGCGAGCTCCACGGCCCGCGCGCCGTCCCCGGCCTCGCCGACGACGGAGTACCCCTCCTCCTCCAGCATCTCCTTGAGGTCGAGGCGGATGAGGGCCTCGTCCTCGGCGATGACGACGCGGGTCGTCAGCGGCGGGACGTGCGACGTGTCGTCGTCGGCGACGGGCGGCTGGGGCGACTCGGGGGCGGTCACGGAGGCTCCTCGTTGCGGGGCGGTACAGCTCCCCATGAGCCTACCCAGCTGCGGTATGGTGGACTCGCAGCGGGTCGGGGGGAACCTTCGATTCTGCGAGCCCCGGTAGCCCAATTGGCAGCAGGCAACGGATTCAAAACCCGTACAGTGTCGGTTCGAGTCCGACCCGGGGCACTTTTCCTTTGTTTCCATGGTCACGCCGCTGCCGACCTTCGTGCCGTTCGGCGCCCTCTTCCCCACCGCCCGCCGGGCGCCCCGCGCTCCCGCGGTGGACGCCCGTCGACCGGACGCGGACGTGCGGGACCCCTCAGCGGACCGCCTCGCCGATGCGGTGCACGCGGACCAGGTTCGTGGACCCCGCCACCCCGGGCGGGGAACCCGCCGTGATCACCACGATGTCGCCGGGCCGGCAGCGGCCGATCTCCAGCAGGTGCTCGTCCACCTGCGCCACCATGGCGTCCGTCGACTCCACGTGCGGGCCGAGGAAGGTCTCGACGCCCCACGTGAGGGTGAGCTGCGAGCGGGTCGCCGGGTCGGGGGTGAAGGCCAGGAGCGGGATCGGGGACCGGTAGCGGCTCAGGCGCTGCACGGTGTCACCGGACTGGGTGAAGGCGACGAGGTACTTCGCCCCGAGGAAGTCCCCGATCTCCGCCGCCGCCCTGGCCACCGCGCCGCCCTGCGTCCGCGGCTTGTTGCGCTCCGTGAGGGGCGGCAGGCCCTTGGCCAGCACGTCCTCCTCTGCGGCGGCGACGATGCGGCTCATCGTGCGGACGGTCTCGACCGGGTGGCGACCGACGCTGGTCTCGCCGGAGAGCATCACGGCGTCCGTGCCGTCGATGACGGCGTTGGCGACGTCGCTCGCCTCGGCACGCGTGGGGCGGGAGTTGTCGATCATCGAGTCGAGCATCTGGGTGGCGACGATGACCGGCTTGGCGTTGCGCTTGGCGAGCTTGACGGCGCGCTTCTGGACGATGGGCACCTGCTCCAGCGGCATCTCCACGCCGAGGTCGCCGCGGGCCACCATGATGCCGTCGAAGGCAGCGACGATGTCGTCGATGTTCTCCACGGCCTGCGGCTTCTCGATCTTCGCGATGACCGGCACGCGGCGCCCCTCCTCGTCCATGACGCGGTGGACGTCCTCGACGTCGCGTCCGCTGCGGACGAAGGAGAGGGCGACGACGTCGGCGCCGGTGCGCAGCGCCCAGCGCAGGTCCTCGACGTCCTTGTCGGAGAGGGCGGGCACGGAGACGGCGACGCCCGGGAGGTTGAGCCCCTTGTGGTCGGAGACCATGCCGCCCTCGACCACCCGGGTGCGGACGCGGGGACCGTCGACCGCGGTGACCTCCAGGGCGACACGGCCGTCGTCCACGAGGATCCGCTCCCCCACGGTGACGTCCGCGGCGAGGCCGCCGTAGGTGGTGCCGCACAGGGCGCGGTCGCCCTCGACGGGCTCGGTCGTGATGGTGAACTCGTCGCCGCGTTCAAGGAGTACGGGCCCCTCGCGGAAGCGGCCGAGACGGATCTTCGGACCTTGAAGGTCGGCGAGGACCCCGACGCTGCGGCCGGTCTCGTCGGACGCCTTGCGGACGCGGGCGTAGCGTTCTTCGTGGTCGGCGTAGGTGCCGTGGCTGAGGTTGAAGCGGGCCACGTCCATCCCGGCTTCGACGAGGGCCTTGATCTGGTCGTACGAGTGGGTGGCGGGTCCCAGCGTGCAGACGATTTTCGCTCGGCGCATGGTGCGAGCCTAGGGCTTACCGATGGGTAGAGGTTTTGCTGCGGATGACGGGTCAACCTCCTTTGGGTGGCCACGCGTTGACAAGTGTTGAAGTGTGCGGCGGGGCGCTCCGATGAGCGCGCCGGAGGGGTCCTCAGAGGGTCGGCGGGCGAAGCGTGAAGCCGGCCGTGACGTGCGCGGTCACCGTCTGCCGCTGCGGCTGGAGGTCCAGGGGCGGGACGTCGGCCGCCTCGGCGGCGAAGGCCATCCGGGGGGAGCCCGCGCCGAACGGGACGTGCCCGTCCGACGGCGTGTCGTCCAGCGTCAGGAGGGCGTCCAGGTCGGTGCCGAGGGCGCGGGCGTAGTCGCGGGCGCGCCGGACCGCGTCCCGGACGGCCTCCTCGCGGGCGCGGGCGTACGCGGGTGACGTGGGGCGCAGCGACCACCACGGGCCGTCGACGCGGGTCAGGTCGAGGTCGGCGAGGCGGGTGACGAGCTCGCCGAGGGCCGTGAAGTCGGTGAGGGTGGCGGTGAGGTGGACGGAGCCGTGGTGGGTGCGGACGTGCTCGCCCCGCCCGCGCCGGCCCAGTTCGGGAGTGAGGACGAGGGAGCCGGTCTCCAGGCGGTCGACGGCGCCCGCACAGCCGTTGACGAGGTCGACGACGGCGGCGTTGCGGCGGGTGAGGTCGTCGAGGGTGGCGCGCCGGTCGGTGCCGCGGGCGGTGACGGTCACGGCGATGCGGGCGAGCTCCGGGTCGGTCTCGACGTGGGCTTCGCCGCGGACGGTGATGCGGGGGGCTTCGGGGGTGGCCATGTGGTGTCTTTTCGCACCCGGTCACCAGATCGAAACCTCGCGGGGGTGTTCGGGGACAACGTCCCTGGTCCAGAATCTACGCGCGTCGTGTCTACGCGCGTCGTACAGGAGCACGAAGGGGAGTACGCATGCCGCTGAACCGTAGGTCGTTCCTCGGGCGGTCCGCCGCCGTGGGAGCCGGTGTGACCGTGACGGGCGCGGCCACCACGGCCACCGCGCCCGCCGCGCAGGCGAAGGCCGCGCCGAAGCGGTACTCCTTCACCGTGATGGGCACGACGGACCTCCACGGCCACGTCTTCAACTGGGACTACTTCACCGACCGCGAGTTCGACGACAAGGCGCACAACGACGTCGGCCTGGCGAAGATCTCCACGCTGGTGGACCGGGTGCGGGCCGAGAAGGGCCGGCGCAACACGCTGCTCATCGACGCCGGTGACACCATCCAGGGCACCCAGCTGTCGTACTACTACGCCAAGGTGGACCCGATCACGGCCGCGCGCGGCCCGGTCCACCCCATGGCGCAGGCGATGAACGCCATCGGGTACGACGCCGCGGCGCTCGGCAACCACGAGTTCAACTACGGCATCCCCGTGCTGCGGAAGTTCGAGGAGCAGTGCGACTTCCCGCTGCTGGGGGCGAACGCGCTCGACGCGAAGACGCTGCGGCCCGCCTTCGCGCCGTACAGCATGCACCGGCTGCGCACGCCGTGCGGACGGGACGTGCGGGTGGCCGTGCTCGGGCTGACCAACCCGGGCATCGCCATCTGGGACAAGGCGAACGTCTCCGGCCGGATGGTCTTCCCCGGCCTGGAGGAGCAGGCGGCCCACTGGGTCCCGAAGCTCCGGTCGATGGGCGCGGACGTCGTCATCGTCTCCGCGCACTCCGGTTCGAGCGGCACCTCGTCGTACGGGGACCAGCTGCCGTACGTGGAGAACGCCGCGGCGCTCGTCGCGCAGCAGGTCCCCGGCATCGACGCGATCCTGGTCGGCCACGCGCACACGGAGATCGCCGAGTACCGCGTGAAGAACGAGCGGACCGGCCGCGACGTCGTCCTGTCCGAGCCGCTGAAGTGGGGCCAGCGGCTGACGCGGTTCGACTTCGAGCTGGTGTGGTCGAAGGGCCGCTGGGTGGTCGAGCAGGTCGGCGCGCGGGTGCTCAACGCCAACACGGTGGAGGAGGACCCCGACATCGTGCGGCTGCTCGCCGACGAGCACGAGAAGGTCGTGGCCTACGTCAACCAGGTCATCGGCACCTCCCCCGTGGAGATGTCGACCGCGCAGGCCCCGTGGCGGGACGAGCCGATCATCGACCTGATCAACCACGTGCAGGCCGAGACGGTGCGCGCGGCGCTCGCGGGAACCCCGCACGCGGCACTCCCCGTGCTGTCCCAGGCGTCCTGCTTCTCCCGGTCGGCCGCCATCCCGGCGGGCGAGATCACCATCCGGGACGCGGCGGGCCTGTACCCGTTCGAGAACACCCTGGAGGCCCGCGTCCTGACGGGCGCCCAGCTGAAGGAGTACCTGGAGTACTCGGCGCGCTACTACGCGCGGACGGCCCCCGGCGAACCGGTCGACACCGCGAAGCTCACCAACGCCGGGGGTACGCCGGACTACAACTACGACGCGGTGTACGGCCTGACGTACGACATCGACATCGCCCAGCCGGTGGGGTCGCGGATCACGGGCCTGTCGTTCGACGGCGCGCCGGTCGACCCCGCCGCGCGGTTCGTGCTGGCGGTGAACAACTACCGGGCGAGCGGCGGCGGCGCCTTCCCGCACGTCGCGAACGCCCAGCAGGTGTGGGCGAACTCGGACGAGATCCGCAACACCATCATCCAGTGGGTGAAGGCGAAGGGCACCGTGGACCCGGCCGAGTTCGCCTCCGTGGGCTGGCGGCTGACGCGCGCGGGCACGCCCGTCTTCTGAGGGCCGGCGGCCGGCCGTGGCGGGGCGCCCCCCTACGGCCGGCCGCCGAGCGGGGTGAGCCCGCGGTCCGGCGCGGGGACGCGCGGCTGCTCGCGCCGCTCCAGGCCGAAGCTCGTGAAGGCGGTACGGCCGGGCAGCGGGTAGGGCTCCTTGCCCGTGAGGTGGTTGAGGACGGTGGCGCTGCGCCAGGCCGTCATCCCGGGGTCCGCGGCGCCCGCGCCGTGCGTGTGGGCCGCGGACGTCACGACGTACACGCTGCCGGTGACCGACGGGTCGAGCACGAGCCGGTGGTGCTCGTCGACGCGGGGCCGGTCGCGGGAGTCCCGGCGCAGGTAGGGGTCGAGCGCGGCGAGGAGGCGGCGCAGGGGGCGGTCGCGGTAGCCGGTGGCGAGGACGACCGCGTCGGTGGTGAGGCGCGTGCGGCTGCCCTGCCGGACGTGTTCGAGGTGGAGCTCCACCTTGGTGGTGGCGAGGCGGCCCGCCGTGCGGACGTGGACGCCGGGGGTGAGGACGGCGTCCGGCCGCCCGCCCTGGACGGTGCGGCGGTAGAGCTCGTCGTGGATGGCGTCGAGGGTGTCCCGGGCGACGGCCCCGTGCCGCCGCCCGCCCGGGACCAGGGCGTCACGCGCCTGCTCGGGCAGCTCGTGGAAGTACCGGGCGTGGTCCGGGGTGAGGTGTTCGAGGCCGAGCCGGGAGCGTTCCGCGGAGGCGAAGGCGTCGGTGCGGGTGATCCAGTGCATGCCCTCGCGGCCCGGGGGGCGGTGGCGCAGGAGGTCGAGGAAGACGTCCGCGCCCGACTGCCCCGAGCCGACGACGGTGACGTGTCCGGCCGCGAGCAGCGCCTCGCGGTGGGCCGGGTAGTCGGCGGAGTGCAGCACCGGGACGGTGGGCGCCGCGACGAGGGGCTTGAGGGGCTCGGGCACGTCCGGCTGCGAGCCGACGCCGAGGGCGACGTTGCGCGCGTACGCACGGCCGAGGACCTCCGTCTCCCCGTCGGGGTCGAGCCGCGCGTGGTCGACCTCGAACAGGTCGAGCTCGGGATTCCACCGGACGGCGTCGACCTGGTGGCGGAAGTGCAGGCCGGGGAGGTGGTCGCTGACCCAGCGGCCGTAGGCGTCGTACTCGGCGCGGTGCATGTGGAGGCGCCCGGCGGCGTGGAAGGGCAGGAGCCGGTCGCGGGAGCGCAGGTAGTTCAGGAACGTCCAGGGGCTGGTCGGGTCGGCCAGCGTGACCAGGTCGGCGAGGAACGGGGTGCGCGCGGTGGCGCCCTCGACGGGGCGGCCCGGGTGGGAGTGGAAGGTGGCGGCCCGCTCGAAGAAGACGGTGTCGAGGCCGCCGGGGAACCCGTGGGCGAGCGCGGCGAGGGAGAGGTTGCCGGGACCGATGCCGACGCCGACGAGGTCGTGCGGCCGCTCGGGCCCGGCGTGGCGCCGCGGCGCGGGGAGCGGCTCGGGGGCGGTGGGGGTGGGGGTCATCGGGGGGCTGCCTTCCACGCGTGCGTGACGTTGCGTGAGCCAGCGTGTACCTGCGGTGCGTGCCGCGTGCGGGGTGCGCCGGGATCGGTACCCGAACGGGGGACGGCACGCGCGGGCGTACGAGCCGCCGCGGCGGCGGGTGTACCGGGGCGTGCGGGCGGGCGTCCGGGCGTAGAAATTCCCGCGGGCGCGGCGGGCGTGGGCATCCCCGGGCCGCACGGGCGGGCGGGCCGGGTCGCGGGGGCGGGCGTGAGGACACCGCGGGCGCGCCGGGTCGCGGGGCCGCGGGCGGGGTGCGGGGTGCGGGGTGCGGGGTGCGGGGTGCGGGGAAGGGTGGGGCGCGCCGGCGGGGTCCCGTCGGCGCGCCCCCGGGGTCAGCCCTCGCGGACGCGCAGGGCGCGGCGCAGGTCGTCGAGGCGGTCGACGAGCTGGCGGCGCAGGGCCGGCGTCAGGTCGGGGCGGGTGAGCTGCTCGTCGCCGAGCTTGAGGTTCTCGTGGGTGATGGCGTACCCGGGGAACCCCTGACGGCCGGCGGCGGTGGCGATGGCCGGGCCGCGCCGGGCGGCGAGCGCCGTGGCCTCCGGGTAGTACCGCGCCACGTACGGGGCGAGGAGGTCCGTCTGCTCGGGCTGCCAGAACCCCTCGGCGGTGGCGTTGAACAGGTAGTTGGAGAGGGTGTCGTCGTGGAACATCCGCTCCCAGGCGGCCTCCTTGGCGGCGGCCTCGGGCAGGGCCGCCCGGCAGCGGGCGGCGCCCTCCTGGCCGGTGGCGCTCGGGTCCCGGTCGAGCTCGGCGGCGATGGCCGCCTCGTCGGTGGCGCCGAGCACGGCGAGCCGCCGCAGGATCCGCCAGCGCAGCTCGGGGTCGAGGTCGGGCCCGCCGGGGACGGCGCCGTCGGCGAGCCAGCCCTGGAAGGTGCCGGTGCGGTCCGCGCAGTCGATGAAGTGGCGGACGGCGGTGAGGCGCAGGCCGGGGTTCTCGCCGTCCTCGGTGCGGCGGATGAGGTCGCGCGTGAGGTCGGTGAGCGTGGCCCGGGCACCCGCGCGGTCGGCCGCGGGGACGTAGCGGTCGGCGATCTGGTGGAGCGCGAAGCCGAGGACGCCGTCGACGATGGCGACGTCCGTCTCCTCCGGCAGGTGGGCAAGGGCGGTGGCGAGGTAGTCGGCGGGGGCGAGGTCGCCGTCGCGGACCATGTCGCGCAGGGTGTTCCACAGGACGGCGCGGGTGAGCGGGTCCGGCACGCCCGAGAGGCAGCGCAGGGTGGTCTCCAGGGAGTCCCCGTCCAGGCGCACCTTGGCGTAGGTGAGGTCGTGGTCGTTGGGGACGACGAGGACGGGGCGCAGGCCCGGCCGGCTCTCCGGGGCCCCGGCCCCCGGGACGTCCGTCTCGTACCGCTCCCGCACGACGAGGCTGCGGGCGTCGGCGAGGTCGCGGTCGTAGACGCCGACGGTGGCCCGGTGGGGGCGGCTGCCGTCGCGGTCGAGGGCCAGGGTCCAGTGGCCCTGCTCGGCGGTGACGCCGGCGGTGAGGGTGTCGATGCCGGTGGTCCGCAGCCACGCCTCCGCCCAGGCGTGGATGTCGCGGTCGGTGGCGGAGGCGAGGTTGTCGATGAAGTCGGCGAGGGTGGCGTTGCCGAAGCGGTGGCGGGCGAAGTGGTTGTTGATGCCCGCGAGGAACTCCTTCTCCCCCATCCACGCGACGAGCTGGCGCAGCGCGGAGGCGCCCTTGGCGTAGGAGATGCCGTCGAAGTTGAGCAGGGCGGAGGCCGTGTCGGGCACGGCCTCCGGGTCGGGGGCGACGGCGTGGGTGGAGGGGCGCTGGTCGGCGTCGTACCCCCACGACTTGCGGGCGATGCCGAAACCGATCCAGGTGTCGGGGTACCGGGCGGTCGCCTCGTTGACGGTCTGGTACCCCATGTACTCGGCGAAGGACTCGTTGAGCCAGATGTCGTCCCACCACTTGAGGGTGACGAGGTCGCCGAACCACATGTGGGCCATCTCGTGGGCGATGACCATCGCGCGGGTCTGGCGCTCGGAGACGGTGACGGCCGAACGGAAGACGAAGTCGTCGCGGAAGGTGACGAGGCCCGGGTTCTCCATGGCGCCGGCGTTGAACTCGGGGACGAACGCCTGGTCGTAGGAGTCGAAGGGGTAGGGCTCGGTGAACTTCTCGTGGTACCGGTCGAAGCAGCGGCGCGTCACGTCGAGGATCTCGTCGGCGTCGGCGTCGAGGTGGGGCGCGAGCGAGCGCCGGCAGTGGATGCCGAAGGGCAGCCCGGCGTGCTCGGTGCGCACGGAGTGCCAGGGGCCGGCGGCGACGGCGACGAGGTACGTGGAGATCGGGGGCGTGGTGGCGGCCGTCCAACGGCCGTCTTCCTGGCGGGTGGTGACGCCGTTGGCGAGGACGGTCCAGTGGTCCGGGGCGGTGACGGTGACGTCGAAGACGGCCTTCAGGTCGGGCTGGTCGAAGGCGGCCAGGACGCGCTGGACGTCGTCGAGGAAGAGCTGGGTGTAGGTGTACGTCTCCCCGTCGGTGGGGTCGGTGAAGCGGTGCATGCCCTCGCCGGTGCGGGAGTACCGCATGGCGGCGTCGACGCGCAGGACGTGGGGGCCCTCGGTGAGGCCCGCGAGGGGGAGCCGGTTGTCGTCCAGTGCGGTGGGGTCGAGGGGCTGCCCGTCCAGGGTCGCGCCGCGCAGTTCCGCGGGCTTCAGCTCGACGAAGGTGTCACCGGCGGCGCGGGCGGTGAACTCGATGACGGTCGTCGAGTCGAAGGTGTCGTCGCCGGTGGTCAGGTCGAGGTCGATCGCATAGCGCTGGACGTCCAGCAGCCGGGCTCGGGTCTGCGCCTCTTCGCGCGTCAGTACGGGCATGGGCCCATGCTGCCCGATGGCGCGGGGGCGGGGCAGGGGGTTCCGCTGTAAGCGTCAGCCGTGCCGCCGGTTCACTCGGAGCGCGCTCCGGCGCCTCCGGCGCCCGTGTCGTCGCCGGTCCGGGGCTCGACCGCGATGCGCTCGTGGTGCCGGATGACCTCGGCGATGATGAAGTTGAGGAGCTTCTCGGCGAACGCCGGGTCGAGGTTGGCGGCCTCGGCGAGCTCGCGGAGCCGGGTGATCTGGCGGGCCTCGCGGGCGGGGTCCGCGGGCGGCAGGTGGTGGCGGGCCTTGAGGTGCCCGACCTGCTGGGTGCACTTGAAGCGTTCCGCCAGCATGTGGACGACGGCCGCGTCGATGTTGTCGATGCTCTCGCGGAGGCGGTTCAGTTCCGCGACGACGGCGCCGTCGATGTCTCGCATGTCGCTCGTGCTCATGACCGCGAGCTTAGACGGCTCGCGACGGACGGCGCGGAGGTGTTCGGGATGCGGTCGCCCGCAGGTGGGAGGGCAGGCCCGCGGTGCGGCGGGCCTGCCCGGCGGTCAGCGCGTCACAGGGTGGCGGCCGCCGACTTGATGGCGGAGGCGAAGGTGGAGACCTCGGTGTAGACACCGGGGTAGTTCGGCCGGGCGCAGCCGTAGCCCCAGCTCACGATGCCGACCTGGATCCAGGCGCCGTTCGCGTCCCGGCGGAACATGGGGCCGCCGGAGTCGCCCTGGCAGGTGTCGGTGCCGCCGCTGGTGTAGCCGGCGCACAGCTCCTCGGCGGGGACGAGTTCGCCGTACGCCTGGCGGCAGGTGGCGTCGGAGACGAAGGGCACCTGGGCCTTGAGCAGGTAGCGCTGCTGGCTGCCGCCCTCGCGGTTCGCGCCCCATCCGGCGATGGTGAAGGTGCCGGAGTTGTACGCGGTGGTGGTGGCGATGTCGAGGGTGGGGAGGTTGATCGGCTGGGCCAGCTTGATCAGGGCCCAGTCCTTGCCGGTGCCGTTGTAGCCCGGGGCCTGGAGGACCTTGGTCGAGCGGACCTTGATGGCGGAGGAGCTCTGCAGGTCCACGACGCCGGCGGTGGCGGTGATGCTCGTGTTGTTGCCCGAGCCGTTCACGCAGTGGGCGGCGGTGAGGACGATCTGCTGGGTGAGCAGGGAGCCGCCGCAGCCCATGGAGAGTCGGACCATCCAGGGGAACTCGCCCTGGGCGGCGCGGGTGCCGCCGACGACCGGCGCGGGGGCGGCCGAGGCGGAGGTGGGCTGGAGGCTGACCGCGGCGAGCACGACCGCGCCGGCCGCCGCGAATCTCTTGAGGGCACGAACGAGTGTCTTCTTCACGTCTCTGCCTTCCGTGGGGGGTTGGGCCTCGCACACGACGTCCGCACATCTGTATGACATGCGCCCGTCAAGACGTGGATGGGATTATCCGGAGGCCGCCGAGCCCCCCACAAGGTGGTGTTTTCGGCCATGCCGACGGACGGGCGGCCGCCTGGGCGGGAAGCGGGCCGCCGGCCGTACTGTGGAGGAGGCTCCGGCGGGTCCGGGAAGGCCCGGGATCCCGCGGAGCGGGCCGCGGGCGGCCCCGGCGGCAGGCCGCTGACGGGCTGCGGGGCAGTCCGCGGGCGGACCCGGGAGCGGGCCCGCAAGTGGACCGGAAGTGACCGGGAGCGGACCGGAAGGGGGCGAGGGCACGTGGCGGACGGCAGGCCCCGCGGGGGCGGCGGCGACGTCGTCCACGGCTTCCCGCACCTCGCCACGGTCCGCGCCGCGATCACCGCCCTGTACCGGCGGGTCTCCCCCGAGGGGCTGTACGCGTACGCCACCAGCGTCGCCCCCGGCGACGTGGCCTTCGCGGACGCCGACGACCTGCACCTCGGCGCGCACCGGGTGGCCGGCGCGCTGGTGCGGCAGCTCCGGCTGCCGGAGGCCCGGATGATCGTCGGCTTCCGGGCGATGGAGCACGCCGCGAGTGTCGAACTCGCCTCGGGGCCGGAGTACTTCGTCGAGCTGAACGACCGCTTCCGGACACACCGGCGGGACATCGGCGCGGCCCTCGCCCACGAGATCACGCACGTGCTGCTGCACCGGCTCGGGCTGGGCTTCCCCGGCACGCGCGACAACGAGATCCTCACCGACACCGCGACCACGTACCTGGGCGCCGGCTGGCTGCTGCTCGACGCGTACCGCGAGGACGCCCTGTCGAGCCAGAAGCTCGGCTACCTCACCCCCGAGGAGTTCGGCTACGTGCTCGCCAAGCGGGCGCGCGTCTTCGGCGAGGACCCCTCGCCGTGGTTCACCAGCCCGCAGGCGTACACGGCGTACGAGCGCGGCCGGGTGGAGGCGCTGCGGGACGAGTGCCGGCCGCCCCTCGCCGCGGCCGACCGGGCGGGGCGCCGCCGGTACGCCAGGGAGCGGCGCCGGTACACGGAGCTCCGCGTGCCCGACGGCCCCGGCGGCGCGGCGGACGGGGACGGCGACGGGTACGCCTTCGAGGGCGGCGGGGCCGGGCTGCGGGTGTCGTTCCCGTGCCCGACCTGCCGGCAGCGCGTCCGGGTGCCGGTGCGGGGCCGGGTGCGGGCCCGGTGCGGGTTGTGCCGCACGGTGCTGGAGTGCGACACGTAAGGGGCCTATTTGCTTGCGGCCCGGCGGCCGGCGGGTGAGGGTCGGGGTATGACGATGGTGCCGGTGCCTGTGTACGAGGATCTGTTCGAGGCCGTGCACGGCGGTGCGGAGGACGCCGTGGTGCGGCTGCTGCGGTCCGGCGCGCCGGCCGAGGCCACCGACGAGGACGGCGCCACCGCCCTGTACACCGCCGCCGTCAGCGGCCACACGGAGATCGTGCGGCTGCTGCTCGCCGCCGGGGCCGACCCCGGGCGGGGCAGCGGCGCGTCCGGCGGCGACCTGCCGCTGTGCGGCGCGGCCTGCAACGGCCACACCGGGGCCGTCCGGGCCCTGCTGGCCGCGGGAGCGTGGCCGGACCAGCGGGAGGAGTACGGCTGCACGGCGCTGGCCTGGGCGGTGCGCCAGGGTTTCGCCGACACGGTGCGGGTCCTGCTGGAGCACGGCGCGGACCCGGGCGCGGCCGTACCGGACGGCACGCCGCCGCTGGTCGCCGCGGCCCGGCGCGGATCGCTGCCGGTGGTGCGGGCGCTGCTGGAGTACGGCGCGCCCGGCCGGGCCGAGGCGCTGGCGGAGGCCCGGACGTGGCTCGGGCGGGACGCGGAGCAGGTGGTGCGCCGGGCGCTGGCGGAGGCGTACGGGGACGGCGTGGAGACCGTCACGCGGCGCGTCCGGGAGGAGGGCGGCGTGACCGTGGTGGTCGAGGTGGTGCGGGACGGGCTCCCGACGGCCGGGCGGGAGCAGCAGACCGGCCACGCCGCGATCGCGACCCTGCTGGAGGAGGAGCTCGGCGAGCACCCGCCGTACGAGGAGCTCGAGGCCCGGGCGCTGCGGTGCGGTGACCCGTCGCTGGACGACTGGACCGAGGCCGCCGAGGCGCTGGGGCGGCGCGGCGACGAGGCGACGTTCACCGCGGCGCTCGGCGCGTGCGCGGACGCGGAGCCGCTGCGGCAGGCGTTCGGGGCGGACGTACTGGCCCGGCTGACCGCGTCGCCCGGTGGCGGCGGGCCCTTCGCCGTACGGGCCCTGCCGGTGCTGCGGGAGCTGGCCCGCGAGGTGCGGGAGGCGGACGTGGTGCTGGCGGTGGTGCGGGCGCTCGGGGCCCAGGGCGACGCGGCGGTCCTGCCGGACGTGCTGCGGCACGCCGTCCACCCGGACGCGCGGGTGCGGCGCGGGGTCGCCGTCGCCGTGACCGGCCTCGTACCGCCGGGGCACCGCGAGGGCCTGGCGGCCCTGGTGGCGCTCGCCCGCGACGGGGACGCGGCGGTGCGCGCGGCCGCGGCGCACGCCCTGGCGGTGGCGCCGGACGACTCCCCCACCGTGCGGGAGGCCCTGGCGGCCCGCCTCGACGACGACGCGCCGGACCCGACCGTGGCGGCGGAGGCGGCCCGCGGGTTGGCGGTCCGCGGGGACGGGCGGGCCGTGGCCGCGCTGGAGGGGCTGCTGGCGACGGCGGACCCGGAAGGTCCCGCGTACGCCGTCGCCCGCGCGGCCGTGGAGCACGTCCGCGACGAACCGACCCGCCGCCGCCTGGAGTGGACCCCGCCCCGCCGCCGCTGACGCCCCCACACCGCACGCCGACGGCCGCGGGCGGACCCGCCCACCTCCACGCCCCCACGCCGCACGCCCGCGACGCCCGCCCCGACGTACACCGACGGACGCGTGACGTGGCGTGCGGCCACGGACGCGCGCGTGCGGCCCGGGTCAGGCCGCGCTGGCTCCGGCGGCGCGCTCGGCGGCGCTGCGCTCCACGCAGAACTCGTTGCCCTCGATGTCCGCGAGGACGGCCCAGCCCGTGCCGTCGGGGCGGCGCCGGTCGGAGACGAGGGTGGCGCCGAGGGCGAGGAGCCGCTCGACCTCCTCGTCGCGGGTGCGGTCCTGCGGCTGGAGGTCGAGGTGCAGCCGGTTCTTGACGCTCTTGCCCTCCGGGACGGCGATGAACAGCAGCCCCGCCACCGTCGCCTCCGGGTCACCGGGGTGGTCGTCGTCGGCGAGGGGCGCGTCCAGCACGGCGGACCAGAAGGAGGCCAGCCGGTAGGCGTCGGAACAGTCGATGGTCACATGTCGCACGAGGGAACTCATGTGCCCAGGGTGCCACTTGGGACGTCCGGGGCCGACCGGATCACGCCCGGGGCGCGCGCCGCGGCGAGCCAGCGGGGGAACGCGCCCACCAGCCGGTCGTACAGCACGTCGTCGGGTACCGCGCGGGGGTTGCGTCCCGCCGGGAAGAAGCCGGCGTTGTCGACGGGCCGCCTGGCGGGGACCGGGAGTTCGTCCAGACGCCGCAGGAAGTCGAACTGCCGGCCGGCCGGGTCCCCGAACCCGACGAACTGCCAGAACAGCGGGAGTCGCGCCGCCCGGCACAGGTACCTCTCGGCGGCGACGCGGTCGGACGGCCCGCCGTCCGTCTGGAAGACGACCAGCGCCGGGTGGGTGGCGCCGCTGTCGAGGTAGTGGTCGATCACGGCGTCCATGGCGTGGTGGTACGAGGTCTGCCCCATGCGGCCGAGGCCGGCGACGATCCGGTCGACGCACCCGCGGTGGTGCGCGAGGTCGACCTCGGCGAGGGCGTCCACGTCCGTGGAGAAGAACAGGACCGGCACCCGGCCGTCGTCGTCGAGGTGGGCGGACAGGCCGAGGACCCGGTCGGCGAGGGCCTGGACGCTGCCGTCCCGGTAGTAGCGCCGCATGGACCCGGAGTGGTCGACGACGAGGTAGACCGCCGCCCGCTGCCCCTCCAGCCCGTGCTTGCGGAGCGAGACGCCCGCCCGCTTGTACAGGTCCACCAGCGCCGGCGCCGTCCGCTGGATCTTCTGCAGGTCGATGGCCATGTGTGCTCCCTCGGTGACCGGCCTGGTGCGCACGGACCTCGCCCCGCGACAAGGCGCAGCGCCCGCCAGGTGTCCGGTCGGGGACGTGGCGGGCGCTGCTGTGTTCCGTACGCCGTTGTACGGGACGACTGTGGCACGGATGGCGCGTCGGCGGCAGGGGGCCTCGTCGGCCGCCCCTCCCGGGAGGGGCGGCCGGCTCGGACTCAGACCGTCAGCGCGCGGTCCGTGGGGCGGATCGGGGCCGGCAGCTCGCTGGCGCCGGTCAGGTAGCGGTCCACGCCGCGGGCGGCGGAGCGGCCCTCGGCGATGGCCCACACGATGAGCGACTGGCCGCGGCCCGCGTCGCCGGCGACGAACACGCCGGGGACGTTGGTCTGGTACTCGCCGTCGCGGGCGATGTTGCCGCGCTCGTCGAGGTCCAGGCCGAACTGCTCGACGAGGCCGTTCTCGCGGTCGGTGCCGGTGAAGCCCATCGCGAGGGTGACGAGCTGGGCGGGGATGCGCCGTTCGGTGCCGGGCTTCTGCGTCAGCTTGCCGTCGACGAACTCCACCTCGGTCAGGTGCAGCCACTGGACGTTGCCGTCCTCGTCGCCCTCGAAGTGGGTGGTGGAGACGGAGTAGACCCGCTCGCCGCCCTCCTCGTGGGCCGAGGTGACCTTGTACAGCATGGGGAACGTCGGCCACGGCTGGTGCGGCGCGCGCTCGTCGCCCGGCCGGGGCATGATCTCCAGCTGGGTGACGGACAGCGCGCCCTGACGGTGGGCGGTGCCCACGCAGTCCGCGCCGGTGTCACCGCCGCCGATGACGACGACGTGCTTGCCCTCGGCGGTGATGGGCGGGGCGACGAAGTCGCCCTCCTGCACCTTGTTGGCGAGGGGCAGGTACTCCATCGCCTGGTGGACCCCGCGCAGTTCGCGGCCCGGCACGGGCAGGTCGCGCGCGGTGGTGGCGCCCGCGGCGATGACGACCGCGTCGTACCGCTTGCGCAGGTCCGTGGCCTTCAGGTCGCGGCCGATCTCCACACCGGTGCGGAAGCGGGTGCCCTCCGCGCGCATCTGCT
This sequence comes from Streptomyces kanasensis, assembly GCF_043077165.1. NCBI lineage: Bacteria > Bacillati > Actinomycetota > Actinomycetes > Kitasatosporales > Streptomycetaceae > Streptomyces > Streptomyces kanasensis. Next base: position 233,391 of record NZ_JBIBSF010000006.1, read on the forward strand.
CGATGCGCCGGTTGATGTGGCGCTTCTCCATCTTGAACTCGGGGATGCCGTAGCGCAGCAGCCCGCCGACGCGGTCGGCGCGCTCGAACACGGCGACCGTGTGGCCGGCCCGGGTCAGCTGCTGCGCGGCGGCGAGGCCCGCCGGACCGGAGCCGATGACGGCGACGGTCTTGCCGGACAGCCGCTCCGGGGGCTGGGCGGTCACGTTGCCGGACTCCCACGCCTTGTCGATGATCGAGACCTCGACGTTCTTGATGGTGACGGCCGGCTGGTTGATGCCGAGCACGCACGCCGCCTCGCAGGGCGCGGGGCACAGCCGCCCGGTGAACTCCGGGAAGTTGTTGGTGGCGTGCAGCCGCTCGTACGCGGCGCCCCAGTCCTCGCGGTAGGCGAAGTCGTTCCACTCGGGGATGAGGTTTCCGAGCGGGCAGCCGTTGTGGCAGAAGGGGATGCCGCAGTCCATGCACCGCGACGCCTGCTTGCTGATGATCGGCAGCAGCGAGCCGGGGACGTAGACCTCGTTCCAGTCCTTGACGCGGTCGCCGACCGGGCGGCTCTTGGCGCCCTCGCGGCCGGTGTTCAGGAAGCCCTTGGGGTCAGCCATGGGTCGCCGCCTCCATCATCTTCTCGGTGGTCTCCCGCTCGGAGAGACCGGCGAGCTCAGCGGCGTCCTTGGCGGCGAGCACGGCCTTGTACGTGGTCGGGATGATCTTGCTGAACCGGCCCACGGCGGTGGCCCAGTCGGCAAGGAGCTTCTCGGCTACGGTCGAACCCGTCTCCTCGTGGTGGCGGCGCACGACGTCGTGCAGCCACGCCCGGTCGGCGTCGTCGAGGGTCTCGACGGCGGCGAGGTTGCCGGCGTTGACGTTGTCCCGGTCGAGGTCGATGACGTACGCGACGCCGCCGGACATCCCGGCCGCGAAGTTGCGACCCGTCTCGCCGAGCACCACCGCGTGGCCGCCGGTCATGTACTCGCAGCCGTGGTCGCCCACGCCCTCCGAGACGACCGTCGCGCCGGAGTTGCGGACGCAGAAGCGCTCGCCGGTGCGGCCGCGCAGGAACATCTCACCGCCGGTCGCGCCGTACCCGATGGTGTTGCCCGCGATGGTCGAGTACTCGGCCAGGTGGTCGGCACCGCGGTCCGGGCGGACGACGATGCGGCCGCCGGAGAGGCCCTTGCCGACGTAGTCGTTGGCGTCGCCCTCCAGGCGGAGGGTCACGCCGCGCGGCAGGAACGCGCCGAAGGACTGGCCGGCGGAGCCGGTGAAGGTGATGTCGATGGTGTCGTCGGGCAGGCCGGCCCCGCCGAACCGCTTCGTCACCTCGTGGCCGAGCATGGTGCCGGCCGTGCGGTTGATGTTGCGGATGGGCAGCTGGGCGCGGACCGGCCGGGCCTCCTCGGCGGTGGCGGCGCCGAGCGCGTCGGCGGCCAGCTCGATCAGCTGGTTGTCCAGCGCCTTCTCCAGGCCGTGGTCCTGGGTGGTGACCTGGTGGCGGACGGCGCCCTCGGGCAGCTCGGGGACGTGGAAGAGCGGGGCGAGGTCGAGGCCCTGCGCCTTCCAGTGGTCCACGGCGCGGGCGGTGTCGAGGAGTTCGGCGTGGCCGACCGCCTCGTCGAGGGTGCGGAAGCCGAGCTCGGCGAGGAGCTCACGCACCTCCTCCGCGATGAACCGGAAGAAGTTGACGACGTACTCGGCCTTGCCGGTGAACCGGTCGCGCAGCACCGGGTTCTGGGTGGCGATGCCGACCGGGCAGGTGTCGAGGTGGCAGACGCGCATCATGACGCAGCCGGAGACGACGAGCGGCGCGGTCGCGAAACCGAACTCCTCGGCGCCGAGCAGCGCGGCGATGACGACGTCGCGGCCGGTCTTGAGCTGGCCGTCGGCCTGGACGACGATCCGGTCGCGCAGGCCGTTGAGCAGCAGGGTCTGCTGGGTCTCGGCGAGGCCGAGCTCCCAGGGGCCGCCGGCGTGCTTCAGCGACGTGAGCGGCGAGGCGCCCGTGCCGCCGTCGTGGCCGGAGATGAGCACGACGTCCGCGTGGGCCTTGGACACGCCGGCCGCGACCGTACCGACACCGACCTCGGACACCAGCTTCACGTGGATGCGGGCGGCCGGGTTGGCGTTCTTGAGGTCGTGGATCAGCTGGGCCAGGTCCTCGATGGAGTAGATGTCGTGGTGCGGCGGGGGCGAGATGAGGCCGACGCCGGGCGTGGAGTGGCGCGTCCTGGCGACCCACGGGTAGACCTTGTGGCCGGGCAGCTGGCCGCCCTCGCCGGGCTTGGCGCCCTGCGCCATCTTGATCTGGATGTCGTCCGCGTTGACCAGGTACTCGCTGGTGACGCCGAAGCGGCCGGACGCGACCTGCTTGATCGCGGAGCGGCGCGCCGGGTCGTACAGGCGCTCCGGGTCCTCGCCGCCCTCACCGGTGTTGGACTTGGCGCCCAGCTGGTTCATGGCGATGGCGAGGGTCTCGTGCGCCTCCTGGCTGATGGAGCCGTACGACATGGCGCCGGTGGAGAACCGCTTGACGATCTCGGAGGCCGGCTCGACCTCGTCGAGGGGGATCGAGGGGCGGTCAGACCGGAAGCCGAACAGGCCGCGCAGCGTCATCAGCCGCTCGGACTGCTCGTTCACGCGCTCCGTGTACTTCTTGAAGATGTCGTAGCGCTTGGAGCGGGTGGCGTGCTGGAGGCGGAAGACCGTCTCGGGGTCGAAGAGGTGCGGCTCGCCCTCGCGGCGCCACTGGTACTCGCCGCCGATGTCGAGGGCGCGGTGGGCGGGCGCGATGCCGCTGGCCGGGTACGCCTTGGCGTGGCGGGCGGCGACCTCCTTGGCGATGACGTCGAGTCCGGCGCCGCCGATCTTGCTGGAGGTGCCGTTGAAGTAGGTGTCGACGAAGTCCTGGTCGAGGCCGATGGCCTCGAAGACCTGGGCGCCGCGGTAGGAGGCGACGGTGGAGATGCCCATCTTCGACATGACCTTCAGCACGCCCTTGCCGAGGGCGTGGATGAGGTTGCGGATGGCCTTTTCGGGCTCGACGCCCTCGATGAACGTGCCGGCGCGGGCGAGGTCCTCGACGGACTCCATGGCCAGGTACGGGTTGACGGCGGCGGCGCCGTAGCCGATGAGCAGCGCGACGTGGTGGACCTCGCGGACGTCACCGGCCTCGACCAGCAGGCCCACCTGGGTGCGCTGCTTGGTGCGGATGAGGTGGTGGTGGACGGCCGCGGTGAGCAGCAGCGACGGGATCGGCGCGTGCTCGGCGTCGGAGTGCCGGTCGGAGAGGACGACGAGGCGGGCGCCGTCCTCGATGGCGGCGTCGGCCTCGGCGCAGATCTCCTCGATCCGGGCGGCCAGGGCCTCACCGCCGCCGGAGACCCGGTAGAGGCCGGAGAGGGTGACGGCGGTCATGCCGGGCATGTCGCCGTCGGCGTTGACGTGGATGAGCTTGGCCAGCTCGTCGTTGTCGATGACCGGGAAGGGCAGGGTGACGCTGCGGCAGGACGCGGCCGTCGGCTCCAGCAGGTTGCCCTGGGGGCCCAGCGAGGAGAGCAGCGAGGTGACGAGCTCCTCGCGGATGGCGTCCAGCGGCGGGTTGGTGACCTGCGCGAACAGCTGGGTGAAGTAGTCGAAGAGCAGGCGCGGCCGGTCGGAGAGCGCGGCGATGGGCGAGTCGGTGCCCATGGAGCCGATCGGTTCGGCTCCGGCGCGGGCCATCGGCGCCAGGATGACGCGCAGCTCCTCCTCGGTGTAGCCGAAGGTCTGCTGGCGGCGGGTGACCGAGGCGTGGGTGTGGACGATGTGCTCGCGCTCGGGCAGGTCGCCGAGCTCGATGATCCCGGTCTCCAGCCACTCCTGGTACGGGTGCTCGGCGGCGAGCCTCGCCTTGATCTCGTCGTCCTCGATGATGCGGTGCTCGGCGGTGTCCACGAGGAACATCCGGCCGGGCTGGAGGCGGCCCTTGCGGACGACCCTGGCCGGGTCGACGTCGACGACGCCGACCTCGGAGGAGAGGACGACGAGGCCGTCGTCGGTGACCCAGTAGCGGCCGGGGCGCAGGCCGTTGCGGTCGAGGACGGCGCCGATCTGGGTGCCGTCGGTGAAGGTGACGCAGGCGGGGCCGTCCCAGGGCTCCATCATCGTCGCGTGGTACTGGTAGAACGCGCGCCGGGCGGGGTCCATGGAGTCGTGGTTCTCCCACGCCTCGGGGACCATCATCAGCACCGCGTGGGGCAGCGAGCGGCCGCCCAGGTGCAGCAGTTCGAGGACCTCGTCGAAGGAGGCGGAGTCGGACGCGTCGGGCGAGCAGATCGGGAAGATCCGCTCCATGCCGCGGCCGTCGGCCGGGCCGAACAGCTCCGAGGCGAGCTGGGACTCGCGGGCGCGCATCCAGTTGCGGTTGCCCTTGACCGTGTTGATCTCGCCGTTGTGCGCGACGAAGCGGTACGGGTGGGCGAGCGGCCAGCTCGGGAAGGTGTTGGTGGAGAACCGCGAGTGGACCAGGGCCAGGGCGCTGGCGATGCGGCGGTCGGAGAGGTCCGGGAAGAACGGCTCCAGCTGCCCGGTGGTGAGCATGCCCTTGTAGACCAGGGTGCGGGCGGAGAGCGAGGCGAAGTAGACGCCCAGCTCCAGTTCGGCGCGCTTGCGCAGCACGAACGCCTTGCGGTCCAGCTCGATGCCGGTGCTGGTGCCGTCGGCCACGAAGAGCTGGCGGAAGGCCGGCATCGTGGAGCGGGCGGTGGCGCCGAGCAGCCCCGGGGTGACGGGGACCTCGCGCCAGCCGAGGACGGTGAGGCCCTCCTCGGCGGCGAGCGCCTCGACGCGCGAGACGGCCTCGTCCGCGGCGTCCTCGGGGAGGAAGGCGGTTCCGACGGCGTACGCGCCGGCCTCGGGGAGTGCGAATCCGGCGACCTCGCGCAGGAACCCGTCCGGGACCTGGATGAGGATGCCCGCGCCGTCACCGGAGTCGGGTTCGGAGCCGGTGGCACCGCGGTGCTCCAGGTTGCGCAGTACGGTCAGCGCCTGCTCGACCAGCTCGTGGCTGGGGACACCGGTGAGGGTGGCGACCAGCCCGACGCCGCACGCGTCGTGTTCGTTGCGGGGGTCGTACATCCCCTGCGGAGCGGGGCGACTGTCCATGGGCGACCAGGCGTCGGAACGCATCGGCTCTCCCGTCGTCGTCGTGGCATGTTGCGAGTGCCGAAGGGACGACGTTGGCCCTCCAGGAAATTTCGTGCAGGTTACATGATGGAGCGTTTCTCGGGAACCGGATAGCGCATTCCAGCATGCGGACACCCACGGGGTCGCACCGGCGGTGTCGAAGGGAGTTCCTCGTCGGTGGACGGGCCGGGACCGGGCACGCGGATGGCGTGAGCCGGTCCGTCGGGGAAGCGGGCCTCATTGCCCGCGGCGTTCACGACTGATGCCCGGTGGCGAGGGCGTCGAAACCGCTGGGATTTCGGATACCCGTGACTACCTATGTGGAGCCCCGCATAGTGTCCCACCCGCCCGGCCGATCCGGCTACCGGACGTTCGTCACAACGCCCCAGCGCCGCCACGGGAAGGCGCCTGAGCTGCGAAACGCCCCGCGAACGGCCGTCGACCGGCCGTCCGCGGGGCGTGGGTGCCCTCCCCGGGAGGGCTAGAGCGCCGCACCGAAGGCGGCCCCGAGGGCGTAGGTGACGGCGGCCGCGGCGCCGCCGAGGGCGAGCTGGCGCAGACCGCTGTACCACCAGCTGCGCGCGGTCACCCGGGCGACGAGCGCCCCGCAGGCGAACAGGCCGAACAGCGCCAGCAGGACCGCGGGCCACAGCGTGGTGGCGCCCAGCAGGTACGGCAGGACGGGCAGCAGCGCGCCCAGGGCGAAGGAGCCGAACGACGAGGCGGCGGCCACCAGCGGCGACGGCAGGTCGTCGGGGTCGATGCCCAGCTCCTCGCGGGCGTGGATCTCCAGCGCCTGCTCCGGGTCGCGGGACAGCTGCATCGCCACCTCGCGGGCGAGGGCGGGCTCGACGCCGCGGGCCACGTAGAGCGCGGCCAGCTCCTCCATCTCGTCCACCGGGTGCCGGCGCAGCTCGCGGCGCTCCACGTCCAGCTCGGCCTGGACCAGCTCCCGCTGCGAGGCGACTGAGGTGTACTCGCCGGCGGCCATCGAGAAGGCGCCGGCCGCGAGACCCGCCAGGCCGGTGATGACGATGGTCTGCTGGGTGACGGAGCCGCCCGCGACACCGGTCATCAGCGCGAGGTTGGAGACGAGCCCGTCCATCGCGCCGAAGACCGCCGGGCGCAGCCAGCCGCCGTTCACGTCGCGGTGCGTGTGGTTGTCCCGGTGCGCCTCGTGCAGCGCGGCCTCGGTCTCGATGATGGACACAGCTCTCCCCTCGCTCTGCGCGGGTCCCGCCCGGGCCCCTCGTCGCTCTCGAAACTACGCGCCATGTAAGGGTCGCGCCAGCAAGGCAGGCTTTACTAAGTAAGGCGCTCCTCACCTGCGACGCAGCACGTCGGAGACTTGATATGGCACCCCTTACACCGAGGACCGGGCGCGGCACCGGGGGCACGTCCGCCGAGGCGGGCCGCGGCGTGCCAGGCGGGGGCGCGGGAGTACGGGATTCCGGCGGCGGCGCGGGCGGCCGGCGCGCGGGACGGCGCGGGACGGCGGGGGAAGGCGCGCCAGGGAGCGGTACGGGGGAGGCGGAGGCGGCCGGAGGGACGGACGGGGTCTTCGGTCTTCGAGACCCGTGCCGGACCGCGCGGAGATCGACGCCGCCGTCCGACGCGACGAAGCGGCCGCCCCGACGTCGTGGTCGGGACGGCCGCTCGCGTGCTGTGGTCGCCGTTACGGCTTCTTCGGCGCCCCGGCCCCGGCGGCGCCGGTCCTGCCGGTGGGCTCGGCCGACCCGTCGGCGGCACTCCCCCGGGCGGCCGTGCCGGGCTTCTCCAGGGGGACGGCCGTGTCGGAGGTGGCGGCCGTGCCGGGCTTCTCCGGGGCGGCGGCCGGCTTGTCGGCGGCGGAGGTCGGCTTGTCGGCGGCGGCGGTCGGCTTGTCGGTGGTGGAGGTCGCGCCCGTGGCCGTCCCCCCGGCCGTGCCGGCGCCCGGGGCGTCGGTGCCGGTCTTCGCGGGGGCCTTCACGGGCTCCACGACCGCCTCGCGGCCCGGCCGCTTCCGCGCCGACAGGACGATGTAGGTCACGGCGAGGAGGAAGACCAGGATCGCGGTCCAGACGTTCAGACGCAGGCCCAGGATGTGGTGCGCGTCGTCGACGCGCATGTACTCGATCCAGCCGCGCCCCGCGCAGTACGCGGCGACGTACAGGGCGAACGCCCGTCCGTGGCCGAGGGTGAAGCGGCGGTCGGCCCAGACCACCAGCAGGGCCACCCCGACGCACCACAGCGACTCGTACAGGAAGGTCGGGTGGTAGAGCCCGGCCTCGCGGTTCACGCCCTCGCTGATCTCCAGCGCCCACGGCAGGTCGGTCGGGCGGCCGTACAGCTCCTGGTTGAACCAGTTGCCCCAGCGGCCGATCGCCTGGGCGAGGACGATGCCGGGCGCGATGGCGTCGGCGTACGCGGGGAGGGGGATGCCCCGGCGGCGGCAGCCGATCCAGGCGCCCACCGCCCCCAGCGCGATGGCGCCCCAGATGCCGAGGCCGCCTTCCCAGATCTTGAACGCGTCGACCCAGTTCCGGCCCTCGCTGAAGTACAGCTGGTAGTCCGTGACGACGTGGTACAGGCGGCCGCCGACGAGTCCGAAGGGGACGGCCCAGACGGCGATGTCGGCCACGGTGCCGGCGGTGCCGCCCCGGGCGATCCAGCGCCTGTTGCCGTACCAGACGGCGACGAAGACACCGATGATGATGCAGAAGGCATAGCCGCGCAGCGGGACCGGTCCGAGGTGGAGGACACCGGTCGACGGGCTGGGAATGTAGGCAAGGTCCATGGCACCACCGACGCTACCCTGCCGGACCGGGGGCGGGGCCACCCGCCCGGCAAAGACTGCATAACGCCCTCCCCCGGGCGCCACCGCGCCCCGCACCGGTCGGACGGGGCCGGGCGGGGCGCGCGGAGGGGGCGGGCGCGAGCGGTCAGCGGGCGGCGTCCAGCCCCGACGCGGGGCCGAAGTCGTCCTGCGGGTCGCCCCCGCGGACGTCGCTCGGGGAGGCCGGGCCCGCCCCGGAACCGGAATCCGAGCCGGAGTCCGCACCGGAGCCCGGGTCCGAACCGGGTTCCGGGTCCGAACCGGGTTCCGGCTCGGAGTCCGGAGCCGAGCCGGAACCGGACGCGGAGGCCGCGGGCGTCGGGGTGGCCGTGCCGGGCTTCTTGCCCTTGTTCGCCTCGGCGACCCACTTCTTGAGGTTGGCCGGGGTGATCTGCTCGTTCCCCTTCGTCGGGAAGATCGACTCGCCGTTGAGCAGGATCGTCGGCGTTCCGCGGAAGTCGCCGGAGCGGAACGCCTCGTTCGACGCGTTCACCCAGCTGTTGTGCGTGCCGTCGGAGACACAGCCGCGGAAGGCCGGGGTGTCGAGGCCCGGCACCTTCCGCGCCAGCTCGAACAGCTTCTCGTCCTTCGCGAAGGCGTCGTCCGTCTCCTGCGGCTGGTTCACGTAGAGCACGTCGTGGTACGCGGTGAACTTCCCGGCGTCCTGCGCGCAGGCGGCGGCGTTCGCCGCCTTGAGCGAGCCGCTGCCGCCCATGTTGCCGTCGATGATCGTGGCGAGGCGGTACTCCGTGCGCAACTGCCCGGCGGCCTCCAGCTCGTGGATGGTGTCCCGGAAGGTGTTCTCGAACATGGCGCAGGCCGGGCAGCGGAAGTCCTCCCACACCGTGAGCGTGGAGGGGGCGTCGGCGGCGCCCACCGGGATGACGAGCTGGTCCTCGCCGGTGGCACCGGACGGCGCGGTGACCGGGCCCTTGCCCGACTCCTCGCCCTTGCCGCCGGTGTTGGCGGCGATCACGCCGACCACGGCGGCGAGGCCGAGCACGCCGACGACGGCCGACACCACGAGCAGCAGCCTGCGGCGCTTCTCGCGGGCCTTCTCGCGCTCGCGTTCCTGCTGGAGCCGCTCGCGGGCGCTCCGGTTCCCTGCGCTGTTCTTCTCGTTCACGCCCAAGCAACGAACCGGGGAGGCGCGTCCGCTCCTCCCCGGTTCCACATCCACCCGTACGAGCTACGCGCCCGGCCGCGACCGCCGGACCCCGCGGGCCAGTTCACCCGCCAGTTCCCGTACGGCGGCCAGCCCGGCCGCCTCGTCGGGGGCGTCGAGGATGCGCTTGACGAAGGCGGAGCCGACGATCACGCCGTCGGCGAAGGTGGCGACCTCCGCGGCCTGGGCGGCGTTGGAGACGCCCAGCCCCACGCAGACCGGCAGTTCCGTGGTGGCGCGGGTGCGCCGGACCAGGTCAGCGGCCTGCTCGCCGACGGACTCGCGGGTTCCGGTGACGCCCATGAGCGACGCCGCGTAGACGAAGCCGGAACCCGCCGCGGTGATCTCGGCGAGCCGGGCGTCCCGGCTGCTCGGGGCCACCACGAAGACCGTGGCGAGCCCGTGCTTCTCGGCGTGCTCGCGCCAGAGCGCGGACTCCTGCACGGGCAGGTCGGGCAGGATGCACCCGGCGCCGCCCGCCTCGGCCAGCTCGGCGGTGAACCGCTCGACGCCGTACCGGTCGATGGGGTTCCAGTACGTCATGACGAGGACCGGCTTGCCGGTGGCGGCGAACGCCTCGCGGACCGTGCGCATCACGTCGGCGATCCGGACGCCGCCGCGCAGGGCGATGTCGTCGGCGGTCTGGATGACGGGGCCGTCCAGCACCGGGTCGCTGTGCGGCAGCCCGACCTCGACGACGTCCGCGCCGCCCTCCAGGACGGCCTTGACGGCGGCGATGCCCCCGTCGACCGTCGGGAACCCGGCCGGGAGGTAGGCGATGAGCGCGGACCGGTCCTGCGCCTTCGCCGCGGCGAGGGTCTCGGTCAACAGCTGGATGTTCCCGCTCACTTGGCGTCCCCCTCGATCTCCGCGACGTCCGTCTCCGCGTCGGCGGCCACGGCGGCGTCCGTGTCGTACAGCCCGAAGTACCGGGCGGCGGTGTCCATGTCCTTGTCGCCGCGGCCCGAGAGGTTGACGACGATCAGTCCGTCGGGGCCGAGCTCCCGGCCGACCTCCAGGGCCCCGGCCAGCGCGTGCGCGGACTCGATGGCCGGGATGATGCCCTCGGTGCGCGACAGCAGGCGCAGGGCGCGCATGGCCGCGTCGTCGGTGATCGCGCGGTACTCACCGCGGCCGCTGTCCTTGAGGTGGGCGTGCTCCGGGCCGATGCCCGGGTAGTCCAGGCCGGCCGAGATGGAGTAGGGCTCGGTGATCTGCCCCTCGTCGTCCTGGAGGACGTACGAGCGGGATCCGTGCAGGATGCCCGGCTCGCCCGCGGTGAGGGTGGCGGCGTGCTCGCCGGTCTCGACGCCGTGCCCGGCCGGCTCGCAGCCGACGAGGCGGACGGAGGCGTCGGGGATGAAGGCGTGGAAGAGGCCGATGGCGTTCGACCCGCCGCCGACGCAGGCGACGGCGGCGTCGGGCAGCCGCCCGGTCCGCTCCAGGACCTGGCGGCGCGCCTCGACACCGATGACCCGGTGGAAGTCGCGCACCATGGCCGGGAAGGGGTGCGGGCCGGCGACGGTGCCGAAGAGGTAGTGGGTGGTGTCGACGTTGGCGACCCAGTCGCGGAACGCCTCGTTGATCGCGTCCTTGAGGGTGCGGCTGCCGGACTTCACCGCGATGACCTCGGCGCCGAGCATGCGCATGCGGGCGACGTTGAGGGCCTGGCGCTGCGTGTCGATCTCGCCCATGTAGATGGTGCAGTCGAGGCCGAACAGGGCACAGGCGGTCGCGGTGGCGACGCCGTGCTGGCCGGCGCCGGTCTCGGCGATGACGCGGGTCTTGCCCATGCGCCGGGTCAGCAGGGCCTGCCCCAGCACGTTGTTGATCTTGTGCGAACCAGTGTGGTTGAGGTCCTCGCGCTTGAGGAGGATCCGGGCGCCGCCGGCGTGCTCCGCGAAGCGGGGCACCTCGGTCAGGGCGCTGGGGCGGCCGGTGTAGTGGACGAGCAGGTCGTCGAGCTCGGCGGCGAACGCCGGGTCGGTCTTGGCCTTCTCGTACTCGACGGCGACCTCGTCGACGGCGGCGACGAGCGCCTCCGGGATGAACTTGCCGCCGAAGGCGCCGAAGTACCCCTGGGCGTCGGGCACCTGGCCCACGGGGTCGGGAACGAAGAACTCGCTGGGCATGTGGAGACTCCTACGGGGGCGACGGCCCCCGGTGTGTCCGGGATGACGTGGTGGGAACGTGGTGGTGACACACGTGTGCGCCGCGTCGGCCGGGGAGCCCCGGGCCGCCGTCCGCGGCGGCCGGGTGGGAGGGGTCCTCAGTGCTCCCCGCGGCGCGGGGCGCGCCATCGCATGCCGTTCACCTGGCCGGGCTCGTCACCGATGACGTACCGCACCCGGCGGCCGTGGACGCGCCGTGCGGGGGCGCGGCAGCCACGGGGGCGGCAGCCGCGCGCCAGACGGGCGTACGCCCCGGAAGGGGCCTCGGCCGCCGTCACGCGCACGCGCGCGCCCAGGCCCGGGAGGGGCCGGGGGGCGGGGCGGGCGACGGCGGTGGACACGGTGGGTCAGTCCCGTCCGTGCCGCAGGGCCGGGTGGGCGCCGGCGGCGACCAGGTCGGCCACCGCGGCCTTGGGGTCCCGCCCGGTGACGAGGGACTCGCCGACGAGCACGGCGTCGGCGCCCGTGTTGGCGTAGGCGATGAGGTCGTGCGGGCCGCGGACGCCGGACTCGGCGACCTTGACGATGCCGGCCGGGATCTCCGGGACGACCCGCTCGAACGTGGAGCGGTCCACCTTGAGGGTCTTGAGGTCGCGGGCGTTGACGCCGATGATGCGGGCGCCCGCGTCGACGGCGCGCTCGACCTCCTCCTCGTCGTGGACCTCGACGAGCGGGGTGAGGCCGATGGACTCGGCCCGCTCGATGAGCGAGACCAGCGCGGGCTGGTCGAGGGCGGCGACGATCAGCAGGGCGAGGTCGGCGCCGTGCGCGCGGGCCTCCCACAGCTGGTAGGCGGTGACGATGAAGTCCTTGCGCAGGACGGGGATGTCCACGCGGGCGCGGACGGCTTCCAGGTCGGCCAGGGAGCCGCCGAAGCGCCGCTGCTCGGTGAGGACGGAGATCACGGCCGCGCCGCCCGCCTCGTAGTCCGCGGCGAGCCTGGCGGGGTCGGCGATCGCGGCCAGCGCGCCCTTGGAGGGGCTGGAGCGCTTGACCTCGCAGATGACCTGGACGCCCTCGCCCCGCAGGGCGGCGACGCCGTCCCGGGCCTGGGGCGCCTTGGCGGCCCGCTCCTTGAGCTCGTCGAGGGAGACCCGCGCCTGTCGCTCTGCGAGGTCGGCGCGGACGCCTTCGATGATCTCGTCGAGCACACTCACGCGAGAGGCCCCCTTCCGGGAGGGTGGTGATTGATCAAGCCGGACACCTCGATGGTATCCGCAGGAGGGGCCCACGTCCGCATCCGGTCCGCACCAGGACGCTGACCAGCGGCTTCACCGGACCCGCCCGGCGGCTTCACGCGGTCTCCGACGAGTCGCAGGGCCGTCCGGGCTTCACACGGGGCCGTCCGGGCTTCACACGGGTCCGTCCGGGCTTCGCAGAGTCCGGGCGGCTTTCAGGGGGCCGTCCGGCTTCACGCGGTCTACCGGGCTCCGCCGGGGCTCCGCGCTCACGGGCGCAGGGCCTCCGGGCTTCACGGGGCGAGCGCGGAGCCGAAGGGCAGGTTGCGGACCACGGTGAAGACGGCCCACACGCCACCGATCAGCCACAGCTGCCAGGGCGCCGGGTCGAGCCGGGAAGGTCGCCCCCGCACCGCCCTGACCAGCCACCACACCATGAGCACGGCGAAGGCGGCGTAACCGGCGACGGCCATCGCGTTGGCCCCGAGGGCCCCGGCGAGGTCGCCGTGGACGAAGGCGTGGGCGCTGCGCAGCCCGCCGCAGCCGGGGCAGTACAGGCCGGTGTACCGCAGGAGGGGGCAGGCCGGGTAGTGGCCCGGTTCGTTGGGGTCGACGGTGCCGACGTACGCGAACGCCGCCGCGACCCCGGCGAGGGTGCCCAGCGGCGGCAGCAGCCGGCGGCGCAGCGGCGGCGGGGGCCCCGCAGGACGTGACGCACGGGCGGGCTCCGTCACGCCGGCGGGCGAGTGCGGCTCCCCGGCGGGCGGGTGCGGTGCGCCGGGGTGCGGCGGACCGTGGGGGGCGGTGGGGCGGGGCGGGTGCGTCCCGGCCGGGTGCGGGGGTCTCGTGGCGTCCACGCGCCGATTGTCACCGCTCGTACGGGGCGGCGCAGCCCGGCCGGGGCCGGACCGCGCCCCGTGTCGGACCGGGGTGGGCCGGTCGGCTCAGGCGTCGGCCGCGGCGCGGCGACGCGCCTCGGCGTGCTGCTGCGTCTCCTTGGGCATCCCGAGGCCGGCGGCCTTCATCCCGGCGCCGATGACACCGCCGAGCAGGACGACGCCGATACCGGCCCAGAAGCCGAGCGGGTTGGCCGCCACCATGAAGGCACCGGCGATGCAGAAGCCGATGAAGGAGATGGTGACGCCGGTCCAGGCGGCCGGGGTGTGTCCGTGGGCGCTGCCCGCCATGAGTTGCTCCTCGTTGATGTCGCTCTGTGGTGAGGCCCTGCCGAGTGCGGACGCTCGCGGCCATTCTTCCGCACGCGCGCCCGCCGGGTGACCCGGGGGTACGCCGCACGCGTCGGCCGGTCGCGGCAGGTGCCGTCAGGTGCGGTCGGTGGGGTCCTCGCCGCGGTCCAGGGCCTTCCACAGCTCGTCGGGCCGGTCGGGGTCGACCGCGCGGCGGGCGCCCCGCGCGCCGGGGCCGCCGTCGCGCTCGTACCGGCCGGACATGGTGGGCCAGGAGGAGCCGTGGCGCAGGGCGAGGAGCCCGGCGGCGAGGATCAGCAGGGCCGCCACGGCCGTGACGTAGGGCCAGGCCGTCTGGGTGAGGGCGGCGGCGCGCGCGGCGGTGTCGCCGGTGGCGCGGGCGGCCGCCTCGTCGAGCGCCGCGCGGTCGTACGCGCCGGCGACGGCCGCGGCGGCCGCGCCGGCACCGCTCAGCGCCAGGAGCAGGGCGACGAGGCGGCGGCCGGTCCCGCGCGCGGCGAGGACGGCGACGAGGGCGGCGAGCCCGACGACGGCCAGGGCGGTGGGCACTCCGGTGATGTCACCGCCGGCCGCCTCCAGGGTGACGGTGCCGCCGGGGCCGGCGACCCGCCCCTCGGTCCAGGTACGGCCGGAGGCGAGCAGCACGACGGCGGCCCCGGCGCCACCGAGGAGCAGGGCCGTGGCGAGGCTGCGGCGGGCGCCCGTGGCGGACGCCTCGCCCTGGCCGGCGGCACGGGGCTGGGGTTCGGGTGCGGCACTCACGTACCCACTATCCCCCATGCGGTCAGACGTGGTTCATCCGGTTGGCGGTGTGCACGGCGCGGAGCACCGCGGCCGCCTTGTTGCGGCACTCGGTGTCCTCCGCGACCGGGTCGGAGTCGGCGACGACGCCGGCCCCCGCCTGGACGTAGGCGGTGCCGTCGCGCAGCAGCGCGGTCCGGATGGCGATGGCGGTGTCCGAGTCGCCCGCGAAGTCGAGGTAGCCGACGGCCCCGCCGTACAGGCCGCGCCTGCCGGGCTCCAGCTCCTCGATGATCTGCATGGCGCGCGGCTTGGGCGCGCCCGACAGGGTGCCCGCGGGGAAGCAGGCGGTCAGCACGTCGAAGGCGGTGCGTCCCTCGGCGACCCGGCCGGTCACCGTGGAGACGATGTGCATGACGTGCGAGTACCGCTCGATGGACATGAAGTCGACGACCTCGACGGAGCCCGGCTCGCACACCCGGCCCAGGTCGTTGCGGCCGAGGTCGACGAGCATGAGGTGCTCGGCGCGCTCCTTCGGGTCGGCGATCAGCTCGTCGGCGAGGGCCTGGTCCTCCTGCGGGGTGGCGCCGCGCGGCCGGGTGCCGGCGATGGGGTGCACCATGGCCCGCCCGTCCTCCACCTTGACCAGGGCCTCGGGGCTGGAGCCGACGACGTCGAAGCCCTCGAAGCGGAACAGGTACATGTACGGGGAGGGGTTGGTGGCGCGCAGGACCCGGTAGACGTCCAGGGCGCTCGCCGTGCACGGCGTCTCGAACCGCTGCGAGGGCACCACCTGGAACGCCTCGCCGGCGCGGATGCGCTCCTTCACGTCCTCGACGGCCCGCTGGTACGCCTCGCCGCCCCACAGGGCGGTGTAGGCGGGCAGCTCCGACGGCGGCAGGACGGCGGAGGCGGACTCGGCCGGCTCGGTGAGGTCGGCCTGCATGGCGTCGAGCCGGGCGACGGCGTCCGCGTACGCCTCGTCGACGCCGGTCTCCAGGTCGTTGTGGTTGATCGCGTTGGCGATCAGCAGCACCGTGCCGTCCCAGTGGTCGAGCACGGCGAGGTCGGAGGTGAGCAGCATGGTCAGCTCGGGCAGCCGCAGGTCGTCGGTGCCGTGGTCACCGATGCGCTCCAGGCGGCGCACCACGTCGTAGCCGAGGTAGCCGACCATGCCGCCGGTGAAGGGCGGCATCCCGGAGGCCAGGTCTCGCGGGGTGTGCAGGGCCTCGACGGTGGCGCGCAGGGCCTTCAGCGGGTCGCCGTCGACCGGGACGCCGACGGGCGGGGTGCCGAGCCAGTGGGCCTGTCCGTCCCGGGTGGTCAGGGTGGCGGCGCTGCGCACGCCGACGAACGAGTACCGGGACCAGGAGCGGCCGTTCTCGGCGGACTCCAGGAGGAAGGTGCCGGGGCGCTCCGCGGCGAGCTTGCGGTACAGCCCGACCGGGGTGTCGCCGTCCGCGAGCAGTCGGCGACTGACGGGGATCACTCGGCGGTCGGCCGCCAGCTTGCGGAAGGTCTCGAGGTCCATGGCGCCCGACCCTACTCGCCCAGGGGCAGCACGTCGGCGTCGAAGCAGGTCCGGGCCCCGGTGTGACAGGCGGCGCCGACCTGGTCGACCCGGACGAGGAGGGTGTCGGCGTCGCAGTCGAGCGCGACGGACTTGACGTGCTGGACGTGGCCGGAGGTGTCGCCCTTGACCCAGTACTCCTGGCGGCTGCGCGACCAGTAGGTGCAGCGGCCGGTGGTGAGGGTGCGGTGCAGGGCCTCGTCGTCCATCCAGCCGAGCATGAGCACCTCGCCGGTGTCGTACTGCTGGGCGATGGCCGGGACCAGCCCGTCGGGGCTGCGCTTGAGACGGGCGGCGATGGCCGGGTCAAGGTTGCTGGTCATGCGGCCATTGTGCCGCGCGGAAGGGGCCGGTTCCGGCCGCGTCCACTGGGCGGACCGGGGGGCACCCCCTTACCCTTGCGGTCATGTCCACCCATGCCAAGCGTGAACGACTGCTCCTCGCCGACCTGTTGGAGGCCGCGGGGCCCGACGCTCCGACCCTGTGCGACGGCTGGACCACCCGCGAGCTCGCCGCGCACGTGGTGGTGCGCGAGCGCCGCCCGGACGCGGCGGCCGGCGTCCTGATCGGCCCGCTGCGGGGCCGGCTGGAGCGGGTCCAGGCGGAATTCGCGGCCAAGCCGTACGCCGAGCTCGTGCAGCTGGTCCGGGGCGGCCCGCCCCGGATGTCGCCCTTCTCGATCAAGCAGGTCGACGAGGGGGCGAACACGGTCGAGTTCTACGTCCACTCCGAGGACGTCCGGCGGGCCCAGCCGGACTGGTCGCCGCGCGAGATCGACCCGGTCTTCGCGGACGCCCTGTGGGCGCGCCTGGAGAAGCTCGCCCGCCTCTCCGCCCGCCGCTGCCCCGTCGGCCTCGTCCTGCGCCGCACCGACGGGCAGACGGCCGTCGCCCGCCGCGGCACCCCCGTGGTGACGGTGACCGGCGAGCCCTCGGAGCTGCTGATGTTCCTGTACGGCCGCCAGGAGGTCGCGCGGGTCGAACTGGACGGCGACAAGGAGGCGGTGGCGCGGGTGGCCGAGGCCAAACTGGGCATCTGACCGCGCCGGACCGCGCACGAGCGCCCGCGGTGGGGGCCGCGCCGACACCCGACGGGAGCGGCGCACGGGCCTCCACCGGCTCACGGGCCTCCGCCCGCGCCGGGCGTCCGCCCGCGCCGCCCCGGTCGCGCACGACCGGGGCGGCCGGCCCGGGGCTCCCCCGCGGGCCGGGCCGCCCCGGCCGGTGGTTCAGCGGACGGGGTGCCCCGCCTCGCGCAGCGCGGTCTTGACCTCGCCGATCCGCAGGTCGCCGAAGTGGAAGACGGAGGCCGCGAGCACGGCGTCCGCCCCGGCCTCGACGGCGGGCGGGAAGTCGGCGAGCCGGCCGGCGCCGCCGGAGGCGATGACGGGCACGGAGACGTGCGCGCGCACGGCCGCGATCATCGCCGTGTCGTACCCGTCCTTGGTGCCGTCGGCGTCCATCGAGTTCAGCAGGATCTCCCCCGCGCCGAGCTCGGCGGCCCGGTGCGCCCACTCGACGGCGTCGATGCCGGTGCCCCGGCGCCCGCCGTGGGTGGTGACCTCGAAGCCGGAGGCCGTCACGGTGCCCTCGGGGCAGCGCCGGGCGTCCACGGACAGGACGAGGACCTGGCTGCCGAACCGCTCCGACACCTCCCGGATCAGCTCGGGCCGGGCGATGGCGGCGGTGTTGACGCCGACCTTGTCCGCGCCGGCGCGCAGCAGCCGGTCGACGTCGTCGGCGCTGCGCACCCCGCCGCCGACGGTCAGCGGGATGAAGACCTGCTCGGCGGTGCGGCGCACCACGTCGTAGGTGGTCTCCCGGTCGCCGGAGGAGGCCGTGATGTCGAGGAAGGTGAGCTCGTCGGCGCCCTCGGCGTCGTAGAGCCTGGCCATCTCGACGGGGTCGCCCGCGTCGCGCAGGTTCTGGAAGTTGACGCCCTTGACGACGCGGCCGCCGTCCACGTCCAGGCAGGGGATCACGCGTACCGCGAGGCTCATGACGCGGCACCCCCGTCCCGGCGGTACGCCTCGACCTCGACCTCGACGACGAGCCGCGAGTCGACGAGGCCGGCCACGATGAGCATGGAGGCGGCGGGGCGGATCGCGTCGAACAGCTCCTTGTGGGCGCGGCCGACCTCCTCCGCGTCCCGGGCGTGCGTGAGGTACATGCGGGTGCGGACGACGTCCTCGGCGCCCAGCCCGAGCTGCGCGAGCGCGGCGAAGGCCACGCCGAAGGAGTTGATCGCCTGCTCGTAGGGGCCGCCCTCGGCGATGGCGCCGTCGACGACGGAGGTGCATCCGGAGACGAGGACGAGACCACCCGGCAGCTCCACGGCCCGGGAGTAGCCGAACTGCTCCTCCCAGGGGGCGCCCGTGGTCACACGGCGTACGGGATCGGTCATTCCGCCACCGCCGCGAGCGCCTCTTCCAGGGTGAACGCCTCGGCGTACAGCGCCTTGCCGACGATGGCGCCCTCGACGCCCTCCGGGACGAGCGCGGCGATGGCGCGCAGGTCGTCGAGGGAGGAGACGCCGCCGGAGGCGACGACCGGCTTGTCGGTGGCCGCGCAGACGTTGCGCAGCAGCTCGAGGTTGGGGCCCTGGAGCGTGCCGTCCTTGGCGATGTCGGTGACGACGTACCGGGCGCAGCCCTCGGAGTCGAGGCGGGCCAGCGTCTCGTACAGGTCGCCGCCGTCGCGGGTCCAGCCGCGGCCGCGCAGCGTCGTGCCGCGGACGTCCAGGCCGACCGCGATCTTGTCGCCGTGCTCGGCGATGACCTTGGCGACCCACTCGGGGGTCTCCAGGGCGGCGGTGCCGAGGTTGACGCGGGTGCAGCCCGTGGCGAGGGCCGCGGCGAGGGAGGCGTCGTCGCGGATGCCGCCGGACAGCTCCACCTTGACGCCGTGGCCCGCGAGGCTCCCGGCGACCTCGGCGATCAGCGCGCGGTTGTCACCCGTGCCGAACGCGGCGTCGAGGTCGACCAGATGCAGCCACTCGGCGCCCGCGCGCTGCCACGTCAGGGCCGCCTCCAGCGGGGAGCCGTACGACGTCTCCGTGCCGGACTCGCCGTGGACGAGCCGTACGGCCTGGCCGTCCCGGACGTCGACGGCGGGGAGGAGTTCGAGCTTGGTCATCTCAGCGGTCCTAGCCTCTGGGCGGGGTTCGGTCGGTGGGGGCGGTGGGGGCGGGTCAGAGGGTGTCGAGCCAGTTGGTCAGGAGCCGGGCTCCCGCGTCACCGGACTTCTCGGGGTGGAACTGCGTCGCCCACAGGGCGCCGTTCTCCACGGCGGCGACGAACCGCTCGCCGTGCGTGGACCAGGTGACCAGGGGCGCCCGCAGGGCGGGGTTGGCCGTCTGGAGGCTCCAGTCGGTCACGGCGTAGGAGTGGACGAAGTAGAACCGCTCGTCGGGGTCGACCCCGGCGAACAGGGCGGAGTCCCCGGGGGCCTCGACGGTGTTCCAGCCCATGTGCGGGATGACGGGGGCCTTCAGCGGCCCGACCGTGCCGGGCCACTCGTCGAGGCCCTCCGTCTCGACGCCGTGCTCGACGCCGCGGGCGAAGAGGATCTGCATGCCGACGCAGATGCCCATGACGGGCCGGCCGCCGGCGAGCCTGCGGCCCACGATCCAATCGCCGCGGGCCTCCTTGAGCCCGGTCATGCAGGCGGAGAAGGCGCCGACGCCGGGGACGAGCAGGCCGTCGGCGTTCATGGCGCGGTCGTAGTCGCGGGTGATCTCGACGTCGGCGCCGACGCGGGCGAGGGCGCGCTCGGCGGAGCGGACGTTGCCGAACCCGTAGTCGAAGACGACGACCTTCTTGGCAGTGCTCATGCCGCTCATTCCCAGATTCCCTGGATGCGCAGGACGCCCGCCGCGAGGCACATCGCCGAGGCGACGGCGAGGAGGACGATCAGGCCCTTGGGCATCCGCTGCTTGCTGAAGGAGTACACGCCGCCGGCGAGGAAGAGGCCGACGACGATGAGGATGGTCGACAGACCCGTCACAGCGCGCCCTTCGTGGAGGGCAGGATGCCGGCGGCCCTCGGGTCGCGCTCGGAGGCGTACCGCAGGGCGCGGGCGAGGGCCTTGAACTGGCACTCGACGATGTGGTGGGCGTTGCGGCCGTACGGGACGTGGACGTGCAGCGCGATCTGGGCCTGGGCGACGAACGACTCCAGGATGTGCCGGGTCATCGTCGTGTCGTACGAGCCGATCATGGGGGCCATGTTCTCGGGCTCGGTGTGGACCAGGTAGGGGCGGCCGGAGAGGTCGACGGTGACCTGGGCGAGGGACTCGTCCAGCGGGACCGTGCAGTTGCCGAACCGGTAGATGCCCACCTTGTCGCCGAGGGCCTGCTTGAAGGCGGCGCCGAGCGCGAGGGCGGTGTCCTCGATGGTGTGGTGCGAGTCGATGTGGAGGTCGCCGTCGGTCTTGACGGTGAGGTCGAACAGCCCGTGGCGGCCGAGCTGGTCGAGCATGTGGTCGTAGAAGCCGACGCCGGTGGCGACGTCGACCTTGCCGGTGCCGTCGAGGTCTATCTCGACGACGACGGACGTCTCCTTGGTGGTGCGCTCGACGCGTCCTACGCGGCTCATGAGCTCTGCTCCTTCTTCAGTGCGCGAACCGCATCCAGGAACGCGTCGTTCTCTTCGGGCGTGCCGGCCGTGACCCGCAGCCAGCCCGGTACGCCGTTGTCGCGGACGAGGACGCCGTGGTCGAGGATGGCGCGCCAGACGGCGTGCGCGTCCTCGAAGCGCCCGAACTGGACGAAGTTGGCGTCCGAGTCGGTGACCTCGTAGCCGGCGGCGCGGAGCCCGTCGACGAGCCGGTCCCGCTCGGCCTTCAGCTGGGCGACGTACCCCAGCAGCGTATCGGTGTGTTCGAGCGCGGCGAGGGCGGTGGCCTGGGTGACGGCGGACAGGTGGTACGGCAGGCGGACGAGCTGGACGGCGTCGACCACCGCGGGGTGCGCCGCGAGGTAGCCGAGGCGCAGACCGGCCGCGCCGAACGCCTTGGACATGGTGCGGGAGACCACGAGGTGCGGCCGGCCCTCGATGAGCGGCAGCAGCGAGGGGCGGTGGCTGAACTCGACGTACGCCTCGTCGACGACGACCAGGGACGGCTTGGCGGCCTGGGCGGCGTCGTGGAGGGCGAGGACGGTGTCGGCGTCCACGGCGGTGCCGGTGGGGTTGTTGGGGGACGTGATGAAGACCACGTCGGGGCGGTGCTCGGTGATGGCGCGGGCCGCGGCCTCCACGTCGAGGCCGAAGTCGTCGCGGCGGGGACCGGAGATCCAGCCGGTGCCGGTGCCGCGCGAGATGAGGCCGTGCATGGAGTACGAGGGCTCGAAGCCCATCGCGGTCCTGCCCGGGCCGCCGAAGGTCTGGAGGAGCTGCTGGAGGACCTCGTTGGAACCGTTCGCCGCCCACACCTGGCGCGTGCCGACCTCGTGGCCCGTGGTCCGGGTGAGGTAGCGGGCGAGCTCGGTGCGCAGCTCGACGGCGTCGCGGTCGGGGTAGCGGTTCAGGGCGCGCGCCGCCTCGCGGACCCGCTCGGCGATCCGCTCGACCAGGGGTTCGGGCAGCGGGTAGGGGTTCTCGTTGGTGTTGAGGCGTACGGGCACGTCCAGCTGGGGCGCGCCGTAGGGGGACTTGCCGCGCAGCTCGTCGCGGATCGGCAGGTCGTCGATGCGGATCGTCACTGCTGGGGCACCTTCCACCCGAACCTCGCCTTGATCGCCGCGCCGTGCGCCGGCAGGTCCTCCGCCTCCGCGAGCGTCACCACGTGGTGGGCCACGTCGGCGAGGGCGTCGCGCGTGTAGTCCACGATGTGGATGCCGCGCAGGAAGGACTGCACGGACAGGCCCGAGGAGTGGCAGGCGCAGCCGCCGGTGGGCAGGACGTGGTTGGAGCCGGCGCAGTAGTCGCCGAGCGAGACCGGCGCCCACGGGCCGACGAAGATCGCGCCGGCGTTGCGCACGCGCGCGGCGACGGCCGCGGCGTCGGCGGTCTGGACCTCCAGGTGCTCGGCGCCGTACGCGTCGACCACCCGCAGGCCCTCCTCCACGCCGTCGACCAGCACGATCGCCGACTGCCTGCCGCGCAGGGCGGGCAGGATCCGGTCCTCGACGTGCCGGGTGGCGGCGACCTGCGGCGCCAGCTCCTTCTCGACGGCGTCGGCCAGCTCGACGGAGTCGGTGACGAGGACGGCGGCGGCGAGCGGGTCGTGCTCGGCCTGGCTGATGAGGTCGGCGGCGACGTGCGCCGGGTCGGCGGTGTCGTCGGCGAGGACGGCGATCTCCGTCGGGCCGGCCTCGGTGTCGATGCCGATCCGGCCGGTGAAGTACCGCTTGGCGGCGGCGACCCAGATGTTGCCCGGGCCGGTGACCATGTCGGCGGGGGCGCAGGACTCCGTGCCGTACGCGAACATGGCGACGGCCTGGGCGCCGCCCGCGGCGTACACCTCGTCGACGCCGAGCAGGGCGCAGGCGGCGAGGATGGTCGGGTGCGGAAGGCCGTCGTGGTCCTTCTGCGGCGGGGACGCGAGGGCGATCGACTCGACGCCCGCCTCCTGCGCCGGGACGGCGTTCATGATCACGGACGAGGGGTAGACGGAGCGGCCGCCCGGGGCGTACAGCCCGACGCGGCCGACCGGGACCCACTTCTCGGTGACCGTGCCGCCGGGCACGACCTGGGTGGTGTGCGTGGTGCGGCGCTGCTCGCGGTGGACGATCCGGGCGCGCCGGATGGACTCCTCCAGGCCCGCGCGGACGGCCGGATCCAGCTCCTCCAGGGCGCGGGTGAGCGCGGCGGCCGGGACCCGGACCCGGTCGAGGGCGACCCCGTCGAACCGCTGGGCGTAGTCGATCAGCGCCGCGTCGCCCCGATGGTGCACGGCCTCGCAGATGGGCCGCACCTTCTCCAGGGCGGCTTCCACGTCGAACTCGGCACGGGGGAGCAGGTCGCGCAGAGCGCCGCCCGTCGGCAGGGCGTCGCCGCGCAGATCGATACGTGAGATCACGGGTCAATTCTCGCAGACGCCTCCGCGGTACCGGTCGCCCGTATCACTGGCTGATACACGCCACACCACCCGTCGGATGTCACACCTGACAGTTGGCGTTCAGTCCGTCACTCAGCGGGAAGAACAGCCG
Organism: Streptomyces kanasensis; assembly: GCF_043077165.1. Taxonomy (NCBI): domain Bacteria; kingdom Bacillati; phylum Actinomycetota; class Actinomycetes; order Kitasatosporales; family Streptomycetaceae; genus Streptomyces; species Streptomyces kanasensis. The sequence goes on from NZ_JBIBSF010000006.1 coordinate 256,550, forward strand.
TACGACCTGGGGAAAGCGAGGGGGCGGCAGTGACCGAGCCGCAGGACGATCGCGATGACGAACTGCCCGGCGACCTGACCCCGGCCGAGCTGGGGATGTGGCAGGCGTTCCGCATCGGCGCCTGGTACGACCTGCGGTCGGGCCATCCGGTGCTGGACGACCCGTTCGCGCCGCGCACGTGGCCCGAGGAGCGGAGCGTCCGGGCGCGGGTGGTGGCCCGGCTGCTGCTGTCGGGGCCGCCGGCCCTGGCGGGGCGCGTGTCGGCGCTGAAGCTGCGCGGGGCGCGGATCACCGGCACGCTCGACCTGGCGGGCGGCACGGTCGACCCGTACGTCGAGCTGCAGGGGTGCGTCTTCGAACACGAGGTGGTGCTGCCCGAGACGCGGTTCAGCACGCTGCGCCTCGTCGGGTGCGCCGTGCCCCGGCTGGAGGCGGCCCGCCTGCACACGGAGGGCGACCTGCACCTGCCGCGCTGCCGGGTGGCGCGCGGCGTGCGGCTCACGGACGCGCAGATAGGCACCGACCTGCTGATCAGCCAGATCCACGTCCAGCCGGACCGGCGCGGCCGGGCCATCGTCGCGGACGGGCTGACGGTGGCGCAGGACCTCCAGGCCGAGCTGATCGAGACGTACGGCGAGGTGAGCCTGCGGGGCGCGAAGGTCGGGGTCTCGCTCAGTCTGCGCGGCAGCCGCCTGCGCGGCGCCGAGGGGCGGCGGGCGCTGAACGCCCCGCAGCTCAGCGTGGAGCGCACGCTGTACCTGACGGGGGCGTGGGTGAGCGAGTCGGTGGGAGGCCCGGACGACCACCTCGGCGGGACGCCGCCGTACGGCCTGGCCGACGTCAACACACCGATGCGGGGCACGCGGATGCGGCCCTTCGAGTGCCGGGGCGGGGTGCGGCTGGACGACGGGCGGTTCGGGGACGCGATCGACCTCCACCAGGCGCGGTTCGTGCTGACGTCGGCCCGCAGGGAGGAGCTGTCGCTGCGCAGGATCGTCACTCCGGAGCTGCGCTTCACCTCCGAGCGGCCGGAGGAGGGCCGCGTGGTGCTCAACGGCGCGAAGGTCGTCACCCTGGTCGACGAGGCGGCCAGCTGGCCGGGGCCGGGCGGCCTGGCGATCAGCGGCTTCGTGTACGAGAACCTCGTGCCGTACGGCCACTTCCCGCTCTCTCAGCGCCTGGAGTGGGTGGCGGCGGCGACCCCGGAGTACGCCCCGGAGCCGTACGAGCGGCTGGCGGCCGTCCTCCGGGGCAGCGGGGAGGACGCCGACGCCCGGGAGGTGCTGCTGGCCAAGCAGCGGCGCCGCCGCGAGACGCTGCCGCTCGCCGCGAAGACGTGGGGCTTCCTGCAGGACTGGACGGTGGCCTACGGCTACCGTCCCGGCCGGGCCGCGGTGTGGATGGCGGTGCTGTGGGCGGCGGGCGCGTGGGCCTTCTCGTACTACGACCCGGTCCCGATCAAGCAGGACGAGTTCCCCCAGTGGAACGCCGTGCTGTACGCGCTGGACCTGCTGGTGCCGGTGATCAACCTCGGCCAGGAGGGCTACTGGCGGCTGTCGACGGGGTGGCAGTGGGTGTCGACGGTGCTGATCCTCGTGGGGTGGATTCTGGCCACGGCGGTGGCGGCGGGCGCCTCCCGGCTGCTGCGGCGCGGCTGACGCGCCGCTGGTGGGCGCCGGACGCCGGGCCGGGGCCGCGGCCGGTGCCCGCTCTCCCCTTCCGTGTCCACCCCGCCGCTTTCTTTACCGCCTCTTGACGTTCGTCAGGACAACCATCCTGCCGCCACGAAAGCTTCACAGCCGCTCTCTGGCGCCGCTCCCACCTGCGGTTTTCAATGGGCGGCACCATGTCTCTGCTCCGCGCCCTGATGGGCTCCGCGCGCACGGTCCGGCCCGGCACGCCGCCCCGCGACGGGCTGCCGCCGGACGGCTCCGTGCTGCTGGACGCACCGGACGACAGGCTCGGCCCGGCGCTGGTGGCCGCCGCGCTCGGCAACCACATTCCGGCCGCCCGGCTGCTCGCCGCCACCCGCGCCGCCGCCGAGTGGGAGTGGCGCGACCGGTACGCCGTGCGGCTCGCCGCGTTCGCCCACAGTCGCGGGGACTGGCTGACGCAGTGGCGCGCGCGGACCCCGGACGACCCGGACGCGCTGCTCGTCGTCGCGCAGCTCGCCGTCGACCGGGCCTGGGCCTCGCCGGCCCGCGCCGAGCGGCTGCGGGAGGTGGAGCCGGTGGTCCACGCGGCGGCCGAGGCCGCGCCCCGCGACCCCGTGCCGTGGCGGATCGCCCTGGACCACGCGCGCGGCGGCCACGCCGCCGACGCGCTCTTCGAGGCGCTGTGGGAGCAGGCGGTCCGCCGGTCCCCGCACCACCACGGCTGCCACGTGGCGGCCCTGGAGTACCTCTCGGCGCGCTGGTACGGCTCCCACGACGCGTGCTTCGACTTCGCCGAGGCGGCCGCGCTCGACGCGCTGCCCGACTCCCTCGTGCGCGCGCTGCCGCTGCGCGCCGCCCACGCCCAGCTGGTGGCCGGCGGCACGGGCGGGGTCCCGGCGGCGCGGATCGACGCGGCGGCGGACCTGGCGATCGAGCTGTCCGCCCGCCACCCGGTGGGCGACGCCTGGACGGCCGAGGTGCGCAACCTGCTGGCGTACGTGCTGATGGCGCGGGGGCGCTGGGGGGCGGCGCTGGAGCAGTTCCGGCTGATCGGGGCGCGGGCGACGACGTTCCCGTGGGCGGCGGTCGGCTCCGGCGGCGACGGCGTGGATCCGCTGGGCCGGTTCCTGGAGGCGCGCGACCTGGTGCGGCGCGCGAGCGTGCGCCGGGTGCGCTGAGGCGGCGCGCGGGGCGGCGCGGCGGTGTCCGAGCGGGGCTCGTCGGGCGGCGCGGCGGTACCGGAGCGGGGCACGCCGCGGTGGCGCGGCGGTACCGGAGCGTGGACGGCCGGACGGGCCCGGAGCCGCGGCCATTACGCTTGAGCGCTGTGACCACCGCTCGCCTGCCCCTCTTCCCGCTGAACGCGGTGCTTTTCCCCGGCCTCGTGATGCCGCTGAACGTCTTCGAGGAGCGCTACCGCGCCATGATGCGCGAGCTCCTCAAGACCGACGACTCGCAGCCGCGCCGCTTCGCCGTCGTCGCGATCCGCGACGGCCACGAGGTGGCGCCGACGGCGCCGGGGCTGCCCGACCAGACGACGCTGCCGGAGAAGGGCCCCGCCGCGGGATTCGGCCCCGACCCCGCCCGGGCGTTCCACAGCGTCGGGTGCGTCGCCGACGCGGCGACCATCCGGGAGCGGCCGGACGGCGGCTTCGAGGTGCTGGCGACCGGCACGACCCGGGTGCGGCTGGTGTCCGTCGACACGAGCGGCCCGTACCTCATGGCGGAGCTGGAGGAGTTGGAGGAGCGGCAGGGCGAGGGCGCGGGCGCGCTCGCCGAGGGGGTGCTGCGGGCCTTCCGCTCGTACCAGAAGCGGCTGGCGGGGGCCCGCGAGCGGTCCCTGGCGACCGGCGCGGAACTGCCCGACGAGCCGTCGGTCGTGTCGTACCTGGTGGCCGCGGCCGCGGTACTGGACACGCCGTCGAAGCAGCGGCTGCTGCAGGCGCCCGACACGGCGACCCGGCTGCGTGAGGAGCTGCGCCTGCTGCGCGCCGAGACGGCGGTGCTGCGCCACCTGCCCTCGCTGCCGGCGGTCGACCTGACGCGGGCTCCGACGAGCCCCAACTGACGGCGCCGACGAGCGCGGGCCGACGGACCGGCGGACGGCGGAGGTCGGGCACGGACCGGCGGACGGCGGAGCGGCGGAGGTCGGGCCCTGAGCGGCGGGCGGCGGAGCGGTGCGGACCGACGGACGGGGATGGGGACGGAACATGGCGAAGAAGACCAGGAAGCAGACGGGCGGCACCCCGGCGACGGTGGCCCTGACGGCCGCGGGGACGCCCTTCACCGTGCACGAGTACGCGCACGACCCGGCGGCGCCGTCATACGGCGAGGAGGCGGCCGAGGCACTCGGGGTCTCCCCCGACCGGGTCTTCAAGACCCTGGTCGCCGACGTCGACGGGGCCCTCACGGTCGCGGTGGTTCCCGTGGCGGGCCAGCTGGACCTGAAGGCGCTCGCCGCCGCCGTGGGCGGCAAGCGCGCGGCGATGGCCGACCCGGCGGCCGCCGAGCGGACGACCGGGTACGTCCGGGGCGGCATCTCGCCACTGGGGCAGCGCAAGCGGCTGCCGACGGTCCTGGACGCGTCGGCGTCGCGGCACGAGACGATCTGCGTGTCGGCGGGGCGGCGCGGCCTTGAGGTGGAGCTGGCCCCGGCGGACCTCGCCAGGCTGACCGGCGCCGTCCTCGCCCCCGTCGGCCGCCTCTGACGCCCCGGCGCTCCCGGCGTGCGCCGCGGACGGCGCGCCGTGCGCGGGGCGCCGGCGCGCTCGGCCGGACGGCTCGGGTCAGGCGCCGGAGCCGGACGGCGGGGCGCCGGGACCGGACGGCGGCGTCGACCCGTGGGGCGCGGGCCCGTGCGGCGTGGTCCCCGGCGGAGTGGTCCCCTGCGCAGTGGGCGCGTGAAGGGCCGGGCCGTGCGGGACGAGGTCCCATTCCGGCTCGGGGTCACGGGGGGTGAAGAGCGCCGTGAGCGCCAGGTGGACGGCCATCGCCGCGACCGGCCACGCCAGCAGCACGCCGTACGCGTGGAGTTCGAGCGGCGCGTCGAAGGTGACGCCCTCGCCGACCGCCCGCGCGCGCGCCACCACGTCGTGCGTCGGGCCGAGGAGGGTACCCGTGCCCCAGCCCAGGACGGAGCCGAGCACACCGCCCAGGGCCAGGCCCACGACCACCGCGATGCCGCCGCGGCGCTGGAGGAGGAAGACGGCCGGCGCGCTGACCGCGCCGAACGCCAGGCCGAGCAGCAGGAACACGCCGTCCGTGCCGACCGCGCCCTCGCCCTCGGAGTCCGTCAGCAGGACGGCCGTACCGTCCGACACCAGCGGGATGCGCGGCGCCAGCCACAGCCACAGCAGGCCCAGCGCGAACCCCGCGACCGCCACCGCGAGCAGCACCACGGCCCCCTGCCGCACCTCCGTGGCCGCGTCCGGTGCCGCTTCCTCGTCCTTCGCGTACGGGTGCGGGGACGGGGCCGGGGAGCGCTGCGGCCACGCGGCGGGACCGCCGGGCGCGTCGCCGTGCGGCGGAGTGCTGGGGGTGTCGTTCGGCACGTGCTCACTCGCGGGCTGCTGGGACGGGGGAAGGGGTGCGGTCACGCTGTCATCGTGCCAGGCGCGGTACGGCGCCGCCTCACCGGACGGCCGCCCGGCGGTACGCCCAGGTGGCCGCGGCGAGCGAGGCCACCCCGACGACCGCGCACACGGAGAGGTCGAGGGCGACCGCGCCCCAGTCGGGGCGGGCGTCGAAGGTGCGGGCCAGCGCCTCCACCCCGTACGTCGACGGCAGCAGGTCCCGCGCCCACCCGATCGGACCGGGCAGCCGGTCCGCGGGCAGGACGCCGAGCAGCAGCGCGGCCGACATCCCGAGCTGGCCGAGCAGGGTGGCGAGCTCCTGGCGCGGGGCGAGCAGTCCGAGCGCGGCGCCGAGCCCCGAGAGGGCCGCCCCGGAGAGCGGGACCACCGCCACCAGCACCCACAGGTGCGTGAGGGGCAGCTGGAACAGGAGCGACCCGGCGACGGCGGTGACGACCGTGCCGGGCACCGTGAAGGAGGCGTACGCCCCGGCGGCGCCCAGCACCACCGCCGCGGGCGGTACCGGCAGCGTGGCGTAGTGGTCGAGGCCGCCGCTCGCGCGCAGCTGGCCGAAGTACTGGGCGAGGAGGTTCAGCGCGACGAACGCCACGACGAGGACGGACGACCCCGCGACGACCGCGCGTGCCTCCGCGCCGCCGTCGACGACGCCCCGCATCAGGACCATGATCCCGACGGACTGGAACGTCGCCACGAACAGCAGCGGGATCCGGGCGACCCGCGCCCGGGACAGCTGCGCCCGGTACACGGCCGCGAGCGCCGGCAGCAGCCGGGCGCGGGGCGCGAGGGGCGCCTCCCGGCGCTCGCCCGCCCCCGCGGCGGACGACCGGACGACCCCCGTCGAGAGCGCCTCCACTGGCAGAGTGCTCACCGTTCCCAGCTCCTGTCCTCGCTGCCGACGCCCTGGCCGGGCCGCCCGTCCCGCCCTCGCGCGTTCATGACTTGACCAGCCCCTTCGCCTCGCCGCCGAGTGCCAGGTAGACGTCCTCCAGGCTCGGCGTCGCCAGGGTGAAGTCGTCGAGCGCGGCGAACGCCGCGCCTCCCGTGACCGCGGCCACCGCGGCCCGCGCCTCGTCCGGGGCCAGCCGCAGCACCCAGCGGCGCCCCGACTCGTGGGCGGACGCCCGCAGCGCCGCCACCTCGGGCACCTCCAGCGGTGCCCGCTCCCGCCACACGAGATCGACGCGCACCTCGCCGGCCACGCGTTCCTTCAGCCCGGCGGGGGTGTCGCACGCGATGACCCGGCCGCGCTCCAGGACGGCGACGCGGTCCAGGACCGTCTCGGCCTCGATGACGTTGTGGGTGACGAGCACCACCGTCGCGCCGTGCTCGGCGCGGCGCCGGTCGACGGCGGCCCAGACGGCGCGGCGCGCGATCGGGTCCATGCCGGCGGTCGGCTCGTCGAGGACGAGCAGGGGCCGCTCGCCGACGAGCGCCGCGGCGAAGCAGGCGAGCCGGCGCTGTCCGCCGGAGAGCCTTTTGAGGGGTCGCGAGGCGAGCTCCCCGAGCCCCAGTTCGGCGAGGACGGCGTCGCGCTCGGCCCGCGCGTCACGGGCGGTGAGGCCGCGCAGCCGGCCGGTGGTCTCGGCGGCCAGGCCGACGGTCAGCTCGTCGAGGGCGGTGGACTCCTGACCGAGGTAGCCGATGAGGCGGGCGGCGCGGTCGGGGTGGCGGACCAGGTCGTGGCCGAGCACCTCGACGGTGCCCGAGTCCGGGCGCATCAGTCCGGTGAGCTGGCGCACGAGGGTGGACTTGCCGGCGCCGTTGGGGCCGAGCAGCCCGAAGATCTCCCCGCCCCGCACGTCCAGGCTGACCCCGTCGGTGGCCCGGACCTCGGGTGTCGCGGGCCTGCCTCGGCCGCCGCGCGCGGCGGGGTACGTCTTCACCAGATCCCGCACCACGCACACCGTACTCACGAGGGATGAGCCTAAGGGGTCCCGGACCCCGGATCGCGCCCGGGGCGGTGCTGCGCGGCCCGCCACGCCCGCCGCTACTCCCCCGCCGCGGGGTTTCCGGCCGCGGCGCGCACGTCGATCTCGCGCCAGAAACCGGCCCGGATCGCGTACCGGTCGTGCTCGTCGATCTGGTCGTCCTTGTGCGCGAGGAGGCCGAAGCGGGCGGCGTACCGGAGCAGTTCCCCGTCGATGCGGTGCGGGATGCGCGGGTACATCGCGGAGAGCTTCTGGACGTGGCACTGCTCGGGGAGGCGCTCCATCCAGCGGCGGGCGAAGACCTGGCCGACCTCGAAGGGGTCGCCGCCGACGGTGGTGATGTCCTCCTCCCGGTCCGCCCAGCGCTGCTCCGCGCTGGTGAGCTGGGCGAGGGTGGGCAGGGACGCGGTCTCGGGCGGTTCGCCCACGGGTCCGCCGGGGCGGTCGATCCAGCCGCGGTCGGAAGACCAGCGCAGGGTGGCGTTGGCCGGTCCGGTGGACGGCTGGGCGGGCTGGTGGGCGGGGGCGCGCAGACCCGCCAGGTCCTTGGGGGTGGGGACGACGCGTGACGCGCCGGAGGGCGCGGCCACCTGGTGGCCGCCGGCGGGGCCGGCGGGGGCCGTGCCGTCGGCCGGGCCGGCGGGCGGCGCGGCGGGAGCGGGGACGGGGACGGGTGGCGCGGCGGAGGCGGGCGGGGCGGCGTCGGTGTGCGGGCGGGGGGCGGCGTCGGAGGCGCGTTCCGCGGCGGCGAGGGCCGCCTCGGGCAGGGGCGCGGCGAGGATGGCGGCGATCTCGGGGCGCGGGACGGGCGGCGGGGCGCAGGGGCCGGTGAGGTCCTTGGCCCGGACGGCGCGGGTGATCCAGGCGCGGTCGAGGACGCGTCGCTCGTCGGCCTCGGCGACGAGGTCCTCGGACTGGTTGTAGTCGCCGTCGGCGGCCTGGACGGCCCAGAGGTGGACGGCGACGCCGTGTTCCTTGGCGGACATCAGGCCGGGCAGCAGGTCGCCGTCGCCGGTGACGAGCACGACGTCGGAACAGGCGCGGTTGCGGGCCAGTTCCGTGAGTTCGGCGTGCATGGCGGCGTCGACGCCCTTCTGCGCCCAGCGGCCGTCGCTGCGGGTCAGGGCGCCGAGCCGGACGGTCACGCGCGGCATCACGCGGAGCCTGCGGTGCTCCGGCTGGGGGACGCGGTCGGGGGCGCCGTCGAACCAGTAGATGCGCAGCAGCGGTTGCGCGGTGTCGGCCTCGGCCCCTTCGCGCAGTCCGCGGATGAGGGCGGCGTGGTCGACGGTGATCCGGGAGCGGGCCGGTTCCCCGGCGAGGAGGCTGGCGGCGGCGCCGAGCAGATAGCCGGCGTCCACGAGCACGACGCAGCGGTCCACGTGTTCCACCCTCTTTCGGGAACCTCGGGATCGGAGTTGCTTCGGGTTTCCTTCGAGTCTGCCCGACTGTCCGGATCCTGACGGCCGGAGCGCGATCATCGGCGTGGCGCCTCACCGTAGTGCCTCCGACGCCTCCTGACTACGGCCGCTCCCCTGCGGGGAGGGGGCGGCTACGGTCGGCAATGATCCAAAATGCGCGCTCCATACCGGTATGTGAGTCTGGTCGCGGTCCTGGCCCCCACATCCCACAGGAGGCACCACCATGGCCAAGCACAGGAAGTCCGATCGCCAGCAGTCCCCGGCGGAGCGCGGCACCCAGCAGTCCCGCGACACCTCGATGGAGCGGCAGACGGAGCAGCGGGCGACGTCGGTGACGCCGGCGGACGTCGCGCAGAAGGGCCGGCAGAAGAGGTTCGGTCACAACTGACGCGGTGACCGTGTGACCGTGTGACCGGAGGGTCACGGGTCATACGGAAGGGGCGCGCCCGTGACGACGGGCGCGCCCCTTCCGTGTGACGGCGGCGGGTGGCGGCGCACCGGCCCGGCGAGGGCCGGCGGCGGGCCGGACCGGTGCGTACGGCCGGCATCGCGACGGGTGGCGGCGCGAGGGCCGGCATCGCGACGGGCCGGCATCGCGAAGGGCCGGTACGTACGGCCGACCGCCCGCGCGGAAGCGGCGGGGCCGCTCAGCCGGCCAGGCAGGACGGGCCGAGGAGGACCTTCAGATCGCCGTAGAGGGCCGGGTCGGGCTGGACCCGGTGCCGGTCGAGGCGGAGCACGGTGGTCTTGCGCGGGCCCTGGAGCTTGATCCGCACCTCGGTGTTCCCCTTGTGGTGGCTGAGGATCTCCCCGAGGCGACTGATCATGGGCGGCGTGACCTTCACGGTCGGGATGGTGAGGACGACCGGCGCGTTGGTGCCCGCCGAGGAGAGGTCGGGGACCATCAGCTCCATGGCGACCAGCCGGGGGACGTCCTCGCGCTTGTCGAGGCGGCCCTTGACGAAGACGACCGTGTCCTCGACCAGCTGGGTGGAGACCAGCTGGTAGGTGGCCGGGAAGAACATGCACTCGATGGAGCCGGCCAGGTCCTCGACGGTGGCGATGGCCCAGGCGTTGCCCTGCTTGGTCATCTTCCGCTGGAGGCCGGAGATGATGCCGCCGATGGTGACGACCGCGCCGTCGGAGTGCTCCCCGCCCGTCAGCTGGGAGATCGCGGCGTCGGTCTTGTCCGACAGGACGTGCTCGATGCCGAAGAGCGGGTGGTCGGAGACGTAGAGGCCGAGCATCTCGCGCTCCTGGGCGAGCAGGTAGGACTTCTCCCACTCGATGTCGGAGAACTCCACGTCCAGGCCGAAGCCGGGCTCGTCGGCGCCCTCCTCGCCCATCCCGCCGAAGAGGTCGAACTGCCCCTCGGCCTCCTTCCGCTTGACCGCGACCACGTTGTCGATCATCGGCTCGTGGTGGGCGACGAGGCTCTTGCGGGTGTGTCCCATCTCGTCGAAGGCGCCGGCCTTGATCAGCGACTCGACGGTGCGCTTGTTGCAGACGACGACCTCGACCTTGTCGAGGAAGTCGGGGAAGGAGGAGTACTTCCCCTTCGCCTTGCGGCACTTGATGATCGACTCGACGACGTTCGTGCCGACGTTCCGCACGGCGGAGAGACCGAAGAGGATCACGTCGTCGCCCTGGGCGGCGAAGTTGGACTCGGACTCGTTGACGTTGGGCGGGAGGACCTTGATCCCCATGCGGCGGCACTCGTTGAGGTAGACCGCCGACTTGTCCTTGTCGTCCTTGACCGAGGTGAGCAGCGCCGCCATGTACTCGGCGGGGTGGTTGGCCTTGAGGTACGCCGTCCAGTAGGAGACGAGTCCGTACGCGGCGGAGTGGGCCTTGTTGAAGGCGTAGCCGGCGAAGGGGACCAGCACGTCCCACAGCGCCTGGATGGCCTCGTCGCTGTAGCCGTTCTTCTTGGCGCCGGCCTGGAAGATCGTGAAGTTCTTCGCCAGCTCCTCGGGCTTCTTCTTGCCCATGACGCGGCGGAGGATGTCGGCCTCGCCGAGCGAGTACCCGGCGATGATCTGGGCGGCCTTCTGGACCTGCTCCTGGTAGACGATGAGGCCGTGGGTGACGCCGAGGACCTCCCGGAGCGGCTCCTCCAGCTCCGGGTGGATCGGGGTGATCTCCTGCTGGCCGTTCTTGCGGAGCGCGTAGTTCGTGTGGGAGTTCATGCCCATCGGGCCCGGCCGGTAGAGGGCCGAGACGGCGGAGATGTCCTCGAAGTTGTCGGGCTTCATCAGCCGCAGCAGGGACCGCATGGGGCCGCCGTCGAACTGGAAGACGCCGAGGGTGTCGCCGCGCTGGAGCAGCTCGAAGGTCGTCGGGTCGTCGAGGGGCAGGCTCAGGAGATCGATGTCGATCCCCTTGTTGGCCTTCACCATCTTGACGGCGTCGTCCATGATCGTGAGGTTGCGCAGGCCGAGGAAGTCCATCTTCAGCAGGCCGAGCGACTCGCAGCTCGGGTAGTCCCACTGCGTGATGGTGACGCCGTCGGTGTGCCTGACCCAGACGGGGACGTGGTCGGTGATGGTCTCGCTGGACATGATCACGCCGGCGGCGTGCACGCCCATCTGGCGGACCAGGCCCTCGACGCCCCGCGCGGTGTCGATGACCTTCTTCACGTCCGGCTCGTTCTCGTACATCGACCGGACCTCGCCCGCCTCCGAGTACCGGGGGTGGGAGGGGTCGGTGATGCCGGAGAGCGGGATGCCCTTGCCGAGGACGTCGGCGGGCATGGCCTTGGTGATGCGGTCACCCATGGCGTACGGGTAGCCCAGCACGCGCGCGGAGTCCTTGATCGCGTTCTTGGCCTTGATGGTGCCGTACGTGCCGATCATGGCGACCTTGTCGGCGCCGTACTTCTCCGTCACGTAGCGGATCACCTCGACGCGCCTGCGCTCGTCGAAGTCGATGTCGACGTCGGGCATGGAGACGCGCTCGGGGTTGAGGAACCGCTCGAAGATCAGGCCGTGCGGGATGGGGTCGAGGTCGGTGATGCCCATCGCGTACGCGACGATCGAGCCGGCCGCCGAGCCACGGCCGGGGCCCACCGCGATGCCCTGGTTCTTCGCCCACATGATGAAGTCCGCGACGACGAGGAAGTACCCCGGGAACCCCATCTGGATGATGACGTCCATCTCGTAGTCGACCTGCCGCTGGCGGTCCTCCGGGATGCCGCCGGGGAAGCGGCGCTCCATGCCGCGCCGGACCTCCTCCTTGAACCAGGTGACCTCGGTGTGGCCCTCGGGGATGTCGAACTTCGGCATGAGGTCGCGCTTCTCGAACATGCCGGCGGTGTCGACCTGCTCGGCGACCAGGAGCGTGTTGGCGCAGCCCTGCTGCCAGGCGTCCGAGGAGTCGATGGCGTACATCTCGTCGGTCGACTTGAGGTAGTAGCCGGTGCCGTCGAACTTGAAGCGGTCGGGGTCGGAGAGGTTCTTGCCGGTCTGGATGCAGAGCAGCGCGTCGTGCGCGCCGGCCTCGTGCGCGTAGGTGTAGTGGGAGTCGTTGGTGACCAGCGGCGGGATGCCGAGCTTCTTGCCGATCTCCAGCAGGCCGTCGCGGACGCGGCGCTCGATCTCGATGCCGTGGTCCATCAGCTCCAGGAAGTACCGGTCCTTGCCGAAGATGTCCTGGTACTCGGAGGCGGACTTCAGGGCCTCGTCGAACTGGCCGAGGCGCAGTCGGGTCTGGAGTTCGCCGGAGGGGCAGCCGGTGGAGGCGATCAGCCCCTCCGACCACTGGGCGATGGTCTCCTTGTCCATGCGCGGCCACTTCTGCAGCCAGCCCTCCTTGTACGCGTCGGAGGAGAGCCGGAAGAGGTTGTGCAGGCCGGTGGCGTTCGCCGCCCAGATCGTCTTGTGCGTGTAGCCACCGGAACCGGAGACGTCGTCCCGCTTCTGGTGCGGCTGGCCCCACTGGACCTTGCGCTTGTTGCGGCGCGACTCGGGGGCGACGTACGCCTCGATGCCGATGATCGGGGTGACCCCCGCCTTCTTCGCCGAGTGGAAGAAGTCGTACGCCCCGTGGAGGTTGCCGTGATCGCTCATGGCGATGTGGGTCATGCCCATCTCGTTGCAGGCGGCGAACATGTCCTTGAGCCGCGCGGCACCGTCCAGCAGCGAGTACTGGGTGTGGACGTGCAGGTGCGTGAACGGCGGCTTCGACACGGTTGCGGCCTCCGGGGGCGGGGAGCGTCGGCAGACGGGGGGACAGCTGGGAAGTCTACGACTCCGCGCCGACAACGGGCGCCCGGCGCGGGACGCGGCCCGGGCACTCGCGGGCGCCTCCGCGCGTTGATCGGACGGTACGACCCGTCCGATTTGTCATGCACGCCATCGAGCGGCGTGCGCGCGTCAGGAGGCACCCGACGATGCCGGTCCCGCAGTCCACCGCCCACGAGCGCGGCGAGCAGATCCTCTCCGTGTTCGACACCGCCTTCGGGGAGCTGCTGGCGGCGGATCCGGCGGCCTTCCGGGTCAAGTTCCGGAAGATGGCGCACTCCGCGTTCGCGTTCTACCGGGGCGCCGCGTGCCTGTTCTACGCCGACCTGGAGGGTGAGGAGCGGGAGGGCGGCCCGTTCCTGGACGAGCGGACCAGCCGGGTGTGGATCCACGGCGACCTGCACGCGGAGAACTTCGGCACGTACATGGACGCCCACGGCCGGCTCGTCTTCAACGTCAACGACTTCGACGAGGCGTACGTCGGCCCCTTCACCTGGGACCTCAAGCGCCTCGCCGCGTCCCTGGCCCTCCTCGGGTACGCCAAGGCGTTCAGCGACGGGCAGATCACCGAGCTGGTGCGGCTGTGCGCCGCCGCCTACCGGGAGCGGATCCACGCCCTGGCGACCGGGGCCCGCGACGAGGAGGCCCCGCCGTTCACGCTGCGGACCGCGCAGGGCCCGCTCCTGGACGCCCTGCACGAGGCCCGCGCGCTCACCCGCTTCGGCCTGCTCGCCACCATGACGGAGATCCGGGACTTCGAGCGCCGCTTCTCGGCCGGCGGCGGGGCGGTCGACCTGGACGCGGCCACCCGCTACAAGGTGCTGGACGCCTTCGACGGGTACCTGGAGACGCTGCCGCCGTCGAGCCTGGGCCGCCCCGACTCCTACCGGGTGAAGGACGTGGTGGGGCGGCGCGGCATCGGCATCGGCTCGGCCGGGCTGCCCTCGTACAACATCCTGCTGGAGGGCAACAGCGACGCCCTGGAGAACGACGTCGTGATCTACATGAAGCAGGGGCAGGTCCCGGCGGTCTCCCGGCACGTGACCGACCCGGCGGTGCGCGGTTACTTCCACCACGAGGGCCACCGCACGGTCATCTCGCAGCGGGCCCTCCAGGCGCACGCCGACCCGTGGCTGGGCTGGACGGAGCTGGACGGCGCCGGCCAGCTGGTCGCGGAGGTCTCCCCGTACGCCGTCGACCTGGACTGGTCGGACGTGGACGACCCCGACGAGACGGCCGCGACCGTCGCCGACCTGGGGCGGGCCGCCGCGGCGATGCACGCGGCCGCGGACGACGAGAGCGGCCACTCGCTGGTGCCGTTCTCCACGGAGCGGGCCATCGACGCGGCGATCGCCGCGGACGAGGAGGGGTTCGCGGAGATGCTGGTCGACTTCGCCCACGCCTACGGGGCCCGGGCGCGGACCGACCACCGGATCTTCGTCGACCTCTTCCGTAACGGTCGCATTCCGGGACTTCGTTGACCGCCGCCTTTTAGGGGCCCCTTACAGCGGCGCGTGGCACACTCTCGGACGATGGACGACATGGCCGGGACCCAGCTGAGGGGGGCGCGGGCAGCGATCTTCACGGCTCTGGTCGTGACGCTGTCCGCCGCCTCCCACGTGCTGCTGTCCCGTGTCCCGCTCCCGCTGACCGCGGTGCTGCTCGTCGCCGCCGGGGTGTTCGCCGTCGCCTACGCGCTCGCCGGCCCGGAGCGCGGGTTCCGGCCCATAGCGGGGCTGCTCGTCCCCCTGGAGCTGGCCGCGGACACCGCGTTCACCGCGGGCCAGCACGCCTGCTACGGCCTCTCCGGCGGGCCGGTCGCCGGCTCGCTGCGCGCGGTCGGCGTCGACGTGCTGTGCGGTGACGCCGTGGGCACTCCCCTGGCGGGGGCCACCGTCCCCGAGACGGCGGCGGCCGCGCTCCTGCACTCCGCCGACCCGTCGGTGCCGTGGCTGCTGCTCGCCGCGCACGTCTCGGTGGGGCTGCTCGCGGCGGCGTGGCTGCGGCGGGGCGAGGCGGCGCTGGCCCGGGTGCTGCGCGCGGTGGCGGTGTCCACGTTCCGCCCGCTGCTGGTGGCCTGGGCGGTGGCCTCGGCCCGGGGGCTCGCGCCCCGCCGGGCGCCGCGCGCCGGCGCCCGCCCGCTCACCGCCGCGTACCACCGGCTGCTGGTGCACTCCGTCGGGCGGAGGGGACCACCGTGCCGGGCCGCCACGGCCTGACACACCCCCTCGGACACGACCACCCCCACACACGGAGAAGACATCACCATGAGCGCACGCAACAAGCAGGTCAACAAGGCGGCGGCCCGCGAACGGCTCCGGCAGGAGCGGGAGCGCCAGGCCAAGCGGGACAAGGCGCGTCGGCAGATCACCGTCGGCGTCTCGGTCCTGGCCGCGCTCGCCCTCGCCGGCGGCATCGGCTACGCCGTCGTCCAGGCCAACAAGCCCTCCCACTGGGAGGCCGCCAAGGGCGTGAAGGACGTGAAGGCTCCGCGGAACACGGCGGGCGAGAACGGCACCACCGTCGTCATCGGCAAGCCGAGCGCGAAGAAGACGCTCCAGGTCTTCGAGGACGCGCGCTGCCCGGTCTGCGCGATGTTCGAGCAGCAGGTCGGCCCGGCCATCGAGAAGGACGTCGAGGCGGGCAAGTACAAGGTCCAGTTCGTGGGCGCCACCTTCATCGACGACGTCGCCACCGGCGAGGGCTCCAAGAACGCCCTGTCCGCCCTCGGCGCGGCCCTCGACGTGAGCCCCGAAGCGTTCATGGAGTTCAAGTCGGCGATGTACTCGACGAAGTTCCACCCCGAGGAGTCGGCGGACGAGTTCGGCAAGGACTCCTACCTCCTGAAGGTCGCCCAGACGGTCCCGGCACTGAAGGACAACGCCGCGTTCGAGAAGAACGTCGAGGAGGGCACCTTCGACGCCTGGGCGCTGAAGATGTCCGCGGCGTTCGACAAGAGCGGCGTCAAGGGCACCCCGACCCTGAAGATGGACGGCAAGCCGGTGACGGACGCGAACGGCAAGAACGCGCCGATGACGGCGGCCGAGTTCACCACGGCGATGGAGAAGGCCCTGAAGGGCTGACCAGAGGCGTACCCCCGGGAGGGGGAGGCGGGGCCGTGGCGGCCGCGCCTCCCCCTCCCGCTGTTTTTCGGCCGTGTTCCCCGACCCCACCCGGGCCGGGCGGCCGCAACTCGGTTGACAGGCCACGGGGTTGGGAGAAAGATCCTTTCCGCATGATCATCTGAACAGGAAAACGGGAGGGATGCAGTCATGCGCGTCAACACCAGGATGAAGAAGCGGGGAGCCGTCGTGGCCGCCGCCGCGGGCGCCGCGTTCCTGATGGGCGTGAGCCCGGCCATGGCCGGCACGGACGCCATCGCCTACACGAACGACGCCGGCTGGGGCGGGTGGGCCAAGTTCGTCTCCAACGGCGACCGCCTCGACGTCTGCGACACCCGGGCGGACGGCAAGAGGGTCCACGGCGAGCTCCTCTACACCACCTCGACCGGTAGCTACCGGCGAGTGGTCCAGGACGCCAACGGCGCGGACAACAGCTGCGGCAGTGGCAGCTGGGACATCCCCGAGGGCACCAAGGTGACCGTGCGCGTCTGTCTGAAGGACGGAGCGGACGGCCGCGAGGAGTACTGCGCCACCAAGCAGGGCGGCGTCGCCTGACATCGACCTCGCCGCACCATGACCTCGCCGAATGACCGCCGGTGAGGCTCGGCGTCGGCGAGGTCGACCAGGCACGGATCCCGGCCGACAGGCGGGCGGCTCGGAGGAGTCGCCCGCCGAACGCTCCACCCGGCAGCGCGGCTGGGCATCCGCGACACGTCGAGTCCTCACTCGCACCGCCCCCGGCCGCCGCAGCGTCGTCAAGGCCGTCGCGTCCCCGCCGGGCCGCGCCCGCCTCGGGGCCGCCGCCGCCGTCGCGGACACTCCCCCGCCTCCTCCCGCGCAGGCGCCTCCGGCGGCCCGCTGCCGGACGGGATCCCGCTCCACCTCGGCGGCCCCCTCGCCCGACGCCTCGTCCGGTTCCGGCAAGGGAGCCGACATCGAGGTCGGGGGGGAACCGGCCCCGCGCGGACGGACCGCGAGTGCCGACGGCGGGGGCTAGCCGTCGGCGGAGGGCCCTGGAAGTACTGCTCGGCCGTCACGGAAGGCAAGGCCTGAGCCTGCCGGCGGCTCGGACGACGACCGCACACCGAAGAGCGTGCGAAACCCGACGGGTTCGCCCGCTCTCGCGTGTCCCGGTCAGCGCCGCGATCGACCCCGCCCGGCCGATACGGACCTCGCAGCGCCACATCCGTCACGTCGGACGCCGAGGCACGCGCCCCGCCGCCCGGATCCGGTGAACAACCCGTTCCCCTGAGGACGAGCCGTCCATTCGACGGACACAAGGCGAGCGGATGGCAACTTCCCGCCAAACAAAGGCATTTGTTGCGTACTGAACAGTAATGCGATGGGTAATCTGCTCCGCCGTGACCAGTCGAAACCTCATTCGCACCGCGGCTCCCAGCCGCCGCACCGTCGTCAAGGCCGCCGCCATCACGGCCGTCGCCGCGCCCGCGCTCGTCTCCACGGCCGCCTCCCCCGCCGCCGCCGCCACCTCCGCCCCCGCCTTCCTCCACGGGGTCGCCTCCGGCGACCCGCTGCCCGACGGCATCCTGCTCTGGACCAGGGTGACCCCCTCACCCGACGCCGCGCCCGGTTCCGGCAAGGGCGCCGACACCGAGGTGAGATGGGAGGTCGCCGAGGACCGGGGGTTCACCCGGATCACCGCCCGGGGAGCGGTCACCGCGAGCGCCGCCACCGACCACACCGTGAAGGTGGACGTGCGCGGCCTGCGCCCGGCCACGCCGTACTGGTTCCGCTTCGCGGCCGGTGCGGACGACGGCGCCGGTGCCGCCGTCCTGTCGCCGGTCGGGCGGACCCGCACCACACCCGGGTACGACGACGCCACGCCGGGCGTCCGGTTCGGCGTCGTGTCGTGCGCGAACTGGGAGGCGGGCTACTTCGCCGCCTACCGCCACCTGGCCGCCCGCACCGACCTCGACGCGGTCCTCCACCTCGGCGACTACATATACGAGTACGGCTCCGGCTCCTACCCGAAGACCGACCGCGTCCTGCGCCCGCACGAGCCCCGCCACGAGACGGTCACCCTCTCCGACTACCGGCTGCGGCACGCCACGTACAAGACGGACCCGGACCTCCAGGCGCTGCACGCGGCCCACGCGGTGATCGCCATCTGGGACGACCACGAGTTCGCCGACGACACGTGGTCGGACGGCGCCGACAACCACACCCCGGGCACGGAGGGCGACTGGGCCTCCCGGATGGCCGCGGCGAAGCGGGCCTACTTCGAGTGGATGCCGGTGCGCACCTCCGCCGAGGGCACGGTCTACCGGCGCCTGCGCTACGGCAAGCTCGCCGACCTGCACCTGCTCGACCTGCGCTCGTTCCGCTCCCAGCAGGTCGGCACGGGCAGCGGCAAGGTCGACGACCCGGAGCGCACGATCACCGGCCGCGCCCAGTTGGACTGGCTGAAGGCCGGGCTGGCCTCCTCGGACGCGACCTGGCGGCTGGTCGGCACCTCGGTGATGATCTCGCCGGTCGCCTTCGGCTCGCTCCCCGCGCACCTGCTCAAGCCGGTGGCCGAGCTGCTGGGCCTGCCGACCGGGGGGATCGCGATCAACGTCGACCAGTGGGACGGGTACACCGACGACCGGCGGGAGCTGCTGGCCCACCTCCAGGAGCGGGCCGTCCGCAACACCGTCTTCCTCACCGGCGACATCCACATGGCGTGGGCCAACGACGTGCCGGTCACGGCAGCCACCTACCCCAAGTCGCCGTCCGCGGCGACGGAGTTCGTCGTCACCTCGGTGACCTCCGACAACCTCGACGACATCCTGCGCGTCCCGGCGAACACGGCGTCGGCCGTCGCCGCCGCGGCGATCAAGGCGGCCAACAGCCACGTGCACTGGCTGGACATGGACCACCACGGGTACGGCGTGCTGGACGTGACCACCGAGCGCTCGCAGATGGACTACTTCGTGCTCTCCGACCGCAGGAAGCCGGGCGCCTCGGCGAAGTGGGCCCGGTCGTACCGCACGCTCAACGGAACGCAGAAGGTCGAGCGGGTGTACTCCCCGGTGTGATGAGGTGACCAGAGGGGCGATTTTCAGCCAACCTGGCGCACGTTAAACGAAGATCACCGGCATGTGTCAGGTGGTGTGTTCCGAAGATCGAATCCGGACACACCACCCGACACCGGTGGCGCGTTCGTTACGTACGGGTCTCAGCCACCGGGACGGACCGCAGGATTTCTCCCGGATGCCTCCATCACCTCAACGATTGATTGGGCCGGATCACTCCTGCTGCACATCTGACATGACCACGTAATCTCCGGGCGTCGGCGGGGAAAGCCCCCGCCGGTCCCCCCGCGAGGAGTCACCCATGCGTGCGCTTGTCCGCATATCCCCGAGAACGCACCGCCGCGTGCTCGGCACGGCCGTACTGGCCGGAACGCTCGCCCTGTTCCCGTTCTCCGCCCCCACCGGTGCCGCCGCGACCGCCCCGCTCGCCGCGGCCGGCGAGGTGTGCGTCGAGGAGACGGACGCGAGCGCGCACGCCCGTGAGTCCCGCCCGTCGGGCGACGTCCACACGCACGAGCCCAACGAGGTCACCGCCGAGAAGGCCGCGGCCATGGAGGCCGACCTCCAGAAGAAGCTCAAGGCCGCCAAGGCCAAGGGCCTCGACAGCAGCCGGTTCGATACGGCGGCCGTCGCCACCACCATCCCGGTCTACTTCCACGTCGTGCACGACGGCGCCAAGGGCAAGCTGACCGCCACGGACGTCAACAACCAGATGGCCGTCCTCAACTCCGCCTTCGGCGGTCAGGGCAGCGGCAACGCCGCCACCGGCTTCCAGTTCACGCTGGCCGGCACGACCTACACGGACAACGCCTCCTGGTACAACCTCGCCTCCGGCTCCCCCGAGGAGAAGGCGATGAAGACCACCCTCCGCCAGGGCGGCGCCGGCGCGCTCAACTTCTACACCGCCAACCTCAGCGGCGGCCTGCTCGGCTGGGCGACGTTCCCGACGTCGTACGCCTCCAACCCGTCCATGGACGGCGTCGTCGTGCTCGACGCGTCCCTGCCCGGCGGCTCCGCGGCCAACTACAACCAGGGTGACACCGGCACCCACGAGGTCGGCCACTGGATGGGGCTTTACCACACCTTCCAGGGCGGCTGCAGCGGCCAGGGCGACTACGTGACCGACACGGCCGCCGAGAAGAGCCCGGCGTACCAGTGCCCGACCGGCCGCGACACCTGCGCCCGCCAGGCCGGCGTGGACCCGATCCACAACTTCATGGACTACACGTACGACTCCTGCATGCACCAGTTCACGGCCGGTCAGGTGCAGCGCATGCAGGACCACTGGACGGCGTACCGCACCCGCTGACCCGGCACCGCACCGACGGACCGCCGCCGAACGGCTCCGTCCGCGGGGAGAGCGCCGAGGGGCCCGGCACCGCCACGACGGCGGTGCCGGGCCCCTCGGCGCGTCAGGCGACCGGGGCGGGACCGGGACCCGGCACCCGACCGGGGCTCAGAGGTCGTCGAGGAACGACAGCGCCGTCGCCCAGGTGCGCTCGGCCGCGTCCGCGTCGTGGTCCGGCAGGTCGGGGTCGGTGTACAGGTGCCCGGCACCCCGGTACCGGTGCACCTCGACGTCGGCGCCGGCCCGCCCCATCTCCAGGTACCAGGTGTTCAGCCAGTCGTCCGGCTCGAACGGATCGGGGTCGGCGACGTGCAGCTGCACCGGCAGACCGCCCACCGACGCGTCCTCCGGCACGTCGTACGTGCCGTGCAGCAGGAGCAGTCCCCGGGCCTTCTCGTCGGCCACCGCCAGCATCTGGGCGAAGGCGGCGCCCAGCGAGAACCCCGCGTACACGAGGCCCCGCTCGGAGTGCGGCGCGGCGGCGGAGACGGCCCGCCTGGCCAGCTCCTCCCAGCCGATGCGGTCCTTGATCTCCCTCCCCTCCTCCACGGACGCGGCGGTTTGGCCGCCGTAGAGGTCGGGCACGTGCACCTGGTGCCCAGCGGCGCGCAGCCGGTCCGCGGCGGCGTGCACCGCGGGGCGCGGCCCGTAGACCGAGTGGAACAGCATGATCTCCATCCGGTCATCCTTACACCACGTCGAGCGTCCGGAGTCATGGAGAACGTACTGCGCCCCCTGATCGTCCTCGGCGGCTCGATCCTCCTCACCCTGCTCGTCGGCTGGCTGGCCGACCTGCTGCTGCGGCGGGCCGACGAGCGCCACCACGAGACCCCGCTCTGGGGGCTGCTGCGGCGCTGCCGGATACCGCTCCAGCTGGTGATGCTCAGTGCGCTGCTGCGCGGGGCGTACCGCCAGACGGCGTGGCGGATCATCCAGGACCACGCCACGGGCATCAGCCGCGCGCTGACGCTCGTGCTGATCGGTGCCAGCGCGTGGCTGGTGATGCGGATCGCGTCGGCCGTCGTCGAGGCGACGTACACCCGCTACGCCGCGACGACCCGCAACGCCGACCGGCGCCGCCGGGTCCGCACCCAGGTCACCCTGATCATGAGGATCGTCACGGCGGTGGTCGGCGTGGTCGCCACGGCGGCGATGCTGCTGACGTTCCCCGACTTCCGGGCCGTCGGCACGTCGATGCTGGCCTCCGCCGGCATCATCGGCATCGTCGCGGGTGTCGCCGCCCAGTCCACCCTCAGCAACGTCTTCGCCGGGTTCCAGATCGCCTTCGGCGACATGGTGCGCATAGGGGACACCGTGGTGGTGGACGGGGAGTGGGGCGTGGTCGAGGAGGTCACGCTGACCTTCCTCACCGTCCGGACCTGGGACGAGCGTCGGATCACGATGCCCGTCTCGTACTTCACCAGCAAGCCCTTCGAGAACTGGTCGCGCGGCGGCCCGCAGATCACCGGGACCGTCTACTTCCACCTGGACCACGCGGCCCCGGTGCCGCTCATGCGCGAACGGATGCACCGGCTCCTCCAGGAGTCGCCGGAGTGGGACGGCCGGAGCTGGTCGCTCGCCGTCACGGACACGACCCCGAGCACGATCGTCGTCCGGGCGGTGGTCACCGCCCGGAACGCCGACGACGTCTGGACGCTCCGGTGCGACGTGCGGGAGCAGCTCGTCACCTGGCTCTCGGAGCACCACCCGTACGCCCTGCCGCGCGTGGCGACCACGACGGCGCCCGGCCGGTCCGGCGACCCCGCCCGCCTCGACCACGCCCGCCTCGACGGTGTCCGCCCGGACGGCGCCGACCGTGCCGACGGAGCCGAGGGGAGCGACCGTGTCGACGGACACGGCGGCGCCGACGGCGACGACCGGCGACCCGACCGCGGCCCCTCCGACCGGGAGCGCCCCGACCTCGGGCGCGGGCCCGAACGCGACCGGCGGACCGAGCACGGCCGTACCGTCGAACGCGGCCGGGGTCGCGCGCGGCGCTGACCGCGCGCCGACGGCCCTGCGGGCGCCGTTCCCCCGCGGGCGCGCCGGTCCGCGTGCGCGGCCGCTACGGCCCGGGTCAGCGGAGGCTGCGCACGTCGAGCTGGTACAGCACCCGATCGACGACCTCCGGGTCGGAGCCGGGTTCGTTGCGTGCGGCGAGGACCTCGTGCCGGGCGGCGGAGAGCAGCTCGTGCTGGACGCGGTGGACGGTCCGGAAGTGCTCGGCGCGCCGTTCGTAGGCGACCCGCCGCTCCTCGTCGACGAGGTCCGGGCTGATGCGCGCCCCGATGTCGAGGGCCAGCCGCCGCAGCCGCTCGACCAGTTCGTCGGGGAGCCCCTCGGTGCGCTGGATCTCCTTCAGCCGCCGTTTCGCGGCGAGGGCGGCGCGCAGCGCGAGCTCCCGTTCGAGGCGCCGCTCCTCGTCGCTGTCGGCGCGCACGCCGAGCCGGCCGACGAGCCAGGGCAGCGTGAGTCCCTGGAGGACCAGCGTGGCGATGATCACGCAGAAGGCGACGAAGAGGATCTCGTCCCGCCCGGGGAACGCCCCACCGGCGTCCGTGGTGAGCGGGATGGCCAGCGCCAGCGCGACGGACGCGACGCCGCGCATCCCCGACCACCACATGACGACGGTCTCCCGCCAGCTCATCGGGATCTCCTCGGCCGACGCGCGGCGCGTGTGGAGCCGCTTCGCGAGCCAGGTCGCGGGCAGCAGCCACAGCAGCCGCACCCCGACGACGGTCACGACGACGACCGCGCCCCAGCCGAGCATCCGCCCCACACGCCCCTCGGCGACCTCGAACACCGCGCTCAGCTCCAGGCCGACCAGCCCGAAGGCGACGCCGGTGACCAGGGTGTCGACGATCTCCCAGAAGGTGCGGCCGGCCAGCCGCCCCGTCACGTCGTCCGCGTCGAGGGTGTGGCGGGCCAGGACGAGGGCGGTGACGAGGACCGCGAGGACGCCGGAGCCGTGCAGCTCCTCGGCGAGGGAGTAGGCGGCGAACGGCAGCAGGAGCGTGAGCCCGGTGCGGAGGGTGGCGTCGTCGAGCGCGCCCGCCAGCCGGGCGCCCAGTTTGCCGAGGAGCAGGCCGACGGCGAGGGCGACGACCGCGGCGAGCAGCAGTTCGAGGCCGGCGCCGGCCCAGGAGAAGGTCCCGGCGACGACCGCGCCGACGGCGACGTGGTAGACGACGATCGCCGTCACGTCGTTGAAGAGGCCCTCGCCCTCCAGGATCGACACCAGGCGGCGGGGCAGTCCGACGGACCCGGCGACGGCGGTCGCGGCGATCGGGTCGGGCGGCGCGACGAGGGCGCCGAGCGCGACGGCGGCGGCGATGGGCAGGCCGGGGACCACGGTGTGCGCGACGGCGGCGACGACGGCCGTGGTGACCAGGACGAGCGCCACCGCGAGCAGCAGGATCGGTCGCTTGTTCACCGCGTACTGCCGCCAGGAGGTGCGCTGCACCGTGGCGTACAGCAGCGGCGGCAGGACCAGCGGCAGGATGAGTTCGGGCGGGACGTCGACGTTCGGCACGAACGGCAGGAAGGCGAGGACGATCCCGAGCAGCGTCATGAGGACCGGCGCGGGCACCCCGAGGCGGTCGCCGAGGGGCACGGTCAGCAGGGCGCCGAGCAGCAGTACGAGAAGCAGAGCCAACTGGTCCACGGTGCGAGGCCCTCCACCCGCTGGGGAACGCCGGGGTCAGGGCTCCACCCTGCCACGCCACCCGGTGGATCAGAGCGCGCGGCGCATCGCCAGGTGCGGTATTCCCGCGTCGAGGAACTCCTCGCCGTACGGCCCGTAGCCGAGCCGCCGGTAGAAGTCGAGGGCGTGGGTCTGCGCGTGCAGGTCCACGGCGGTCAGGCCCCGGGCCCGCGCCGCGTCCTCGATGGCGCGGACGAGCGCCGCCCCGACGCCGAGGCCGCGGGCGTCCCGCGTGACGGCGAGGCGGCCGAGCGCGCCGACGCCCTCGGCGCCGCCCGTGCGGCCCGCGGCGTCCGGGCCGTACAGGAGCCGGCCCGTGCCGAGGGCGGCACCGCCGGCGGCGTGCTCGGCGATGACGTGCACGGCCGTGGCGTCGTGCGCGTCGTACTCGATCTCCTCCGGGACGCCCTGCTCGACGACGAACACCGCGCGCCGGACGGCGAAGGCCGCCGCGCGGTCCTCCTCCGTCCGTACCTCCCGGACGCGGTAGGGGGTCACGCGCTCTCCGCGGCGATGGTGTCGAGGGCGAGCCGGAGGTCGTCGGGGTAGCCGCTCTCGAACTCGACCCACTGGCCGTCCGCCGGGTGCTCGAAGCCGAGGCGCACCGCGTGCAGCCACTGGCGGGTCAGCCGGAGCCGCTTGGCGAGGGTGGGGTCGGCGCCGTACGTCAGGTCGCCGACGCAGGGGTGCCGGTGCGCGGACATGTGGACGCGGATCTGGTGCGTCCGGCCCGTCTCCAGCTTGATGTCGAGGAGGGACGCGGCCCGGTACGCCTCGATGAGGTCGTAGTGCGTGACGGACGGCTTGCCCTCGGCGGTGACGGCCCACTTGTAGTCGTGCTGGGGGTGGCGGCCGATCGGCGCGTCGATCGTGCCGCTCAGCGGGTCCGGGTGGCCCTGGACGAGCGCGTGGTACCGCTTGTCGACGACCCGCTCGCGGAACTGGGCCTTCAGCAGCGTGTAGGCGCGCTCCGACTTGGCGACGACCATCAGCCCGGACGTGCCCACGTCGAGGCGGTGCACGATGCCCTGGCGCTCGGCGGCGCCGGACGTGGAGATCCGGTACCCGGCGGCGGCGAGGCCGCCGATCACGGTCGTGCCGGTCCAGCCGGGGCTCGGGTGCGCGGCGACACCGACCGGCTTCATGATCACGACGATGTCGTCGTCGTCGTGGACGATCTCCATCCCCTCGACCGGCTCGGCGACGACCTGCACCGGCGCGGGCGCCCCGGGCATCTCGACCTCCAGCCAGGCACCACCCGTGACGCGCTCGGACTTGCCGACCACCGCGCCGTCGACGAGGACCTTCCCGGCGGAGGCCAGCTCGGCCGCCTTGGTGCGGGAAAAGCCGAACATGCGGGCGATGGCGGCGTCGACGCGCTCGCCCTCCAGGCCGTCGGGAACGGGCAGCGTGCGGATCTCGGGAAGCGTGCTCACCCGTCGAGTATGCCTTGTCCCCGTCCCGGCCCGGTCAGGCCTGTGGACGGACCTGTGGACAACCCCGTGGACCGGGGTGCCCGTTCAGTCCTTGTGGACGGTCCCGTCCGGGTCCAGCCCCCGGAAGGACAGGATCACGATCAGGAAGCCGCCGCAGACGATCGCCGAGTCCGCGAGGTTGAAGACGGCGAAGTGCGCGGGTGCGATGAAGTCGACCACCGCGCCCTCGAAGACGCCCGGCGAGCGGAAGATCCGGTCGGTGAGGTTGCCGAGCGCGCCGCCGAGCAGCAGACCCAGCGCGACCGCCCAGGGGAGGCTGTACAGCTTGCGCGCCAGCCGCACGATCACCACGATCACGGCCGTCGCGATCACCGTGAAGATGACCGTGAACGCCTCACCGATGCCGAAGGCGGCACCCGGGTTCCTGATCGCCCGGAACTCCAGCAGGCCGTCGATCACCACGATCGGGTCGTGGTGCTCCAGCCGCGCCACGACCAGCATCTTGCTGCCCAGGTCCAGCAGGTACGCGACGAGGGCCACGGCGGCGAGCGCCACCACCCTGCGCCGGCCCTCGGGCCGCTCGGCGGGCGTCCCGGCCTCGTCGTCAACGTCCGGCGTACCGATGACCTGCTCCGCCTCTGCCACGTGAGTCCCTCAACCTAGGTACCTGACTGGGACGAGGGTACGGCACACCCGCGCGGTCAGCCCCGTCGCTCCTGCTTCTGCTTGTCCTCCACGCACAGGGTGGCCCGGGGGAACGCCTGCATGCGCGCCTTGCCGATCGGCTTGCCGCAGATCTCGCACAGGCCGTACGTACCGGCGTCGAGCCGTTGCAGCGCGTGCCGGCTCTGCTCCAGGGTGGCCCGGGCGTTCGCCGCGAGCGCCATCTCGTGCTCGCGCGTGATGTTCTTCGTCCCGGTGTCCGCCTCGTCGTGACCGGCGCCCTCCCCCGAGTCCCGCATCAACCCCGACAGGGCCTCCTCGGAGGCGGCGAGCTCCTGCTGGAGCCGCTGCACCTCGCCCTCCAGCTCGGCGCGGGCCTCCGCCACCTCCTCCGCCGTCCACGGCTCCTCGCCCGGCCGTACGGCCAGGTCCTCGGGTGCCACATCGGCGACCCCGCGGGCCGTGGGAACGGCCACCCCGGCCGCCGTGGTCACGTCCGCCGTCTTCTTCGCTGCCACCGTCCTGGCTCCTGTCTCCTCAGCGGCCCGGGCCGCCACCTCGGCCGCGGACGCGGCCTTCTTCCCTGCCCTGCCACCCGCCGCCGCACCGGCCGCGGGCGTCTCACCGACCACTACTTCCCCACCAGCGACATCGTCACCGCGGTGAGGACCGCCGGAACCCCCCGGCGCGGCCCCCTCCGCGGCCGCCACCTTCCTGGCGGCGACCGCTTTCCCGGCGGGCGCCTTCGCACCGGACGCGCTCCCCGCAGATGCCTTCCCCGCGGAGGCCCTTCCGGACCCCTCGACCCCCGTCGTCTTCCCACCGGACCCCTCGGCCGCCGACGGACCCGCCGTCTTGCCGCCCGCCTTCTTGGCGGGAGCTTTCCTGGCGGGCACCTTCTTGGCAGCGGCCTCCCGGACAGCCACCTTCCTGGCCGGCACCCTCTTGGCGGGCGCCTCCTGCGCCACGGCATCCTTCACGGACGCCTTCTTCGCAGGAGCCTCCCTGGCCGGCACCTTCTTGGCAGCGGCCTCCCGGACAGCCACCTTCCTGGCCGGCACCTTCCTCGCGGACGCCTTCTTGGCCGGCGTCTCCTCGGCGGACGCCTTCCTCGCGGCAGTCTCCTTTGCGGGGGTCTTCTTGGCAGGGGCCTTCCTGGCAGGGGCCTTGCCCGTGGCCGTCGTCCTGGCCGGCACCGTGTCCGTGGCCGTCTTCCCGGCCGCCGCCTCACCGGCCGCCGCCTCACCGGCCGCCGCCTCACCGGTCGGCGCCTTCCGGGGGGCGGACTTCCCAGGGGCCGCCTTCTTCCCCTGCGCGCCCGCCCCCGTGCTCGCGCGGCCCCGGGTCGGGGGCCCGTCGTCCGCCGGGACCGCTCCGCGCGCGGCGGCGGGCGCACGGCCCGCGGCGGACGCGGCGGACCTCCCGGACGCCGTCCCCTCGACGGCGGTCTTCTTCGCCACCATGCCGCGGCCCCTTCACATATTGTGATCTTGCTCGCGAATCGTGCTGGGACGATAAATCGACTTCGGCCCCGCGGCAACGGGGCACGCCGCCGGCGGCGGTCAGCCGGTACCCGACCAGGCGAGCGGGAAGGGCCGTACCGCCGCCGTCCGCCCGTTACGGCGGGGACGCGCCCCCGTCGAAGGCGTACGACGGCGCA
The DNA here is from genome assembly GCF_043077165.1 of Streptomyces kanasensis. Lineage (NCBI taxonomy): Bacteria > Bacillati > Actinomycetota > Actinomycetes > Kitasatosporales > Streptomycetaceae > Streptomyces > Streptomyces kanasensis. The sequence goes on from NZ_JBIBSF010000006.1 coordinate 284,355, forward strand.
CGGGGCCGTTCGGGCGTACGGACCGCGCCGCGCGCCCGCCCGGCAAAACGTGGCGACCCGCGTCCGGCCCGCCCCGTACACTGGGCGAAGCGAAAGGCGTGGATGGGGACCAGTAGCGTCGCACGCGGCCATGAGCGACCCGGGGACGGTGAGAGCCCGGGGGCGAGCCCGACGTGAAGCATCACCCCGGAGCCGCCGGAAGAAAGCTTTGGACAGTGGGCTCCCGCCCACGGGCGCAAGGTCAGTAGAACCGGCATCGCGACCCCAATGAGGGGGCTCCGGGCCCAGTGCCCGGCGCCAAGGAGGGTGGTACCGCGGGAGCACGCGCTCTCGTCCCTCCGACGGAACGACGAACCTGTCCGCCGGAGGATTCGATGTCGCAGTACCACCAGGTACCCGCCCAGGTCGACCTGCCCGCCCTCGAGCACGCCGTGCTCGATTTCTGGCGCGAGAGCAAGGTCTTCGCCAAGAGCCTGGAGCAGTCCGAAGGGCGCCCCGAGTGGGTGTTCTACGAGGGCCCGCCCACTGCCAACGGCATGCCGGGCGCCCACCACATCGAGGCGCGCGTCTTCAAGGACGTGTTCCCCCGCTTCCGCACCATGCGCGGCTACCACGTGGCCCGCAAGGCCGGCTGGGACTGCCACGGCCTGCCCGTGGAGCTCGCCGTCGAGAAGGAGCTGGGCTTCTCCGGCAAGAAGGACATCGAGGCGTACGGCATCGCCGAGTTCAACGCCAAGTGCCGCGAGTCCGTGACCCGCCACACCGACGCGTTCGCCGAGCTGACGACCCGCATGGGCTACTGGGTCGACCTGGACGACGCGTACCGCACCATGGACCCCGAGTACGTCGACTCGGTGTGGTGGTCGCTGAAGGAGATCTTCGGCAAGGGCCTGCTGGTCCAGGACCACCGCGTCGCCCCCTGGTGCCCGCGCTGCGGCACCGGCCTGTCGGACCACGAGCTGGCGCAGGGGTACGAGACGGTCGTCGACCCGTCCGTCTACGTCCGCTTCCCGCTCACCTCCGGCCCCCTGGCCGGCGAGGCGGCGCTGGTGGTCTGGACGACGACCCCCTGGACGCTGGTGTCCAACACCGCCGTCGCCGCCCACCCCGACGTCACGTACGTCGTCGCCACCGACGGCCGGGAGAAGCTCGTCGTCGCCCAGCCGCTGCTGGAGAAGGCCCTCGGCGAGGGCTGGGAGGCCACCGGGCAGACGTTCACCGGTGCCGAGATGGAGCGCTGGGCCTACCGGCGTCCCTTCGACCTGGTCGACTTCCCGGCCGAGGCGCACTTCGTCGTCAACGCCGACTACGTCACCACCGAGGACGGCACCGGCCTGGTCCACCAGGCGCCGGCGTTCGGTGAGGACGACCTCAAGGTCTGCCGCGCGTACGACCTGCCCGTCGTGAACCCGGTCCGCCCCGACGGCACCTTCGAGGAGGACGTGCGGCTCGTCGGCGGCGTCTTCTTCAAGAAGGCCGATGAGGCGCTCACCGCCGACCTCGACGCCCGGGGCCTGCTGTTCCGGCACATCGCCTACGAGCACAGCTACCCGCACTGCTGGCGCTGCCACACGGCGCTGCTGTACTACGCGCAGCCGTCCTGGTACATCCGCACCACCGCCGTGAAGGACCGGCTGCTGGAGGAGAACGAGGCGACCAACTGGTTCCCCGACTCCGTCAAGCACGGCCGGTTCGGCGACTGGCTGAACAACAACATCGACTGGGCGCTCTCCCGCAACCGCTACTGGGGCACCCCGCTGCCCATCTGGCGCTGCGAGGAGGGCCACCTCACCTGCGTCGGCTCCCGGGCCGAGCTGACCGAGCTGACCGGCAGCGACCAGTCCGCGCTCGACCCGCACCGCCCGTACATCGACGACGTCACCTTCCCGTGCACCCACGACGGCTGTGCGCTCACCGCGACGCGCGTCCCCGAGGTCATCGACGCCTGGTACGACTCGGGCTCGATGCCGTTCGCACAGTGGGGCTACCCGTACCGGAACAAGGAGCTCTTCGAGCAGCGCTACCCGGCGCAGTTCATCTCGGAGGCCATCGACCAGACGCGCGGCTGGTTCTACACGCTGATGGCCGTCGGCACGCTCGTGTTCGACAAGTCGTCGTACGAGAACGTCGTCTGCCTGGGCCACATCCTCGCCGAGGACGGCCGGAAGATGTCCAAGCACCTCGGCAACATCCTCCAGCCCATCCCGCTGATGGACCAGCACGGCGCCGACGCGGTGCGCTGGTTCATGGCCGCCGGCGGCTCCCCCTGGGCGGCCCGCCGCGTCGGCCACGGCACGATCCAGGAGGTCGTCCGCAAGACGCTCCTCACGTACTGGAACACCGTCGCCTTCCAGGCGCTGTACGCGCGCACGGCCGGCTGGGCGCCCACCGACGCCGACCCGGCACCCGCCGACCGCACGGTCCTGGACCGCTGGCTGCTGAGCGAGCTGCACACCCTCACCGACCAGGTCACGCAGGCGCTGGAGGCGTACGACACGCAGCGCGCCGGCAAGCTCCTCTCCGCCTTCGTCGACGACCTGTCGAACTGGTACGTGCGCCGGTCCCGCCGCCGCTTCTGGCAGGGCGACAAGGGCGCGCTGCGCACCCTGCACGAGGTCGTGGAGACCGTCACGCGCCTCATGGCGCCGCTGACGCCGTTCATCACCGAGCGGGTCTGGCAGGACCTGGTGGTGCCGGTCACGCCCCACGCCCCCGAGTCGGTGCACCTGTCGACCTGGCCCGAGGCCGACCGGTCGGCGATCGACCCGGCGCTGTCCCGGCAGATGACGCTGGTGCGGCGCCTCGTCGAGCTGGGCCGCGCCGCGCGCGCCGAGTCCGGCGTCAAGACCCGCCAGCCCCTCTCCCGCGCGCTGGTCGCCGCGGCGGGCTTCGAGTCGCTCTCCCCCGAGCTGCGCGCGCAGATCACCGAGGAGCTCAACGTCTCGTCGCTGGCCTCCCTCTCCGAGGTCGGCGGATCGCTCGTCGACACGACGGCGAAGGCGAACTTCCGCGCCCTCGGCAAGCGGTTCGGCAAGGGCGTGCAGGACGTCGCCAAGGCCGTCGCCGCGACCGACGCCGCCGCCCTGTCGCTCGCCCTGCGCGGCGGCGAGGCCACGGTGGAGGTGAACGGCGAGCCGATCACGCTCACGCCGGACGAGGTGATCATCACCGAGACGCCGCGCGAGGGCTGGTCCGTCGCATCCGAGGCGGGCGCCACCGTCGCGCTCGACCTGGAGATCACGCCGGAACTGCGGCTGGCCGGTCTGGCCCGCGACGCGATCCGCCTGATCCAGGAGGCCCGGAAGAACAGCGGCCTCGACGTCGCCGACCGGATCGCCCTGCGCTGGACCTCGACCGACGGCGAGGTCGTCACGGCCCTGACCGACCACGCCGGCCTCATCGCCGACGAGGTCCTGGCGACGGACTTCGCCCAGGGCGACGCGGACGGCGGCTACGGCGAGCCGTTCACGGACGAGCCCCTGTCCCTGACGTTCCGCCTCCGCAAGGCGTGACCCCTCCGAAGGGCCCGGCCACCTCCCGCGGCCGGGCCCTTCGGCTCACCCCCACGTCCCGCACCCGGCACCCGGCCGGGGCCCCTCCGGGGTGCCCCCACAGGGGTCGGCGGCGTCGGCGCGGCGCCCGTACCGGGGCCCGAGGCCGCCGGCCCCGAGGAGGTACGCCGGAGGGCCCCGCCCCACCCCCACCCCCACTGGCCCGAGGCACCACACCACACCACACCCCGGCCTGGCCTGGCCTGGCCCGGCCCGGCCCGGCCGCCAAGAGACACCGCACCACGAGCCCGAGGCACCACCCCACGGGCTCGCCAAGAGGCAGCACCCCCACCCTCACCCCAAGAGGCAGCACACCCCACCCCCACCGAGGCCACCAACCACCCCCACGTCTCCACTACCCCCACCCCCGACAAAAGGCCGGGGCCCGGGACGTGTGTACGTCCCGGGCCCCGGCCCGACTGCCTACCGACGGCTACGCGCTCATCGCGCGACCCGTCCCCGTCAGTTGTCGTCCTCGTCGATGAGGAAGCCACGCATCGGCGAGGGCGCCTGCTGCATCGGCTGCGGCGCCTGCGGCCGCACCGGCGCCATCGGCTGGGTCATCGCCGGGGACATCTGCTGCTGGCCACCGTACGACGGGCCACCACCCATGCCCGGCGAACCGCCCATGTTCTGGTTGCCGCCGTACGACGGGGCAGCCGCACCGGCCGACGCCATCGACGGGGACGGCGGCAGCGACGGAGCCGCGGACGGGGTGCGCGGCGGGGCGAGCGACTCGTCGCCCTGGCTCTCCAACTGGCGCAGCTGGCTCTCCAGGTACGACTTCAGACGCGTGCGGTACTCGCGCTCGAAGCCGCGCAGGTCCTCGACCTTGCGCTCCAGCGTGGCGCGGGCGGACTCCAGGGAGCCCATCGCGACGCGGTGCTTCTCCTGCGCGTCCCGCTCCAGCGCGTCGGCCTTGGCGCGGGCGTCCCGCTCCAGGCCCTCGGCGCGCGACCGGGCCTCGCCGACGATCTTGTTGGCCTCGGAACGGGCCTCCGCGATCGCCTGGTCGGCCGTCTGCTGGGCCAGCGACAGCACACGTGCGGCGCTGTCACCGCCGGGCCCCTGCTGGGGCATGCCCTGGCCGTGGCCACCCATGGGGCCGCCCATCGGACCGCCCATGGGGCCGCCCTGCATGGGGCCGGGGCCGTGCGGGCCCTGCGGGCCGCCGTGGCTGGGACCGGCCGGCAGCTGCGGCGCACCGCCCGGCAGCTGGGGCGGACCCATCTGCGGCGGCTGCTGCTGGACCGGCGGACCGGATATGGCGGCGGGCACGGGACCACCCGGACCGCCGGGGCCGACCGGGCGCTCCTGCTGCTCCGGCGGCTTGCGCATGGCCTGCTGCTGGTTCTGCGCGGCGGCACGCGTCGCGGCGGCCAGCTTCGCGCGCAGATCCTCGTTCTCCCGGAGCAGGCGGGTCAGCTCGGCCTCGACCTCGTCAAGGAAGGCATCGACCTCGTCCTCGTCGTAGCCTTCTCGGAGACGGACGGTCGTGAACTGCTTGTTCCGCACGTCCTCGGGGGTCAGCGCCATCTCTTCTTCACCTCTACGTAGTCGTCGGCAGTCGGCAGGACCGTTATCGCTCACACCCTCATCGCGAAGCCACCCACGATGTTGAGCAGGATGTACACGATGATCATCAGAACGAAGAAGGACAGGTCGAGTGCCACGCCCCCGAGACGCAGCGGTGGGATGAACCGCTGCAGAAGCTTCAGTGGTGGATCGGTGACAGTGTAGGTGGCCTCCAGAACGACCACCATCGCCTTGCCGGGTTCCCATGAACGGGCGAACTGGAAGACGTACTGCATGACCAGCCGGAAGATCAGCAGGATCAGGAAGCACATCAGCGCGATGTAGACCACCTGTAGTGCGACGCCCATCCCGCGTTCCCTCTCCCCTGGCTCTCTCATACCGGCCGTGCGGCCGGGTCGTTCCCGGTGTCGTGTCTCAGCTCTGGTTGAAGAATCCGCCCTCTGCGATGCGGGCCTTGTCCTCCGCCGTGACATCGACGTTAGCAGGCGACAACAGGAACACCTTCTGCGTCACTCGCTCAATGCTGCCATGCAGCCCGAAGACGAGACCGGCGGCAAAGTCGACAAGTCGCTTCGCGTCCGTGTCGTCCATCTCGGTCAGGTTCATGATCACGGGCGTGCCCTCGCGGAAGTGTTCCCCGATGGTACGGGCCTCGTTGTAGGTCCGCGGGTGCAGCGTGGTGATGCGGTAGGGCTCCCGCTCGGACACGACCTTGGGCATGATCACCGGTGCGTTCTTCTCCAGGCTCGGGCGTTCAGGTGTGATGGACGCCACGGGGGCGATTCGGGCGGGTCGTCCGCTTTCAGCGGGAAGCGCAACGGGCTCACGCTGGACCGGCGGTTGCACGACCGGCGCACGGACCGGCTCCTCGCGCTCCACCTGGTGCGGAGGCTGATGGCGGCGCCGCTCACGCTCGGGCTCCGGCTCGAGCTCGGGTTCGAAGTCGTCATCGGGGTCGAATCCCCGGCCGTCGTACCCATCGTCCTCCACGAGGCCGAGGTAGACCGCCATCTTGCGCATCGCGCCGGCCATTCTCCGGTTCCTCCGCTCTGTGGTGGATCGGCAACGTCAGGTCGCGCCCGTGATCCACTCGGCCTGCCCGCCATTCGGCGGAAATGACCATATTTTCTACTGTGGTCCGACTTGCTTCGCGACGTTACCCGAGCCGGGGTCGGACTCCGAGTACCGCCGTACCGATGCGCACATGTGTCGCCCCGGCCGCCACCGCGTCCTCCAGGTCCGCACTCATCCCTGCTGACACCATGTTCGCAGCAGGACGGGTCGCGCGCAGGTGTGACGAGAATTCCACCAGCCGGTCGAACGCGGCTCGTTGCCGCCCCGCGAACGGACCGGCCAGGGGCGCGACGGTCATCAGACCCCCGAGCCGGAGCCCGGGCGCCGCGTCGACCGCCGCCGCCAACTCCTCGATCCCCTCGGGCCCCACGCCCCCGCGCTCGCCCCGCTCGCCCGACTCCGCGTCGAGGGCGACCTGGATCAGGCAGTCGAGCTCCCGCCCGGCACGCGCGGCGGCCGACGAGAGCGCCGAAACCAGCCGCAACCGGTCGATCGACTGCACGACCTGGGCGTAACCGGCCACCGAGCGGACCTTGTTCGTCTGGAGCTGACCGACGAAGTGCCAGGTGAGATCGAGGTCCGCGCACGCGGCGGCCTTGGGGGCCGCGTCCTGGTCGCGGTTCTCGGCGACGTGGCGGACGCCGAGCTCGTGGAGGATGCGGACGTCCTCGGCGGGGTAGGTCTTGGTGACCACGATGAGGGTCACGTCCTCGCGGGGGCGCCCCGCCGCGGCGCAGGCGGCGGCGATGCGCTCCTCCACCCGGGCGAGGTTCTCGGCGAGTTCCGTCCTACGGTCCGTCATGCCCTCTCCTCCCCCGGCTCGGCGGACCCGGCGGGTCCGGCGGCGGCGCCGTCGAGCCAGACGTACCCGGCGAGCCGCCCGGTCGTACGGTCGCGGCGGTAGGAGAAGTGGTCCGCCGACTCGCGGGTGCACGTGCCGGAGGCGCGGCGGTCGCGTACGCCCAGCCGCTCCAGCTGGGCGTGGACCCCGGCGACGACGTCGACGGCCGGGGTGCCCCAGCTCGTCTCGGCCCGGGCGGCCGGTTCGACGGCGGCCACCTGGTCGCGCATCGCGGGCGGCACCTCGTAGCAGCGCCCGCAGACGGCGGGCCCGGTCCGCGCGACGATCCGCGACGGCTCGGCGCCAAGTGTGATCATGGTCTCGATCGCGGCGGGGACGACCCCGGCCACCATGCCGGGGCGGCCCGCGTGGGCCGCCGCGACGACACCGGCCACCGGGTCGGCGAGCAGGACGGGCACGCAGTCGGCGGTGAGCACGGCGAGCGGCAGACCGCGCCGCGAGGTGACGACCGCGTCCCCCGCCGGGACCTCCGCGCCCGCGGGCCACGGACCGTCGACCACGTGGACGGCCCGGCCGTGGACCTGGTGCATCCAGACGACCCGGTCCGGGTCGACGCCGAGGTTCCCGGCCGCGGTCTTCCGGTTCGTGCGGACCGCGGCGGGGTCGTCGCCGACGGCGCCGCCGAGGTTGAGCTCCTCGTACGGAACGGCGCTCACTCCGCCCCACCGGTCGGTGAAGGCGAAGTGCGCGCCGTCCGTCGTGTCGTACCGCTCTATCACTTCAGGAAGTCCGGGACGTCCAGCTCTTCGGCCTGGGTGTCCGGGTAGGGGCGCGTCGTCGGGATGGACGGCGGGGTGACCGGCGCGAGCGTGGTCTCTCCGACCGTCGGGGCGGGCTCGACCGGTGCGGGCGCGGGCTCCTCGCGGACGGGGACCGTGCCGAGGCCGCTGCTCACCGCGCGCGGGGTCTCCGCGGCACGCGGCGCGGGAGAGGCGGACTCCTCCCGCTTGGCCGCCGACGCGCCGAGGACGGTGTCCCGCCGGGCGGGCGGCTGCCCGCCGTCGAAGCCGGCCGCGATGACCGTGACGCGCACCTCGTCACCGAGGGCGTCGTCGATGACGGCACCGAAGATGATGTTCGCCTCGGGGTGGGCCGCCTCGCTGACCAGCTGGGCCGCCTCGTTGATCTCGAACAGGCCGAGGTCGGAACCGCCGGAGATGGAGAGCAGCACACCGCGGGCGCCGTCGATGGACGCCTCCAGCAGCGGCGAGGAGATCGCCATCTCGGCAGCGGCCACCGCACGGTCGTCGCCGCGGGCGGAGCCGATGCCCATGAGCGCCGAACCGGCCTCCGACATGACCGACTTGACGTCGGCGAAGTCGAGGTTGATCAGGCCCGGCGTGGTGATGAGGTCCGTGATGCCCTGGACACCGGAGAGCAGCACCTGGTCGGCGGACTTGAACGCGTCCAGGACGCTGACCTGGCGGTCCGAGATGGACAGCAGCCGGTCGTTGGGGATGACGATGAGGGTGTCGACCTCTTCGCGGAGTTCCGCGATGCCGTCCTCCGCCTGGTTGGCGCGGCGGCGGCCCTCGAAGGTGAAGGGCCGGGTGACCACGCCGATGGTCAGGGCGCCGAGCGAGCGGGCGATGTTGGCGACGACGGGTGCGCCGCCGGTGCCGGTGCCACCGCCCTCGCCGGCGGTGACGAAGACCATGTCGGCCCCCTTGAGGACCTCCTCGATCTCCTCACGGTGGTCCTCTGCCGCCTTGCGGCCGACTGCGGGGTTGGCCCCGGCGCCGAGGCCGCGGGTGAGTTCGCGGCCGACGTCCAGCTTGACGTCGGCGTCGCTCATCAACAGGGCTTGCGCGTCCGTGTTGATGGCGATGAACTCGACGCCCTTGAGACCGACCTCGATCATTCGGTTGATGGCATTGACACCACCGCCGCCGACACCGATGACCTTGATGACTGCGAGGTAGTTCTGCGGTGCTGCCACGTCGAAGGCCTCTCGCCTCGAGTTACGTGCCGCCGCTCCGCGCTGCGTGGCGCGCCGCGACGGCGGATGCCGAAGGGACGGTCCGAATCGCCGACCCAAACCCTAACCTTGAAGTTTAGGGTTACCAGTGTGCCTGCTCCCTGGACTCTTCCGAACAGGACACTAAGTCGACAAGTGGGGCGCGTTCAACGAACACGCCGAACCTCCCGTTTTTCTTTTCACCCTATGTGATCACCCAGAGCCCTGACCAACCAGGGTGCTGGCCAGCGCGTATGCGCGTCAACTCCCTGACGCCGCAGGGGCGCCCGGGGCACTCACGTCGAAGTGCGCCGCTCCGGGCGCCGCCTTCATCAGTGCGAGCAGCGAACGGGTCTTCGCCCCGCGGTGCTCGCCACTCCCCCAGAAGACCGTCCGATCGCCCGACAGCTCCAGGGTGAGGGAGTCGTACGAGCGGACGCGGACGGACAGCAGGTCCCGGCCGAGCTTTCCGGGGAGCCCGCCCACCACGCCCACCGCCTCGCGCGTCAGCCGGTCGGCGTCGAAGCGGCGCAGGCTGGGCGACCGGCCCGCGGCGAGGTGCAGCCTGGGCACTCCGGCAGGCGCGGTCGAGACCATGGCGTACCGGGTACCCTTCGCGTCGATTTCCATGTACGCCCCGCCCTGGCGGGCCACCAGGACCGGTACGCGTTCGGTCACTTCCAGACCGATTCCGTGCGGCCACGAGCGTACGACGTCGACCGAGTCGATCCGGGGCAACGCGCGGCGCAGCCGCTCCTCGATGGCGTCCGTGTCGACGGAGGCCATCGGCGCGCCGACCGGGACGGCCGCCGCCGCGGTGACCTGGCCCGGCGTCAGCACGCGGGTGCCCGAGACGGACACGTGCTCGACGCGCAGCCAGGAGGAGCCGTACAGCAGCCAGAGCACGCCGGCGGCGAGGAGGACGGCGGCGAGGGCGAGGAGCAGGACCCGGGGGCGCGCCGGGCCGCGCCGGGCGCCCCCGCCGCGCTCCGGGCGTGCGGAGGGCCGGCCCGGCGACGCGCCCGCGGGCCTCCTGGCGCCGCGCTCGGCGGTCGTCGGTCCGGCCATGCTCCCTGCCCTTCGCTCGCTGCCGCCGGGCGCGCCCCTAGCGGCGTGCCGCGATCGCCTCGTAGACCATGCCGACCAGCAGCTGGTCGGCGTCCCGGCGGCCGAACTCGGCGGCGGCGCGGGACATCTCGTACAGCCGGTGCGGGTCGGCGAGGACGGGCAGGACGTTGCCCTGGACCCACTCGGGGGTCAGTTCGGCGTCGTCGACCAGCAGGCCGCCGCCGGCCTTGACCACCGGCTGGGCGTTCAGCCGCTGCTCGCCGTTGCCGATGGGCAGCGGGACGTAGGCGGCGGGGAGCCCGACGGCGGAGAGTTCGGCGACGGTCATCGCGCCCGCGCGGCAGAGCATCATGTCGGCCGCGGCGTACGCGAGGTCCATCCGGTCCACATACGGTACCGGGACATAGGGGGGCATCCCGGGCATGTTGTCGACGCGTGGCACCTCGTTCTTCGGGCCGACCGCGTGCAGGATCTGGATGCCCGAGCGCTGGAGGACCGGGGCGACCTGCTGGATCACCTCGTTCAGCCGCCGGGCGCCCTGCGAGCCGCCGGAGACCAGCAGCGTCGGCAGGTTGGGGTCCAGGCCGAACGCGGCGCGCGCCTCCGGACGGACCCGGGCGCGGTCGAGCGTGGCGATGGTGTGCCGCAGCGGGATGCCGATGTAGCGGGCGTTGCGGAGCTTGCTGTCGGGCGTGGCGACGGCGACCCCGGCCGCGTACCGCGAACCGATCTTGTTGGCCAGGCCGGGCCGCGCGTTGGCCTCGTGGACCACGATCGGCACGCCGAGCCGTTTGGCGGCCAGGTAGCCGGGCAGCGCCACGTAGCCGCCGAAGCCGACCACGCAGTCCGCCTTGGTGCGCTCCAGGATCTGCTCGGCGGCCTTGATCGTGCCCCGCAGCCGCCCGGGCACGGTGATGAGCTCGGGGGTGGGCTTGCGCGGCAGCGGCACGGCGGGGATGAGCGCCAGCTCGTAGCCCCGCTCGGGCACGAGCCGGGTCTCCAGACCCCGCTCCGTGCCGAGGGCCGTGATTCCCACGGTCGGGTCCTGCCTGCGCAGGGCATCCGCGAGGGCGAGCGCGGGCTCGATGTGGCCGGCGGTCCCCCCGCCGGCGAGTACGACATGCACCGAAATTCACCGCTCTCCGGACGGGCGCTTCTTGACGCGCCGTCGCATCGACTTCCATCTCACCCCGGCCCGCCCGCCGAACCGGGGCTCTCGGCCGGCCAGGGCCGCTTTCGCGGCGGGCTCGTCACGCGCGAAGGCGATCAGCAGCCCGACGGCGAACATGGTCGGCAGCAGGGCGGAGCCCCCGTAGGAGAACAGCGGGAGGGGGACACCTGCGATCGGCAGCAGACCGAGCACCGCACCGATGTTGACCACGGCCTGGGCCGTGATCCAGGTGGTCACGCCTCCCGCGGCGTACCTCACGAAGGGGTCCTCCGTGCGTCCGGCCACGCGAATACCCGCATAGCCTAGAGCCGCGAAGAGGGCGAGCACCGACAGCGTCCCCGCCAGACCCAGTTCCTCCCCGGTGATGGCGAAGATGAAGTCGGTGTGTGGTTCGGGGAGTTGGCCCCATTTTTCCACACTCGCACCCAGGCCGGATCCGAACCATCCACCGGACGCCAGGGCGTAGATGCCGTGCACCGCCTGCCAGCAGGCGTCCCCGGGGCCGGGGTCGGTGGCGCCGATGCAGGCGATGCGCGACATGCGGTTGGAGCTGCCCCGGATCAGGGCGACACCGATGACGCCAGCGACGGCCAGGACGCTGACGAAGAGCCGCGTGGGGGCGCCGGCGAGCCAGAGCAGGCCGAAGAGGATCGCCGTGAGGATGATCGCCGTGCCCATGTCGCCCCCGAGCATGATCAGCCCGAGCAGCAGGAAGGCCACCGGCACGAGCGGCACCAGCAGGTGCTTCCACTGCGTGAGGAGCCGCCTGTCCTGTTTCCTGGCGAGGAGGTCGGCACCCCAGAGGATCAGCGCGAGCTTGCCGAACTCGCTCGGCTGCAGCTGGAACGGCCCGCCGAGGTAGATCCAGTTCTGGTTGCCGTTGACCGCGTGCCCTATGCCCGGGATCTGCACCAGGACCATCAGGAAGACGGCGCCCACGAGCAGCGGGTAGGCCAGGGCGCGGTGGAGCTTGACCGGCATGCGCGAGGCCAGCAGCAGCAGGGCGGTGCCGATGACGGCCGCGACGAACTGCTTGCGGAAGAAGTACGAGGCCGGCAGGGACAGCTCCAGCGCCTTGATGATCGACGCCGAGTACACCATGACGAGGCCGAGCACGGTGATGAGCATGCTGGCGCCGAGGATCACGTAGTACGCCGTGAGGGGCCGGTCCCACGCCCGGCGTGCGCGCTCGTACGACCGGCGCAGGCGGTTGCCGCGGGGCGGCCGCCCCGCGCCCGGCGTACGCCCGCGGCCGCGGGGGGCGACGGCCCCGCGCGGGCGCACCGTGCGGGTGCGCAGGGCCAGCCAGGACACGCCGCGCGCCCCCGCGGGCGCGGGGCGCGGAGCGGCGTCCGGGAGGGCGGCGCCGGCAGGGGCGAGCGGCGGAGGCGGAACGATCCGGCGCACCACCGCGGAGAGCAGCGCGCGCGGGCTGCCCGGCGGGCCCGGTGTCGGGCGTGCGTCGGCGGTGTGCTCGGCGCGCATGGTCGCTGTCCCCTCCAGTCGTGTCCGGCGCCGCCGGACCTGGTGGCTGGTCAGGCGTCTTCGGCGGCGAGTGCGCGGACGGCGTCCGCGAACGCCTCACCCCGCTTGTCGTAGTTGACGAACATGTCCATCGAGGCGCAGGCCGGGGCGAGGAGCACCGTGTCGCCCGGCCGGGCGAGCCGCGCCGCCTCCCGGACCGCCGCCGCCATCGCCCCAGTGTCGGTCCGGTCGAGGTCGACCACCGGCACCTGCGGGGCGTGTCGCGCGAGGGCTTCCGCCACGAGGGCGCGGTCCGCGCCGATGAGGACGACCCCGCGCAGCCGCGCGGCCGACCTGACGACCAGCTCGTCGAAGGTGGCGCCCTTGGCGAGGCCACCGGCGATCCAGACGATGGGGTCGTACGCGGCGAGCGACGCTTCCGCGGCGTGCGTGTTGGTGGCCTTGGAGTCGTCGACGTACGCGACGCCGGCGACCTCCTCGACGAACTCGATGCGGTGCGCGTCCGGGCGGAAGGCCCGCAGGCCCTCGCGGACGGCCGCCGGCTCCACGCCGAAGGCGCGGGCGAGGGCGGCGGCGGCGAGGGCGTTGGCGATGTTGTGCGGGGCCGGCGGGTTCACGTCGGAGACCTGGGCCAGCTCCTGCGCCTGCTTCTGCCGGTTCGCCACGAACGCGCGGTCCACCAGGATGCCGTCGACGACGCCCAGCTGGGACGGGCCGGGCGTGCCGAGGGTGAAGCCGATCGCGCGGCAGCCCTCCTCGACGTCGGCCTCCCGCACCAGGTCCTCGGTGGCCCCGTCGGCGGCGTTGTAGACGCAGGCGACCTGGTTGCCCTCGTAGACACGGCCCTTGTCGGCGGCGTACGCCTTCATCGAGCCGTGCCAGTCGAGGTGGTCGGGCGCGAGGTTCAGCACGGCCGCGGAGTGGGCGCGCACGCTCGGCGCCCAGTGCAGCTGGTAGCTGGACAGCTCGACGGCGAGGACGTCGTACTCCTCGTCGCCGAGGACGGCGTCGAGGAGCGAGACGCCGATGTTGCCGACGGCCGCGGTCCGCAGCCCGGCGGCCTCCAGGATGGAGGCGAGCATCCGGACCGTGGTGGTCTTGCCGTTGGTGCCGGTGACGGCGAGCCAGGGGGCGGCGTCGGGGCCGCGCAGGCGCCACGCCAGCTCGACGTCGCCCCACACCTCGACGCCCGCCTCGGCGGCCGCCGCGAACAGGGGCTTGTCGGGCTTCCAGCCGGGCGTGGTGACGACCAGTTCGGTGCCCTCCGGCAGGGTCGCCCCGTCGCCGAGGCGGACGGTGACACCCTCCGCCTCCAGCTGCGCCGCCTGCGTGCGGGAGCGCTCGTCGTCGCCGTCGCTGACGACCGTGACGCGCGCGCCGAGGCCGGCGAGGACGCGGGCGGCGGGGATGCCGCTCACGCCCAGGCCGGCGACGGTGACGTGCTTGCCCTGCCAGGAGGTACTCACTTGTCGGCTGCCCATCCCGCGTAGAAGAGCCCCAGGCCCACGATGACGCACATGCCCTGGATGATCCAGAACCGGACGACGACGAGGACCTCGGACCACCCCTTGAGTTCGAAGTGGTGCTGGAGCGGGGCCATCCGGAAGACCCGCTTGCCGGTCATCTTGAACGAGCCGACCTGGATGACGACGGACATGGTGATGAGGACGAACAGGCCGCCCAGGAGGGCCAGCAGCAGCTCCGTGCGGGAGCAGATCGCCAGGCCCGCGAGGGCGCCGCCGAGCGCGAGCGAGCCGGTGTCGCCCATGAAGATCTTCGCGGGCGAGGTGTTCCACCACAGGAAGCCGAAGCAGGCGCCCATCAGCGCCGAGGCGACGACGGCGAGGTCGAGCGGGTCGCGCACCTCGAAGCAGGCGTTCGGGTTGGTGAGCGTCTTGGCGTTGGCGCAGGACTCCTGGAACTGCCACAGGCCGATGAAGGTGTACGCGCCGAAGACCATCACGGAGGCACCGGTCGCGAGGCCGTCGAGGCCGTCGGTGAGGTTCACGCCGTTGGACATCGCCAGGATCATGAACAGCGCCCAGACCACGAACAGCACCGGGCCGATGGTCCAGCCGAAGTCCGTGATGAACGACAGCTTGGTGGAGGCCGGGGTCAGTCCGCGCTTGTCGGAGAACTGCAGGGCGAGGACGGCGAAGGCGATGCCGACGATCAGCTGGCCGGCCATCTTGGCCTTCGCGCGCAGACCCAGGGACCGCTGCTTGACGATCTTGATGTAGTCGTCGAGGAAGCCGACGAGGCCCATGCCCGCCATGAGGAAGAGCACCAGGAGACCCGAGTACGTCGGGTCCTCGCCGGTGATGACCTTCGCCAGGGCGTAGGCGATGAGCGTGGCCAGGATGAAGGAGATGCCGCCCATGGTGGGCGTGCCCTTCTTGCTGCCGTGCGTGCGCGGGCCGTCGTCCCGGATGAACTGCCCGTATCCCTTGCGGGCCAGGAGCTTGATCAGCAGCGGCGTGCCGATCAGGGTCAGGAAGAGCCCGATGGCTCCCGCGAAGAGGATCTGCCTCATCGGCCGGTGACCTCGCCCTCGGTGCTGTTCCCGAGCAGTGCCTGGGCGACCCGCTCGAGCCCGACCGACCTGGAAGCCTTCACCAGCACGACGTCACCCGGGCGCAGTTCACTGCGCAACAGGTCGATCGCCGCCTGCGCGTCGGACACGTGCACCGACTCCTCACCCCACGAACCCTCGTTATATGCGCCCAGTTGCAGCCAGGACGCTTCCCTGCCCCCGACCGCGACGAGCTTGCCGACATTGAGCCGGACGGCGAGCCGTCCGACCGCGTCGTGCTCGGCGAGCGCCTCGTCGCCGAGCTCGGCCATCAGGCCGAGCACCGCCCACGTACGTCCACCCCTGGCCCGTGCGGCCTCGCCCATGGCTGCCAGCGCGCGCAGGGCGGCCCGCATGGACTCGGGGTTCGCGTTGTAGGCGTCGTTGACGATCGTCACACCGTCCGGACGCTCGGTGACCTCCATGCGCCAGCGGGAGAGGGAGCCCGCCTCGGAGAGCGCGGCGGCGATCTCGTGCACGGGCATGCCCGACTCATGGGCGACGGCGGCCGCGGCGAGCGCGTTCGACACGTGGTGCTCACCGTACAGGCGCATGGTCACGTCGCTGCACCCGGTGGGTGTGTGAAGGCGGAAAGCGGGCTGTCCGGTCGCGGTGAGACGGACGTTTTCGGCCCGTACGGCCGCTTCCGCCGACTCCCCGAAGTACACGACGCGCGCCTTGGTGCGCGACGCCATGGCCTTCACGAGCGGGTCGTCGGCGTTGAGGACGGCGATGCCGCCCTCCTCCGCCGGCGGGAGCGCCTCGACGAGTTCGCCCTTCGCCTCGGCGATCCGCTCGCGTCCGCCGAACTCGCCGATGTGGGCGCTGCCGACGTTGAGGACGAGGCCGATGCGGGGCGGGGTGAGTTCGGTGAGGTAGCGGATGTGGCCGACGCCGCGGGCGCCCATCTCCAGCACGAGGTGCCGGGTCTCCTCGGTGGCCCGCAGGGCGGTCACCGGGAGGCCGATCTCGTTGTTGAGGTTGCCCGCCGGCCAGACGGTGGGGCCCTGGCGCCGCAGGAGCTGCGCGATGAGGTCCTTGGTGCTGGTCTTGCCCGCCGAGCCCGTCAGGGCGACGACGGACGTGCCGAGCCGCTCGACCACGGTGCGGGCGAGCGCGCCGAGCGCGGCGGTCACGTCGGGCACGACGATGGCCGGGACGCCGACCGGACGGGTGGCCAGCACGGCCACCGCTCCGGCCTCGACGGCGCCCCGGGCGTAGTCGTGCCCGTCGACGTTCTCACCGCTGAACGCGGCGAAGAGACTGCCGGGCTCCACCTGGCGGGAGTCGTAGACGACGGAGCCGGTGACCTGTGCCGCCGGATCCGGTATGTCGTGCGTCTGCCCGCCGACGATTGCGGCGATCTCGGTGAGGGAGAGGGCGATCACTTCTTCATCCCTGACTGTTCTGGATGGCTTCCCGCAGGACCTGTCGGTCGTCGAAGGGCCGTACGACGCCTGCGATGTCCTGGCCCTGCTCGTGGCCCTTGCCCGCGACGAGCACGGTGTCGCCCGGGCGGGCGCGGGCCACGGCGGCGGCGATGGCGGAGGCCCGGTCGGCGTCGACCACGACGGTGCCCCGCTCGTGCGCGGGGACCTGGGCGGCTCCGGCGAGCATCGCGGAGAGGATCGCGAGGGGATCCTCGGAGCGCGGGTTGTCGGAGGTGAGGACGGCGGTGTCGGCGAGGCGCGCCGCGGCGGCGCCCATGGGGCCCCGCTTGGTGACGTCGCGGTCGCCGCCGCAGCCGAGCACGATGTGCAGCCGGCCCTCGGTGACCTTGCGCAGGGAGCGCAGGACGGACTCGACGGCGTCGGTCTTGTGGGCGTAGTCGACGACCGCGAGGTACGGCTGGCCGGCGTCGACGCGCTCCAGCCGCCCGGGGACGCCCGGCACGGCGGCGACGCCGTCGGCGGCCCGCTGCGGGTCGACGCCGGCGACGGCGAGGGTGACGACGGCGGCGAGGGTGTTGGCGACGTTGAACGGGCCGGGCAGCGGCGCGGTGGCGCTGATGTGCTCGTCCTTCGGGCCGACGATGGTGAAGGTGCTGCCGAGGGGGCCGGAACGGACGTCCCGGGCACGCCAGTCGGCGTCCGGGTGGCCCTCGGCGGAGAAGGTGACGACGGGGACGGTCGCCTCGGTCACCAGCCTCCTGCCGTACTCGTCGTCGAAGTTGACGACGCCCTGGCGGGAACGGCGCGGGGTGAACAGCTGCGCCTTGGCCTGGAAGTAGTCCTCCATGCCGGAGTGGAACTCCATGTGCTCCGGGCTGAGGTTGTTGAAGACGGCGACGTCGAAGACGCAGCCGTCGACGCGGCCGAGCACCAGGGCGTGGCTGGACACCTCCATGGCGACGGCCTCGACGCCGCGTTCGCGCATGACGGCGAAGAGCGCCTGGAGGTCGGTCGCCTCGGGCGTGGTCCGCTCGGACTTGACGCGTTCGTCGCCGATGCGCGTCTCGACGGTGCCGATCAGGCCGGGGCTGCGGCCGGCGGCCTTGAGCCCGCCCTCTACGAGGTAGGCGGTGGTCGTCTTGCCGGACGTGCCGGTGATGCCGATCTGGAGCAGGTCGGCGCCCGGACGGCCGTAGATGTCGGCGGCGAGTTCGCCCATCCGGCCGCGCGGGTCGTCGACGACGAGGACCGGCAGGCCCGTCGCGGCGGCGCGGTCGGCGCCCGCCGGGTCGGTGAGGACGGCGACGGCGCCGAGGCCGGCGGCCTGGTCCGCGAAGTCGGCTCCGTGGGCGCGGGCACCCGGCAGCGCGGCGTACACGTCTCCGGGGCGCACGGCCCGTGAGTCGTGGGTGATGCCGGTGACCTGCCCCTCGTACGGCCGGTGCGGCTCGTGCGGAGCGGAGGCTCCCACCCGGGCGGCGAGTTCGCCGAGGGGGGTGGGGCGGACCTGGGCCGGACGCGGCGCTCCCGGCTGTTTCGCGGGGGCGTCCTGGCCGGTGCTGGGGGACTGATCAGGGTGTGGCACGGCGGTGAGCGTACCGGGCGCACCCGGGATCGGGCTAAATGAGGCCGCCGGGTCGCGGTCGTTGCCGGACCGGTTCCCGGGGTCGGGCGTGATCGTTGTCACTGGTGGCTCCCTCGGCTCAGGCGCCGGGTGTGAAGGTGACCGGCATGCGCGGGGGCTGCTTCCCGGTCGGTGCGACGTGCAGGGTCTTCAGGGCGAACTCCATGACCTTCTTGTGGACGGGGCCGCAGATCTGGCCTCCGAAGTAGCTGCCCTGGGTGGGGTTCTGAATGGCGCAGTACACGGTGATCTGCGGGGCGTCGGCCGGGGCGAAGCCCGCGAAGGAGGCCGTGTAGCCCTTGTACCGGCCCAGTTGCGGGTCGACGCGGTTGGCGGTGCCGGTCTTGCCGGCGACGCGGTAGCCGGGGATGGCGGCCTTGGTTCCGGTGCCTTCCTGGTCGTCGACGACCGATTCCAGCATGGCGGCGAGGGTCTTGGCCGTCTTCTCGCTGACGACACGCGTGGTGCCGGGCGCCGGGGCGGGGGTGAAGCGGCCGTCGGGGCCCCTGATGCCGCGGACGAGGGTCGGGTCGACGCGTACGCCGCCGTTGGCGATGGTGGAGTACACGGACGCGGCCTGCATCGCGTTCAGGGAGAGTCCCTGGCCGAAGGGGATCGTGTACTGCTGCGAGGTGTTCCAGTCCTTCGGCGCGGCGAGGATCCCGGAGGTCTCGCCGGGGTAGCCGAGGCCGGTGGGGCTGCCCATGCCGAACTTGCGCAGGTACGAGTGGAGGACGCGGTTGGCCGCCGCCTGGTCGGGGCCGAGCTGTCCGGTGGCGAGGATGGTGCCGATGTTGGACGACTTGGCGAGGACGCCGTTCAGCGTCAGGTACCAGGTGGGGTGGTCGATGTCGTCCTTGAACAGCCGGTCGCCCCGGTGGAGCCGGTTGGGCACGACGACGTGGGTGCCGGGCGTGGCGGCGCCCTCCTCCAGGACGGCGGCCATCGACATCACCTTGGCGGTGGAGCCGGGCTCGTAGGCGTCCTGGAGGGCGGCGTTGCCCATGGCGGTGGAGTCGGCCTGGGACAGGTCGTTGGGGTCGAAGCCGGGGGCGTTGGCCATCGCGAGGACCTCGCCCGTCCTGGTGTTCTGGACGACGACGTAGCCGCGGTCGGCGCGGGAGGCGGCGACCTGTTCGGAGATGGCCTTCTGGGCGGCCCACTGGATGTCGCGGTCGATGGTGAGTTCGATGTCCGAGCCGGGCACGGCGGGTGTCTCGCGGGCGCCGGCGGTGGGGACGCGGCGGCCGCCGGAGTGGGCGTAGGTGATCTTGCCGTCCCGGCCGGCGAGTTCCTCGTCGAGCATGGACTCCAAGCCGCCCCCGCCGCGGCCGTCGGCGTTGACGTAGCCCAGTATCCCCGCGCCGAGCGTGCCGTTGGGGTAGACCCGCTTGCTGCTGCGCTCGCTGAGGACCCCGGCCAGGACGCTGACGCCCGGGCCGCCGCGCGCCTTGTCCTCACGGGCCTTCTTCGCGAAGAGGGTCCGCAGGTCCTTGATCTGGTTCCAGACCTGCGGCGTCTGCTTGCGGGCCAGGACGGCGTAGCGGGGCGAGGGCGGGGACTTCAGGGTGCGGACGAGTTCGGCGGGGTCCTTGCCGAGGATGGGCGCGAGGAGGGCGGCGGCCTGTTCGGGCGCGTCGGGGACCTTGCTCTCCTGCGGGGTGAACATCTTGGGGTCGGCGGTGATGTCGTACGCGTCGACGCTGGTGGCGAGGGGCACGCCGGAGCGGTCGGTGATCTCGCCGCGCTCGGCGGCCAGCTTGTGGCTGAGGTAGCGGTTCTTCTCGGCCTTGGCGGCGTAGGCGGAGGCGTCGACGGCCTGGACCTGGAGGAGCCGTACGACGAAGGCCAGCATGACGAGGGTGAGGCCGAGGCTGACCAGGCGCAGACGGGGGCGCGGGTTGCCGAGCCGGAGCGGTCGCGCCGGTCCGCCGGGCCGGGGGGCCGCCGGGCCGGGCCGGCGCGCGGCGGGGCGGGCGCCGGAGCGCTGGGGGCGGCCGTCGCCGCGCCCGGTGGGGCGCCGGGCGCCCGAGGGGCGGGGGACGCGGCGGCGCGGAGGTTCCTGGGAGGGCACTGCTCACCTGCCGGGGGGCGTCGGGGCCGGGGCCGCGGAGGGCGGCGGGGTGGTCGTCGCGGGGGTCGGCGTCGGCGCCGGGGTGGCCGTCGCGGGGTCCGTCGACGCGGGGTCCGTCGACGCGGGGTCCGTCGACGCGGGGGGCATCGACGCGGGGGGCGTCGACGCGGGGGGCGCGGGGGTCGTCGTGTCGGGGGCCGACTCCGCCGTGGGGGCCGGGGCGGCCGTCGGGGCCGGGGCGGCACCGGGTGCGGCGGCGTCGGGTGCGGCGGCGTCGGGGGGCGCGAGCGCGGGCACCGGGGCGGCGGCGCCCGCCGGGGACGGGCCCGTGTCCGGTTCGGGGGTGGGGGCCGGGCTCGGTACGCCGCGCACCGTGCCGTCCGGCTCCAGGAAGACGGGACCACCGCCGGGCACCATGCCGAGCTCGCGGGCCCGGCGCTCCAGCGCGTCGGGCGCGGAGCGCTCGTCGACGTCCCGCTGGAGCGCCTGCTCCTCGTCGGTGAGTTCGGTGGTCTGCCGCCGCAGCTCGGAGAGGCGGAAGGAGCCCTGGCTGAGGGAGGTGTTGAGGAGCAGGAGCCCGATCAGCCCACCGCCGAGGAGCACGACGACGAGCAGGACGAAGGGGGTGCGGGCGGCGGTGTTCGGCCCGGACGGCATGAACCGGGCGAGCCGGGCCGCGCGCCCCTTCAGGGGTCCTGCCTTCGTCACACGTCCTCCCTGATCCGTTCCGCGCCGCGCAGCCGGGCCGGCGCGGCCCTGCGGTTGCGGGCCACCTCCTCCTCGCTGGGAAGTTCGGCGCCCCGGGTCAGGAGCTTGAGCCGCGGCTGGTACCGCTCGGGGACGACCGGCAGGCCGGGCGGGGCCGTGTTGGCGGCGCCCGCGGCGAAGACCTGCTTCACCAGCCGGTCCTCCAGCGAGTGGTACGACAGGACGGCGACGCGCCCGCCCACCGCGAGGGCCCGCACCGCGGCGGGGACCGCCCGCTCCAGCACCGCCAGCTCGCCGTTGACCTCGATGCGCAGGGCCTGGAAGGTCCGCTTGGCGGGGTTGCCGCCGGTCCGCTTGGCGGCCTGGGGCAGCGCGTCGCGGATGAGTTCGACCAGACGGGCGCTGCGGGTGAACGGCTCCTTCTCGCGCTCGCGCACGACGGCGGCGACGATCCGTTTGGCCTGCTTCTCCTCGCCGTACGCGCGCAGGATCCGCACCAGCTCGCCGGGCGGGTAGGTGTTGAGGACCTCGGCGGCGCTGACGCCGGTCGTCTGGTCCATGCGCATGTCGAGGGGGGCGTCCTGCGCGTAGGCGAAGCCGCGGTCCGCCTCGTCGAGCTGCATGGAGGAGACGCCCAGGTCGAACAGGACGCCCTGGACGCGCGGCAGGCGGAGCTCGTCGAGCACGGCCGGCAGCTCGTCGTAGACGGCGTGGACGAGGGTGGCGCGGTCGCCGAAGCGGGCGAGGCGCTCGCCGGAGAGGCGCAGGGCCTCGGTGTCCCGGTCGAGGGCGACGAGCCGCGCCCCGGGGAACCGGGTCAGCAGGGCCTCGCTGTGGCCGCCGAGGCCGAGGGTGCAGTCGACGACGACCGCGCCGGGCTGCTCCAGCGCGGGGGCGAGCAGGTCGAGGCACTGCCGGAGCATCACGGGGACGTGCCGGGTGTTGCCGTCCGGCCCTTCGCCGCCGTCCTTGTCGGGGAGCTCCACCGGATCGGTACCGGCGGTACCCCCATCGCGCCCTGTCATCTGCCCTCTCAGGTCCGGCGCGGCGTACGTACCGCCGGGCCACCGGCGCCGGAGAGGGCCTCGGCCGACCGGCGGGCGGAGGAGGCCGAGCCGTACATGCCACCGCACACGCGGAGGAGAATCTGCGGATATCGCTCGGAAATCGCTCAATGTCTCCGTGAACTCCGCGCCACTCTAGTCCACTGCCCCGCGCGGTCAATCAACCGGCCTGCGCGTCGTCCGGGGGGTGTGCGCGGGCGGAGCAACCGGGACGAATCACTCGTACGGCCGTCCGGGGCCGGGCACCTGTGGAGTAGCTCACAGCACGCCTCATTGACGACCTTTGTCCGCTCTCACCGCGCGCCCCGCAGGGCGGTGACCATTAACGTCGTAGCCATGTCGACTTCCGCGCACCTCTCGACCGACTCCGCCCCCGTCCCCGCGGGCGAGGGAGTCACGGACCGCCTCGTCGAGTCGAACCGGCGGTACGCCGAGCAGTTCACCGACCCGGGCATGGACGCACGCCCCGTGCTGAAGGTGGCCGTGGTGGCCTGCATGGACGCCCGCCTCGACCTGCACGCCGCGCTCGGCCTCCACCTGGGTGACTGCCACACCATCCGCAACGCGGGCGGTGTCGTCACCGACGACGTCATCCGCTCGCTCACCATCAGCCAGCGGGCCCTGGGCACCCGGAGCATCGTGCTCGTGCACCACACCGGGTGCGGCCTCGAGAAGATCACCGAGGGCTTCCGCGACGAGCTGGAGCAGGAGGTCGGGCAGCGTCCGACCTGGGCGGTCGAGGCGTTCCGCGACGTCGACCAGGACGTGCGGCAGTCGATGCAGCGGGTGCGCACCTCGCCGTTCCTCCAGCACACCGGCGACGTGCGGGGCTTCGTCTTCGACGTGACGACCGGCCTGCTGCGGGAGATCGACCCGGCCTGACCGCGCCGCGAACAGCGGACCAAGAGGCGGAACACCGGACATATCACCTGCCGTTGTCCACAGCCGAGTGACACCGCGCTGTACGCCAACAAGAATGCGGGGGTGACCACCTGCTCCGGACCGCCGGAAAGGCTCCGTGGGCGGTGTCCGTGTCTCTGGGTGGGCCGTGCCGTTCCGTCATGCACCGGCCCATGAACGAAGGGCCGAGGAGGGCCGGGTGACGACCTATGACGATCGAGCGAGCCTCGCGGATCTGACCACCACAGCGGAGCGTGTCCGCCGGTCGGTGGAGGGTGTGATCGAGGGCAAGCCGGAGGTCGTACGGCTCTCGCTGACCGTACTGCTGGCCGAGGGGCACCTCCTGATCGAGGATGTGCCGGGCGTCGGGAAGACCATGCTGGCGAAGGCGCTGGCGCGGTCCATCGACTGCTCGGTGCGGCGCGTGCAGTTCACGCCCGACCTGCTGCCGTCGGACATCACGGGCGTGTCCGTCTACGACCAGCAGCGGCGCGAGTTCGAGTTCAAGCCGGGTGCGATCTTCGCGCAGATCGTGATCGGCGACGAGATCAACCGCGCCTCGCCGAAGACGCAGTCCGCGCTGCTGGAGTCGCTGGAGGAGCGCCAGGTCACCGTCGACGGGCACTCCTACGAGCTGCCGAGCCCGTTCATGGTGGTGGCCACGCAGAACCCCGTGGAGATGGAAGGAACGTATCCGCTGCCCGAGGCGCAGCGGGACCGCTTCATGGCCCGCGTCTCCATCGGCTACCCGAGCGCCGAGGCGGAGCTGCGGATGCTCGACACGCACGGCGCCGCGTCGCCGCTGGACGACCTCCGGCCGGTCGCGCACGCGCACGACGTCCTGCATCTGATCGACGCGGTCCGCGGCGTGCACGTGTCGGACGCGGTCCGGCGCTACGCGGTGGACCTGGTCGGCGCCACGCGCGTCCACCCGGACCTGCGGCTGGGCGCCTCCCCGCGCGCGACGCTGCACCTGCTGCGCGCCGCGAAGGCGAGCGCCGCGCTGGACGGCCGCGAGTACGCGCTGCCGGACGATTTGCAGGCGCTGGCCGTGCCCGTGCTGGCGCACCGGCTGCTGCCGACGGCGCAGGCCCAGCTCAACCGGCGGACGGCCGAGCAGGTCGTCCTCGACATACTCCAGCGCACGCCGGTGCCGGCGGTCGCGCAGCAGCCCGTCGGGGACGCCTTCTTCGGCGGTCAGCGCCAGCCCGGCCTGCGGCGGCTGTGATGGCCGCCGGGGGGCCCGCCGCCCCGGACGGTGCGGTCGGGGGCGGTCTTCGGGGCGCCCTCGGCGGGCTGACCACGCGCGGCCGGTCGTTCCTGGCGGCCGGACTGGCGGCGGCGGCCTGCGCGTACGTGCTGGGCCAGCCGGACCTGCTGCGGGTGGGGCTGCTGCTGGCGGCGCTGCCGCTGGTGTGCGTGACCGTGCTGTACCGCACGCGGTACCGGGTGACGGGCAGCAGGCGGCTCAGCCCGCAGCGGGTGCCCGCGGGCGCCGAGGCGCGGGTGCGGCTGCGGATGGACAACGTGTCGCGGCTGCCGACCGGGCTGCTCATGCTCCAGGACCAGGTGCCGTACGTGCTCGGTCCGCGGCCGCGGTTCGTCCTGGACCGGGTGGAGCCGGGCGGCAAGCGCGAGGTCTCCTACCGGGTCCGCTCCGACCTGCGCGGCCGCTACCCCCTGGGCCCGCTGCAGCTGCGGCTGAGCGACCCGTTCGGGATGTGCGAGCTGACGCGGTCGTTCAGCTCGCACGACCTGTTGACGGTCGTGCCGCGCTCGGAACCGCTGCCGCCCGTGCGCCTGGCCGGCGAGGCGCCGGGGTACGGCGACGGACGGCACAGCTCGCTGGCGCAGGTCGGCGAGGACGACGTGCTGCCGCGCGAGTACCGCTACGGCGACGACCTGCGCCGGGTGCACTGGCGCTCCACGGCCCGCTACGGCGAGCTGATGGTGCGGCGCGAGGAGCAGCCGCAGCAGGCCCGCTGCACGGTGCTGCTGGACACGCGGGCCGGGGCGTACGACAGCGCCGGGCCGGACTCGGCGTTCGAGTGGGCGGTGTCGGGCGCGGCGTCGGCCGTCACGCACCTGCTG
The DNA here is from genome assembly GCF_043077165.1 of Streptomyces kanasensis. Classification (NCBI taxonomy): domain Bacteria; kingdom Bacillati; phylum Actinomycetota; class Actinomycetes; order Kitasatosporales; family Streptomycetaceae; genus Streptomyces; species Streptomyces kanasensis. Next base: position 309,483 of record NZ_JBIBSF010000006.1, read on the forward strand.
GAGCGCGGTTACGCGGTGCGGCTGCTGACGGACTCCGGTGACGCGCTGCCGGGCGACGGCTCCGACGGATACGCCGCGCCGGGGCACGACGCGGCGGATTCGGCGGGTCTGATGATGGACGCCCTGGCCGTCGTCGACCACTCGGCCGGGACGGGCCTGGACGGCGCCCACGACGTGCTGCGGGCCGGTGGCGAGGGACTGCTGGTCGCGTTCCTCGGGGAGCTGGACGAGGCGCAGGCCGAGCTGGTCGGCCGGATGAGGCGGCGCAGCCGGGCGGCCGTCGCCTTCGTCCGGGACGACGGCGCGGGGTCGCGGGACGCGGTACGGCTGCTGCGGGAGGCCGGCTGGTCGGCGTCGGCCGTCCGGCCGGGCGACTCGCTCGCCGCGCTGTGGCGGCAGGCCGGGCCGGGCGCCGCGGCGGCCGCCGGCGGTGGGACGACGGGCTTCTCGGGGGGTTGGTCATGAGCGGTGGCGTGCGTCTCACCGTGTGTGCCCTGATCGCGACGGTGACGGCCGCGTGCGCGCTGCTGCCGCTGGTGGGCGAGGTCGGCTGGTTCGTCCAGGCGGCGCTGATGCTGGCGCTGATCGGCGGTGTGGGCGCGGCGGCCCGGCGGGTTCCGGTGGCGCGTCCGCTGACGGTGGCCGCGCAGTTCGCGGCGGGCCTGGTGCTGCTGACGGTGGTGTTCGCCCGGGAGCAGGCGCTGGCGGGGGTGCTGCCGTCGCCGGCCGTGTTCCAGCGTTTCCACGCGCTGCTGGAGGCGGGCGTCCAGGACGTCGGCCAGTACGCGACCCCGGCGCCGGCGACGGACGGCATCCGGCTGATGCTGGTGGGCGGCGTCCTGGTGATCGGCCTGGCGGTGGACGCGTTGGCGGTGACCTTCCGCAGCGCGGCCCCGGCGGGGCTGCCGCTCCTCGCGCTGTACTCGGTCGCGGCCGGCCTGTCGGGCGGCGGCGGGGCGAGCTGGCTGTGGTTCCTGCTGGCGGCCTCCGGGTACCTGGTGCTGCTGCTCGCCGAGGGTCGCGACCGGCTCGCCCAGTGGGGCCGGGTGTTCGGCGGGCCCAAGGCCCGGCCGGGCGGCCCGGCGGCGTTCGGGACGGCGGACGGTTCCGCGCCGGCCCCGCTGCGCACGGGGCGCCGCATCGGCGTGCTGACCCTCGGCATCGCGCTGGCCGTCCCGGCGGTGCTGCCCTCGCTGGGCGGCGGGCTGCTCCACCCGGACGGCGCCGGCGAGGGGGCGGACGGCGGGACGATCTCCGCGGTCAATCCCCTGGTGTCGCTGCAGAACGACCTGAACCAGCCGAAGGACCGCGAGGTCCTGCGGTACCGCACCAACGCCCCGGACGGCTCGGGGCTGTACCTGCGGCTGGTCTCGCTCGACCGGTTCGACGGCACGTCGTGGAAGACGTCCGTGCGCGCCGTTGAGGACGTGCCGCCGCGACTGCCGCAGCCGACCGGCCTGAGCGACCGGACGGGTACGACGGAGATCCGCACGAACATCTCGGCGGCGGGCGGCTACGAGCAGAAGTGGCTCCCGATGCCGTACCCGGCGACCGCCGTGGACGTCGAGGGACGCTGGCGGTACGAGCCGGTCGGCCGGATGCTGGTCGGCGACGACGGGCAGACGACGAGCGGCGTGCGGTACTCGGTGAGCAGCCTCGTCCTGCGGCCGACCGCCGCCCAGCTGGCGGCGGCTCCGCCCGCGCCGGGCACGCTGCTGCGCGAGTACACGCAGGTCCCGGACTCGCTGCCGCGGGACGTCAAGGCCACGGCCCTCGAGGTCACCGCGGGTGCGCGGACCGACTACGAGCGTGCCGTGCGGCTCCAGGACTGGTTCGCGACCGAGGGCGGCTTCCAGTACGACACGACGGTCACGTCGGGCACGGGCGTCGGCGCGATATCCCGGTTCCTGAAGGACAAGAAGGGCTTCTGCGTCCACTACTCGTTCACGATGGCGGCGATGGCCCGCACGCTGAACGTGCCCGCGCGCGTGGCGGTCGGCTTCATGCCGGGGACGCCGTCCGCCGACGGCACGGTGTCGGTGGGCATCAGGGACGCGCACGCCTGGCCGGAGCTGTACTTCGAGGGGGTGGGCTGGACCCGGTTCGAGCCCACGCCGTCGCGCGGGTCCGTCCCGGAGTACGCGATGTCGGAGGACCCCGTGGGCGACCGGCCGGGCCCGCGGGAGACGGCGCAGCGCCCGTCGACGGCCCCGTCGGCGGTGCCGTCGCCGCTGGACAGCTGCGCGCCGGGCGTGGCGGGTGCCGAGGGGTGCCCCGGGCCGGTGCCCCAGGGCGCGCAGCCCTCGTCCGGGTCGGGTTTCCCGCTGGGGCCGGTACTGCTGGCGGTGGGGGTGGCCGCGGTGGTCGTCCTGCTGCCGTTGACCCCGCTGCTGTGGCGGCGGCGGGTGCGGGCACGGCGCCTCGGCCTCGGCGGCCGGGCGGCCGCCGACCCGGCGGTGCGGACGCTCGCCGTGTGGCAGGAGGTCGTGGACACCGCCTGGGACCACGGCGTCCTCCCGGACGACTCGCTCACCGCGCGCGGCACGGCCGCGCGGCTGCTGCGCGAGGGCGGGCTGGAGGGCGAGGCGGCCGAGGCGGTCCACCGGATCGCGGGCGCGGTCGAGCAGGTGCTGTACGCACCGGCGCCGCGCGCCGCGGACGGCCTGGTGGAGGACGCCGGCCGGATCCACGCGGGCCTGCAGGCGGCCGGCACGCGCGGCGGCCGGCTGCGGGCGACGCTCGCGCCGCGGTCGGCGGCCCGGGTGGCCTGGGCGCTGTCGGCACGCCGCACGGCGCTCGCCCGGCGCTGGTCGACCCACCGCGAACGGCTTGCGACCCGCGTGGCCGCCGTGCTCCGCCGCCCGTCCCGCCAGCGCGGCTAGCCGGCCAGCGCGGCTAGCCGGCCGGCGGGGTGTGCCCGGCGGCGCGCCGCCGGTCGGGGCGTCATGCCGCTCGGACCGGAAGGGCACCGCTGGGGCGCCGCCGGGCCGGGGGCCGGCGCCGGGCTCGGGTGGCGCGGCGCCGGGCTTCGAGGGGCGCGGCGACGGGCTCGTCAGGCGTGGCGCCGACTCCGGGAAGCGCGACCCCCGGCTGGGGCCGCGGGTCCGGGCCGGAGGGCACGCCACTGGGGCGGAAGGCCTGCCGCCTGATTCGGAGGGGCGCGACGTCGGGCTTCCAGGCGCGGCCGGGCGTGGAGGCGAGCCGTCGGCCCCGGGAAGCGCTCCACGGGACTCTCGCGGGGGCGCGGCGCCGGGCTCGCGCCGCTGGAGCGAGCCGGAGGCGCGGAGAGGGCTCGGAGGCGCGCGCCGGCTCACAAGCGTGCCGCCGGAATTCAGGGGAAGCGACCCCCGAGCCGGCCCCGGCGCGCCGGGGGCCGGGGGGCGTGCCTCCGGGCCGGCGGGCGTGCGTCCGGACGTGGGTGGCGCGGCAGTGCGGGGCGACGGCCGGGCGGCGTGGCCTGGCAGGCCGGGTATCGCGCGGTGGCGACCGGGCTCGGGTACCGGCCGGGGCGCCGGAGCGGGTGACGCGACCTGCCGGACCCGAGGGGCGCGTGCCGTGTGTCCCGCGGGGCGGCGGGGCTGATGGGAACGGGGCCGAGGGCTCGGGTGGCCCGGCCGGGCGGGGCCGGTGGGGGCAGTGTGCGCCGTACCCGGACGCACCAGGAGCGAGCGCGGGTGGGCGCGGCCCGGCGGGCGGGGTCGGGCGCCCTGCACCCCCTCCGCCGGCCCGGACGGGCAGCTTGGCGGCGTGGTGGCGCGTCTCGTCCGGCCGTGGGACCGGGCCGGGGCACGCCGTCGGGAGGCCGGTGTGCACGGCGACACGACGAGGGGTGACCGCGTCGCGGTCACCCCTCGGTCAGGTTCGTGTGCTGCTGTGCGCCGTCAGTGTCCCTGCTCGTCGCGCCGTTGCTGCCAGCGCTGCTCGATCCGGTCCATCATCGAGCGGCGCTGCCGGTTCCCGCGGCCGTGGACCGCGGCTCCGGCGGTGGGCTGCTCACCCGGCTTGGGTGCCTTGCGCCAACCAGTGACCGCCAGGACCGCGCAGCCGAGCATGACGAGGAACCCCACCACGCTGATCCAGATCTGCTGGGCGACCATTCCGGCCATGAGGAGCGCGATACCCACCAGGAAGCCTGCGACCGCCTGGTAGACCCGTCGTCGGGTGTACGTACGCAGCCCGCTTCCCTCGAGCGCTGTCGCGAACTTGGGATCTTCGGCGTACAGCGCTCGCTCCATCTGCTCGAGCATTCGCTGCTCGTGCTCCGAGAGCGGCACGGAGTCCTCCTCATCGTCGGTCGCGGGGGCGACCGGTATGCGACCCTTCCAGGATAGGCAGGGAATCGTCCCCGTGAAACCCGCCCTCAATGCCAATTCGCCGATCGGGCCGCCATGCCGGTTCGGCTGGTGAGGCGTTGATTCCCCAACCTCCGAACCGTCATGCCGGATGGTGTGCCTCGATCATACGGGGATCCCGGCGCGATCGGGGCGGCTGTGGCGTACTCCATCCGCCGCTGCGCGCCTGATCAGGCCCCCTCGTCGGACCGGTCCCGCTTTTCGCCCAGGACGTGCAGCTGGGTGGCGACCGAATGGAACGCGGGGAGTTCGGCGGCGGCCGCTTCCAGCCGGTTCAGGGCGTCGATGGCGCCGGGCTCGGTGTCGACCAGGACGCCCGGGACGAGGTCGGCGAAGACCCGCACCCCGTGCACGGCACCGACCTCGACTCCGGCGGCCTCCACGGCCGCGGTGATCTGCTCGGCGGTGAAGCGGCGCGGCACCGGGTCGCCCTCGCCCCACCGGCCGGACGGGTCGGTGAGCGCCCGGAGGGCCTCGGTGAAGTGCCCGGCGAGGGCGCGCGCCAGGACGGCGCCGCCGAGCCCGGCGGCGAGCAGGCTCAGCGCGCCGCCGGGGCGGAGGGCCGCGACGGCGTTGCGCACCCCCTCGGCGGGGTCGTCGACGTATTCCAGCACGCCGTGGCAGAGGACCGCGTCGAACCCGGCGCGCGGGACGACGTCGAACAGGTCGTGGATGTCGCCCTGGACGCCGCTCACCCGGTCGGCGACGCCCGCCTCGGAGATGCGGCGCTCCAGTGCGAAGAGGGCGTTGGGGCTCGGGTCCACGACCGTGACGCGGTGGCCGAGGCGGGCGACGGGCACGGCGAAGTTGCCGCTGCCGCCGCCGGTGTCCAGGACGTCGAGACTCTCCTTGCCGGTCGCTTTGACCCTGCGGGCGAGAGCCTCCTCCAGGACATCCCACACCACGGCGGTACGGAGGGAGGCACGGGGGCGCTGCGGGTCCGACACGGCAGTTGACTCCTCGGTGACTGTTACGAACGGTCCCAGCCTATGGCCTCGGGGGCGGTCCTCGGCCGCGGTGTCGGCGGTCGCAGCCCGAGCAGCCGCTCGGCCAGGCGCAGGAACATCCCGACGTCGCGCACGAGGTCGTCGGCGTCCCGCGCGGTGGCCGCGCCGCGTATGCCTGCCTCGGCGCGGGCCCTGCGGCCGGCACCGGAGGCGAACAGGGCGCTCCACTCGGCGAGCTCGGGTGCCGTCTCGGTGAGGATCTCCCAGGCGGTGCGGATCGGGCGGCGCCGGCGCGGGCCGGTCTCGGGGCGGCCGCGGACGGCGAGGACCGCGGCGGCGGTGCGCAGGGCGGCCAGGTGGGCCGTGGCGTAGCGCTCGTTGGGGTCGGCGAGGGTACGGGCCTCGGCGAGGCCGGCGTGGGCCTGGGCGAGCAGGTCGAGGGCGGCGGGTGGGGCCGGGGAGCGGCGCGGGACGGGGTGGACGTCGCTCGCCATGGCGGACCTCCTGTCGTCGTGTGACGGCGCTGCGGCCGTGTGGTTCCCATGGTGCGGGGCGGCACTGACAGTGGGTCGGGGGGCGGTTTTGCCTCGGGTGGCGGACCGTTGTAGCTTTTGAACTGACTGGTCAGTTCAAAGAGGTTGGGGGAGGTTCGTGGAGAGCCCGGACAACGAGGCCGGTTCCGCTGGGACGAGGGCCGGGGGCCGCCCGAGGAGGAAGAGGAAGCCCGCGCCGGGGGCGGGGAAGCCCGCGTCGGGGCGGGTGGAGCCCGCGCCGCGACCGCGGGCGTCCGTGCCGGGGTCGGGGGCGTCCGCCACCCGGCCCGGTACGCCCACCACCCGGTCGGGGGCGGCCGTGAGAGCCGAGGGGTTCGGGCTCAAGGGACCGCGCGGCTGGGCGTTCCGGGGCGTCGGCGTGGATGCCGCGCCCGGCAGCCTCGTCGCGCTGGCGGGGCCCTCCGGGTCCGGCCGCACCTGCCTGCTGCTCGCCCTCACCGGCCGGATGAAGGCGAGCGAGGGGCACGCCGACGTCGGTGGGGTGCGCCTGCCGCGGAAGATGGCCGCCGTACGGAAGATCAGCGCCCTGGCGCACGTACCGGGCGTCAGCGAGCTCGACCCGGCGTTCACCGTCGTCGAGCACCTGCGGGAGGCCGCGCTGCTGCGCCGCCGCTTCGGCGGCTCGCCGCTCGCGCTGTTCCGACCGCGCGCCGAGCGCGCGGCCGAGAACCGGCGCCGGGTGGAGGCCGCCCTGGAGGCGGTCGCCCTGGACCCGGAGACGCTGCCCAAGGGCGAGCGGACCTCCGTGCGGGACCTGGAGCGCCTGGAGGCCCTGCGGCTCTCCGTGGCGCTGGCGCTGCTGAGCGAGCCGCGGCTCCTCGCGGTGGACGACGCCGACCTGAAGCTGGGTGACGCCGACGAGGCGGCGGCCTGGGCGATGCTCCGCTCGGTCGCCGACAGCGGCGTCACCGTGCTGGCCGTGTGCACCGAGACGCCTCGGGAGGCCGACGTCGTGGTCCGTACGGACGGCAGCGCCCAGGCCGCCGCCGGCGGCACCGCCGCGGGCCCGGGGCGCACCCCGGAGGGTCCGGGGGCCGGACGCCCGGAAGCGACGGGCCCCGCGGCTTCGGGCCCGGGAGCAGGGCGCCCCGTAGCCGAGAGCCCGGGAGCCGGACGCACGGAAGCCGAGAGCCCGGAAGCGACCGGCCCCGCGGCTTCGGGCCCGGGAGCAGGGCGCCCCGTAGCCGAGAGCCCGGGAGCCGGGCGCACGGAAGCCGAGAGCCCGGAAGCGACGGGCCCCGCGGCATCGGACCCGGGAGCCGGACGGACGGAAGCCCAGGGGGGCCCGGGAGCCGCCACGGGTGCGGACGAGGCCCCCGCGGAGGGCCGGGCCCGGGACGAGGACACCCCGGGCGAGGAGACCGGCAAGGACGCCGGCAAGGACACCGACGACAACGAGGAGGGGGCGGCCGATGCGTTCGCCGAAACTGGCCGCGCTTGAGCTGAGGCGGTTCGGCCGGGGCAAGCTGCCCCGGGCCGCGCTCGTCGCGATCCTGCTGCTGCCGCTGCTGTACGGCGCGCTGTACCTGTGGTCGTTCTGGGACCCGTACAGCAGGCTCGACCGGCTCCCCGTGGCGCTCGTCAACGAGGACAAGGGCGCCACCGCGGACGGCAAGAGGATCGAGGCCGGCGACGACCTCACCAAGGGGCTGCGCGAGAGCGCGGTCTTCGAGTGGCACGAGGTCAGCGACGCCGAGGCCCGCCGGGGCGTCGAGGACGGCCGGTACTACCTGTCGCTGACGATGCCCGAGGACTTCAGCGCCCGCATCGCCTCCAGCTCGGGGAGCACGCCGGAGACCGGCGCCCTGCGGGTACGGACCAACGACGCGAACAACTACATCGTCGGCCAGATCTCGCGGACCGTCTTCTCCGAGGTCCGCACCGCCGCGTCGACGAAGTCCTCCCGCACCTTCCTCGACAAGATCTTCATCTCCTTCTCCGACATCCACGACGCCACGGAGAAGGCCGCCAAGGGCGCCAACGACCTCAAGGACGGCGTGGGCGAGGCGAAGAAGGGCTCCAAGAGCCTCGCCGACAACCTCACGAAGGCGAAGGACGGCACCGCCGAGCTCGCCGCCGGCCTGAAGAAGATCGACTCCGCGGCGGGGAAGCTCACCACCGGCAGCCGCAAGGTCGCCGACGGCACGCAGCAGCTCGCCGACCGGGTCAACGGCGTGGCGCCGAAGGTCCGGCCGTACCTGCGCGACAACGGCAAGCAGATCGGTGACGCCGCCCGGCTGGTCGCCGACTCCTCCAAGGGCGCCCGCAACAGCCTGGACACCATCGTCAAGCTCGGCCCCGGGGCCCGCACCGGCGCCCACAAGGCCGCCGACGGCCTGACCGCGCTGTACGCCAAGCGGTGTGAGGGCGAGCCGGTCGTGGACGAGACGCTCTGCGCGGAGCTGAAGAAGGCGAAGGTCGCCTCCACCGACGTGTCCGTGATCGCCGACGACCTCGCCGTGCTCGCGGAGGACAGCGGCGGCGACCTGAAGAAGCTCGACGCCCACCTCGCCGACCTCCAGAAGAAGGCCGAAGCCCTCGCCCGGCGCGCACCGACGCTCAGCGACGACGTGGACTACGCCATTGCCCGCATCAACGAGCTGAACAGCGGCGCCCAGCGCGTCGCCTCGGGCATGGCGCAGTTGCACGCCGGCATCACCAAGAGCAAGGACGGCGCCGTCGCGATCGACTCGGGCACCGGCAAGCTCAAGAAGGGCGCCAACGACCTCGACGGCGGCCTGTTCAAGATCGCCGACGGTTCCACGGAGCTCGCCAGCGGCCTCGACAAGGGCGTCGCTCAGATCCCCGACTACGACAAGCAGGACCGCGACCGCCGGACCGAGGTCATGGCCGACCCGGTCAAGCTGGCGTCGCAGTCGATGCACAAGGCGGCCAACTACGGCACCGGCTTCGCGCCCTACTTCATCCCGCTCTCGCTGTGGGTGGGCGCCATGGTGGCGTACATGCTGATCCAGCCGATGAACCGGCGGGCCCTCGCCGCGGGCGCCTCCGCCTGGCGGATCGCGTTCGCCGGCTGGCTGCCCGTCGCCGCGATCGGGCTGCTCCAGGTGGGCGCGCTCATGGCGGTGCTGCACTGGGGGCTCGGCCTGCGGATGGCGCGCGCCGCCGGGACGGTCGCCTTCCTCGCTCTGGTGACGTGCTGCTTCGCGGCGATCATCCAGTGGCTGAACGCCCGGTTCGGGGCGGCGGGACGGATCCTGGTGCTGGCGCTGCTGATGCTCCAGCTGACGTCGGCCGGCGGTACGTACCCCGTACAGACCAGTCCCGGCTTCTTCAACGCGATCCACCCGTTCCTGCCGATGACCTACGTCGTCGAGGCGCTGCGCCGGCTCATCACCGGTGGCGGGCTGGACCCGGTCTGGCAGGGCTGCGCGGTCCTGGCCGCGTTCACGCTGGGGGCGCTGGCGCTCACGGCGCTCTCCGCCCGCCGCAAGCAGGTGTGGACGTTCGACCGTCTGCACCCCGAGCTGAGCCTGTAGGGCCGGAAGGAACGCCGAGACCTGTGAGAATCGACGCCATGGACACCCAGAGCACGCGCCGGCAGGCCACCCGCACCAAGCTGTACGAGGCCGCCGTGACCCTCATCGCCGAGCAGGGCTTCTCGGCGACGACCGTCGACGAGATCGCGGAGCGCGCAGGGGTGGCCAAGGGCACGGTCTACTACAACTTCAAGAGCAAGACCGAGCTCTTCGAGGAGCTGCTGCGGCACGGCGTCGGACTCCTCACCGCCTCGCTGCGCGCCGCCGCCGACGAGACGGCGGCGCGCGGCGGGACACGCGTCGAGGCGCTGGACGCGATGGTCCGGGCCGGTCTGGTCTTCATCGACCGCTACCCGGCCTTCACGCAGCTGTACGTCGCCGAGCTCTGGCGCACCAACCGGGCGTGGCAGTCCACGCTCCTCGTGGTGCGCCAGGAGGCGGTGGCGGTGGTGGAGACGGTGCTGCGGGAGGGCGTCGACAACGGCGAGCTGAGCGAGGACATCGACATCCCGCTGACGGCGGCCGCGCTGGTGGGCATGGTCCTGGTGGCGGCGCTCGACTGGCAGGCGTTCCAGCGGGAGCGGTCCATCGACGACGTGCACGCGGCGCTGTCGCGGCTGCTGCACGGCCGCGTGAGCGGCCGCTGACGCGGCCGCGCGGGAACGCCCGGGGTACCGGGCGTTCCCGGCCGCGGGGGCGTTCGGACGTACGGGAGCGCCGGTCCGGCGAGGCTCGATCCCCCCGAGCCCCGCCGGACCGGCGCGTTCCCCGTACTTCCCCCGTGGGGCCCGGTCTTCCCCCCGTGGGCCCCGCTCGTTCCCCCGTGGGGCCCGGTACTTCCCCCGTGGGCCCCGTGCTTCCACGGACCCCGGTCGTCCTCGGGTCCGTGCGGGTGGGTGCGCGGCGCCGGTTCCGCCGCCCCGTGTCGGCGGTGCCGGCGCCGCGCGCCCTCCGTGGTCCCCACTCTTCCGTCCGGGCGGGTCCGCGCCCATCCGCGCGGCTACTCATCCGGCGCCCTGAGTACGGGTACTCAGCCCTCCGCCCCCGGGCCCACTCGGCTCCGCTCCCGCCTGGTGACGATCGCGTCCGCGTCCGTACTCCCCCGCCCGCGCCGCCGTACGGCCGGTGGCCGCCCGGTGGGGCGCGCGGAGGGTGCTTATAGAGTCCCTGGCATGGCACGGATTGCGGTGATCGGCGCCGGGATGGGCGCCATGGCGGCGGCCGCCCGGCTGGCCGTGGCAGGCCACCGGGTGACGGTGTACGAGCGAACGGGGACGTACGGCGGAGCGGTGCGCCGGTTCGCCCGCGACGGGTTCGGCTTCGACACGGGGCCGGGGCTGCTGCACCTGCCCGCCGTCTACCGGGACCTGTTCCTCAAGACGGGCAAGGAGCCGCTGGAGCGCTGCGTCGAACTGACCCAGGTGGACCCGGCGAGCCGGCACGTGTTCCCGGACGGTACGGCGGTGTCCCTGCCGAACGCCTCGCGGTCCGGCACCGTCGAGGCCCTCGACGGCGCGCTGGGGCCGGGCACGGGCGACAGGTGGGCGGCGTTCCTGAACCGGGCCCGCGACGCCTGGGACCGCTCGCGTCGGCCGCTGCTGGAGGAGCCGCTGCCCGCCGACGTGTCGCCCCTGACCCGGGACCCGTACCCGGCGCCCAGGACCGGGCTGCTGCGCCGCGGCGCGACGACGGTCGCCGAGGTCGGGCGGCGGGAACTGCGCGACGAGCGGTTGGCGGCCCTGCTGGACGGCTACGCGCTGGCGTACGGCCTCGACCCGGCGTCGGCCCCGGCGTCGGCGGCGGTCCTGCCGTACATGGAGCAGACCTTCGGGAGCTGGTACGTGCGCGGCGGGATGCGGGCGCTGGCCGACGCCGTGTACGAGCGGTGCCTGGCGCGGCGGGTGGCGTTCGTGTTCGACGCCGAGGTCACCGAAGTGGTGGAGGAGGGCGGCCGGGCCGCGGGCGTGGTGCTGGCGGACGGCCGGGCCGTGGAGGCCGACCACGTCGTCGCGGGCGCTCCGGTGCCGGCGCTCCACCGGGACCAGGTGGTGACGTGGCAGCGGCAGGACGAGTGGCCGCGGTACCAGACCGGCACCGCGACCGGTCGGGTGACCGTGTGTCTGGCGCTGCGCGGGGCGCGGGAGGCGGGCGCCGCGCACCGCACGGTGGTGCACTCCGCCGACCCGGCCGGGGAGCGGGCCGCCCTGGCCGGCGGCACGCCGGGCGCGCGGCCGACGGTGGTGGTGCTGCGTCCGGACGACGAGCTGCTGCGGCCCGACGCCGGGCACGAGGCGGTCACCGTCACGGCGACGGTCCCGGCGGGCGGCCTCGACGGGCCCGGCGGACCGGGCGGCGCGGGCGCGTGGGGCGGCGGCGAGGAGGCCGTCGCGGCGTTCGCCGACCGGATGGTGGAGGCGGCCGCGACCGCCGTGCCGGGGCTGCGCGAGCGGCTGCTGTGGCGCGAGGTGCGCACCCCCGCCGACACCGCGGCGGAGACCGGCGCGGCCTGTGTGCCGGGACCCGCGCTGGCGGGGGCCGGCGGCGCGTTCCTGCCCGCCGCCAACCCGGCGCCGCTGCCCGGCCTGTACTTCGCCGGCGGTTGGTCGCACCCGGGCGGCGGGCTCGCGCACGCCGGGATGTCCGGCGCCCTCGTGGCGGGCCTGATCGTGGAGGGCGCGGACTTCCGCGGCTCGCGGTAGCCCGCGTCGGGGAGGGGCGGGCGGCGGCCCTTCAGTAGCGGTACTGCTGGCCGCCCTGGTCGTAGCCGTACGGCGACGGGGGATCCTGCGGGGGCGGCGGCTGCTCGCCGTCGCGCTGCGGCGGGACCCAGACGCCACCGGGCGGGGTGTCCATGCCGTACTGGGCGGCGTAGGGGTCGGCGTAGGGCTGCCGGTCCCCGTACCCGTCGTAGGCCCCGTACGGCTGTCCCACGGGCGCGGTGGTGGTGCCGATGTACGGGTCGGAGTAGGCGGCGTACGGCTGCTGGTCGCCCGTGCCGTAGTCGTAGGAGTGGGTGTAACCGCCCGTGCCGTAACCGACGTGGTCGGTGGGACTGGCGTGGCCGCTGTGGTCACCGTGGCCCGTGTGGCCGGTGTAGCCGGTGGGGTCGCCCTGGTCCGCGTGGCCGGTGTAGCCGGTGGGGTCGCCCTGGTCCGCGTGGCCGGTGTGGCCACCGTGGTCGCCGTGGTCGGTCCCGCCGGTGGTGGGCGCCTCGTGGGCGTGGGGGTGGTCCCCGTCGTACACCCCGTACTCGCCGGTGTCGTCGGGCAGCGGCCGCAGCTCGTGCACCGGCGGCGCCTGCGGGACGGGCGGCACCTGCGCCTCCTCGTACGACAGGTCGCTGACCTCCAGCGTGGGGCCCTGGTCCCGGGCCGCCGCCCCGGTCCTGCGGCGGCGGCTCGCGCCGGGCCGGCCGCCGAGCGCCCACCCGGTGGAGAAGCCGCGCAGGAAGGAGAGCGTGACGTACGTCTGGCCGACGCCGAAGGCCACCGCTCCGGCGACGATCACCACGATCGAGGAGACCAGCACGCCCGCGACGACCCCGAGGAAGCCGAAGAAGGCCAGCAGGCGCCACCTCAGCCGGGCCTTGTACTGCAGGAGCACTTCGCCCAGGAGCCAGAGCGCGACGACGCCGAACGCGATGTAGAGGACCGTCCACCAGGTCGAGTCCATGCCCGCCCCTCTCCTTCGGCCGCCGCCTCGGGACGTGACGGGTACGGCCGGTCAGGACTGCTGGTGCAGTCCGAGATTCTCGTAGATCTCGAGTGTCGCCGTGGAGTTGTTCAGCGTGATGAAGTGCAGTCCGGGCACACCTTCGGACAGCAGCCGCGCACAGAACTCCGTCGCGAACTCGATGCCCAAGGAGCGTACAGCGGCCGCGTCGTCCTTGACGGCGAGGATCCGTTCTTCGACGGCGGGCGGGAAGTGGGCGTTGCTGAGCTGGGGCAGCCGGGCGAGCTGCCGGACGGCCGTGACCGGCATGACCTCGGGGATGATCGGCGTGTCGCAGCCGGCCGCGGCGACCCGGTCGCGCAGGCGCAGGTACGCCTCCGGGTCGAAGAACATCTGGGTGATGGCGTAGTCGGCGCCGGCCCGGCACTTGTCGACGAAGTGGCGGACGTCGGTGTCCCAGTCGGTGGACCGGGGGTGCATCTCGGGGAACGCCGCGACGCCCACGCAGAAGTCGCCGGCCTCGCGGATGAGCCGGACGAGGTCGGCCGCGTAGTCCAGTCCCTCGGGGTGCGCCACCCACTCCCCCATCGGATCGCCGGGCGGGTCGCCGCGCAGGGCGAGGATGTTGCGGATCCCGGCGTCGGCGAACTGGCCGACCATGTTGCGCAGTTCCGCCACCGAGTGGCCGACCGCCGTGAGGTGGGCGACGGGCGTGAGCGTGGTGTCGGCGGCGATCTCCTGGGTCGCCTTCACCGTCCCGGCACGGGTGGAACCGCCGGCTCCGTACGTCACGGAGACGAAGCTCGGGGCCACCGCCTCGACCCGGCGCAGCGCGTTCCAGAGGTTCCGCTCGCCCTTCTCGGTCTTGGGCGCCCAGAACTCGAAGGAGTACGTGGTGCCGCCCGCGAGAAGATCGCGCACGGTGCGTGCGCGATCCGTCCTGGTGGAGGGTGTGCCAAGGGCCATACGGGCAGGTTAGCCACCGGGATCACCCTCACCCAACCGAGCCAGTACGTTTGGCCGGCTTTGTCGGATTACCGTCCACGCCTCGGACAGCCGCGGCGGCAAAAGCCCTGTTTGACGGGGGTTGCGTCTCGCATGGTGGACACTGCGCTTCGCCGGGAACCGGCCAGCCCACACCCGCGCGGGGCCCGGAGCACGCCGTGACGGACCCCCGGGGACGCCCCCGGGTGGCGGCGTCGACGGCCTGCGGGGCTCCGCGGCGGCCGGCGGGGTCGGTGACCTGCGGGGGCTTCGCGCGGCCTGCGCGCTCGGTGGCGCACGGACTCCCACGGCGGCCCGGGCTGTAGGCGGCCCGGGCTTTCGGCGGCCCGGGCTTTCGGCGGCCCGGACTGTAGGCGGCCCGGGCTGTAGGCGGCGCGCTAGACGTCGACGGTGTGCCGGGCGTCGGGGTGCCGGGGGTCCGCGGCGACGCGCTCGCGGATGCGGCGGGCGAGCGCGGCGGTGGCCTCCGCCGGGTCGTCGGCCTCGGTGACGGCGCGGACGACCACGATCCGGCGGGCCCCCGCGTCCAGGACCTCGTCGAGGTTCCCGGCGTCGATGCCGCCGATCGCGAACCACGGCCGGTCCTGGCCGAGGGAGGCGGCGTACCGCACGAGGTCGAGACCGGGCGCGTACCGGCCGGGCTTGGTCGGCGTCGGCCAGCACGGGCCGGTGCAGAAGTAGTCCACGCCGGGCTCGGCGACGGCCGCGTCGACCTCCGCCTCCGCGTGCGTGGACCGGCCGATCAGCACGTCGTCGCCGAGGAGGGCGCGGGCGGCGGGCACCGGCAGGTCCCCCTGGCCCAGGTGCAGGACGGCGGAGCCGGCCGCGTGCGCGACGTCGGCGCGGTCGTTCACGGCGAGGAGCCGGCCGTGGCGGCGGCAGGCGTCGGCGAAGACGGCGAGGTGCTCCAGCTCCTCCCCCGCCTCCATGCCCTTGTCGCGCAGCTGCACGACGTCCACCCCGGCGGCGAGGACGGCGTCGAGGAACTCGGGGAGGTCTCCCTGCCGCTTGCGGGCGTCCGTGCAGAGGTACAACCGGGCAGCGGACAGCGCGGCGCGGGCGGTGGTGGACATGAGGTGCTCCCCCCAGTGGGTGCGGCGGTGCGCCACGGCCGGGGCCCTCGGGCCTGGCCGGACCCGGGGGCCGCCCCGGGCCCAAGGGGCCGGGCCGGCGCACCGCCGGGTGTCGATGGTGGTGGCTACGGGCTCAGACGGCGAGCGCCTGGGCGCGGCGCTTCACCTCCGTGCCGCGATTCTCCGCCAGGGCCTGGGCCGGCGTGCCCGGCAGGGACGGGTCCGGCGTGAAGAGCCACTCCAGCATCTCCTCGTCGGTGAAGCCGTCGTCCCTCAGGAGCGTCAGGGTCCCGGTCAGGCCCTTGACGACCTTGCCGTCCTGGATGAAGGCGGCCGGCACCTGCAGCGCCCGGTTCTCACCGCGGCGTACGGCGATCAGCTGGCCCTCGTTGACGAGCTGCCGCACCCGGGTCACCTCGATGCCGAGGAGCTCGGCGATGTCGGGCAGGTACAGCCAGTCGGGGACGAGCGCATCGGTCTTCGCGTCAATCTCGGTCACACGACAAGCCTGCCATCCCGCGCTGACGGCCGGTACCCGGGTCCGGCCGTCCGGGGACGCGCGCCGCCGGACCGGCGCGGCGCGCGGGCGGTCGTCACGCGCTCCGCCCCGGCGCCGGAGCGCCGCCCCAGGGCCTGTCTTTCGGATCTTGCCGGGCTCGCGGCCGGCCTGACCCGAAAGGCCCTAGGTCAGTACCGCCGACTTCAGCGGGACCGAGGCGTCCGCGACCAGCGCCGGGTCGAGCGGCTCACCGGACTCGATGAGCCTGCGCCCCTGCGCCAGGTCGCGCGGCCGGCCCACGGCGAGCAGCGCGACGAGCGCGCCGTCGCGCAGCCAGGCCACCGCCCAGCCCGCGTCGGCCGGGTCGCCGCGGTGGATCGTCGTGTCGGCGGACGCGTGGTGGCCGGCGTACTGGACGAAGCGCCCGAACTGCTCCGACCAGAAGTACGGCACGGGGTCGTACGGCCGCGGCTGCGCGCCGGCGACGGCCGCGGCGACCGTGCGGGGCCCCTGGAGGGCGTTGTCCCAGTGGTGGACGAGCAGCCGCGTCCCGTACCGGGCGGACGGGAAGGAGGCGCAGTCGCCGACGGCGTACACGTCCGGCACGGAGGTGCGCAGATGGTCGTCGGCGAGGACGGCGCCGTCGGGTCCGAGGTCGACGCCCGAGCCGGCGAGCCAGCCCGTCGCCGGCCGGGCGCCGATGCCGACGACGACGGCCCCGGCGGGCAGGACGCGGCCGTCCTCCAGGACGACTTGCCCGGGCTCGACGCGGTCCACGCGCGCGCCGGTCAGCAGCTGGGCGCCGCTCTCCTCGTACCACTCGGCCATCGGCTCCGCCGCCTCGGCCGGGAGCGCGCCCGCCAGCGGGCGGTCGGCCGCCTCCACGACGGTGACGGCGCACCCCGCCCCGCGGGCCGCCGTGGCGAACTCCGCACCGATCCAGCCGGCGCCGACGACCACCACGTCGTGCTGGTCGGCGAGGACGGGGCGCAGCCGCTCCGCGTCGTCCAGGGTGCGCAGCAGGTGGACGCCGGCTACGCCCTCGGAACCGGGCAGTGTGACGGGCACGGCGCCGGTGGCGATGACGAGCACGTCGTACGGGACCGGGCCGGCCTCCGTGTCGAGCTCCCGGTCGGCGGGGCGCAGGCCGCTGACCTCGACGCCGAGGCGCAGTTCGACGTCGAGCGCCTCGAAGTCCACCTCGAAGGCCGAGCCCTCGGCTGTGCCGAGGAGGAGGGCCTTGGAGAGCGGCGGCCGGTCGTAGGGCTGATGGGGTTCGGCGCCGATGAGGACCACCGGTCCGGTGTGCCCCTGGTCCCGCAGCGCGACGGCGGTCTGCACCCCGGCCATCCCGGCGCCGACCACGACCACGCGCCGACCGCCCGTGGCGCCCGTACCGGCCACGCCCGCGGCGGCCGCCGGGTCGATGCCGGCCGTGTCGGTGCCGGCCGGGTCCGGGCCGGCCGTGTCCGTCGCGTGTCCCTGCTGCCGTCCCGGTCGTTCCCGCTGCTGCTCGCTCACGCGATCACCTTACGCAGCGGGCCCACCGTCAGGAAGGCGCTGACGCCGACCCGTCGGCCCCGGACTCCCTTACCGCCGCCCGGGACGGGGGGTTACCCTGGCCCCGCCAGAACATCGCGGGAGCCCGGCGCACCGGGCTGAGAGGGAGGCTGAGCGGCCTCCGACCGTACGAACCTGATCCGGGTCATGCCGGCGAAGGGAGGGGCTGGACGCCCATGTCACGCAGCACGCCTTCCGGCGGTACGCCGCCACACGGCACACCACCCGCACCCGGTACGCCTCCGGGTGCCACGTCCGCCCGCAGCGCGCCGGTCCCCGGTACGGCTGCGCGCGGTGCGCCGGACGTCCTCGTCATCGGGGGCGGGATCATCGGCCTGGTCACGGCCTGGCGGGCCGCGCAGCGGGGACTGCGCACCGCCGTGGCCGACCCGCGGCCCGGCGGCGGGGCCGCGCAGGTGGCGGCCGGGATGCTCGCCGCCGTCACGGAGCTGCACTACGGCGAGGAGACGCTGCTCGGCCTCAACCTCGCCTCGGCCGGGCGGTACCCGGACTTCGTCGCCGAGTTGGAGGCCGCCTCGGGGCTGGAGGTCGGCTTCCGCACGTGCGGCACGCTCGCCGTCGCGCTGGACGCCGACGACCGGGCCCACCTGCGGGAGCTGCACGCGTTCCAGCAGCGGTGCGGCCTCGCGTCCGAGTGGCTGACCGGCCGCGAGTGCCGGCGCCTGGAGCCCATGCTGGCGCCCGCCGTGCGGGGCGGGCTGCGGGTGGACGGTGACCACCAGGTCGATCCCCGCCGGCTGTCCGCCGCGCTGGTGACCGCCTGCGAGCGGGCCGGGGTGGTCTTCCACCGCACCCGCGCGGTACGGCTGTCCACGGCGCGCGGGCGGGCCGCGGGCGCGGTCCTCGCGGACGGCACGGACGTGGTGGCGGAGCAGGTGGTGCTCGCCGCGGGCAGCTTCAGCGGGCGGCTCGACGGCGTGCCGGAGGCGGCGCTCCCGCCGGTGCGGCCGGTGAAGGGCCAGGTGCTGCGGCTGACGGTGCCCCCGGCGTACGCGCCGTTCCTGAACCGGTCGGTGCGGGCCGTCGTGCGCGGCAGCCACGTCTACCTCGTGCCGCGCGCCGACGGCGAGCTCGTCGTGGGCGCGACCAGCGAGGAGCTGGGGTGGGACACGACGGTCACGGCGGGCGGCGTGTACGAGCTGCTGCGCGACGCCCACGAGCTGGTGCCGGGCATCACCGAGCTGCCGCTCACCGAGACGTGCGCCGGGCTGCGGCCCGGGTCGCCCGACAACGCGCCGCTGCTGGGCCCGTCCGCGCTGCCCGGTCTGCACCTGGCGACCGGGCACTACCGCAACGGGGTCCTGCTGACCCCGGTCACCGGCGACGTGATGGGCGCGCTGCTGGCCACCGGGGAGCTGCCCGAGGTCGCCCGCGCGTTCACCCCCACCCGCTTCGCCCCCGCCCCCGTAGGAGTGTCATGAGCCACCAGGCAGGCGGCGCCGTCACCGTGTCGGTGAACGGCGAGCCGCGCGAGCTGGCCGCCCCCCTCACCCTCGACGCCCTGGTCGCCACGCTCACGGTCGCCCCCTCGGGGGTGGCGGCCGCGGTCAACGAGACCGTCGTCCCGCGCGGCGCCTGGGCGGCGACGGCGCTCGCCGACGGCGACCGGGTCGAGGTCCTCACCGCCGTGCAGGGGGGCTGAGCCGTGGCCGACGACCGTCTCACCATCGCCGGGACCCCCTTCGACTCCCGGCTGATCATGGGCACCGGCGGGGCTCCCAGCCTCGACGTGCTCGAACGGGCCCTCGTGGCCAGCGGTACACAGCTCACGACCGTGGCGATGCGCCGCATCGACCCCACCGTGCACGGCTCGGTGCTGTCGGTGCTGACCCGGCTGGGCATCCGGGTGCTGCCGAACACCGCGGGCTGCTTCACGGCGGGCGAGGCCGTGCTGACGGCCCGCCTCGCGCGCGAGGCGCTCGGCACGGACTGGGTGAAGCTGGAGGTCGTGGCGGACGAGCGGACGCTGCTGCCGGACCCGATCGAGCTGCTGGAGGCGGCGGAGACGCTGGTCGACGACGGCTTCACGGTGCTGCCGTACACCAATGACGACCCGGTCCTGGCACGGCGGCTGGAGGACGCCGGCTGTGCCGCGATCATGCCGCTGGGCTCGCCGATCGGGTCCGGGCTCGGCATCCGCAACCCGCACAACTTCCAGCTGATCGTGGAGCACGCGCGCGTGCCGGTGATCCTGGACGCGGGCGCCGGTACGGCGTCGGACGCGGCGCTGGCGATGGAGCTCGGCTGCGCGGCGGTGATGCTGGCGTCCGCGGTGACGCGGGCGCAGGAGCCGGTGCTGATGGCCGAGGCGATGCGGCACGCCGTGGAGGCCGGCCGGCTGGCGCACCGCGCCGGTCGCATCCCGCGCCGCCACTTCGCGCAGGCGTCCTCCCCCGTCGGGGGCCGGGCCGTCCTAAACCCGGAGCGGCCCGCGTTCTGAGCCGCCGGAGGGGTACCGCTGCCCCGCCGGGACCCCCTCCCACGTGCGGCGTGTCACAAGTCGGCTGCACGACGGCGCCGGTCATGTACAGGGCGACAGGAGGGGTCCCGGGGGGCTCGTAGACTCGGGCCCGTGGATACGACCCTTCACGACCCGCTCGCCGGCCGGCTGCTCGACGGCCGCTACCGGGTCGACGCGCGCGTCGCCGTCGGCGGCATGGCCACGGTGTACCGGGCCGTCGACACCCGCCTCGACCGGGTGCTCGCCCTCAAGGTGATGCACCCGGACCTGGCGACCGACGCGACGTTCGTGGAGCGGTTCATCCGCGAGGCCAAGTCCGTGGCGCGGCTCTCGCACCCGAACGTCGTCGGCGTCTTCGACCAGGGCGCCGACGGGGAGTACGTCTACCTGGCGATGGAGTACGTCGCCGGCTGCACCCTGCGGGACGTGCTGCGCGAGCGCGGGGCGCTGCCGCCGCGCGCGGCGCTGGACATCCTGGAGCCGGTGCTCGCCGCGCTCGGGGCGGCGCACCGCGCCGGGTTCGTGCACCGCGACATGAAGCCGGAGAACGTCCTCATAGGCGACGACGGCCGGGTCAAGGTGGCGGACTTCGGCCTGGTCCGGGCCGTCGGCACGGCCACGAACACCACCGGCTCCGTCCTCGGCACCGTCTCGTACCTCGCCCCCGAGCAGATCGAGCACGGCACCGCCGACACCCGCACCGACGTGTACGCGTGCGGCGTCGTGCTGTACGAGATGCTGACCGGCGGCAAGCCGCACGGCGGGGACACCCCCGCCCAGGTCCTCTACCAGCACCTGAACAACGACGTCCCCGCCCCCTCGGCCGCCGTCCCCGGCCTCGCGCCGGAGCTGGACGCGCTGGTGGCCGCCGCCACGGTGCGGGACGCCGGGCAGCGCCCGGACGACGCCGTGGCGCTCCTGGCACTGGCCCGCGGGGCCCGCGCCGCGCTCGGCGAGGCGCAGCTCGACCTCGTACCGCCCGCGGCGCGCACGGCGAACGGCGCCGGTACGGGCCCGGACCGGGCGGCGGACGCGGGCACCGGCCCGGACGACGTCACGAGCGTCATCGCCCGGCCGCTCCCTCCCGGCGACGACGTCCGCCACACCAGCCGTCTGGAGGTGCCGCCGGGCACGGGTACGGGCCGGCTGCCGCGCCCCGCGCCGCCTGCCGTGCGGCGCGGCGCCCTGGCCGCGGCCCTCGCCGGGCCCCGGCGCGGCCTCGTCGCGGCCCTGGCGGCCGTGCTGCTGGTCCTGGGGGTCGGCGCGGGCGTCTGGTACATCAACTCCGGCCAGTTCACCCGCGTGCCCACCACCGGCGTGCTCGGCAAGACCCGCGCGGAGGCCGAACGGCGACTCGCGGACGAGGGCCTCGACGTCGGCTCGACCCGCGAGGACTTCAGCGGCGCCTTCGAGCGCGGCACCGTCATGGCCACCGACCCGGCGCCCGGCGAGCGGATCCGCGGCAGCCATGCGGTCACCCTCGTCATCTCGCGCGGTCCGCGGATCGTCAAGGTCCCGGATCTGGCGGGCGAGCCGCTCGCCGCCGCCAAGGAGCGGCTGCGCGCGGCCGGGCTGGCGGCGGGCGTGGTGACCGAGGCGTTCGACGCGGGCGTCGCGCGCGGCTCGGTGATCAGCAGCGACCCGCCGGCCGGGACGGAGAAGTCACCGGACGCGGCCGTCGCGCTGGTCGTCAGCAAGGGCGCCCCGGTCGAGGTCCCCGGCGTGGTCGGGCAGCCGCTCGCCAAGGCCCGCGACACGCTCGTGGAGGCCGGGTTCGAGGTGGTGCTCGCCAAGGAGGCCGTCCACTCCGCCCAGCCCGCCGGGTCCGTCGCCGCGCAGTCCCTGCCGGAGGGCGCCCGGGCGGCCGAGGGCGACACCGTCACGCTCACCCCCTCCAAGGGCCCGCGGGCGGTCGAGGTGCCCGACGTGACCGGGGACGACGTCGACGAGGCCGAGCGCCGGCTGGAGGAGGCAGGGTTCCAGGTCAAGGTGGAACGGAGCTTCCCGTTCCTCGGCGACACCGTGGCCTCCCAGTCCGTGCGCGGCGGGGCCACCGCACCGGAGGGCAGCACGATCACGCTCAAGACCAAGGGAATCTAGAGGCACCCCATGCGCAACCCCGTCGGGGGCCACGTCCCCGTGGCCGGCGGTCTGGCCGCCACCGGCCTCGCCGCCGCCCGTGCGATGGGCGCCGAGACCGTACAGGTCTTCGTCGCCAACCCGCGCGGCTGGGCGACGCCCGCCGGCAACCCGGCGCAGGACGCCGCGTTCCGCGAGCACTGCGCCGCCGAGGGCATACCCGTGTACGTCCACGCCCCGTACCTGATCAACTTCGGATCGCACACCGCGGCGACCGTGGAGCGGTCGGTGGAGTCCCTGCGCCACTCGCTGCGCCGGGGCCGCGCGATCGGTGCCCGGGGCGTCGTCGTGCACACCGGCTCGGCGACCGGCGGACGGCCCCGGGAGGAGGCGCTCGCCCAGGTGCGGGAGCACGTGCTGCCGCTGCTGGACGAGCTGACGCACGACGACGACCCGTTCCTGCTGCTGGAGTCGACCGCCGGGCAGGGGTCGTCGCTGTGCTCCATGACCTGGGACTTCGGCCCGTACTTCGAGGCGCTGGACGCCCATCCCCGGCTGGGCGTGTGCCTGGACACCTGCCACGCCTTCGCGGCGGGCCACGACCTGACCGGGACCGGCATGCACAAGACCCTGGACCTGCTGGTGGAGACGGTCGGTGAGGGGAGGCTGAAGCTGATCCACGCCAACGACTCCAAGGACGTCGCCGGCGCGCACAAGGACCGGCACGCCAACATCGGCGCCGGGCACATCGGCGAGGAGCCCTTCCGGGAGCTGATGCGCCACCCGGCGACCGAGGGCGTCCCCCTGGTCATCGAGACGCCGGGCCCCGGGGAGCAGCACGCGCGGGACGTGGCCCTGCTGAAGTCCCTGCGCGACTGAGCCCCCGGCGCGGCCCTCGCGCGGCCCCGCCCCCGGCACCCGGCACCCGCCCCGTTCCCGAGGGGCGGCTCCGGCCGGGGAGGCATACGGTGTCCGGTACGGGCACCTCCCACGTGCGACCGCACGCCCGACCGCCATCCGTCACCCGGCACGGGGCACACCATGGACCACACCCACCCCGCGGCGCACCGCGGACAGCACGCCCCCTCCGGCGGCCCGGCCGCCGACTGGGCGACGGCGACCCGGGCCACCCTGCACTGCCTCACCGGCTGTGCCTTCGGCGAGGTCCTCGGCATGGTCATCGGCACCGCCCTGGGCTGGGGCAACGCGCCGACCATGGCCCTCGCGATCGTCCTGGCCTTCTTCTTCGGCTACTCGCTGACGCTCGGGGCCGTCCTGCGGGCCGGGCTGGGCCTGCGGGCGGCCGTCGGCGTCGCGCTCGCCGCGGACACGCTGTCGATCACCGTCATGGAGGTCGTGGACAACGGCGTGCTGCTGCTGGTCCCGGGGGCGATGGACGCGCACCTGTCGGACGGGCTGTTCTGGGCGGCTCTGGCCTTCGCGTTCGCCGTCGCGTTCGCGGTCACCACGCCGGTCAACAAGTGGCTGATCGGTCGCGGCCGGGGTCACGCGGTGGTGCACCGGTACCACGGCTGACGGGCTCGCCCCGCCGCGCCCGGCGGGCGTCAGAGCTCGGGGCCGTCGCCCGGCTCCTCCTGGTAGGAGTAGCGCTGCTCCGCCCAGGGGTCGCCGACGTTGTGGTAGCCGCGCTCCTCCCAGAAGCCGCGGCGGTCGGCGGTCATGTACTCGACGCCGCGGACCCACTTGGGGCCCTTCCAGGCGTACAGGTGGGGCACGATCAGCCGCAGCGGGAAGCCGTGCTCCGCGGTGAGGAGCTCACCGTCCTTGTGCGTGGCGAAGATGGTCCGCTCCGAGGCGAAGTCGGCCAGCCGCATGTTGGCGCTGAAGCCGTACTCGGCCCACACCATCACGTGGGTCGCCTCGGGGGCCGGCGGGGCGAGCTCCAGGACGGTCCGCGCGGGGACGCCCCCCCACTCGGCCCCCACCATGCTGAACTTCGTGACGCAGTGCAGATCGGCCACGACGGTGGAGAAGGGGAGCGCGGAGAACTCCTCGTGGCTCCAGCAGTGCTTGCCGCCGCCCGCGGTGGCACCGAAGACGCGGAACTCCCAGCGCTCGGGGCGGAACCGTGGGACGGGCCCGTAGTGGGTGACCGGCCAGCCGCGCTGCAGGCGCTGCCCGGGGGGAAGCGCGGACTCCCTTGCCGCCCGGTGTTCCTCGCTCTCCGGCTGACCCATGGCTCAATGGTGACAGACCGGGAGGGGTGGTCACGACCAGCGGTCGGGGCGATCCGGACAAGTCCCACTAAGCCTCCACTTACTGGACTGCCCTGCTCCACGGTGCGAGGATGCGCGCATCCCGCCCCCGTTCACACGCGTGGAAGGAGCCTCTGCGATGCAGGGCGACCCCGAGGTCATCGAGTTCCTGAACGAGCAGCTGACGGCCGAACTGACGGCGATCAACCAGTACTTCCTGCACGCCAAGATGCAGGAGAACTTCGGGTGGACGAAGCTGGCGAAGTACACCCGCGCGGAGTCCTTCGACGAGATGAAGCACGCCGAGGTGCTCACCGACCGGATCCTCTTCCTGGAGGGCCTGCCGAACTACCAGCGGCTGTTCCACGTCCGCGTGGGCCAGTCGGTGACGGAGATGTTCCAGGCGGACCGCGAGGTGGAGGTCGAGGCGATCGACCGCCTGAAGCGCGGCATCGACGTGATGCGCAGCAAGGGCGACATCACCTCGGCCAACATCTTCGAGTCGATCCTCGCCGACGAGGAGCACCACATCGACTACCTCGACACGCAGCTGGAGCTGGTGAGCAAGCTCGGCGAGGCGCTCTACCTGGCCCAGGTCATCGAGCAGCCCGAGGGCTAGCCCGTACGGCTCAGGCCGCTTCGGACACCGGGACCGGGGATCCGGTCGCGGTGGGGGCGGCGGCGAGCCCGGACAGCGCCGGCTCGCCCTGCTCCAGCAGGTCGCGTCGGGGGCAGGCACCCCGGCCGAGGATGGCCTGGATACGACGTACGCAGGAGCCGCAGTCGGTGCCGGCCTTGCAGGCCGAGGCGATCTGGCGCGGCGTGCAGGCGCCGGCGTCCGCGTGTTCCTTGACCTGCTTCTCGGTGATACCGAAGCACGAGCAGACGTACACGCGGGTCACCTCCCTGCAGGTTCGGGGCCTCGGCCGTCGAAAGCACCCCGCCTGGTCGGTGAGGCAAACCTAACCTTACCCATAGGGCAGGGGCCGCGAAAGCCCGGGGAGGCCCCGGAAAACGCGATGGGGCGCGGATCACATGGATCCGCGCCCCACCGTCCCGTCAAGGCCGTTTCCGGCCATGATCAGCGATCTTCACTCACTGGGCGCGGTACATCTCCGCCACCAGGAAGGCCAGGTCCAGCGACTGGCTGCGGTTGAGCCGCGGGTCGCAGGCCGTCTCGTACCGCTGGTGCAGGTCGTCGACGAAGATCTCGTCGCCGCCGCCCACGCACTCGGTGACGTCGTCGCCGGTCAGCTCGACGTGGATGCCGCCCGGGTGCGTGCCCAGCGCCTTGTGGACCTCGAAGAAGCCCTTGACCTCGTCCAGGACGTCGTCGAAGCGGCGCGTCTTGTGGCCGGAGGCGGCCTCGAAGGTGTTGCCGTGCATCGGGTCGGTGACCCACACGACGGAGGCGCCCGACGCGGTGACCTTCTCGACGAGCTCCGGGAGCCGGTCACGGACCTTGTCGGCGCCCATGCGGACGATGAAGGTCAGCCGGCCGGGCTCGCGCTCCGGGTCCAGGCGGTCGATGTAGGTCAGCGCCTCGTCGACCGTCGTGGTCGGGCCCAGCTTGATGCCGACGGGGTTGCGGACCTTGGAGGCGAACTCGATGTGCGCGTGGTCGAGCTGGCGGGTGCGCTCGCCGATCCACACCATGTGGCCGGACGTGTCGTACAGCTCGCCGGTGCGCGAGTCCACCCGGGTCAGGGCCGACTCGTAGTCGAGGAGCAGCGCCTCGTGGGAGGCGTAGAACTCGACCGTGCGGAACTCGGCCGGGTCCGTGCCGCACGCCTTCATGAAGTTCAGGGCGTCGTCGATCTCCCGGGCCAGCTGCTCGTAGCGCTGACCGGACGGGGAGGACTTGACGAAGTCCTGGTTCCAGGCGTGCACCTGGCGCAGGTCGGCGTAGCCGCCGGTGGTGAAGGCGCGGACCAGGTTCAGCGTCGAGGCGGACGCCTGGTACATCCGCTTCAGCCGCTGCGGGTCCGGGACGCGCGACTCCTCGGTGAAGTCGAAGCCGTTCACCGAGTCGCCGCGGTAGGTCGGCAGGGTCACGCCGTCGCGGGTCTCGGTGGGCTTGGAACGCGGCTTGGAGTACTGGCCGGCGATCCGCCCGACCTTCACGACGGGTACGGAGGCGGCGTACGTCAGGACGGCGCCCATCTGCAGCAGCGTCTTGAGCTTCGCCCGGATGTCCTCGGCCCCGACCGCGTCGAAGGACTCGGCGCAGTCGCCACCCTGGAGGAGGAACGCCTCACCCCTGGCGACGGCTCCCAGCCGGGCGCGCAGCTGGTCGCACTCGCCGGCGAAGACGAGCGGCGGATAGGACTCGAGGTCGGCGATCACATCGCGCAGAGCCTCGGCATCCGGGTACTCGGGCTGCTGCGCCGCGGGCAGGTCTCGCCAGGTCGCCTTGGCGGCGACGGCGTGGGTGTCAGCGTTCACGGTCACCTCGACAACATTACGCGGTTCGTGCGGCCGTCCACGTCCCGGCTCAGGAAGTGAGACGAGACCTTCCACTCACCCGGATGCCGAAGGCGTGGCCGGCGCCCGCGACACCTCCGGCGCGCTCCCGCCGTACGGACGGCACCGGCTGCGCGACCGCGCCGTCCGCGGCCCGCACGGCGGTCGGCGGGGCCGGCAGACCCACCGCCTCTCCGCCTGACCACCGGACCGTGCCGGTCCGCCGGCCCCCGACCGGGCCGGGGGCTCCGTCCGCGGCGCGGGCCGTCCCATCCACCGGGACGGCCCGCGCTACCGCGTGCGGATGCGCTAGGGTCGGCGCCATGTTCGCGCAGACGACCCAGAACTGGTGGTGGACCGCTCAACCGGCGGCCCACTGACGACGCGCGCACACGACACGCGAAGGCCGCCCGAGGGGCGGCCTTCCTGCGTTACCGGGCCGTTCCTCCCACCACGGAAGGAACACCACGGATGGACCTCGGCACCACGTCCGGCCCCGGCACGGACACCTCCCCGCACACCGGCACGCAGGCCCGCACGGACACCGGCACGCACTCCCGCACCGACGGGGGCACGCACTCCAGCTCCGACGGCGGCACCGCCGTCGGCACCGGGACCGGCGCCGACCTCGGTGCGCTGCTGGATCCGCACGGCCCGCCCTTCGCGCTGCTCCGCCGGCGCACCCCCGGCCGCGACCACGACACCGTCGAGGTCCTCGTCGGCCCCGTCCACGAGGCGCGGCGGCTGGCCGACCTGCCCGTCGGCGACCGCCCCACGCTGGCCCTCGTCCCCTTCCGGCAGCTGCGCGAGCGCGGCTTCGACGTCCGCGACGACGGCACGCCCCTGTCCGTGCTGGTCGCCGACGCGTCGTACGAGCTGACGCTCGCCGACGCCCTGGACCGGCTCCCCACCCACGCGGTCCGGGTCGAGGACGGCGGCTTCGACGTACCGGACGAGGAGTACGCGCGGACGGTCCGGCGGGTCGTGGAGGACGAGATCGGGAGCGGCGAGGGCGCGAACTTCGTCATCCGCCGCACCTACACCGGGCGGATCCCCGACTTCGGCCGGGCCGACGCGCTGGCCCTGTTCCGCCGGCTGCTCGCCGAGGAGCGCGGCGCGTACTGGACCTTCGTCGTGCACACCGGCGACCGCACCCTGGTCGGGGCCAGCCCCGAGGTCCACGTGCGGATGTCCGGCGGCACGGTCGTGATGAACCCGATCAGCGGCACCTACCGCTACCCGGCCGGCGACCCCACGCCCGAGGGTCTGCTGACCTTCCTCGCCAGCCGCAAGGAGACCGACGAGCTGTCCATGGTCGTCGACGAGGAACTGAAGATGATGTGCACCGTCGGCGACATGGGCGGTGTCGTGGTCGGGCCCCGGCTGAAGGAGATGGCGCACCTGGCGCACACCGAGTACGAGCTGCGGGGCCGCTCCTCGCTGGACGTGCGGGAGGTGCTGCGCGAGACGATGTTCGCGGCGACCGTCACCGGCTCGCCGGTGCAGAACGCCTGCCGGGTGATCGAGCGCCACGAGCACGGCGGGCGGGGCTACTACGCGGGCGCCCTGGCGTTGCTCGGCACGGACGCGGGCGGCGCGCAGACCCTCGACTCCCCCATCCTCATCCGCACCGCCGACATCGCCGCCGACGGCCGGCTGCGGGTACCCGTCGGAGCGACGCTGGTGCGCCACTCCGACCCGGAGGGCGAGGTGGCGGAGACCCACGCCAAGGCGGCGGGCGTCCTCGCCGCGCTCGGGGTGCGACCGGGCCGCCCCCGCGAGGCCGCGCGGGTGCCGCGGCTCGCCGACGACCCCCGCGTACGGGCGGCGCTGGACGCCCGGCGCGCGGACCTGGCGCCGTTCTGGCTGCGCATGCAGGAGCGCTCCACCGCGCTGCGGGGGCACGCCCTGGTCGTCGACGGCGAGGACACCTTCACCTCGATGCTGGCGCACCTGCTCGGCTCGTCGGGGCTGGACGTGACCGTGCGGCGCTTCGACGAGCCGGGTCTGCGCGAGGCCGTGCTGGGCCACACCGGGCCGGTCGTCCTCGGGCCGGGCCCCGGCGACCCGTCCGACCCGGACGACCCGAAGATGCGGACCCTGCGGGCGCTGACCGCCGCCCTGCTGGGCGGGGGCGGGCCGGACGGGCCGGTGGACCGTCCGTTCGTCCTGGGCGTCTGCCTCGGGCACGAACTGGTGGCCGCGCACCTCGGCCTGGACATCGTGCGCAAGCGCACGCCGTTCCAGGGCGCCCAGGTGGAGGTGGACCTGTTCGGGGCGCGCCGCACCGTCGGCTTCTACAACAGCTACACGGCCCGCTGCGACGACGCGGCGGCGGACCGGCTCGCCGCGCGGGGCGTGGAGGTGAGCCGGGATCCGGCCGGCGGCGAGGTGCACGCGCTGCGCGGGCCGGGCTTCGCGGGGGTGCAGTTCCACCCCGAGTCGGTGCTCACCCTCGACGGGCCGGAGGTCGTGCGGGAGCTGCTGGGACAGGCGGTCGCGGGCGGTACGGCGGCGCTCCCGCTGCGGCGGCCCTCGGCCTGAGCTGACGGGGAGACGCCACCGGGTGACCGCACGGCGCGGGCGCCGGGCGCCGTGCGGTCCGGGGCCGGGGGCCCGGGCCGGTCCGTGCGCGCCCGGGCGGTCCGGGCCGTGCGCGCCCGGGCGGTCCGGGCCGTGCGGCGCCCGTGCCGTGCCGTTCAGGTGACCGTGCGGTTCGGGCTCCCGTGCGGGCGCTGCGCCCCTCGGGTCCCGGCCGGGCGGTCAGGCGGGTGCGTCGGGGCGGGTGCGGTCAGGCGTCGTCGAGGCCGCGCTCGATGGCGTACCGGACGAGCTCGACGCGGTTGTGCAACTGGAGCTTGCCCAGGGTGTTCTGGACGTGGTTCTGCACCGTGCGGTGGGAGATCACCAGGCGCTCGGCGATCTGCTTGTAGCTGAGGCCCTTGGCCACGAGGCGCAGGACCTCGGTCTCGCGGTCGGTGAGGCGGGGGGCGTCGGGTTCGGCGGCGCCCCGGGCGGGGGCGGGCTCCGCGGCGAGGCGGCGGTACTCGCCGAGGACCAGCCCGGCCAGGCCCGGCGTGAAGACCGGGTCGCCCGCCGCCGTGCGCCGCACCGCGTCGAGCAGTTCTCCGGTACTGGCCGACTTCAGCAGATAGCCGGTGGCGCCGGACTTCACGGCCTCCAGGACGTCGGCGTGCTCGCCGCTCGCGGAGAGCACGAGGACCCGCGGGCGCGGCTCCTCGCCCGCCCCGACCAGCTCCTTGCAGACCTGGACGCCCGGCTTGCCGGGCAGGTTCAGGTCCAGGACCAGTACGTCGGGCGTGGTGGCGCGGGCGCGGCGCACGGCCTGGTCACCGTCGCCGGCCGTCGCGACGACGTCGAACCCGGCCTCGGCCAGGTCCCGGGCCACGGCGTCGCGCCACATCGGGTGGTCGTCGACCACCATCACCTTGATCGGCTGTTCCGTCATCGTCTCGCCTTCCCCCGTGGGACCTTCAACTCCACCTCCGTGCCCTGGCCGGGGACGGTGACCAGCTCCGCCGTCCCGCCCAGGTCACGGAGCCTGCCGCGGATGGACTGGGCCACGCCGAGGCGCCCCTCGCTCTCCGCCTGGGCCAGGCGCCCTTCCGGTATGCCCGGCCCGTCGTCGCGCACCGTCACGACCACCTCGTCCACCCAGTCCTCTACGAGGATCCACGCCCGGGCGTCCGGCCCGGCGTGCCGGCGCACGTTGTCCAGGGCGGCGCCCACGGCGGCCGCCAGTTCGGCGGCGGCCCGGCGTGGCAGCCACACCGGCGCCCCCGGCTCGGCGAACGTCACGAGCGCCCCGGCGTGCGGGGCCAGCAGGCTGCGCAGGTCCCGCTCGCCGGTGCCGGCGGACCCCGCCCCGTGTGGTTCGTCCGATCCCCCCGGCCCCTGCGTCCCGTCCGGCCCGTCCGGTTCGTCGACCAGGCGGACGACCGCGCCCTGGGAGGCGTCCTCGCAGACGTGCGAGGGGCGGACGAGCCCGCCCGCGACGAGGGTGCGCAGCGCGACCTCCTGCTCCCCGGCCATCCGCCCCAGTTCCGCGGCCTCGCCGCCCAGGGCGGTGCCGCGGCGCTGCACCATGGCCAGCACCTGGAGGACCGAGTCGTGGATGTCGCGGGCCAGGCGCTCCCGCTCGCGGGTGGTGGCCTCGATCTCCAGGGCGCGGGCGAGGGTCCGCTCGGACGCCCGGGCGACCTCGACGACGTATCCGATGGCGATGGACGCGACCCACACCAGCAGCACGTTGTGGAAGGTGTCGCGGCTGGGCTCGCCGCGCTCGACGATGTTGGCGACCGCGACCAGCGAGGACGCGAACCCGGCCCAGCGCCAGCCGCCCTTGATGGCGTACGCGAGGACCGCGCCGGCCGTCCAGATCGACGGCAGCGTGGGCCCGTCCTGGAGCTGCGCGTGCGCGTCGGCGACCGGGGTCAGCAGGATCCCGACGAGCGCGACGGTCAGGTCGACGGCGAGGAAGCGGCGGGTGCAGCGGGCGGCGCCGGCCACCTTCGGCAGGGACGCGAGGGTCCAGACCGTCAGCACGGCGAGGAACGCCGCGGCGACCCAGGGCCGTTCGAAGTCGTCACGGGTGACGACGAAGAGGAGGTCGGCGTAGACCATGGTGAGGACCCGGTAGGCCGTGAGCGCGCGCCACAGCGGCTGCTCCACGGACATGCGGACCACCCGCTCGCGCCTGGCCATGTCTCTCCCCCCACCCCCCGCGCACCCATGGGCACGCGTCCTCCGCGCGCGCCGGCGCGCGCGTAGCCACCGGTCCTACTCGGCCTTGCCCTCGGACCCCACGGCGGCGCCGTCCCGGCCCGCCTGCTTGGCGGCCTTCTCCGCGTCGGCGATGCGCCGCTTGGCGACCGTGGCGTAGACGTCGACGTACTCCTGACCGGACAGCTTCATGATCTCGTACATCACCTCGTCGGTGACCGAGCGCAGGATGAAGCGGTCGCTCTCCATGCCCTGGTAGCGGCTGAAGTCCAGGGGTTCGCCGATGCGGATGCCCGGGCGCATCAGCTTCGGGAGGACCTTGCCGGGCGGCTGGATCTTCTCGGTGTCGATCATGGCGATCGGGATGACCGGGGCGCCCGTGGCCAGCGCCACGCGCGCGAGGCCGCCGGTCCTGCCCCGGTACAGCCGGCCGTCGGGCGAGCGGGTGCCCTCCGGGTAGATGCCGAACAGCTCGCCCCGCTTGATGACGTCGATGCCGCTGCGCACGGCGGCGTCACCGGCTCCGCGGGCGCCGGAGCGGTCCACGGGCAGCTGGCCGACGCCCTTGAAGAACGCGGCGGTGAGCTTGCCCTTCACGCCCGGCGAGGTGAAGTACTCGGCCTTGGCGATGAAGGTGACCTTGCGGTCGAGGACCGCCGGCAGGAAGAAGGAGTCGGAGAACGACAGGTGGTTGCTCGCGAGGATCGCCGGCCCCTCGGCGGGGATGTTCTCGAGGCCCTCCACCCAGGGCCTGAAGGCGAACTTCAGCGGCCCTCCGATGGAGAACTTCATAGCGCCGTAGATCAACTCGTGTTCCTCCTGTGTTCCGTCGATCAGACCATAACCCGAGCGGGGCCGGGCCCCCCTCTCCCGGCGGTCCCCCGGCCCGCGTCACGGGCGTGACGGCCCTGGTCGGTGTCAGCGCGGTCGCGTACGGTGAAGTACACACGTCCGAACCTCCACCGACGCGAACAGGAGACCCCGTGCCGGTCCTTCCCGGAGCCGAGCCGTACCGCCACGAGGGCGGGGACGTCGGCGTCCTGCTCTGCCACGGCTTCACCGGTTCCCCGGGGTCGTTGCGGCCCTGGGGCGAGTACCTCGCGGCCCGCGGACTGACCGTGTCGCTGCCGCTGCTGCCCGGGCACGGCACGCGGTGGCAGGACATGCAGGTCACCGGCGGGGAGGACTGGTACGCGGAGGTCGACCGGGAGCTGCGGGCCCTGTCGCGGCGGTGCGAGCGGGTCTTCGTGTTCGGGCTCTCCATGGGCGGGGCCCTGACGCTGCGGCTGGCCGCCCGGCACGGCGACGCGGTCTCCGGCATCGTCCTGGTGAACCCGGCGAACCGCGTCCACGGCGTCATGGCGCACGCGCTGCCCGTCGTCCGGCACCTCGTGCCGTCGAAGGCCGGCCTCGCCAACGACATCGCCAAGGACGGCATGGACGAGGTCGCCTACGACCGGGTGCCGCTGCACGCCGCGCACGCCCTGCGCCGCTTCCTCAGCGTGGTGGACCGCGACCTGCCGCAGGTGACGCAGCCCGTCCTGCTGCTGCGCTCCCCCCGGGACCACGTCGTGCCGCCCGCCGACTCGGCGCGCATCCTGGGCCGCATCTCCTCCACGGACGTCACCGAGGTCCTGCTGGAACAGAGCTACCACGTCGCGACGTTGGACCACGACGCGGAGCGGATCTTCGAGGAGAGCCACGCGTTCATCGGCCGCCTCGCTCCCGGGACCGGCGCAGGCGCCGCCCGGGACAGGGACAAGGAGGGGAGTTCGTCCGGTGGCTGAACAGCACGGCGCGGAGCGCGAGGAAGGCCGGGACCGGCAGGACGGCCCGGAGGAGCGGCACGCCCTGCCGCTGCCCGACGGCCCGGGCGCGGTGACCGGCGCCGACGGGACGGCCGGGCAGCCCGGTCCGGCGGGTGCCGCCGGGCAGCCGGCCGCCGAGCCGACCGCCGGGCCCGGGGCCGAACCGACCGCCGAGCCCGTGGCCGGCGCCGGGGCCTCGCCCCAGGGTGGCGCGGCCACCGGGGCCGCGGCAGGGACCGGCGGGCGGCTGGACGAGGAGGCGGCGTGGGCCGCGATCGTCGCCGGGTACGGGGAGGAGCCGCCGGACCCGCCGGGCGCGCGGCCGTTCCGCTCGGTGGAGGACCTGGCGCTGCCCGAGTTCGACGCCCGCGCGGAGGGCGACCGGCCGGCCCGGGGGGCGTCGGCGGACGACCGGCGCAAGGCCGACGGGTGGAAGGTCGACAGCCGGAAGGCCGAGGACCGTACGACCGCCGACGGCACGACGGGCGACCGCACGACCGGTGACCGCACGACCGACGGGCGGGACGCGGGCGACGGGACGGCGAAGGCCCGGACCGAGGGCGGGGGCGACGCGGCCGGGGACACCGCGGAGGACGACGGGCGCGCCACGGCGGCGCGGCCCGTGCTGGGCGGTTCCGTCGTGTTCGCGCCGGGCGTCGGTCCGCGCGGACCGCGCGACTACCAGCTCGCCGACCCCGACGCCCCCGCGGGCGGGGAGGGCGCCGCCACCCCGGCGGAGGGCGACGACGACGAGGGCCACTTCGTACCACCGGAGCCGCCGCCGCTGCCGGAGGCCGACTCGGCGGCCAAGTTCGGCTGGCTGGGCGTGCTCGGCGGACCGGTGCTGATGCTGCTCGCCGTGCTGCTCCAGTGGGACATGACGTGGTGGCTCACCACGCTCTGCGTCGGCGGGTTCCTCGGCGGCTTCGCGACGCTGGTGTCCCGCATGCGGGACGAGGAGGAGGACGGGGACGACGACCCGGGGCGCGGCGCCGTCGTCTGAACCACCCGCGCGCTGCGGGGGGCGCCTGCGGTGGCGCTCCGCTCAGGGCTCCGCCCGCGCACGCACCGGGCCGCTGTCGCTCAGGGCGCGGCCGGTACGCGGAGGGCGGCGAGCACGGGCAGGTGGTCCGTCGCCGCCCTCAGGTCCGCCTCCGTCACGCCGGGCAGCCCGGTGGGCACCCCGCAGCCCAGGACCTCGACGCCGCCGGTGGCGAAGAGCGCGTCGATCCGCTGGTGCGGCTCCCCCGGCGGGTGGGTGTGCTCGCCGCCCCACGGCCGCACGGCCCGGCAGTCCTGCAGCGCGCTGGCGAGCCGCCGGAAGGCCCGCCCGTCGGGCCGTTCGTTGACGTCGCCCCCGACGACCGCGTGCGGCACGCCGAGCGCGGCCAGCTGCTCCAGCACCATCCCCGCCTGCGCGTACCGCTCGTCGGCCCGCAGGCTCAGGTGACAGCTGAGCAGCCCGAGCCGGGCGCCGCCGACGCGTACCACGGCGGTGGCGAAGCCGCGCCGGTGCAGGCCCGGCGTGAGGGGCAGCAGCACGTCCCGGGTGCGTTCGACGGTGACGCGCAGGGAGCAGAGCAACAGGGGTCCGGCCGCGGTGGCGCCGCCGCCCACCACGACGAGGCCGCTCTTGGCGGCGAGGCGCGCCGCGTGCTTGCGCCAGCGGAAGAAGCGCGGCGCCTCCTGGACAAGCACCACGTCGGGGGCGCAGGCGCGGACGACCCGGGCCAGGGCGTCCTCGTCGTCGCGCAGCGACCGGATGTTGTAGCCGAGCACACGGACGACGGCCGAACCGTCCGCCTCGGTACGGGAGTCGGGCAGTGCGGTGAGCTCCATGGGGGCACCGTACGACACCGCCCGCCGCGTCCCGGTGGGGACGCGGCGGGCGGGTGACGCACTTCGCGAAGGGCCGGGCGGGTCAGCCCTGGCGGGCCAGGTCCGCGGCGCCGACCAGGCCGGCCTTGCCGCCGAGCTGCGCGGCGAGGACCT
The DNA here is from genome assembly GCF_043077165.1 of Streptomyces kanasensis. Lineage (NCBI taxonomy): Bacteria > Bacillati > Actinomycetota > Actinomycetes > Kitasatosporales > Streptomycetaceae > Streptomyces > Streptomyces kanasensis. The sequence continues at coordinate 344,428 of NZ_JBIBSF010000006.1, forward strand.
GGGCGTGCGGCCGGTAGTTGCCGCCGACGAGCCAGCGGCGGAAGGACTTGCGGATCGGGTCCAGGACCAGGTCGCCCTCGTCGGAGACGCCGCCGCCGACGATGAACGCGGACGGGTCGAAGAGGGACGCCAGGTCGGCGAGGCCGGCGCCGGCCCAGCGGGCCAGCTCGCGGAAGGAGTCGACCGCCACCTTGTCGCCCTGGCGGGCGGCGTCGCTGATGTGCTTGCCCTGGATGCCCTCGGCGGTGCCGTCGCCCAGCGACAGCAGGATCCCGGCGTTCTCCGGGGTGGCGTTGGCGCGCTGCTTGGCGTACCGGACGAGGGCGCGCCCGGAGGCGTACTGCTCCCAGCAGCCCTGGCTGCCGCAGCCGCACAGCAGACCGTCCGGGACGACCCGGATGTGGCCGAACTCGGCGGCGACGCCGAAGCGTCCGCGGCGCAGCTTGTTGCCGATGATGATGCCGCCGCCGAGGCCGGTGCCGAGCGTGATGCAGATGACGTCGTCGTGGCCCTGGCCGGCACCGAACCGGTACTCGCCCCAGGCGGCGGCGTTGGCGTCGTTCTCGACGACGACGGGGAGCCCGACGCGCTGCTCGACCTTGTCCTTCAGCGGCTCGTGCCGCCAGTCGATGTTGGGTGCGAACAGGACGGTCGCGCGCTTGTCGTCGACGTAACCGGCGGCACCGATGCCGACGGCCTCGACGTCATGGCCCTTGCCCGCTTCGGAGACGGCCGCGCAGATCGCGTCGACGATGCCCTCGGGTGTCGACGGGGTCGGCACCTTGTGGGTGTCGAGAATGGTGCCCTCTTCGTCGACCACGCCGGCCGCGATCTTCGTGCCGCCGATGTCGACGCCGATGGTGAGTCCCATGTGTCCCTCAGTTTTCGGTCGAGCCCCGCTATGCCCAACCGTACCCGAGGGCGGGCGCCGGACCGCCCGGTCCGGCGGGGTCCGGTTCAGTCGAGGTCGATGCGCTGGTTGCCGGCCGGCCCCTCGCCGTTCCCCTCGTCGTCGCCCTTGTCGTTCCGCTCTCCGTCGCCCCGGCGCCCGGCCGTGGGACCGGTGCCGTCGGACGCCGTCTTCCCCTGCGGTCCGGCGGTCCAGCGGTGCTCCTGGCCGCTGACGGCGGAGCGGTAGGCGGCGAGCAGCTCGCCCCCCGCGGCGGCGAGGTGGTCGAAGACCTGCGGGTTGCGCTCGATGACCGGCTCGATCGCGGACCTGGCCTGGGCGACGGCCTGCCGGACGGCGCTCTGCGCGCCCGTGCCGAGCAGCGGGCCGCCGAGCGAGGAGACCTTGTCGGCGACCGCGTCGACGAGCTTGCGCAGTTCCTCGGCGGCGGATCCGGGCGGCGGGGTGCCGCGGCCGGCGCGGCGGGCGCGCTCGGCCGCCAGGTCCTCGGCGCAGGCCCGCGCCCAGGCGTCGTCCTCCGGGGGGCCGGGCCGCTGCGTGGCATCGCTCATGCCATCGACGGTACCCGACCCGCGGGGCACGGCTCAGGGGGTGCGGGGCCACAGTCCCGGGTCGGGGCGGAAGCGGACCAGCAGCTCGCCGTCGCGCAGGGCGGCGCCGGCGACGGTGCAGCGGCGCAGCGCGGACGGGAGCAGGGCGACGCGGCGGAACGGTCCGACGGTGAGGACCAGTTCGTCGCCGCGGCGGACGAGGCCGAGGCCGGGCTTGGTCGCCCCGGGCAGCGGTATGCGCCAGACCAGGACGCCGTCGGTGTCGCGCCGGTCCTCGACCGGCCACCGGGGGGCGGGGACGGGCGCGCCGGGGGTGAGGTCGCCGAGGCGGGCGAGGTCGGCCAGGTCGTCGGCGCCGTGCGGGTCGCGCCCCAGGTGGGGCAGCTCGCGGACGGCGGGGACGCCGTCCTCGTACAGCTCCTTCAGGTGACCGCGCTGCCGGTCGGCGAGCGCGGCGAGCCACGGGTCGGGCGAGGTGGCGGGCAGGAGCCGGTTGGCGACGACCGGGTCGAGGGCGAGGCCGTGCAGGGCGAGCCCGGAGCGGGCGGTGCGCAGGGCGCCGTTGGTGGACGGGCCGGGTTCCACGACGAGGCGGACGCTGGTGGTGGGCGCCTCGATCAGCTCCTGTACGACAGCCAGCTCGGCGTCCCGCTCGGCGGCGGCGCGGTACAGCGCGTCGGCGGGCATGGGGACCCCGGCGAGCTGGGCGAGGACGGGCCGCAGGGCGCGGGCGGCCTGGCGCTCGGGCGGCAGGAGGCGGCGCAGGTAGCGGCGGAGCTGTCCGGGGAGGGCGAGCAGGGCGACGGCGTCGCGCAGGGGCGGGAGGTCGGCGACGAGGAGGTCGTGGTCGGCGCGGGCGGCGTCGCCCAGGGCCGCGAGGTAGGCGAAGTGGTCGCTGCCGGGCAGTTCGGTGAGCTCGTCCTCGTCGAGGCGGGCCGCGCCGAGGACCTCCAGGACCGCGGCGGCCCGCTCCTGCAGGGCGAGGAGTTCGGCGCGGAAGTGGGCGGCGGGGTCCAGGCGGCGCACGGTGAGGCGCGCGTCGGCGTCGGCGAGGCCGTCGAGCGGGTCACCGGTCAGCAGGAGCACCCTGCGGCCGTCGCGGGCGGCGGCGAGGGCGGTCGCCGCGGCGACGGTGGTCCGGCCGGATCCGCCGGGGCCGGTGACGAGGATCGTACGCATGGGGGAACGGTACCGGCGGGCACCCCCGCCCCCGTCCCGCCCGACCACGGGCCTCGGGCCGTGGGGCGGAGGACGGCGGGGCCGCCGGGCCGTGGGGCCCCGCCGTTCGCGGGACTGCCGGCTGCCCCACCACGGGCGCGCCGGGCGTGGGCCGCCGGGCGTGGGCCCGCCCGCCGCGGGGCCGGACGCGGCCCGCTGGAGACCGCGGCCCGCCCCGCCCGGCGCCCCGCGCGCCAGGCCCCGGGGCACTGCGGTGCGGAGGCCGGCCGGGGGCGGTGCCGGCGCCCGGGAGCTACGCCTGCGTGGTGGACTCGACGCGCTTCTTCAGGCCCGCCAGGGCGCGGTCGATGATGACCTTCTCGGCCTTGCGCTTGATCATGCCGAGCATGGGGATCTTGACGTCGACGGTGAGCCGGTACGTCACCTCGGTGCGGGCGCCGCCGTCGAGCGGGGCGAGGGTGTAGGAGCCGTCGAGCCCGCGGAGCATCTGCGACTTCACGAGCGTCCAGCTCACCTCGTGCCCGCCGGTCCAGGTGTACGCCAGGGTGTGGTCGTCCTTGATCGCCCCGGCGTCCAGCAGCAGGCGGACCTGCTCGGCGCGGCCGGCCGCGTCCCGCGAGAGGACCTCGGCCTCCTTGACCTCGCCCGTCCACTCCGGATAGCGGGCGAAGTCGGCGATCACTCCCATGACCTCGGCAGGGGCCGCCTCGATCGTGATGCTCGAACTGGTGTGTTCCGCCATCGCTGTGGCTCCTCCAGGGGGCTCGGTACGTGGGGGCAGGCTATCGCGTGCCCGCCCCTCACCACTCCAGGGCCCAGGGCCTGCCGGAGGAGGCGAAGTGGCCCACGTTCACGCACTCCGTGGCGCCGACGCGCATGCGCCGCGCGAGGGGCTGGTGGACGTGGCCGAAGAGGGCGTAGCGGGGGCGGACGCGGTGGATCGCGTCGAGCAGGGCGCCCGAGCCGCGCTCGAAGCGCCGGGCCACCGTGTCGTACGTCAGCTCGGGGACGTCCGGCGGGATGTGCGAGCACAGCACGTCCACCTCGCCGAGCGCCTCGACCTTCGCCGCGTACTCCTCCTCCGGGATCTCGTACGGGGTGCGCATCGGGCTGGGCAGGCCGCCACCGACGAAGCCGAAGACGCGGCCGCCGATCTCGACGCGCTCGCCGTCGAGCACGGTGGTGCCGGCGCGGGCGTACTCGGGCCACAGGCGCGGCACGTCGACGTTGCCGTACGTGGCGTAGGTGGGCGCGGGGAAGGCGGCGAAGAGCTCGGCGTACTGGGCGCGGACGGCCGACTCGACGGCGGTGGCCTTGTCGACGCCGCGCTCCGCGAGCCCTGCCCACAGCCCCCGGGTGAACTCACGGGCCTCGCCGAAGCGCCGGGCCGTGCGCAGGGCGACGATGCGGTGGGCGTTCTCCGTGCCGAAGAGGTCGGGGAAGATGCCGCGGGAGTGGTCGGCGTAGTCGAGGAAGAGCACCAGGTCGCCGAGGCAGACGAGTGCGTCGGCGCCCTCCCCCGCCCTGGCCAGGTCCCGCGCGTTCCCGTGTACGTCACTGACCACATGGATGCGCATGGCACCCCAGCTTACGGCCCGCCGGAGCGGGCCGGACCTGCGGTTACTTCCACGTCGTGACCGAAGTGGACTACTGTGCGCGAAGGAGAGCCGCCGACGTGTGACGCAGGGAACATCTGACCAGGACCCCCTATCGGGAACGCAGTACTGGTGGGTAACGTCCGGGCAGTCCAGTCGTGCTCACCCCCACTGAGTGCGTAGTCCGTAGTGGACCGCGAAACCGGCGCATCACACAGAGCCGTGGCGTCGGCGCCCGATGAGGAGCAGCAGTCTTGCGCGAGTTCAGCCTTCCGGCCCTGTACGAGGTCCCCGCGGACGGCAACCTGACGGATCTGATCCGCCGCAACGCCGCGCAGCACCCAGACGTGGCCGTGATGGCCCGCAAGGTCGCCGGCGGGTGGGAGGACGTCACCGCCGCCCAGTTCCTCGCCGAGGTGCGGGCCGCGGCGAAGGGCCTCGTGGCCCGGGGCGTCCGGCCGGGCGACCGGGTCGCACTGATCTCGCGCACCCGGTACGAGTGGGTGCAGCTGGACTTCGCGGTGTGGAGCGCGGGCGCGGTGACCGTGCCGGTGTACGAGACGAGCTCGCCGGAGCAGATCCAGTGGATCCTCGGCGACTCGGGCGCGGTGGCGGCGGTCGTGGAGAGCCAGGCGCACGCCGACGCGGTGGAGTCCGTGCGGGACGCGCTGCCGGAGCTGCGGCACGTGTGGCGGATCGACGGCGGCGCCGTCGAGGAGCTCACCGAGGCCGGCCGCGAGGTGTCCGACGCGACGCTGGACGAGCGCGGCGGCACCGCGCGGGCGGACGACACGGCGACCATCGTCTACACGTCCGGCACCACGGGCCGCCCCAAGGGCTGCGTGCTGACCCACCGCAACTTCTTCGCCGAGTGCGGCAACGTCGTGGAGCGCCTCAAGCCGCTGTTCCAGACGGGCCGCTCGTCGGTGCTGCTCTTCCTGCCCGCGGCGCACGTCTTCGGGCGGATGGTGGAGGTCGCCTCGGTCCTGGCGCCGATCCGGCTCGGCTGCGTGCCCGACATCAAGAACCTCACGGACGACCTGGCGTCGTTCCGGCCCACGCTCATCCTGGGTGTGCCCCGCGTCTTCGAGAAGGTGTACAACTCGGCGCGGGCGAAGGCCCAGGCGGACGGCAAGGGCAAGATCTTCGACCGTGCCGCGCAGACGGCCATCGCCTACAGCCGGGCGAAGGCGACGCCGGGCGGCGTCCCGCTCGGCCTGCGGCTGAAGCACAAGCTGTTCGACGTGCTGGTCTACAGCAAGCTCCGCGCGGTGCTCGGCGGGCGCTGCGAGTTCGCCATCTCGGGCGGGGCCCCGCTGGGCGAGCGGCTCGGCCACTTCTTCAGCGGCATCGGCTTCACCGTGCTGGAGGGGTACGGCCTGACGGAGTCCTGCGCGGCGACGGCCTTCAACCCGTGGGACCGGCAGAAGATCGGCACGGTCGGCCAGCCCCTGCCCGGTTCCAAGGTGCGGATCGCCGACGACGGGGAGGTGCTGCTCCACGGCGAGCACGTCTTCACCGGGTACTGGCAGAACGAGTCGGCGACGGCCGAGGCCCTGGCCGACGGCTGGTTCCACACCGGCGACATCGGCACCCTCGACGAGGACGGCTACCTGGCCATCACCGGCCGCAAGAAGGAGATCCTCGTGACCGCGGGCGGCAAGAACGTCGCCCCCGCCGTGATCGAGGACCGCATCCGCGGCCACGCCCTGGTCGCGGAGTGCATGGTCGTCGGCGACGGCCGGCCGTTCGTGGGCGCGCTCGTCACCCTGGACGAGGAGTTCCTCACCCGCTGGGCCGCCGACCGGGGCAAGCCGGCCGGCTCGACCGCGGCGTCCCTGCGCGACGACCCGGAGCTGCTGGCGGAGGTGCAGAAGGCCGTGGACGACGGCAACTGCGCCGTCTCGAAGGCGGAGTCGGTCCGCAAGTTCCGCATCCTGTCCGCCCAGTTCACGGAGGAGGCGGGTCACATCACCCCGTCGCTGAAGCTGAAGCGGAACGTGGTGGCGAAGGACTTCGCCGACGAGATCGAGGCGATCTACCGCGGCTGACCCCCGCCTCCCCCCGTACGCCCGGGCGCCCGTCGGACCCCCGTCCGACGGGCGCCGCGCCGTCCGCGGGCCCGCGCCCGTCGACGCCCGTGCCCGCCGGGCACCCGCCCACCGACGCCCCGTACCGCCCGCACCATCGACGCCCGGCGGCGCGGGGGCCGGCTACAGCAGGGCTTCGAGGCGCTCCGCGAGGAGGTCCCAGCGCCACTTCTCCTCGACCCAGGCGCGGCCGCGCTCGCCCATGCGGCGGCGCAGGTCGGGGTCCTGGAGGAGGGGGACGATCCGCTCGGCGGCGTCCTGCGGGGAGCCGCCCCGCACGACCCAGCCGGTCTCGCCGTCCAGGACGGCGTCCGGGGCGCCGCCGGAGTCCCCGGCGACGACCGGGAGGCCCGTCGCCGACGCCTCCAGGTAGACGATGCCGAGGCCCTCGACGTCCAGGCCGCCGCGCCGGGTGCGGCACGGCATCGCGAAGACGTCGCCGGCGCCGTAGTGCGCGGGCAGCTCCTCCCACGGCACGGAGCCGGTGAAGCGCACCGAACCGGCCACACCGCTCTCGCGGGCGAGGCGGCGCAGCTCGTCCTCGTAGGGGCCGCCGCCGACGACCAGCAGCACGGCGTCCGGCACGGCGGCGAGGACGGCCGGCATGGCCCGTACGAGGGTGTCCTGGCCCTTGCGCGGCACCAGCCGGGAGACGCACACCACGACGGGCCGGTCGGCCAGCCCCAGCCGGGCGCGGAGCGCGGCGCCGCCCGAGTCGGGGTGGAAGGTCTTCTCGTCGACGCCCGGCGTCAGCTGCACCATGCGCGCGGCGGCCTGCGGGGTGAGCGCGGCGGCGATCCGCGACCGCGTGTACTCGCCCAGGTACGTGATCGTGTCGGTGCCCTCGCCGATGCGCCGCAGCAGCGTGCGCGCCCCGGGCAGCTGGGCCCAGCCGGCCTCGTGGCCGTGGGTCGTGGCGACGAGGCGGCGGGCGCCGGCCCTGCGCAGCGCGGGCGCCATCAGCCCGAGCGGCGCCGCGGCCCCGAACCACACCGAGGTGCAGCCGTGCTCCCGCAGCAGCGCCGACGCGCGCGCGGTCACCCGCGGCGTGGGCAGCAGCATCGTCGTGCGGTCCCGCACCACCCGGAAGGGCTGCTCCGCGTCGAACCGGGCGGTGGCCTCGGCCCCCTCGCGGCCGCGCTTCCAGGTGGAGGCGTAGACGACGACCTGCTCGGGGTCCAGGCGCAGCGCCATGTTGTGCAGGAACGCCTGGATCCCACCGGGCCGGGGCGGGAAGTCGTTCGTTACGATCAGCGTCTTGTGCATCGGGGCCGACAGTACCGAACGGCCCGGCCGCACCGCTCGCGCACCGTACCGCCCCCCACCCGCAGACCACCACGAAACCGGACGAGGTACCGATGAAGCTCCCGAGCGGACCGCGGTGGTCCCTGGCCGCCTTCTGGCTGCTCAGCAGGGCCGTCCTCCTGCTCTACACCTTCAGGGTCGTCTTCGTGCCGGGCCCGGACGTGACGACCGACGTCTCGGTGATCTACTTCCAGTGGTACGAGGTGCTGCGCGGCGGCACGTACCCGCTGGACGACGTCACCTGGCAGTACCCGCCGGCCGCCGCCTTCGCGATCCTCTCCCCCGGTCTGCTGCCGTTCCTGGAGTACGCGCACGCCTTCTTCGTGCTCGCCCTCGTCTGCGACGCGGTGGTCTTCGGGCTGCTGGTGTACGCGGGCGGGCGGCCCGGCAAGAGCCGCACGGGCGCCTGGGTGTGGCTCGCGGGCGTCCCGCTGCTCGGGCCGACCGCGTACGCCCGCTTCGACATCATGGTCACCGCCGTCGCCGTCACCGCCCTGCTGGCCGGGGTGCGCCACCCGCGGACCATGGGCGTCCTCGTCGGGGTGGGCGCGCTGCTGAAGGTGTGGCCCGCGCTGCTGCTGCTCGGTACGGCGCGGGGCCGCGTGACGCGCCGCTCGTGGGTGGCCGCCGCCGCGTCGGGCGCGGCGGTGCTGGGGGCGTGCGTCCTCGCGGCCCCGGGGGCGCTGGCGTTCCTGACGTTCCAGCGGGACCGGGGCACCGAGGTGGAGTCGCTGGGCTCGCTCGTCTTCCACGTGGCGCGGTTCTTCGGCGCGTGGGAGGGCGAGGTGCGGCTGAACTACGGGTCGGTGGAGTTCCTCGGCCCGTACGTGCCGCTCGTCAGCGGCGCGGCGCTGGGCCTGACGGCGCTGGCGTTCGGCTGGCTGCTGCTGTGGCGGGTGCGGGCGCGGGAGTTCGACGCGACGACGCTGTGCGACGCGGCGTTCGTGGCGGTGCTGCTCTTCACCACCACCAGCCGGGTCATCAGCCCCCAGTACATGCTGTGGCTGGTCGGGCTGGCCGCGGTGTGCCTGGTGTGGCGGGGCAGCCGCATGCGGCGCCCGGTCCTGCTCGTGCTCGTGGCGACCGGAGTGACGCTGCTGGAGTTCCCGCTGTGGTTCTCGCACGTGGTGGCGAGCGACGCGCTGGGCCTGGCACTGCTCTTCGTCCGCAACGGGCTGCTCGTCGCGGCGTCGCTGTCGGCGGCGCGGGTGCTGTGGCGCCGGACGGTGACGGAGCCGCGGCTGCGCGACGCCGGCGCCGCGCGGGTGCCCGCCCAGGCCGATCATCACGACGGGGCGCTGCTCAACTCCTGACGCAGGTGGTCGCGCCAGGCGCGGGTGAACGCCGCGCGGTCCGTGGCGAGGACGTCGCGGAAGGCCCGGTCCTGGCCGCGCTCGCCCGCCGCGCGGTAGAACGCGGCCAGCCGCTCGCCGCCCCACCGCCGGGCGATCAGCTCGCAGGCGAGCCAGCCGCCCTCGTAGGCGCGGGCGACCCGCCCGGCGTCGCCGCCGAAGGAGAAGTCGCCGTCGGCGGGCAGCGCGGCCGGGACGTCCCCCGCGCGCACCGCCCGGGCCAGTTCGGGCGCCGCGTCGGCGGCGGGGCGGCCCGTGCCCCGGTAGGCGATCCGGTCGGCGAGGCCCTCGGAGAGCCACAGCGGCGTGGCGGCGGTGGTGGCGGTGCGGGTGGCGACGTGGACGGTCTCGTGGGTGAGGACGAAGCGCCGCCCGAACCCGGAGAGTTCCCGGTACGCCTCCGGGTTGACGACCACGCGGTCGGCGGGGGCGCCCACGCCGCCGCCGGGACGGCCGGTGGTGACGGCGGCGGTCCCCCGGTACGCGTCGGCCGGCCCGCCCAGCAGGGCGGCCATGGCGTCGAGGGAGCCGGGGACCAGGACGACGACCCGCCCGCTCCACCTCCCGGGCCAGGCGGCCGTGACGGCGGGGAGCGCCCGGTCGGCGGTGGCGGCGACCTCCCGCAGCAGCGCCGGGTCCTGCCCCGCGCCGAGGACGAGCGCGCGGGCGCCGCGTACGACCCGCACGGGCCCCTGCTCCCAGATCTGGGCGGCGGCCCCGTCGGCGGGGCGGTCCCCGGTCACCCGCCACCGTCCGTCCCGCTCGGCCAGCTCCAGGACGCGTCCGGTGGTGACCGGGCCGGCGTCGTGCCCGTCGAGGGCGTACGCCAGCTCGACCCGCACCACGGCCCGGGGCCCGTCCCGGACGACGCCGAGGACCCGGTACGCCCAGGTCGCCAGCGGAACGGCGGCGAGGCGGCCCAGGGTGCGCGCGGCCGGGTCGTCCGGCGGTACGTCGTGGCGCAGCACGGCGGCGGCCCGCCGGTCGAGGGCCTCGCGGATGCCCCGCTCGGCCGCGGACGCCGGGCCGGTGGGCGGCGTCCCGGTGGGCCCGGTACCGGCGGGCGACGGGCGGGCGGACGCGTCGGCCCCGGGAGCGGGGACGGAGGCGGGGGTCGACGCCGGTGCGGCGCACCCCGCGACGAGCGCGAGCGCGCCGAGCACCGCCGCCGCGCGTCGCCGTCCCGGTCCTGCCACGCCCCGATCGTAGGCGCCCCGACCCCCGGGGTGCGGCACGCGGCGGTACGCGGGCAGTGCGGGGGCGACGGGCGGTACGCGGGGGCGACGGCGGCCGTCAGACGCGGGTGACCGCCGAGACGGGCATCATGCCGACCGGGTCGTACCGGACGGGGGCGCCCGGGTAGGGGGCGTGGACGACCTGGCCGTTGCCCATGTACATGGCCACGTGGCTGGCGTCGGAGCGGTAGGTCACGAGGTCGCCGGGGCGCGCCTCGGAGAGGGGCACGTGGCGGCCCGCGCCGCGCTGCGCCTGGGAGGTGCGGGGCAGAGCGACGCCGGCCTGGGCGTACGACCACTGCATCAGGCCGGAGCAGTCGAATCCGTCGGGGCCGTTGGCACCCCACACGTACGGCTTGCCGACCGCCGAGCGGGCCGCCTGGACGGCGAGCGCCGCGCGGGACGACGCCGCGCCGGTGGGAGGCGGGAGGGAGCCCTCGTCGCGGCCCGAGCGGGACGCCCGGCCGAGGGCGTCGCGCTCCTCGGACGGCAGGGAGTGCAGCAGCGCTCGCGCCTCGGCGAGCTTCCGCTCGACCTGCCGCTTGTGGCGGGCCACGGCCGCGCGGCTGCGCTCCAGTTCGACGAGGGCGCGGGTGGCCTCGGCGCGCTCCTGCGCCAGCCGCTGCCCGGCGCGCCGGAGTTCGGCCAGCGCGGCGGCCTGCCGCTCGCTGATCCGGTCGAGGACGGCGGCCTTGTCGAGATAGGTGTCGGGGTCCTCGGACAGCATCAGCGCCAGGGACGGGTCGATGCCGCCCGAGCGGTACTGGGCGCCGGCGACCGCGCCGAGCGCGCCGCGCATGCGGTTGATGCGCTCCTGGCCGCGCGCCACGCTGTCGCGGGCCGTGTCGACGGCCTCGCGCAGCCGGTCGGCGCGCTCGTCCGCCTTGTTGAAGCTCTCCGTGGCCCGCTCCGCCTCGGAGTAGAGCCGGTCGACGCGGGCGCGTGCGGTGTCGGCCGGTTCGGCCGGGTCGGCGTGCACGGGGCTGGTACCGAGGGCGGCGGCCGCCGTGGCCGCGGCGGCGGACAGGACGGTGGCCTTGGCGCTCCGGTGGAGGCCCGGGTGGGGGGGACGGCGATGGGACGCCACGGACCGCGCTCCCTTCAGCTGTGACGCAGTGTGGTGCGCGCCAGACAGTAGCGGGGTGGTCACGCTGCGACCAAAGACCTTCGGGCGCGCACATGGTGACGCCCCGCCGGGAACCACAGGTCACCGGCGGGGCGGGGCGTCAGTACGGGGGTCGGGAAATCCCCCGATCGGGCGCGCATGGCGGGCGGTTCGACCGACACGCCGGGCGTGCCGCGCATATCAGCTGCCCGGCCGCGGGCGCACGGGTCAGATGCGGACGCCGAACTGGAACGAACCCAGATAGTCCATCGACTCGTAGCGGACCGAGGTGCCCGGCTTCGGGGCGTGCAGCACGGTGTTGTTGCCGGCGTACAGGCCCACGTGGGCGAGGCTGTTGAAGAAGACGAGGTCGCCCGGCTTGAGCTCGCCGCGGCCGATCTTCACGCCGTCGTTCTGCTGCGTGTACGTGGTGCGCGTGATGCTCACGCCCGCCTGGCGGTAGGCCCACTGCGTCAGGCCGGAGCAGTCGTAGGAGTTGGGGCCCTCGGCACCGGAGACGTACGGCTTGCCGATCTGCGTGGCGGCCGCGTTGAGCGCGGCGGCGCCGCGCTGGGAGGCCGGGACCTCGTTGCCGAGCTCGACGCGCTCGCCGGCGTCCCGGCTGGCACGCTGCTCCTCCTGCTGCATCTTCCGCCGCTCCTCGGCGGTGAGCGTGTTGAGCAGCTTCTGCGCCTCGGCCAGCTTGGCCTGGTACTTCTTCTTCTTGTCGCCGAGCGACTTGCGGACGTCCTCCAGGTCGCCGAGCTTCGCGGTCGCCTCGGCGCGCTGCTGCGCGAGCGTGCGCTGCTTGGCCTGGATGGTGCGGAGCGTCTCGGTCTGCTTGGCGGAGAGCTGGTCGACGGCGGACGCCTTGTCGAGGTAGTCGTCCGGGTCGGAGGAGAGGAAGAGCTGGAGGGACGGGTCCATGCCGCCGTTGCGGTACTGGGCGCTGGCGACCGATCCGATGCCGTCGCGGAGGGTGTTGAGCTCTTCCTGGCCGCGGGCGACCTGGTCCTGGAGAGCGGTGATCTCCTTCTGGAGCTTCTCGCGCCGTTCGTCGGCGAGGTTGAACTGCTCCGTGGCCTCTTCGGCCTCGTGGTGGAGCTTGTCGACCTTCTCCTTGACCTGGTCCTTGGTCGGCTGCGGCGCGGCCGAAGCGGTCTGCGAGGTCAGGGCCACGGCAGCGGCCGCGGTGGCGGTGAGCACGGTCACACGGGTGCGGCTCGGCTGCTTGGGTCGACGGTGGGACGCCACGGAGGCGAGCTCCTTCTTCCTCATGAGCCGCCTGCCGGTGGACGGTCGGTGCCCCGGCACCGTGCACCCGGACACCCCGTGAATACGTCCGAACTGCACGATTTAGGCGGTTCCTTCGCTGTCGTCCCCGATGGACGACCAACCGCGCGAAGGTTCGAGCCCAGACCCTAGTGACCAACTTGTGATCAGTTCAAATCCTCATGAGAAAAATCTCGCCCGCCGGCCACATTCCCCACCCCCGTCCCACGCTGCGTCATGGGCGGTTGACGGTGGGTTCCGCCACGCGCCCTCAAATGGGGCATGCGGCGCAGGAGTTACGAGAGCCGCGAAAGCCGCTTGAGCAGCATGACGGACGCGACCGGCCGGGCACCGGACTTGGCGACGCCGTCCGCGACCTCGCGGTCGCTGGAGACCACGACGACGGGCCGACCGGCGGGCTCGGCCCGCACCAGCTGGCGGATCACCTCGTCGGCGGTGACCCCCGGCTTGGAGAAGAGCACCCGCACGCCACGCGGCGGCGCCAGCAGTACCGGGGCGGCCAGCTCGGCCCCGTCGAAGACGCAGGTGACCTCGGCACCGGTGCGGGCGGCCAGCCCGGCGAGCCCACCGAGCAGCCGCAGCCGCTGCTTCTCCAGCGGCATCGTCGGATAGCCGGTCTTGGTGACGTTGTACCCGTCGACGACCAGGTGGGCCTGCGGGAGGGCGAGCAGCTGGTCGAGGAGGGCGGGGTCGGTCTCGGAGAGCGCCCGGGCCGCGATGTCCTTGGGCGACATCCGGCCCGGCTCCACCGCGTCCACGGAGTCGGCGGGGCGCACCGCGACGGGCGGCAGGGCCAGTTCGCGGCGCAGCCCCTGCGCCGCCTCCAGGACGGTGTCGAGCAGCAGCCGCAGCCGTACGTCCTCCACCGAGCGGCCCTCCCTGGCCGCCCGGCGGCTGGCCTCCAGGGCCGCCTCGGTCTCGCCGAGCCGCGCCTTGAGGCGGCGGCTCTCGCTCTCCGCGGCGGAGACCCGGGCGGTGGCGTCGGCCTTCGCGGCGTCGACCTCCGCCCGCGTGCGGCGCAGGGCCGCCTCGCCGCGCTTCACGTCGCTCTGGGCGCTGCGCAGCTTGCGCTGAAGCGATTCGGCTTCCTTGCGGGCCGCCTCCAGCTCGGCGCGCAGCCGCTCGGTCTCCGACCGGGTCTGGGCACGGGCCTCGGCGAGCTCCTCGCGCAGCCGCTCCAGCTCCCGCCGGCCGGCCTCGTCGGCCCGCTCGGCGTCGGCGCGCTGCACCTCCTCGCCGGCGGCGGCGACCAGCTTGACCCAGCCGGCGGGGCGGAGCACGTACGCGGCGGCGGCCACGTCGACGGGGTCGGCGGCCGCGGGCGGCGCGCCGGACTCGACGGCCCGGGTCAGCTCCGGCTGGGTTCCCCGCAGCCGCTCGCCGATCCGCTGCCGGAAGAGCGCGTCGCCCTCCAGCGCGGCCGCCATGGCGTTGCCCGCGAACCTGGCCCGGCGCGAGGGGGTGAACCGCGCGTACTGCCGCAACTGGGCCGGCAGCTCGGCGACCGTCAGGCCGCCGAACGCCTCGGACACGAGCGCCACGACCCGGCGCCGCACCGGCTCGGGCAGCGGGCGGTCGAGCGCCTCGGCGGCGTCACCGGCCGCACCGGCCGACTCAGCGCCGCTTTCGGGCTGCGCCACGATCCGTCACCCCTACCGTCGTTCTCTCTTCACCGGGCCGCCCGCCGCACCGGGCGCGCCGCTCAGGAGCCGGCGCCCGGCCTGTCCACCAGCTCGATCCGGTCCACGGCGTTGCACCAGCGGCAGCGGACCGACTCGATGGTCTCACTGACCACCTCGCGCTCCTCCACCGTGGGCTCCCCCGCCAGGTCCAGATGGACGTACTCCACGACCTTCGAGGAGCGCGTCACGTCGAAACGTGTCAGGTTGCCGCACAGGGTGCAGCGCCAGCGGGTCTCGGCGGTCGGCTGGGGAACCGTCGTCATGGTGGCCGTCCTTGTCATGGTCCGGTCGTTCCAGTAATCGACCCGCGGTGCGCCGTCGGACTGCGGGTGCCCCGGGAGCGGCCCCGGGCACGTCCGTAACCCTACGGCCTCGGCGGTCCCCCCTGCTCGGGCGGAGGGCGGGGCCGGCCCAGGGTGACCGCCGGCCCGGCGAGGCGCTCTGTCCGGCTCGCTCCCCGTACGTCATGATCTGTGCGTGAGGGATTGGCGCGGAACGTTCCGGCGTGCGGTCACCGGGCCCTCGGTGACCTACGCCGTCATCGGCGTGTGCGCGGTGGTGTTCGTCCTCGGACCGGCCTCGGGGCTCAATCCGTCGTACGGGACGGGCGACGACCTCGTCCTGGCCCAGAGCGACTACTTCCGGCGCTGGGGAGTGATTCCGGCGGACCTGCTGAGCGGGTCGCCCGCGGCGCTGCTCACCCCGCTGAGCGCCCTGTTCGTGCACGGCAACTGGCTGCACCTGCTCGGCAACATGCTCTTCCTCTTCGTCTTCGGCGCGATGGCCGAGGAGCGCATGGGGCACTTGCGCTTCGGCGCCTTCTACGTGGTCTGCGGCTGTCTGGCACTCGCCGGGTACGCGCTGGCGCACGCGGACAGCGGGCAGACGCTCGTGGGGGCGTCGGGGGCGATCTCGGGGGTGCTCGGGGCGTTCCTCTACCTCTTCCCGCGTGCCCGGGTCACGAGCCTCTTCCCGTTCCTCTTCTTCCTGCCGCTGCGCTTCCCCGCCTGGATCGTGCTGGTCTTCTGGTTCGCCCTGCAGTGGCTGGCGGCGCGCGGCGCCGGCAGCGGTCCGGGCGTCGCCTACCTCGCGCACCTGATCGGCTTCGGGCTGGGCTTCCTCCACGCGTGGGCGCGCTACCGGGGCATTAGAGTGAAGGCCCCAGCAGCGGCCACCGAGGGAGAGGGACAGCCGTGATCACCGCGATCGTGCTCATCAAGACCAGCGTGGACCGCATTCCGGAGATCGCGGAGGCGATCGCCGCTCTCGACAACGTGAGCGAGGTCTTCTCCGTCACCGGCACCTACGACCTCGTCGCCATGGTCCGCGTGGCCAGGCACGACGACCTGGCCGACGTCATCCCGGGCAGCATCAGCAAGATCCCCGGAGTCGTCGCGACCGACACCCACGTCGCCTTCCGCACGTACTCCCAGCACGACCTGGAGGCGGCCTTCGCGATCGGCCTCGACGCGTAACCCAGCGAATCACCCGTACGGGTGAAACGGATTCAGCCACGGTCCGGCACGCAGCGCCCGTCCTCGGTGCGGTAGCTCCAGCGGGCGCCGTCGCGGACCAGCTCGCGCACGGCCCGGACGAAGCGCTCGACGTGCTCGTCGGGCGTCCCCGCGCCGAAGCTGACCCGGATCGCGTTGAGGGACCGCTCGCCCGGTCCGGCCTCCGGCGCGCCGCACGCGCCGGGCTCCTGCGGGGCCCCGCCCAGCAGCGTGCGCACCAGCGGGTGGGCGCAGAAGAGGCCGTCGCGCACGCCGATGCCGTACTCGGCGGAGAGCGCGGCGGCGAAGTGCGAGCTGTTCCACCCCTCCACGACGAAGGAGAGGACGCCGACGCGCGGGGCGTCGTCGCCGAACAGCGACAGCACGCGCACCTGCGGCACGTCGGCCAACCCCTGCCGCACGCGCGTGATGAGCTCGCACTCCCGGGCCACGAGCGCGTCGAACCCGGCCTCGGTCAGCGCGGTGCACGCCGAGGCGACCGCGTAGGCGCCGATCACGTTGGGTGAACCGGCTTCGTGCCGGGCGGCCGTGGTGTGCCAGTCGACGTCCACGCCGCCGTCCGCCCGCCGGGCCACGCGCCGGGAGGCGCCCCCACCCGCCAGATACGGCTCGGCCTCCCGCAGCCAGTCCGCCCGGCCGGCCAGCACGCCGGTGCCGAACGGCGCGTACAGCTTGTGCCCCGAGAAGGCCACCCAGTCCACGTCCAGGTCGGCGACGTCCACCGGGTGGTGGGGCGCCAACTGGGCGGCGTCGAGGACGATGCGCGCCCCGTGCGCGTGCGCGGCCGCGGCCAGTTCGCGTACGGGCCACAGCTCTCCGGTCACGTTGGAGGCGCCGGTCACGCACACGAGGGCGGGGCCGTACGGCTCCCGGTCGGCGAGGGCCCGCTCCAGCGTGCGCACGGCCTGCCCCGGCGTGCGCGGCGCGTCCAGGTAGGTGACCCGCGCGCCCCGCCACGGCAGCAGCGACGCGTGGTGCTCCGTCTCGAAGACGAACACCTCGCACCCCTCGGGCAGTACGTGCGCGAGGAGGTTCAGCGAGTCGGTCGTGGAGCGGGTGAACACCACCTGGTCGTCGGGGCGGCAGCCGAGAAAGGCGGCGACGGTCGCGCGGCTGCTCTCGAACAGGTCGGTGGAGAGCTGCGAGAGGTACCCGGCGCCGCGGTGGACGCTGCCGTAGTACGGCGCGTACGCGGCGACGTCGTCCCAGACGCGCTGCAGCGCGGGCGCGCTGGCCGCGTAGTCCAGCGCGGCGTACGTGACGTGGCCGCCGGTGACGAGCGGCACGGTCACGTCCCGCCCGAGCACGGGCAGCGGACCGTCGGAGGCGGAGGGGGTGGAGGCGGTGGAGACGGGGACGGTGGCCGGCGCGGGCACGGCGGCGGACACCGCGGGGGCGGCCTCGGTGAGGGGGGAAACGGTGGCGTTCGGGTACGCGGACATGGCGGACTCTCCCAACGGGCGCGGCGAATGGGGGCGTGCGGAACCCGCAGGGCGACGGCAGGGCCGTGGCGCGTACGGGTGACTGCCTCGACGCACGGCCCGGCGATGACGACGGTGGCCGTGCGGAGGGGGAGGAGGGCCGAAGGCCCTAGCGCATTCGCTTGCTCACGAGACTGCTCCCTCGGGACCAGGACCCCAGGGTGTGCAGGGGTCCGCGCTTGCCGCAGACCTCGCTGCCTGCGGCCTGGTCTTCACCCGGGGCCCCAGGGGGTGTCTTTCGGATCCTGCCGGGCTCGCGGCGCCCGGCCTGATCCAAGAAGCAGGACCTAGCGGTTGCTGGCGCGGACCCAGCGGTCCAGGGTCGCGCGGGCGGCGCCCGAGTCGATGGACTGCGCGGCCTTCTCCATGCCCGCCCGGATCTGCTCGGCCAGCGGCGCGTCGGTCGGGGCCAGGGCCACCAGGGCCGCAGCCGAGTTGAGCAGCACGGCGTCCCGCACCGGGCCCCGCTCGCCGGCGAGCAGCCGGCGGGCGACGTCGGCGTTGTACGAGGCGTCCGCGCCGCGCAGGGCCTCCACGGGCACCAGGTCGAGGCCCACGTCGCGCGGGTCGAACGCCTCCTCGCGCACGGCCCCGTCGCGGACGGTCCACACGCGGGACGTCGCGGTGGTGGTCAGCTCGTCGAGGCCGTCGTCGCCGCGGAAGACGAGCGCCGACGAGCCGCGCTCGGCGAGTACGCCGGCGAGGATGGGGGCCATGCGGGCGTCCGCGACGCCGGTCGCCTGGGCCCGTACGCGGGCGGGGTTGGTCAGCGGCCCGAGGAAGTTGAAGGTCGTGCGGATGCCCAGCTCCTTGCGGGCCGCGGCGACGTGGCGCAGGGCGGGGTGGAACTTGACGGCGAAGCAGAAGGTGATGCCCGCCTCGTCGGCGACCTCGGCGACCCGCTCCGGGGTCAGTTCGAGGTTGACGCCGAGCTTCTCCAGGACGTCCGAGGCGCCGGAGGCGGAGGAGGCGGCGCGGTTGCCGTGCTTGACGACCTTCGCGCCCGTACCGGCCACGACGACCGCCGACATGGTGGAGATGTTGACGGTCTTCGCGCCGTCACCGCCGGTGCCGACGATGTCGACGGACGGACCGGGCACGTCGATGGTGCGGGCGTGGGCGTACATGGTGCGGACGAGGCCGGTGATCTCCTCGACCGTCTCCCCCTTCGCGCGCAGGGCGACCGCGAAGCCGGCGATCTGCGCGTCGGTGGCCTCGCCGCTGAGGACGCGCTCCATCGCCCAGGCGGTCGTGTCGGCGTCGAGGTCCCGGCCGGCGAGGAGGGTGTCGAGGACCACGGGCCAGGAGCGGCCCGCCGTGGTCGGTCCTCCAGCGGGTTGCACAGCGCTCATGGTCGCTCCTGGGTCCGTGACGGATGAGAGCCCCAGCCTATCCACCGCCGGGGACGGCGAAGAGCCCCGTCCGACGATTGGACGGGGCTCCTGCCGTGGCGACCTTCTCGGGTCCGGGGTCCCCCCGGGGGCGGACCCTCGGGGGGAGGTGATCAGTGGTGGCCGTGGCCCGCGCTGATCTCCTTGTACTCCTCGGCCGTGGCCTTGGGAACCTGGTTCCCCTCACCGAAGTAGCCCTTGCTCAGCTTCGCGCGGAGCTTCGCCGAACGGGTCGGCTTCCGCTCGACGCCGTTCTCGTCGACCGTCGGGCCGAGCTCGGCGGGCGCGTACTGCTCGTGCGCGGTGAGCGCGTGCAGCTGGGCCTGGCTGAGCGGCTCGTGGACCTCGACGAACTCACCGTGCGGCAGCCGCTTGATGATGCCCGTCTCACGGCCGTGCAGGACCTTGTCGCGGTCGCGGCGCTGGAGACCCAGGCAGATCCGCTTCGTGACGACGAAGGCGATGACCGGTCCGACGAAGAAGGCGATCCGGACGAACCAGGTGACCGCGTTGATCGACATGTGGAAGTGCGTGGCGACGATGTCGTTGCCACCACCGATCAGCATGACCATGTAGCCGGTGATCCACGCGACGCCGAGGCCCGTGCGGGTCGGGGCGTTGCGCGGGCGGTCCAGGATGTGGTGCTCGCGCTTGTCGCCGGTGATCCACGACTCGATGAACGGGTACGCCGCGATGGCGGCCAGCATCACGCCGAACAGGACCAGCGGGATGAACACGCCCAGGACGAGCGTGTGGCCCCACAGGTTGATCTCCCAGCCGGGCATGGCGCGGATCAGGCCCTCGGCGAAGCCCATGTACCAGTCGGGCTGCGCACCGGTGGACACCTGGTCCGGGCGGTACGGACCGAGGGCCCACACCGGGTTGATGGTGAACGCGCCGGCGATGACCGCGACGACGCCGAAGACCAGGAAGAAGAAGCCACCGGCCTTCGCCATGTACACCGGCAGCAGCGGCATGCCGACGACGTTCTTGTTCGTCCGGCCGGGGCCCGCGAACTGCGTGTGCTTGTGGTAGAAGACCAGGATCAGGTGGGCCACCACGAGGCCGAGCATGATGCCCGGCAGCAGCAGGATGTGGATCGAGTAGAACCGGGCGACCATGTCGTGGCCGGGGAACTCGCCGCCGAAGATGAACATCGACAGGTACGTGCCCACGATCGGCACGGACAGGATCGCACCCTGCGTGAAGCGGACACCGGTGCCGGAGAGCAGGTCGTCCGGGAGCGAGTAACCGGTGAAGCCGGTGAACATGCCCAGGACGAACAGCAGGAAGCCGAACAGCCAGTTGATCTCACGCGGCTTGCGGAACGCGCCGGTGAAGAAGACGCGCATCATGTGCACGAACATGCCGGCGATGAAGATCAGCGCCGCCCAGTGGTGGATCTGCCGGATCAGCAGACCGCCGCGGACGTCGAAGCTGATGTCCAGGGTCGAGGCGTACGCCTCGGTCATCCGCACACCCTGCATCGGCACGTACGAGCCGTGGTACACGATCTCGTTCATGCTCGGGTGGAAGAAGAGCGTCAGGTACACGCCCGTCAGGATGATGATGATGAAGGTGTAGAGGCAGACCTCGCCCAACATGAAGGACCAGTGGTCCGGGAAGATCTTCCGCATGTTGGACTTGGCCAGGGAGTAGATCCCGAGCCGTCCGTCCGCCCAGTCGGCGACCCGCTCACCGGCGGGCGCCTTGCGCGTCGTGTCGTTGGCGGTACTCATCCGCGCTCCCAGAATGCAGGACCGACCGGCTCTTCGAAGTCGCCGAGCGCCTCGAGGAAGCCCTTGTCATCGACGCCGATCCGCAGCTGCGGAAGGGCGTGGCCGGCAGGGCCGAAGATGACGCGGGCGCCGTCGGACAGGTCGAAGGTGGACTGGTGGCACGGGCAGAGCACGTGGTGGGTCTGCTGCTCGTACAGGGACACCGGACAGCCCACGTGGGTGCAGATCTTGGAGAAGGCCACGATGCCGTCGTGCGACCACTCGAGCTCGCGCTTGTCCTTGATGTCGGCCGGCTGGATCCGGACGATCATCAGGGCGTCCTTGGCGATCTTGTTGTTGAAGTCGTGGTCCTCCTCGCTCAGGCCCTCCGGCATGGCGAAGGTGAGCGAACCGACCGAGACGTCCTCGGGCCGCAGGGGCTCGAAGGTGTTCATGTTGATCAGCCGCTTGCCCTTGGCCCACGAGGTGTGGAAGAGCTTCTTCTCGGGCATCGGGCCGAGCTCACGCAGGAGCACGAGACCGGACAGCGGCACCATCGCGAGCGCGCCGAACATCGTGTTGCGGATCAGCTTGCGCCGTCCCAGACCGGACTCCGCCGCACCCTGGGCGAAGTCGGCCATCACCTTGGCCTTGAGCTCGGGAGCCGCCTCGATCGGGTGGCGGTCGTCGGCCATCTCCTCGTCCGACATCAGCGTGCGGGCCCAGTGGACCGCGCCGGCGCCGATGCAGAACAGGGCGATGCCCAGCGTCAGACCGAGCGACAGGTTGGTCGCGCTGACGTGGCCGAGGGGCCACACGTACACGATCTTGTCGACGGGGAAGGCCACGAACGAGGCGATGAAGCCGACGGTGGCCAGCATCGAGATCGTGAACAGCAGGGCGACCGTCCGCTCGGACCGCTTGGCGGCCCGCTCGTCGATGTCCTGGACGCGGGGCTTGTGGGGCGGGAGCCCCGGGTCGGCGAACGGGCTCTCGGCTACTGCCGAGCCGTGCGCGGTGTCCTGCTTCTGCGGCAGGCTCTCATCGGAGATCTCTTGGCTACTCATGACTTCTTGGCCTTAGCGGTGTGGGCCGCGACCCAGACGGCGACGGCGATCAGCGTACCGAGACCGAAGATCCAGCCGAACAGACCCTCGCTGACCGGTCCGAGGCTGCCCAGCCCGAAGCCGCCGGGGGTCGGCGTCTCGTCACCGTTCACGGCCTTGATGTACGCGATGATTTCCTTCTTCTCCTTCTCCGGCATGGTGGTGTCGGGGAAGGTGGGCATGTTCTGCGGGCCGGTCTGCATGGCCTCGTAGATGTGCTTCTCGCTGACGCCGTCGAGGCCCGGTGCGTACTTGCCCTTGGTGAGCGCGCCACCCTCACCGGTGAAGTTGTGGCACTGGGCGCAGTTGTTGCGGAACAGCTCGCCACCCTTGGCGACGTCCGCGCCCTCCACGCTGTACTGCTTCTCGGTGGGGGTGATCGGGCCGGCGCCGAGCGACGCGATGTACGCCGCGAGCTGGTCGATCTGGGCCTGCGTGTAGATGTTCTTCTTCCGCGGGACCTGGGCGCCCGGCTGCTGCGCCGGCATGCGGCCGGTGCCGACCTGGAAGTCGACGGCGGCCGAGCCGACGCCCACGAGGGACGGGCCGTCGGAGGTGCCCTGACCGCCGG
The DNA here is from genome assembly GCF_043077165.1 of Streptomyces kanasensis. Lineage (NCBI taxonomy): Bacteria > Bacillati > Actinomycetota > Actinomycetes > Kitasatosporales > Streptomycetaceae > Streptomyces > Streptomyces kanasensis. Next base: position 366,506 of record NZ_JBIBSF010000006.1, read on the forward strand.
TGCCGTGGCAGCTGGCGCAGCCGACGGTGTAGAGCTTCTTGCCCTCCTCGATGGCGAGGGACTGGGCGGTCTCGTCGGCCTGGGCCGTGCTCGCGGGCGCGAACGCGGCGTAGAGCCCCCCAGTGGCCGCCAGCGCGAGGAGTAGGACGACGACCGCCGCCAGCGGATGGCGTCGTCGTGCGGAGAGCTTTTTCACGGATTACCCCGGTGTCAGGATCTTCTGCGTCGATGCTTGCTGGAAGTGTCTCGGTCCGCCAGGCGGCGGCCCGATTACTTGATCATGTAGATCGTGGCGAAGAGGCCGATCCAGACGACATCGACGAAGTGCCAGTAGTAGGACACGACGATGGCGGCGGTTGCCTGCTCGTGGGTGAAGCGCCTCGCGGCGTACGTCCGGCCGAGGACCAGGAGGAACGCGATGAGGCCGCCCGTCACGTGCAGGCCGTGGAAGCCGGTGGTCAGGTAGAACACCGAGCCGTAGGGCCCGGAGGACAGGGACATGCCCGCCTCCTTGACCAGCTCGGTGTACTCGAGGACCTGACCGCCGATGAAGATCGCGCCCATGACGAACGTCACGATGAACCAGGCGCGCAGCTTCTTCACGTCGCCGCGCTCGGCGGCGAAGACGCCGAGCTGGCAGGTGAGGGAGGAGAGCACCAGGATCGTGGTGTTGGTCGCCGAGAACGGGAAGTTCAGGTGGCCCGCCTGCTCGGACCAGTATTCGGCACCCGTTACCGATCGCAGGGTGAAGTACATCGCGAAGAGGGCCGCGAAGAACATCAGCTCGGAACTCAGCCAGATGATGGTTCCGACGCTGGTGAGGTTCGGTCGATTGACCGACGGGTGCGCGTGCCCGGTATCTACTGTCGTTGCTGTCGCCACGACCGACATTATGTCGGTCGCTTATCCCGCCCTCACTCCGGGGGGTGCCGTTCGGAGTGTCCCCGCCTCCGGCGGGCGGCCCGACCTGACCCGAACGGCCCATCGGGACGGCCTCCGGAGGGGTGTCGGAGCGGTGTTGACGGGCGGTGGGACGGAGTAGCATCCGCGCATCGGTTACCGAGCACTCCCGCGTACGAACTCGGAGGAACCATGCAGTCCAGCGCCACCGTACTGGTCTACAGCGACGACGCGAACACCCGCGCGCAGGTGCGGCTGGCGGCCGGGCGGAGGCCCGCGGCCGACGTTCCCCCGGTCGAGTACGTCGAGTGCGCGACGCTCCCGGCCGTCCTGGAGAAGCTGGAGGAGGGCGGCATCGACGTCTGCGTCCTGGACGGCGAGGCCGTCCCGGCCGGCGGGATGGGCGTGTGCCGGCAGATCAAGGACGAGGTGTTCCGCTGTCCGCCGGTGCTGCTGCTGATCGCACGGCCGCAGGACGCCTGGCTGGCCACCTGGAGCCGCGCGGACGCCGCCGTGGCGCTGCCGGTGGAGCCGGTGGAGCTGGCGGAGGCGCTGGCGGCCCTGGTGCGCAGCCGGCTGGCCGTGGAGGCCTGAGCCGCCCGCCCGCGCCGCACGGCCAGCCCGCACGGCCGCGCGGGCTGGCCCGTGGACGCCGTGCGGCCGCGCCGCCGGGCACGCCCGTGGGCCCGCAGGCCCCGTCGACGGGGTCGCGGGCCCGTCGGCCCGCAGGCCCCGCGCGGCGCCCGTGACGGCCCGCGCCGACCGCCCTGGGCCGGCCGGCGGACCGGGCACGAGCGCGGGGGCGTGCCGGGGCGTCAGAGGCCGGGCCGCAGCCGGGCGTCGTCGGCGGGGGTGGCCCCGTCGCGGGTGCCCGCGAGGACCGCGCTGCCCTGCCGCCACTTCTCCCACGGCAGGTTCCAGTCGCCGAAGCCGTTGCCGAAGGGGGACATCTCCTCGCCCGCGCTGTTGACGACCCGGACGATGTCGCCGCGCTGGACGGTCTCGTAGAACCACGCGGCGTTGCCGGTGGACATGCCCACGCAGCCGTGGCTGACGTTGGCGGCCCCCTGGGAGCCGACCGACCACGGCGCGGCGTGGACGTACTCGCCGCTCCAGGTGACCCGGGTGGCGTAGTACACCGGCAGGTCGTAGGACTCGCTGCTGCCGGCCGCGATCCCGACGGTGGTGCTGCGCATGCGGACGAAGTACTGCTTCTCCAGCACGACCTTGACGCCGTTCCGGGTGGAGAAGCCCGGTTTGCCGGTGGTCACCGGAATGGTGTTGATCACTTCTCCGTTGCGCCGGACGGTCATGTAGTGCCCCGCGGCGTCGGCGACGGCCTCGACGCGGTCGCCGATGGTGAGCTTCAGCGGGTCGGTGGCGGTGCCGTAGAGGCCGCTGCCGACGGGCAGGCCCGCGAGGTTGCTCGTGAGGGTGACCTCGGCGCCGGCCGGCCAGTACTCCTTGGGCCGGAAGTGCAGTTCCTTGTCGTTGACCCAGTGCCAGGCGCCCGTGACGCTCGGGGTGGAGCGGACCCGCAGGGCACGCTCGACGGCGGTGCGGCCCGCGCGGTCGGTGACCGGGGCGCTGAGCTTGGCGGTGAGGGGCTGTCCGACGCCGTACTCGCCCGCCTCGGGGCCGAACTCCACCGCCAGGAGGTTGCGGGCCGGGGCGGTGCGGAAGGTCAGCGTACGGACGCCCGGGGCGCCCTCGCCGTTCTCCGTGGCGACCCTGACCGTGTAGCGGGCGCCCGCGGCCAGCGGGCCGGTGGAGCGCCAGCGGCCGCCGTCGGCGGAGAGGCGGCCCGCCAGGTGGTGGCCGGCCTCGTCGACGGCGGTCACGTCGGTGATGCGGGTGCCGCCGTCCTTGACGGACACGGCGAGCGGCTTGTCGAGCGCCGCCTCACGGCCTTCGGCGAAGCCGTCGAAGGTGACCTGCCGCGCCGCGTCGTAGGGCCGCGCGGAGAGCGGGTGGCCGTCCGGTCCCCCGCAACCGGCAGCGCCGGCGCCTGCGGCGACGACCAGCAGGGAGCAGCTGAGGGCGATGCGGAGGCTCGGCGTGTGGCTCATAAGCACACGGTAGGAAGAGCCGCCGGGCGCGGCACTCCGGACGACTGCAAAAGAGGGGCCCGGCGGTCTCCGTCCGGAGACCGCCGGGCCCTTTCACCCGTGCGGGTGCCTACTGGTTCTGGTTCTCACCGCGGTAGTACTCGAAGACCCAGCCCCAGACGCCGATCAGGATGAGCGGCAGGGCGAAGAACATGAGCCACCAGCCGAGGGCGACGCCGAGGAAGGCGAACGCGCCACCGATCGCGAGGGAGAGCGGCTGCCAGCTGTGCGGGGAGAAGAAGCCGAGCTCGCCGGCCTCGTCCGCGACGTCCGCCTCCTTGTCGTCCTGGGCCATGGCGTCCACCCGCCGGGCCGTGAAGGCCAGGTAGTAGCCGACCATGATCGCCAGGCCGAAGGCCATGAACAGCGCCGTGGTGCCGACCGGCTCCTTCGACCACAGGCCGTACAGGATGGCCATGGCGAGGATGAAGAAGCTCAGCCAGATGAACATCTTGCCCTGGATCTTCACTTGCCGACCTCCTTGCCACCGAACAGCGCGGTGTCCTTCTGCCCGTCGTTCTCGAGCTGGCTCAGGGCGGCGATCTCAGGGTGGTGCAGGTCGAAGGCCGGCGATTCCGAGCGGATGCGCGGCAGCGTGAGGAAGTTGTGGCGCGGCGGCGGGCAGGACGTGGCCCACTCGAGCGACCGGCCGTAGCCCCACGGGTCGTCGACCTCGATCTTCTCGCCGTACTTGGCGGTCTTCCAGACGTTGTAGAAGAACGGCAGGATCGACAGGCCGAGCAGGAACGAGCTGATCGTGGAGATGGTGTTCAGCGCGGTGAAGCCGTCCGCGGCCAGGTAGTCCGCGTAGCGGCGCGGCATGCCCTCGGCGCCCAGCCAGTGCTGGACGAGGAACGTGCCGTGGAAGCCGATGAAGAGCGTCCAGAAGGTGATCTTGCCGAGGCGCTCGTCCAGCATCTTGCCGGTGAACTTCGGCCACCAGAAGTGGAAGCCGGCGAACATCGCGAACACGACGGTGCCGAAGACGACGTAGTGGAAGTGCGCCACCACGAAGTACGAGTCCGACACGTGGAAGTCCATCGGCGGCGAGGCCAGGATGACACCGGTCAGGCCACCGAAGGTGAAGGTGACCAGGAAGCCGATCGTCCAGAGCATCGGCGTCTCGAAGGACAGCGAGCCCTTCCACATGGTGCCGATCCAGTTGAAGAACTTCACACCGGTCGGGACCGCGATCAGGAAGGTCATGAAGGAGAAGAACGGCAGCAGCACACCGCCGGTGACGTACATGTGGTGCGCCCACACCGTCACGGACAGGCCGGCGATCGCGATGGTCGCGGCCACCAGGCCGATGTAACCGAACATCGGCTTGCGGCTGAAGACCGGGATGATCTCCGAGACGATGCCGAAGAACGGCAGGGCGATGATGTACACCTCTGGGTGGCCGAAGAACCAGAAGAGGTGCTGCCACAGCAGGGCGCCGCCGTTGGACGGGTCGAAGATGTGCGCGCCGAACTTGCGGTCGGCCTCCAGCGCGAAGAGCGCGGCGGCCAGCACCGGGAAGGCGAGCAGGACCAGGACACCGGTCAGCAGCACGTTCCAGGTGAAGATCGGCATGCGGAACATCGTCATGCCGGGTGCGCGCATGCAGATGATCGTGGTGATGAAGTTGACCGAGCCGAGGATCGTGCCGAAGCCGGAGAAGGCCAGACCCATGATCCACATGTCGGCGCCGACGCCCGGCGAGCGGACGGCGTCCGACAGCGGGGTGTAGGCGAACCAGCCGAAGTCGGCCGCACCCTGCGGGGTGAGGAAGCCGGCCACGGCGATGATCGAGCCGAAGAGGTACAGCCAGTAGGCGAACATGTTCAGCCGCGGGAACGCCACGTCGGGCGCGCCGATCTGCAGCGGCATGATCCAGTTCGCGAAGCCGGCGAACAGCGGCGTCGCGAACATCAGCAGCATGATCGTGCCGTGCATCGTGAACGCCTGGTTGAACTGCTCGTTCGACATGATCTGCGTACCCGGACGGGCCAGCTCGGCGCGCATGAAGAGCGCCAGCAGACCGCCGATGCAGAAGAAGACGAACGAGGTGACCAGGTAGAGCGTGCCGATCGTCTTGTGGTCGGTGGTGGTCAGCCACTTCACGACGACGTTGCCGGGCTGCTTGCGCCGGACGGGCAGCTCGTTCTCGTACGGCTCCTTCGAGCCGTCAGCTGCCGTGGCGGCACCCTGAGGTTCGTTGAGGATGCTCACAGTTGGTTCTTCTCCGCATTCCTGGCCGGGTCCGTCTGCTGAATGCCCGACGGGATGTAGCCGGTCTGCCCCTTCTCGGCCAGCTCCTTGAGGTGCTGCTGGTAGCGCTCGGGGGAGACGACCTTGACGTTGAAGAGCATCCGGGAGTGGTCGACGCCGCAGAGCTCGGCGCACTTGCCGAGGAAGGTGCCCTCCTGCGTGGGGGTCACCTCGAAGGCGTTGGTGTGGCCCGGGATGACGTCCTGCTTCATCAGGAAGGGGACGACCCAGAAGGAGTGGATCACGTCACGCGAGGTCAGGACGAACCGGACCTTCTCGCCCTTCGGCAGCCACAGGGTCGGACCCGGGTTGCCGGTCTGCGGGTTGCGCGTGCCGGGGACGCCCTCGTCGTGGACGCCTTCGGCGCCCGCGGGGAACTGCTTCTGCCACTTGTCCGGAATGGCACCGAGCTCCTTGGGGACCTCGGCGCCCGTGGCGGCGTCGCCGTCCACGTTCTCGATGTAGTTGAAGCCCCAGCTCCACTGGTAGCCGACCACGTTGATGGTGTGGGCCGGCTTCTCCGAGAGGGCCAGGAGCTTGGACTCGTCACGCGCGGTGAAGTAGAAGAGCACCGAGACGATGATGAGCGGGGTCACCGTGTACAGGGCCTCGATGGGCATGTTGTACCGGGTCTGCGGAGGAACCTCGACCTTGGTGCGGCTACGCCGGTGGAAGATGACGCTCCACAGGATCAGACCCCACACCAGCACGCCCGTGGCGAGCGCAGCCGCCCACGAGCCCTGCCAGAGGGAGAGGATCCGCGGGGCCTCCTCCGTCACCGGGGTGGGCATTCCGAGGCGGGGGAAGTCCTCCCAGTTGTAGGAACAACCGGAGGCGGTAGCCAGGATCAGGCCCGCAGTCAGCACCTGCGGCAGCTTCCGCCGCATCGGGCGCCGCGACGAGCGGTCGGAGCCGTTGGGACTCACGTAGCGCCTTCCCGAGAGTCTCGCCCGCGGGTCGGCTGCGGCCGTCTCGCTGGTCGGTCGCCGGCCCTGACGCGGGCAGGGGTTTGGATGTTTATGCGGACCAAACCCTACTGGACGCTATTTGGCGTCGCGCGGGGAGGGTGCCCAACGCGCCGCCGGACCCCTCTTTCGGGTTGTGTGCGCAGGTCGCGGGCATGGTGGATCCCGTGCGGAGGCCCGGGCGCGGCGCCCCCGAGGCCACCTGCGGGGGCCACCCGGCGCGGGGAGCGGAAGGAGTGCCTCACCGCTGGGACGGTCGGGGTTAGCGTTGCCACGTGGCCTACTTCGACGTCGCTTCCTCCGCCCCCCTCCACCCCGTCGCCCGGCAGGCGCTGCAGGCTTCGCTGGACGAGGGGTGGGCCGATCCCGCCCGGCTGTACCGCGAGGGGCGGCGCGCCCGGCTGCTGCTGGACGCCGCGCGGGAGGCCGCCGCGGAGGCGGTGGGGTGTCGCCCCGACGAGCTGACGTTCACCCCTTCGGGGACGCACGCGGTCCACTCCGGCGTCGCGGGCGCCCTCGCGGGGCGGCGCCGGGTGGGCGGGCACCTGGTGGTGTCGGAGGTGGAGCACTCCTCGGTGCTGCACGCGGCGGCCGCGCACGAGGCGGCCGGCGGGACGGTGACCCGGGTGCCGGTGGGGCGGTCCGGGGCGGTCGACCCGGAGGCGTACGCGGGGGCGTTGCGGGCGGACACGGCGCTGGCGTGCCTCCAGTCCGCCAACCACGAGGTGGGGACCGAGCAGCCGGTGGCGCGGGTGGCGGAAGCCTGCCGGGAGGCCGGGGTGCCGCTGCTGGTGGACGCGGCGCAGTCGCTGGCGTGGGGGCCGGTGGAGGCCGGGTGGTCGCTGCTGGCGGCGAGCGCCCACAAGTGGGGCGGGCCGGCGGGCGTGGGGCTGCTGGCCGTGCGCAAGGGGGTGCGGTTCGCGGCGGCGGGTCCGGCGGACGAGCGGGAGGCGGGGCGGTCGGCCGGCTTCCCGAACCTCCCGGCCGTCGTGGCGGCCGCGGCCTCGCTGCGGGCCGTGCGGGAGGAGGCCGCGGCCGGGGCGGCGCGGCTGCGGGGGCTGGTGGAGCGGATCCGGGTCGGGGTGGCGGAGTCGGTGCCGGACGTGGAGGTCGTGGGCGATCCGGAGCGGCGGCTGCCGCACCTGGTCACGTTCTCGTGCCTCTACGTGGACGGGGAGGCGCTGCTGCACGAGCTGGACCGGGCCGGTTTCTCCGTCTCGTCCGGTTCGTCGTGCACGAGTTCGACGCTGACGCCCAGCCACGTCCTGCGGGCCATGGGGGTGCTGTCGGAGGGGAACGTCCGCGTCTCCCTGCCGCTCGACGCGGCGGAGGCGGACGTGGAGCGGTTCCTCCGGCTGCTGCCGGGTGTGGTGGCGGGCGTGCGGGAGCGGCTCGGGGCGCCGGTGTCCGCGCCGGCGGCGGCCGCGGGGGGTGACGGGGGCGGGCTCGTGGTGGACGCCCTCGGGAAGCGGTGCCCCGTCCCGGTGATCGAGCTGGCGAAGGTGATCGGCGACGTGCCGGTGGGCGGGACGGTGCGGGTGCTCGCCGACGACGCGGCGGCACGGCTCGACATCCCGGCGTGGTGCGCCATGCGGGGGCAGGAGTACGTGGGCGAGGAGCCGGCGGACCGGGGCGCGGCCTTCACGGTCCGCCGGCTGGTGTGACGCCCGGTCAGGCGAGGCGCGCGCGGACCTCGGCGGCGGCGGCGTCCCCGTAGGTCTTGGTGAAGCGCTCCATGAAGTGGGCGCGGCGCAGGGTGTACTCCTGCGTGCCGAGGGTCTCGATCACGAGCGTGGCGAGCATGCAGCCGACCTGGGCGGCGCGCTCGTGGCCGACGCCCCAGGAGAGGCCGGAGAGGAAACCGGCGCGGAAGGCGTCGCCGACGCCCGTCGGGTCGACCTTGGCCTCCTCGTCGGGGCAGCCGACCTCGATGGTGGGCTCGCCGGTCCGCTCGATGCGCACGCCGCGGGCGCCGAGGGTGGTGACGCGGTGGCCGACGCGGCCGAGGATCTCCTCGTCGCTCCAGCCGGTCTTGGACTCGATGAGGCCCTTCTCGTACTCGTTGGAGAAGAGGTACGTGGCGCCGTCGAGGAGGGTGCGGATCTCGTCGCCGTTCATCCGGGCGATCTGCTGCGAGAAGTCCGCGGCGAAGGGGATGCCGCGGGTCCGGCACTCCTCGGTGTGGCGGAGCATCGCCTCGGGGTCGTCGGCGCCGATGAGGACCAGGTCGAGGCCGCCGACGCGGTCGGCGACGGCCTTCAGCTCGATGAGCCGGGCCTCGCTCATGGCGCCGGTGTAGAAGGAGCCGATCTGGTTGTGGTCGGCGTCGGTGGTGCAGACGAAGCGCGCGGTGTGCAGGACCTCGGAGATCCGCACGGAGTCGGTGTCCACGCCGTGCCGGTCGAGCCACGCGCGGTACTCGTCGAAGTCGGAGCCGGCCGCGCCGACGAGGATCGGGCGGGTGCCCAGCTGGCCCATGCCGAAGCAGATGTTCGCGCCGACGCCTCCCCTGCGCACGTCGAGGTTGTCGACGAGGAAGGAGAGGGAGACCGTGTGCAGCTGGTCGGCGACCAACTGGTCGGCGAAGCGGCCGGGGAAGGTCATCAGGTGATCGGTGGCGATGGAGCCGGTGACTGCGATACGCACGGCGGGATGCTCCTGCGGGGCGGGGAGACGGCGTTGACGGTTCACGCTACCGGCTCGGACGGCGGCGGTGAACAGCGGAAACTACCCGATAGTAGGTCTTCTCGGTCGTGTCGGGCTGTGCGTACGGTGCCGGTATGTCGAACCACATCGTGTCGCGCGAGCGCCCGGAGTCCGAGTCCACCCTGGCGGAGCTGCGCGGGGCGTCCGCGAGGATGGCGCCGCACTGGTCCGCCCCCCGGGAGCCCGCCCCCGCGCCCGTGCCGCCGTCGCACATCCACGGGGTCGTCGTCGAGCCCGCGTCCGCCCGGCTGATCGACGCCACGGCGGAGTACGGCGGCTGACGGCGCCCGGCGGGGCCGCCCCACTCCCCGGCGAGGCCGTCCGGCGCCGGCTGGCACCCGGCGGGGAGGCCGCCTGACGGGGAGGCCGCCCGGTCGGGGGCCGCCCGGCGGGGTCCTGGGCTCGGCCGCCGCCTCGCGCGCCCGGGTCGGTGACGCGTTCCGCCGGATGCCGCCGCCCCGCAGGGGAACCGCTCGCCCGTCCGCCCCGTCCCACCCGTGTCTCCCGTCCGGAGGGGATACGCAAGGGGACGAGGACCGACGAAGGAGCGTTGCGGTGAGCGAGACGCAGAGCACTGACGCACGTACCGGCCGACGGCGCCCGCCGTTCGCCGCCGCCCTGGTGGCGGCTGCGGTGCTGGTGGGCGGGGGCGGCACGTACCTCGCCGTCGCCGCGGCCGGCGACGACCGCGGGGAGGCCGCCGGCCGGACGGTCGTCACCGACCCGCGCGGCGGCCCGGCCGGGACGCCGGCCCCGGGGGCGAGCACGTCGCCGGGCACTCCCCCGGGCATCGCGCCGGGTGAGCCCGACCCGAACGGCGGCGGGCGGTACCGGGTGGCGGGCCCCCTGCCGGAGGCGCCCGAGCGGGCGCACGCGTACCGGGACGCGCGGAAGGTCACGGAGGCGGACGCGGCGCGGCTGGCGCGGGCGCTCGGGTTCGCGGCGACGCCGGTGAAGGCGCGGGGAGAGTGGCGCGTCGGCCCGCAGAAGGACGGTTCGGGGCCGGAGCTGACGCTGGACGAGTCGGGCCACTGGCGGTACGTGGCGCAGGGGCCGCGGTCCGACGACTGCCCGAAGGGCAAGCACTGCCCCGGGGACCCGACGGACGGGCGGGTGGGCGAGGAGGCCGCGAAGCGGGCGGTCGTCCCGATGCTGAAGGCGCTCGGCCACGCGGACGCCGCCGTGTACGTGGAGGCGGGCCGGGTGGTCGCCCACCCGCGGGTCGGCGGGCTGCCGACCCGCTGGTACGCGGCCGAGTTCACCGTGGACGGCGGCGGCGGGATCGTGGCGGCGGAGGGCAGGCTGGCCACCCTGGTGCGCGACGAGGCGCTGCCGGTGACCGACGCCGAGCAGGCGGTACGGGATCTCAACGCCTCCGGTCAGGGCAGCCTCGGCACGCGGGACGGGGGGTCCGGGGCCGGCGACTGCGCTTCCCCCGTACCGCTGGAGGGCGGTGGCGCGCCCGCCGCGACGGGTGCGGGTACGGGTACGGGTGCGGTCGGCCCGACGACCGGGCCGTGCGACCCGGAGACCGGCACGCCCAAGCGCGCCGAGGACGTCGTGACGATCCGCGAGGTCGTCCTGGGCCTGGCGGCCTACCCCCTCGGGAGCGGGGCGACGCTCGTGCCCGCGTGGCTGTTCGTGGCCGAGGAGAACGGGCGGACGGTCCGCTTCAGCCACCCGGCGGTGCCGCTGGAGCGACTCGACGAGCACCCGCCGGCGGCGGGTCTGGCGCTGGAGGGGCCCGAGGCCGGGGCACGGGAGCTGCGGGTGTCGTTCGAGGGCAGCCCGTGCAGCAGGTACGTCGTGCGGGCGGAGGAGAGCGCCACGGAGGTGGGACTGCGGCTGTTCGAGGTGCCGAACGACAGGGGCGGGGCGTGCATCAGCATGGCGGTGTCGGTGCACGTCACCGTGACGCTGGACGCGCCGGTCGGCGGCCGGGCCGTGGTGGACGCGGAGAGCGGCGAACCGCTCCGCAAGGTCGCCGCCCGGCGCTGAGGACCGGTGCGGGCCTGCCGGTGCAGGCGTACCGGCGCGGGCCTGCCGGTGCACGTACGCCGTCGGCCCCCGGACCTGGAGGTCCGGGGGCCGACGGCGGGACGGGACGGCCGGCGGGCCGTCGACCGGTCAGCTGAAGGAGTCGCCGCAGGCGCAGGAGCCCGTGGCGTTCGGGTTGTCGATCGTGAAGCCCTGCTTCTCGATGGTGTCGACGAAGTCGATGGAGGCACCGCCGAGGTACGGGGCGCTCATGCGGTCGGTGACGACCTTGACGCCGTCGAAGTCCTTCACGACGTCGCCGTCGAGGGAGCGCTCGTCGAAGAAGAGCTGGTAGCGCAGACCGGAGCAGCCACCCGGCTGAACGGCGACGCGGAGCGCCAGGTCGTCGCGGCCTTCCTGGTCGAGCAGGGCCTTGACCTTGGCCGCGGCGGCGTCCGACAGGATGATGCCGTCACTGACAGTGGTCTTCTCGTCCGATACGGACATCTGCTTTTCTCCCGGGTTGTTCGGAGACTGCTTGCCGACGGGTGCAACCGGCGGGGTCGCCGATTCATTCCGGGCCGCGCCCGGTTCTTCCCCTTCATGCTCGCACACGGCCCGTGAACCGGGCACCGAGCCGTCGAGGGCGAATGCGTCACATCGACACTATGGACATCGTCAAAGTGACGTGAAGCGGTTATGATAGATAGCGTCAATTAGACGAAAAGGCTCAGTAGAAAGGGTGCGTGACGTGACCACCGCCCAGCCCCTGGATGTCCAGCCGACGCCGCTCGCCCTGCTGCTGCTCGGCCGCGAGGCCGACCCCAAGAGCGAGCGGGGCGTGGAGTGCCCCGGCGACCTCCCCTCGCCGTCCGACCCGGACCTGGTGGAGCGCGCCCGCGCGGCCAAGGAGAAGCTCGGGGACAAGGTCTTCGTCCTCGGCCACCACTACCAGCGCGACGAGGTCATCCAGTTCGCGGACGTCACCGGCGACTCCTTCAAGCTCGCCCGTGACGCGGCGGCCAGGCCCGAGGCGGAGTACATCGTCTTCTGCGGTGTGCACTTCATGGCCGAGTCGGCGGACATCCTGACCGGCGACGACCAGAAGGTGGTCCTGCCGGACCTGGCCGCGGGCTGCTCGATGGCCGACATGGCCACCGCCGAGCAGGTCGCGGAGTGCTGGGACGTCCTGACGGAGGCCGGCGTCGCCGAGGCGACCGTCCCGGTCTCCTACATGAACTCCTCCGCCGACATCAAGGCCTTCACCGGCAAGCACGGCGGCACGATCTGCACCTCGTCGAACGCCCGGCGCGCCCTGGACTGGGCCTTCGAGCAGGGCGAGAAGGTCCTCTTCCTGCCCGACCAGCACCTGGGTCGGAACACCGCGGTCCGCGACATGGGCATGTCCCTGGACGACTGCGTGCTGTACAACCCGCACAAGCCGAACGGCGGGCTGACCATCGAGGAGCTGCGCGCCGCGAAGATGATCCTGTGGCGCGGGCACTGCTCCGTGCACGGCCGCTTCTCGCTGGACTCGGTCGAGGACGTCCGCGCGCGCATCCCCGGCGTGAACGTGCTCGTCCACCCGGAGTGCCGGCACGAGGTCGTGGCGGCGGCGGACTACGTGGGGTCGACGGAGTACATCATCAAGACCCTGGAGGCGGCCCCGGCCGGCTCGAAGTGGGCGATCGGCACGGAGCTGAACCTGGTCCAGCGTCTGGCGAATCGTTTCGCCGGCGAGGGCAAGGAGATCGTCTTCCTCGACCGGACCGTCTGCTTCTGCTCGACCATGAACCGCATCGACCTGCCCCACCTGGTCTGGGCGCTGGAGTCGCTGGCCGAGGGCAACCTCGTCAACCGCATCCAGGTCGACCCGGAGACGGAGAGCTTCGCGAAGCTGGCGCTGGAGCGGATGCTGGCGCTGCCGTAACCGGTGGTGCGGTCGGCGGCCGCGGTCGGCGGCACGCCCGCACGACGACGCCCGAGGGGCGCCCCGCAGTGCGCGGGGCGCCCCTCGGGCTCTTTGCCGGCCTCGCGGCCGGCCGGCGCTGCCGGGGTGGCCGGGCCTCTGGGGGAGGTCGGCGCCTGCCAGGGTGGCCGGCCCGTCGGGGGGCCGCTCGTCGGGTGGCCGGTGCCCGTCGGGGCCCCTCCGGGGCGTCTCCCCGGGGTCGGATACCTCGGGTCCCGGCCGGGGGACCCGCCCGTCGCCGCCGACCCCTGCGGGGACGACCCCGGCACGGCCCCACCCCGGCCGGACGCCGTCTGCCGGTCGGACGGGTCAGGCGTTGGCCAGGGTCTTCTCCTCCGTGCGGGTCACCTTCGCCTCGCGCTTCGCGCGGCGGCGTTCCTTGCGCAGCTCGACCATCGCGTACAGCGTCGGCACCAGCAGCAGCGTGAGGAGCGTGGAGGTGATCAGACCGCCGATCACCACGACCGCCAGCGGCTGCGCGATGAAGCCGCCCTCGCCCGTGATGCCCAGGGCCATCGGGAGCAGCGCGAAGATCGTCGCCAGGGCCGTCATGAGGATCGGGCGGAGGCGGTGGCGGCCGCCCTCCACGACCGACTCGATCACCCCGAGCCCCTGGGCCCGGTACTGGTTGATGAGGTCGATCAGCACGATCGCGTTGGTGACGACGATGCCGATCAGCATCAGCATGCCGATCATCGCGGGGACGCCCATCGCCGTGCCGGTGGCGATCAGCAGACCGATGGCGCCGGTCGCCGCGAAGGGGATGGAGACCAGCAGGATCAGCGGCTGGACCAGCGAGCGGAACGTCGCCACCAGCAGCATGAAGACGATCGCGATGGCCGCCAGCATCGCCAGCCCCAGGTTGGCGAACGCCTCCTCCTGGTCCTCCGACACCCCGCCGATGGAGGCCGTGGCGCCCTCCGGCAGGTCCAGCGCGTTGATCTTCGCCTGGAGGTCGGCGCTGACCGCGCCCGTGTTGTCGCCGGTCGGCTTGGCCGTGATGGTCGCGGCGCGGGAGCCGTCGATGCGGGTCATCGACACCGGGCCCGGCACCAGCTTCACGTCCGCTACGTCACCCAGCTTCACCGGGCCCAGCGGCAGCTGCCGCAGCTCGGCCAGGGTCCGCGCCGGGGCGGCGGAGGTGATGACGACGTCGCGCTCGGTGTCGTCGAGGACCGCCTTGCCGACGGGGGTGCCGCGCACGGCCTCGGCGACCGCCATGCCCAGCGCGGCGTCGTTGAGGCCCGCCTCGGCGGCGCGGGCGTCGGCCCGCACCGAGACCCGCGGCACGGACTGCGACAGGTCGCTCTGCACGTCGGTGACGTCGTCGAGTTCGGCCACCTCGGCCCGCACCTGCTCGGACGCCTTCTTCAGGGTGGCGGCGTCCGCGGCCTTCACCACGACGCTCAGGTCCTGGTTGCCGAAGCCGTCGCCCGCCGCGATCGTCGTGTCGCCGATGCCGTCCAGCTTGCCCAGCCCGGCGTCGATCCGGTCGCGGGCCCGCTCGTAGGAGGCGGAGTCCGTCAGCGTCACCTGGTAGGACGCCTGGTTGGCGCCCGTACCGCCGCCGAAGGCCGCCATGAAGCCGGACGAGCCCACGGTGACCTGGTAGTCCTTCACCTCGTCGGTCGAGGCGAGGACCGCCTCCACCTTCCTGGCCGCGGCGTCCGCCGCCTCCAGGCTGGTGCCGGCGGGCAGCTCCTGCTTGATGGAGAGGACCTCCTGGTCGCCCTGGTCGAAGAAGTTGGTCTTCAGCAACGGGGCCATGCCGAGGGTGCCGACGAAGACGACGACGGCGATCAGGACGCTGGTGAGGCGGCGGCGCGTCGCGAAGCGCAGCACGGGGACGTACGCGCGCTGCAGGACGCTGCGGCTCTCCTTCTCCTCCGCCGCGCGCCGGGCCTCGTCCGGGTCGGCGGAAGTGCCCTTGGGCGCGCGCAGGAACCAGTACGACAGGACCGGCACGACCGTCAGCGAGACGAGGAGGGAGGCGAGCAGGGCCGCGGTGACGGTGAGGGAGAACGAGCCGAACAGCTCGCCCACCATGCCGCCGACCAGGCCGATCGGCAGGAACACGGCCACGGTGGTGAGGGTGGAGGAGGTGACGGCGCCCGCCACCTCGCGCACCGCCGTGAGGATCGCCGCCTGGCGCTCCTCGCCGTAGCCGAGGTGCCGCTTGATGTTCTCCAGGACCACGATCGAGTCGTCGACGACCCGGCCGATGGCGATGGTGAGCGCGCCGAGCGTCAGCATGTTCAGGGACAGGTCCCGCGTCCACAGCACGATCAGGGCGAGCACGACGGAGAGCGGGATGGAGACCGCGGTGACCAGCGTCGAACGGATCGAGGCCAGGAACACCAGGATGACGAGGACGGCGAAGACCAGGCCGAGCGCGCCCTCCGTGGTGAGGCCGGAGATGGACTTCGAGACGGCCGGGCCCTGGTCGGAGACGACCGTCAGCTCGGCGCCCGCGCCCAGGTCGGCGCGCAGTCCGGGCAGCTTGTCCTCGACGGCCTCGGAGATGGCGACGGCGCTGCCGTCGTTGTCCATGGTGGCCATGACGGCGAGGCTCGGCTTGCCGTTCGTGCGCGTGAGGGAGACCCGCCGGGACTCCTCCTGCCGCACGGTCGCGACGTCGCCGAGGCGGACCGCGGCGCCCTTCGCGGGCTTGATCCGCAGGTCCTCGATCTGCCGCAGCGAGGTGAAGCCGCCGCCGACCTGGACCGTGCGGCTCTCGCCGGCCTCGGAGAAGGAGCCGGCGGGCACGGTCGCACCGCCGCCGCGCAGCGCGTCGGCCAGCTGGACGGTGGTGAGGCCGGCCGCGCCGAGCTTCCGGACGTCGGGGGTGACGGAGACCTGGAGGTCCTGGACACCGTCGATCGAGACCTGTCCGACGCCGTCGATGTCCTCCAGCGCCGGCACGACGGTCCGCTCCAGCTGGTCGGCGAGGGCCTGCTGGTCCTTGTCCGACGTGACGGCGAGGACGACCGTCGGGATGTCGTCGGTCGAGCCGGCGATCACCTGCGGCTCGACGTCCTCCGGCAGCTGGGCGCGGGCCCGGTTCACGGCCTGCTGGACGTCGGCGACGAGCTGCTTGGTGCCCTCGTCGCCGTAGTCGAACGTCGCCATGACCAGGGCGTTGCCCTCGCTCGCCGTGGCGGTGACGCCCTTGATGCCGTCGACGGCCTCCAGGGACGCCTCCAGCGGTTCGACGACCTGCTTCTCGACCACGTCGGGGGAGGCGCCGGGGTACGGCGCGAGGACCGACACCATGGGCAGTTCGATGGAGGGCAGCAGCTGCTGCTTGAGCTGGGGGATGGCGATCGTGCCGAAGACGATCGCGACGATCGACATCAGGCCTATCAGGGCCCGCTGGGCGAGGCTGAATCTGGACAGCCAGGACATGGCGTCTCGTGTCTCTCTTCCGCGGTGTGGCTCGACGTGGTGGGTGCTCCCCCACACCATCGGCCATCGCGGAGGGGCGATCCCTCGCCCCCAGGTCCATTCCTGGCGCCGCGCGTACCGCGCCCGGAGTACGCGGGCCGGGCGGTCACTCCACCCTTGGACGTACCAACCCCGACTCGTAGGCGAAGACGACCAGCTGGGCGCGGTCGCGGGCCCCGATCTTCGCCATGGCGCGGTTCACGTGGGTCTTGACGGTGAGCGGACTGACCTCCAGGCGCTCGGCGATCCCGTCGTTGGGCAGCCCGGCGGCGACGTGGACGAGGACCTCGCGCTCGCGGCCGGTCAGCGCGGAGAGCCGTTCGGCGCGGCCGCCCGCCCCGTCGGCGCCGCCCGGCTCGCCGCCGCCCTGGGCGAGGAACCGGGCGATGAGGCCCTTGGTCGCGGCGGGCGACAGCAGCGCCTCGCCGGCGGCGGCGATCCGGATCGCGCTGAGCAGCTCGTCGGGCTCGGCGCCCTTGCCGAGGAAGCCGGAGGCGCCGGCGCGCAGCGACTGCACGACGTACTCGTCGACCTCGAAGGTGGTCAGCATGACGACGTGGACGCGGTCGAGGGCCGGGTCGGAGGTGATCTCCCGGGTGGCGGCGAGTCCGTCGCTGCCCGGCATGCGGATGTCCATGAGGACGACGTCCGGTCCGGTCGCGCGGGCCAGGGCGACGGCCTCGGCGCCGTCGGACGCCTCCCCCACGACCTCCATGTCCGGCTCCGACTCGACGAGCACCCGGAAGGCGCTGCGGAGCAGCGCCTGGTCGTCGGCGAGCAGCACCCTGATCGGCCCGGTGGTCGTCATGTGGCTCCGTCCTCCCCGCCGCGCGTGGTGAGGGGAAGTATCGCCTGGACGCGGAAGCCGCCCCCGTAGCGGGGTCCCGCGGTGAGCGCGCCGCCCAGCGCGCCGACCCGCTCGCGCATGCCGACGAGGCCGTGCCCGCCCGGAGCCCCGGCGGCCCCCGGCGCGCCGACGGCCTGCACCGGGGCGGTGCCGTCGTCCAGGACCGTGACCTCGACGGTGCGGCCCACCCGCAGGACGCTCACCTCGGCGGTGGCGCCCTGGCCCGCGTGCTTGCGGACGTTGGTCAGGGCCTCCTGGATGATCCGGTACGCGGCGAGGTCGACGGCGGAGGGCAGGTGGGTGTCCTGGTCGGTGCGGGCGAGCCGCACGGGGAGGCCGGCGTTGCGGAAGGTGTCCAGCAGGTCGTCCAGGACGGCGAGGCCGGGCGCCGGCTCGGTGGGCGCCTCCGGGTCCCCGGACTGGCGGAGCAGTCCGACGGTGGCGCGCAGCTCGTCCAGCGCGGACCGGCTGGCCTCCCGGACGTGCGCCAGCGCCTCCTTGGCCTGGTCCGGGCGCTTGTCCATGACGTGCGCGGCCACCCCGGCCTGGACGTTGACCAGGGCGATGTGGTGGGCGACGACGTCGTGGAGGTCGCGGGCGATGCGCAGGCGCTCCTCCGCGACGCGGCGCCGGGCCTCCTCCTCGCGGGTCCGCTCGGCGCGGTCGGCCCGTTCCCGTATCGCGTCGACGAAGGCGCGGCGGCTGCGGACGGCGTCGCCCGCGGCGGCCGCCATGCCCGTCCACGCGAAGACGCCGAGGTTCTGCTGCGCGTACCAGGGGGACGAGCCGAAGGACATGGCGACGGCCGTCAGCACGGTCATCGTCGCCAGGCCGACGCGCCAGGTGGTGGGGCGGTCGGTGCGGGAGGCGACCGTGTACAGGGCGACGACGGCGCTCATCGCGACGGGCGCGGGCGGGTCGCCCGCGACGAACTCGGCGACGGTCACGGCGCCCGTGACCGCCAGCGCCCGCAGGGGCGCCCGGCGCCGGGCCACGAGGGCGGCCGCGCCGAGCACCATCAGGACGACGCTGGCCGGGCCGGGGGTGCGGATGCCGAACGTCGGACCGGTGCCGTCGCCGTGCGGGTCGACGAAGGAGCCGAGGACCATCGCCGCGAGGACGGCGGCGGCGATCAGGGCGTCGCAGGCCACCGGGTGGGCGCGCAGCCGGTCGCGGGCGCGGGTGAGGGCGTTTCCTTGTGCCGGCACACCGAGAGGGTAAGCCAGCCGGCCCCGACAGCCACCGGGCCGGTACGCCCGGCCCGCCGGAGGCGGGGCGGGGTGGGGCGGGGTGGGGTCCGGAGGGCCGGCTCAGGTGGGTGCGGTACGGAGGGGGCCGGCGGAGGCGGGTGCGGTAAGCGGGCGGCGGCCGTGCGGTGACCTGGCGGAGTCGGCGCGGTGCGGGCGGCATGTGCCGGGCCTGTCGGCGGCCGGCGCGGTGGGTCCGGTGGGTCGGCGGCCGGCGCGGTGAGCGGGCGGCAGCTGGTGCGGTCCGGTGTACAGCACCGGGCCATGCGGTGCGCCGGGTCGGTGGGATGGGTGGGGCGGTGGCCTGATTGCGCTGGTGCGGTGCGGTGGGCCGGCGGTTGGTGCGGTGCGCTGGGCGGCGGCCCATGCGGTGTGGTGGACGCGGTACCCGTGGCGTACGGGGGCGTGGCGGGCGCGGTGCGCGCGGGTGGGGGCGGCGGACGCCCGGGCGCGGGGCCGGCCGCCCGGGGCCGCGCCGTGGTGCCTGCCCGGGGCCGTCAGGGGCTCACGCCGGGGGGATCAGGCCGTCGTCCGTGAGGAGGGACCGCACGTCCTCCAGGGACGCGTCGGGTGCCGGGAGGATGAGCTCGGACGGCTCCAGGGAGTCGTCCGGCAGCGGCTCGCCCAGCTCGCGGACCCTGCCCAGCAGCGCGTGCAGGGTCCGGCGGAAACCGGTGTCGTCACCGGTCTCCATCTCGGCGAGCAGTTCGTCGTCGAGCCGGTCCAGTTCGGCGAAGTGGCCGTCGGCCAACCTCACCTGGCCCTCCCCCATGATCCGAACGATCATGACGCGCCCGTCCTCACTGCTTGTCGAACCTCGGCCGTGCCTCCGGCCGGCCCTGGCCCTGGCCCTGCTGCGTGCCGTCGGCGCCCTCGATGGCCTGCTGCGGCGTCGTGCCGCCCGCGAGCTCGGCCTTCATGCGCTGCAGCTCCAGCTCCACGTCCGTCCCGCCCGACAGGCGGTCCAGCTCGGCCTGGATGTCGTCCTTCGCCAGCCCCGACCGGTCGTCGAGGGCGCCGGAGGCGAGCAGTTCGTCGATGGCGCCCGCGCGCGCCTGGAGCTGCGCGGTCTTGTCCTCGGCGCGCTGGATGGCGACACCGACGTCGCTCATCTCCTCGCTGATCCCGGAGAAGGACTCGGCGATGCGCGTCTGGGCCTGCGCCGCCGTGTACGTGGCCTTGATCGTCTCCTTCTTGGTGCGGAAGGCGTCGACCTTGGCCTGCAGCCGCTGCGCGGCGAGCGTGAGCTTCTCCTCCTCGCCCTGCAGCGTCTGGTGCTGCGTCTCCAGGTCGGTGACCTGCTGCTGGAGCGCGGCCCGCCGGGACAGCGCCTCACGGGCCAGGTCCTCACGGCCGAGGGCCAGCGCCTTGCGGCCCTGGTCCTCCAGCTTGGCGGACTGGCCCTGCAGCTGGTTGAGCTGGAGTTCGAGGCGCTTGCGGGACGTCGCCACGTCCGCCACGCCGCGGCGGACCTTCTGGAGGAGCTCCAGCTGCTTCTGGTACGAGTAATCGAGGGTCTCGCGCGGGTCCTCGGCCCGGTCCAGGGCCTTGTTCGCCTTCGCGCGGAAGATCATCCCCATACGCTTCATGACACCGCTCATGGGCTTCGCGCGCCCCCTTCTGACCGACTTCGGCTGCAGCACTCCGACAGAACCCACAGTACGGGCCCCACATCCATTACCGCACTGTTCGGGGGCCGATGGGCTCCTCCCCAAGGACGAGTGCGGGGCGGCCCGTCTCCGGCCCGGGGAGTAGACGACCCCGGGATCCGGTGCGGGGACGCACCGGTAAGGGACGCGGGCCGTTGCCGGATCGTTCCCCACGGGGGTGGGGTCCACACCCGGCACCCCGTACCCTTGGGATTTGTGTTCCGTAGCCGTTCGAAGGAAGAGAAGGCCCTCACCGGCAAGGTGACGGCGGACCTCTCCACGCAGCCCCGCCACCCGCAGGCCCCCAAGGGCCGACCTACCCCGAAGCGGAGTGAGGCCCAGTCCCAGCGCCGCCGTGCGTCGACGCCGACGCTCGACCGCAAGGAGGCGATGCGCCGCCAGCGCGAGGCGCGCCGCGCCGACCTGGCCCGCCAGCGGCAGGCACTCGCCACCGGCGACGAGCGTTTCCTGCCCGCCCGTGACCGCGGCCCCGTGCGCCGCTTCGTCCGTGACTTCGTCGACTCGCGGTTCTTCGTCGCCGAGATGTTCCTGCCGCTCGCCGTGGTCATCCTCGTCCTGTCGCTGATCCAGGCCGGGCAGATGCAGACGATCGCCACCATGCTGTGGCTGGGCGTGATCGTGCTGATCGTCGTCGACTCGATCGGTCTGTCGATCCGGTTGAAGAAGCAGCTCAAGCAGCGCTTCCCGAACGAGCCGAAGCGCGGCGCCGTGGCGTACGCGCTGATGCGCTCGCTCCAGATGCGCCGGCTGCGGCTGCCGAAGCCGCAGGTCAAACGGGGAGAGCGACCCTGAGTACCACGCTGTCGGAACCCGGGGGCGCGTCGGCCGGGTGGCTGGACGGGGTCGGGGGGCTGCGCGACACGGTCCGCCAGGAGCTCGTGGCGCGCCAGCTGGACGAGCAGATGGGCGCCCGCTACCCGGTGGGGCAGCGGCTGCGGATCCTCGACGTCGGCATGGGCCGGGGCACGCAGGCCCTGCGCCTGGCGCGGGCCGGGCACACGGTGACCGGTCTGGAGTCCGACCCGGAGATGCTGGGCGCCGTCCGCGAGGCGCTGGCGACCGAGCCGGCCGGGATCCGCGAGCGGTTCCGGACGATCGAGGGGGACGGCCGGGAGACCGGCGTCCACTTCCTGCCGGGCAGCTTCGACGTGGTGCTGTGCCACGGCGTCCTCATGTACGTGGACGAACCCGACGCCGTCCTGGCCGGTCTCGCCCGGATGCTGGCGCCGGGCGGTCTGCTCTCCCTGCTCGTACGGAACGCCGACGCCCTGGCCATGCGGCCCGGGCTGGCCGGGGACTGGCCGGGCACCCTGGCGGCGTTCGACTCCGACACCGACGCGGGCGGCCCCGGGCCGCGGGTGCGGGCCGACCGGCTGGAGACGCTCACCGCGACGCTCGCGGGCATCGCGGCGCCGCTGCACGAGTGGTACGGGGTGCGGGTCTTCACCGAGTCCGTGCCGCCGGACCGGGGACTGCCCGCCGCCGACGAGCTGGAGCGGCTGCTGGCGGCCGAGGACCGGGCGGGCCGTACCGAGCCGTACCGCCGGGTCGCGGCGCTGCTGCACCTGTGCGGCGTGCGCGGCTGACGGGCGCGCGGCGCGGACGGACGCACCGGGGGTGCGGGGGCGGCCGGCAGCGCGCGGGGGGCGTGATCCGGCCTGATGCCGGTCGCCGGACAGGCGCGGGCCGCGTTTCCGCGTCTTCGTCGGCGTGAGCATCACCGACACCGAACCCGCCGCCGTCCCGCCCGACACCGACACCACCCCGCGGCTGCCCGCCCGGGAGACCTGGCGGGCCCTGTACCGGCACTTCCGGCCGCACCGCGCGGTCGTCGCCCTCGGCACCCTGCTCGCCCTCTTCGGGACCGTGGCGGGGCTGGCGCAGCCGCTCGCCGCGAAGGCGCTCGTCGAACGGCTCGGCCGGGACGAGCCGATCACCGGGATCCTGCTGGGCCTCACCGCGCTCGTGGTCGCCGGGACGGCGATCCAGGCGGCCGGCTCGTACCTGCTGGAGCGCACCGCCGAGTCGGTGGTCCTCTCCGCCCGCCGCTCCCTCGTCGGCCGGCTGCTGCGGCTGCGGCTGCCCGAGGTGGAGCGGACCCAGCCCGGCGACCTGATGTCCCGGATCACCTCGGACACGACACTGCTGCGGGCGGTCACGACCGAGTCGGTCGTCTCCGCCGTCACCGGAGGGCTGGGCTTCGTCGCCACCCTGGTGATGATGGCGCTGATGGACCCCGTGCTGCTCGGCACCACCCTGGGTGTGATCGTCCTGATCGGTGGCGCGTTCGCGTTCGCCATGCCGCGGATCGCCGAGGCCACGCGGCGCTCGCAGGCCGCGGTCGGCGAGATCTCCAGCCGTCTGGAGCGGGTCTTCGGCGCGTTCCGCACGGTCAAGGCGTCGGGCGCGGAGGCGCGTGAGACGGCGGTCGTGGAGGCGGCGGCGCGGGAGGCGTGGCGGCACGGGGTGAAGGCCGCGAAGTGGCAGGCCGTCGCCGGGTCCTCGGTGGGCCTGGCGGTGCAGGTGTCGTTCCTGGCCGTGCTCGGCATCGGCGGGGCGCGGGTCGCCGCGGGGACGATCACCGTCGCGGAGCTGATCGCGTTCCTGCTGTACCTCTTCTACCTGATCGAGCCGGTCTCGGAGCTGGTGCAGGCGGTGACGCAGTACCAGGTGGGGTCGGCCGCCATCGCCCGGATCGAGGAGGCGGAGCGGCTGGAGGTCGAGGACGCCGCCCCCGGGCCGACGGGCGCCGCGGCGGCGGTCGCGGGGGCCGTGGCGGGGGCCGCGGGGGCCGTGGCGGGGGCCGCGGGGGGCGGGCGCGGGCCGGCGTCCGTCGTCTTCGAGGACGTCTCCTTCCGCTACCGCGACGACCTGCCGTACGTGCACCACGGTGTGTCGTTCGAGGTGCCCGGGCCCGGTATGACGGCGTTCGTGGGGCCTTCGGGCGCGGGCAAGACCACCGTGTTCGGGCTGGTCGAGCGGTTCTACGAGGCCACCGGCGGCCGGGTCCTGGTGGACGGCCGGGACGTGCGCCAGTGGCCGGTCGCCGAGCTGCGCGGGACCATCGGGTACGTCGAGCAGGACGCGCCGGTGCTGGCCGGGACGCTCCGCGAGAACCTGCTGTTCGCGGCGCCGGACGCCACGGAGGAGCAGGTCCGGGAGGTCCTGGTGCGGGCCCGGCTGGACGGGCTGGTGGAGCGGCTGCCGGACGGCCTGGACACCGTGGTGGGGCACCGGGGGTCGAAGCTGTCGGGTGGCGAGCGGCAGCGGGTGGCCGTCGCCCGGGCGCTGCTGCGCGGGCCGCGGCTGCTGCTGCTCGACGAGGCGACGTCGCAGCTGGACGCGGTGAACGAGCAGGCGCTGCGGGACGTGGTCGCCGAGGTGGCGCGGGAGGTGACCGTCCTGGTGGTGGCACACCGGCTGTCGACGGTGACGCTGGCGGACCGGATCGTGGTCATGGACGGTGGCCGCGTACGGGCGGTGGGCACCCACGAGGAGCTGGTGGCCGGGGACCCGCTGTACGGCGAGTTGGCCGCGACCCAGTTCCTGGCGTCGCGGGACCGGGAGGTGTCCGGAACGTAGCGCCGTCCGCCCGCCGGCCGGGCGGGACCTCCCGGGCGCCTCCGGGGAGCACGGCATCGGGCCGGGGCGGCGGCACCACGCCGGATCCCGCCGCGGGCGAGCCCCTATCGGATGCGCTGCGCGGGCAGGAGCCACAGGATGAAAGGGATACTCCGGACATGGAAGCCCTCGTTCCCCGCGTCCGCGCACTGGCGCCGTCCCTCGTCGCCGCGGTGTGCGCGGCCGCCCTGCTCGGCGGCTGCTCGACCCCACCGCCCGCCGGACCGGCCGCCGCGGGTCCGCGGGCGACGGCGACGCCCCGGGCCGCGGCGCCGCGGCAGGCGGCCGACCTGCAGAGCGAGTACCAGACCGTGATCCGGGACGTGCTGCCGTCCGTCGTCACCATCGAGGCGGGCGAGGGCCTCGGCTCGGGCGTGGTCTACGACGCCCAAGGCCACATCGTGACCAACGCGCACGTGGTCGGCGCGGAGCGCACCTTCCGGGTGACCGTCGCCACGCTCGAGCAGCCGCTGACCGCGCGGCTCGTCTCCAGCTACCCCGAGCAGGACCTCGCCGTGATCAAGCTGGAGGGCCCCCCGCCCCAGGGCGTCCGGCCCGCGCGGTTCGGCGACTCGTCGGAAGTCGAGGTGGGGCAGATCGTCCTCGCCATGGGGTCACCGCTCGGGCTCACCGGGAGCGTCACCCAGGGCATCGTCTCGGCGATCGGACGCACCGTCAGCGAGAGCCGCTCCGGGGGCGGTACGGGCGCGACGATCGCCAACATGGTGCAGACGTCCGCGCCGATCAACCCCGGCAACAGCGGGGGCGCGCTGGCCAACCTCGACGGCGAGGTCATCGGCATCCCCACCCTCGCGGCGGTCGACCCGGAGGTGGGCGGCGGCGCGGCGGCCGGCATCGGCTTCGCGATCCCGGTGTCGATGGTGCGCACGATCGCCGACCAGATCGTGCGGTTCGGCAGCGTGCGGGACTCGGGGCGGGCGGCGCTCGGCATCTCCGGGCGCACGGTCCTCGACGACGACTACCGTCCGACGGGCGTCGCGGTGGAGCGGCTGATGGAGGACGGGGCGGCGCAGGCGGCCGGGTTGCGCGTGGGCGACATCATCACCCGACTGGGCGACGCGGAGATCACGACGATCACGTCGCTGCTGGAGGCGCTCGCCGCGCTCGAACCCGGGCAGCGGGTGCAGGTCCGCTACCAGCGGGAGGGCCGCAGCCGCACGGCCACGGCGACGCTGGGCGAGGTGTGACGGTGCCCTGCCGCGCCGCGGGCACGCGCCCCGCCGGAGCGGGACGGCGGATCCCGGCGGGACGGCGGCTCCCGGCGGGACGGCCGTCGGCCCCGCGTACCGGGCCACCGGTTCCGAGGAGCGGGCGATCGGCTTCGGGTTCCGGGCGGGTCACCCCGGCCGCGGGGCGGTCGGCCCTCGGCGCGGGGCCGGCCGCCCCGGGGGCCCGGCGGTCAGCCCTCGGCGTCCAGGGGCATGGGGCCGTAGATCTTCGTGCCGTCGTCGAAGAGGGTGACCTGGTCCGCGCCGCCCTCCAGCAGGTCCCGCCACTGCTCGCCGATCCACGACTCGGCGTCGCCCTGGGTGGTGAACTCCTCCGGCCTGACCGCCGGCTCGACCTCCGTGCCGTCGGACTTCTCGAACCGCCACGTCCACGCCATGTGCGCCTCCCGATCACAGCCACCTGTGGTCTTTCCTGCCCGCAGCGTAGCCGGGCGAGCAGCCGCGCGGGGCTCGCGGGAGGATCGGCACCGTGGAACTGACCCTGCTCGGCACCGGCGCCCCCGCCGGACTGCCCCGACCCGGCTGCCCCTGCGCCGTGTGCGCCACGGCCCGGGGACCGTACGCGCGCGCCGCGACGTCCCTCCTCGTGGACGGCGCCCTGCTCCTCGACCTCACCCCGGGCGCCGCCCTGGCCGCCGCCCGCTCGGGGCACACCCTGTCGGGGGTGCGGCAGGTGCTGCTGACCCACCCCCACGACGGTCCGCCCGTGGAGCTGCCGGCCGGGCTGCCGGCGGCGGGCCGCGTCCCCGACGGGCGCGAGCTGACGCTGATCAGCGGGCACCGGGTCCGCGCCGTGGCGATCGACGGCCCGGGCACCGGGTACGAGGTGACCTCCCCCGAGGGCCCCCGCCTGCTGTACCTGCCGCCGGGCGGCGCCCCGGCCGGGGCGGTGGAGCAGCGGCGCCCGTACGACCTCGTCGCCGCCGACGTCACCGGGCGGCCCGGCGCGCTCGCCCGGCTGCGGGCCACGGGCGCGGTGGGGCGGGACACGGACGTCGTCGCCGTCCACCTCGACCACGACGTGCCGCAGGGGCGCGAGCTGGACCGGCGGCTCGCCGCGGCGGGCGCGCGGGCCCTCGCCGACGGGACGACGGTGACCGTCGGCGCGTACCGGGAGGCGCCGCCGCTCCCCCGTCGCACGCTGGTCACCGGTGGTGCGCGGTCCGGGAAGTCCCTGGAGGCGGAGCGGCGTCTGGAGTCCCACCCCGACGTCGTGTACGTCGCGACGGGCGGGACGCGCGACGGCGACCAGGAGTGGGCGGCGCGCGTGGGCGTCCACCGCGACCGCCGGCCCGGCTCCTGGCGCACCGAGGAGACCTGCGAGGTGGCGCCGCTGCTCGCCGCGGACGGGCCCCCACTGCTGGTCGACTGCCTCTCCCTCTGGCTGACCGACGCGATGGACCGGGTGGGCGCCTGGGACGACGAGACGTGGCGGCGCACCGGTGAGAAGGCGCTGCGCGAGCGGGTCGACGAACTCGTCGCCGCGGTCCGCGCCACGACCCGCACGGTGGTCGCCGTCACCAACGAGGTGGGCGCCGGCGTCGTGCCCGCGACGGCCGCGGGACGGCGGTTCCGCGACGAGCTCGGGCGGCTCAACGCGGCCTTCGCCGACGAGTGCGAGCAGGTGCTGCTGGCCGTCTCCGGGCAGGTGCTCGTGCTGCGCGGATGAGCGTCGTCCGCGCCCGGTACTGTTCCGCGAATGAGCAGGCTGAATCTCGACGACTTCTCCGAACTGATCGAGCGTCCCGACAGCGGCGTCCGCCGGGACGCCGAGGAACGCCGGGAGCGGCTGGGCGTCCCACCCGGCGCGCTGGGCCGGCTCGACGAGCTCGGCGAGTGGCTGGCCGCCGCGCAGGGCGCCGTTCCGGTACGGGCGGTGGAGCGGCCGCGGGTGGTGCTGTTCGCCGCCGACCACGGCGTGGCGGAGCTCGACGTCTCCGGCCGGCCCGCCGGGACGGCGCACACGCTGGTGCGCGCCGTGCTGGACGGCTCCAGCCCCGTGGCCGTGCTGGCGCGGCGGGCCGGCGTGCCGGTGCGCGTGGTCGACGCGGGCCTGGACTGCGCCCCGGAGCTGCTGCCCGAGGAGGTCGTGCGGCACCGGGTGCGGCGCGGCAGCGGGCGGATCGACGTCGAGGACGCCCTCACGGTGGAGGAGGCCGAGCGGGCCGTGCGGCTCGGCATGGCCGTCGCCGACGAGGAGGCCGACGCGGGGACCGACCTGGTCGTCCTGGGCGACCTCAGCGTCGGCGGGACGACGGTCGCCGCCACCCTGATCGCCGCGCTGTGCGGCACGGACGCCTCGGTGGTGACCGGACGAGGCGGCGCCGGCATCGACGACCTCGCGTGGATGCGCAAGTGCGCCGCCGTCCGCGACGCGCTGCGCCGGGCGCGGCCGGTCCTGGGCGACCAGTTGGAGCTGCTGGCCGCGGTGGGCGGCGCGGACGTCGCGGCGATGACCGGCTTCCTGCTCCAGTCGGCGGTGCGGCGGACGCCGGTGATCCTGGACGGCGTGGTGTCGACGGCGTGTGCCCTGGTGGGCCAGCGGGCCGCGTTCCGGGCACCGGACTGGTGGCTCGCGGGCCAGGTCAGCGGGGAGCCGGCGCAGGCGAAGGCGCTGGACCGGATGGCGCTCAACCCCCTGCTGGACCACGGCGTCACTGTGGGGGAAGGAACCGGGGCGTTGCTCGCCCTCCCCCTCGTCCAGGCCGCCGCGGCGCTCGCGGCGGAGCTGCCGGTACGGCCTGACCAGCCCGCCGGGCCGGACGCGGGCCCGGAGGGCGGCTCGGACTGACGTCACGGGTGCGGCCGCCCCGCGGAGCGGGAAGGCCGCACCCGTGGCCGGCCGTGGAACGCGACGCCCCGCGACGGCGCACGTTTCACGGAGAGGCCCGGTGTGAGCACCGAACGACGAGGCCCGCGGCACACCGCCGGCGGGCGAGGGGGACGCCGCACGGGGCTCCGCGGCGACGGCTGCGCGGGGGGCGTGCGGTGAGACCGGCCCTGGAGGGGTTCGCCCGCCGGGAGTGGGGCGCGCTGTTCGGCACGGTACGGGCGGCCCTGCGCGACCGCGGCTGGCGGGCGGTGGCGCTCACGCTCGGCGCGGTGTGCCTGACGTCGCTGTTCCAGCTGGTGCAGAACCAGCCGTGGGGGTACGGTCCGGTGCAGGCCCTCGGCTCGGTGCGTGCCGAGGACCCCCTGTGGCAGGCGCTGCTGCGCACCCCGCTGTCACTCTTCGTGCCCGCGCTCGACCTGCCGGTGTGGGGGGCGCTCGCCCAGGTGCTGGTGGTGTTCGGCCTCGCGGAGGTCTGCCTGGGCCGGGCGCGCACGCTGCTCATCGCGTACACGGCGACGCTGGCGGGGACGACGTACGCGCGGGTGGGGATCGCGCTGGGGCCCGACGCCCCGCTGGGGCTCGGCCTGCCGGCGTCGGACGCCCGGGTCGTCGACACCGGCCCCTCGGCGGCCGTGGTGGGCCTCGCCGTCTTCGTGTGCTGGCGGTACCGCGCCCGGCTCACGGGCTGGCTGGTGATCGCCGCCATGGTGGTCGAGGTGGTCGTGAAGCCGAACCTGGCGGGCAAGGAGCACCTCGCGGCCATCGCGGTGGTCGTCGCCGGGTACGGGGTGGTGCTCCGGCGTCAGCGCCGGTCGCCGTCACCGGTCCACCGCCCGTCACCGCTCACCCGCCCGTCGCCCTCGTCGGTCCCCGGCCCGTCGCCGTCACCGGTCCCCGGCCCGTGGCCGTCGCGGGTCACGGACGGCAGGCGGTCGGGGAAGCCCGCCACCACGTCCTGGAACCTGCGGGCGAGCCGGACCCAGCGGCGGTCGTGACGGTAGGCCCGCAGCCCCGCCCTGGCCCGGGCGCGCGGCCGGTTGCGGTAGGCGCGCCGGGACCACGGCGAGCCGGGGCGGGCCAGCCGCAGGGCGCCGACGACGGCGACGAACGGCAGGAGCGTGCCGAGGACGGCCATGCGGAACTTGCCCTTGAGCAGGGCGACCGCCACGAACAGGACGTTCAGTCCCAGGGTGGCGAGCAGGTTCGCCCGGTCCTGCCGCTCCTCGGGGGTGAGCGCGTCCACGCCGAGCGGTGAGAAGCCGCCGAGGACGAGGCCGACGAGGGCGGCGGTGAGGACGACGGCCTCCACGCTCTTGCGGCCCTGCTCGGTCCAGTAGACGTCGTCGAGGTGCAGGATCAGGGCGAACTCGTCCAGGACGAGCCCGGCGCCGGCCCCGAACGCGACCGCGCAGACGAGGCCGGCCGCCGTGTGGCTGCCCGAGCCCAGCGCACCCAGCGCGCCGAAACCTCCCACCAGGGTGAGGACGACGCCCGGGACGACGTGGTGGATGTGCACCCCGCCGGTGGTGACGTTGCGGAAGGGTCCGCGGCCGGCCCGGATGAGCCGGGTGACGGTCCGGGTGATCAGGAAGGTCAGCACGAAGGACGCGAGCGCCACGAGGAGCGGGAGCTTGCCCGGCTCGACGACGTTGCGGGTGAACCAGTCCATGCCACCTCCGTCCGGTATGCACCGTCATGTGCAAGGTAGCGCCGGAGGGGGCGCGGCGGGGCGAGGCCGCGGCGACTAGTGTGCGCGCGGTGACCACCACCGACCCGCTCCCTCCCCTGCACGGTCTGCGCTTCGCCTTCGGCACGCTCACGGTGCTGCCCGCGCGCGTCGCGCGCTGGGACCGCGACGCCGCCCGCTCCGGGATGCTGTGCGCGCCCGTCGCCGGGCTCGTCGTCGGGGTGGGCGCGGCCGCCGCCGGCACCCTGCTCCTGCTGCTCGGCGCGGGTCCGCTGCTCGCCGCGGTCGCCTCCACGGCGGTACCGGCGCTGCTCACCCGGGGGCTGCACCTCGACGGGCTCGCCGACACGGCCGACGGGCTGGGCAGCGGCCGGCCCGCCGAGGACGCGCTGCGGATCATGAAGCGGTCGGACATCGGCCCGTTCGGCGTCGTCACCCTCCTGTTCGCGCTGCTCGCCCAGGTGGCGGCGCTCCACCAGCTGTACGCGGAGGGCTGGGCGCACGGTGCCGTCGCGGCCGTGCTGGCCGGCACGGTCGCCCGGGTCGCGCTCACCCTCGCCTCCCGCGCCACCGTCCCCGCGGCCCGCCCCGAGGGTCTGGGCGCGGTGGTCGCCGGGACCGTCCCGCCGCGTGCCGCGCTCGCCGCGGCGCTGCTCGCCGTGGCCGCCTGCGCGGCGGCCGGGACGGTGGCGGAGCCGTACGGCGCCGTGCGCCACGCCCTGGCCGCGCTGGTCGCCCTGGGGGCGGCGGAGGTGCTGCTGCGCCGCTGCGTCCGCCGCCTCGGCGGGGTGACGGGTGACGTCTTCGGCGCGGTGGCGGAGACGGCCGCGACGGCCGCGCTGGTGGCCCTCACCCTCGGCTGAGGCCCCGGCGGGCGGGCTCGCGCCCGGGCGTGCGGCGCCGGGCCTGCGGGCTCGCGGCGGGGCCTGCACGCGAGGGCGGTCAGCAGGCGCGGCGCCAGACCCCCAGGTCGTACTTCTTCAGCATCGAGCTCATCCCGGTCCGCTCGGCCGACGGGCAGAAGGCGCGGGTGGGCAGCTCGTACTCGACGTGGAAGACCGCCTTTCCCGCGTCGAGGAAGGGCGCGAGGGCGTCGCACTCGTCGTACTGGGCGCACTGCTCGTTGACGGCGAAGTCGAAGTACCGCACCAGCTGCGGGATCTGGTCCAGGTCGTTCTTCAACCCGACGGACAGGCCGCGCTGGTGGGCG
Organism: Streptomyces kanasensis; assembly: GCF_043077165.1. Taxonomy (NCBI): domain Bacteria; kingdom Bacillati; phylum Actinomycetota; class Actinomycetes; order Kitasatosporales; family Streptomycetaceae; genus Streptomyces; species Streptomyces kanasensis. The sequence goes on from NZ_JBIBSF010000006.1 coordinate 397,193, forward strand.
AGGCGGGCGATGAGGCGGTTGTAGCGGAGCTGGTCGTCGGCGGTCAGCGGGAAACCGGTGTCGTTGTCGTAGCCGTCCATGTTGTCCGGTTCGACGGCGTCGAAGCCCTTGTCGCGGCACATGTCGATCCGCGCCGCCATCAGCGGTTCCAGCACGTCGGTGCGGCGGATGTCGAGCCAGCGCTCGCCCTCCCAGCCGTTGCCCTTGCCGAGCACGGCCTTCGGGAACTTCGCCGCGTCGGGGCGGAAGTCCTCCCAGGCGCCGGTGGACAGGTAGCAGATGACCTTGCGGCCGCGTGCGTGGAGGTCGGCGACGGCGGACGCGGGGTGGTCGAAGCCGTCGATGTCGTACACCGGCACGTCCACCCGCGGGTCGAGCCGGCCGCTGAGCTGCCACTGCCACGCCGCGCCCTGCCGGGGGCGCCACACGCCGCCCGTCGCCCCCGGGGTGGGGGCGGCGCTGGAGCGGGACGGCGGCTCGGGGTCGTCGTCGGGGGCGTCGGTGCACCCGGCGAGGAGGAGGGTCAGGGCGGCCGCGGCGACCAGGAGGAGGGGCGGGCGTCTCATCGGCGGTGCTCCAGTACGTGCGGGAGGGTTCCCCAGGGATGTGCCCCGTCACCGGGCACGGCGCACCCGACGGGCGCGGCGAGCCGGGCGTCCGGTGGCGCCGCGTACACGAGGTGGCAGTGGTGGTCGGCGACGGGCCGGTCGCGTGCGCCGGCCCGGTAGGTCTCCCACGGGCCTTCGAACGTGACCAGCAGGTCGGCGAGGGCGGCGTACGCCGGGTCGGGCGGGGTGCCGTGGTTGAGGACCAGCGTGGTGGCCCCGGCGGCGCGGGCCGCGACGGCGAGGCGCCGGTAGTGCGGGAGCGGCGCGGGGTCGGCGGCGACCTGGTCGAGGAAGGCACCGTCCGTGCCGTACCAGTCGCGGTGGTGCAGCAGGTCCCGTACGACGTCGGCGTGGGGGCGGTGGCCGTAGTCGGTGTCGGCGTAGCCGAGGACGCGCACGCCGGCGGCGCGCAACCGCGCGGCCACGTCCGCGAAGGCGGGGTCGGGGGCGGTGCCGGCGCCGCTGGCCGGGTTGAGGACGACGCCGTACAGCAGCGGGGCGGCGGCGATGAGGGCGTCCCATTCGGCCGGGCGGTCGGCGGGGTGTTCGTAGTACGGCACGAGGAGGTTCATGCGCGGGCCTCGGGGTGGTTCGGGACGGGCTGGTGGTCCTGGGGCGGGCGGGTGGCGGGAGCGGCGGTCGGTCGGCGCTCAGGGGGTGGGTCGGTCACGGGGGCGGGGGCGGTCACCGGGGGAGGCGGTCACCGGGGGGAGGCCCCGGTCGGGATCAGTGGCGGTGGGCGGTGGCGCGACCGAGGAGGATCCCGCAGAGCGCGGCCAGGACGAGCGCGGCGGCGCCCGCCACCGCCGCGCCCACGGCCCGCGGTTCGCCGGCCCCGGTGGCCAGCGCCGCGGTCTGGACGCCGGCCGCCGCCGCGCAGACGACGGCCGCGCCGAGGACGGCGCCGAACGACTGGAGCAGCAGCGCGGTCCACAGCACCGCACCGATGAGCAGCAGCGTCACCAGCCGTACGCCCCCGAGCTCCGGCGCGCCCGGTACGAGCGCCGTCCCGGCGGCGGCCAGGACCAGCAGCACCGTCAGGTACGCGGCGAGGCAGAGCACGAGGACCCCGCCCGCCGCACGGCGGAAGGCGGCCGGGCTGGTGGAGGCGCGCAGCCCCGCGAGGCTCTCGCCGCGGAAGCGGTACAGCAGCCACTCGGCGGGCCCCATGGACAGGGTCAGGGCGACGGCGGACGGCGCGGCCACCGCGGCGGACGGGCCGTACGCCAGGACGTCGCCGATCGCGGTGTACAGCACCAGCAGTCCGGTGCCGAGGCCGAACAGGCCGTACGGGAGGGAGGCGGCGAACCGGGGCGTCGCACGGCTCCCCACGCTCGCACCGGTACGGCTCCCGCCCCCGGGCCCGCCGGGCGCCGTCTCGGCGGCCAGGGCGCGGGCGGCCAGGGCGACGGCCGCGAGCAGCGACGCCAGGATCAGCGCGGACCGCGCCGCCGCCGGGAGTGCCGTGACCGGCACGGCGAGGGCGCCGACGGCGAGCGGCAGCAGGGCGCCGAACAGGGACCTCTCCCGGCCCAGGACGAGGAGCACCGTGGCGGCCGCCAGGTACAGGGCCTGCCCCGCGGCGAACACGACGGCGCCCCACTCGCCCGGCCGGGCCGCCGCCACGGCGACGAGGGCCCCCAGGAGCCCGCCGAGCGGGGCGCCCACGAGGAGCGTGCGGGCGGCCGCGGGCCGGTCGCCGAGGCCGAGCCAGGCGTACGCGCGGTGCGAGAGCGCCTGGTTCCACACCCATCCGGTGACGGCGCCCGCGAGCAGCGGCACCGTGCCGGCGGGCAGTCCCAGGGCGCCGGGCGGGCCGGCGAGCAGGGGTGCGCCCAGGACGTAGGCCAGGCCGGGCAGGGCGAAGACCAGGCCGCGCAGGACGCAGTCCCCCAGGCGGTGCCCGGGGGTCCCCCCGGCGGAGCCGGGGCCGGTGGGCGTCCCGGCCGGTTCGGGGTGGCGGCGCTCCACGCGGGCGTAGAGGTCCTCGGCGAGGGCGAAGGAGTCCTCGCGGCCGTAGGTGAGCCGTATGTGGTCGTCCGTCATCCCGTCGGACTCCAGGATGGCCGCTATCTCGTCCGGGTGGACCGCCTGCGCTATCAGGTCCTCCAGCCGGGTGGTCAGCTCGTCGAGGGGGTCGGCGGCGGCCCAGGCGGGGCGCTGCCGGGGGGCGCGCGGTATGCGCGGCAGGGTGTCGACGGGCGCGCCGGGGCCGGCGGCGCCGGGCGGGGTGAGCCAGAGGGAGCCGCTCATCAGACCGTCCCCTCGGTGGCGAGCTCCCGGTACCAGGGGTCGGTGATACGGAGTTGGAGCGTCCAGTCGCCGGACTCGACGGTGGCGGGCTCGGGTTCGGGGAAGCCGGCCAGCTCGCGGTAGATGCGCCGGAACCGGTCGACGGAGCGGCGCAGGGTGAACCGGTCGACGACCCGCTGCCGGGCGCGGCGGCCCAGTTCGGCGCGGCGCGCGTCGTCGCGCAGGAGGGTGAGGACGGCCTCGGCCATGACGGCGGGTTCGCGGGGCGGGACGACGAGGCCGGTGTCCCCCACCGCCTCGCGCACGCCGCCGACGTCGGTGGAGACGGTGGCACGGCCGCAGGACATGGCCTCGATGAGGGAGAAGGGGAAGCCCTCGCTGATGGAGGAGAGCATCACGACGGTGCCGGCGGCGTAGGCGCCGGCGACGTCCTCGACGCGGCCCTCGTAACTGACGCCGTCGCCCACGCCGAGTTCGGCGGCGAGCTTCTCCAGGCGGGTGCGGTAGTCCTCGTTGCCGGCGGGGACGGGACCGAAGAGGCGCAGGCGCAGGGCGGGGACCTCGGCGCGGGCGATGGCGTAGGCCCGGACGAGCGTCTCCAGGTCCTTGATGGGGTCGATCCGGCCGCACCAGCTGAGGGTGGGGGTCCGCGGCTCGGGTCCGGCGAGCGGGAACGCGTGCGGGTCCACTCCGTTGTAGACGGTGCGGATGCGGTCGGCGGGGGCACCGCCGCGCTCCTCCCAGCGCCGGTTGTACCGGTTGCAGGGGGTGATGAGGTCGGCCTTGCGGTACCCGAGGCAGTTCAGCTCGCGGTAGAAGCCGAGCACGAGGGCCTTGACGGGCCAGCGCTGGGCCTCGGTGCGGTAGCCGAGGTACCGCTCGCGCAGGTAGATGCCGTGCTCGGTGAGGAGGAACGGTACGCCGTCGAGGTGCTGGGCGACGAGGGCGGGGAGGGTGGCGAGGCCGCTGGAGACCGCGTGGGCGACGCAGTCGTCGGGTATCCGGGCGCCGAGCGGGCGCAGCGCGTGCTCCAGCAGGTCGGTGGCGGTCAGGGCGTCGTGGACGGTGGGCCGGGCCGCCGCGGTGTCCAGGTGCGGCATGGTCCAGATCCATATCAGGGAACGCAGGGCGGCCTCGGAGCGCAGGGCCGCCGAGAGCCGTCCGCGGCGGGCCAGCTCGGCGAGGCCGAAGAGGCCCTCGGCGAAGTGGCTGCGGGGCGCCGCCGGGTCGAGGATGGCGAGCAGGAACCGCTCGTAGGTGTCGACGAAGCGCCGTCGCTCCCGGCCCAGGAGGGGCCGGGAGCGGCCGGGGGCCGGTCCCCACAGGGGGAAGGAGGTGTGCCGGTGGACGTTGGGCGGCAGCTGCCAGGTGACGGGTTCGCGGCCGCTGCCCGTGAGGGCGAGGACCTGGAAGTCGACCTCGGGCATGCCGCGGACGAGCTGGTCGCACCAGGTGCTCACGCCGCCGTGGACGTGCGGGTAGGTGCCTTCGGTGAGCAGGGTGACGTGACGGCCGCTGCTGGGCATGGTGTTCCCCCGGTGTGGACGGTCCGGCCGGTGCGGAGGGTCCCGTCCGGTGTGGTCAGGTGGTCGTCGGCAGCGTGAGGGTGAGGGCGGTCTGCAACGTGCCGGGAGTCTCCCAGGCGGAGCGGGCGCCCGCGTAGGGGGCACCGAAGGCGCTCGAACCGAGCAGGGCGCGCTTGCGCGTGCCCTCGGGAGCCGTCACGGGGACGGCCACGCCGGTCGGCGCCTGCACGGTCACGGTACCGCCGACGCGGTACGCGGTGACCCGGCCCCCGGCGAGCGCCCGGTCCCAGGCGGCGCGGCGCGCCAGCTCCACGCCGACGTCGCGGTGGCGGGGCGTGACGAGGGGGGTGTTGTCGGCGAAGAGGGCCCGGTAGTCGGCGAGGACCCGGTCGAGGACGGGGTAGAGGAGGCGCTCCTCGGCGAGGTTGGACTGGTGGACGTAGTGCGGCCGGGGGTCACCGGCCAGGACGTGGCGCAGCGCGGTGCGGGCCTCCTGCGGGACGATGTGCTCCGCGTACCCGGTGGCCGGGTCGAGGGGGGCGTCGAGGCAGGTGGAGGCGGGGTTCGTCTCGCAGACGCCGCTGCCGCCGTCGGAGCGACGGGTGTAGATCCAGTTGTACTCGTCGGTCATCTCGGCGGCGGTGCCGACGTTGTAGTACACGTTCATGGGGTGGCGCGGCACGGTGAGGGCGGTGCCGACGGGACGCTGCGCGGGCTCGCGGGAGTTGTCGGAGGCGATCCACTTCACGCCGGTGTCGGCGAGCGCCCCGGCGAGGTTCGGGTTGTCCCGGGGCTGCTGGGGCAGGGTGGCGAGGCCGGAGTGCTCGCCGGTGACGAGCTCCGTCCGGTCGACGGGCAGCCCCTTGGCGACGGCCCAGGCGTGGTTGTCGCGGATCTGGGCGGCGATCTCGGCCCGGCTCACCCAGCGGGTGGCGCCGGTGGCGTCGGTGGCGCACCGCCAGGGCACGGTGGAGGTGTCCTGCACGCACCCGAGGAAGGGGTGGGTGTAGGTGTGGTTGACCCAGCGGTGGCGGGCGCGGTCGGCGAGGAGCTGGTCGGTGAGCGGGTCGCCGCCGTGGGCCGCCTTCCACTCCTCGCCGGCGCCGGCGTTGTACACCATGTCGAGGGTGAGGCCCGAGGTGCGCTGCCACGCGGCGGCGTACCGGGCGTCGTCGGCCGTCATGCGGATGGTCGAGGCGTCCTCGCCGTCCCCGCCGGGGCAGTCGAAGTCGCCGGGGGTGCAGTTGCGTTCGGTGTTCCAGCGGGAGTCGGGGGCGAAGACGTCGTCGACGTGGACGGCGAAGTGGTAGCGGCTGAGGCCGAGGTGGACCCCGTCGGTGAGCCATTCGACGATGCCCCGGGCGACCGCGCGGAACTGCCGCTGGTGCTCGTTGTAGGCGAAGGTGACGACCAGGTCGCGGTGGCCGTCGCGGACGTACTCGCCGATGAGGCTGGCGCGGCCGCCGCCGGCGACGGGCACGTCGAGGAGGCTGGTGTACCCCTCGCGGGGCCGGCCGGCGTAGCCGTGGCTCTCGGGGACGGCCGGGTCGTTGTCCTCGAAGACGACGGGCCCGTCCAGGTAGCGGAAGGGGCCCGTGCGGCCGGCCGCGGTCACCGCGGCGGCCGTGCCGTCGAGGGTACCGGCGTAGCCGCCCTGGTCGGTGTGGTCGAGGCCGACGCCGGGGTGGGCCCAGGTGTACGCGTCGACCTGCGGGATGGCGTAGGCGCGCCGGTAGTCGGCGAGGGCGGCCCGCTCGGCGGCGCCGAGGCCGGCGGGGGCCTCGTTCGGCAGGATCACGCCCTGGAAGCGGGCCCGGGGCCGGCCGGTGGCGGGGTCGCGGGGGTCGGCGAGGAACGCCGCGTCGATGACGGGCCGTCCGGGGTCGTCCAGCACGATCCGCCGGTGGGGGACGCCGGAGGCGCGCAGTTCGGATGTGAGGGCCGCGACGCCGCCGCCGCCGTCGTCGACGACGAGGACGGTGAGGTCCACGCGGGGGGCGACGGCGGTGGCCGCGCCGGCCGGCGCGGCCGGCGGGAGGGTGGTGAGCAGGGCCGCGGCGAGCAGCGCGCCGGCCGTCGCGCGGGCCCGGACTCGGTGGTGGCGCATGGGATTTCCCCCCTGACGGGTGCTCCCGCGCGACGTGCCCGCACCGGGAGGATCTGTGGAGATGATGCAAACGGGTACGTGGTCGCCTTGCACGAATGCCGGGAGTGTGACGCAGATCTCATGTGGTGATCCGCAAAACATGGAGGAGACACCTCGAACGAGTGAACTCCCGCCCTCGTGAGCGAAAACCACGTGCGCGCGTAGGCTCGTGCGTGACGCTCCAACGGGCCGAACTACCATGCGGCGGGCACGGTCGGCCCACCCCTCGACCGCGAAAGAACTCAACGGAAGCGAGATTTCACCACCGTGACTGCTCTCACTCTCAGCACCGCCGGTGCCGCGACGCTGCGCGTCGACGCCCTCGTGGTCGGTGTCGCCAAGCCCGCGGACGGCGGCAAGGGGCTCGTCGCCGCGCCGGGCGCCGAGGCCGTCGACGCGGCGTTCGACGGAAAGCTCGCCGCCGTCCTGGAGACCCTCGGCGCCTCGGGTGCCGAGGGAGAGGTGACCAAGGTGCCGACGTCCGGCGGCCTGAAGGCACCCCTCGTCCTCGCGGTCGGCCTCGGCCGGGCCCCCTCGAAGGAGGAGGCGTACGGCACCGAGGCCCTGCGCCGCGCCGCCGGTGCGGCCGCCCGCGCCCTGACCGGCACGAAGAAGGCCGCCTTCGCCCTGCCCGTCGAGGCGGTCGAGGACGCGGAGGCCGTCGCCGAGGGCGCGCTCCTCGGCGCGTACGCCTTCACCGCCTACCAGGAGCAGGGCGAGGACGCCCGCCGCCCGCTCGCCGAGGTCGTCCTGCTCGGCGGGAAGCCCCGCGACAAGGCGTACAAGGCGGCCGCCGAGCGCGCGTTGGCCGTGGCCGAGGAGGTCAACCGCGCCCGCGACCTCGTCAACACCCCGCCCAACGACCTCACCCCCGAGGCGTTCGCCGCCGTCGCCACCGCGGCCGGCAAGGAGAACGGCGTCAAGGTCCAGGTCCTCGACGAGAAGGCCCTCGCCAAGGGCGGCTACGGCGGCATCCTCGGCGTCGGCGCCGGCTCGCAGAACCCGCCGCGCCTGGTGAGGCTCGCCTACACCCACCCGAAGGCGGAGAAGACCCTCGCCCTGGTCGGCAAGGGCATCACCTACGACTCGGGCGGCATCTCCCTGAAGCCGGCCGGCCACAACGAGACCATGAAGTGCGACATGGCCGGCGCCGCCGCCGTCTTCGCCGCGGTCGTCTCCGTCGCCCGCCTCGGCCTGCCGGTCAACGTCACCGGCTGGCTCGCGCTCGCCGAGAACATGCCCTCCGGCTCCGCCACCCGCCCGGGTGACGTGCTGCGCATGTACAGCGGCAAGACCGTCGAGGTGCTCAACACCGACGCGGAGGGCCGCCTGGTCCTCGCGGACGCCCTCACCCGCGCCTCGGAGGAGGAGCCGGACGCGATCGTGGACGTGGCGACGCTGACCGGCGCGATGGTGCTGGCGCTCGGCAACCGCACGTTCGGGATCATGGCCAACGACGACGCGTTCCGCACCGCCATCCACGAGATCGCGGAGGAGGCCGGCGAGCAGTCCTGGCCGATGCCGCTCCCGGCGGAGCTGCGCAAGGGCATGGACTCCCCCACCGCCGACATCGCCAACATGGGCGAGCGCATGGGCGGCGGCCTCGTGGCCGGCCTGTTCCTGAAGGAGTTCGTCGGCGAGGGCATCACCTGGGCGCACCTGGACATCGCCGGCCCGGCGTTCAACGAGTCCGGCCCCTACGGCTACACCCCCAAGGGCGGCACCGGCTCGGCCGTGCGGACCCTGGTGCGGCTGGCCGAGCGCACCGCCGCGGGCGACCTGGGCTGACGCCGGGTCCCGGGGAGGGCCGCCGGGCCGCGAGGGCCGGCGGTACGGGACCACGGAACCGGCCGCCCGCGGGCGGTCGCCGCGCACGGCCCCGGACGTCACCCGTCCGGGGCCGTCGCCGTTCCCGTTCGCCCACGACGAAATCCGCACGCGCGTACGCGGTGGCGACCTCCGCTCCCGGACGCCCGGCCGGTCCCGGGAACCGGCCCCGCGTCCCGCACGTCCGCGACAAGTGCGAAGATGGGTTCCCGGCAGGACAGGGCCCCCACCACAGGGCCGAAAAAACAGCGGCCGCACACCAGCCGACCGACCGGTCATCCCCGCCGAGGGGACACGGTTCCGGCGACCGGCGCACATGCATGGAGGACGTGACGTGGCGAACGACGCCAGCACCGTTTTCGACCTAGTGATCCTCGGCGGTGGCAGTGGCGGTTACGCCGCGGCCCTGCGGGGTGCGCAGCTGGGCCTGGACGTCGCACTGATCGAGAAGAACAAGCTCGGCGGCACCTGCCTGCACAACGGCTGCATCCCCACCAAGGCCCTGCTCCACGCCGGCGAGATCGCCGACCAGGCCCGCGAGGCGGACCAGTTCGGTGTGAAGGCCTCCTTCGAGGGCATCGACATCAAGGGCGTCCACAAGTACAAGGACGACGTGATCGCCGGCCTGTACAAGGGCCTGCAGGGCCTGGTCGCCTCCCGCAAGGTGACCTACATCGAGGGCGAGGGCCGCCTCTCCTCCCCGACCTCGGTGGACGTGAACGGCCGGCGCGTCGAGGGCCGCCACGTGCTGCTGGCGACCGGCTCCGTGCCGAAGTCGCTGCCGGGCCTGGAGATCGACGGCAACCGCATCCTCTCCTCGGACCACGCGCTGACCCTCGACCGGGTCCCCGAGTCCGCCATCATCCTGGGCGGCGGCGTCATCGGCGTCGAGTTCGCCTCGGCGTGGAAGTCCTTCGGCGCCGACGTCACGATCATCGAGGGCCTCAAGCACCTGGTCCCGGTCGAGGACGAGAACAGCTCCAAGCTGCTGGAGCGCGCCTTCCGCAAGCGCGGCATCAAGTTCAACCTGGGCACCTTCTTCCAGAGCGCCGACTACACCGACGCCGGAGTCAAGGTCACCCTCGCGGACGGCAAGACCTTCGAGGCCGAGGTGCTGCTCGTCGCGATCGGCCGCGGCCCGGTCTCGCAGGGCCTGGGCTACGAGGAGCAGGGCGTCGCCATGGACCGCGGTCACGTCCTGGTCGACGAGTACATGCGCACCAACGTGCCGACGATCTCGGCCGTGGGCGACCTCGTCCCCACCCTGCAGCTGGCGCACGTCGGTTTCGCCGAGGGCATCCTGGTGGCGGAGCGCCTGGCCGGTCTGAAGCCGGTCCCGATCGACTACGACGGTGTGCCCCGGGTGACGTACTGCCACCCCGAGGTCGCCTCCGTGGGCATCACCGAGGCGAAGGCCAAGGAGCTGTACGGCGCGGACAAGGTCGTCGCCCTGAAGTACAACCTCGCCGGCAACGGCAAGAGCAAGATCCTCAAGACCGCGGGCGAGATCAAGCTCGTGCAGGTCAAGGACGGTGCGGTGGTCGGCGTCCACATGGTCGGCGACCGCATGGGCGAGCAGGTCGGCGAGGCCCAGCTGATCTACAACTGGGAGGCGCTGCCGGCCGAGGTCGCCCAGCTCGTCCACGCCCACCCGACGCAGAACGAGGCGCTCGGCGAGGCCCACCTGGCCCTGGCCGGCAAGCCCCTCCACTCCCACGACTGACGCACCAGTCACCGGGCGCGACCACACACCGCACAAGTTCGTTAGGAGCAAGTGAAACCATGCCGGTTTCCGTAACCCTGCCGGCGCTCGGCGAGAGCGTCACCGAGGGCACCGTCACCCGTTGGCTGAAGGCCGAGGGTGAGCGCGTCGAGGCCGACGAGCCGCTGCTCGAGGTCTCCACCGACAAGGTCGACACCGAGATCCCCGCCCCCGCTTCCGGCGTCCTGTCGTCCATCAAGGTCGCCGAGGACGAGACCGTCGAGGTCGGCGCCGAGCTGGCCGTCATCGACGACGGCTCGGGCGCCCCCGCCCAGGCCGAGGCACCCGCCGAGGCGCCGGCCGCCGCTCCCGCCCAGGAGTCCGCACCGGAGCCCGCCCCGGCCCCGGCCGAGGCCCCGGCCGCCCCCGCCCAGGCGGAGGAGGCCCCCGCCGCCCCCGCGCAGGCCGAGGCGCCCGCCGCCCCGGCCGGTGGCGCGCAGGGCACCGAGGTCGTCCTGCCCGCGCTGGGCGAGTCGGTGACCGAGGGCACCGTGACGCGCTGGCTGAAGCAGGTCGGCGAGTCGGTCGAGGCCGACGAGCCGCTGCTGGAGGTCTCCACCGACAAGGTCGACACGGAGATCCCCGCCCCGACGTCCGGCGTGCTGCTGGAGATCGTCGTGGGTGAGGACGAGACGGCCGAGGTCGGCGCCAAGCTGGGCGTCATCGGTGAGGCCGGTGCCGCTCCGGCCGCCGAGCCCGCCCCGGCCGCTCCCGCCCCGGCCGCCGAGCCCGAGCCCGCGCCCCAGGCTCCGGCCGCCCCGGCCCAGCCCGCTCCGGCCCCGGCCCCGGCCCCGGCCCCGGCCGCCCCGGCCCCGGCTCCGGCTCCGGCTCCGGCCGCCCAGGCTCCGGCTCCGGCCCCTGCCGCCCCGGCCCAGCCCGCCCCCGCGCAGGCCGCCCCGGCGCAGCCGGCCCCGGCGCAGGCCGCTCCGGCCCCGTCCGCTCCCGCCGCCCAGGCGACGGACGAGGGCGCGTACGTGACCCCGCTGGTCCGCAAGCTCGCCTCCGAGCACGGGGTCGACCTCGGCTCGGTCAAGGGCACCGGTGTCGGCGGCCGCATCCGCAAGCAGGACGTCATCGCCGCCGCCGAGGCCGCGAAGGCCCCGGCCGCCCCGGCCCAGGCCGCCGCGCCCGCCGCCAAGGCCCCGGCCCTGGAGGCGTCCCCGCTGCGCGGTCAGACGGTCAAGATGACCCGCATGCGCAAGGTCATCGGCGACAACATGATGAAGGCCCTGCACGGCCAGGCGCAGCTGTCCTCGGTCGTCGAGGTCGACATCACCAAGCTGATGCGGCTGCGGAACCGCGCGAAGGACGCCTTCGCCGCCCGCGAGGGCGTCAAGCTCTCCCCGATGCCGTTCTTCGTCAAGGCGGCGGCCCAGGCGCTGAAGGCCCACCCGGTCATCAACGCCCGGATCAACGACGACGAGGGCACCATCACGTACTTCGACTCGGAGAACATCGGCATCGCCGTGGACTCCGAGAAGGGTCTGATGACGCCGGTCATCAAGGGCGCCGGCGACCTGAACATCGCGGGTGTCGCCAAGGCCACGGCCGACCTGGCCGGCAAGGTCCGCGCCGGCAAGATCACCCCGGACGAGCTGGCCGGCGCGAGCTTCACCATCAGCAACACCGGCTCGCGCGGTGCGCTGTTCGACACCATCATCGTCCCGCCGAACCAGGTCGCCATCCTGGGCATCGGCGCCACGGTGAAGCGCCCGGTCGTCGTGGACCACCCGGAGCTCGGCGAGACGATCGCCGTGCGCCACATGACGTACCTGACGCTCTCCTACGACCACCGCCTGGTGGACGGTGCCGACGCGGCCCGCTACCTGACGGCCGTCAAGGCGATCCTGGAGGCCGGCGAGTTCGAGGTCGACCTCGGCCTGTGAGCCCCCTCGGCTGACACCCGTCCAACACGGCGCCCCCGCCCGGCAGTTGCCGGCGCGGGGGCGCCGTCGTCGTCCCGGCGGGGCACGGGCGGAATAATGGCCGCGATGGCGTCGACCGCCGCGGCAGCGAAGGAGCCCCCTCCATGACCACCCCGCCCCCCGTCGTGCACTCGCTGCGCGAACAGATCCGCGAGCACATCGTGGAGGGGATCGTCAGCGGCCGGTGGAAGCCGGGCGAGCGGATCGTGGAGCGCCGCATCGCGACGGAGCTCCAGGTCAGCCAGACCCCGGTGCGCGAGGCGCTGCGGGAGCTGGAGAGCCTGCGGCTGATCGAGTCGGCGCCGAACAAGGGCGTGCGCGTACGCAACCTCACGGCCGCCGACCTGGAGGAGTCCTACCCGGTGCGGGCGGGCCTGGAGCAGATCGCCGCGGAGCTGGCGGCGGAGCGCCTGGCGGCGGACTGCTCGGCGCTGGAGCCGCACGTGGCGGCGCTGTACGAGGCGGACGCGCACGGCGACGGGACGGCGCAGGTGCGGCACACGGTCGCCTTCCACCGCGAGCTCGTCCGCGCCGCGCACAACGCCGTCCTGCTGCACACCTGGGAGGGGCTGGGGATCGAGGTCTTCACGGCCCTGTCGATCCGCTGGCTCGGCACGGTGCAGAAGGAGTACGCGCAGGAGCACCAGGACCTCGTGGCGGCCTTCCGCCGCCGGGACCCGGAAATCGGGAGGCTGGTCAAGGCCCACGTCCTGGGCTGCGCCCCCCGGGCGTAGCCGGGGCGCCGGCTCCCCCCGCCCCCCCAGGGCCCCGCAGCCCCGCGTGACCCGATCGGGCCGGGAGATCCGCCGGGGAGCCCCCGGCGGGCCACACGGGCCCCACACCGGCCCGCGCACGGCCTCCCCGGGCCCCGGGCGCCCGCGCCCGCCCCTCACGTCACACACGGCCCGCAGGCGGCTCCACCACCCACGGCTCCCGTCGGCCCGGCCCACCCCATCAGCCCGGAGGAGCCGCCGCTCCCGCCGCCCCGGGGATCGGCCGCACCCCCCGCGGCGCGCGCAGCACCCCCGCCACCCGGCGCCGCCCGACAGCCGTGCCGCCCGGCGCCGCCGCCCGGCAGCCGGTGCCGCCCGGCGCCGCCGCCCGGCAGCCGGTGCCGCCCGGCAGGCTCGCGCTCATCTTGCGGTGACCGCGCTCACACGTACGCCCGCCCCTGCGAAAACACGGCACCCGGTGCCCAAAATCATGGCACCCGATGCCGACTTTGCCCGTTGACATAAGATTTTGCCCCTCACCCTTTGATCGATCATCGATCACGGCCGTACAGTCGTCGGCGGACTTCAACAGAGGTCCTTCGCCCTGTCCTGCCAAGACCAAGGGCTCCCCACCCCTTCGACTCCGGAAGGCGGCGACTATGACCGACCCGACCCGCATCCAGCCGAGCGAGCTCGACCAGCTCCCGGACCGCGACCCCGAGGAGACCGCCGAGTGGCAGGCGTCCCTCGACGCCGTGACCGCCGCGGCGGGGCCGCACCGCGCCGCGTACCTGATGCGCCGCACCCTGGAGCGGGCGGAGGGCGCCGGTCTGGCGCTGCCGAAGCTGCTGGAGACCGACTACGTCAACACCATCCCCACCTCCGCCGAGGCCGGCTACGGCTTCGACGGCGACGAGGAGATGGAAGCCCGCATCACCGCCTGGAACCGGTGGAACGCCGCCGCCATGGTGACCCGCGGCGCGAAGTACGGCGTCGGCGGCCACATCGCCACCTTCGCCTCGGCCGCGTGGCTCTACGAGACCGGCTTCAACCACTTCTTCCACGGCAAGGAGCGCGACGGCTCCGGCGACCAGCTGTTCATCCAGGGCCACGCCTCCCCCGGCATCTACGCCCGCGCCTTCCTCGACGGACGGCTCACCGAGGCGCAGCTGGACAACTTCCGCCAGGAGTCCGGCGGCAACGGCCTGCCCTCCTACCCGCACCCGCGGCGCCTGCCGTGGCTGTGGGAGTTCCCCACGGTCTCCATGGGCCTGGGCCCCCTCTCCGCGATCTACCAGGCGCGGTTCAACCGCTACCTCACCAACCGCGGCATCAAGGACGTCTCCGCCTCGCACGTGTGGGCCTTCCTCGGCGACGGCGAGATGGACGAGCCGGAGTCGACCGCCGCACTCGCGCTCGCCGCGCGTGAGGGCCTCGACAACCTCACCTTCGTCATCAACTGCAACCTGCAGCGCCTCGACGGCCCCGTCCGCGCCAACTTCAAGATCGTGCAGGAGCTGGAGGCCCAGTTCCGCGGCGCCGGCTGGAACGTCGTGAAGTCTCTGTGGGGCACCGCGTGGGACGAGCTGTTCCGACTCGACACCACCGGCGCGCTCGTCCGCCGCCTCCGCGAGGTGCCGGACGCGCAGGTGCAGACGTACCAGACCCGCGACGCCGCCTACATCCGCGAGGACTTCTTCGGCAAGGACCCGGCGCTCGTCGAGATGGCGAAGCTGCTGTCCGACGACAAGATCGTCGAGTGCTTCCACACCTCGCGCGGCGGCCACGAGGCCCGCAAGGTCTTCGCCGCGTACAAGGCCGCGCTCGGCCACCGGGGCGCCCCGACGGTGATCCTCGCCCAGACGGTGAAGGGCCACACCCTCGGCCGCGGCTTCGCCTCCAAGAACGCCAACCACCAGATGAAGAAGCTCTCGGTGGACGAGTTCAAGGACATGCGCGACCTGCTCGACCTGCCCATCCCGGACAGCGCCTTCGCCGACGGCCAGGTGCCCTACGGCCACCCGGGCGCCGACGCCCCCGAGGTCCGCTACCTCCAGGAGCGCCGCGCCGCCCTCGGCGGCCCCGCCCCGGCCCGCCGCGTCCACCCCGTCGCGCCGCTGCCGGCCCCGGCGGAGAAGGTGTTCGCCGCCTTCGACAAGGGCTCCGGCTCCCAGTCGGTCGCCACGACGATGGCGTTCGTCCGGCTGGTGAAGGACCTGGTCCGCGACAAGGAGACCGGCCGCCGCTGGGTCCCGATCGTCCCGGACGAGGCCCGCACGTTCGGCATGGAGTCGCTCTTCCCCTCGCTCGGCATCTACTCGCCGAAGGGCCAGACGTACGAGCCGGTCGACCGCGACCAGCTGATGTACTACAAGGAGGCCGTCAACGGCCAGATCCTGAACGAGGGCATCACCGAGGCCGGCTCGATGGCCGACTTCATCGCCGCGTCGACCGCGTACTCGACGCACGGCGAGCCGATGATCCCGTTCTACATCTTCTACTCGATGTTCGGCTGGCAGCGGACCGCCGACCAGATGTGGCAGCTCGGCGACCAGCTCGGCCGCGGCTTCCTCGTCGGCGCCACGGCCGGCCGCACCACGCTGACCGGTGAGGGCCTCCAGCACGCCGACGGCCACTCCCCCGTCATCGCGGCGACCAACCCGGCGGCGCTCAGCTACGACCCGGCGTTCGCCTACGAGGTCGCGGTGATCGTCAAGGACGGTCTGCGCCGGATGTACGGCGAGGGCGCCCCGGGCGAGGACCCGAACGTCTTCTACTACCTGACCGTGTACAACGAGCCGATGCCGCAGCCCGCCAAGCCGGCCGTCGAGGGCATCGACGAGGCCATCGTCAAGGGCCTGTACCGGTTCCGCGAGGGTTCGGGCGCCGAGGACGCGCCGCGCATCCAGCTGCTCTCCTCCGGCACGGCGATCCACTGGGCGCTCCAGGCCCAGCAGATGCTGGCCGCGGAGTGGGGCGTGACCGCCGACGTGTGGTCCGCGACCTCCTGGACGGAGCTGCGGCGCGACGCGCTGGAGGCCGACGCGGCGCTGCTGCGCGGCGAGGAGCGGGTGCCGTACGTGCGGCAGGCGCTGGCCGACGCCCAGGGCCCGGTCCTGGCGGTCAGCGACTACATGCGCCAGGTGCCGGACCAGATCGCGCAGTGGGTCGAGCAGGACTACAGCTCGCTCGGCGCCGACGGCTTCGGCCTGTCGGACACGCGTGAGGCCGCCCGCCGCCACTTCGGCGTGGACGCCCCCTCGATCGTGGTCGCCGCCCTGGCCCAGCTCGCCAAGCGCGGCGAGGTCCCGGCCTCCGCGGTGAAGGACGCCCGGGAGCGCTACGGCCTGTAGGACGTACGCGCGACCCCGCAGCCCCCGACCGGCCCGAGCCGGTCGGGGGCTTCGTGCAGGATGGGCCCATGCGCGCTGCCCGGCTGATCAAAATGGTGCTCCTGTTGCAGTCCCGGCCGTCGATGACCGCCGCCGAACTGGCCGCCGAGCTGGAGGTGTCGGAACGCACCGTCACCCGCGACGCGCTCGCCCTGTCGGAGGCCGGGGTGCCCGTGTACGCCGACCGGGGCCGCGCCGGCGGCTACCGGCTGGTCGGCGGCTACCGGACCCGGCTGACCGGCCTGGCGCGCAGCGAGGCGGAGGCGCTGTTCCTCTCCGGGGTGCCGGGGGCGCTGCGGGAGATGGGGTTGGACGACGCGGCGTCGGCGGCCCGGCTGAAGGTCTCGGCGGCGCTCCTGCCGTCGCTGCGGGACGCGCCGGTCGCGGTGGCGCAGCGCTTCCACCTGGACGCGCCCGGCTGGTACCAGGAGCCGGAGACGCCCGGACTGCTGCCGGCGGTCGCCGAGGCGGTGTGGGACGACCGGCTGGTCCGGGCGCGCTACCGCCGGGGCGACACGGAGGTGGAGCGGGAGCTCGCCCCGTACGGGCTCGTGCTGAAGGCGGGTGTCTGGTACCTGTGCGCCCGCGCCGGCACGGACTTCCGCGTGTACCGCGTGGACCGCTTCACGGCCGTGGCGCTCGACGGGGCGCGGTTCGACCGGGACGCGGAGTTCGACCTGCCCGCCTTCTGGGAGGAGCGGGCGGCCGGGTTCGCCCGCTCGCTCCTGCGCGCGCGGGCGGTGGTGCGGCTGACGGAGGCCGGCGCGCGCGAACTGCCGTACGTGACGGACCGGGCCGCCGCGCGGGAGGCGCTGGAGGCGGCCGGCCCACCGGACCGGGACGGCCGGGTGACGGTGACGCTCCCGGTGGAGTCCGAGGAGGTCGCGTACGGCCAGCTCCTCCGCCTCGGGGCGGAGGCGGAGGTGCTGGAACCGGCCCCGCTGCGGGAGCTGTTCGCCCGCGCGGCGGCCCGGATGGCGGAGCTCTACCGGTAGTGCCGCCGTCAGGGCTCCGCCGCCGGTCCTACCGGTAGTCGTCGGCGGTGGCGTCCTTGCCGCCGTGGACGACCTCGATGAAGTACGCCCAGCCGTCCGGCTGCGACCCGTCGGCG
Source organism: Streptomyces kanasensis (assembly GCF_043077165.1). Taxonomy (NCBI): domain Bacteria; kingdom Bacillati; phylum Actinomycetota; class Actinomycetes; order Kitasatosporales; family Streptomycetaceae; genus Streptomyces; species Streptomyces kanasensis. The sequence continues at coordinate 414,456 of NZ_JBIBSF010000006.1, forward strand.
TCGGTGAAGCCGTACTCCTGGGCGAGCTGGCCGCTGGAGAGGGACCGGCCGTTCCACCGGTGCCGCTCGGGGTCGGCGGCGAGCGCGGCGACCGCCCGGCCGACGTACACCGGTGACTCGGCGATGGCGAAGTGCGGCTCGTCGGCGAGGGCGTCGCGCCAGTTCTCCTCCCGTACGCCGTAGTGGTCGAGCATCGCCTCGGAGCGCAGGTAGCCGGGGGTGAGCGCCACGGCCGTGGCGCCGACCTCCTTCAGGTCCTCGCCCAGCGCGAACGCCATGCGCAGCGGGGCGTACTTGGCGAGGTCGAAGTAGAAGTTCTCCCGGAAGCGCGTGTTGTACTCGGCCGTCCCGTCCGTCATCTCCACGACGAGCCCGCCCGGGTTGCGGACGAGGAGGGGCAGGGCGCAGCTGCTGGTGATGGCGTGGCTGCGGATGCCGAGGTCCAGCATGCGCAGGCCCTGGTCGAGGTCGGTCTCCCACATCTTCTTGCCCCACGGGATCAGGTGGTCGCCGCCCCACAGGCCGTTGACGAGGACGTCGAGCCGGCCCCGCTCCTCGTCGATGCGGGCGACGAGCGCGCGCACCTGGTCCGGCCTGAGGTGGTCGACCGGTACGGCGATGCCCTCGCCGCCCGCGGCGGTGACGAGTTCGGCCGTCTCCTCGATGGTCTCGGTGGGTCGGCCGACCTCGCTGGCGTGGGTGCGGGTGGTGCGTCCGGTGGCGTAGACGGTGGCGCCCGCGGCGCCGAGCTGGACGGCGATGGCGCGTCCCGCGCCCCGGGTGGCCCCCGCCACGAGGGCGACGGTCCCCGTGAGCGGGCGCGTCTGCTGGTGGTCGATGTCGCTGGTGGTCATGGGACGACCGTCGCACGCAAAGGCGACATCTCCTGTCCGGTATTCGCCCCGGTTCCCTCCGGTGGCCCGGACGGCCCCGCGGTGGCCGTTCGCGGGTCGCCTGCGGCCCGGGCGGCCCCCCGCGGCTCGCCGGCGGCGCCCGCTTCCCGCCGCCTCCCGTTCCGCCCGCCCCGGCGTGCGCGGTCCCCCGGCACACCGGATGCTGGTCCCGTGATGGACGAGACGGAGTTCTGGGAGATCGTCGACTCGACCCGCGAGGCCGCCGAGGGTGACCCCGAGGACCACGCCGAGCTGCTCGTGGAGCGGCTGGTGCGGCTCGACCCCGACTCCGTGCTCGACTTCGCCCGCCACTTCGAGGTCCGCTACAACCGCGCTTACACGTGGGACCTGTGGGCCGCCGCGGCGGTCCTGCTGGGCGGCGCGGGCGACGAGGCGTTCGACTACTTCCGGTGCTGGCTGATCGGCCAGGGCCGGGAGGTGTTCGAGGGCGCGGTCCACGACGCGGAGTCGCTCGCGGAGCTGCTGGAGGACTTCGACCCGGAGATCGACGGGGACGGCGAGGAGCTGGGGTACGCGGCGGACGAGGCGTACGAGCAGCTCACCGGTACGGACGCACCCGACCTGGGGATCCCGCCGCAGCCGGCGGACCCGGCGGGCGAGCCGCTCGACGTGGACGACGACACGGCGCTGGCGGGGCGGCTGCCGCGGCTGTGGGACCGCTTCGGCGGCTGACCGGCGTCCCACGCGGGTTCGACGGCCGGCCGCGGCCGCGGGGGTGCGGCGGCCGGGCGTCAGGAGGTGAGCGCGCGGCCCATGAAGACGTCGTCGACGTAACGGCCGCCCAACAGGAACTCCCCCGGCAGGACGCCCTCGACCGCGAACCCCTCCGACTCGTACAGGGCGCGGGCGGGCTCGTTGTGGCCGAGGACGCGCAGGGTGATCCGGGTGGCCCCGCGACGGCGCGCCTCGTCGCAGGCCGCGCGCAGCAGCCCGCGGGCGAGCCCGCGCCCCCGGGCGGACTCGGCCACGACGAGACCCTGCACCTGGCGCACGTGGGTGTTGCAGGCGAGCCGCGTGGCGAAGCCGATCCTGACGTATCCGACGGGGCCGTCGCCGAGGTCCGCCACGAGGTAGTCCTCCGGGCGGTGGTCGGCGTCGAAGAAGGGGTCGAACGGCGGCAGCGGGCGCGGCATGACGGCGTGGAGCGTCGACCACGTGTCGTGGTCGAGGCGGCTGAGCGCGTCGGCGTCCGAGGGGCGCGCGGGGCGTATCGGGGAGGGCGTCATGGGCGTCACTGTGCCACGGGGGCAGGATGGGGTCATGTCTCCTTCCCGCCCGGGCCCCCCGCCCGCCCCGCCCCCGCCCGCGTCGCCCCCGCCCCGCTCCCGCGTCGCCGTCACGGGCGCCGGCGGACTGATCGGTTCCGCCCTGGTGCGCTCCCTGCGGGCGGACGGGCACGAGGTCGTCCGGCTCGTCCGCAGGCCCGCGCGCGGCGCGGACGAGGTCGCCTGGGACCCGCGGCGCCGGTACGTCGACGCGTCGGGCCTCGCCGGGTGCGACGCCGTCGTGCACCTGGCGGGCGCGGGGGTGGGCGAGCGGCGCTGGACGGAGGCGTACAAGCGCGAGATCCGCGACAGCCGGGTGCTCGGCACGGCCGCCGTCGCCGAGGCGGTGGCGGCCCTGGACGACCCGCCGAAGGTCCTCGTGTGCGGGTCGGCGCTCGGGTACTACGGCGACACCGGGGCACGCGCCGTGGACGAGTCCGCGCCGGCGGGCGACGGTTTCCTGCCGTCGGTGTGCGTGGAGTGGGAGGCGGCGGCCGCGCCGGCCGAGGAGGCCGGGATCCGCGTCGCGTACGCCCGGACCGGTCTGGTGGTCGCCGGGGAGGGCGGCGCGTGGGGGCGGCTGTTCCCGCTGTTCCGCGCGGGCCTCGGGGGCCGCCTCGGGCACGGGCGCCAGTACTGGAGCTTCATCGCCCTGCACGACGAGGTGGCGGCGCTGCGGCACCTCGTCGACACGCCGGGGCTCGCCGGGCCGGTGAACCTGACCGCCCCGGAGCCGGTGACGAACCGCGAGGTGACGGAGGCGATGAGCCGGGTCCTGCGCCGCCCGGCGTTCCTGCACGTGCCCGCGCCCGCCCTGCGGATCGCCCTCGGTGACTTCGCCGCCGACGTCCTGGGCAGCCAGCGGGTGCTGCCCGGGCGCCTGCTGGGGACGGGTTTCCGCTTCGCCTTCCCGACGGTGGACGCGGCGATCCGCGCGGCGGCGTGACGCCCGCGCACCCGGTGCCGGGGCCCGGACGTGACCGCGCGTCCTGCCGTACCCGGCACCCCGACGACGTGAGGCCGCACCCGGCACCCCGGCGGGCGTGACCCCGGATCCCCGGCGGGCGTGACCGGCACACCCGGCACCCGGCACCCGGGCACCCGGGCACCCGACGGGCAGGACGCCGTACCCGGAGCCGGGGGCGGGATCCGGCCGTGCGCCGGGGGCGGGGCACCCGCCGGGCCCGGCCGGGCGGAGGAGCCCGCCGCGGGGCCGTCCACCCCGGCACGCCCCGGCCGCCGCCCGGGAGCGGGCCCCGGTGGCGCGGCCCTGCCGGGTGGCCGGGGGGACGATCGCCATGAGGACCCGGCGCCCGGGACGTCCCTCCGCGCGGTCCGCCCGCTTCCGGCCGCCGCGCGCGAGCGGCCCCCGCGGCGCGGCCCACGGGGCAGTACGTGTGTGCGACCTCCGTGCTTCGGTGTCCCCCCGTGCGCGCGACTGCCCCCGCCGCCGGGGCGCCCTAGGCTCGGGTGCCGCTCGGGACGCCGTTGTCCCGAACTCGGGCATTCCGGGGGCCTGTCCAGGGCATGAGCCACCCACACACCGAACCGTCACCCGGGGAGGGTCACGTGCTCAGTACCGCAGATCACGCGGACGTCGTCATCGTCGGAGCCGGGCTCGCGGGTCTCGCCGCGGCCCACCACCTGACCAGCGCCGGACTCGAGGTCCGGGTGCTGGAGGCCGCCCCGCACGTCGGCGGGCGGATGGCCACCGACCACGTCGACGGGTTCCGTCTGGACCGCGTCGCACAGCTGCTCAACACGTCCTACCTGGAGCCGCACCGCGCGGCGGGCATGGACACCGGTGACCTGCGCCGCTTCCAGCCGGGGGTGCTGGTGCACAGCGCCGGCCGGCTGCACCGCACCGGTGAGGTGCGGGGCGGCGCCCGGTCCGCGCTGACCCGAGCCCGGGCCCTGGCGGCCGGCCCGCGCCCGCTGGACCAGGCGCGTCTCGGCGCCTCGCTCGCCCGGCTCGCCGGGACGCCGACCGAGCGGCTGCTCGCCCGCCGCGAGCGGTCCGCGCTGGAGGCCCTGGCGGCCCGCGGTCTGCCGCCGCGGACGGTCACCACGTTCCTGCGCCCGTTGCTGGCCGCCCTGCTCAGCGACCCGGACCTCACCACGTCGAGCCGGTGCGCCGACCTCACCCTGCGCTCCTTCGCCCGCGGGCGCCTGTGCGTCCCGGCCGGCGGGGCGGCCGAGCTGCCGGAACGGATGGCGGCCACCCTGCCGCCCGGGACGGTACGGACGGGCGTGCGCGTCAAGGACGCCTCCATCAGCCGCGTCCTGACGGCCGAGCACGGTGAGTTCGCCTGCCGCTCCCTGGTGGTCGCGACCGGTGCCCGGGCCGCCGCCGAACTGCTGCCCGGACTGCGCGTGCCGGGGTTCCACCCGGTGACGGTGCTGCACCACACGGCCCCCGTGACCCCGCTGGCCGCCCCGGCGCTCGTCCTGGACGCCGACCGGTCGGGGCCCGTGTCGCACACGGCGGTGATGAGCGAGGTCGACCCGTCGCGCGCGCCGGCCGGCCGGGTGCTGGTCACCTCCACGGTCCTGGGCTCTCCCCCGGACGACCTGGACTCCCGGACCAGGCGGCACCTGGCGGGGCTGTACGGCACGGGGACCGGCGACTGGGAGCTGCTGGCCGTCCGCCACGACCCGGAGGCCGTCCCGGCCATGCCGGCCCCGCACGACCTGCGCCGGCCGGTGCGGCTGCTGGCGGGCCTGTACGTGTGCGGCGACCACCGCGACGTGAGCACCCCGCAGGGCGCCCTCCACTCGGGCCACCGCGCGGCCCAGGCGATCCTCCGGGACCTCGGCATGCCGCCGGCCAAGCTGTCCGGCCGCCTGGAGGCGGCGGCCGCCTGACGCCCCCGCCCGACCACCGGCCCGGGGGCCGCGCGGGACCACCGTGCCCCCGGCCCGCGTACGGGCGGGGCCCGTGCCCCGGTCTCCCGGGCACGGGCCCCGCCGGCCGCTCGTCGGCGACCGCGCGTGCCGCCGGCTCCTCCCCCGCCCTCCGTCCGGCCCGTCCGGCGCGGTGTGCGCGGCGGGTGCCGGCCCGCCGGCGGCTACCCGATGGCGGCCACCCGGTCCCGGTAGGTCCGGACGGCCGCCGCCTCCCGGTACGGCTCCAGGCGCCGCTCGAAGTCGCGCACGTACTCCACCGCGCGGGCCGAACGCATCTCGGACGCCTGCTGGGCGGCCTCCGCGCCCAGCGCGCACGCCTGGTCGAGCTCGCCGAGGCCGAGCCGGGCGCCCGCGAGGACGACCCGGCAGAAGGCCCGGCTGCGCGCGTACCCGGTGGGGTACAGCTGGAGCGCGCGTTCCGCGTGCTGCGCGGCGGCCCGGAACTGCTGGAGGTCCCGGTGACAGTGCGCGAACTCGTCCGCGAGCTGCGCCTCGTCGAAGGAGCGCGCCCAGTGCGGCACGTCCTCGCCGGGGCGGGCGCCCTCCAGGGCCCGCTCGGCGCGCACGAGCGAGGCGGTGCAGGCCCGTACCTCGCCGAGCACGGCGTGGCCGCGCGCCTCGACGGCGTGCAGCAGCGCCTGGACGGCGGGCGGCGCCGCCGCGCCGACGCCCTGCTGGGCGACGCGCGCCAGTTGCACGGCCTCGCGGCCGTGCCCGAGGTAGACGGCCTGGCGGCTCATGGTGACCAGGACGTACGAGCCGTACGCGCGGTCGCCGGCCGCCTGGGAGAGCCGCAGGGACTGCACGAAGTACCGCTGGGCGAGGCCGTGCGCGGCGATGTCGTACGACGTCCACCCGGCCAGCCGCGTCAGGTCCGCGGCCGCGCCGAAGAGCCGTCGCCCGGTGGTCTCGCCGTAGCTGCCGCGCAGCATGGGTTCGGCCTCGTGCTCCAGGTACCGGACGAGGGCCTGCCGGGCGTGGCCGCCGCCGTACGCGTGGTCGAGGGTGCGGAACAGCTCGGCCACCGAGCGGAGGGCGGCGACGTCCCCGCCGGTGACCCGCTGGCCGGGGCCGCGCTCGGTGCCCCGCTGGCGGGGCACGCAGGCCACGGCGGGGCCGGTGGCGGGCCCGGGCGCGCCGGGTCTTCCGGGTGCGCTCCCGGGGCCGGGACCGCCCCCGGGGCCGCCCTGCGGGCCCCGGCCCGGTGGACCACCGGTGCCACCCGGCCCACCGGGGCCGACGGGCGCCGCGGGGGCGCCGGGGGGCGCCGCGCCGCGCGCCGCGGGCGGGCGGCCCTGCAGGGGTACCCGGCCGCCCGCGGGTGGGGCGCCCGGTGCGGTCTGCCCGCCCGGTGGGCCGCCGGCCGGGTGGGGGGCGCGGGGGCCGGGCTCGCCGCGGCCGACGCGCTCGTCCGCGCGTCCGATCAGCCAGTCCCGGCTGGGGACGACCAGTCCCGCCGGGGTGAAGGCGATCTTCCGCAGCTCTGCGTGGCTGCCGGAGTCCTTGCGCCACAGCCCGCTGACGATGTCGACCGCCTCTTCGGGTGTGGCGGCGAACTCCAGGCCGGCGTAGACGGGCGCGCAGGCGTCGAGCCCGAGGTCCTGGGCCGACAGCCGCCGCCCCAGGCGGCGGGTGAACACCTCGGCGATCAGGGCGGGGGTGGTGCCGCGCGGCTGCTGACCGCGCAGCCAGCGGGTGACCGAGGTCTTGTCGTAGCGGAGGTCGAGTCCGTGCTCGAGTCCGAGCTGATCCACCCGTCTGGCAAGACCTGCGTTGGAGAACCCGGCTTCCGCGATCAGTGCGGCGAGCTGGCGGTTGGGGTTGCGCTGCGGGGGTCGATCCGTCATCAGCTGTGCGGTCTCCTGCCTTCCGGGCCGGGGTGCAGCCCCCTTGGAACGGCGCGAATTTAACCGTCGCCGACGCCGATACCGCCACCTTCGCCCCACATTCATCCGATCGTGTGAGGATTGGGGTTGGCGCTGACGGGCAGGGCGGCGCCGCGGCGGGCGGTCCCCCGGGGTGCCGGACGGGCCCGTTCCGGCGCCCGAACCCTGCCCGGTCGGCCTCCCGGCCCCGCCCGTACAGTGGCAGGGGCGTGGGACGCGCTTTTCTAGGGAGACGGTGCCGTGAGTGAGCTGCGATTCGTCCATCTGGGGTTCGGCGGGGACGCCGTGGAGTACCAGGAGGCGTGGGAGCGGCAGCGCGAGGTCCACGCCGCCCGCTTCGCGGACGAGGCGCCGGACACCTGCCTGCTGCTGGAACACCCGCCCGTGTACACGGCGGGGCGGCGCACGGAGGAGAGCGAGCGCCCCCTGGACGGCACCCCGGTCGTGGACGTGGACCGCGGCGGCAAGATCACCTGGCACGGCCCCGGCCAGCTGGTGGGCTACCCGATCCTGAAGCTGCCCCGCCCGGTGGACGTCGTCGCGCACGTGCGCCGCCTGGAGGAGGCACTGATCCGCACGGCGGCGGAGTTCGGCGTGGAGACCACCCGCGTCGAGGGCCGCAGCGGCGTGTGGGTCCTGGGCGACCCGGTCGAGGAGCGGCCCGCGCTCGGCGGGCTGTCGCTGGACCTCGACCCCCGGCTGCAGGACGACGAGTTCGACCCCCGGCTGAACGGGCCCGAGTACGCCCCCTCCAACGCCGGCCAGCGGCGCGAGGACCGCAAGCTCGCGGCGATCGGGATCCGCGTCGCGAAGGGCGTCACCATGCACGGCTTCGCACTGAACGTGAACCCGGACAACACCTGGTTCGACCGGATCGTGCCGTGCGGCATCCGCGACGCGGGGGTGACGTCCCTCTCCGCCGAGCTGGGCCGCGACCTCACCATCGCGGAGGTCCTGCCCGTCGTGGAGCGGCACCTGCGGGACGTGCTGGAGAACGCCGAGCTCCGGCCGCGCGCGGTCGGCGACGCGGCCGGCGACGCGGCCGGAGGGGCCGCGCCGGTACCGGTGGCCGAGGGGGCGGCGAGCGCCTGACCCGCCTCCCACCTGGGGGGAATGCGACCCACTGGCCCGAGGTTGGCCAGACGTAAGGCCGCACTTTTGACGGGCGTACCCTGGTGTTCGCCGAAGAATCGAAGCCGTAGGAGCCAGCCGTGTCCGCAGTCGCACCCGACGGACGCAAGATGCTGCGCCTGGAGGTCCGGAACAGCCAGACCCCCATCGAGCGCAAGCCCGAGTGGATCAAGACCCGGGCGAAGATGGGGCCCGAGTACAACCAGCTGCAGAAGCTCGTCAAGAGCGAGGGCCTGCACACGGTCTGCCAGGAGGCGGGCTGTCCGAACATCTTCGAGTGCTGGGAGGACCGGGAGGCGACGTTCCTCATCGGCGGCGACCAGTGCACGCGGCGCTGCGACTTCTGCCAGATCGACACCGGCAAGCCGCAGGCCCTCGACCGGGACGAGCCCCGCCGCGTCGGCGAGTCCGTCGTCACGATGGACCTGAACTACGCCACGATCACCGGCGTCGCCCGCGACGACCTGGAGGACGGCGGCGCCTGGCTGTACGCGGAGACGGTGCGGCAGATCCACGCCATGACGGCGGAGCGCGAGGGCGGCCACACCAAGGTCGAGCTGCTCATCCCCGACTTCAACGCCGTCCCCGAGCAGCTGGCCGAGGTCTTCTCGTCCCGCCCCGAGGTGCTGGCGCACAACGTCGAGACCGTGCCGCGGATCTTCAAGCGCATCCGCCCCGGCTTCCGCTACGAGCGGTCGCTGGAGGTCATCACCAAGGCCCGCGAGGCCGGCCTCGTCACGAAGTCGAACCTCATCCTCGGCATGGGCGAGACCCGCGAGGAGGTCAGCGAGGCCCTGCGCGACCTGCACGAGGCGGGCTGCGAGCTGATCACCATCACGCAGTACCTGCGGCCGTCGGTCCGCCACCACCCCGTGGAGCGCTGGGTCAAGCCGCAGGAGTTCGTGGAGCTGAAGGAGGAGGCCGACGAGATCGGCTACTCCGGGGTCATGTCGGGCCCGCTGGTCCGTTCGTCGTACCGCGCCGGCCGACTGTTCCAGCAGGCCATGGAGGCCCGCGGCGCGGTGGCGCGGCCCGCCGCCGCACAGGCGGCCCCGGCGGCCCCCGCGGTGTGACGTCCGGCACGGCCGGAGCACCGGCCCGTACGCCCCGCCGCAGGTGGACGCCGGTGGCGGTGGCGCACGGGCGGTGCCCCGACGTCGCCGCCGTTTGACCGGCCGGACACGCGCTGGTAACACCAGTGGGTGACGATGGAGTCACGCACCGCCAGGGTCCGCCGCGCCTCCGCGGCGCCCCGGGCGCTCCCGCCCCACCCCATCCGCCCACTCTCCGAGGGGGACACCCGACATGCAGGCCGCGAGGCAGCAGCAGGTACGCGCCCACGCCCTCCCGTCCGTCACCGGTGCCCTGCGCGCCGTCGAGGCGCTCCTGCTGGCCGGAGGCCAGCGCACCGCCCGGCGCAACGCCTGGACGTCCGTGCTGGAGGACCGCCGCCGCGCCCGGGCGCGGGTGGAGGCGGAGCACGTACGGGAGGCCGCGGCGAGCCGGACGTCGTCGGCCACGTAAACTTCTGAGCATGGCGAGGAAGTCACACTCAGACAGCAGTGACGCTGCTGCGAACCCCGGGCGACTGAAGCAGATCGCCCTCACGTACAAGATGACCCGGCGGTCGGACCCGAAGGTCGGGCTTGTCATCGCGGGCGTGGGGATCGTCGTCTTCGGCGTCCTCCTCGCGATCGGCTTCCTGATCGGGCACCCGGTCTACCTGGGCATCCTCGGCTTCCTGCTGGCCTTCCTCGCGATGGCGATCGTCTTCGGGCGGCGGGCCGAGCAGGCGGCCTTCGGGCAGATGGAGGGCCAGCCGGGCGCCGCCGCGGCGGTCCTGCAGAACGTCGGACGCGGCTGGACGTCCACCCCGGCGGTGGCGATGAACCGCAGCCAGGACGTCGTGCACCGCGCGGTGGGCCGGGCCGGCATCGTCCTCGTGGCCGAGGGCAACCCGAACCGGCTGAAGAGCCTGCTGGCGGCCGAGAAGAAGCGCATGGCCCGGATCGTGGTCGACGTGCCGGTGCACGACATCGTCGTCGGTGACGGCGAGGGCCAGGTGCCGCTGAAGAAGGTCCGCACCACGATGCTGAAGCTGCCGCGGGTGCTCACGGCCGCCCAGGTGACCGTGGCGAACGACCGGCTGCGGGCCATGGGCGACCTCATGAGCAACATGCCGCTGCCGAAGGGCCCCATGCCCAAGGGCATGCGGATGCCGCGCGGCGGGAAGTCCCGCTGACCGGCTGACCGGCCCGCCACCGGGCCGAGCGTGTAACGACGGGAGGGGGCGACCGCCGCGGCGGTCGCCCCCTCCCGTCCGTACGTCCCGCCCGGCTCCGGTCCTGGACACCCCGGCCCGGGTCCGTCGTGTACGTCCTGCCGGTCCCGTCAGTGCTTTCCGTCCGGCACCGCCCGGGTCCCGCATTGCGTCCCGTCCGGCACCGCCCGGGTCCCGCATTGCGTCCCGTCCGGCACCGCCCGGTCCCGTCATTGCGTCCCGTCCGGCACCGCCCGGTCCCGTCAGTGCGTGCGCACCTGCACGGCGCGCGCGAGCCGGTCGTGGAGGCCGCGGCCGTCGCGGTCCCAGACCAGGGCGGGGACGGCGAGGCACAGCAGCGCCGTACGGACGACGACGCGCCCGAAGCCGAGCCGCCGGCCGTCCTCGGCGATGACGCGCAGGCCCAGGAGCCGCTTGCCGGGGGTGGCGCCCACGGTCCCGACGGTCAGGACACCGAGGACGAAGAGCACACCGAGGGCCCAGTTGCCCGACGCGCTCCAGTCACCTCCGGTGATCAGCCCGTATGCGATGAGCATGCACAGGGACCAGTCGATGAAGAGCGCCCCGAACCGGCGTCCGAGCGGGGCGACGGAGCCGGGCCCCTCCTCCGGCAGCCCGAGCCGCTCGCCCCGGTAGCCGAAGTCGGCGCCCATCTCCTCGGCCGCCGCACGCGGTCCCGAGAGCCACGATCCGATTGCTTGCCTGTTGTCCACCCGTACACGGTACTGCGCCCCTCCCCGGTCGACGGGGTCCGGGTCGCCGCGGACCGCCGTTCCCCCGGGCCGCGGCCGCCGGTGGGGGCCGCGCCGGTTAACTTGGGCGAAACAAATGGGTCATGCTTGAGAAATCACGCGTCCCTATGGTCGGGTCCACCGTGTGCCACCGCACTGGCCGCACGATCGAGCTGCAACCCCGCCCTCCCCCGGGTGGGAGTAGGAGGAGTTGGATGTTCCAGAACGCCGACGAGGCCAAGAAGTTCATCAAGGACAACGACGTCAAGATGGTCGACGTCCGGTTCTGTGACCTCCCGGGAGTGATGCAGCACTTCACGATCCCGGCGACGGCGTTCGACCCGTCCGAGGAGCTCGCCTTCGACGGTTCGTCGATCCGCGGCTTCCAGGCCATCCACGAGTCCGACATGGCGCTGCGCGCGGACCTGTCGACGGCGCGTCTCGACCCGTTCCGCCGGGACAAGACGCTGAACATCAACTTCTTCATCCACGACCCGATCACGGGCGAGCAGTACAGCCGCGACCCGCGCAACATCGCGAAGAAGGCCGAGGCGTACCTCGCCTCCACCGGCATCGCCGACACCGCGTTCTTCGGCCCCGAGGCCGAGTTCTACGTCTTCGACAGCGTCCGCTTCGCCACCTCGGCGAACGAGGGCTTCTACCACATCGACTCCGAGGCCGGCGCCTGGAACACCGGTGCGGTCGAGGACAACCGCGGTTACAAGGTCCGCTACAAGGGCGGCTACTTCCCGGCCCCGCCGGTCGACCACTTCGCCGACCTGCGCGCCGAGATCTCCCTGGAGCTGGAGAAGGCCGGCCTCCAGGTCGAGCGCCAGCACCACGAGGTCGGCACCGCCGGCCAGGCGGAGATCAACTACAAGTTCAACACGCTCCTCGCCGCCGCCGACGACCTGATGCTCTTCAAGTACATCGTGAAGAACGTCGCCTGGCGCAACGGCAAGACCGCGACCTTCATGCCGAAGCCGATCTTCGGCGACAACGGCTCGGGCATGCACGTCCACCAGTCCCTGTGGGCCGGTGGCGAGCCGCTCTTCTACGACGAGCAGGGCTACGCCGGCCTGTCGGACACCGCCCGCTACTACATCGGCGGCATCCTCAAGCACGCCCCGTCGCTGCTGGCCTTCACCAACCCGACGGTGAACTCGTACCACCGCCTGGTCCCCGGCTTCGAGGCCCCGGTCAACCTCGTGTACTCGCAGCGCAACCGCTCCGCCGCGATGCGCATCCCGATCACCGGCTCGAACCCGAAGGCCAAGCGCGTCGAGTTCCGCGCCCCGGACCCGTCCTCGAACCCGTACCTGGCGTTCTCGGCGCTGCTCCTCGCCGGCCTGGACGGCATCAAGAACAAGATCGAGCCGGCCGAGCCGATCGACAAGGACCTCTACGAGCTCGCCCCCGAGGAGCACGCGGGCGTCGCCCAGGTCCCGACGTCCCTCCCCGCGGTCCTGGAGGCCCTGGAGGCGGACAACGAGTACCTGCAGGCGGGTGGCGTCTTCACGTCCGACCTGATCGAGACGTGGATCGACTACAAGCGCACCAACGAGATCGCCCCGATCCAGCTGCGCCCGCACCCGCACGAGTTCGAGCTGTACTTCGACCTCTAGAGCGCCCCGGGCCCGGCCTTCGGCCGCGCCCCGCTCGCCACGCCGCCGGCCGCGCCGTCCCCCTCGGGGGAGGGCGCGGCCGGCGGCGTTCGCGCGTCGTGCGTCGTGGCCCCGGGGGCGAAGGGGCGGGAGCGAAGAGGCGGAGAGCCGGTCAGGCGGAGAGCTCGCGTTCCAGGGGGGTGCGGAAGCGCGGGGTGACGCGGGTGCCGTGCAGCCACGTGTGCAGGCGGGCGGCCTCGGCCTCCACGGCGGCCCGGGCCTCGGCGCCGGGGTCGGTCAGCAGGCGCCAGACCGGTTCGCCGTCCGGGCGCTGCGCCCAGCCGCCGACGATCCGGCCGTTCCACCAGACGGTGGGGCCGATGTTGCCGCTGCGGTCGAAGAGGGCCGGGCGGTGGTCCGGGTCGAGGTACCAGTCGCGCTCGCGCCAGCCCATGGCCGTCGGGTCCAGGGCGGGGAGCAGCGCCGCCCAGGGTCCGGCGGTGGCCGGGGCCCCGGGGGTGTCCGGGGCGTCGGGGGTGTTCGCGTCGTCCGGGAGGACGTAGGCGGTCGTGGTGTCGTCGAGGGTGACCTCCTGCGCGGAGACGGCCGCCAGGGCCTTGCGGGCGTCGGTGACGCGCCAGCCCGTCCACCACGTGAGGTCGGCCTCCGTGGCCGGGCCGTACGTGGCCAGCCAGTGGCGGGTCAGCGTCGCCCGGGCCTCGGCCGGCGGGAGGTCGGGCAGCGGTGGGGCGACGGCCCAGCGGAACCGGCTGGACGTCCACCCGCCGAGCGGCCTGCCGCGCACCACCCGCCCCTCGGTGCCGAGGACCCGCAGCAGGCGTGACGAGACGGCCTGCTGCTGGGCGTAGGAGGTGCCCGGGCCGTACGTGAACCGCTCCCGCAGTCGCGGCTCCTCGTCGGCCAGTTCGGTGGCCGTCGCCTCGCCGAGGCGCTCCAGGGCGGCGAGGGTGGCGCCCTCCACCTCCGCCAGCCAGTCGGCGGTGAGGTCGCTGCCCGCGGTCACCTGCTTGAGGAACGAGGCGCGTTCGCGCGCGGCCACGGCGTGCGTGGTGGACGACTGGACCACCGGGGCGAGGGCGGTGGGGACGACGAAGACGGTGTGGCGCATGCCGTGCATGCGGACCAGGGTGCGGTCCTCGTACAAGGCCCGCTCCATGGCCGGTACGGGGCCGTGCGGAGCGACCTCGGAGGCGAGCCGGGCGCCGGCCGCCAGGTGGACGGTGGCGGGGTCGGTGCCGTGCAGGGCCGTGAGGGACGCCGCGACCTCCTCGGCCGTCGCCGCGCGGGCGGACGGTGCCAGGTGGTGGCGGACCGCGAGCCGGGCGCGGCGCTGGTCGTCGGTGACGCGGGGACGGGCGGGAGCCATGGGACGACCGTAGCCACTCGGTGGGTCGCCCGCCGCGGTACGGGATGAAGTGGTGTGGAAGGTGGGGCTGGTGGGTCCCGGAGTCCGGGCGGACGGCGGGCGGTCCGGCGGCGGGCCCGTGGGGCGGTACGGCGCGGAGCCGTACCGCCCGTGGACCGCGCCGGGCGGGCGGGTGGGCGTCCTAGCGGCCCGAGCGGATCAGCGAGCGCACCATCCGGCACGTCGCGTCCGACGGCGGGTGGACCCCGAGGTGCTGCGCCGTGTTCCGTATGGTCCGGTCGTCGGCCTTCGAGGCGATGTACACGCCCGAGTCGAGCAGGGCGATCGCCAGGCGCATGGCCTTCAGACGGCGGTTGTGGCACACGTACCACTCGCGCGGCCGACCGGCCGGGAGCGGCTTCTTCTGCAGGGGCTTCCAGGGTTCGAGGGGCAGTGGCGTGACGGTGGCGACGGCCATCGGCGACCTCCTGGTACGCGGCGTGAGGGGCCTCCCCCGGACCCTCACTGACTGACTCCAGTCTACCGGCGGGCACTGACAATCGGCCCTGGCCAGACGGGCTTTGCGGGGTCGGCGCGGGTACCGTGTGCGGTATGGAGATCTGGATCAACCCCGCCTGTTCCAAGTGCCGTGGCGCCCTTCGGCTGCTCGACGAGGAGGGCGCCGACTACACGGTCCGCCGGTACCTGGAGGACGTGCCCTCCGCCGCCGAGATCCGTGACGTGCTGGGCCGGCTCGGTCTGGAACCGTGGGACATCACCCGCACCGAGGAGGCCGTCGCGAAGGAGTCGGGCATGCGGGACTGGGACCGTGACGAGGCGTCACGGGAGCGCTGGATCGAGGCCCTCGCCGCGCATCCGAAGCTCATCCAGCGGCCGATCATCACCGCCGACGACGGTACGGCGGTCGTGGGGCGGTCGGAGGAGGCCGTGCGGGACGCCCTGTCCCGGTCGTAGTCCCGACGCGGAAGGGGGCGGCCCCGGGAGCCCGCGCTTGAGGCGGCGTCGAGGCGGGCTTGAGGCGGCCTCGGGCCGGGAGCTGAGCGGGCGCGGGGCGCCGGCCGTACGTAGGGGCAACGCGCAACCGTCGATCCGGCCGCCGCTTCCCCGGGCGGCCGGGGAACAGGAGCCCCTCGTGTCACGCAAGAAGACCCTCAGCCGCAACAGGAAGCTGGCCCTCCTCGTCGGTACGGCCGTGCTGGCGGGTGGTACGGCGGTCGTGCTGACCGGTACCAGCCAGGCGTCCGTGGCCTGTGACGGGCTGGCCACCGCCCTGCGGAACAACGAGCAGTTCATCGCCGGTCAGCGGGCCCGGCCCGACGCGCAGTCGGAGGCGCGGATCGCCAACCGGCTCGCGGTGATCGAGGAGATCCGGCGCAAGCAGGCGGCCGGCGGGTGCGACACCGGCGGTGCCCAGGCGGGCGGTGCCGGTGCGGGTGCCGGTACAGGCGGTGCCGGTGCCGGTTCGGGCGCCGGTGCCGGTTCGGGCGCCGGTGCCCCTGGTGACGCCCGGCCGTCCGCCGGGCAGCAGCCGCCCGCGGAGGGCGGCGACGGCGGCGCGGGCGGTGAGGTGGTGTGCGCCGGGTCGACCGTCACGCTCTCCGGCGAGGCCGGTGCCCCCGCCGCGTCCAGCGACCGCTTCCCCACCGGTACGCGCCTGAAGGTCACCAACCTCGACAACGGCAGGTCCACCACCGTCGAGGTCACCTCCGCCTCCGGGAGCTGCGTCCTCCTCAACGCCGCGGCCTTCGAGCAGGTGCGGGAACCCGGCAGGTTCCTCGTCCGCAAGGCGCGCGTCGAGCGCGTCGGCTAGGAGGGCCGGCCCGTCGCGAGGGCCTCGGCCTCCGCCAGGACCTCCGTCATCCGCAGCCCGAACCGCGCGTCGCACGCGTGCGGCTCCCCGGTGCGGGCCGCGGTGAGCAGCGCGTCCACGGCCGTCGTGTACGACGCGACCGCGTCGCCCCAGCGGGGCATCGTCACGCGCCCGCGCTCGCCGAAGAGCGTGAGGCCCGCCTCCGCCGCCGCCTCCGGGGCGCTCAGCGTCACGGTGAGGGCGCTGTCCGCCCCGGAGGCGTGGCTCAGGGTGAGGTGGCGGGTGTCGCGCGGGCCCGTGGCGGCCGCGATCCCCGTCACGTCGCCGAGGACCGGCAGCAGCACCGACAGCAGATGGGGGCCGACGTCCCACAGCGCGCCCTTCTCCCGCCGCCATGGGGAGGCGGCGTACGCGCTGGTGGAGCCGGGCGAGAAGAGCGCGCCGAGCCAGTGCCCCCGGGCGAGGAACCAGCCGCCGGCCGCCGCCTGCTCGTCGATCCACGGCGCGGTGTCCCCGGCGAACCGCAGCGTGCAGAAGACCACGGACGCGACCTGGGCCTTCTCGGCGGCCAGCGCGACCTCACGGGCGGCCGCGACGGTCGTGGCGACCGGCTTGTCGAGCAGCAGGTGGCAGCCGGCCGCCGCGGCCCGCACGGCGAGCGGCGCCTGGACGTCGGGCGGCAGCGCGCACGCCACGGCGTCGCTCGCGGCGAACAGGGCGTCGACGTCCTCGTGGGCCCGCGTGCCGTACGCGGCGGCCAGCTCGGCGGCCGCGTCGGGCCGCCGCCCCCACACGCCGGCGAACTCCACTCCGGGGTGCGCCGCCAGGGCGGGGGCGTGGGTGCGGGTGGCCCAGGGGCCGGTACCGAGGAGTCCGATGCGTACCTTGTCCATGCCCGCCAGTCTGCCCGCCCGCCACGGACCGCACCGGACCGGGGCCCCGCCCGGCGCGCGGCGCCACCGCCCGCCCGTGTCCGCCGACGCCGGGACCGCCGGGGCCGGGCCGAGTCGGGCCGCGCCGTGTCCGCCGGGCCGGGGCCGAGTCGGCAAGGGCCGCGGGCGGTGGAGGCCGGGACCGTCGCGGGCGCGCACCCGGCGGGCCGACCGGGCCGGAAAGCCGGGTAACACGTGGTTCACACACGGGCAACCACCGGGAAACCCCCTGTTGCGAAGCTGCGCGGCATACCGCTGCACCCGCGAAGGATGAGGCCCCCGTGACCACCATCAAGGCTGAGTACATCTGGATCGACGGCACCGAGCCGACCGCCAAGCTCCGCTCGAAGACGAAGATACTGGTCGGCTCCGCCCCCACCGACGTCGCCGACCTGCCGATCTGGGGGTTCGACGGGTCCAGCACCAACCAGGCCGAGGGCCACGCCTCCGACCGCGTCCTGAAGCCGGTCTTCTCCTGCCCCGACCCGATCCGCGGCGGTGACGACATCCTCGTCCTGTGCGAGGTCCTCGACACGGACATGACGCCGCACGCGTCCAACACGCGTGCCGCGCTGGCCGAGGTCGCGGAGAGGTTCGCCGCGCAGGAGCCGATCTTCGGCATCGAGCAGGAGTACACCTTCTTCAAGGGCTCCCGCCCGCTCGGCTTCCCCGAGGGCGGCTTCCCGGCCGCGCAGGGCGGCTACTACTGCGGTGTCGGCTCCGACGAGATCTTCGGCCGTGACGTCGTCGAGGCGCACCTGGAGAACTGCCTGAAGGCGGGCCTGGGCATCTCCGGCATCAACGCCGAGGTCATGCCCGGCCAGTGGGAGTTCCAGGTCGGCCCGCTGGCGCCGCTGGAGGTCTCGGACCAGCTGTGGGTCGCCCGCTGGCTGCTCTACCGCACCGCCGAGGACTTCGGCGTCTCCGCCACCCTCGACCCCAAGCCGGTCAAGGGCGACTGGAACGGCGCCGGCGCGCACACCAACTTCTCCACCAAGGCGATGCGCGAGGGCTACGACGCGATCGTCACCGCGTGCGAGGCGCTCGGTGAGGGCTCCAAGCCGATGGACCACGTCAAGAACTACGGCGCGGGCATCGACGACCGCCTGACCGGTCTGCACGAGACCGCCCCGTGGAACGAGTACAGCTACGGCGTCTCGGACCGCGGCGCGTCGGTCCGCATCCCGTGGCAGGTCGAGAAGGACGGCAAGGGCTACATCGAGGACCGCCGCCCGAACGCCAACGTCGACCCGTACACGGTGACCCGCCTGCTGGTGGACACCTGCTGCGAGGCCCTGGAGAAGGCCGGCCAGGTCTGACGGCACGCGGACCCACGGGGTCCGTCCGTACGCGGGGAGCGCCCCCACCGGAACCGTCCGGTGGGGGCGCTCCCCTGCTTCCTCCGCCCCGGCGGGGTCCGCCCGCTCAGGCGGTCCCGGCGGTGCGCCGTCGGCGGCGGGAGACGGCCGACCGCGCGGCGTCCACCACCAGGAACGCCGACAGGCTGAGGCCGAGCAGCGGCAGGAACCAGCCGACCAGGGCCGTACCCGCCGCGAGCGGCAGCAGGAGCGGCACGGGGACGCGGCGCCAGGCGCCGGGCGCCACCGGGCGGGCGGGGCGGCGCAGCCACCACATGCGGTACCCCCACAGCACGAGCAGGACCAGGGCGAGCGCGAGCGCGGCGAGGGCCAGCTGGTTGGCGAGGCCGAAGAGGACGCCGGTGTGCGCGTCGATGCCGAAGCGGGTCAACTTGGCGAGGAGCGGGTGGTCGGCGAACCGCAGCGTGTCGAGGACCTCGCCGGTCGCCGGGTCGACCGCGGCCTGGTCGAGGTGGACGGGGAACTGCGTGTCGGTCTCCTTGACGACGTACCCCTTGCCGTCGGTGGGCAGCGTGACGGCGATCCGGCCGTCGACGCCCACCGCGCGGGCCGCCTCCACCGCCCGGTCCACGCCGACGTCCGTGCCGCCCGCGGCCGGCGCGGCGGGGCCGTGGTGGGCGCCGTGGCCCTCGTGGGCGTCGCCGCCGGCCGGGGCGGCGCCGAGGGCGGCGGAGACGGTGGGCGTGACGCCGCCCAGTCGCTCCCGTACGGAGGCGATGTTCTCGCCCGCGTACGTCGACCAGGTCAGGCCGGTGGCCGAGAGGCCGAGCAGGCCGGCCGACGCCCAGAGGCCGACGGAGCCGTGCCAGGACAGGGTGCGGCGGCGGGAGCGGGGGCCGCCCTCCGGCAGGAGCAGGGCCCTGGCGCGGCGGGCGGTGCGTCGGCGGCCGATCCACAGCAGCAGCCCGCCGAGCGTGACGACCCACAGCCAGGCGGCGGCCAGTTCGCTGTAGAGGCGGCCGGGTTCGCCCAGGTGGAGGTCGCGGTGGAGCTCGTCCAGCCAGGTCCGCAGCGGGAGCGCGCCGGAGCTGCCGTAGCTGGGCAGGGCGCCGCGTACCCGGGCGGTGTACGGGTCGACGAAGACGGCGAGGGACGTGCCCTCCCCGACCTGGGGACCCGTCATGAGCACCCGGGTCGTGGCGCCCTCCTCGGGGGCGGGCCACACGGCGGTCACGGTGGCGTCCGGGTGGGCGCGGCGGGCGGCGTCGACCTGCTCGGCGAGGGGGAGGACCCGCTCGCCGACCGGGGCCTCCAGCTCGTTGCGGTAGACGACCTCCTCCGCCTGGAAGGAGAGCGCGTACAGCAGCCCGCTGGCGGCGGCGACGAGCAGGAACGGGGCTATGAGCAGGCCCGCGTGGAAGTGGAGGCGCAGGACCAGGGGGCGCAGGGCGCTCCAGGTGCCGCCCCGGGCGGGGGCGGGCGACTGCCGGTCGGATGTCCGCGGGTCGGGCGAGTGGGGAGCGGATGTCCGCGGGTCGGGCGACGGGTCCTCGTCGGTCGGGTCGGTGGTCCGGGGGTCGGGCGAGTGGGGGGTTGGTCGTGACGAGGGGGACTGCGTGCGCATGGGCTTCCTCGGTGTCGGCGCGGTGACCGCGTACGGGGGCAGGGCTGACCGGCCCCCCGGGTCAGCCGTGCGACGCCGCGGGGGCCGTGGTGCGGGAGGCGGGGGCCGGGGGCGGGCCGCGCCGGGACAGGGCGTGCGCGAGGACGGCGCCGGCGCGGCGGCGGTCGCCGGCGCGGGCCCGGGCGCGCGGCGGGGGCGGCGCGGACGGGAGGCGTACCGGGGTCAGCGGCGGGCGCAACGGCACGAAGGCGGTGCGCGCGAGGCGGAACAGGGCCCTCTCGCCGTGGGCCAGCCAGACGGCGCAGACGGCCGCCGCACCCAGGTGCGCGGCGAACATGCCACCCGAAGGCAGCAGCGATACCGCCTGTTCCTGGTGGCCGAAATGGCCATGGTGAGCCGACGGGACGTGGCGGTGCTGTGCCAGCGTGAACGTCAGGTGCATGACCGTCTGTACGGAGACGAGCCCCGTTCCGATCAACGGCGCCCCGCGTCGGCGCCCGGCGGCCGCCCAGGCGAGTGACCAGGTCAGGGCGGAGGCCACGAGGAGCGCCCCCACCGGTACCCGATGCTCGGACTGGACGGCGTGCCCCGTCGCGGACAGCACCACGCACACCGCGGCGAAGAGCGCGGCACGCAGGGAACGGAGCGGCGAGCGGGTGGAGGTCATGGCCGAAACATGCTCCCATCCCGGGGCGGAAGCCGCGCTTCCGGCTGTTCCTCCGGTAGCGGAAACGGTGGGCGTCGCGGACTGGCGCGGGCACAGTCGTGATCATGAGGCTCTTGATTCTGGGCGGTACGGAGTTCGTGGGGCGGGCGGTGGCGGAGGCGGCCGTCGCCCGGGACTGGGATGTGACGGTCTTCCACCGGGGGCGGCACGCCCCGCCCCCGGGGACCGCGGTGTTGCACGGGGACCGGGCGGCGCCGGACGGCGCGGGGCTCGCGGCGCTCCGCGAGGGGACGTGGGACGCGGTCGTCGACACGTGGTCGGGCGCTCCGCGCGTGGTCCGCGACGCGGCGCGGCTGCTGGCGGACCGCGTGGACCGCTACGCGTACGTGTCCAGCTGCTCGGTGTACGAGTGGCCGCTCGTGGCGGAGTTGCGGGAGGACAAGCCGGTCGTGGAGGCGTCGCCCGACGACGGCGACGACGTGCCGTACCCGCGCGCCAAGCGGGGCGGCGAGCTGGCGGCGGTCGGGGCGTTCGGCCCCGAGCGGACGCTGCTGGTGCGCGCCGGCCTGATCCTCGGGCCCGGGGAGAACATCGGCCGGCTGCCGTGGTGGCTCAACCGGGTGGCGCGCGGTGGGCCGGTCCTGGCGCCGGGGCCGCGCGACCTGCCGTTGCAGTACGTCGACGCCCGCGACCTGGCGGGATGGCTGCTCGACGCGGTGGAGGGCGGGTTGGCCGGGCCGTACGACCTGGTGAGCCGGCCGGGGCACACGACGATGGAGGCGCTGCTGGAGGCGTGCCTGCGGGCGACCGGTTCCGATGCCGAGCTGCGCTGGACGGACCCGGGCACGATCCTCGCCGCGGGGGTCGAGCCGTGGTCCGACCTTCCGGTGTGGACCCCGCCGGGAGAACTGCACGACGCCATGCACGGGGCCGACGTGAGCAAGGCGCTCGCGGCGGGCCTGCGCTGCCGGCCGGTGGAGGAGACCGTCGCCGACACCTGGGCGTGGTTGTGCGGGCTCGGCGGGCGGGCACCACGACGGCCGGACCGGGACCCGGTGGGCCTGGACCCCGCGCGGGAGGCGGAGGTCCTGGGGCTGTAGCCGACCGGTGTCCCACGCCCGTGGGCCGCGTTCCCACGCCCGTGGGCCGCGTTCCCACTCCCGTGGGCCGCGTTCACGCGGGCGGTGAACGCCGCGGGCGTCCCGTCCGTATGGAACGGAGCTGTTCCCCTGCCGGGATTGGAGTTCCATGGGACGCACACGAAAACGCTCGACGGTGGCCAACCGGGCCGTCGCCGCAACCGCCGCCCTGGTCCTGGGCGGGGGCGGGTTGCTGGCGGTGAACGTCTACGCGTCGGCGGGAGAGGGCCGTTCGGGCCCCTCCGACCAGCAGCAGGCGCGGCCGGAGGTGAGGAACGCGGGACAGCAGCCGTCGACCATCGACTGCCCCGAGGTCGCCGACGGACTGCCCGAGGACATGCCCGACCGGGCGCGCGGGGAGGTGGACCTGGAGCTGGCCCGGATCGACAACCGCGTCACCGACGCGTACCAGCGGCTCGCCCAGTCCCGCGAACGGATCCAGCAGGACCCCGCGTTCGCGGAGAACGCCATCCTCGGCCCGCTGCGGCAGGAGCGGCTGGCGAGCATCGAGCGCATCGCGGTGGCGATCGGCCGGGTCGCCGAGCGGCCGCAGGGCATGGAGGGCCTGGCACCCTGCACCCTGCGCGGCGACGACACCCAGGGCCAGGAGCAGGACCAGGGCGACGGCCAGGACGGCCAGGGTCAGGACGGCGGCCAGGACCAGAGTGGTGACCAGGGCCAGGACCAGGACCAGGACGGCCAGGACCAGGACGGCCGGGACCAGGACGGTCAGGACCAGGGCGGTCAGGGCGGCCAGGCCGGGAACGGTCCCGTCGCGGGCGACTTCGCCGACATCGCCTCCGTCCAGCCCAACGTCCGGGCGCCGCGGCAGCGGCGCGGCGCCTCCACGGGCACCTTCACCACCTCGTGCGGACGCAACGAGAACAAGAAGTTCAACCCGGACAACGTCATCGTCGCGCCCGGCGTCCGCAACGGCGCCCACCACATGCACGACTACGTCGGCAACCAGGCCACGGACGCGTTCTCCGACAACAGGACCCTGGCGAACGGCCGGACCAGCTGCCGCAACCAGGGCGACCGGTCCACGTACTACTGGCCCGTGCTGCGCGTGCAGGACGGGCGGGACGAGGCGGACGCCGGCGAGGACGGCGGCGGCAAGGACCGGAACGTCGGGCGGATCCTCACCCCGACCGAGGTGACCCTCGACTTCGTCGGCAGCCCGGTGTCCCAGGTCACCGCCATGCCCAGGTTCCTGCGGATCATCACGGGCGACGCCAAGGCGTTCACCAACGGCCTCACGAACGCCAACGCGTCATGGAGCTGCACCGGCCTGGAGGACCGGGAGCTGACCGACAAGTACCCGCTGTGCCCCCAGGGCAGCGACGTGGTGCGGACGTTCCGGTTCCAGAGCTGTTGGGACGGCCGCAACACCGACAGCGCCAACCACCGGACGCACGTGGCCTTCGCCGACGACGACGGGCGCTGTCCGAGCGGCTTCCGCGCCATCCCCCAGTTGGTGCAGCGGGTCGTCTACGACGTGCCGCCGGGGAGCGTCTTCGCCGTGGACTCGTTCCCCGAGCAGCTCCACAAGCCGGTCACCGACCACGGTGACTTCATCAACGTCTTCGACAGCCGTCTGATGACGCGGATGGTGGGCTGCATCAACACCGGACGCCGCTGCGCCTGACCGGCGCCGGAGCGGATTCCCCCGCGGGCCCCACAGCCCGCGGGCCCCACAGCCCGCGGGCCCCACACTCCTCGTCCCCCGTCACCCCCCCACACACCCCGACACCCCCCACACCCCCGCTGCGCGGTCAGCTCCCGTGGTGGTCCGAGGTCCCCTCCCCGCCCCCCGTCTGGTGCGGGACGGCGGTCTCGACCTCACCACCGAGCCGGCCGCGCAGCTCCTTTATGACCGCCGGCTCCGCGACCGCCACCCACTTGCGCCCGACGAGATAGCTGCCGCCGTAGTCCTTCGCGGTGTTGATCCACTCGCGCTGCCCGCGGTCGGTGGAGAAGGTGGCGAGGACGTACCGCCCGTACTTCGTCCGGCAGTCGGCCTGCCGCAGTTCCTCGGCGTCCGTCTGGACGGCCGGCGTGCACCCGGCGCGCTCCGCCAGCTGCTCCAGGGTGCCGCTCGCCGCCGACGGCGCGGCGTGCCCGCCCCCGCCGCCGTGGCCGGCTCCCCCGCCCGGCCCTCCGCCCGCGGTGCAGGACGCCAGGGCGGCGACGGCCACCAGGGTCGCGGTGGACACGGCCATACGAGTTCGCTCCGTACGCATCCGCCCATGCTGCCTTTTCGCACCCCTGTTCCGTGGGCGAACCCGGGGTAACGCCCGACGCCCGCCCGAACCACCGTGAATGTCCCCCTCCGCGCGGTGGTCCGGAGCCCCCGGGGCCGCCAACGACATGAGGGGCGGGAGGTGACCATCCCCACCGTCGCTCGTTCTGCTGAACGTGAGCACCCAGGAAGCCCAGCACAGTCGTCAGGCCGCCGATCCGGGCGCCGCGGCCGCCACCCACGCCCCCGTCGACGTGGAACAGGCCGAGGCGGCGCTCGTCGAGCACTATCCGCGGCTCGTCCGTATCGCCTATCTGGTGCTGCCGCCCGCCCTCGGCCGCCACCGGCGCGTCCTCACCGCGCACGCCCTGGTCCAGCGGTCGCTGCCCCGGCGCCGCGCCGCGGCGGGCGAGGGGGCGGCGATGCCCGTGCAGCGCCGCCCGGAGGACGCCGTCGACCCCGGGTACGCGTACGTGCGGGGGCGGGTGCTGCGGCAGGCCCTGGAGGCCGGGCTGCCGCTCGGCCGCGGCGGGTGGCCGAAGCGGGCGCAGCTGCCGCCGCTGCTGCCGCAGGTGTGGGGGCTGCGGCTGTTCCCCCGGTCCGGCGGTGCCGACGAACTGGCCCTGGACCAGCGGCTGGCGGCCCTGTCGGGGCCCGGTCGCGCGGCGTACGTGCTGCGGGGCCTGGAGCGGCAGGGTGAGGCGGAGGTACGGCGCGTGCTGGCCGCGGCCGGGGTCGCGGATCCGAAGGCGGCGCTGGCGGAGGCGGACGGCGTGGAGACGCCGGGCGGGGCGGGCGGCGGCACGCTGCTGGAGTCGCCCGAGTTCGACCCGTGCTCGCTCCAGGGCAGGCCCACCGACCTGATGCGGCGCCGGCAGCACACCCGGGCGGCGCTGGCGGCGCTGGCGGCCGCGGTGGTGTGCGGGGCGCTGCTGGCGCTGCCGGGCGACGGTTGGGGACCCGACGGCGCGGCGGCCCCGCCGTACGCGCTCAACCCGGCCGCGGAGGCGGCGCTCGACCCGGCGAAGCTGCTCCGGGCCGCGCCCGCCGCCTGGCAGAGCTCCTCGCGCACGGACTTCACGGTGTGGCCGGCGCGCGGCGGGCTGGTCGACGACGAGGCGCTGCTGCGGCGGGCGCTGGCGGTGTGGGCGCGGCCCGGGCCGAAGGTGCAGGCGTCGGCGACGCCCGGGACGCTGCCCGGCCCGCCGGCGGGCCCGCCGCAGCTCCTGTTCGCGGGCGAGGTGGACAACGCCCGTGTCGTGCTCTTCCACGACGGGCTGCGGGCGGTGCGGTACGCGGAGCCGCAGGACGGCACGGACGTGGCGGCGCTGGACTTCGCCCGGACGGACGGGGCGGACACGGCGTCCTCCGCGGCCCTGGTCGTGGGGCGCACGCACGCCAACGTCCGCTACCTGACGGCGCCGTGGGTGCGCGGCACGGCCGTGCGGGACCTGCTGGTGCCGGACGACGCGGCCCGGCCGCTGGAGCGGGACGCGGACGGCGTGACGGCGCCGATGCAGAGCCCGGCCGCGGCGAGCGACTGCCGCTCGTGGGACGTGCTGGAGGTGCGGGACGGGGTGTCGACGCGGGTCCTGACCGACCTGGGCGAGCTGGCCCCGGCGCGGCTCACGTCAGGCCCGCCGGCGTCCCCGGTGGACGTGGCGGGCGGCCGGGCCCGCCTGGAGTGGGCGCGTACGGCGTGCCTGCTGCCGTCGATGCGGGCGCTGGGCGTGCGGTCGGTGAACTCGTGGCGCTTCGCCGAGCAGGAGCTGCCCGGCTCGGGCACCGGTACGGCGGCGTGGCTGTGCACCCGCGCGGAGACCTGGCGCGGCCCGGGCAGCCGGGTGCTGGCCCAGTTCCAGGCGCCCGCGCCGGAGGCCCCGCCGGGGGCGCCGGTCACGGCGGGCGCCGTCGCGGCGCGGGCCCAGGACTCCCCGGCCTGCGGCACCCGCCGGCCGGACGTGCTGGCCGGCGTGGTGTGGAAGGACCCCGACGACCGGTGGTACGTGCTCGCGGCGGGCAGTGCGCGGGTGGCGTCGCTGGCGACGTCGGGCGGCGTGGAGGGGCGTTCCGAGGGGCGGTTGCTGGCCGTCGAGGCGGAGCGGGGGGCGCGGGCCGAGCTCTCCGGGACGTTGGAGGACGGGACCCGGATCGACGCCCTGCGCTGACCGCCGACGACCGGCCCGGTCCGGCGGGCCGGGGTGGCGCCACCGCGGTTGCGGTGCCCCGGCCGGGGCACTTCCGGTCGGGCCTGACCCGGCCGGGCCGTCCTGCGGCGGGGCGGCGGGCCCTCCCGCGGCGGGCCGGTCGGCGCCGGCCGCCGTGGGCGCCGGGGCGCCGCACGTGTCGTACCGGCGCTGACAGGGCCTCCGCGGCGCGTGCCGACAGCGGGTCCCGGAGGGTGCGGCGGCGTTACGGCAGCAGGAGCCAGTCGGCGACGAGGGCGGCGAGCAGGCCCGTGCCGAGGAGCCAGGTGCCCAGCCGGGTGCGGCCGTGGCGGCTCAGCTCGATCACCACGCCGCACAGGATCATGGCCAGTCCGTAGACGCCGACGACCAGGACGGACGTACGGCTCGCCAGGCGCAGCGCCAGGACCACCGCGAGGGTCACCAGGACGACCGTCGCCACGGCGACCCTCAGGTGGCGCGCCTGGCGCGGGGTCAGCCCGTCGCGGGCCTCCTCCGGGGCGTCGTCGTCGGCGGGTTCCGGCGCCGGTATCGGAGGGGTGCGCGGGGTGTCCGGGGACGGGGTGCCCGGGGCGTCCACCGCGCCCGTTCCGTCCTGGTCCGATGTGGTCATGCCGGGAGCGTAACGGACCGTGCCGCGACCTCTGTTCGAAGCCCGGCGGTTAGGCTGTCCGCATGACGACCGGGGTGCGCAGACGGATGGGCGTCGAGGAGCGCCGCCAGCAGTTGATCGGGGTCGCGCTGGAGCTGTTCAGCAACCGTTCCCCCGACGAGGTGTCGATCGACGAGATCGCCGCCGCCGCGGGCATCTCGCGGCCGCTGGTGTACCACTACTTCCCCGGCAAGCAGAGCCTGTACGAGGCCGCGCTGCGGCGGGCCGCGGACGACCTGGCGAGCCGGTTCGCCGAACCGCACGACGGGCCGCTCGGCGCGCGGCTGGTGCGCGTGATGGGGCGGTTCTTCGACTTCGTCGAGGAGCACGGGCCGGGCTTCTCCGCCCTGATGCGCGGCGGGCCCGCCGGTTTCGCGGCCGGAGCCCGCGCGGACGGCGCGGTGCCCGCCGCGTACGCGATGATCGACGAGGTGCGGCGGGCCGCGCGGAATCAGATCCTGGACCACCTCGGCGTGCGCGGCACCCCGCCCGCCCGGCTGGACCTGGTGGTGCGGTCGTGGGTGGCGCTGGCCGAGTCGACGGCGCTGATCTGGCTGGACGGGCGCCGGGTGCCGCGTGGCGAGCTGGAGGTGCAGCTGGTGCACGACTTCGCGGCGCTGGCGGCGGTGAGCGCCGCGTACGACGCCGACATGGCCGCCCTCGTGACCCGCATGCTCGCCGACGAGCCGGCCGACGGGCCGTTCGGCGACCTGGTGGGACGGCTCGCCGCGCTCCTCGCGACAGCGACGGCGACGGCCACGACGGCCACGGCCACGACGGGGACCGCGGCGACGGCCGGTGCCCCCGTACCGGCCGCGGTCGGTGGGGTGCCGGCGGGTCAGGCCTTGCGGTAGGACGCGTCGAGGTCCCTGACCTCAGCGGAGACGTGCACGGTGAGCCCCTCGACCGGCTTCAGGAAGTCCCGTACGAGCGCGGCCGCGGCCTCCGACAGGCGCGCCTTCGCCTCCTCCGTGCGGCCGGCGAGCAGGGCGACCTCCACGTGGACCACGGCGTCGCGACCCGTGCCGTCCCCGACGGTGAAGTCCTCGGTGCGGCGCGTGCGGGTCTTGCACGCCTCGGTGCGGGCGGCGACCGTCGCGACGACCACCGGGTGCAGGGCGCGGGCGTAGCCCCGGCGGTCGAAGGTGTCGTCGAGGGCGGCGGAGTAGTCGACGGTGATCTGCGGCATGGCCCCACCCTCGCCCCCCGCCGGGCGCGCGCACAAGCGGTGCCCGGATGCCGGGACGGGGGCCGCCCCGCCCGTACGACGACGGCGCCCCGCTCCGGGGGGAGCGGGGCGCCGTCGTCCGGGGATGACCGGCCGGCGGCCGGTCAGCAGGCGGTCAGCGGGCGGTGAAGACCGCGACCGTGCGGGCCGGGACGGTGAAGGTGCCCGTCGCCGCGTCGTACCGGGACGCCTTGACGACGGCGTCCGCACCGCCCGCCTGCACCGGGTGCAGGGCGTGGTCCCGGCCGGCGAGCGCCGTGACCCGCTGGTCCTGCCGCTGCGGCGTGGCGTTGAAGACCACGACGAGGTCACCGAGACGCATGGTGATCACGCCCGGGGTCTCGTCCCGGCCGGAGAGCGGGAAGGACAGCGCGGTCTGCACCGCGTCGGCCGTGGACAGGCTGAACGCCTGCTCCGTCGTGCGGAGCTTCAGCAGGTCGCGGTAGGCGGCGGAGGCCCCGGTGATCTGCGGGCAGCCGACCGTGAGGGACGGGGAGGTCAGCAGCGGCTTCCCGAAGGACCACTTGTCCTTGTTGTCGGCCGCCGGCGGCAGGCCGCGCCCGAAGCCGTTGCCGGCCCGGCAGTCCCAGTTCAGGACGTTGAACCAGTCGCCGCTGTCGTAGGAGTTGCGGTCCAGCGACTTGGAGCGCAGCAGGTCCGTGCCGGCCTGGGACAGGGCGGGGCCCTGGGAGAGCGTGGCGGTCGCCATGGCGAGGACCTGCATCCGCGCCCGGTCGTCGGGGGACGTGCCGGCGGGGAGCTTGAACGCCAGCGCGTCGAACAGGGTCTCGTTGTCGTGGGCGTCCGCGTAGGCGAGGGCGTCGCCGGGGGCGGCGGCGTAGCCGGCGGGGGCACCGTTGTAGTCGACCTCGGAGCCCTTGACCTTCCGGCCCGAGGTGTCGGTGAAGGTGTAGCCGGCGAGGTTCCCGGAGAGGCCGACCTTGATGAGGTCCTGGTAGTGCAGGAGGCGGGCCTTCTGCTCGGCCGGGGTGCCGTTGGCCTTGGACGCGTTGGGGTCGGTGAACAGACCGGAGGCGAAGCCCTGGACTCCGGGGTCGGCGTCGAACGGTCCGCCGCCGCGCACGGCGTCGCGGGCGCGGTCGGAGAAGGTCGCGATGCCGGTGCCGGCCATGTTCTTCTGGGTGGCCTGGACGAAGCGGGCGTCGTCGGCGACCTCCCCGAAGTTCCAGCCCTCGCCGTACAGGATGATCTTCTTGCCGTCGACGCCGTCCTTGGCGACGGTCAGCGCGTCGAGGGCCTCGCGCACCTCCAGCATGTTGGCCTTGGGGTGGTGGCCCATCAGGTCGAAGCGGAAGCCGTCGACCTTGTACTGCTTGGCCCACGTGACGATCGAGTCCACGACGAGCTTGCCCATCATGGTGTGCTCGGGCGCGGTGTTGGCGCAGCACGTGGAGGTGGCGACGGAGCCGTCGGGGAGGAGCCGCTGGTAGTAGCCGGGGACGATCCGGTCGAGGACCGACTTCTCCGACTGGCCGCTCGCCACGGTGTGGTTGTAGACCACGTCCATGACGGTGCGCAGCCCGGCCCCGTTGAGGCCCTGGACCATCTGCCGGAACTCGACCGTGCGGCGCGTGCCGTCCGGGTCGGAGGCGTAGGAGCCCTCGGGGACGGTGTGGTGCAGCGGGTCGTAGCCCCAGTTGAACGCGTCCCTGGCGGCCGCCTCGGACACGCACGCCTGCTGCGCGTCGGAGTCGGGGGCGTACGCCTTCAGGTCGCAGTCGGGCGTGGTCTGGCCGGACTTCTTCTCGGGGATGGTGCCGATGTCGAAGACGGGCAGCAGGTGCACGTACGAGGTGCCGCTCGCGGCCAGCTCCTTCAGGTGCTTCATGCCGTCCGACGTGCCGTCGGTGAAGGCCAGGTAGCCGCCCGGGTGCTTGGAGGTGCGGTCGGCGACGGAGAAGTCGCGGACGTGCAGCTCCTGGATCTGCGCGTCCCGCAGCGGGGTGGCGGCGGGCTTCCTGAGCGTGGTCCAGCCCTTGGGGGCGAGCCTCGGGTCGGCGAGGTCGGTGACCAGGCTGCGGGCGGAGTCGGCGGTGAGGGCGGTGGCGTAGGGGTCGGTGACCTTGTTGGTGACGACCTTGCCGACGGTGGGCGCCCAGACCTTCACCTCGTACCGGTAGGGCTTGTCCTTCCAGCTCCTGTTGCCGGTGACCGACCAGACGCCGGTGGTCGCGTCCCGCTTCATCGGCACGCGCCGGCCGTCGAGTTCGAGGGCGACGCCCTGGGCGGTGGGCGCCCAGAGGGACAGGGTCGGTGTGCCCGTGCGGAACACGGGCCCGAGGGCGGCCCGCCGCGCCTCCGTGCCGTACAGGTCGTCGAGGACGCCCGGGATCTGGACGCCGGTGGCGGCGAGCAGGGCGCCGTTGGCGGCGCGGTGGGTCGCGATCAGCTGGCCCCGCAGGGCCTCGCGCACCCGGTCGCGGTCGCGCGGGTCGAGGGTGAAGGCGGGGTACTCCTTCAGGTGCGGGTGCTTCGCCTTCTGCGCGTCCGTGAGCGTGCCCGGGTTCAGCCGCAGCCAGCGGCCCTCGTCGGAGAGGGCGCCGTCGGTGGCGGTGATCGAGCCGTTCCGGTCGTACACGAGCTGGGTGCTGGTGCCGGGCGCGGCCTTCACCTTCCAGACGACGGTGTCGGCGTCGATCCACTGGGCCTCGGCCTCGGTGAGGTCGAGGACCGGCGCGGCGCCCGTGGTGGGCAGCAGGTAGCCGGTGTCCCCGGTGAGGAGCCAGACCTCCTTGCCGTGGGTGCCGAAGTCGAGGGACCGGTCGGCGGGGACGTCCTTCTCGTCGCCCTTGTGGACGATGTAGCTCAGGGACGTGGCCCCGGCGGCGAGCGGTACCTCGAAGGTGGCGCCGAAGGCGTCCTTCCGCACCGGCTGGAGCGGCTTGGACCAGTCGGTGGGGGTCGCGGCGCCGGTCCAGGTGTGCAGGCCCCAGCCGTCGTAGTCCCCGTCGGGGCGGTGGTAGTGGATGACGGCCTTGCCCTGGTCCTGCGGCGGGTAGGCGCCGTCGGGGGCCTTGTCCGCCTGCCCGTCGGAGCCCTGCTCGATCCACACCTCGCCGGTGGCGGCGAGGTCCACCGTGCGCTGCGGGCCGTCGGTGGTGCCGTTCTTCTCGACGGTGTACGGGACGGACGTCGCGCCGTCCTCCAGCTTGACCCAGGCGAACGCGCCGTACGCGTCGCGGCCGGTGAAGGCGGCGGTCGTGGACCCCGTCCGCAGCTGCCAGCCGTCGTAGTCGCCGTCGGGCCGCTGGTAGTGGACGACGGCGTGGTCGCGGTCGACGGCGCCGGGCCTGCCCGGCTTCGGCGCCTGACCCGCGGTGGTGGCGGCCAGGTCGCTCGCCGTGCGCCCCCTGGTGTCGACGACGACGGCCTTGTAGCGGACGGGGGTGCCGGCCGGGGCGGTGATGCGGTGGGTGACCGTGTACGGCGCGTGGTCGGCGGAACCGAGTACCTGCCACGCCCCGTTGCCCTGCTGGGCGGCGAAGACGACCCGGTTCAGCTGCCCGCCGTCGACGTCGGCGGCGACCCGGACCGTGCCGGAGGCTCCGGCGGCGGGGGCCGTGAGGTCGACGGTGGGGGCGGTGGCCGGGGCGGCGAGGGGCCGGTCGGCCTTCAGGACGACGGAGGCGAGTGCCGGGACGGTGACGGTGATCTTCCGGTCGGTGCCGCTGGTCGCCGTGGCGGTGCCGCCGTGGACGGTGCGGAAGGAGGTGCCCGCCGACTCGGTGGTCAGCTCGACGGTCCTCGCGGTGGTCGCGTTGTTCACCGCGACGACGTACTCGGTGCGGTGCCGCGCCCCGGTGTCGAAGCGGGAGAAGGCGTAGACACCGGCGCCCGGGTCGGCGTGGCGCTCGATCTGCACGCCGTCCGCGAGGGCCGGGTGGGCCTTGCGGAGCGCGGCGAGCGAGGCGATCTGCCGGTAGAGCGGGTGCGCCGGGTCGTACGCGTCGGCCGCGTGGGTGCGGTCGGTGCCGAGCTGGTCGTCGTCGAGGTAGTCGGCGGTCTTCGACGCGAAGAGGGTCTGGCGGGCGTCCTTGTCGCCGCCGGGCCCGGTGTAGCCCTGCTCGTCGCCGTAGTAGACGACCGGGTTGCCCCGGCCGAGGAACATCAGCTCGTTGGCCAGGCGATAGCGCCGCAGGAGCTCGGCGTCGCCGGCGCCGGCGTTGTCCTGCCGGAGGAACGCGCCGAAGCGCCCCATGTCGTGGTTGCCGAGGAAGTTGACCGACTCGTAGGCGTTGGCCTTGTCGGTCGTGTACTTGTGGTCGTCCGCGAAGAGCGAGCGCAGCTCCGTCGCCGGGGCGCCCTGGGAGGCGTACTGCCGCACGGCCTCCTGGAAGGGGAAGTCCAGCGTCGCATCGAGCCGGCCCTCGCGGACGTAGTGCGAGGTGACGGAGGTGTCGGCCGAGTACACCTCGCCGAACATGAAGAAGTCGTCACGGCCGCGCTCGGCGGCGTACGCGTCGAGGGCGGTGGCCCACTGCGTCCAGAACTCGGTGTTGACGTGCTTGACCGTGTCGATGCGGAAGCCGTCGATGCCGAAGTCGCGCACCCAGCGCTGGTAGATCCTCTCCATGCCCTCGACGACCTCGGGGCGCTCGGTCCACAGGTCGTCCAGGCCGACGAAGTCGCCGTGGGTGGAGGACTCGCCGGCGAAGGTGGAGTCGCCCCGGTTGTGGTACATCGCCGGGTCGTTGAGCCAGGCCGGGACCTTCAGGTCCTTCTTGGCGGCGGGGACGACGGGGGTGCGGGGGAAGGTGCCGGGGCCGGTCCTCGGGAAGCGGCGCGTGCCGTCGGCGTACGCGGTGTCGTCGAAGGGCCGGCCGTCCCGCGCCAGGTACGGGAAGGCGCCCTTGGAGAGGTACCCGTAGGTCTTCTCCTCGTAGTCCACGACGTCGGCGGTGTGGTTGGTGATGACGTCGAAGAAGACCTTCATGCCCTTGGCGTGGGCGCGGTCGATGAGCGTGCGCAGGTCGTCGTTGGTGCCGAAGTGCGGGTCGACCTGGGTGAAGTCCGTGATCCAGTAACCGTGGTAGCCGGCGGACGCGTTCTCGCCCTCGCCCTGCACGGGCTGGTTCTTGAAGATCGGGGCGAGCCAGATCGCGGTGGTGCCGAGGCCCTTGACGTAGTCCAGCCGCTCGGTGAGGCCCTTGAGGTCGCCGCCCTGGTAGAAGCCCTTGTCGGTCGGGTCGAAGCCGTGGGAGAGCCGCGAGCCGGTCAGCCCGCCGCGGTCGTTGCGCCGGTCGCCGTTGGCGAAGCGGTCGGGCAGGACGAAGTAGAACTGCTCGCGCGTCAGGTCGTGCCGGGCCGGCTCGGCGGCCAGCCGCCGGTCGGAGGGCGGCGCGGGCGGCTTGGGCGCGGCGTTCGCCGGTACGGCGGCCGGGACGGCGAGCGCGGTGAGCGTCGCCGCCACGAGGGCGGCCACCGTACCGCGCGTCGGGCGTCGCCGCCGGTGGCGCGCCGGGGGGCGGGGGCGTATCAAGGCGGGTTCTCCTCGGTGAGGTGTGCGGAGAAGAGGCCCCGCACCCGGAGCGGGTGCGGGGCGGGGGTGGTGCGGGTCAGTTCCGCCAGGTGTCGGAGAGGGTCACGGTCCCGCTGGACGGGACGGTCGCGACGCGGTTGGCGCCGCTCTCCCAGGTGACGTTCCCGGCGGCGTCCTTGCGGACGTACTTGTACGAGAAGACGGTGCCGGGCGGCAGGCTCACGGTGCGCTTCCACACCGGGTAGGCGGCCGGGTCGAGCTTGGGGGCGCCGGCGGGGTTCCAGTTCCCGAGGGCGGGGTGGTCCCCGGTGACGTGGATGTTCTCGCCCATCGCCGTGGTGGCGTTCACCTGGAACGCGGCGCCGGTGGTGACCGGGTCCGGCTCGGTGGTGGGGTCGCCGCCGCAGACCCGGGCGCCGGCGTGCAGGGCGAGGGCGGTGTTCGCGCCGAGCGTGGCGGTGAACCGGCCGGAGCCGTCGACGGTGACCGGCGCGTTCCGCTGGACGTCGCAGTACGTGCCGGCGGGCAGCGAGGTCTGGAAGGTGCGGGTGAGCGGGCCGGTCTCCTGGTTGATCGCGACGAACGCCTTGGTGCCGCGGCCGAACGCGATGGCGTCGTTGCCGTTGTCCCACCAGTTCGTGACGCCCTGACCGCGGGCCACGTTCCGGAAGGCGACCATCGACTTGATCTCGCGCCAGTCGTGCTGGCACTTCCAGCCGCCGCTGTAGCAGGCGTCGACCTGGCCGCCGCCCGGGGCGCCGGCGTCCTTGTTCGACCACTCGTAGCCGGAGTGGACGTCCGGGGAGCCGTAGGGCCAGGCGAGCATGAAGACGTTCGCGAGGGTGTAGCTCGCGCCGGACTTGTAGGTGAGCGTCTCGCCGTTGCGCTCGGTGTCGTGGTTGTCGACGAAGACGCCGGCCTGGCCGGAGGGCATGTACCCCCAGCTCTCCCCGAAGGTCTTCAGGTGGGCGAGCTGCTCGCCGGTGAAGACGCGCTTGAGGTCCCGGGCGTAGCGGAACTCCTGGACGTCGCCGGTGCCGAGGTACTCGCTCGGCGAGACGGCCTCGCCGGCGCCGAAGATGGCCTCCTGCTTCCAGTAGGCGTTCGGGTTGGTCAGCCGCGACTTGATGTTCACCAGGTCCGCGGCGGGCATGTGCTTCACCGCGTCGATGCGGAAGCCGTCGACGCCGAGCGACAGGAGGTCGTTGAGGTACGCGGCGATCCGGCCCCGGACGTACTCCTCGCCGGTGTCCAGGTCGGCGAGGCCGACCAGTTCGCACTGCTGGACGTTGAAGCGGTCCTGGTAGTTGGTGACCTCCGCCGTGCAGTTGTCGAAGTCCGGGGCGGAGTAGACGCCCGGGTAGCCGTACTTGGTGTACGGGGACCCTCCGGTGCCCGTGCCGCTGCCGGCCGACATGTGGTTGATCACGGCGTCGGCGATGACCTTGACGCCCGCGGCGTGGCAGGTGTCGACCATGTTCCTGAACGCGGCGCGGTCCCCGAGGGGGCCCGCTATCCGGTAGCTGACGGGCTGGTAGGCGGTCCACCACGCGGAGCCCTGGACGCGCTCCTGCGGGGGCGAGACCTGTACGTAGCCGTACCCGGCGGGACCGAGCGTGTCCGTGCAGGCCTTGGCGACCGACGCGAACTTCCACTCGAACATCACCGCGGTGACGTCCTTGTCTCCGGGTGCGGCGGCCTGGGCCTGGCTCGGCGCCGTGACGCCGGCTGCGGCTCCCGCCACGAGGGCGAGGGCGGCGGCCACGGTTCTTCTGGCCATGTCTCCTCCTGGGGAAGGGAGGTGCGGATGCTGTGGGGGCAGCCTCGTACGGCAACGCGCCATGCCCGCAAGGCCGGTTGAATCTTCTTGCTGCAAGACGGCAGCAACGGTTTTCGGTCGTGACCGTACGAGCCCCCCGGCACCAGGTCAACCCCTGGGACACACTCCGCTCACTTCGGGGTCACAGCGCGGAAACCTCCTGCGTTCCCCGGCTGCAAACCCTTTCGCAAGGTATTGCAGTGGTGTTACGTTCAACGACGACTCCGGTCCGGCCGGCCGGGGGGCGGCCGGTCCGGTCGACCCCACGCGCCCGGCCGGCCGGGCCGGTCGGACCGGGAGGCCCGGGGCTCGAAGAAGACCCCGCCGCCCAGCACAGGGCGAAGCCCCGGGCCTCCTCGGACACCCATGTCCCGAGGCACCCGGGGCTGACGCCGTCCGCCGCCTCCGCGCGGTGGCGGGGACGGCCTCCCGCGGTCAGGAACGCGGCGGTGGGGACGACGTGGAGCCGCGGACGACCAGCTCCGGTTGGAAGACGAACTCCGTTCGCTGCACCGGGTTCCCCTCGATCTCCTCCAGCAGCGCGTCGACCGCGGCCGTCGCCATCGCCCGGACCGGCTGCCGGACCGTCGTCAACGGCGGGTCCGTGAAGGCGATGAGCGGCGAGTCGTCGAAGCCGACCACCGACACGTCCGACGGCACGTCCAGCCCCCGGGCGCGTACGGCGCGGATCGCGCCCAGGGCCATCAGGTCGCTGCCGCACACGATGCCCGTGCACCCCTGGTCCAGCAGGACGTCGGCCGCCGCGTGCCCACCCTCGACGCCGAACAGCGTCGGCCGGACGAACGTCCGGGCCCGCTCGGGCTCCACGCCCAGCATCCGGTGCAGCGCGGAGACGAACCCCTCGGCCTTGCGGCGGGCCGGGACGTAGCGGGTGGGGCCGATGGCGAGGCCGATGCGCTCGTGGCCCAGCTCCACCAGGTGACGGACGGCCATGCGCGCCGCCGCCCGGTCGTCGGGCGAGACGAAGTGGGCGTCGACGCGCTCGTTGTAGCCGTTGATGAGGACGAACGGCACGCCGCGGGCCGCCAGCCGCTCGTAGCGGGAGGGGTCGGCGCTGGTGTCGGCGTGCAGGCCGGAGAGGAACACGATGCCGGTGACGCCGCGCTCCTCCAACTGCTCGACCAGCTCGTCCTCGGTCGCGCCCCCGGGCAGTTGGGTGCACAGCACCGGCGTGTACCCGTACCCGGCGAGGACCTGCTCGATGACCTGGGCGAACGCCGGGAAGATCGGGTTGGTCAGCTCGGGCACGAGCAGGCCGACGAGGCCCGCGCTGCGCTGCCTGAGCCGCACGGGCCGCTCGTAGCCGAGGACGTCCAGCGCGGCGAGCACCCGGTGGCGGGTCGGCGCGGCCACGCCCGCCTTGCCGTTGAGGACGCGGCTGACGGTCGCCTCGCTCACCCCGGCCTGCGCCGCGATGTCCGCGAGCCGCGGGGGGGCGGCGGGGCGGTGGCCCGCGCCCCCCCCCCCCCGGGGGGGGCCACCCCCCCCCACAACCCCGGGGGCCCGGGCCCCCCCCCCCGGGCCG
>NZ_JBIBSF010000007.1:0-46258 GCF_043077165.1 Streptomyces kanasensis
ACGCCCGGTTACATTCCGAACCCGGAAGCTAAGCCTTTCAGCGCCGATGGTACTGCAGGGGGGACCCTGTGGGAGAGTAGGACACCGCCGAACAAATTGTGGCCCCGGCCCCGAGGAATCCGTTCCTCGGGGCCGGGGCTTTTTTGCGTCTAGGGTGTATTCCATGCGCTACGACCTGGTCATATTCGACAACGACGGCGTCCTCGTGGACAGCGAGCCCATCTCCAACGCCATCCTGGCCGGCTACCTGACCGAACTCGGGCACCCACCACGTACGAGGAGTCCCTGCGGGACTACATGGGCGGGGCCATGCACCGCGTCCACGACACCGTCCTCGAACGGACCGGACAGCAGCTGCCCGACGACTTCGACCGGACGTTCCACACCCGCGTCTTCGCCGCCTTCGAGCGGGACCTCACCGCCGTCACCGGCGTCACCGACACCCTCGGCAAGCTCGTCGCCGCCGGAGTCCCCTACTGCGTCGCCTCCTCCGGCAGCCACGAGCGGATCCGCGTCGGCCACCGCAGGACCGGCCTCGACCTCTGGTTCGCCCCCGACGCCGTCTTCAGCGCGCAGGACGTCGGCCGCGGCAAACCCGCCCCCGACCTCTTCCTCCACGCCGCCCGGCGCATGGGCGTCGCCCCCGAGCGCTGCGTCGTCATCGAGGACAGCCCCCTCGGCGTGCAGGCCGCCATCGCCGCCGGCATGGACGTGTACGCGTACACCGGCATGAGCGCTGCGGCCCAACTCCCCGGCGCCACCGGGTACTTCGGCGACATGGCCCAGCTGCCCGACCTCCTCCTGTGACAGGACTGTCCACGGCCTGACCCCCGACGTACCCTTTCCGGCCATGACCGATGCGGCCGGGACCGACGCGCGACTGCGGCGCGGGCGGAGAGCGCTGGCCTTCTCCTTCCTCGCCCAGGGCATCACCTTCGCCCTGCTCGTCACCCGCGTCCCCGCCGTCCAGAGCCGCTACGGCGTCCCCGACACCGTCCTCCCCGCCCTCCTCGCCGCCGTGCCCCTCCTCGCCGGCGTCGGCAGCCTCACCGCCGGGACGCTCGTCACCCGCGTCCCCGCCCGCACCCTCCTGCGGTGCAGCCAGCCCCTGGTCCTGCTCGCCCTCCTGGTCGTCGGCGCCGGACACCACACCTGGCACCTCGCCGTCGCCCTCGGCGCCTTCGGCCTGGCCGTCGGCGCAGTCGACGCGTCCATGAACATGCTCGGCGTCAGCCTCCAACAGGCCCACGGCCGGAGCATCATGCTCGGCTTCCACGCCGCGTACAGCCTCGGCGGGATCGTCGGAGCCACCCTCGCCTGGGCCGCCGTACGGGCCGGACTGCCCCTCGGCGCCTCCTACGCCCCCGTCGTGCTCGTCCTACTGCCCGCGCTCCTCCTCACGGGCCGCCGCTGCACCGACGGCGCCACGGTCCCCCACACGCCCCACGAGACCCGCCAGGCCGCCACCACGGCCGCCCGACGCCCTCCCGCCACCCCGGGGGCGGGCGGGCGGGCGCTCATGCCGCTGTGCGTCGTCATGGCCGTCGCCTACATGGGCGACGCCACCGTCTCCAACTGGAGCGCCACCTACCTCCGGGACGTCCTCGGCGGCTCCGAGGCGCTGGCGACCCTCCCGTACAACGCCTACGCGGCCACCACCCTCATCGGACGGGCCGTCGGCGACCGGACCGTACGGCGGTTCGGGGCGCCGGCCGTCGTCCGGGGCGGCGCGCTCCTCGCCGCCGGCGGGTTCGCGGTCGTCGGCGCGGCCCCCGGGCCCCTCACCGGACTCGCCGGGTTCACCGTGCTCGGCCTCGGTCTGAGCGTCCTCGTCCCGCAGACCTTCGCCGCCGCCGGACGGGTCGCCGCGGACCGCGGCCCCGGCGCCACCGACGCCGCCGTCGCCCGGCTCAACGTCTTCACCTACCTCGGTTACCTCGTCGGGGCGCCCCTCGTCGGCGCGCTCGGCGCGGCGTGGAGCCACCGGGGCGCCATGGCCGTACCGCTCGTCCTCGTCCTCCTCACCCTCGCGCACGCCCGGTCGTTCACCGGGCAACCAGACCGATACGGTGGCGGTCATGAGCGGCCGCGCACTGTTGATGTGGGATGACGCAGTCACCGGGTACGACTTCGGGCCCAGCCACCCGATGGACCCGGTACGGCTCGCGCTGACCATGGAGTTGGTGCGGGCCTTCGCGCTCGACCGGTCCGTCGACGTGGTGTCGGCCAAGCCCGCGGGGGACTCGACGCTGCGGCTCGTCCACCGCGAGGACTACGTGGCCGCCGTCCGCGCCGCGTCCGCCGACCCCGCCCACGCCGACCAGGAGTACGGGCTCGGCACGCTCGACGACCCGGCGTTCGCCGGGATGCACGAGGCGTCCGCGCTGATCGCCGGGCTCTCCGTGGGCGCCGCCGAGGCGGTGTGGCGCGGCACCGCCACCCGGGCCGTCAACTTCACCGGCGGCCTCCACCACGCCATGCCCGGCGCCGCCGCCGGCTTCTGCGTCTACAACGACGCGTCCCTCGCCATCGCCCGGCTCCTGGAACTCGGCGCCGAACGCGTCGCCTACCTCGACGTCGACGTCCACCACGGCGACGGCGTGCAGGCCGCGTTCTGGGACGACCCCCGCGTCCTCACCATCTCCCTCCACGAACACCCCCGCACGCTCTTCCCCGGCACCGGCTGGCCCGAGGAGACCGGCGCCCAGGGGCCCGCCGAGGGAACCGCCGTCAACGTCGCCCTGCCCGCCGGCACCGGCGACGCCGGCTGGCTGCGCGCCTTCCACGCCGTCGTCCCCGAGCTGCTCGCCGAGTTCCGGCCCCAGGTCCTCGTCACCCAGCACGGCGCCGACACCCACTTCGAGGACCCGCTCGCCCACCTCGCCGTCTCCCTCGACGCCCAGCGGGCCGTGCAGTTGGCGTGCCGCGGGCTCGCCGACGAGCACGTCGAGAACGGCCGCTGGGTCGCGCTCGGCGGTGGGGGGTACGCGGTCGTCGACGTCGTACCGCGGTCCTGGACGCACCTCGTCGGCATCGTCGCCGGAGCGGACGTACCCCCCGCGACGCACGTCCCGCCGTCCTGGCGCGACCTCGTGTACGCGCGGACCCGGCAGCCCGCCCCACGGCGGATGACCGACGGCCGGTGGCCCGTCACCTGGCGGGCCTGGGAGGACGGCTACGACCCGGAGGACCGGCTCGACCAAGCCGTCCTCGCCACCCGCCGGGCCGCCTTCCCGCTGCGCGGGCTCCTCGTCTGACCGACCCCGCCCACCGGTACCCCACCGGCACTCCGCCGGAGGCCCGCCGGCGTTACGCCGACCGTGCGCAGCCCCGGGGATTCCGGCGCGCGCGGCCGCCCGGTGCGGCAGCATCGACGGGGTGCTGACGACCGCGGCGCTGCGCGCGCACCTGCTGGCGGCCGGGCTGGCCGGCCCCGTGGCCACCCTCCGCGAACGGAGCCTGCGCAACTACCGGCTGTTCGCCGCCGGCGACCCGCGGGCCACCCTGGGGCTCGACCCCGACCGGCCCTGGGACGAGACGGCCCTGCTGCGGCTCATGGCGGAGAAGTGCGGCGTCTCCCCCGACCCCCGGTACCGGACCGGCGCCGACGTCATCGACCCCGACCGCACCCTGCGCGCGCTGGACGCCTTCGCGGAGCGGCTCGCCGCCGCGGCCGCGCGCGGCGCCCCCGTCCTCTTCGGCACCGGCCACCCCCACCGACTCCTGTCGTTCTACGCCATGTTGGCGGACGCCATGTCGTCGGCAGGATGTCTCGTTCTCACCCCCGCGCAGGGGAGATGTGTCGACATAACGACCCGATTGGGTCTACGCACGTACAACCTCGACTACGTACGGGGAGTCGCGCTGGTGCGGGAACCGCAGGTCACAGGCGCCGGTTGTGAGCCGGGCGCACACACCCACTCACCGCTGCCCGTACGGGTCGCGCTGGGGGCCGCGGCCGAGGGCGACGGGCCCCTCCCGGAGCTGGTCGTGGGCGACCACGGATGGGTCTGCGGGGCAGGTCAGCTGGGCATCGAGGCCATCGGGCTGGCCGACGCGGACGACCCCGCGCCGTTCGTCGCGGAGGCCGAGGGGCGGGTCGCCGTGACGGTGCCGCTCGACGACGGCGTGCGGTCCGATTACTACCGCCCGCTCACTCGCTATGTACTCAATCGGGCGTGTCTGTCACAGTAGGCGGCGGATGGCTGCTCCTCTTCCCCACCCGTATCAACCGCCCCTAGTCTGGGGTGTGAGCGCACAGCGACGAAGAGTCACCGGAGGGGAAGCCGGTGGCGTCATGTGCGGAAGGTACAGGTGGGTCATGGTTGCTGCTGGCGAGACACCTCTCAACGAGGTCAAGTTCCTGACCGTGGCAGAAGTTGCCTCGGTGATGCGCGTATCGAAGATGACCGTGTACCGGTTGGTGCACAGCGGTCATTTGCCGGCCATCCGGGT
Organism: Streptomyces kanasensis; assembly: GCF_043077165.1. Lineage (NCBI taxonomy): Bacteria > Bacillati > Actinomycetota > Actinomycetes > Kitasatosporales > Streptomycetaceae > Streptomyces > Streptomyces kanasensis. Next base: position 4,456 of record NZ_JBIBSF010000007.1, read on the forward strand.
GGGGAGGTCCTTCCGGGTGCCGGAGCAGGCGGTGCACGAGTACCTCCGCGAGTCCTTCGTGGGGGTGGAGACCGCATAGTGCGGAGTCCCGTCCCCCTCGGATTACGACCTCGGCGCTTCGGCGGGTAGGCTAGGCCGACGTAGGTCGTGTGGGCCCAGACGCCCCGCACCGAGATCCCCGCTCATGCGGGGGTGTTCCGAGAAGTGAGCGAGGGTAGTCGTGGGCTCTGTTATCAAGAAGCGGCGCAAGCGGATGGCGAAGAAGAAGCACCGCAAGCTTCTGAAGCGCACCCGTGTGCAGCGTCGTAACAAGAAGTAAGCGGCGGCTTCACGTGCGCCTCGCGGCCCTCCCACCGGTGACGGTGGGAGGGCCGCGGTCATGTCCGGGGCGGTCCCGGCGGCTTTCGGTTCCGGACGTTTCCGCGTCGGTGGTCGTCACAGCGCGACAACCACCCGCTACGGTGGCAGCCACACGCTCGGGACCGAACGGGAGGCGCTGATCTTGGGCAGGGTCGTGCTCGTCACCGGGGTGGCCCGGCCGCTCGCCGGCCGTTTCGTACGGCGCGTCACCCGTGATCCCGACGTCGACCGCGTCATCGGGGTGGACGCCGTCGCCCCCGCCCATCCGCTCGGTGACGCCCTCTTCGTCCGCGCGGACATCCGGCAGCCCGTCTTCGGGCGCCTCCTCGCCGAGCACGCGGTGGACACGGTCGTCCACATGGACGTGTCGGCGACCCCGCTGGGCGGCGGCGGCCGGACTGCGGTCAAGGAGACCAACGTCATCGGCACGATGCAGTTGCTCGGCGCCTGCCAGAAGTGCCCCACGGTCAGCCGGCTCGTCGTCCGCTCCAGCACCGGCGTCTACGGCTCCGCCCCGCGCGACCCCGCCGTCTTCACCGAGACGACGCCGCCCAAGTCGCTGCCGGGCGGCGGCTTCGCGAAGGACGTGGCCGAGGTCGAGGGGTACGTACGGGGCTTCGCCCGGCGCCGCCCCGATGTCGCCGTGTGCGTGCTGCGCTTCGCGAACATCCTCGGCCCCGGGGCCGACTCCCCGCTTGCCGAGTACTTCTCGCTTCCCGTGCTGCCGACCGTCCTCGGGTACGACCCGCGCCTCCAGTTCGTCCACGAGGACGACGTACTGGACGTGCTGCGGATCGCCTCGTCCGAGCCGCGCCGGGCCACGCTCAACAGCGGCACCTTCAACGTCGCGGGCGACGGCGTGCTGACGCTCTCTCAGTGCGCGAGGCGGCTCGGCCGGCCGACCGTGCCCGTGCTTCCGCCGGCCGTCACCTGGGTGGGAACGGCGCTGCGGGCCGTCGGCCTGAGCGACTTCTCGCCGGAGCAGGTCCGGCTGCTGACGCACGGCCGGGTGGTCAGCACGACGCAGATGCGCGAGACCCTGGGCTTCACGCCCACGTACACCACGGCCGAGACCTTCGCGGACTTCGTCCGTCACCGGGGCCCGGGCATCCTGCCCCCCGCCGCCATCACGGCGGCGGTCGACGGCGTGGCCGCCCGCCTCGGTGACGGCGTCGCCCAGTGGACGGCGAAGCGGTCGTGACGGCGCGGCACGGGCGGGTTCCCGTGGCGCCGCCGGCCCGCGTGACGCCGGCCCGCGTGACGCCGGCCCGCGCGGCAACGGCCCGCGCGGCAACGGCCCGCGCGGGCACGACCGCCGGAGCACGAGCAGCAGGCGTGACGGGCGCGACCGCCAGGGCGGAAGCGCCGGCCGGGGCACGAGCAACAGCCGGGACGGACGGGACAAGGAGCGCGGGCTAACGATGGCGGACGCCAAGGTCATCCCCTTCGACGAGGACCGGCCGCGCGGCGGTGCGCCGCGCGCGGCCCGCAGGCGGTCGGCGGCCGGTGGCGCCGCGGCGCGGGTGACCCCGCTGCCGGGCCCGCCGGCGCCGGCGGCCGCCGACCCCGCGCCGCCGCCGGCCGAACGGCCCGCCGACGGCACGTGGGAGCGGCGCGTCGCGGGCGGCCTGGCCTTCCTGCGGCGCCGCCTCACCGGCGAGTACGAGGTCGACGAGTTCGGGTACGACGAGGAGCTCACCGACCAGGTCCTCATGTCGCTGCTGCGGCCCCTGTACGAGAAGTACTTCCGGGTGGAGGTGCTCGGCGTCGAGAACATCCCGGCCGAGGGCGGCGCCCTGGTCGTGGCGAACCACTCGGGCACGCTCCCGCTGGACGGCCTGATGATGCAGGTCGCCGTCCACGACCACCACCCGGCCGACCGGCACCTGCGGCTCCTCGCCGCAGACCTGGTGTTCATGCTGCCGGTCGTCAGCGAGCTGGCCCGCAAGGCCGGGCACACGCTGGCGTGCGCGGAGGACGCCGAGCGGCTGCTCCGGCGGGGCGAGGTCGTGGGGGTGATGCCGGAGGGCTTCAAGGGCATCGGCAAGCCGTTCAGCGAGCGGTACAAGCTCCAGCGGTTCGGGCGCGGCGGCTTCGTGTCGACGGCGCTGCGCGCGGGCGCGCCGATCGTCCCCTGTGCGATCGTCGGCGCCGAGGAGATCTACCCGATGGTCGGCAACGCCAAGACGCTGGCACGCCTGCTGGGCTTCCCGTACTTCCCGCTCACGCCGACCTTCCCGTGGCTGGGGCCGCTGGGCGCGCTGCCGCTGCCGACGAAGTGGACGATCCAGTTCGGCGAGCCCATCCCGACCGACGGGTACGCGCCGGAGGCGGCGGAGGACCCGATGCTGATGTTCAACCTGACGGACCAGGTGCGGGAGCAGATCCAGCACACGCTGTACAAGCTGCTGGTGCGCAGGCGGTCGGTCTTCTTCTGACCGGCCCCGACCCCGACCCCGACCCGACCCCGGCCTTGGCCTTGGCTCCCGCTCCGTCCCGGACGCACGGCGACGGGCGCCGCTCCGTGGGGAGCGGCGCCCGTCGTACGGCCGCCGGGGGGTGGGAACGCCGCGCTAGCGGGCGTCGTCCTGGTCGATGCCGAGGCCCGGGAGGATGCCGGGCAGGATCGGCGGCAGGGTGACGTCGGGGGCGGGGACGGGCGCCTCCGGTGTGCCGCCCTGGCTGGGCGGTGCCGAGGTGGCCGGCCCGTCCGGGTCGAGGAGGCCGCCGGTGTCGCCGCCGATGAGGCCCTGGTCCGCGGAGGGGCCGGAGTCGGACGGTCCCGGGCTGTCCGCGGTGTCGCCGCCGGACGGCTGGGCGTGCGGGTGGGACGGCGACTGGCGGGACGGGGCGGGACCCGTCGAGCCCTCCGGGGTCCCCGGCTTGGCGGAGCCTCGGCCGCCGCCCTTCTCCGGGGCGCTGGGCAGTCGCGCCTGGAGCGGGCCGACCTGTTCGTCTATGGCGTCGAACACGGACGTCACCTGGTCGCGGACGTCGGTCAGCTGGGGCGGCAGCTTGTCGCGCAGCCCGTTCCACGTGCCGCGGTGGTTGCGGGCGAACGAGTCGAGCGTCGCCATCGGGCCGATGCGGCCGTCCCGCTCGTAGGCGAGGCGGAGCAGTCGGTGTCCCTCGGAGACGTCGTGCTGCATGCCGTTGAGCACGCGGCGGATCTCGTTGAGCGACTCGTGGTCCAGTTCGCCGGCACGGCCGCGCTCCATCAGCCGCCGGGCCTCGCTGAGCCGGGTGGAGGCGTGGTCGAGGTAGATCTCCCCCCGGTCGGCGTCGTCGTCCGCCAGACCGAGCGTCAGGTCTTCCATGCCGCGCTTCAACCCGTACAGCGAGTCACCCGGGAGGGCGTCGGAACTGGCAGCGGCCACCCCGCTGAACGCGCCCGCCGCCACACCCACGGTGAGACCGCCGGCGGCGAGGCCCTTCGACCAGCGGCTGCGGGGCCGCAATTTCCGGAGGGCGGTGGCGCGGTGCGCGCCCCGGCCGCTCGACGTCCGCTGCTCCGGAACCGTAGGGTCCGCGGACGCACCGCCCGCGGCCGTGCCCTCCTGGAGCATCGCTTCCATGGCGGCGACGAGCTGCGCTCGCTGCACCACCTTCACCTCGGGGTCCAACACGGGCTTCGGCAGTGCGCCGAGGCCGTTCGCCAGGGCCGACAACCGGCCGTGCTCGGTGGGTCCGGCCGACGCCTCGGGCTGCTGGGCCGCCTGATCTTCCAGGGCCTGGGCGAAGGCGTTCGCCCGCCGGTGCGCCGATACGTTCGCGATCACTGGCGGCACCTCCTCTCGTCATGACGGTCGACTCCCCAGGGGGTCCGGACGGTTGCACACCTTGAACACATCCACACGAACGAGTGAGTGGCTGTGGGCACGGCGCGACCACAGGGAGCCTGCATCCCGCACAACGAGCGTCGCGGCACTTGGGTTACGGACGGAGGATGATCGGACCAGCGCGTCATGGGGTGGTCACCGGGGTCGGTAGACGGGGAGGGGGCGGACGTGGCGGGCGGGGCCGGAGGGGGTGGGCGGCCGGCCGGGGAGCGGGCTCAGCGGGCGTCTTCGGGGAGCAGCCGGGCGAGGGTCCGCACGGCCCGGTACTGGAGGGTCTTGATCGCGCCCTCGTTCTTCCCCATGACGCGCGCGGTCTCGGCGACCGACAGCCCCTGCAGGAAGCGCAGGGTGACGCACTCCTGCTGCTGGGGGTTCAGCTTGCGCACCGCTTCGAGCAGGGCGGCGTTGGAGAGGGACTCCAGGACCGAGTCCTCCGGGCTGCGCTCGACCTCGTTGGCGTCGAGCATCTCCCCTGTGGTCACTTCGAGTCGGAACCGGCTCGACTTGAAGTGGTCGGCGACCAGGTTCCGCGCGATCGTGACCAGCCAGGCGCCGAAGTCACGCCCCTGCCAGGTGAAGGTGGAGATGCGGCGCAGGGCGCGCAGGAACGTCTCGCTGGTGAGGTCCTCCGCGGTCGCCTTCCCGCCGACGCGGTAGTAGATGTAGCGGTAGACGGTGTCGCTGTACTGGTCGTACAGGCGGCCGAACGCCTCGGCCTCACCGGCCTGGGCGCGCTCGACCAGCTCCATCATGCGGGCGCTGTCGCTGTCGGCGGTGGGCCGCCGGGCGGCGGTCGAGGTGCCCGAGCCGCCGCGTCCGCCCCGTCTTCCGACGGCGGCGGCACCGCCGTCGGCCAGGGCGTAGCAGGGACCGGCGGGGGCCGGTACGGCGAAGGCGGGGACGGCGTACGCGGTGGGGACGAAGCCGCGCAAGTGGTCGAGGACCGTTGCGCGCAGCGTAGCCAGGCCCGAGGCGTCAACCCCGACGTGTGGGTACACGGGACTCCCAGAGGCAGAGCTTCCATCACGTGCAGTGCGGGACCGTTCACTCGTCATGGCGACGTGTGGGGGGTTCCGTATGCGTCTGAGGAGAATAACGCTTCGTGCAGGGAGCGCTACACCGAGTTGCTCAAATCATCGATTCAGTCGCTTCTCTTACGGCTGGGCGACGGGTCGAGGCGCACTTCATGACCGTTTTCTGATGGGATCGCTTCGAATTCTGTCTGACCGCAGGATGAGTTGTGGTCGAGTGCGTCGGGCGCGACTGGGGCCCGTGCCGGGCGGGTAAGACCGGTGTTTGGCCCCGGGCGCGCTCCGGTACGCCCCTGGACGTCGCCTGGACGGCTCTGGACACCCGGACGGCTGCCGGACGTCGAGCCGGGCGCGGGCCGCGGGACGGCCGGGCCGACGGAGGGGAGCGGGGCGAGGGTCAGCGGCGGCGGCGGTGCAGGGCGACCGCGGCGACCGTGCCGCCGGCCAGGGCGCCGACGCCCGCGGCGGCGGGGATGCCGACCTTCGCGGCCTTGCGTCCGGTGCGGTAGTCGCGCAGCCGCCACTCCCGCTCCCTGGCGTACCGGCGCAGCTGCGCGTCCGGATTGATCGCGTACGGGTGGCCCACGAGCGACAGCATCGGGATGTCGTTGTGCGAGTCGCTGTAGGCGGCGCAGCGCTCCAGGTCCAGGCCCTCCTTGGACGCCAGCGCGCGGACCGCCTCCGCCTTGGCGGGCCCGTGCAGCGGCTCGCCGACCAGCCGGCCCGTGTACACGCCGTCCACCGACTCGGCGACCGTGCCGAGGGCGCCGGTCAGCCCCAGTCGGCGGGCGATGATCGTCGCCGTCTCGACGGGCGCGGCGGTGACGAGCCACACCTTCTGGCCGGCGTCCAGGTGGGCCTGGGCGAGGGCGCGGGTGCCCGGCCAGATGCGGTCGGCCATGTACTCGTCGTAGATCTCCTCGCCGATGGTCATCAGCTCGGAGACGCGGTGGCCGCGCACGATCGACAGGGCGCTCTCGCGGGCGTCCTGCATGTGCTCGGGGTCCTCGACGCCGGCCAGCCGGAACCAGGTCTGCTGCCAGGCGAAGCGGGCCAGCTCACGGCGCTGGAAGAACTTCCGCTTGTACAGGCCGCGGCCGAAGTGGAACAGGGCGGCGCCCTGCATCACGGTGTTGTCCAGGTCGAAGAAGGCGGCGGCGCGGACGTCGCCGCGCACCGGGAACTCGGCTTCCGGTTCGGCCAGGAGCTGCAGCTGCCGCGAGGTCTTGCGGGCCGCCTCCGCGGCGGCCTCGCCGGCCAGCACGCTGCGTGCCGTGGCGGAGCGCCTGCGCGGGGGGAGCCATCCGAGTGCGGCCATGACGCGAGCATAGCCAGTGTGTTCGGTCCTGCCCGACACGCGGGGACGCCGTCAGGGGGAACGCCCGGGGGCCGGAGGGTGAACCGGGGCCGCGGGGGCGCGGACAATGGGCGCATGTTCGGACGCAGGAAGAAGAGGGCCGACGGGCCCCGGACGGTCACGCTCATCGGCAAGCCCGGCTGCCACCTGTGCGACGACGCGCGCGAGGTCGTCGCGCGGGTCTGCGCCGAGACGGGGGCGATCTGGGAGGAGAAGGACATCACCGCGGACGAGGAGCTGCACCGGGCCTACTGGGAGCAGATCCCCGTCGTGCTGGTCGACGGCGAGCAGCACACCTTCTGGCGCGTGGACCCGGCACGGTTGCGGGCGGAGCTGCTCGACTGAGGCCGGCGCGCGAAGTCCGGCCCGACTGGGCCGAATGGCGTGGTGACCGGGAAAAGACGGTTACCATCGTGTGCGTTTTGTTCGGTTTCGGGGGCGTCATCGTAGGGAGTGTGCTCGGTTTTGCCCTATCCAGAGATCGAACGCGTGATGACTCCCCTCGGTTCCAAGATGGCGCGATGGGGGCGCGTGACCCCGGTCACTTTGCGCGGACAAAGCGGACATCATCTTTGTGCACGCGTTCACAAAGACATAGCCTGCTGTCGACGGGGCGGTCTCGGGACGGGCCGCCCGCAGCCCCGCTCATCCCGCAGGAGCACCGTGGCAACTGGCCGAACTCACCGACCGGCGACCCGTAGCCGAGGCATCCCCGAGGCCACCGTCGCCCGGCTCCCGCTGTACCTGCGGGCCCTCACCGCGCTGTCGGAGCGCTCCGTACCCACGGTCTCCTCCGAGGAGCTCGCCGCGGCGGCCGGGGTCAACTCCGCCAAGCTGCGCAAGGACTTCAGCTACCTCGGTTCGTACGGCACGCGGGGTGTCGGGTACGACGTCGAGTACCTCGTCTACCAGATCTCCCGTGAGCTCGGGCTCACGCAGGACTGGCCGATCGTCATGGTCGGCATCGGCAACCTCGGCGCGGCCCTCGCCAACTACGGCGGCTTCGCCTCCCGCGGGTTCCGCGTCGCCGCGCTGCTCGACGCCGACGCCTCGATGGTCGGGCGGCCCGTCGCGGGCATCCCGGTCCAGCACATCGACGACCTCGAGAAGATCATCGACGACAACGGCGTCTCGATCGGCGTCATCGCCACCCCGGCCGGCGCCGCCCAGCAGGTCTGCGACCGGCTCGTCGCGGCCGGCGTCACCTCGATCCTGAACTTCGCGCCGACCGTGCTGTCCGTGCCCGACGGCGTCGACGTGCGGAAGGTCGACCTCTCCATCGAGCTGCAGATCCTCGCCTTCCACGAGCAGCGCAAGGCCGGTGAGGACGCGGTCGTCGCGGACGCCGCCGTCCTGCCGACCGCTGCCGCCGTCGAGCGCGAGACCGCCGCACCGGCCGCCCGGACCGGCCGGAAGGGACCCGACGGGGACGTCCCCGCCGTGATGCCGGCATGAGTCTCCTCGTCGTCGGCCTCAGCCACCGCAGCGCGCCCGTCAGCGTGCTGGAGCGGGCCTCCCTCGACTCCGACACGCAGGCCAAGCTGCTCCAGGACACCCTCGCCGCCGAGCCGGCCGTCGAGGCGGCGGTCCTGGCCACCTGCAACCGCATCGAGCTCTACGCCGACGTGGACAAGTTCCACGCCGGTGTCGCCGAGCTGTCCACGCTCCTCGCCCAGCACAGCGGCGTCGGGCTGGAGGAGCTGACCCCCCACCTCTACGTCCACTACGAGGACCGTGCCGTCCACCACCTGTTCTCGGTGGCGTGCGGGCTGGACTCCATGGTCGTCGGGGAGGGCCAGATCCTCGGCCAGATCAAGGACTCCCTCGCCCGCGCCCAGGAGCTGCACACCGCCGGACGGCTGCTGAACGACCTGTTCCAGCAGGCCCTGCGGGTCGGCAAGCGGGCCCACAGCGAGACCGGCATCGACCGCGCCGGCCAGTCCCTGGTCACCTTCGGCCTGGAGCAGCTCGCCGTCGGCAGGACGGACGTGAACGCCTGGGCGAAGGGCAAGCGCGCCCTCGTCATCGGCGCCGGCTCCATGTCGTCGCTGGCCGCCGCGACCCTCGCCCGGGCCGGCGTCGACGAGATCGTCATCGCCAACCGGACCGCCGAGCGCGCCGACCGCCTCGTACGGATCCTCACCGAGCCCGGCGGCACGGGCGTGACCGCCCGCGCGGTCCGCATGTCCGCCGTCGGCGCCGAGCTGTCCCTGGCCGACGTCGTCGTCTCCTGCACCGGCGCGACCGGCCTCGTCCTGACCCGCCAGGCCGTCGAGACCGCCCTGGCGGGCCGCACCGCGCCGCTGGCGCTGCTCGACCTGGCCATGCCCCGCGACATCGACGCCGCGGTGCACCGCATGGTGAACGTCCGGCTGGTCGACATCGAGTCGCTCGCCGAGGCGTCCGCGGACGCGCCGATGGCCGCCGACGTCGACCGGGTCCGCTCCATCGTCTCCGACGAGGTCGCCGTCTTCGGCGCGGCCCAGCGCGCGGCGCACATCACCCCGACCGTCGTCGCGCTGCGCACGATGGCCGCCGATGTCGTGGCCGGCGAGATGGCCCGCCTGGAGGGGCGCCTCCCCGCACTCGACGAGAAGCAGCGCGCCGAGATCAACCAGACGGTGCGCCGCGTCGTCGACAAGCTGCTGCACGCGCCGACCGTGCGCGTGAAGCAGCTCGCCAGCGAGCCGGGTGGCGCCGGGTACGCCGACGCGCTGCGCACACTCTTCGACCTCGACCCGGAGACGGTCGCCGCCGTCTCGCGGGCCGACCTGACGGACGCCGACGTGAACCGAGGGCGAGTATGACCGAGAGGGCCCAGAGCACCCAGAGGGCACTGAGGCTGGGAACCAGGCGCAGCAAGCTCGCCATGGCCCAGTCCGGGCACGTCGCGGACGCCGTCCGCCGGCTGACCGGCCGCCCCGTGGAGCTCGTCGAGATCACCACGTACGGGGACGTCTCCCGCGAGCACCTCGCGCAGATCGGCGGCACCGGTGTGTTCGTCACCGCGCTGCGCGACGCGCTCCTCGCCGGTGAGGTCGACTTCGCCGTGCACTCGCTGAAGGACCTGCCGACCACGCAGCCCGACGAGCTCGCCCTCGCGGCGATCCCGCGGCGCGAGGACCCGCGCGACGTCCTCGTCGCCCGCGACGGGCTGCCGCTCGCGGAGCTGGCCGCCCCCGCGCAGGGGCGCGTCGCCCGCGTCGGCACCGGCTCGCCGCGCCGCATGGCGCAGCTCAACGCCTACGCCCGGGACCACGGCCTGCGGATCGAGACCGTCCCCATCCGGGGCAACGTCGACACGCGCATCGGCTTCGTCCGCGACGGGGAGCTCGACGCGGTCGTGCTGGCCGCGGCCGGCCTGAACCGCATCGGCAGGTCCGGCGAGATCACCGAGTACCTGTCGGTCGACACCGTCCTGCCCGCCCCGGGCCAGGGCGCGCTGGCGATCGAGTGCCCGGCCGCCGACGAGGAACTCGTCGCCGTGCTGGCGCGGCTCGACGACCCGCACACGCGGGCGGCCGTCACCGCCGAGCGGTCCCTGCTCGCCGCCCTGGAGGCCGGCTGCTCCGCGCCCGTGGGCGCGCTCGCCGACCTGCCGCCGTCCGGCGACCACGATGTTCATGAGATGCGCCTGCGCGGCGTCGTCGGCACGACCGACGGCTCCACGCTGGTGCAGTTGTCCACCACCGGTCCCGTACCCACGTCGCACCACGACGCGGTGGCGCTCGGTCGCGAACTCGCGTCCGAGATGCTCGCCAAGGGCGCGGCCGGTCTTATGGGGGAGCGAGCACTTTGAGCCCCACCACCGCATCCAAGGCTTCCTCCGCGTTCTCCGCGTGGGGGCACGTCACCTTCCTCGGCGCCGGACCCGGTGACCCGGGACTGCTGACACTGCGCGCCGTCGAGGCGCTCGCCGGCGCGGACGTACTGATCGCCGAGCCGGATGTGCTCGACGTCGTACGCGGCCATGCGCGGGCGGGCGTGAGCACGCCCGAGCTGACGGTAGTTGACGATGCGTCAATGACCGCCGCCGTCCCCGTGTTGAGGGACGCGGCCAATCTTGTCATGGAGGCCGCGCGCGGCGGCAAGCGGGTGGTGCGTGCGCTGAGCGGCGACCCGGGGCTCGACGGCAACGCGGGGGCCGAGATGCTCGCCTGCGCCGCCGCGGGCATCCCGTTCGAGGTCGTGCCCGGTGTCGCCACCGCCGTCGGCGTGCCCGCGTACGCCGGTGTGCCGCTGCGTGACGCCGAGGGCGCCGACGTGCGCTTCGTGGACGCCCGCACCGCCAGCGACCGCTGCTGGACGGAGGTCGGCGCGTCCGACGGCACGGTGGTGGTGTCCACGACGCTGGACGCCGTCGCCGCGGCCGCCGGCGAGCTGGTCGCCTCCGGCCGCAAGCCGGACACCCCGCTGACCGTCACGGTCGCCGGGACGACGACCCGGCAGCGGACCTGGACGGCCACGCTCGGCTCCATCGCGCAGACGCTGAAGCAGGCGAAGGTGCTGCCCTCGCCGGACGGCCACCAGCCCGTCATAGCCGTGGTCGGTGAGCGCAGCGCCGCCGCCCAGCGCGACCGGCTCGCGTGGTTCGAGTCGAAGCCGCTGTTCGGCTGGAAGGTCCTCGTGCCGCGCACGAAGGAGCAGTCGGCGTCGCTCTCCGACCAGCTCAGGTCGTACGGCGCCGTGCCCAGCGAGGTGCCCACCATCGCCGTCGAGCCGCCGCGCACGCCGCAGCAGATGGAGCGCGCGGTGAAGGGGCTCGTCACCGGCCGGTACGAGTGGATCGCCTTCACCTCGGTCAACGCCGTCAAGGCGGTCCGGGAGAAGTTCGAGGAGTACGGGCTCGACGCCCGCGCCTTCGCCGGGATCAAGGTCGCGGCGGTCGGCGAGCAGACCGCCCGCGCGCTCGTGGAGTTCGGCGTCAAGCCGGACCTGGTGCCGAGCGGGGAGCAGTCCGCGGCGGGGCTGCTGGAGGACTGGCCGCCGTACGACCCGGTCTTCGACCCGATCGACCGGGTGTTCCTGCCGCGGGCCGACATCGCCACCGAGACGCTGGTGGCCGGGCTGATCGAGCTCGGCTGGGAGGTCGACGACGTCACGGCGTACCGGACCGTGCGCGCCTCGCCCCCGCCGGTGGAGACCCGCGAGGCGATCAAGGGCGGCGGCTTCGACGCGGTGCTGTTCACGTCGTCGTCGACCGTGCGGAACCTGGTCGGCATCGCGGGCAAGCCGCACAACGTGACGGTGATCGCGTGCATCGGGCCGGCGACGGCCAAGACGGCGGAGGAGCACGGCCTGCGGGTCGACGTCCTGTCGCCGGAGCCGTCCGTGACGAAGCTGGCGGAGGCGCTGGCGGAGTTCGGCGCGAAGCGCCGCGCGGCGGCGGTGGAGGCCGGCGACCCGGTCACCCGGCCCTCCGAGCGGCGCCCGGGGGCGCGGCGACGGCGGACGACGACGTAGGGCTCCGGCCCCGGAGGGCGAGCGCATAAGGCCCCGCACCCGTGGACTCGGGTGCGGGGCCGCATGCGTCCGGTCGGTCGGTTTCCGGAGCTCCTGGACGTGTACGGCGGGAAGGTCGCCCAAGCGATGGGGGCGGGAGCTGAGAGCGTGAGGCGAGCACTTCTGGCTTCCGCCCTTGTTGGGAGAGGGGCGGTCGCCTGCCGCTCCCAGCGCCGTTCTCACGCGAAGACACAGGGCGGAGTGCTGCTGAGAAGTGGGCTTCTCAGCAAGGCCGCGCTTGAAAGTGTTGACCGCAAGATGCGGGGTCCACTACTGTGATCAAGGGCGCTGAGGTCAAGGTGTCGTCGGGACAGGTCTGCCGCGCTCCAGAAGCAGTTGCGCCCCCGAGTCCGCCTGATAACGGCGGGCGGACTCGAGGGCTACAACCAAGCACTGCCAAGGGCTGTATGCGAAGCAGTGACAGTGATCCAAGGCTTACTTGAGCGACTTTACCACGGGTGGGTCGCGGGGGAAAGGGAGCGTGATGACGCTGGGTGATCAGGCGGGCAGTGAGGATGACCGGTTAATCGCGGCCATCTCCCCGGAGCGGTTCCGGCCGTTCCTGTGCGAGTGTGACGGCGACCGGAACCGCGCCCTGCGGCTCTACGCCTGGGACTCGGAAGTAGCCAGGGCGCTGCAGAGTCCCCTGCGCGACCTGGAGGTGAGCCTGCGCAACCGGCTGCACCGCCAGCTCGCCGGGCGTCACGGCCAGGAGGCGTGGTGGGACGTCCCGAAGGCCCGCCCCAACTACAAGGGGCAGGACATGCTGGACCGGGCGATGGAGACCCTGGAGAACAGGCGCCCGCGCCGCCCCTTCGGCCCGTGCGACGTCGTGGCGCAGCTGCCCTTCGGCTTCTGGGTCGGCCTCCTGGGGCGTGGCGGCAGGGACAACTACGAGATGAAGTACTGGAACTCCTCGCTCCGTCACGTCTTCCGCGAGCACCGCGGTGGACGGAGTGACCTGTACGAGAAGTTCCAGTTCATGCTCACGCTGCGGAACCGGATCGCCCACCACGAGAGCGTCTTCCAGCGGCACCTGGAGCGGGACCTGAAGACCGCGCTGGTACTGCTGCGGTACGTCTCGCCGGAGATGGCCGACCGGCACGAGAAGTACGGGCAGGTTCCGGAGGTGCTGGCCCGCAGGGAGGCGGTGCTGTCCGGCAGGGAACCCCTGCGGCTGTGAGGCCGGGGGTGCCGACGGCGCGGGCCATGGCGGAAGGGGCGGGACCGATGGGAGTGGGAAGGGTGCCGGACGAGGCGCACACGGCGTTGCTGGTGTCACTGGGCGAGATCAAGGAGCTCGCCGAGGTCGGTCGGCCCACGGTCAGCAACTGGCGGCGCAGGTTCGCCAGGAGCGCCGTGGAGGCGGCCGGTGACAGGCGCCCGCCCTTCCCCGACCCCGTGGCGGGAAGCGACAGCAAGCCGCTCTTCCAGGCCGAGGAAGTGGCCTCTTGGCTGGACCTGCGCCCGATCCCCGACATGGAGCCGGAGGAGGACGGCACGCACCCGACCTACGGCGACCGCTTCCGGCGCAACCTGCGGCTGCGCGGACTCGTCGCCCTCCGCCACGAGGTGGGCTCGGCGGAACGGCTCGTGGTCGACGCGCTGGCGGTGTGCGCCGTGGCCGACGCCGGCAGCTACCCGGGCCCCGAGAGCCTGCCGCCCGGCCCGCTGGAGGACGCGGAGGCAGCCGACCCCCGCGTGTCCGCCGCCGTCCACGAGCTGATCGAGGAGCTCGGCTCGCCCAGGGCCGCGGCCGACACCGTGCTGAGCCTCGTCGAACGCCTGGAGTCGGACCTCGTCACGGACATGACTCCGCCCGCCGTCGTCCAACTGATCAGCACGCTGGCCCGTCGCAGGGGCACCACCTCGTACGGTCCCGCCCGCCCGGTCGTGATCAACCTGTGTGCCGGCACCGGTGAGCTGCTGTTCGCCCTCGACACCGAGGGACACGGCGACGTGGTGGCGGTGGAGCCCGACCCCCTGCGCCGCAAGATCATCGTCTACCGGCTCCTCGCCCACCGCCGCACCGCCCTGGGCATCTGCGCGCACCCCACCGACCTGGACGCCCAGCCGTCCTGGGGGCAACCAGGGCCCGGTCCGGACCCCGGACACCCTGGGGGTGTCCCGTTCGGTGACGTCGTCGTCGCCGATCCGCCGTACGCGGCCGGGGAGCGGGAGTCCGCCGAGGACGGGCCGCTTGCCTGGGCCCTGGAAGCCGTGCACCGCCTGAAGCCCGGTGGCCTGGGCCTCGTCGTCGTACCGTCGTGGACCCTGAGCCGGCCGCGCGGCACGGCACCGACCCCGAACGTGCGGCTCCGCGAGGAACTGCTGGGCCGGGACGCGGTGGCGGCGGTCGTCCAACTGCCGCGCCGCATCCACCCCTTCCGTACGGGCGCGGAGCACGCGCTGCTCGTCCTGCGGAACGGGGCGGCGGCGGAGGACCGCGGCCGGGTGCTGCTGGTCGACGCCGACCGGATCGCCCGCCGGGTCGGTGGTGAGTGGCAGGCGTACGTCGCCGAGGTCGTGGAGTCCGGGCGGTCGCCGGTGGACGAGGAGGCCGCTTTCTTCCCCGTGTCGGCGGGTGGTCCGAGGTCGGAGCACCTCCTCGACGGCCGTTCGGTCCTGCCCGCGCACCGGCTCGCCTCGAAGGAGCACGGGGTGGACCACTTCGAGGCCACCTTGGACGCGCGGCGCGATGCGGCGGTGGCGCTGCCGCGGCTGAAGGAGTGGATCGGTGGTCTCGGCATCGCCCGGCGGCCCGAGGACGCCGGGGTGACCCACCGCAAGGTCGGGGGGTATCTGCGCGCCGGCCAGCTCCAGGTGCTGACGGGCCACCGCATCCGCGAGCCGGACATCGGCGAAGCCGGTCTGGCGGTCGTCGGCCGTGAGGAGATGCTCGGCGCGCTGCCGCTCGGGCAGCGGCGGATCGCGCTGGAGGACCTGGCCGAGTACCCGCAGGCCCAGACCACCGAGCGGGGTGACGTCTTCCTGCTCACCGAGCACGGGGTGCGCACCCGGGTGGACGACGCCGGGGGCTGCGTGCTGCTCGCGCCGGTGCAGGGGCTGCGCGTCCCGGCCTACCGGAAGTTCCTCGCCGGCGAGGCCCGGCCCGAGGAGGTGTGGATGCGCCCGCACGTCCTGGCCGGGCTGCTCGCCGCCCCCCGCAACCAACAGCGCGGCAGCGGCTCACTGGTGCGCCGGGTGAGCGTGCGCGACATGGACCTGCCGGGGCTCTCCCCCGAGGAGGTCGCCGAGCTGGAGGTGATCCTGGCGGAGACGGAACGGCAGCGCGCGGACGTCCGACGGCAGCTGGACGCCCTGGACACCTTGGCGCGGCGGCTCGCGGCGGGCGTCGCCGACGGGAACCTGGCGTTGCGCCGCAGACCCGGCGGCACGTGAGGAAGCCGGGCCCTTCGGCACCACGGACACGGCAAGGACAGCGGCGGCGCCGCCCACCGCGGCGCACGACGAGCACAGCACGACCAGAGAGAGAAGTGAGGCACCCGTGCCGCCACGCAAGAAGAAGACGGCAGAACCGCAGGACATGAAGAAGGTGCTGTGGGCCGCGGCGGACAAGCTGCGCGGCAGCCTGGACGCCGCCGAGTACAAGCACTTCGTGCTGGGCCTGGTCTTCCTCAAGTACGTCTCCGACGCCATGGCCGAGAAGCGCGCCCGACTGGAGGCGGAGCTGCGCGAGGAGGGCGGCTGGAGCGAGGAGGACATCCTCGCGACGCTGGAGGAGCGCCGCGAGTACACCGGTTCCGGCATCTTCTACGTGCCGCCGACCGCCCGCTGGGAGAGCGTCCTGGAGCGGGCGAAGGGCACGGTCGAGGGCGACAGCGTCGGCGAGGCCATCGACGCGGCGATGCGCGCCATCGAGAAGTTCAACCCCGCGCTGAACCGGACACTCCCGAAGATCTACAACAGCGGCCGCGTCGACGAGGAACGCCTCGCCGGCCTGGTGAAGCTGCTGGACCGGCTGGTCTTCCAGGAGCAGCTCGGCGAGGACGGCCGGCGCAAGGGTGCGCGGGACCTCATGGGTGAGGTCTACGAGTACTTCCTCGCCGAGTTCGCCCTGAAGGAGGGCCGCAAGGGTGGTGAGTACTTCACCCCCGGGTCCGTGGTGAAGCTGTTGGTGGAGGTCCTGGAACCGAAGCAGGGCGAGCGGGTGTACGACCCGGCGTGCGGCTCGGGCGGCATGTTCGTCCAGGCGGAGAAGTTCATCGAGACCCACGGCGGCAACCCGCTGGATGTGGCTGTCTACGGCCAGGAGCTCAACCAGACCACCTGGCAGCTGGCCCACATGAACCTGGCGATCCACGGCGTGGAAGCCAAGCTGGGCGACGAGCCGGCCGACACGTTCCGCAACGACCAGCACCCGCAGCTGAAGGCGGACGTGGTCATGGCCAACCCGCCCTTCAACATCTCCGACTGGGGCGGGGAGATGCTCGGCATGGACCGGCGGTGGGTGTACGGCACCCCGCCGGTCGGCAACGCCAACTACGCCTGGCTCCAGCACATGATCAGCAAACTGGCGCCGGGCGGCCGGGCCGGTGTGGTCCTGGCGAACGGCTCGATGAGCAGCAAGCAGTCCGGCGAGGGCGACATCCGGCGCGCGATCGTCGAGGCCGACCTGGTGGCCTGCATGATCGCCCTGCCGGGCCAGCTGTTCCGGTCCACGCAGATCCCGGCGTGCCTGTGGTTCCTCGCGGAGGGCAAGGGCCGCCACTCCGGCTGGGCGCCGGGCCGCAAGGGCGAGGTGCTCTTCGTCGACGCGCGCGAGTTCGGCGTGATGGAGAACCGCACGCTGCGGGTGCTGACCGACGAGGAGATCGTCCACCGGATCGGCGACACCGTGCGGGCCTGGCGGGGCGTCGAGGGGGCGGCTCCGTACGAGGACGTGCCGGGCTTCTGCGTGAGCGCCCAGCTGGACGTGATCGCCGAGCACGACTTCGTGCTGACACCGGGGCGGTACGTGGGCGTCGCGGAGGCGGAGGTGGACCCGGACGCGGAGCCGGTGGAGGAGAAGATCGCCCGCCTGACGGCCCTGCTGCGGGAGCAGTTCGCGGAGTCGGAGCGGTTGGCGAGGGTTGTTGTCGAGCAGTTGGGGAGGGTGTGATGCGCGAGCTGCCGTTGGCCGACGTACTGGAAGTCTTGATTGATCACAGGGGAAGGACCCCTAAAAAGCTTGGCGGGGACTTTGTGGTGAACGGGGTTCCGGTCATCTCGGCTCTACTTGTCAAGAGGGGGCGCCTTCATATCTCTGAAGCGCGGCGCATTTCGCATGACATGTATCGAAAGTGGATGCCCATTCCCGTCAGGGAGAATGACGTTGTATTGACGTCGGAGGCGCCCCTCGGTAGATGCGCCCTGGTTCGATCTGGCGATCCGATTGCTCTTGGGCAGCGAGTTTTTGGCCTACGGTCTAAACCTGAGGTCATGGATGGCCGTTTCCTGTTTTATGCGTTGCAGTCAGATCTGATTCAAGAGCGGCTTTATGGGAGATCGTCAGGAACGACGGTACTTGGGATCCGCCAGAAAGAGTTGGTCAAGATCCGGGTCCCGGTTCCTGATCTCCCGCAACAGATCGCGGTAGCCGAAGTGCTGGGTGCCCTGGACGACAAGATCGCGCTCAATGAGCGGATTTCCCGCACGGTAAGCGAACTCACCCGCGCTGTTATGGCGGAGCTCTGGGGCAAGGCGGGTGTCACATCGCTAGTACGTGGTGACGCGGGCGTCCCTGGCGGCTGGCGGCGTACGACTCTCGGGGTTCTGTGTGCAACCGGCGGGGGAGCTATCCAAACAGGTCCGTTCGGAAGTCAATTGCACGCCTCCGATTATGTTGATCCCGGAATCCCAAGCGTGATGCCACAGAACATCGGAGACAACCGCATCGCGGAGGATGGGATCGCGCGCATCACTGTGGCAGATGCCGAAAGGCTGTCAAAGTATCGCCTGATGGAGGGAGACATCGTCTACTCCCGTCGAGGCGATGTGAAGCGGCGGGCGCTGGTACGCAAATACGAGGACGGCTGGCTCTGCGGCACAGGATGTCTGCGTGTCCGTGTCGGGACGGCTACGGAGCCGCTGTTCATGAGCTATTACTTGGGTGAGCCCGAGATTCAAGAGTGGGTCGCACAACATGCGGTCGGCGCCACGATGCCGAACCTGAATACCGCGATTCTGGGTGAGGTACCCGTCGTGCTGCCCCCCGCGGATACGGTGCGACAGGTCAACGAGCGCCTCTCCGGGCTTGATGCAACAGCTGCCCACCTGCAACACGAAAACCGCACCCTCTCCGAGCTCCGCGACACCCTGCTCCCCCAGCTGCTCTCCGGAAAGATCCGCGTCAAGGACGCGGTCCGTACCGTCGAGGAGGCCGTATGACCGCAGGTGCCGAGCCGCCGCTCGGTGAGCCCCCGATAGAGCGGCTCACCGAGAAGGAGCTGGAGGCGCACACGCTCGATGTGCTCGCCGAGTACGGGTGGCGGCACATCCCCGGTCCGGAGCTGGGGCCGGCCTACGGCGTGCGGGCGGACTGGGACGACCTCGTCCTCCGCCCGCGCCTGGTCAAGGCGATCCACGCCCGCTACCCGCGCCTGCCCGACCACGTGGCCGAGGACGCCGCCGGCGAGCTGCTGCGCTGGCACACCAAGAACGACCTCCGGGAG
The DNA here is from genome assembly GCF_043077165.1 of Streptomyces kanasensis. Taxonomy (NCBI): domain Bacteria; kingdom Bacillati; phylum Actinomycetota; class Actinomycetes; order Kitasatosporales; family Streptomycetaceae; genus Streptomyces; species Streptomyces kanasensis. Next base: position 23,219 of record NZ_JBIBSF010000007.1, read on the forward strand.
AACCACCGCTTCCACGAACGCCTCACCGCCGGTGTCCGCGTCCCCTACGAGGACGCCGACACCGGCGAGACGCGGCACGCCACCATCCGCCCCGTCGACTTCGCCGACCCGCACGCCAACGACCTCGTGGCCGCCTCCCAGGTACGGGTGCGCAGCAACAGGAACCGGACGTTCGTCTTCGACATCGTTCTGTACGTCAACGGCCTGCCCCTCGCCGTCTTCGAGCTGAAGAAGGCCGACAGTAAGGACAGCTCCCGCACCGCCTACGACCAGCTCCAGGGCTACCGGCGCGAGCTGAAGGACACCGCGGCCTTCGCCACGCTCCTCGTTGCCCTCGTGTCCGACGGGATCACCGCCCGCGTCGGCACCCCCTTCACGCCCTGGCAGCACATGGCCCCCTGGCACGCCGACGAGCACGACATCATGCTCCGTAAGGAGGAGCGGCAGGACGGGCGCGCCCTGGAGCGGATGCTGTACGGCGCCTTCGAACCGGCCCGCTTCCTGGACCTGCTGGCGAACTTCCTGTCGTACTCGGCCCCGGAGTCCGGCGTCGTCGACACGGTCAAGCTCGCCAAGGCCCACCAGTACATCGCCGTGAACGCCGCCGTACGCGCCACCGAGTCCGCCGTGGCCACCGACGGGCGCGCGGGCGTCGTCTGGCACACGCAGGGCGCCGGCAAGAGCGAGGAGATGCTGTTCTACGTCGTCAAGGCGACGAGGAGCGGCGAGCTGGCCAAGCCGACGTTCGTCCTCCTCACCGACCGCATCGACCTGGACACCCAGCTCCGCAGGACCTTCACCACCAGCCGCACCTTGGAGAAGGCCATCGGCGAGAAGCCGGAGAAGGCGGACGACGTCGGCCAACTCCGGAAACTCCTCCAACGGCAGGCCGGCGGGGTCATCTTCACCACCCTCCAGAAGTTCCGTCTCACCGAGGAGGAGCGGGCGTCCGGCGTCCGGCACCCGCTCATTTCCGCTCGCCGCGACGTGATCGTGGTCGTCGACGAGGCACACCGCAGCCACTACGACTTCATCGACGGTTACGCCCGCAACTTGCGCGACGCCCTGCCCAACGCCACCTTCATCGCCTTCACCGGCACCCCCATCGAGAACGGGGTCGGCAGCACCCGCGGCGTGTTCGGCAAGGACATCCACACCTACGACCTCACCCAGGCCGTGGACGACGGGGCGACCGTCCCCGTCTTCTACGAGCCGCACCTCGTCAAGGTGCGCCTGCCCGCCGACGTGGACCTCGACGAGCTCGACGCCCGCGCCGAGGGGCTGCTGGAGGGGCTGTCCGAGGAGGAGAAGCGCAAGGCCCGCCGGGAGTTCGCCACGTATGAGAACCTGATCGGCGCCCCGGAGCGCATCAGGGAACTCGCCGGGCGGGTGCTCGACCACTGGGACGCCCGCAGCAGCGAGATGGTCAAGCTCACCGGCCACCGCGGCAAAGGCATGATCGTCTGCGCGTCCCGCCTCATCGCCGCCCGCCTCTTCGAGGAGATCGTCCGCCGCCGCCCCGACTGGGCGGGCGAGCGCGACCCCAAGACCGGTCTGCTGACGGACGACACCGGCCGGATCAGGGTGGTGTTCACCGGCAACCCGGCCAAGGACGTTGTTCTCGGGATCGCCGACTACGTACGCACGCCCACCCAGATCAAGGACATCCAGAAGCGGGTGACCGACGCGGACGACGAACTGGAACTCGTCATCGTCCAGTCCCTCTGGCTGACCGGCTTCGACGCCCCGCCGCTGCACACCCTGTACCTGGATAAGCGCATGCGTGGCGCGGCCCTGATGCAGGCCATCGCGCGCGTGAACCGCACCTGGCCCGGCAAGCCGTCCGGGCTGGTCGTCGACTTCCAGGGCGTCATCCGCGAGATCAAGGAAGCCCTGGCCGAGTACTCCGAGCAGGACCGGCAGCGGCCCATGCTCGGTGCGGACCTGGACGAAGCCGTCAAGCTCGTACGGGAGAGCCACCAGCACCTTGACGCTCTCCTCGCCGACTGCGCGTGGCGGCGCATTCTCAACTCGGGTGAACGCTCGGCGTACCGCGAGGCGCTGCGGGAGGCCCTGGAGTTCCTGATCGCGCCGGAACCGCGACTCGGACCAGGGAAGGCCACCCGCCGGCAGCGGTTCACGCACCACGCCAACGTGCTGCGCCAGGCGTTCTCCCTCTGCCCGACCGACCGGCGAGTGGAGGACCTGCTTCCCGACATCCGGTTCTTCGAGGCGGTGCGCACCTCCCGCGAGAAGTACGCCATGGAGGAGCGGGAGGAACAGGGTCTCGTCTCGGCCGCCGACCTGCGCCTGGTGATCAAGCAGTTCAACGAGTCCGTCGTCGCCGCCGACGGCGTGGTGGACATCTACGACGCCGCCGGCCTGACCAAGCCGGACCTGTCCCACCTGGACGACCGGATACTGCGCGACCTCCAGAGCAGCAAGCATCCCAACCTGGCCATCGCGGCACTGCGGCGTGCCCTGCTCAAGGAGATCAAGGACGCCCACCCGAGCAACCTCACCCGCCAGGAGACCTTCACCGAGAAGATGAAGGCCGCCATGAACCGGTACACCAACGGCCTGCTCACGGCCGCCGAGTTCATGAAGTTCCTGGTGGAGCTGGCGCGGGAGGTGTCGGCCGACCGGGGGAGGGCGAAGAAGCTCGGCCTGACCGAGGACGAGCTGGCCTTCTACGACGCGCTCGCCGCCGACCCCTCCGTACTGGAGGAGATGGAGGACAGCGTCCTCGCGAAGATCGCGCACGAGTTGTACGAGCAGATCCGGAAGGACGTCACGGTCGACTGGAAGGTCAAGGAGCAGGCACGTGACCGGATCATGGCGCGCGTACTGCGTCTGCTGCGGAAGCACGGGTACCCGCCGGGCAAGCAGCCCGAGGCGATCGAACGGGTGCTGAAGCAGGCGGAGGAGATGGCGGAGGGCCTGGCGGCCTGACCGACGGGTACGCGGCCCGCCCCGCGCTGCCGGGGGCGGGCCGTGTGCGTTGCCGCGTCAGTGTCCGGAGGCGTAGGGCAGGAAGGCCGCCCAGGTGGTGGGGGCGAGGGCGAGGCGGGGGCCGGTGGGGTTCTTGGAGTCGCGGACGAGGATGTGGTCGGGGGCGGTCGCCACCTCGACGCAGGAGGGGGTGTCTGCGCCGCTGTAGCTGCTCTTTATCCATTCGAGCACTGTCCCGTCCCCGCAGGCGGGCTTGAAGCTCATGGCTCTCCCAGCATTTTTTCGATGAAGGCAAGGGACTCTTCGGGCGTGAGCGCCTGGGCACGGATGATCCCATAGCGGATCTCAAGGACCTGTACGAGTTTCGGCTCGACGATCGCACGACTGGTGAGCTGCACCTCGTTGTAGCCCATCGTGGTCCCGTCTTTGAGCCTGAGCACCCGGAAGGGGCCGTCGACCCCGGCGTTGCCCTCACGCGCGAGGGGCATGACCTGGATGTCGACACTCCGCAACTCGCCCATTTGCAATAGGTGTTCGAGTTGCCTGCGCATCACCATTGTGCCCCCGTATGGCCGCCGCAGAGTCGACTCGCACTGGACGAAGCTCAGGACGGGCGAAGCGGCAGCACTGGTCACGATCTGTTGGCGTGCCGTGCGCGCGGCGACCTGCTGCGTCAGTTCCTCCTCCGTGAACGGAGGCCGACGCGAGCCGAACACCGCCCGCGCGTACTCCTCCGTCTGCAACAGTCCGTCGACGACCGAGTTGTTGTAGGAGCAGATCTCGACGGCTTCCGCCTCCAGGCGCTTCACGTCCCGGACCTTCTTCGGGTACCTGACCTCCGCCAGCTCCTCCTTCATCGCCACGATGCGACCGCCCGCCGCCAGGGCCTCGTCCGCGCTGTCCAGGTACTCGGGGCGCGGGATCCGGCGCCCCCGCTCCACCGAGGAGACCAGTTCCTCCCCGTACCCGATGGCCCGGCCGAACTCCGCCTGGGTGAGGCCGGCCGCCTCGCGCCACAGCTTCAGCTGGCGGGCCACCGCGCGCACCACCGCGCCCGCCTCCTCGTCGTCCAGGCACGAGTCCCCGTCGATCACGTCTGCCGCCCTCCCTCCGCGTCGGCCCTTCCCTGCTCAACGGTGTGGGCGGCGTCCCGGTAACCCCGGACAGCCCGGACGTGGGCGGGACGGGGGCGGACAGCGGGTGTCCGCACGGGCGGCCGTCCTTCAACCGGCGGCCGGGCGCGGCCACGCTGGGCGGCGTGACTCGTGAAAGCGCCGCCGTCGGCCCGCTGTGCGCCGACCCCCTGCACCGGTTCTCCGTACCGCTGTCCGCCACCCGGCGCGGTGCCCGGCTCGCCCGGCTGCTCGCGGCCGAGCGGCTGCGGGAGTGGGGTGCCGAGTCGGATGCCGCCCTGCTCGTCGTCGGAGAACTCGCCGCCAACGCCGTGCTGCACGGCCGGGTGCCGGGGCGGAGCTTCCGTCTCACCCTCGCCGTGACCGGCTCGGGCATGCTCCGCGTCGAGGTCACCGACACGCGGGGCGACCGGCCCCCCGTGCGGGGGCGGTTGGCGGCCGAGGTGCCGGGGGAGTCCGGGTACGGGCTGGTGCTGGTCGAGGAGCTGGCGGACCGCTGGGGCGTGCGGCACGGGCCGGTGCCGTGCAAGACGGTGTGGGCCGAGCTGGACCCGGCTCCCGGCGGCGGTCCGTGAGCGGCGGCGTACGGGCCCTCTTCGGGCCGTCCCGGCCGCTCGTCGGGGTGCCCGCTCCGGAGGGCCGGCCCCGGAACCCTGCGCTCCCTGAACCCGTGTACAACCTCCGATCGTCCCGGTGAGTCCCACGAGGCGATGCCCGCGTGCGCTCGACGGCGCTCGGGGGACGCCCGTAGGACCTCGAAGGGGATTTCTGCATGACTCGCCGGACCATAGGCCGGGGCGGCGCGCTCGCGGCCGTCGTCAGTGCCGCGCTGCTCGTACCCGCTCTCACCCCGACCACCGCCGTCGCCGCCACTCCGACCGTGAGCTGCACGTCGGCCAAGGACGGCCTCGCCGCCAAGCTGAAGAAGGACATCACGGCCGCCCTCGCGGGTCGCAGGGGCACCGTCGCCGTCGGCCTCTACGACCGCGCCACCAAGACCAGCTGCACCCTGCGGGCCACCCACTCCTACGACTCGGCCAGCACCGTCAAGGTCACCGTGCTCGCCGCACTGCTGTGGGACGCCAAGAAGCACGACAGGTACCTGACGGGCACCGAGCAGTCGCTCGCCACAGCCATGATCACCAAGTCCGACAACGCCGCGACCAGCCAACTCTGGAAGCAGCTCGGCACGACGAAGATCAAGGGCTTCCTGAGCGCCGCCGGCATGACCGGGACCGTGCCGGGCGGCGGCGGCTACTGGGGCCTGACCCAGGTGAACGTCAGGGACGAGCAGAGGCTGCTGTCGCTCATCACCGCCAGGAACAGCGTGCTGAGCGACAACGCCCGCGCCTACATACGGAAACTGATGGGCCAGGTCGTCTCCTCGCAGCGCTGGGGCACCCCGGCCGGCGTCCCGTCCTCCGTCTCCGTGGGGGTCAAGAACGGCTGGCTCCAGCGCTCCACGCACGGCTGGCGCGTGCACAGCCTGGGCGCCTTCCAGGGCGCCGGCCGCGACTACGCGATCACCGTGCTGACGCACGACAACAGCACCATGGACTACGGCGTGACCACCATCCAGAACGTCTCCCAGGCCATCCACAAGGCCCTGGTGCCGACCGGGCCCGGAACCACCCGCTTCACCCCGACCAGCCGGCCGAGCGAGGCGCTCGTCCCCGTGCCGCCGCAGGGCTGACGTTCCACGAGGGCTTCGCGTGCGTCACCGGCCGGTGCCGTGCAAGACGGTGTGGGCGGAGCCGGACCCCGCGCCCGGCGACGGCCCGTGAGCGACGGCGTGCGGACCCGGGGAGGCGCCTTCCGGCACGGCTCACGGATCCGGGACGCCGCGGGGGCGAGCCCCGCCCCAGGGCGGTAGTACGCGACTCCCGGTTCGCGCTCCGTCCGGATGTCGCCGGTGGAGGTCCCCGGTGTTGCGTGATCGGGCTATCCGGTCGGTTTTCCACTGCGCTCTTCGAGGCGCACGACGAATGGATCGCCTTACCTCGCCGCCACCTCCCCGAAGGTGATATGGGGGATATCTGCCGTAAGCCCTTTTTTAGTCCCTCCGTGCCGCCCGACGCACCACAATGCAACAGCCATTTGACCCCCGGCACCACGACGAGGGCCACTGTCTGGCGAATGCGTGCTCCCGGCCGAGTGGCGCGCGCTCCGATGCCCTCCCGCGCGGGTTGTCGGAGGTCATCTACCCAGGGTTTACGAGGCAGTTGACCTCGCGGTTTCGTGGTAGCGTCCTCGCTCGGAGGGACAGTGCGACCTGAAAGGGAAATCGTGAACACGGAGAAGATCGCCGCTCGCCGCCTCTCGCTGGAAGAGGTGACGAAGCTCGGCGTGAAGGACAGGATCCTCGTTTCCGCCGACACGGCAGAACTCAAACTCCCCGACTGCTACGTCCCTGCTTTTCTGACCAAGCCCGGTGAGGATTTCGAGGGCGGCTCGATCACGGCGAGGACCGTATTCCAGGAAGAGGTCTCCTGCCTTCCCGACGACGAGAACGAAGCCGGGGTCTACGTGGCCGACGAGGACGGCTCGGAGACCATCGAGGTCCTCCAGTCGGCCGGTGTCGTGCTGGACCTGGCGCTTTTCGTCCCCGGTGGGGACAGGGGCTCCCTCACGGCCCTTTACGCCGCGGCCCGGCAGGCGTTCGGCGCCGACGTCGTGCAGATCTGGCGCCAGAGCCTCAAGGAGGTTCCCGACGTGAAGGTCGACATCTTCGAGGAGCAGATTCCCCGGGGGCGCAAGGGGGGCGACAACCCCAAGCGTGACCGTCGCGCGATCGACACCTACCCCACCCGTGCGGAGTTCATCGAGTTCTCCGCGGGGTGGAAGCCGGTCGTCGAGATCCACAGGCCGATCGTCGACGACACCCCGACCATCTGAGCTCGCGTTACCTCTCGTCCCGGCGTGAGGCCGCGTCGGGGGTCTTCCAGCGGAGGGCCCCCGAAGGCGTGGGCGGACGTTCCGGGGACGCGGGTGGGGCCCCTGGAGGCTTCCGCGTCCGTGGGACCGTCCCCTGCCGGACCGGGAGGGTGGTGCGAAGGGGCGGCCGCCTTCCTGGGGCGTGACCGAGATTCGGGTCGAAGGGGCAACGGGATGATCTTGAAGCAGCCCTGAGCGCTCGGACTCACTTGCGACGGCGAGCGGCGGGGTCTCGCTCGGCGACGTGTCGGGCGACCGCGTCGACGCCGGGGCGGGCGTACCGCTCCAGGGAGCGGACGGACGCGTGGCGGGAGCGGGCCAGCAGCATCGGCGTGGACGTGCCGTCTTCGGCGTCGTGTGTGAGGGCGCTGTGGCGGAGCCGGTGAAGGGTCCAACCGTCCAGGTCCTCGATGTCTTCGGGTGAGGCGAGCGGGTTGGCCAGCAGCCGGGTGTTCTCCTCGAAGACCTCCTCAGCCCGGCGGTAGGAGAGCCGGGCCCGGCCGGTCTCCGGGCACACGTCGAGCGTCGGTGTCCCGGCGGGTGCCTTGCGGTCGGTGAGGAACAGCGGGCCGCGGGTGCGGCGGGCGATCAAGCGGGGCAGCAGTTGGGCGGTGCCGGACTGCCAGTGAATCCACTCGGTCGCCCCGCCCTTGGCGGTGATCTTCCCGCGCTTGTCCTGCGGGTGCAGGTCTTCCACGTTCAGGCACAGCACCTCGTCGGCCCGCGCCGCCGACTCGTAGAGCATCTTCCACTGCGTCTTCTCCCGAATCCCGACGTCCAGGCGCCACAGGGCGGCGATCTGGTTCTCGGCCAGGGCCTTGGTGCGGTCGGGCGGTGCCGGCCGCCGCTCGATGCCGATCGTCGGGTCCCCGTCGATCCAGCCCTGGCGCTGCCACCAGCCGATCGCCTTGCGCGCGATGGACAGTTCGCGGTTGACGGTGTCGGCGTCCATCTCGTCCGCCCGAGCCGCCGCCAGCTCGGCCAGCACTTCCGGCACTGCCGGGTCGTCGATCGCGGCGACGGGGAAGACGGGTGGCTTCGCGCCCCGGCGAGCCGGGCCGGTCGGCGCCGGTTCGCCGGCGAGCATCCACCCCCACGTTGTCAGCGAGATCCGGTAGATCCGCGCGGAGGACTTCGCGATGCCCGCGCCGGTGAGGTAGCGCTCTACCGCCGCGGTGTACGACGCAGGCGGGGCGGACAGGGGCACGACTCGGGCGCGCGGCAGCCGCACCGCGCCCCCGCCTCCGAGTTCGGTCACCGGTTCGATCGTCACGCCCGTCCCGCCCTTCCGGCACTGCCGCAGTAAATGCGTACACCTCACCCCGGCGGCCGGAATCGTCCGCCGCAGGTCGCGACGATCACGGTAGAAGGTCCGCCGCAGTAAATCCGGCATTTACTGCGGCAGATTACTGATGGACCGCCGGCTGATGAAAGTTCCGTAAGCCGACCATGAAGCGGAATACTGCTACCGCCATCCATTGCCCGTTGGTCCTCATCCATGGCCCAAGGCTGGAGCCTCATGCTGAGCTACTTGTCACTTCGCAGCAGCTTCGGGATGTCGCGCACGTGGAGGCTGTTACTGGGACGATCGGCGGCGCCGCAGGGACGGGTCGAGCAGCGCGGGCGGGGTGTCGTTCTTCTCGTGTGCGGCGAGGTCGGTGCCGGGGGTGACGATGGCGTCGATCGCGTCGAGTACGTCGGCGGAGAGCGTGATGTCCGCGGCGGCAAGCTGCGAGTGCAGGTGGTCCAGTGTGCGGGGGCCGACGAGCGCGCTGGTCACGCCGGGGTGCGTGGTCACGAAGCTGAGCGCGAGCTGGATCATCGTCAGGCCCGCCTCGTCGGCGACCTTGGCCAGTTGCTCGACGGCGTCGAGCCTGGCCCGGTTGGAGGGAATGGCGGTGTCGAAGCGCTGCGGCATGAACGTTGAGCGGCTGGTGGTGATCTCACTGCCCTCGCGGATCGCGCCCGACAGCCAGCCCGAGGCCAGCGGGCTCCATGCCAGCACACCGAGCCCGTACTGCTCGGTCACGGGCAGCACATGGGCCTCAATGCCGCGCTGCAGGATCGAGTAGCTGGGCTGTTCGGCGACGTAACGGCTCAAGTGGTGCTCGCGGGCGACCCACTGGGCTTGCACAATGCGGTAGGCCGGAAAGGTCGAGGAGCCGAAGTAGCGGATCTTTCCCACGCGCTGCAGGTCGGTCAACGCCGACAGAGTCTCTTCGTCGCTGGTGTTCGGGTCCCACCGGTGGATTTGGTAGAGGTCGACGTGGTCGACGTCGAGCCGACGCAGGCTGTCCTCCAGCGCGGTGACCAGCCAGCGGCGCGAGCTGCCCTGGCGATTGCGCTCGTCGCCCATCGGCATGGTCGCCTTCGTGGCCAGCACGATGTCGTCGCGGCGGCCCGCGATGGCCTTGCCGACCATTTCTTCCGACTCGCCGCCGCTGTACACGTCGGCAGTGTCGATCAGGTTGATCCCCGCCTCCAGGGCGGCGTCGACGATGGCGGTGACCTCCTCTTGGGTGGTGCGCCCGATCTTTCCGAAGTTCATCGCTCCGAGCGCGAGGGTGCTGACTTGCACACCGGTGCGGCCCAAGGTGCGGTACTGCATGGCCGTGTCTCCTCATTGTGGGTGAAGCGTGATGCATTGCATGGCTTGGTTGCCGGGCCCTTGCTCTGACATCATGAGCAAAACGGAACCATGTTCCGGAACAATACGGAACCTTGTTCCGCTTTTGCAAGCGGTGAGTGGAAGGAGCGGCGCGGTGAACGACAGCGACGAGGGTGCAGGGCAGGCGGTCCCGGCCAGGCGGAAGGACGTCCGGCGCAACCAGAAGGCCCTACTCGATGCGGCCGCCGCGGTCTTCGTCACGTCGGGCGTGGAAGCGCCGGTACGCGAGATCGCGGCCAGGGCCGGCGTCGGGGTGGGCACGATCTACCGCCACTTCCCGACGCGAGCGGACCTCATCATCGCCGTCTACCGGCACCAGGTCGACGCCTGCGCCGAGGCCGGTCCGGCCCTGCTGGCGACTAGCCCTTCTCCGCACTCCGCACTAGGGCGGTGGATCAACCTCTTCGCTGATTTCCTGGTCACCAAACACGGACTCGCCGCAGTGCTGCAGGCCGACAACGCCGGCTTCGAGGCGTTGCATGCCTACTTCCTCGACCGCCTCGTACCCGTCTGCACCGAGCTGCTCGAAGCCGCAGCCGTCACTGGCGAGATCCGCCCCGACATCGATGCGTACCAGCTCATGCGCGGCGTCGGTAACCTCTGCATCGGCGCGGACAGCGATCCCCGCTACGACGCACGCCGCATGGTCGAACTCCTCGTCGCAGGGCTGCGCCGACCACACCACTGACCTCGGCGACATCGCGCGTGCGGCTCTACTGAATCGCGAGACTCACGCGGCTTGGCCGAGGCCGGCGGTGGTCAGGTCCTGCTCGCGCAGCGGGGTGAAGTCGACGTCGAGCTTTGGGTCGTACGCGTCGGGCTGGATGCCGAGCTCGTGCGTGCTGTACTCGCCGAACCGGTTGATGTGCTCGGTCAGGTACGGCGAGATGTGCGCCAGGTCCTCCGGGTCGATCGCCCATCCCTCCTCCAGCAGCTGGCGGACGATCTCCGCGATGTCCAGGGCGTTGTGGAAGATCACCGCGTTCGTGAGCAAGGCGTTGAACTTCATCGCCTTCTCCTGCTCGATCGGGTCGTTGTCGGCGATGACGCCGCGGTTGCCGAAGCCGATCCACTGGGAGAAGCCGTTGAACGACTCGACCTTGTTGGTCGCCGCGGTCACCCGCCGACGCAGCGGTGCGTCGGAGAGGTAGCGCAGGAGCTGGACGGTGCGGCTCACGCGGCCGACCTCGCGGAACGCGGCGTAGGTGGCGTTCTTCCTCGACCCGGAGCGCAGGCGCTTGAGCAGTGTGGAGGAGGAGATGGTGCCCTCGCGTACGGAGACGGCCACGCGCATCAGGTGGCGGAACTGGGACTCGATCAGGTCGAAGTCGATGACGTGCTTGCCCGGCTCCCCGAACAGGGCGTCGATGTGCACGTACTCCGTCTGCTTGCTCGGCCGGTAGAAGGTCAGTTCCTTCCAGTTTCTGATCCTGGGCATCAGATCGAAGCCCAGCAGGTGGGCGAGCGCGAAGACAGGGAAGCTCTGGCCTTGGGTATCCGCGTGCACGGTGGTCGGCTGCACCTCGCTGGTGTTCTTCAGCAGGCCCCCGATGATGTAGACGGCCTCCCACACCCCGCACGGGATGAAGTGCGTGAACAGCGCGATGTAGGTGTCCGAGACGTGGTGGTAGGCGATGCCGCCCGGCTTGCCGTACCGGACGCTCGTCTCGGAGAGCAGGTTGTCGAGATAGGTGTCCATGTGGGTGCCGTCCGCCGCCACCGTGGTGCCGTCGCCCCACGCCTGCGAGATGTCCAGGCGGGCATGCGCGTTCACCAGGTCGGCGATCGCCTCGTTCAGCAGCACGATCGAGAAGTGCTTGTTGGCGACGTACGACAGCTCGTGCCCGCTCACGCCCGGGATGTGCCGGGCGGCCTCGTACGGGCCCATGTTGGTGCCCTTGACGAACGTGACGATCACGTAGCGGCCCAAGGGGTCGGTGAGCTTGGGCTCGTTGCCCGACGGCGGGCCGAAGCGGCGCCACCACTCCACCCAGTACGCGGTCCGGGCCACGATCCCCATCAGGGAACGCTCCGGCATCCTCGCCTTGATCTCCTGCTCCAGCCGCTTCGCCGAGGGCCGCTGACCGTCAGCCCGGAACGCCTTCAGCAACGGGATGCCCGTCTCGGGGTCGATGACCAGGCCCTCGTTCTCCGGGTACCCGGCATCGGCCGCCGCGGCGGCACTTCGCAGCTTGTCCTCCAGCTGCCGGCGGAAGGACTTCGCGTCGAACTCGGCGCTCTCGCCCGGCTCGGCGAGGCCGACCTCCACCAGGTAGGACCCCAGTGTCTCCTGGACGGTCTCCCAGTCCAGCAGCTGCTCGGACCAGTCGGCATACTCCTCCGAGCCGACCACCGCCACGTCGCCGGTACGCAGCTCCTCGGCGAGTGCGGTGAAGACCATCGCCTCGAAGTGCCTGCGGACGAACTGCCCGGTCCGGGTCTTGTCGAGGACGGCCTTGCGCCAGTTCTGGGTGGCGAAGGAGATGTCGACCTCTTTGCCCTCCTCGTTGAAGGCGGTGATGTACTCGCCGCGGGCCGCCTGGTGACGCTGGGCGTGTGCCAGCGCGTCCAGCACCCGGTTGTCCTCGCTGGTCGCGGTGAACACCAGGTTCTCTGCGCCGGCCAGGTCGAACATCACCGCCCGGTCCCGGCCGATCTGCCCGTACAGCAGCACTTCCCAGAAGTTGCCGTGGTGGGCGGAGACCTTCTCGATCTGCTCGTACTGCCCCGCGAACCCGCCGAAACCCTCCACCGCCCGCCTGATGGCGCCGAGCCCGCCGGCCTGCACCACCTGGGCATGCACCAGAGCAAGGACGGCCGGGGAGACCCTGCCCTCCAGCCTTGTGGCGACCTCGTCCACCGACGCATCCTCGTCCAGGCCCTCCAGCGCCTGGCGGACCTCGGCGGTCATGGCCGCAGCCTTCGTGAGCGCCTCCTGGGCCGGACCGCCCGCATCGATGTACTTGAGCACCGTGCGGTAGTTCCCGATCAGGGCCTCGACGATCTCCCGCTCGGCGAGCCGGATCTCCTCCAGCTCCGCCTTGGCCTTCTTGATCTTCGTCGCCACGCGCTTGCAGAACATCGTCGCGAGGTCGTCCCGTACCCGCATCCGCGCCTTGTGCGTCAGGGCCGCGACCAGCGCGATGCGCTTGACGGGGACGAAGTCCCGCAGCTCCGAGGCATCCGCCGCGTCCGCCTCCCCGGCAAAGTCGGTGATCTTCCCCGCGGCGACTCCATCCATCCACACATCGCTGTCGCCAAGACCGTCCAGCCATTCCAGACGCTTGGTCAGGTTCTTGAAGTGCGACCAGGTCGGGCCCTTGGCGGGCTTCTTCAGCCGGTTGAACAGCGTCGTCCCGTCGCTGTCGCGCTCCTCCAGCAGCCGCATGAGCCCTGCCCGCTGAGCGGTGCTCATGCGGTCGTGGATGCCCGTGCGGATCGAGACGTTCACCTCGGTGCGGATCTTCGAGGCCATCTTGTCGAAGGTGGAGAACCCGGGCAGCTCCAGCCCCGCCTCCACTACCTTCTCCAGCGCGATGTTGATCAGATCCGCCGGGCGGTTCTTCGCCGCGGCCTCCTTGCGGATCGACTGCTCGACGATCCCCCGGGCCCTGGCCTGGTCGTACGTCACGCCGACCCGCTTACGGACCAGGCCACGGTGATGCTTCGCCGTCCTCTCCGCCCGGTACACCGGCAGCGTGCCCTCCGGCAGCTCCACCGCCCGCCGCACGAAGTCCACCACCATCACCGGGACGTCCTCCAGCGCCGGGAAACACCCCATGCGCCGGTACGACTTCAACATCACCAACAGGGCCAGCAGATGCTCATCGCAGTCTGTGGCATCAGCCGCCCACTGAAGCTCATCGCGAGTCGGCGAGAAGAACAGATGCAGCTCATGCGCGGTGATCAGCCGCTTGAACCGTGGATACGCGGTCCGTTCGATCGATGTCACAACCCACCCCAGGCCCCAGACGACGCTCAACATCACCACCAACGACACTGAGCCGAATGGGTGACGGCCGACGGCGCTCAGGGCTTCAAGATCATCCCGTTGCCCCTTTGACCCGTATCTCGGTCACACCCCCTTCCTCGCGGGCCCGCGCCGCGGGTACGGGCGCCTCACCCCGCACCTGCCCCTACGACGTGCGTGGCCGGCCCCGGGTGGCGCCGACCGGTTCGCGCGGGGCGCCGCCCCGGCCGCCGTCCACCGCGCGCCGGCCGCCGACCTCGCCGCCGCCGTGAAGCACCCGGCGGACGTACCCGCCTACCACCGGTTTCCGTCCGGGTGGGGCCGGGCGGCCCGGTCATCCCATCGTCTTGGCGCCGTCCAGGGACTCGCGGACGATGTCGGCGTGACCGGCGTGCTGCGCGGTCTCGGCGATGACGTGCAGCAGCGCCCGGCGGGCCGACCACCGGAGGCCGGGCTTGAACCACGGCGCCTCCGGCAGCGGATGGTCCATGTCCAGGTCGGGCAGGGCGGCGATCAGCTCGTCGGTCCGGCGGGCCACCGCCTCGTACTCGGCCAGCACACCGGCCAGCGTCTCGCCGGGCAGCAGCCGGAACTCGTCCGCCCGCGTGGCCTGGTCGCCCTCGGCCATGGCATTGAAGTCGGGCATGGCCGACGGGCCCTCCAGGATGAAGTCCACCCAGAGGCGCTCCATCTCGGCGACGTGCTTGATCAGGCCGCCCAGACACAGGGCGCTGACGGTGGTCCGCCGCCCGGCCTGCTCGTCGCTGAGGCCCTGGGTGGTGAAGCGCAGGAAGTTCCGGTGCATGCCCAGCGTCTGCAGCAGGTCGGCATGCTCGCCGGTGAGGGGGGTCGTCCCGTTCAGGTTCGAGGTCTCGGTCATGGTCTTCCGCCTCCGGTGGGTTCCGTGTTCCTCGTTCTACGACCACGGTAGGAGCCATAGCGGCCACTTTCCGTCCTGAATTGCCGGGAGAATCGGAGGCATGGCGAACACCAGCACCCGGACCCTGCGACTGCTGTCCCTCCTGCAGACCCACCGCTACTGGCCTGGCAACGAACTGGCCGACCGGCTCGGCGTCTCGGTCCGCACCCTGCGCCGGGACGTCGATCGGCTGCGCGAGCTCGGCTATCCGGTGGAGGCCCAGCGCGGCGTCGACGGCGGCTACCAGCTCGCCGCGGGCGCGGCGCTCCCGCCCCTGGTGATCGACGACGACGAGGCCGTCGCCCTCGCCGTCGGGCTGCACACCGCCGCGGAGGGCGCAGTGGAGGGCATCGCCGAATCGTCCATCCGGGTGCTGGCCAAGGTGGCGCAGGTGATGCCCGCCCGGCTGCGCCACCGGGTCGAGGCGCTGCGCGCGATGACCGTGCCCGCCGGCTGGGGAAGCCCGGACCGGGCGGACGTCGATCCGGGCATGCTCACCACGCTGGCGCTGGCCTGCCGGGACAGCGAACGGCTCCGCTTCGGCTACACCGCCGCCGACGGCCGCCGCACCGACCGGGAGGTCGAGCCCCACCGGCTGGTCCGCCTCGCACGCCGCTGGTACCTGGTCGCGTACGACCTGACCCGGCAGGACTGGCGCAGCTTCCGGGTCGACCGACTCACCGCGCCGGAGGGCACCGGCACGCCGTTCCGCCCGCGCGCCCTGCCCGTCGGCGACGCCGCCGAGTTCGTCCGCGCCGGGATCGGCGGCCTGCCCCGCCCCTACCGAGTGACGGCCCTGGTGGACGCGCCGGCCGCGACCGTACGGCAGCGGATCGGGCGGTGGAGCACGGTCGAGGAGGTGGACGCCGAGCACTGCCGGGTCCGCCTGACCAGCGACTCGCTGGACTGGCCGACCCTGGCCCTGGGCTCCCTGGGTGCCGAGTTCCGCGTGGTCGACCCGCCCGAGATGATCGACCAACTCCGGGACTGGGCGGCCCGGTTCGACCGCGCGACAAGGCAATGACCGCCCGACCGGTCCGAGCGGCCCCCGCTGCCACCACCCGCACCCACGGCCCCGGCGGCCACCACCCGCACCCACGGCCCCGGCGGCCACGACCCGCACCCACGGCCCCGGCGGCCACGACACGGCCCCCCGGGTGGTGCCGTCGGACCTCTCGTGGCGCCATGGCGATCGTCGGACCCATGGCGAAGCAGAACTCGAACGCCGCTCGTGTTCGCGCGGTCGTCAGGCCACGCGGAGTCCCCTGACGAAATGTCAGGCCCGTCAGCCGCGGGGAAGCGGGCACTCCCGCACCGCGCTCAGCCCACGTGCCGCCGGGAGGCCGAGCCGCAGGAGCAGCGGATGTCCGCGGGACGTCCCGTTCACGACCGGCGCACGGTCCTGCGGGCGGGAACCCTCGCCGGCCCCGGGCCGGTGGGGCGCCCAGATGACCGGCCGGGCCTCCGCCGCGCCCGCGGGTGACGCCGGCTACCTCGGCGGCCCGCCTGAGCGGCCGGGGGCGTCAGCCGGACGTCAGCGGCACAGTTCGTCGAGGTCCTCGGTGAAGGTGGGGAACTCCGCGCGGGCCTCGGTGATGATGTCGCGGGCCGGGCGGCGCGGGGTGGTCGCGTGGCGTTCGGCGAGCGCGGTGAGCTCGGTGCGCGGCGCGCTCGGGCGGGGCTCGGGGGCCCCGTACAGCACGGACTCCAGCGGCCCGACGCCGTCGGCCAGCACCCACAGGAAGTCGGAGAGGTTCCCGGCGACCACGCCGGACTCGCCCTCCGAGCCCAGGAACACCACGGGCTGCTCGGCGAGGGGCCGGCCCGGCCGCCCGCACCAGACGGCGGCGAGACCGCCCGAGCCGTCCTGGCCGAAGACGTGGTAGGCGTCGCCGTCCAGGTCGTGGTTGCCGGTCCAGTGGCGGAACCAGTCGGTGGTCTCCTCGGCGGCCTCGAAGGCGTCGTACGGCTCGAAGTCGATGCCCTCGCCCTCGGCGTAGTCGAAACCCACGCGGGCCACGTCGGCGAGGGCGGGCGGGAGGCGGCGGTCGTCACCGGGCGTCTGCGTCACCCGCGCAGGCTAGCCGCCCGCACCGACAGCCGCCTCAGCCGGTCAGCGCCTCCGCCACGGCCCGGGCGAACGCCTCGGGGTTGTCCAGCATGACGTTGTGGCCGCAGTCGGGGACCGCCGCCACCGTGACCCCGGCCGCGGCCAGCTCCCGCGCGCCCGGGAACGGGGCGTCGGCCTCGGGGAACAGGTACGTGCGGGGGACCGGCAGCGCGAGCAGCAGCTCCCGCATGGTCGGCACCGTGCCGCGGACCAGATGGGTCGCGCTGCGGTGCAGGGCCTCCAGGCCCGCCAGGCGCATCGTCGACCACCAGTGCGCGCCCACCCGGTCGCGGACCTCGCGCCAGCCGCCGGTGACGAACTCCTCCTCCGTGTACGCCGCGATGCCGCTGCTCCCGGCGGTGCCGGGCAGGCGGGGCAGCGGGTCGAGGTTGGCGTCGACCAGGACGAGCCGGGAGACCAGGTCGGGGTGGCGGGCGGCGAGCACGACGGCGACCGAACCGCCCATGCTGTGCGCGACGAGCTCGGCCCCGGCGACGTCCGCGGCGCGCAGGGCGGCGGCGAGCGTGTCGGCGTGGTCCTCGAGGGTGTAGGCGAACGACGTGGGGCGGTCGCTGTGGCCGTGGCCGAGCAGGTCGACGAGGAGGGAGCGGTGACCGGCGAGGAGGGGGTGGACGGCGGTCGCGGCGAAGTACGCGGGCGAGGTGGCGCCCAGGCCGTGCACGTAGACGCGCACCGGGTCACGGCCCGGCAGCTCCACCCAGCGGACGCGGTCCCCGGCTGCTGTCACGGCGGCACTGCGCACGGTCTGTCTCCCCCGACGGCGGTGTGGTCACGGCCGGGACACGGTACCGGGTGGGAGCGGCCCGCCGACCGGCGGCGCCGACTGGGCGTCGGCAAAGGCACCGGTGGGGCGGGCGTAGCGTGAGGGGCATGACTGTGTACGGATCCTTCCCCGGTGCGCGGCCGCGGCGGCTGCGGACGACTCCCGCGATGCGGCGGATGGTCGCGGAGACGCGGCTGCATCCGGCCGACCTGATCCTGCCCGCGTTCGTGCGGGAGGGCGTGAGCGAGCCGGTGCCGATCTCGGCGATGCCCGGCGTCGTGCAGCACACCCGGGACACGCTGCGGAAGGCCGCCGTGGAGGCGGTCGAGGCCGGGGTCTCCGGGATCATGCTGTTCGGCGTGCCGGAGGACGCGAAGAAGGACGCGGCCGGGACGGCGGGGACCGACCCGGACGGCATTCTGCAGGTCGCCATCCGGGACGTGCGGGCCGAGGTCGGGGACGACCTGGTGATCATGTCGGACCTGTGCCTCGACGAGTACACCGACCACGGGCACTGCGGCGTGCTGGACGCCGACGGGCGCGTCGACAACGACGCGACGCTGGAGCGGTACGCCGAGATGGCGCAGGTCCAGGCGGACGCGGGCGTCCACGTCGTCGGGCCGAGCGGCATGATGGACGGCCAGGTCGGCGTCGTCCGCGACGCGCTCGACACGATCGGCAAGGAGGACGTGTCGATCCTCGCGTACACCGCGAAGTACGCCTCCGCCTTCTACGGGCCGTTCCGCGAGGCGGTCGGGTCGTCGCTGAAGGGGGACCGCAAGACGTACCAGCAGGACGCGGCGAACCTGCGGGAGTCGATGCGGGAGCTGGCGCTCGACCTGGACGAGGGTGCCGACATGGTGATGGTCAAGCCGGCCGGTCCCTACCTCGACGTGCTGGCGAAGGTCGCGGACGCGGTGGACGTGCCGGTCGCGGCGTACCAGATCAGCGGCGAGTACGCGATGGTCGAGGCGGCGGCGGAGAAGGGCTGGATCGACCGGGAGCAGGCGATCCTGGAGTCCCTCACCGGCATCCGGCGGGCGGGGGCGAAGATGATCCTCACGTACTGGGCGACGGAGGTCGCGCAGCGGCTGGGCCGGTAGCCGGTAGCCGGCGGTCGGCGGTCGGTGGTGGGGGCCTCGGCTCTGCCGGCGCCCGGCCCCCCTCCCGGTCGGAGGGGAAGAGGTCGCGCCTAGGCTTCGGCCATGCTTCTGGTACACGGCGGGAAAGCCGTAGCCGACGCCCCCGGACCGCGCACGGGGGGAGTGCCGCTCGTCCCGGAGGGGTTCGTCTGGCCGAACTGCCGCGAGTGTGGCGGGCCCATGCAGTTCCTCGCCCAGCTGCCCCTCGATCCGGGGGTGATCGGCGTCTTCTTCTGCCAGAACGACCCGGGCATGTGCGACGACTGGGACGCCACCTCCGGTGCCAACCGCGCCTACGTGTGGGAAGGACCGCTGTCGGCGGCCACCGTCCCCGCCGAGGGGGAGACGCTGCTCGGTGCGGTCACGGCCCTGCGCCCCCACCCGGCCGACACCCCGACCGCGGAGCCGGTGCTGGGACGGCTGGGTGGCGAACCCGACTGGCTCCAGGGCGACGAGACTCCCGGCTGCCCCTCCTGCACCGCCCGTATGAGCTTCACGGCCGAACTCGAAGAGGGGTCCGACTTCGAGACCTCCGCCAACTTCGGCGGAGGGGGCCGCGGCTACGTCTTCCACTGCCGCCCCTGCGGCGGGGCCGCCTTCCTCTGGCAGCGGTGAGGGCCTCCCGCGAGCTCCTGTGCGGCGCGTGTTCGGTGCCGGAGCCGGATCGCTGCGACAGGGGCGGTGCCGCCCGGGGGGTCGAGGACCTTGCCCGACAGGACCTAGCCCGGTAGCGCGGCGAGGAGCGTGCCGGCGGCGTCGTAGAGGGCCAGGCGGTCGCCGCCCGCGCCCGCGCCCGCGCCCGCGCCCGCTTCCGGGCGGGGCGGGGTGCTGGCGTACCAGACGCCCCAGCCGGGCGAGCCGGGGAGCTCCAGCAGGGTGGCGGACGTCCTGGTGCCGTCCGGGCCGGTGAGCTCCACGCGGGCGGCGCCCTTCGTGCCGTGGTAGACCCCCGAGTGGAACGTGCCCTTCTGGTCGCCCTCCGACTGGTGGCTGAGGCCCGGCTCGCCGAGGTCGACGTTTCCGTCGGTGACGCTGCGGAAGTTCACGAAGCCGTCGGGGCCCGACCAGTGCTTGCCCTCGGCGGTCAGCCAGACCTTCCAGCCGCCCCCCGCGTCGACCCGCTCACCGGCCGCCACCACCCTGGGCGGCGCGGCCGGTGGGGATACGGGCCGCGACGGCGACGGGGGCGGGGACGGCGGGACGGTCGGGCCCGGCACGGGGGTGGCCGGGACGGCCGGCGACGGGGACCGCGCCGGTGCCAGGAACTGTGTCAACGTGAGGGCCACCGCCGTCACGGTGAGGGCGCACCCCGTGGCCAGGGCCGCCGAGCGGCGCCGCAGGCGGGCGCGGCCGGCGCGTTCGATGGCCGCCAGCGGCACCGGGGCCGGGGCGATGTCGCGGGCGGTCTCCGTGAACACCACCCGGAGCCTGCGGGCGGCGGCCTCGGTGTCCGCCGGGGATTCGGGGGTCATCGCTCTGCTCCCGGGGAGGCGTGGAGGTGGGGGTCGAGGACGGGGTGGGCGCGCAGCGCCTCCAGACCGCGCCGGGCGTGCGTCTTGACCGTGCCGACCGAGCAGCCGAGCACCTCCGCGATGTCCTGCTCGTTCAGGTCCTCCCAGTACCGCAGCACCATCACGGCCCGCTGCCGGGAGGAGAGGTCGGCGAGCGCCCGCATGAGCGCCGTCCGCTGGTCGATCGTGTCCGCGTGGCCGGCGTGGGCGTGCCGGGCCGTGTCCGGCAGTAACGGGGTCAGCAGGTGGACGACCCGTCTGCGGCGCAGGCGGCTGAGGTTGTTGTTGACCAGGGCGCGGCGCACGTACAGGTCGATCTGGTCGCGCGGCACCTTCCGCCACCGGCCGTAGACCTTGGCGAGCGTCGTCTGCACCAGGTCCTCCGCCTCGTGGAAGTCACCGGTGAGGAGCTGGGCGGTGCGCACCAGGCGGGGCCAGGCGGCCGTGGCGAAGTCGGCGAAGTCGGTGGCCTCGGCGTCGGACCCGTGCGGCACGGTGCGGAACCTCGCGTTCGTACGGCGGTGGCGGTGGCGGTGGCGGTGGGGCGGTGGGGCGGTGGGGGCCGCTCGGACCGGTCGGGCGGTCGGGGGCGGCCCGTGGCGGTGGTGGTGGCGGGGCTGGGGCGGTCGGTGGCCGGAGGGCGAGGGGGCCGGCGTCCCGGGTGTTCCGTGGCAGGGCCCGCCCCGAACCGGGCCCTGCCACGAGTCGCGGGGGACCGGTCAGAAGTCCCGGACGGGCAGCTCGGCGAGGAGCCGGCCCGAGCGGTCGTACAGGGCCACGCCCGGGCCGCTCTCGCCGGTGGCCGGCGGCGTGTGCACGTACCAGGCGCCCCAGTCCGGGTTCCCCGGCAGCCGGACGAGGGACGCGGGGGTCCGCGTTCCGTCGGCGGCGACGAGCTCGACGCGGGCGGCCTTCTTCGCGCCGTAGAACACACCGGAGTGGAACATGCCGTTCCGGTCGCCCTCCGACTGGTGGCTGACGCCCGGCCGGGAGCGGTCGATGTTGCCGTCGACGACGCTGCGGAAGTTCTCGACGCCGTCCGGGTCCGACCAGTGCTTGCCCTGCGGGGTCAGCCACAGCGTGTAGCCGCGCCCGGTGTCGACGCGCTCACCCGACCGCACCGTGCGGATCGGGGACGTGGTGGCGCCCTGCTCGGCGGGCGCGGCCACGGCGCCCCGCTGCGGGGCGGTCCGCTCGGCGGCGTACGCCCCCGTCGGCACGGCCGCCAGGACGGCGGCCACGGCGGCGGTCGCCACGTACTGCTTCATCCGGGTCATGGATGCGGGTCTCCTCGGGAAGTGCGGGTGGACTCGACGGAGTGGCGCCTCTCCACCCGTATGAACTCCTCCCGGGACGGACCCGGATGACACGGTGTCGGAACTTTTCTGCGACGGGATCCTGCCCGGTCGCCCGGCGACCCTGCGGGCTCAGGGCGCCGGAGGGCGGTCCTCCGCCAGGGCCCTGATGCCGTCGAGGGTGGCCGCCATGCCGGTACGCAGCTCGGCGAGGCGGACGGCCACGATGCGCTCCTCGTGGTCCGGCGCCCGGTCGATGGCCAGGCTCACCCCGGACCGGGCGGGGCCCAGGCGCGCGCAGAGGCGCAGGAGGGTGCCGCCCCCGGGCACGGGTGACAGCTCGAACCGCCAGGTCGCCAGCGGCCGGTCCGGGTCGGGCTCCCCGCCGCCGAAGCGGTCGTCGGGGTCGGTGACCGCCCAGGCGAACGCCCGCTGCTCGACCAGTTCCACGACGTGCGCGTGGGTACGCCAGGTGCCGACCAGCGGGTGGTCGTTGTGCCCCTCGAAGCGGGCCCCCACGGCCGGGGCGGTCGCCCCGTCCAGCCAGGCAGCGGACCGGAGTTCGGGGCTGAGGCGGGCGGGGAGGCCGATGTCGGTCACGAGCTCCCACACGCGCGCGGGGGGTGCGTCGATCGTGCTCTCGGCGGTCGCGGTCGGGCCGTCTGCGTAGCGCATGGGGGGATCGTAGGCCGGGCGCGATCGGGGCTGGGGCCGGGGGCCGGGAACGGCCCGGGGGTCGGGGGCGCCGGCCTCTCCGGGGCGCGGCCGGGGCGACCCGCGGGCCGGTGGCCGACGGGGGCCGCCCGGCCGGCGGCGCGCCGGGGCTGACCGGCGGTCACTCGCGGCGGGGGTGGCCGGTGGCCGACCGGGGTCGGGGTCGTCCGGCGGGTGTGGGGAGCGGGGTCGGGGCCGTCCGGCGGGCGGCCCCGACCGGGGTCAGGGTCGTCCGGCGGGCGTGGCGACCGGTGCGCCGGCGGGATGCGGCCGGGGCGGGATGCGGCCGGGGCGGGGTGGCGGCCGGGGCGGTCAGCCGGTCGGCGCCCTCGGGCACGGGGACGGCGGCGAAGAGGGCGTTCTGCTGCTCCTGGAGCTCCTTCTCCCGGGCGGGGGACAGGACGCGGACGGCCCGGGTCGCGGTGGAGGGGCGCGGTCGGGCCGGTCGGGGGATTCTGGAAGGGAACCACCGGAGGTGATCCGCATGCACACACTCGTCGGATGGCACGTCGACATGGAGTTCCGCGAGGACGGCGACCGCACCCGGGCCGCCGCTCTGGTGCGGCTCGGTGACGGGACCGAGGTACGCGGGCACGGTCAGGCCCAGCGCCACCCCTCGGACTCCGGGCAGCTGCGGGTCGGCGAGGAGATCGCGGGCGCCCGCGCGCTGATGGACATCGCCACCCAGCTGCTCCAGAAGGCCCACGTGGAGATCGACGAGGCGAGGGGGAAGCCGTCGCGGCCGCTGATCTGAGCCGGGGGAGGGGGGCGGGTACGCCGGAGGGGGGGGGGGGCGCCGCGCCCCCCCCCCCCCGAGCGCCCGGCCGGGGGGGGGGGGGGGCGCGGGGGGCCCGCATGCCCCCACCGCCCAACCCCGGCCCCCCCGGGGGGCGGGCCAGGACCCCACG
>NZ_JBIBSF010000007.1:46268-425412 GCF_043077165.1 Streptomyces kanasensis
GCCCCCCCCGCCGCCCCCCCCCGCGCCCCCCCCCGCCCCCCCCCCCCCCCCCCCCGCGCGCCCCGCCCCGCCCCCCGCGGGGGGGGGGGGGGCCCCGCGGCCCCCCCCCCCCTCCGATCTCCGGTCCCGTGTCGTCAGAGGCGCTCGGGCGTCCGGATGCCCAGCAGCGCCATGCCCTGGCCCAGCGTGCGGGCGGTCAGGTCGCACAGGAACAGCCGGTTCTCGACCTGCTGCGGGGTGTCCGCCTTGAGGACCGGGCACTCGGCGTAGAAGGTCGTGAAGAGCGACGCCAGCTGGTACAGGTACGAGGCCAGCTTGTGCGGCTCGTACGACGCGGCGGCCTCCGCCACCGTCTCCCCGAACCGGTCCAGGTGCAGGCCGAAGGCGCGCTCCGCCGGGGCCAGCGCCAGCTCCGGGTGGGCGACCGGGCGGGCCTCGCCGGACTTGCGGACGATCGACCGGATCCGCGCGTACGCGTACTGGAGGTACACCGACGTGTCGCCGTTCAGCGACACCATCTGGTCCAGGTCGAACTTGTAGTCGCGCGACGCGGACGTCGACAGGTCGGCGTACTTGATCGCGCCGATGCCCACCTGCGCGCCGCGCTCGGCGATCTCGCCCTCGGTGAGGCGCTGGTCCTCGGGGAGGCTCTCGTTCTTCTCGCGGACCACGGCGGAGGCGCGCTCGATCGCCTCGTCGAGCAGGTCGACCAGCCGTACCGTCTCGCCCTCACGGGTCTTGAACGGCTTGCCGTCCTTGCCGAGGACCGTGCCGAAGGCGAGCTGGACGGCCTTGGTGCCCTCGCCGAGCCAGCCGGCCCGGCGGGCCGTCTCGAAGACCATCTTGAAGTGCAGCGACTGCCGGGCGTCCACGACGTACAGGAGCGTGTCGGCGCCCAGCTTCCCGACGCGGTCGCGGATGGCCGACAGGTCGGTGGCCGCGTAGCCGTAGCCGCCGTTCGACTTGCGGACGATCAGCGGCACCGGCTTGCCGTCCGGGCCCTTCACGTCGTCGAAGAACACGCACAGCGCGCCCTCGGAGCGGACGGCGACGCCGGACTCCTCCAGCAGGCGGCACGTCTCGTCGAGCATGTCGTTGTACCCGGACTCGCCCACGACGTCGGCGTCGTCGATCGGCAGGTCCAGCTTGTCGAAGACCGAGTAGAAGTAGATCTTCGACTCGTCGACGAAGCGCTGCCAGAGCGCGATCGTCTCCTCGTCACCGGACTGGAGCTGGACGACCCGGTCGCGGGAGCGGGCCTTGAACTCCTCGTCGGAGTCGAACAGGGCGCGGGCGGCCTTGTAGAGGCGGTTCAGGTTCGACATGGCCTCCTCGCCGGAGACGTCCGCGTCCTTGTGGTCCAGCTCGTGCGGGTGCTCGATCAGGTACTGGATGAGCATGCCGAACTGGGTGCCCCAGTCGCCGATGTGGTGGCGGCGGACCACCTGCTCGCCCGTGAACTCCAGGATCCGGACCATCGCGTCACCGATGACGGCGGACCGCAGGTGGCCGACGTGCATCTCCTTCGCCACGTTCGGCTGGGCGTAGTCGATGACCGTCGTGCCGGGGTCCTGCGCGGTGGGCACGCCGAGGCGGTCGTCGGCGGCCCGCGCCGCCAGCGTCTCCATGATCGCCCCGTCGCCGAGCGTGATGTTGAGGAAGCCGGGGCCGGAGACCTCGACCTCCTTCAGCAGACCGCTGTCGGGGAGCGCGTCGACGACCTTCGCCGCCAGCTCGCGCGGGTTGCCGCCGAGCTTCTTCGCCAGGGCCAGGATGCCGTTGGCCTGGAAGTCGGCCCGGTCGCTTCGTCGCAGCAGCGGGTCGGCGGAACCGGCCTCCGGCAGGGCTGCCGAGAGGGCGTCCGCGAGGCGCTGCTGCACGGTCGAAGCGAGGGAAGGGACCGAGGCCATGAGCTTCCGTTCCTGTGTCGGGGTCTGTGGGTACCGGCCGCGCGGCCGGCACGGCCGCGCGTGGTGCTTTTCCGGTTGTCAAGTGTCCCATGGCCGAGCAACCTCTTTCCCGGGACCGCTCCGAGGTCTCCGGGGCCTGTGGACAACCTCGGGACCCGTCGTTCCGTCTGGGAGAATGGCGAGGGGCGACACCCCAGGGCCGGCCCCACCACCACCCGCAGAGAACCCGCAGAGAAACCAAGGACGTGCCGATCGTGGCTCAGAGCAGCACCGAGACCGACTGGGTCTCCCGTTTCGCGGACGAGGTCATCGCCGAGTCGGAGCGACGTGCGCCTGGCAAACCGGTCGTCGTCGCCTCCGGCCTGTCCCCGTCGGGCCCGATCCACCTCGGCAACCTCCGCGAGGTCATGACCCCGCACCTGGTCGCCGACGAGATCCGCCGCCGGGGGCACGAGGTCCGCCACCTGATCTCCTGGGACGACTACGACCGCTACCGCAAGGTCCCGGCCGGTGTCCCGGGCGTGGACGACTCCTGGGCCGAGCACATCGGCAAGCCGCTCACCTCCGTCCCGGCCCCCGCCGGCTCCCCGCACGAGAGCTGGGCGGAGCACTTCAAGGCCGGGATGATCGAGTCGCTCGCCGAGCTGGGCGTCGAGTACGACGGCATCAGCCAGACCGAGATGTACACCTCGGGCGCCTACCGCGAGCAGATCCTGCACGCCATGGCGCACCGCGGCGACATCGACGCGATCCTCGACCGGTACCGGACGAAGGACAAGGCGACCGGCAAGCCGAAGAAGCAGCAGCAGAAGCCGGTCGACGAGGCCGAGCTGGAGGCCGCCGAGGGCTCCGGCGCGGCCGGCGAGGACGACGGCTCGGGCGGCGCCGGCGGCTACTTCCCGTACAAGCCGTACTGCGGCCGGTGCGGCAAGGACCTCACCACGGTCACCTCGTACGACGACGCGTCGACCGAGCTGGCCTACACCTGCGCCTGCGGCTTCGCCGAGACGGTCGAGCTGAACTCCTTCGACCGCGGCAAGCTGGTCTGGAAGGTCGACTGGCCGATGCGCTGGGCGTACGAGGGCGTGATCTTCGAGCCGAGCGGCGTGGACCACTCCTCGCCGGGTTCGTCGTTCGTCGTCGGCGGGCAGATCGTCCGCGAGGTCTTCGACGGCGTCCAGCCGATCGGCCCCATGTACGCCTTCGTGGGGATCTCCGGCATGGCGAAGATGTCCTCCTCCAAGGGGGGCGTGCCCACCCCGGCGGACGCGCTGAAGATCATGGAGGCGCCGCTGCTGCGCTGGCTGTACGCGCGCCGCAAGCCGAACCAGGCCTTCAAGATCGCCTTCGACCAGGAGATCCAGCGGCTGTACGACGAGTGGGACAAGCTGGAGGCCAAGGTCGCCGACGGCACGGTCCTGCCGGCCGACGCCGCCGCGCACACGCGGGCCGTCCGCACCGCGGCCGGTGAGCTGCCGCGCACGCCGCGCCCGCTGCCGTACCGCACGCTCGCCTCGGTCGTCGACATCACCGCCGGGCACGACGAGCAGACGCTGCGGATCCTCGGCGAGCTGGACCCCGCCGACCCGCTGACCTCGCTGGACGAGGCGCGCCCCCGGCTGGACCGCGCGGAGAACTGGATCTCCACGCAGGTCCCGGCCGACCAGCGGACCATCGTCCGGTCCGAGCCGGACACCGAGCTGCTCGGCTCGCTGGACGCGGAGGGGCGCGAGTCGCTCGCGCTGCTGCTGGAGGGCCTGGACAGCCACTGGTCGCTGGACGGGCTCACCACCCTCGTCTACGGCGTCCCGAAGGTGCGGGCCGGGCTCGACCCGGAGGCCAAGCCGACGCCCGAGCTGAAGGTCGCGCAGCGGACGTTCTTCGCGCTGCTGTACCGGCTCCTCGTGAGCCGGGACACCGGGCCGCGCCTGCCCACGCTGCTCCTCGCCGTGGGCGCCGACCGGGTGCGCAAGCTGCTCGGCGCCTGACGCGCCTGGCGCGCCTGACCCCCGGGGCGCCCCGGGGGCCGGGCCGCTGCTGCCCGCCCCCGTCCGGCGCGGCGCCGTGCCCGTCCGGACGCGCGACGTCCCCGGGCCGCGGCGCCCGTCGCGCGCGGGCGCGCACACATGGAGGGCCTCACCCTGCGGGGTGGGGCCCTCCGGCGTGCACTGCATCCTTCGGACGACCCCGGTTCGGCCCCCGGCAGGACGCGTGCGCGGAGGCGGCCGCGGGAGCGTGGAGCCATGAGGGAACTCGTGACACTGATCGGTTGGGTCGCCGGCATCCAGGGCGGCCTGGGCATCGCCGGGCGGTACTTCGGCGACCACCCGTGGGGGCTGCTCCAGCAGTGGTGGGACGTCCCGACACCGGGATACGTGGCGCTGGCGGTCGTCGGCGCGGTGCTCGCCGTCCACGGCGAGACCGCCAAGCTCCGCGCCCGCACCGGCCGCTGACCCGTGCGCGGGGCCGGCGGCGGCGTGGGGTGGGTGCGGAGCTCGGGGTGTGCCGGTGTGCCGGTGGGGTGGGTCGGGCGCGCGGCAGGCGGGCGTGTGGTGGGCGGACTCCCGCCCGCGGGGCCTGGCTTGGCCGCCGCGGGCCAACGCCTCGGCCTCGGCTCCCGCGGCCGCGGGGCGGGCGCGTCAGGCGGGTGGGGTGGGGCGGGACCGGCGGGCGGTCGGCGGGGCGGCGGCGCGTGGCGGGCGTGCGGCGGGACGGGCGTCCGGCGGGTGCGCGGCGGGGCGGGCGCCCGTCAGGCGATGTGCTCGGCTTCCAGCTCCGCCTGGTAGCGCGTCCGGAAGTCGGGCAGCCAGCGGCGCAGGAGCACCTGTCCGCGCGGGTGCCGGTGGCCGTACGCCTCGGTGATCTGCGCGTCGAGGACATCGGCGTCCGGCCAGTCGCCGTGCCGGCCGACGTACTCCCGGAACACCTCGTACGCGGCCCGGCCGAAGTCTTCGTCCTCCGCGTCGGACGCCCGGACCGGGCCGGGCGTCGTGGCCTCGCCGGGCGCCGGGCCCTCGGCGGGCGCGGGGGCGGGGGCGGGGGCCGTGTCGCGCGGTTCCCGGCGGGGGCCGGGGACGGGCGCGGGCTTCTCGACGTGCGCCGCCGGGTCGTAGGAGCCGGCGTAGGTGACGTCCTGGGGGAGCGTGGGCGCCGCGAACCACGGGCTCACATGGTTGACCGGCTCCGGCTCCTGCGCGTCCTGCGCGTCCTGCGGGGCCTGCCCGCCCTGCTGGGCCTGCGCGTCCTGCGGGGCCTGCGTGACCGTCTGCGGTCGCTCGGGCCGCTGCTCCTGCGGGTGCTCCTGCGGGTGCGGGTACTGCTCGGGCTGCGGGTGCTCCCCGTGCCCAGGAGTCGGGTGCTGCGGCCGGGGCTGCGGCTGCTGGTGGGGCTCCGCGTGCTGCGGCCGGGGCGACTGCGCCTCGGTGTGTTGCGGCTCGGTGTGCTGCGGCTCGGTCGGCCGGGGCTCGGGCCGGGCGTCCTGCGGCTGCCGGCGGGGCTGCTCCGGTGTGGCGGTGCGCGGCAGCTCCGCCGCGGCGGCCGGTGCCGAACCGACCGCGGTCACCGTCGCCGGCGCCGCCGGCGCCTCCTGATCGACCGTCACCACCGTGGGCTGGGGCGGCAGGAGCACCGGCTCGATGCCCGCCGCGGCCAGCCCCGCCGGGGCGGTCTCGGCCAGCGGTACGCCGTACTTCGCCAGGCGCAGCGGCATCAGCGACTCGACGGGCGCCTTGCGCCGCCAGCCGCGGCCGAACCGGGCCTGCAGGCGCGCCTGGTAGATCAGCCGGTCCTGCTCCAACTTGATGACCTGGTCGTACGAACGCAGCTCCCACAGCTTCATCCGGCGCCACAGCCGGAAGGTGGGGACCGGCGAGAGCAGCCAGCGGGTGAGCCGTACGCCCTCCATGTGCTTGTCGGCCGTGATGTCGGCGATGCGGCCCACGGCGTGCCGCGCCGCCTCGACGGCCACGACGAACAGCATCGGGATGACGGCGTGCATGCCGACGCCCAGCGGGTCGGGCCAGGCCGCCGCGCCGTTGAAGGCGATGGTGGCGGCGGTCAGCAGCCACGCCGTCTGGCGCAGCAGCGGGAAGGGGATGCGCAGCCAGGTCAGCAGCAGGTCGAGGGCGAGCAGGACGCAGATGCCGGCGTCGATGCCGATGGGGAAGACCAGCGAGAAGTCGCCGAAACCTTTCTTCTCGGCGAGTTCGCGCACTGCGGCGTAGGAGCCGGCGAAGCCGATGCCGGCGATGACCAGGGCGCCGGCGACGACGATACCGATCAGTACGCGGTGCATCCGTGTCAGCTGCATCGCGGCCACCCGCGGTCCCCTCCCGTGTTCCCCTGCTCGATCTTGCGGGCACAGCCTGGCATATGCGCGCGAGATCCGGCGCTCCGGGGGGAGGCCGGATCCCGCCGACGGGCCGCCGAGCCGGTCACGGCGGTCGTCCCGCCGGGCGTCGCGCCCGGCGACTCCGCCCGGCATCGCGCCGCCGGCTGCCCCGGCACGGCGCCGGCCGCGGCCCGGGCGTCGCGCTCGGCGCCCCGCCCGTACGCGTGCCGGTCGCCGTGCGGAGCACGTGCGGGCACGTGCCGAGCGCGGGGGGAGCCGCGTGCCGGTCGTCATGCCGGTCGGCGTGCGGATCGGCTTGCGGAGCGAAGGCCGGGGCCCGGTGGGCCCCGTCCGGTGGGCCGTGCCTACTTGTTGGCCGTGGCGACGGCGGCGACCGCGTCCTTGACCGCCTTGACCGTGCCCTCCATCAGCTCCCCGGCGGAGGGCGCGTCGGCGCCCGCGTACCCGGTGCCGTTGTAGGAGACGGTGATCACGGCGTTCTCCGTGCGGGCGACGATCACGCCGTAACGGAAGGTCTCGCCGGTCTTCTTGAGGGAGTAGCTGACGGCACGGGCCTCGTTGCCGACGCCGGGGGCGGAGGAGGTGCGCACGTCGATCGCGCCCTCCGTCGCCTTCACCTCGGCGACCTTCGCCGCGTACTTGTCCTGGGCCCGCTTCTCGCCGCTGCCGAGCGCCTGCTCCGAATCGAAGCGGAGCAGGGAGACGTCCAGCCAGCGGTAGTTCGAGCCCTCGACGCCCTTGTCCTCCAGGCCGTTCCACGAGCAGCTGCCGCGGCTGGCCACGTCGGTGGACTTGCCCGGCGTACCGGCCTTGGTCTTCACGTCCGGGACGAGCGCCTCCACCGTCTTCGCGGTGATCGCCTTGCAGGCGTCCGGCAGCTTCGCGAACTTCGCGGGCGGGACGCTCGGCGCCGGCGCGGGCGAGGAGGGCGCCGCGGAGGCGCCGGCGGCCGGCGAGGACGGCGACGCCGACGGGCCCGGGCCGGAGTCGTCCGACGAGCAGCCGGCGGCGACGAGCATCACCGGGACGGCGGCGCAGGCGAGTATGCGGGTGAGACGCGGGGCTGATCGGTGCATGGTTCCTTCAGTCGCTCTGTCGCTTGTCGTACGAGTCGGTCGTACCGGCCGGTCATACGGTCCGGTCGTACGGTCCGGGCGATCCGGCCCGGCCACGGTAGCCCGAGTCGGGGCCCGTACGGGGCCCGTCCGCGCACCGCGGCGGGCGGCCGGCTACCGGGCGGCGATGGGCCCGGCGCCCCTCACTCGTCGAACCGCTCGGCCAGACGGCGCGCCAGATCGCGCGCCTTTTCCTGCAGTTCCTCACTGTCCGGAACCTCTCCGACACGCATCGGCTGGGCCGCGTACCGCACCGTCACGAGGACGTTCGATGTGCGGAACACCACGCTGACGGTCCGCTGCTGGGCGGCCGGTCCGGCCGGGGCGAGGGCGTCGTGGAGGAACGCGGCGTCACCGAGGTCGGGCAGCACCCGGGACGCGAGCCCCTCCGGCGGTGCGGAGGAAGCCGGGGCGGAGGAAGCCGGGGCGGAGGAGGCCGGGGCGGAGGGCGCACCGCTGCGGGCGGGCGCGGCGGGCGTGCCGCCGGGGACGGGCGCGGCGGGGGAGGCCGTCTGCGGCGCCTGGCCGGCGGCATCCGCGGCGGGGGCGGCGGGGGCGCCGGCAGGGGAGACGGTGCTGCCGGCGGTGCGGGCGGTACCGGGGGCGCCGGGGGACGGCGAGGAGGTCGCGGAGGGCGTTGCCGTACCGGTGGTGCCCGCAGTGCCCGTGGTACCGGTGGTGCCCGCGGTGGGCGGGACGGGGGTGGCCGGGGCGAGGCCGGCGGCAGACTCCTTGGTCGTGTACACCTCCTGCGCCCGCGTCTCGTCACTGACGGAGGGGTCGAAGGAGACGACGCGCTCGAAGTCGAGGGTGAGGTGGTGGATCGCGTCCGGCCCCTCCGCCTTCCATGCGCACCCGGCACGCCGGTCCGTGTCGTACGTGACGGCGGCGGTGCCGCGCAGTACGCGTTCGCGCTGCTCGGGGGTGAGGGTGGTGACGGCCGGCAGCATGTTCTGCAGGGTGCCGCGGCTGACGGCGCCGCACGGCTCGTAGAGGGTGCGGTAACGGCCGGGCTGCACGGCCGTGCCGGCGGTCGTGCCGGCCTTGGCGTCGATGTCGGAGCCGTCCGTCCCGGAACCGGAGTCGCAGCCGGCGAGGGTGGTCGCGCTGAGTGCCGCGAGGAGTGCGGCCAGGCCGGTTGCGTACGCCCTTCGCTGCACGGTCCGGGGCTCCCTTCCCTGCGGTCACGGTGAAAACGGCTTGCCGGTGTTCGGCGGCCGGTGGACACAATGTCTATCGCACGCACGGCCGTCGCTGCCGGTTTCCTGTCACTTGTGTGCACTCTGGCACCGGTTTTTGCGTTTTCTGACTTTCTCGGGGGATGGGGTAGGTATGTCGTACGT
Source organism: Streptomyces kanasensis (assembly GCF_043077165.1). Taxonomy (NCBI): domain Bacteria; kingdom Bacillati; phylum Actinomycetota; class Actinomycetes; order Kitasatosporales; family Streptomycetaceae; genus Streptomyces; species Streptomyces kanasensis. Next base: position 54,988 of record NZ_JBIBSF010000007.1, read on the forward strand.
CGAAGTGTCCGGGGCGAAGGTGCCCATCCGGATGTGGACGGACCCGGCGTCCGTGGAGGACGGCGCCCTGCGGCAGCTGCGGAACACCGCCACGCTGCCGTGGATCAAGGGCCTCGCCGTCATGCCCGACGTGCACTACGGCAAGGGCGCCACGGTCGGCTCCGTGATCGCGATGCAGGACGCGGTGTGCCCGGCGGCGGTCGGGGTCGACATCGGCTGCGGCATGTCCGCCGTGCGGACGTCACTCACGGCGAACGACCTGCCGGGCGACCTGTCACCGCTCCGGTCCGGCATCGAGCGGGCCATCCCCGTCGGCCGCGCCATGCACGACGAGGTGATCGACCCCGCGCGGGTCCACGGGGTCCCGGCCACCGGGTGGGACGACCTGTGGGCGCGCTTCGACGGCATCGCCGAGGAGGTCAGGTTCCGCCAGGAGCGGGCCGCCCGGCAGCTGGGCACCCTCGGCGGCGGCAACCACTTCGTCGAGGTCTGCCTCGACACCACCGGTTCCGTGTGGCTGATGCTGCACTCCGGCTCCCGCAACATCGGCAAGGAGCTGGCCGAGCACCACATCGGCGTCGCACGGCGGCTGCCCCACAACCAGGACCTCGTCGACCGCGACCTCGCGGTGTTCGTCGCCGGCACGCCGGAGATGGCCGCCTACCGCGGTGACCTGTTCTGGGCGCAGGAGTACGCCCGGCGCAACCGCACGCTCATGATGGGGCTCCTGAAGGACGTCGTCCGCAAGGAGTTCAAGAAGGCCGGCGTGACCTTCGAGCGCGAGATCTCCTGCCACCACAACTACGTGGCGGAGGAGCGGTACGACGGCATGGACCTGCTGGTCACCCGCAAGGGCGCCATCCGCGCGGGCAGCGGCGAGTACGGGATCATCCCGGGGTCGATGGGCACCGGCTCGTACATCGTGAAGGGGCTCGGCAACGAGAAGTCCTTCAACTCCGCCTCGCACGGGGCCGGCCGGCGCATGAGCCGGACCGCCGCGAAGCGCCGCTTCTCCACCCGGGACCTGGAGGAGCAGACGCGCGGGGTGGAGTGCCGCAAGGACTCCGGCGTCGTCGACGAGATCCCGGGCGCGTACAAGCCGATCGAGCAGGTCATCGACCAGCAGCGCGACCTGGTCGAGGTCGTGGCGAAGCTGAAGCAGGTCGTCTGCGTGAAGGGCTGACGCCCGTCCCCTGCGCCCCTGGCCGGGCCGGCCCCCGCCCCTGCCCGGCTCGGGGCGCGGGTCCCGGCCCGGCGCGAGCCCGCGAGGTGCGGGGCCGCCCCGACGGCCCCGCCGTGGCGCCGGACGACGGCCGCCGCCCGGTCGAAGGAGACGGCCCGGCTGCGGGACCTGCCGGGGGGCAGGTCCCGCCGGGGTGCGGATGCCGCAGGGCGCCGATCCCGACCGGCGCCGGTTCCGCCCGGCGCGGGCCCCGCAAGGGCCCGTGCCGCCGCGGGCGGTCAGCGCTCCCGGTGGACCTTGGTGTTGGACGCCTGGGCGCGGGGGCGGACGACCAGCAGGTCGATGTTGACGTGGGGCGGGCGGGTCACGGCCCAGGTGATCGTGTCGGCCACGTCGTCGGCGGAGAGGGGGTCCGGGACGCCCTCGTAGACCTTCGCGGCCCGCTCCTCGTCACCGCGGAACCGGGTCGTGGCGAACTCCTCCGTCTTCACCATGCCGGGGGCCACCTCGACGACGCGGACCGGGGTGCCGACGATCTCCAGGCGGAGGGTCTCGGCCAGGACGCGTGCGCCGTTCTTGGCGGCGACGTACCCGGCGCCGCCCTCGTAGGTGGCGTGCCCGGCCGTCGAGGACACCACCACGACCGTGCCGCCGTCGCCCGCGGTGAGCGCGGGCAGCAGCGCCTGGGTCACGTGCAGGGTCCCGATCACGTTGACCTCGTACATCCGCCGCCAGTCCTCGGGGTCCCCGGTGGCCACCGGGTCGGCGCCGAGGGCGCCGCCCGCGTTGTTCACCAGGACGTCGCAGCGGTCGAGGGAGGCCGCGAAGGCGTCGACGGCCGGGCGGTCGGTGACGTCGAGCGCGTACGCCTCCGCCCGGTGCCCGGCGGCGGTGAGCTCGGCGGCCAGCGCCTCGATGCGGTCCCGGCGGCGGGCGGTCAGCACCACGTGGTGGCCGGCGGCCGCCAGTCGGCGTGCGGTCGCGGCGCCGATCCCGCTGCTGGCTCCGGTGACGACGGCGACGGGCTGGGCGGCGGCGGTCATGGTCGGCGTGCTCCTCGGGCCGGTACGGGGCGGTGGGCGCCAGCATATGCGCGGCCCGGGGACCGCGCGGTGTGTACATGATCACCGCCGCGCCGGCCGGGCCGGAGGCAGGAGCCGACCCGACCCGATCCCGGGCAGGACCGAGCCGGCCGGGGTTGGGGGCAGGCAGGAGCCGGCCCGGTCCGGACCGATTCGGACCGGTCGGGATCGACCCGACCCAGACCGACCCAGACCGACCCGGACCGGGCCAAGCCGAACCGAGCCGGATGGACCGAGCCGGAGCCGGGTCGACCCGGACCGGGCCAAGCCGAACCGAGCCGGATGGACCGAGCCGGAGCCGGGTCGACCCGGACCGACTCCGGCACGGCGGGGCCGACCCGACCGAGCCGAGCCGGATGGAGCCGAGCCGACCGGGGCCGGGGCCGGGGCTGAGGCAGGCAGGAGCCGGCCCGGCTCGATCCCGGGGTTGGACCGAACCGGACCGTGCCCGGCCGGGCGGGGCCGGACGAGCCGGACCGAGGTCGATGGGGGCGCGCGGGTCGTCCCCGGGCCCTTCGGTGCGGCGGAACGGGCGACCGGCCCCGTACGGCCCGGACGAGCCGGACCGAGGTCGATGGGGGCGCGCGGGTCGTCCCCGGGCCCTTCGGTGCAGCGGAACGGGCGACCGGCCCGGTCCCGGCCCCGTACGGCCCGCGTGGCTGACGGGGCTCCGCGGGTACCGGATCGGTATCTTCCGGACATGATGACGATGCGCAGGGCGGCTGTGGCGGTGTCCGTCGCGGTGGCGACGGTGGTCGGTACGGGTGGCGGAGCCGGGGCGGTCGCCCCCGAGGCGGACGTGGCGCACCACGGCTACGCCACGCTCTCGGGCGACCGGCTGGACGTACTGGTGCTGACCCACAACCACGGGCCCTCCGCCCTGGAGGACGTGACGTTGCGCGTGGAGGTGTCCGTGCCGCTGGTGTCGGCGGGGCGCAGGCTCCCGGCCGGCTGCGTGTGGGGCGGCGAGCGGACGGTGCTGTGCTCCACGGGGGCGCTGCCCGCCGACGGAGAGCGCCGCGAGACCCTGCTGGACCTGCGCACGGCGGGCACGACCCACGAGGTGACCGTACGCGTGACCACCGCCTGGAACGGCGGCGCGACGGACCGGAGCCCGGAGAACGACGACCACCGCGTGCTGGTACCTGCCACGGGCGACGCGTACGTGTTCTGACGCCGCCGGCAGCGCACCGGGGTGCCACCTGACCGTACGGCCGCGACCGGACCCTCGCCGGCGACCCGACCGTACGGCCCGTCGGCTTGCCTGCCGCCGGGCCGGTGAGCAGACTCGGCCCGTGATCGTCGAACGCGCGTACGCCCACCTGCCCACCGGCGGCCCCGACGGCGACCTCGCCGGTGACGGTGGCCCCGACGGCGACGGCGGGGCCGCCGACCGGTGGCCCTGGTCCGTGCCGTGCGTACGCGCCCTGCTGGCGGACGGGCTGCGCTTCACGGCGCCCGTCACCTTCCTCGTGGGCGAGAACGGGTCGGGCAAGTCGACGCTGGTCGAGGCGCTGGCCGAGGGGTTCGGTCTGGACTCCTGGGGCGGTTCGCACGACTGGCGGTACGCCACCAGCCGCGGCCGGTCGGCGTTGGGCGAACGGGTCCGGTTCGAGGCGGCGTCCCCGCGCGGGCGGCGGATGATGGCCTCCCGGGCGGCGCGCAAGGGGTTCTTCCTGCGCGCCGAGACGGCGCGGGACGCGCTCGACCGCGAGGGGTTCGCCCCGGACGCGGTGAGCCACGGCGAGGGGTTCCTCGCGGCGTTCCGCGGGAAGTTCCTCCAGCCGGGGCTGTACGTGCTCGACGAACCGGAGGCCGCCCTGTCGTTCACCTCGTGCCTCGAACTGATCGGCCACATCGACCGGTTGGCGCGCTCCGGCGGCCAGGTCGTGTGCGCGACGCACTCGCCGCTGCTGACCGCGATGCCGGGCGCGGACGTCATCGAGGTCGGCGAGCACGGCATGCGCCGCGTCCGGTGGGAGGAGCTGGCGCTGGTCGACCACTGGCGCCGGTACCTCGCCGACCCCCACGCCTACCTGCGGCACGTCCTGGACTGACCGACCTGACCGACCTGACCGACCTGACCGACCCGACCGACCCGACCGACTGGCCCGAAGGCCGCCGCCCGGACGGGCCGTCAGGCGGGCGCGCCGCCGAACTCCGCCAGTGCCGTGCGCACGATCTCGTCCAGCCGCGCGTGGTGCGCCCCGCGCCAGTACACGCGCTCGCAGGCGGTGCACCGGGCGAAGGCGTCGTACGTGCGCCGCGTGCCGTGCTCCAGCCGCTCGCCCACCTCGTCCTTGTCGGCGCCGGTCAGCTCGCCGTTGCAGGCGGTGCACCGGGTCCAGGGGGCGAGCGGCGGCGCGAAGCGCTCCAGCACGTCGCGCAGCTGCTCGTCGGGGCGGTGGCTGTAGACGTACCCGCCCGCCCACAGCTCCCGGCGGCGCAGCAGCCCGCGGTCGCGGGAGAGCATCACGCGCCGTTCCCGGGCCGACTGCGCGGCGAGCGCGGCGTCGCCGATGTCCTGGCTCTCGTACGCCGCGTCGACGCCGAGCAGCCGCAGCCGGCGGGCGAGGGTGCCCAGGTGGACGTCGAGCAGGAACCGCAGCGGCGCGCCCGGTACCTCCTGGGGACGCTCCACGCCGCGGACCTCGACCTCCGCGCCCGCGGCCGGCACGTGCGCCGCGGGGACCCGCTCGCCGTCGACCAGCAGGGCGCCGACCTCGGTGAGCGGCACGCCGAGCGACTCCACGAGGTGGCCGAGCGTCGACACGCCGTCGGTCCTCACGGCCGTACGGCCGGTGCGGCGCGGCGCCGGTACGAACAGGCCCAGTCCGGGCGCGAAGCTGATGTGGATCTCCGGTCCCTTCACGCGGCCAGCATGCCACCGGCCGCGCGCCCCAGCCAGGTCATTTCTCCCCGGCCACCGCGCCGCAGCAGCCCCGCGCCGACGCCGTCGCAGCGGCCCCCGCGTCGACACCGCCGCGCAGCACCCCCCCGCACCGCGTTCCCGGGCCCGATGCCCGAAGGGCGGGGGGCCCTGTCGAGGTGGGGATCGATGACGGGGCGATCAGCGGGGAAGTCCCCCCGTACGAGGCCGGCGGTCCGGCGGTCCGGTCCGGCGGTTCGGGGTGGTGGCCCCCGTCCGTCCGATCACGCCGCCGGAGGGGAGGTCCCCGCGGTGGTCGGTCCCCGCGGCCGTCAGGGCCGTTCGGTCCCCGCGGCCGTCAGGGCCAGACGAGGCAGTACGGCTGGTGGCCCGCCTCGTGCAGCCGGACCGAGAAGTCCTGCCACTCGTGCAGCAGCTGGTAGACGTTGTACGCGTCGCGCGGGCCGCCGCGGTCGGGGACCGTGGACCAGATGAAGGCGGCGGCGCCCACCGACTCCTCACCGACCCCGCGCAGCGGGTCGACGACGGTCGTCGGCAGCTTCACCACCGCGTAGTCGGGGTGCAGCACCACGAGCTCCAACGGCGGGACCCGGTGCAGCGGCATGCCCTGCAGACCGGTCAGCACCATGGCGGCTATGGTCTCCGGCTTGATCTTGGTGAACATGCCGCCCATGCCCAGTTCGTCGCCGCCGAGCTCCTCGGGGCGCATCGAGATCGGCACGCGCGCGGCCGTGGCGCCGTTGGGCGCGCCGAAGTACTTGTAGGTCACCCCCATGCGCCCACCCCTGCCCCCCAGGGGATCGACCCCCATGGGCTCGCCCGGTGCGGGGACCCCCCGCTGTACGTGCTCGTCCCGCCGTACGGGTTCCCGCGTGGCGGGGTCGTCCCGCTGTCGCCGGTGTCTCCCCCGCCGGGCACGCTCGGGACCCAGATCGCCGGTCCCCTCGCCCAGTCCGCCACCGCGATGCATATCTCCACCCGACTGCTTGCTGGGTGACGCGGCCCCCGCCGCGCGACCCGATCATCGTGTCAGTGACCTCCCCCGCGAGCGGATGGTGAAACACCTGTCCGCTGGAACGACCGGGCCTCTGACACCATGGTTTCCGTGAGCTCTCCCTATGACGCCCCAGTTTCGCAGACGCGGAGGACTGACGCCCTGCCGAAATCGAGGTCTGGAAACTCTGCAACTCCCGGCACAGCCGAGCAGGGGAACCCCTTGTGAAACAAGATCGTGAGGGAAGGCGTCACGCCGAAGCAAGGCCACCGGCCTGATGTGGTGAAACCGGAGCCGTGAAAGGGAGCACGGCCCACCCCCGTTTTCCGCGGGACCGCCCCGCCGCCGCACTGGTGGCAGCGCCCGCAGCCCAGCCGTCCGTCCACTCGTTCTCGCAGGTCAGGACCCACGTGTCGTATTCATACGAAGCCCCAGTCTCACAGTCGCTCTTCGATCGCGCCTCGCAGGTGACGCCCGGCGGCGTGAACTCCCCCGTCCGGGCCTTCCGCGCCGTGGGCGGCACGCCCCGCTTCATGGTCTCCGGTACCGGGCCGTACCTCACCGACGCCGACGGGCGGGAGTACGTCGACCTCGTCTGCTCGTGGGGGCCGATGATCCTCGGCCACGCCCACCCCGAGGTGATCGCCGCCGTCCAGGACGCCGTCGCGCGCGGCACGTCCTTCGGCACCCCGGGTGAGGGCGAGGTCGCGCTCGCGGAGGAGATCGTGGCGCGGGTGGCGCCGGTCGAGCAGGTGCGGCTGGTGTCCAGCGGCACCGAGGCCACCATGTCGGCGATCCGCCTGGCCCGCGGCTACACCGGCCGCAGCAAGGTGATCAAGTTCGCGGGCTGCTACCACGGCCACGTCGACGCGCTGCTGGCCGCGGCCGGCTCCGGCGTCGCCACGCTCGGCCTGCCCGACACTCCCGGCGTCACGGGCGCGCAGGCGGGTGACACGATCGTGCTGCCCTACAACGACCTGGAGGCCGTGCAGGAGGCGTTCCACCGCCACCCCGGCGAGATCGCCTGCGTGATCACCGAGGCGTCCCCCGGCAACATGGGCGTCGTCCCGCCCCGTGCCGGCTTCAACCAGGGACTCAAGGACGCCTGCGCGAAGAACGGCGCCCTGTACATCTCCGACGAGGTCATGACGGGCTTCCGCACCTCGAAGGCCGGCTGGTACGGCGTCGACGGCGTCACGCCGGACCTGATGACCTTCGGCAAGGTCATGGGCGGCGGCTTCCCGGCCGCGGCGTTCGGCGGTCGCGCCGACGTGATGGCGCACCTGGCGCCGGCCGGCCCGGTCTACCAGGCGGGCACCCTCTCCGGTAACCCGGTCGCGACCGCCGCGGGCCTGGCGCAGCTGCGGCTGCTGGACGACGCCGCGTACGCCCGCGTCGACGCGGTGTCGCGGGAGATCCAGGGCCTGGTGACGGACGCGCTCACCAAGGAGGGCGTGGCGCACCGGCTGCAGAACGCGTCCAACATGTTCTCGGTCTTCTTCGCCGACCGCGAGGTCCGCGACTACGAGGACGCCAAGCGGCAGGAGTCCTTCCGCTTCACCGCCTTCTTCCACTCGATGCTGGCGCAGGGCGTCTACCTGCCGCCGTCGGCGTTCGAGTCGTGGTTCGTCTCCGCGGCCCACGACGAGCGCGCCGTCGAGCGGATCGCCGCCGCGCTGCCGGCGGCCGCCCGTGCCGCCGCGGAGGCGACGGAGGGCGCCGCATGAGCGGGGTGCGACCGGAGGACGTGACCGTCGTCCACCTCATGCGCCACGGCGAGGTGCACAACCCCGACGGCGTCCTCTACGGCCGCCGCGCCGGGTACCACCTGTCCGAGCTGGGGCGCCGCATGGCCGACCGGGTCGCCGAGCACCTGGCGGGCCGGGACGTCACGTACGTCGTGGCCTCCCCGCTGGAGCGGGCGCAGGAGACGGCGACGCCGATCGCGAAGACGCACGGTCTGGACCTGGCCACCGACGAGCGGCTGATCGAGGCGGGCAACGTCTTCGAGGGGAAGACCTTCGGCGTCGGGGACGGCGCGCTGCGCAGGCCCGGCAACTGGCGCCACCTGACCAACCCCTTCCGGCCGTCCTGGGGGGAGCCGTACATCGACCAGGTCGTCCGGATGACGGGCGCCCTGAACGCGGCGCGCGACGCGGCGCGGGGGCACGAGGCGGTGTGCGTCAGCCACCAGCTGCCCATCTGGATCGTGCGGAGCTTCGTCGAGCGGCGCAGGCTGTGGCACGACCCGCGACGCCGGCAGTGCACGCTGGCGTCCCTGACGACCTTCACGTACCACGGCGACAGGATCGTTTCGGTCGGTTACTCCGAGCCCGCGCGCGATCTGGTTCCGCCCCACCTGCTGGCGGGCGCCAGGCCGGTGAAGGGAAAGCCGAAGGCATTCGGCGCGTGACGGACGCGGAGCGGGGCGGTGGACAACCGCCCCGTTCCGCCGTACCCGTCACCCGTTCCGCTGTACCCGTACCCGTTCCGCCGTACGCTCCGGGGCGCGTCCGTCGTACGTTCCGCCGCGCGATTCGCCGGACGTTTTCCGGTGCCGGTATGACCGGCCGTGTGACCGTTGTCGCCCGCGGTGGCGACCGATACCGCGTGGGAAATGGGTGACCGCGCGGTCACGCAGCGGGTGGTAAATCGTGTGATTATCGGCGGAACCCGCTTCTCCCTTTCCGCATCTTCCTCCGTGCCGGTCCGGACTCACGTCCGGCAGATGCCCAGTGCGGATGGGGAATGACGATGCGCGGAATCAGCCGAAGGGGATTGCTGGGAACGGGAGTTGGGGCCGCGGCCGCGCTCGGGGCGGCCGGCTGCGGCGTCCTCGGCGGGTCCGGCGGGGACGGCGCCGGCCGGCCCGGCGCGGGCGACGCGAAGAGCGGGAACGGCGGGAACGCGGGCGGCGGCAGGCCGCAGGGGCGGCCGATCGGCGACGGCTCCACCGCCGACACCGGCAAGCAGCCGAAGCAGCCCGGCCGGCCCGCGCCGCTCGAACCGGGTCAGACGCCGCCGCAGTTCGTGGTCTTCTCCTGGGACGGCGCCGGAGAGGTCGGGAACGGCCTCTTCCCCCGTTTCCTCGACCTCGCCCGCGACCACGGCGCGGCGATGACCTTCTTCCTCTCGGGGATATACCTCCTGCCCGAGTCGAAGAAGTCCCTCTACCGCCCGCCGAACAATCCCGTCGGCGCCTCCGACATCGGTTACCTCACCGACGCGCACATCAAGGACACGCTGGAGAACGTCCGCCGGGCCTGGCTCGACGGACACGAGATCGGCACGCACTTCAACGGCCATTTCTGCGGCGGTTCCGGATCCGTCGGGAAGTGGACGTCCGAGGACTGGCGCAACGAGATCGACCAGGCGGTAAAGTTCGTCACCGAATGGAAGACCAACAGCGGCTGGACCGACCTCGACCCGCTGCCCTTCGACTACCGCAGGGAACTCGTCGGCGGCCGCACCCCCTGCCTGCTCGGCCAGGAGGCCCTGCTGCCCACGGCCCGCAAGCTCGGGTGGCGCTACGACGCCTCCTCGCCCGGCGGCCGCCAGGTCTGGCCGGACAAGCGCCAGGGCCTGTGGGACCTGCCGCTCCAGGCCGTGCCGTTCCCCGGCCACTCCTTCGAGGTCCTCTCGATGGACTACAACATCCTCGCCAACCAGTCGAAGAACTCCACCAAGGGCGCCCCCTCCCGTTATCCCGGCTGGAAGCGCCAGGCCACCGAGGCCTATCTGGCCGGATTCACGCGCGCGTACGAAACGAATCGCGCTCCCTTCTTCATCGGCAACCACTTCGAACAGTGGAACGGCGGTATCTACATGGACGCCGTCGAAGAGGCGCTGAAGGGCATGGCCGGAAAGAAGGACGTGCGTCTGGTCTCCTTCCGGCAGTTCGTCGACTGGCTCGACGCGCAGGACCCCAAGATCCTCGGGAAGCTGCGCTCGCTCGGTGTCGGAGAATCCCCCGCGGGTGGCTGGAAGAGCCACCTGCGCGATTGACGGGGCTTAGCCCCCCTTCACAAGGGGCTTTACGGGCAGGCAGGGGGGTGGGCAAGATCCGGCAAACGGCCATGCGAAACTTTTCACATGAGCCACAGCCGCGCCCACCGAGGCATCCTGCTCGCCGCCGGCGCCATGGCGTCCGCGCTCGCGCTGACCGCGTGCAGCGCAGGCCCCAAGGGCACGTCCGGCGGCGGTGGCGACACCAACTTCGTCACGAACACCGGCGGCATCTCCACCATCGCCGAGGGCGAGCGCCCGGCGACCGACGGGATCGCCGGCGAGACGCTCGACGGTGGCAGGCTGGACGTCGCCGACCTCAAGGGCAAGGTCGTCGTCCTCAACGTGTGGGGCTCCTGGTGCAACCCCTGCCGCGCCGAGGCCCCGCACTTCACGAAGGTCGCCAACGACCTGAAGGCGGAGGGCGTCGAGTTCGTCGGCATCAACACCCGGGACCCGGAGAAGCTGAAGGCGGTCACCTTCGAGCAGGACTACTCGGTTCCCTATCCGAGCATCCGCGACCCCTACGGCAAGATCATCCTCAATGGCTTCCCGAAGGGCGTCGTCCACCCGCAGGCCATCCCCTCGACCGTCGTCCTGGACCGTGAGGGCAAGATCGCCGCACGTTCCCTCAAGGCGCTCTCCGAGAAGGAGCTGCGCTCGATGATCGAGCCGGTCCTCGCCGAGAAGGCCGGCGGGCAGTAGTCGATGAACGAGACGGTCTTCAGCGGGGCACTCCTGCTCGCCCTGCCCGTCGCCGTCCTCGGCGGCCTGGTCTCCTTCTTCTCGCCCTGCGTGCTGCCCCTCGTCCCCGGCTACCTCTCGTACGTGACGGGCATCACCGGCACCGACCTCGCCGAGGCGCGGCGGGGCCGGATGGTGCTCGGCGCCGGGCTCTTCGTCCTCGGCTTCTCCGCCGTCTTCGTCTCCGGCGGGGCCCTCTTCGGCTTCTCGGGCCAGACGCTCCTGGAGTACCGCGAGATCCTGAGCAAGATCCTCGGCGTGGTCATGATCCTCATGGGCGTCTTCTTCATGGGGCTCATGCCGTGGCTCACGCAGCGCGAGTTCCGGTTCCACCGGCGGCCGGCCGCCGGGCTGGTCGGCGCGCCCCTGATCGGCGTCCTGTTCGGGATCGGCTGGACGCCGTGCGTCGGACCGACCCTCACCGCCGTCAACGCCCTCGCGCTCAACGAGGCGAGCGCCGGACGCGGTGCGCTGCTCACCCTCGCGTACTGCCTCGGCCTGGGCGCGCCGTTCATCGTCGCCGCCGTGGCCTTCCGCCGGGCGCTGGGCGCGTTCGGCTGGGTCAAGCGGCACTACGCCTGGGTGATGCGGATCGGCGGCGGCATGATGATCGCGACCGGTCTGCTCCTGCTGACCGGCGCGTGGGACGCGCTCGTGCAGGAGATGCAGGGCTGGTCCAGCAGCTTCCAGGTGGGGATCTGAGGTCACCATGAGCGACACCGAACAGACCGGACGGGCCGGACGGGCCGGACGGGCCGAGCAGACCGAGCAGGCCGGACGGCCCGGGGCGGACGCGGGCGACGAGCAGTCGCTCGGCGCCGCCGGCGAGCACCTGTCCACCGCCCCCGCCCAGGACGAGGAGTCCGCCGGGGTCACCCTGCCCCGGCTCGGCGCCATCGGCTGGATCCGCTGGTTCTGGCGGCAGCTGACCTCCATGCGGGTCGCGCTGATCCTGCTCTTCCTGCTCTCCCTCGGCGCGATCCCCGGCTCGCTCATCCCGCAGAACGGCGTGGACGAGACGAAGGTCGACGCCTTCAAGAAGGCGCACGGCACCCTCGCGCCGATCTACGAGAAGCTCCAGCTCTTCGACGTCTACGGCTCGGTGTGGTTCTCCGCGATCTACATCCTGCTGTTCGTGTCCCTGATCGGCTGCATCCTCCCGCGGACCTGGCAGTTCGTCGGCCAGCTGCGCAGCCGCCCGCCGGGTGCGCCCAAGCGGCTCACCCGCCTCCCGGCGTACACCACCTGGCGCACCGGGGCCACGCCCGAGGAGGCCCGCGAGGAGGCGCTGCGCCTGCTGCGCGGGAACCGCTTCCGGGCCCATGTGGCCGGTGACGCGGTCGCCGCCGAGAAGGGGTACCTGCGCGAGGTCGGCAACCTCCTCTTCCACGTCGCGCTGATCGTGATGCTGCTGGCGTTCGCCGCCGGGCAGCTCTTCAAGTCCGAGGGCGGCAAGCTGATCGTCGAGGGCGACGGCTTCGCCAACACGCTCAGCCAGTACGACGACTTCCGCTCCGGCTCGCTCTTCAGCCTGGACGACCTGGGCCACTTCAGCTTCGAGCTGGACTCGTTCACCGGCACCTACGAGACGGACGGCCCGCAGCGCGGCACCCCCCGCACCTTCGAGGCGGCCGTCACGTACGCGGAGGGCGGCGGGCCCGACAAGAAGGCCGTCATCCGGGTCAACGAGCCCCTGGAGGTCGACGGCGCCAAGGTCTACCTGATCTCGCACGGGTACGCCCCCGTCGTCACCGTCCGCGACGGGCGCGGCAAGGTCGTCAGCCAGGGGCCCGTGCCGCTGCTGCCGATCGACGCCAACGTCACCTCGCAGGGCGTCCTGAAGGTGATGGACGGCTACACCGACAAGAACGGGAAGAAGGACCAGCTGGGCATCCCGGCGTTCTTCGTGCCGACGTACGCGGGCAAGGGCAAGGGCGACATGTTCTCCCAGTTCCCGGGGCTCGTGTACCCGGTGCTGAGCCTGTCCGCCTACCACGGCGACCTGCGCGTGGACTCGGGCGTGCCGCAGAACGTGTACCAGCTGGACACCAGCAAGATGAAGCCGTTCAAGGACGCGAGCGGTGACATCCTGCGCAAGCAGCTCACGCCCGGTGAGACGTTCACCCTGCCGGACGGGGCGGGCTCGATCACCTTCGAGAAGGAGATCAAGGAGTGGGCCAGCTTCCAGATCTCCCAGCAGCCCGGCAACGGCTGGGCGCTGACCGGCGCCGTCGCCGCGATCCTCGGCCTGATCGGGTCGCTGTTCATCCAGCGGCGCCGGGTCTGGGTCAGGGCCGTCCGCGGTGAGGACGGCGTGACCGTCATCGAGATGGCGGGGCTGGGCCGGAGCGAGTCCGCGAAGCTCCCCGAGGAGCTGGCCGAGCTGGCGGCCGCGCTCCACTCCGCGGCGCCGTCGGCGCCAGCGGACGACGTCGTCGACCACGACGCCGAACCTGCCGAAGAGGCTGTTCCTGCCGAAGGGGCAACGCAGTGACCATCGCCGCCGCCACCAACGAGAACCTGGCGCACATCAGCAACGTCCTCGTGTACTCGGCCATGGCCGTGTACACCCTGGCGTTCCTCGCGCACATCGCCGAGTGGGTGCTCGGCAGCCGCAGCAAGGTCGGCCGTACCGCCGCCGCCCTCACCCCGGCCGCCTCCGCGGCCGCCGCGCCCGCCGTCCGGGTGCGCGGCGGGCAGCAGGCCGCCGGGACCGCCGTCCTGGACAAGCCGGCCGTCGTCACGCGGGGCGCCGCCGGCGCGCGGAACGTCCCCGACGGCCCCGGCGCGGCCGGCGGTGACGTCAAGGGCGACCTGTACGGGCGCGTCGCCGTGTCCCTCACCACGCTCGGCTTCCTGCTGGAGGCCGGCGGCGTCGTCGCCCGCGCCCTGTCGGTGCAGCGGGCGCCGTGGGGCAACATGTACGAGTTCTCGCTGACGTTCTCCACCGTCGCGGTCGGCGCGTACCTCGCCTTCCTCGTCGCGGGGAAGAACGTCCGCTGGCTCGGTCTGCCGCTGGTCACGACCATCCTCCTCGACCTCGGCCTCGCCACCACGTGGCTGTACACCGAGAGCGACCAGCTCGTCCCGGCTCTCGACTCGTACTGGCTGTGGATCCACGTCTCCACCGCGATCTTCTGCGGCGCGGTCTTCTACATCGGCGCGGTCGCCACGCTGCTGTACCTGTTCCGCGACGCGTACGAGGCGAAGGTGGCGCGCGGGGAGACGCCGAGCGCCTTCGCCCGGTCCGTCATGGAGCGGCTCCCGGCCGCCGCGACCTTCGACAAGCTCGCCTACCGGGTCAACGCCGCCGTGTTCCCGCTGTGGACGTTCACGATCATCGCCGGCGCCATCTGGGCCGGCGACGCGTGGGGCCGCTACTGGGGCTGGGACCCCAAGGAGGTCTGGTCCTTCATCACCTGGATCGCCTACGCCAGCTACCTGCACGCCCGCGCCACGGTCGGCTGGAAGGGCCGCAAGGCCGCCTACCTGGCGCTGGTCGCCTTCGGCTGCTGGCTGTTCAACTACTACGGCGTCAACATCTGGGTCGACGGGCTGCACTCGTACGCGGGCGTCGAGTGACCCCGGTACCGGGCGTCGAGTGACCCCGGTGCCGGCCGCCGGGTGACCACCCGGCCCGGACAGCCGCCCGCGGGGGCGGTGGCGCGGTCCCCTCCGGACCGCCGCCACCGCCCCCGCGCGCGTCCCGGGCCCCCTACGGGCGGCGCGGCGGCAGGCAGTCCGCGGCCGGCGGCCGGCCCTCGGGCCACGCCATGGCGACGAACCGCGGCGTCGTCCGCGTCAGCTGCACCACCGGCACCGCCTTGTCGTACGGGTTGCCGTAGTTGTCCAGGCAGATCCAGCCGCTCGCGCCCGCCACCTTCAAGGACCCCTTCACCTGAGGCCACTGCCGGGGCACGTCCGCGAGCGGCGGCACGCGGCCGCCCACCGGGGTCGCCTCCCGCACGGCCCGGACCGCCGTCGCCATCCCGTCGTACGCGATGATCGCCTGGCCGTCGGCGAGCGACACCGGCCCGACCGGCCCGGCGGGCGCCGCCGACACCTCTGCCAGCAGCCGCGTGAACTCGTCGTACGCGGCGGCCGAACCGCCCGTCGCCGGCGGCCGGTACCCGGGGCGCGCCCGCCACGCGTCGGGGTGCGCCAGCGCCGCATAGCGGACGGTCAGCCCGGCGTCCAGCGCGGAGCGGTCCAACTGCGGGTCCGCGCCCAGGTACGACGCCTCGTCGCCGGTCAGCACCGTGAACGAGCGGTCCTTGCAGCCGCGGGCACCCAGCGCGTTGATGAACTGCCGCAGCTGGGTGTGGCGGCCGGCGAAGTACACCGTGTCGGCGCGCGTGTCGCACACCAGGTGCGTGATCTGCCGGAAGGTGTTGGCCGTGGTGCCCTCGGCGTTCGGGTCCTCGGCGGAGGTGAACAGCTGCGGCTCGTACGGGGAGCGGGCGAGGAGGTCGGAGAACGCCGCGCGGAGCGTCTCGGTGTAGTGGTCGCCGGTGCGCGTGTCGTGCACCAGCAGGGCCTTCGCCGCGTCCACCCGTCCGAAGTGGGCGAGCGCGCGGGCCTCGTCGCCGTTGGTGGGGGAGACCCGGGCCAGACCGGGGAAGCGGAGGCTGCCGGGGCCGTTGGCGATGTCGTCGGCGGTGATGGTGGTGCCCACCACGGCGATGCCGGCCCCGGTCAGCTCGCCGACCGCGCCCCGCACGGCGGCGCTGCTCGTGGCGATGCCCGACACGGCGCGCAGCTGGTGCGGGGCGCCCGTCATCCCCTTCAGCTGCTCGACGGCGGTCCGCCAGTGCACGTTGTCCTTGCCGGTGTTGGCGAGGACGATCCGGATCTTCGGCGACTCGTTGTTCTGCCGGTTGGCCCGGTACTGCTGCACGAACGCGCCCTGCAGCTCGTGCGCCACCTTCTCGCGGAGCCCCGGGCTCGTCGACGTCAGCGGCAGCAGCAGGGCGACCGTCGCGTAGTGGCCCTCGCGGAGGGTGGCGTTCTCCCGGCCGATGGCCGCGGTGACCGCCGTCAGCCGGGCCTGGCCGAAGTCGTAGCCGTCGCCGGCGGTCGCGACGCCCACGCACTCGTCGCTGCCCGCCGGGCGGGCCACGCCCGGGGCGCAGGAGCGGTCCTCCGGCGTGGTCAGGTGCCGCACGGCGGTGACGCCGCCCCAGGCCAGCAGGGCGAGCACCACCGCGCTGGTGACGACCTTCTGCCGGACGGTGTAGAAGACGCGGTACCGGAAGGGGTTGTCCATGCTCGTCAGGCTCCGTCCTCGTGCCCCGGCGGCGACGACGGCGCCCGCCGGGCTCGGATGTCCCTCGGCCAGTGGGTGGCCGCGTCCCACAGGGGGCTGCTGCCGGTGAGGTGGCGGCCGGACAGCTGGCGCAGCTCGTGCGCCATCCGCTCGACGACCTCCTCGTCCGGCAGTGCCAGCGGATCGGTGAGCAGCCACACCGCGTGCAGCAGCCGCCGCACCGACTGGTGCAGCGCGCCCGTCTCGGCGTCGAGCCCGGCCAGCGCGTCGACCTCGCCCGGGTCCCGGCCGAGGGCCACCGCGCGGCGCGGGTCGGGCCCGGCGCGAAGGGGTTCGCGCGGGTACGGCGCGGAGGCGACGAACAGCAGCCGGTCCAGCCAGCCGACCACATCCGGGTCGGGGAAGGTCTCCCTCAGCCGGGTCACGGCACCCTCCGTACGGCCGAGGGCCAGCTCCTGGCGCAGCCGGTAGGGGCCGGGGTGCGGCCCGTGGTGGGCGAGCAGCGTCTCGTGGACGGCCCGCCAGGCGGCGTACACGGGCCCGTCGCCGTCGTGGAACCGGAGCCGGTGCAGGAGCAGCGCGCGCAGCAGCGGATCGGCGACGAAGTGGGCGGGCGCGGCGCCGGTGCCGCCCGCCGTGCCACCGGCGGCCGGGGTGGAGCCGGTGGGTCCGGGCGTACGGGCCGTGCCGCCGGCACCGGGCGTGCCGCTCGTGCCGGTCTGCCAGCCGTCGGCCCGCAGGGCGTCCCGCAGCCGCAGCGCCACGTCGCCGTCGGCGGAGGCGGCCCGGAGCCGGGTGCGGGCGAGGGCGCGGGCGGACTCCTCGTCGTGCGCCGCGGCCAGCACCGTCAGTGCGGCCGCCTCGCCCGGCCGCAGCTCCGGCAGGAGCGCGGCGAGCAGCGTCTCGGCCACGGGGACGCCCGGGGAGTCCTCCCGCACCTCCACGGTCAGGTCCAGCAGCGCGCCCGGCGTCAGGGTGCCGCGCTCCCCGGCCGGCGCCTGGCCCGCCGCGCGCCCCAGCAGGGCCACGGCCAGCGGACGGCCGCCCGTCAGGCGGTGCACGGCCCCGGGCAGTTCGGCGGGGGTGCGGCCGGCCGGGTCGTACCGCTCGAACAGGGAGCGGGTGTGGGCGGCGCTCAGCGGGGTCAGCTCCACGGCGAGGATCCCCGACGTGACGTCCGGGCCGCGCGGGCAGGGCGCGCGGTGGGCGACCTCCGGGAGGCGGGCGCGGGTGGCGCGGCGCAGCCCCTCGTGGCCGGCGTCGCGGGACGCGGCGACGACGACGACCTGGTCGCGCCGGCCGCCGGCCCGGTCCCGCAGGATCGGCTCGACCAGGCGGCGGCCGAGCGGCAGGTGGGCGTTGTCGAGGAGGAGCAGCGGGCGGCCGCGCCGGGTGCCGAACCGGGTCAGGCCCGTGTAGGCGCGGCGCAGGTCCTCCACGAGGGCGCCGACGAGGAACGCCTCCGCGTCGGCCCGGCGCGCCCCGCCCTGCGAGAAGTCGACGGCGATCCGGTGCAGACCGAGCTTCCCGTTGCCGCCGGCGTTGCGGTAGCCGCCGTAGTAGGTCTCCGTGCGGCGCTGGTAACGGCCGAAGACCTCCTCCAGGAGCGTCTCCACCGTCGCCTCGGCGAGCGGTCCCGCCAGCGGCCCGGCGCCGTCCGCGGCGGTCGCGGCCAGCTTGGCGAGGACCTTCCCGACCCAGGTCGTCGCCGTGCCGCGGGCCTCGTCGACCGTGGACAGGACCGGGCCGAGCCGCTGGAGGTCACGGCGGGTGCGTTCGTCGTCCTCCTGCGACCAGCTGAGGCTGGCCACGGCGGCCAGCCCCAGCGACAGCCGCGGGAACCGCACGGGCTTCGCCGCCAGGACGCGCGGCGACAGCTGGACCGCGAGCTCGGCCAGCGCGCCCGTCACCGGGGTCCAGCCGGGGCCGTGGTCGGCGGGTTCCTCGACGTGGGCGCAGTCCAGGAAGGCGAGCGGCGTGCCGCGCCGGTAGGCGTTGCGGATCTGCTTCAGCAGTGCGGTCTTCCCGGTGCCCCGGCCGCCAGTCAGGACGGTGACCGGCGGGTCGTCGCCGTGCTCGTACGCGACACCGGCGAAGTCGTACGGCGCGAGACCGGTCAGTCGCGCGACGAGGCCGGTCGGGTCCAACACCGCCTCGCGGCCATGGAGCTCCCTGTCCATCCGCCACCCCCCGTAGCGTCAGCGTCACGGGACGCGTCCCGTCACACTTTGAGGGGAAGAATAGCGGCGGGTGGTCGGGGTGTCGCGGAGAGTTTCCGAACTGGTGCCCCGACCGTCACTCGGCCGTGATGGCGGTGATGGCGTCCAGCTGGGAGCGCAGGTAGGCGTGCGCGTCGATGCCGTGCACGGTCGTACCGGGGTCGCACTCGTAGAAGTACACCAGCGACATCAGCTCCTCCGCGGGGTCCTCGGCCGGCGGGGGCAGCACGCGGTGCCGCCCCGACCGCCACCGGCCCCCGGACCAGCGCGCCATGAGGTCGCCGATGTTGACGGTCAGCGCGTCCGCGGAGTACGGCGCGTCCGCCCAGCCGTCGTCGGTGAACACCTGGAGCCCGCCCCGGCCCGGCTGCCGGTCCAGGACGGTGACCGTGCCGAAGTCGGTGTGCGGCCCGATCCGGAACTGGCCCGGCTCCGGGGGGCCGACGCGGTCGCGCCCCGGGTACCAGTTGACGTTGAACCCCCAGGTGGGGTGGCGGGTGTGCCGGGTGAAGAAGTCCTCCCCGGCGCCGAGCGCCACGCCCAGCAGCGCGAGCAGCCGGTCCGACAGCCCCCGCATCCGCGCCGCGTACGCCTCCACCAGCGGCCGCAGCCGGGGCACCTCGGCGGGCCAGGTGTTCGGCAGGAACCACTCGGCGTCCACCGCGGGGTCGCCGATCCGCTCCTCCGACGCGAACGACAGCGACTCCTTCAGGTCCGGAGGGGTGAACGACCCCTCCGCGTACCCGTTGGCCTCCGTCCCCGGGCCCAGCCAGCCCCGGCCGCCGACCCGCACCCCGTACGGGGCCTTCACCGCGTCGGGCAGCAGGAAGAACGCCCGCGCCTCGGAACGGATCGCCGCCGGCAGTTCCGGCTCCACGCCGTGCCCGGTGACCTGGAGGAACCCGGCCCCGCGCAGGGCCCGGTCGACGTCGGCCGCGAGCGCGGCACGGGCGCGGCGGCCACCGGACGCCCAGACGGCGAGGTCCACGGTCGGGATGCGGGCGCTGGGATCCATGCCCCCCACTCTTCCCGCACCCACCGGCCCCGGCAACGCCTGCCGGCCCGGTGATCCCGGCGCCACCCGCGTGAGCCCGCCGGCCCGCCGGCCCGGCGGCCCGGCGGCACCCACCCGAACCCGGCGGCCCGGCGGCACCCGGCGCCACCCGCCGGACCGCCGCAGGGGCCGGCGGGCCGGGGCCACACGGAGGCGGGGCGTCAGGGGTGCCGGTACCGGAGGGCGCCGGGGCGGTGGTCCCGGGGCGTCAGGGTCAGGACTGCTTCGGGTCGTCGTCACCCCGGGACGGGCCGTCGCCGCCCTCGCGGCGCTTCAGCTCCTCCTCGCGGCGGCGCAGATCGGCCTCCCAGTCCTCCAGGAGCGCCTCGTCGTCCTTCTCCGCCCCCCGCTCCTTGCCGCCGTCGCGCAGCGAGTTCAGGAACTCGGGGTTGTCGTCCGGGGCGACCCACTCCGTGCGCCGGCGGCGCCACTCGCCGGTCCCCCGGCCGCCCGCGGGGCCGCGGCGGGCCTTGCCGGCCACGAGCCACACGACCGGTCCGACGATCCAGAAGAGCAGGATGATGAAGACCCAGGCCACCTTGGGCAGGTGCCGCGTCTCGTCCTCGGGCGTGTTCAGGCAGTCGATGAACGCGTAGATCGTCAGCGCGATCGGCAGGATGAACATCAGTGCCCTGAGCATGTGGGACAGCCCCCTGGATGCGTTGGCGGGCCGCGTCTCGACAGCCCCGGTGACACACCCAGCGTAACGGGGACGCCTCCCGGACGGCCCCGGGTCCGCGCCCGCCCGCCCGCCACCCGCCACCGGACGCCGCCCCGGGCGCCACCCGCCCCCGGGTCCGGCGGCGGTACGCGGACGGCCCCACGGGTGGGGCGCGCGCGGCCGCGCGGGGGCCCTCCGCGATACTGGGCGCATGGCTTACGACGATCTCCGCTCGCTGCTCCGGGCGCTGGAACGCGATGGCGACCTCAAGCGCATCAAAGCCGAAGTCGACCCACACCTGGAGATCGGGGAGATCGTCGACCGGGTGCAGAAGGCCGGCGGCCCGGCCCTGCTCTTCGAGAACGTCAAGGGCTCCTCGATGCCCCTGGCGATGAACGTCTACGGCACCGACCGCCGCCTCCTGAAGGCGCTGGGCCTCTCCTCCTACGGCGAGATCAGCGAGAAGATCGGCGGCCTGCTCAAGCCCGAGCTGCCGAGCGGCTTCGTCGGCGTCCGGGAGGCCTTCGGGAAGCTCGGCGCGATGACGCACGTCCCGCCGCGCAAGGTGAAGGACGCGCCCGTCCACGAGGTGGTCCTGCGGGGCGACGACGTCGACCTCGACCGGCTGCCCGCGCTCTTCACCTGGCCGCACGACGGCGGCTCGTTCTTCAACCTGGGCCTCACGCACACCAAGCACCCCGAGACCGGCGTGCGCAACCTCGGCCTCTACCGCCTCCAGCGCCACGACAAGCGCACCATCGGCATGCACTGGCAGATCCACAAGGACAGCCGCAACCACTACCAGGTCGCCGCCCGGCGCGGCGAGCGGCTGCCGGTGGCCATCGCGTTCGGCACGCCGCCCGCCGTGACGTACGCGTCGACCGCGCCGCTGCCCGAGGACATCGACGAGTACCTGTTCGCCGGGTTCCTCCAGGGCAAGCGGATCGAGATGGTCGACTGCAAGACCGTCCCCCTCCAGGTCCCCGCGCACGCCGAGGTCGTCCTGGAGGGCTGGCTGGAGCCCGGCCGGACGCTGCCGGAGGGGCCCTTCGGCGACCACACGGGCTTCTACACGCCGCAGGAGGACTTCCCGGCGCTGACCATCGACTGCGTGACGATGCGCCGCCGCCCCCTGCTCCAGTCGATCGTCGTCGGCAGGCCGCCCACGGAGGACGGGCCGCTCGGCCGTGCGACGGAGCGTTTCTTCCTCCCCCTGCTCAAGATCATCGTGCCGGACATCGTCGACTACCACCTGCCGGAGGCGGGCGGCTTCCACAACTGCGCGATCGTCTCGATCGACAAGAAGTACCCGAAGCACGCCCAGAAGGTGATGCACGCCGTGTGGGGCGCGCACATGATGTCGCTCTCCAAGCTCGTCGTGATCGTCGACGCCGACTGCGACGTGCACGACCTGCACGAGGTCGCCTGGCGCGCCCTCGGCAACGTCGACTACTCCCGCGACCTCACCGTCGTCGAGGGCCCCGTCGACCACCTCGACCACGCCTCGTACCAGAAGTTCTGGGGCGGCAAGGCCGGCATCGACGCGACCCGCAAGTGGCCCGAGGAGGGCTACGTCCGCGACGGCGGCTGGCCGGAGATGATCGAGTCCGACCCGGAGGTCGCCGCGAAGGTGTCCCGGCGCTGGAAGGAGTACGGCCTGTGAGCCCCGTCCCGGTGGGCGGTCCGGCCCTCTTCATCGGCACCGACACCGCCTACGTGGCGCTCGTCCGGCCCGAGCTCGACCCCGCCGAGCCCGGCGTCCGGCACGCCGCCGAGCAGGCGGGAGTGACGCCCGAGGAGTTCGCCGGCCCCGGTGACGTGTGGGCCGTCATGGTCGAGGCCGAGGACGGCGGCGACGGCTTCGAGCTGCCCGGCGTCCGCGACTCCGAACCCGCCGACTTCGCCGGGCGGCTGCGCGCCGAGCTGGCCGCCGCCACCGCGCCCGGCGCCACGCCCGCGCCGTTCACGGTCGACGGCGGCGCCGTGCTGCGCCTGGACGCCCGCCCGGCCGGCCCGGCCGCCTACGCCTTCACGGCCCACGTCACCCCGCCCGACGACGGCACGTCGGCGGCGCTCACCGTGGAGACGGGGCCCGTCGACACCGCCGGGCTCCTCGCCGACCTCGACGCGTTCCTCGGGAGCCTCGCATCATGACGACCACCGACGGCCTCGCCGGCCCGGTCCCCGCGCCGCGGCCGACCGGCCGGGTGAAGGGCTTCCTGCGGCTGGTGATGATCGAGCACTCGGTCTTCGCCCTGCCCTTCGCCTACATCGCCGCCCTGACCGCGATGTTCCGCGAGGACGGGCGCGTCCACTGGGCGGAGCTGCTGCTCGTCACCGTCGCCATGGTGGGCCTGCGGACCTTCGCCATGGCCTGCAACCGCATCATCGACCGCGAGATCGACGCGCGTAACCCGCGCACCGCGAACCGGGAGATCGTCACCGGCGCCGTCTCCGTGCGCTCCGCGTGGACCGGGGCGCTCGTCGCCCTCGCGGTCTTCCTCGCGGCGGCGGCGCTGCTCAACCCGCTGTGCCTGGCGCTCGCGCCGGTCGCGGTGGTGCCGATGGTGGTCTACCCGTACGGCAAGCGGTTCACGAACTTCCCGCACGCGATCCTGGGCCTCGCGCAGGCCATGGGCCCGGTCGGCGCGTGGCTCGCCGTGACCGGGGCGTGGTCGTGGGACGCCGTCGTCCTGGGCCTCGCCGTCGGCGTGTGGATCGGCGGCTTCGACCTGATCTTCGCCTGCCAGGACGTGGACGCGGACCGGGCGCACGGCGTCATGTCCGTCCCGGCCCGCTTCGGCATCCCGGCCGCCCTGTACGGGGCGCGGGCGTGCCACGTCGTCACGACGGGCCTCCTCGTCTGGTACGCCCTCGCGACCGGCGCCGGGGTGTGGTTCTGGATCGGCCTCGTGGTCGTCGTCGCGGCGTTCCTGTACGAGCACGCCATCGTGCGGCCGGGCGACCTGTCGCGCCTGAACCGGGCGTTCTTCACGGTCAACGGTTTCATCGGCATCGCGCTCTTCGTCTGCGCGCTGCTCGACCTGGTGGTCCGCGGCCTCGGCGTGTGACGGCCGGGCGCTCCGGCGGCCGGGCCCCGGCGCCGTGCCGTGCGGGGCGTACGGCGCGGGGGCGGTGCCCGTGCGGGGCGTGCCGCGCGGGGGCGTGGCGCCGTCGTCGGGCCCGCGTCGCCGGCCGTGCGGTCGCGCTCAGCGCACCGGCACCGCCCCGTCCCCGTACGGGGGCGCGCCGGACCGTCCGGCGGGGCGGCGCCGCAGGACGAAGGCCGCCGCCACACCGGCGACCAGACCGAACAGGTGCCCCTGCCAACTGACGCCGGACTGCGCCGGGGATATCCCGAGCAGCACCGTGGACCCCCAGGACGCCGCCACCACCAGACCGACCAGGACGTCCAACGCCCTGCGGTCCGCGAACCCGCGCGCCACGAGGTAGCCGAAGAGGCCGAAGACCAGGCCCGAGGCGCCGGCCGTGTTCGTGTACGCGGGGGAGACCAGCCACACGCCGAGCCCGTCCACGACCACGACGAACGCCACCACGGCGAGGAACCGGCGCACCCCGCGCAGGGCGGCCAGGAAGCCGAAGACGAGGAGCGGCCCGGAGTTCGCCGCGACGTGGTCGAAGCCGAAGTGGAGGAACGCGGACGGGACGACGTCCCGCAGCTCCACCACCTCGCGGGGCGACACCCCGTACGCGTCCAGGGCGTGGCCGGTCAGCACGTCGACGCCCTCCAGCACCCACAGCAGGGCGACCAGCCCGGCCACCAGGCCCGCCGCGGCCTTCACCCGCGTCCGCCCGCGCCGGCCGGCCGTCACCGCGCCGCCGTCCAGGCCGCCCGCACCGCCCATCACGCCCCCTCACTCCTCGCCCGCACCGCCCCGGGAGCGCCTGCCCCGCGGCGGGCCCGGGCCTGCCCGACCGTCCCGCGGGTGCCCGACCCCGTCCCGCGCCGGCCCCGGACCACGGGAACGTCCGGCGTACCCCAGCGGTTCCGACCCGCCTCCGGCACGACTCCGGGCGGTTCGGCACGCCCCCGTCACGATCCGGCGCCGCCCCGGGCGCGATCCCCGCCGTGCCTGCCCGCCCCCGGGTGCGTGTGCCGGACGTCCCGGCACGAATCCGGCGGTCCGGGCACAGCCCGGGGGCACGCCCCTACGTACCGAGCGGTTCCGGTACGCCCCGGGCACGGCCTACGCACCCGGCGGGGCTCCGGTACGCCCCGGGCACGGCCCCGGGCCGTCCCGGCATGACGCCAGGCGGTTGCGCCCCCGCAACGGCGCCGCCCCGCGTCGGCCCCGGTACGACGCCCGGTGCGGCCCACCCCGCATGCTTCCCGGCGGGTTCCGGCCCGCCCCGGGGGCCGGAGCCCGCCGGGCCCGCTCCCCGCGGGCCCGCCCCCGGGCACGGCCTCCGGCCATCCCAGCGCGGCCCCCAGCGCGGCCCCCCGCCCCCGGCGGTCCGCGCGGCCCCCGGGCGGCCCCCGGGCGGGGTGGCGGGCCCGGGTGGGCGGATAGGCTCAGCGGCGTGGAGCCGGTAGAAGAGCAGCGTCGTCGTCCGTGGGTCGTCGGAGTGTCCGGGGCGTCCGGAACGCCGTACGCGGCAGCCGTTCTGCGCGGACTGCTCGCCGCGGGGGAGAGCGTCGATCTGGTGGTGTCGCGCGCGTCGCGGCTGACGCTGCTGGACGAGACCGGGATCTCCTTCCGCGACGCGCACTGGCGCGAGGACCTCCAGGAGTGGCTGTCGCGGGGCGCGGACGGTGTGCCGGGCACGTTCGACGTGGACGTGGCGGGCGCCGACATACGCCACTGGGCGGCGGGGGACCTCGCCGCGGGGCCGTCGTCCGGGTCGTACCCGGCGAAGGGGATGCTGGTCGTGCCCGCGTCCACGGCCTGTGTGGCCGGAGTGGCGCTGGGCCTGTCGAAGGACCTGCTCCAGCGCGCGGCGAGCGTGGTGCTGAAGGAGCGCCGGCCGCTGGTGGTCGCGGTGCGGGAGACGCCGTTGAACGGGCAGACCCTCAGGCACCTGGTCGCGCTCGACGAGGCGGGAGCCGTGGTGCTGCCCGCCTCGCCGGCGTTCTACGCGGGGGCGACGCACATCCAGGACCTGGTGGACTTCGTCGCCGGGCGGGTGCTGGACGCGGCAGGGGTGCCGCACCGGCTGTACCGCCGCTGGAAGGGAGAGCTCGGTGGCTCCCGGAAGGACTGACGGTCCGGCGTCGCCGGGGTCAGCCCTTCTTCGTACGGGACGTCGACGTGCGCCGCTCGCCGGCCGCCCCCTGGCGGGCCGCGACGGCTGCCTTGCGGACACGCGAGCGATGAGCCTGCTCCTGCATGGAACGCATGTGGGCGTAGGCCATCTCGATCGTGTACACGATGAGTGTCATCTCCTGGGATCGTCGTTGATCGTTGAGTGAATCACAGGGAAATCCCCCCTGTGTGCCTTAGATTCTACACCTGTACTTGCTGGATTGCTGATTAATGGAAGGCTTCAGGTATATGGACGCCGTGGATAGGCAGCTCATCCAGGCTCTGCGGGAGAACGGCAGGGCCTCGTACGCCGAGCTCGGCCGCCTCGTGGGGCTCTCGGGGCCCTCCGTCACCGACCGCATCAACCGCCTCGAAGCGGCCGGGGTCATCACCGGCTACCGGGCGACGGTCGACGCCGCCTCCCTGGGTCTCGGCGTGACGGCCCTGGTCGGCATCTCCCTCTCCGACGCCGCCGACCACGAGGACGTGGCGCGCCGCCTGAAGGACCTCCAGGAGATCGAGGACTGCTGGTTCATCGCGGGCGACGACTCGTACATGCTCAAGGTCCGCGCCAACGACGTGGACGGCCTGGAGAAGATCATCCGCCGGCTCTCCGGCACCCGGGGCGTGTCGCGGACCCGCACCACGATCGTGCTCTCCACCAAGTGGGAGAACCGCGTCGGCGAGCTGCCGGAGCAGCCCTGACCCCGGGGGTCCTCCGTCCGGACCGGGCCGGGCCCGTCCAGGCGGAAGACCCCGGCCGGTGGTGGGTGCCGGAGCCCGCGGGGCGGGGGAGTACGGTGGGTGCGTCCGTTGTGGGACACACGGGTTCGACGTAGTGGGAGGCAGGTCCGTATGGACGCGGGGCTCAAGCGCGAGCTGGAGGAGAAGGTCCGGTCCGGGGAGCGGCTGACCCGCGAGGACGGCATCGCCCTCTACGCGTCGGACGACCTCGCCTGGCTCGGCGGTCTCGCCCACGAGGTGCGCACGCGCAAGAACGGCGACGTCGTGCACTTCAACGTCAACCGCCACCTCAACATGACCAACGTGTGCACCGCGTCGTGCGCCTACTGCTCGTTCCAGCGCAAGCCGGGCGAGAAGGACGCGTACACCATGCGCATCGAGGAGGCCGTCCGCCTCGCCAAGGCGATGGAGAACGAGAACCTCACCGAGCTGCACATCGTCAACGGGCTCCACCCCAACCTGCCCTGGCGCTACTACCCGCGGTCGCTGAGCGAGCTGAAGAAGGCCCTGCCGAACGTCTCGCTCAAGGCGTTCACCGCGACGGAGATCCACCACTTCGAGACGATCTCCGGCATGTCCGCCTCCGACATCCTGGACGAGCTGATCGAGGCCGGTCTGGAGTCGCTGACCGGCGGCGGCGCGGAGATCTTCGACTGGGAGGTGCGGCAGCACATCGTGGACCACCGCACCCACTGGGAGGACTGGTCCCGCATCCACCGGCTCGCGCACGAGAAGGGTCTGAAGACCCCGTCGACGATGCTGTACGGGCACATCGAGGAGCCCCGCCACCGCGTCGACCACGTGCTGCGCCTGCGGGAACTCCAGGACGAGACCGGCGGCTTCCAGGTCTTCATCCCCCTGCGGTACCAGCACGACTTCGTCGACATGCAGGACGGCAAGGTCCGCAACCGGCTCCAGGCCCGCACGACCATGGCGACCGGCGCGGAGGCCCTGAAGACCTTCGCGGTCTCGCGGCTGCTGTTCGACAACGTCCCGCACGTCAAGGTCTTCTGGGTCATGCACGGCGTGCAGACCGCGCAGCTCGCGCTCCAGCACGGCGCGGACGACATGGACGGCTCGGTGGTCGAGTACAAGATCACCCACGACGCGGACAACTACGGCACGCCGAACAAGCTCACCCGCGACGACCTGCTGGAGCTCATCCGCGACGCCGGGTTCCGCCCCGTGGAGCGCAACACCCGCTACGAGATCATCCGCGAGTACCCGGGCCCCGACACCGCCCGCCGCGAGGCCCCGCAGCCCATGCGCTTCTGACGCACCCCCGAGGCCGCCGGGCCGGACCCGGCGGCCTCGGGGCCGCCGCCCGGGCGTCCCCGCTCCGGTCTCCGTCGGGCCCTGACCGGGTGCCCCGTCCGGGCCCCCGCCCGATCCGCCTATCGTCGGGGCATGACGCTCGACTTCGTACTGGACCCGCCTGTCGACCGGCACCTGCGTGACGGTGTCCTCGACCTGTGGGCGGACGTCACCAACGCCGGCGGCGCCGTCGGCTTCGTCCCGCCCGTGACGCCCGACGACATCCGCCCGCAGTGGGTGAGCCACCTCAACGCGATGGACGAGGGCCGCATGCGGCTCCTCGCGGGGTACGACGCGGACGGCGCGGTGGCCGCCACGGCGTTCGTCACCTTCAACACCCACCGCCTCATGAGCCACTGGGTGTGGCTGTACACCGTCATGGTCCACCCCAAGTACCACGGCATGGGCCACGGCCGGGCGCTGCTCGCCGCCGCCGAGGACGCCGTGCGCGGGATGGACGGCATGGAGGCGATCCGCCTCACCTGCCGCGGCGGCATGGGGCTGGAGCGGTTCTACGCCTCGTGCGGCTACAAGGAGGTCGGCCGCGTCCCCGACGCCATCCGGCTCGGTGACGACGAGTACCGGGACGACGTCGTCATGCTCCTCCCCTTGAAGTGATCCATTCCACCGCGTGCTTCACTAGTCGGGCAGAACCGCGCAGCCGCAGCACGAGTACGGAGAAGGAAGAGGCCCATCGTGACCGCCACCACCAGGTCGACCGCCACCCTCAAGTACACGCTCATGCGGATCGGCGTGTTCGCCGGCTGCTTCGTCGTCCTGTACGCGCTGGTGTACGTCGGTCTGATCCCCCGCGGTCTCGGCGAGTCCAACGCGCTCTGGGTGCTGCTGCTCTCCATCGTCGTCTCCGCGCCGCTCAGCTTCGTCCTGCTGCGCCGGCAGCGCGAGGCGATGTCCGAGCAGATCGTGGAGAAGGTCGGCCAGGCCAAGGCGCGCCTGGAGGCCAACCGCACGCAGGAGGACGGCGTATAACGTTCGTCACACGGCACGCGACACCCTTCCGCCCCGGGTCCAGGAACGCTCGTTCCGGCCTGGGGTGTTGTCGTTTTCCCAGGCCGGCCCGTTCCCGCGCCTGTCAAAGTACGGCTTTGGGTTCCTCAAAGTTCAGGTGTTAACGTTCTGGGCATGAAGACCGCAGTGCGCCTCCGCCACACGACCACGAGCGTCCCGCTCGTGGCGCGCCTGCACGTCGACCTCTGCCGCCGTGTTTCCGCGGCCTGTCGCCGCGAGGTCTGAGCCTCCCGCTCACGCCCGGCGACCGGTTCCCGCCCGGAACCAGCCCCGCCCGGCACCACGCGGCCGCGCCGCCCCGGCGCGCGGGCGCCACCCCGAACCCCCAGTCCGTACCCCTTCACGCCCTTCTGGAGTGTGTCCGTGTCCGCGCCCGCTTCCGCGCCCACGTCCCCGCCCGCGCGCCGCATGTCCCTGCCGCCCTTCTGGGTGCAGATCGTCGCGGGCCTCGTCCTCGGCGTGGTCCTCGGCTGGATCACCCGCAGCTACGACGTCGTGTGGCTGCACACCACCCTGGACAAGGTGGGCCACATCTTCGTCCAGCTGCTGAAGCTGGCCGTCGCGCCGCTCGTCTTCTTCGCGATCCTGGTGTCGATCACCAACCTGCGGAAGGTGAACAACGCCGCCCGGCTGGCGACCCGCACCCTCCTCTGGTTCATGATCACGTCGCTGATCGCGGTCGTCATCGGCATCGTCATCGGCCTGCTCACCAACCCCGGTGCCGGCACCGGCCTCACGCCGAAGGACGGGCAGAAGCCCGAGCACGCCGGCTCCTGGCTCGACTTCCTCACCGGCATCATCCCGACGGACGTCATCACCCCGTTCACCGAACTGAACGTCCTCCAGATCGTCTTCATGGCCGTCGTCGCCGGCATCGCCGCCCTCAAGCTCGGCGAGAGGGCCCAGCCGATCCTCACGTTCGCCGAGGCGGTGCTGGAACTGCTCCAGAAGGCCCTGTGGTGGGTCATCCGCCTCGCCCCGATCGGCACCGTCGGCCTCATCGGCTACGCCATCGCCGAGTACGGCTGGCACCTCATCGGCAAGTACGCGACCTTCACCGCCGACGTCTACATCGGCTGCGCCCTCGTGATGTTCGGCGTCTACCCGCTGCTGCTCGCGACCGTCGCCAAGGTCAACCCGGTCCAGTTCTTCAAGGGTGCCTGGCCCGCCATCCAGCTGGCCTTCGTCTCCCGCTCCTCGGTCGGCACCATGCCGGTCACGGTCAAGGTCACCGAGCGCCTCGGCGTGCCGAAGGAGTACACCTCCTTCGCCGTCCCGTTCGGCGCCACCACCAAGATGGACGGCTGCGCCGCGATCTACCCGGCCCTCGCCGCGATCTTCATCGCGCAGATCTTCGGTGTGGAGCTGGGCGTCAAGGAGTACGTGCTGATCGCGCTGGTCTCGGTGATCGGCTCGGCCGCCACCGCGGGCCTGACCGGCGCCACCGTCATGCTGACCCTGACCCTCTCCACCCTGGGCCTGCCCCTGGAGGGCGTCGGCCTGCTCATGGCGATCGACCCGGTCCTCGACATGATGCGCACCGCCACCAACGTCGCCGGCCAGGCGCTCGTCCCGGTCGTCGTCGCCGCGCGTGAGAAGATCCTCGACCTCGACGCGTACCACTCGGCGTCGGCCTCCCCGGTCGACGACGACGAGCCGCGGGAGGCGGAGCGGAAGGTGTCGCTGCCGCCGGTCGCGGCCTGACGCCCCGCCACCACCGCCGTACCCCGACCCGTGCCCCCCGCCGACTCCGGCGGGGGGCACGGGCGTTCGGGTACGGGGCAGCGGCCCGTAGGCTTACGGGCTGCCGATCATGAGGAGGCGGGGCGCCGGTGGAGAGCACGGGTGGCACGGCCGGCGCGGGTGCCGCGACCGGCACGGGTGGGACGGGCGGCGCGGGCGGCAGGGCCGGTACGGGTGGGACGGCCGGTACGGGTGGCGCGGCCGGTGCCGGAGCACGGCCGAGGCGGCTGCCGCGGGCGGAACGCGAGCAGCAGATGCTCGACGCCGCCGTGCGCACCTTCGGCAGGCGCGGGTACCGGGCGGCGTCGATGGAGGAGATCGCCGAACTCGCGGGCGTGTCCAAGCCGCTCGTCTACCTCTACCTGCACTCCAAGGAGGAGCTGTTCAGCGCCTGCATACGCCGGGAGGCGGCCGCGCTGACGGCGGCCGTACGGGCGGGCGCGGGCGCCCCCGGGCCCGGCGTACCCGTCGAGCGACGGCTGTGGGAGGGGCTGACGGCGTTCTTCGCGCACACCGCGGACCACCCCGACGGCTGGGCGGTGCTGCACCGTCAGGCCCGCACCCACGGCGAGCCGTTCGCCGCGGAGGTGGCGGCGCTGCGGGAGGAGATCGTCGCGTACGTCACGTCCCTCATCGGCGCCGCGGCCCGCGAGGTCCACCGGGACCCGGGGCTCGCGGACGGGGACGTGGCCGGGCTCGCGCACGCCCTGGTGGGGGCGGCCGAGTCCCTGGCCGACTGGGCCAACGCCACGCCGGGCGTGGACGCCCGCGAGGCGGCCGCGACCCTCATGCGCCTCGCCTGGTCGGGCCTGGGGGACCTGGCGCGGGGCGGGGGCTGGTCCCCGGGGGCCGCCTGAACGCCGGCGCGGCAGGTGCGGACGGGGCATTGCCGAGAGGGGTGGGGGGCGGCTAACTTACCAACAAGTAAGTTGACTCGTCCGTCAACAAGCGTCCCCGCGCCCCGGCACGCCCCCGCTCCGGCACGGCCGCGCGCCGCCCCCGCGCCGCCCGGCACGACGACCGCACTCCGGCACCCCGCCTTCCGGCAACGACCGCCCTCCGGCACGACCGCACCCCGGCACAACGACCGCGCGCCGCCCCCGCGCCGCCCGGTACGGATCGCCCCGCCCCGCGGGAAAGCCCCCGTCCCCCGCCCCTCCCTGCCCCGTCCCCGTCCCCCTTTCCGCCCCGACCCGGATCCCGATCCCGGTCCGGATCCCGACCCACCCACAGCACCACGGCAGCCGACGCAAGGAGCCGCACGTGACAGTGGAACCGGTCCCCCCGCAGCGCGTCCTCGTGGACGGCGCGGTACGCGAGGCATCCGTCCCCGCCCTCGCCCCGCCCGTCACGGACGGCTCGCTCGCCGACATCCCCTTCGACAACGCCCGCGCGGAGCCCGCCGCCCCGGTCCTCGCCCGCAAGGACCGCGACGGCGTCTGGCGGGACGTCACGGCCGCCGACTTCGCCGCCGAGGTGCTGGCCGTGGCGAAGGGCCTGATCGCGCACGGCCTGCGCCCCGGCGACCGCCTCGCCCTCATGGCCCGCACCACCTACGAGTGGACGCTCGTCGACTTCGCCGCGTGGGCGGCCGGACTGGTCACCGTGCCCCTCTACCCGACCTCGTCCGCCTACCAGGCCCGCTGGATACTCCAGGACTCGGGCGCCGCCGCCTGCGTCGTCGAGGACACGGACCAGGCCCGGCTCATCAGCGCCGAGCGCCGCGCGCTCCCCGGCCTGACGCACCTGTGGGCCCTCGACACCGGAGGCGTCGCCACCCTCCGGCAGGCCGGGGCGCGGATCCCGGACGAAGTGGTCACCGCCCGCCGCGCGGGCCTCTCACCGGACTGCGTCGCCACGCTCGTCTACACCTCCGGCACCACCGGCCGCCCCAAGGGCTGCGTCCTGACCCACGGCAACTTCTTCGCCGAGGTCGACAACGCCGTCGAACTGCTCCACCCCGTCTTCCGGTCCGTCAGCACGGAACCGGCGTCCACGCTCCTCTTCCTGCCCCTCTCCCACGTCCTGGGCCGGATGGTCGCGATCGGCTGCCTGCGCGCCCGCGTCCGCCTCGGTCACGCCCCGTCGATCGCGACGGACGACCTCCTCGCCGACCTCGCCGGCTTCCGCCCGACCTTCCTGGTCGCGATCCCGTACGTCCTGGAGAAGGTGTACAACACCGCGCGGGCGACGGCCGAGAAGATGGGCCGGGCCGCCTCCTTCGACCGGGCGGCGGCCGTCGCCCGGCGCTACGGCGAGGCCGTCGAGGCGGCCCACCACGGCACCGGCCCCGGCCCCTCGTACGCCCTGCGCGGCGCCCGCGCCCTGTACGACCCGCTGGTGTACCGCCGCATCCGGGCGGCACTCGGCGGGCACGTCCGGTACGCGATCTGCGGCGGATCACCGCTGGGGCGCCGCCTCTCGGCGTTCTACGAGGGCGCGGGCATCTCCGTCTTCGAGGGGTACGGCCTGACGGAGACCACCGCCGCCTCGACCGTGACGCCCCCGCAGCGCCCCCGGCTCGGCACGGTCGGCTGGCCCCTGCCCGGCACGTCGGTGCGCATCGCGGAGGACGGCGAGGTCCTGCTGCGCGGCGGCCACGTCTTCACCGGCTACTGGAACCCCGACGGCCCCACCCCCACCGGCCCCGCCGCCACCCCGGCCGGCCCCACCGCCACCCCCGGCTCCGCCACCTCGGTCACCTCCGCCGAGGGCTGGCTCCCCACCGGCGACCTGGGCGCCCTGGACGAGGACGGCTACCTCACCATCACGGGCCGCAAGAAGGACGTCCTCATCACCAGCGGCGGCAAGAACGTCGCCCCGGCCCCGCTGGAGGACCGGCTGCGCGCCCACCCGCTCGTCGGCCAGTGCATGGTGGTCGGCGACGACCGCCCGTACGTCACCGCCCTGATCACCCTGGAACCGGACGGCCTCGCCCACTGGCGCCGCATGCACAAGAAGACCGACGTCCCCCTCGCCGACCTGGTCCACGACGACAGCCTCCGCGCCGCCCTGCAACGCGCGGTCGACGACGCCAACCGCCTCGTCTCCCGCGCCGAGTCCATCCGCCGCTTCCACGTCCTGACGGGCGACTTCACCGAGGCGGCGGGCCACCTCACCCCGTCCCTGAAGCTCCGCCGCGCGGCGATCACCCGCGACTTCGCCGCCGAGATCGACCGCCTGTACGCCCCCTGACCACCGCCGCCCCGGCCCCGCGCCCCGTGCGGGGAGCGCGGGACCGGGGCGCGCGGACCGAACGGCCGGGCGCGCGACCTACCGCTGGTCGCGGGTGGTGCGCCAGTCGGTCAGTACGGCTTCCACGTCGAACGGTTTCAGGTTCAGCGGGGGGCCCGGGGGTGGGCGGCGGACGGTGGCGGTGATCTTCTCGTTGATCTCCGCCAGAATGCGGCGCACCTGGGCCTCCGAGACCGCGCGGCCCACCGCCTCCAGGGCGTCCTCGGCCTCCTTGCGGAGGGCGAGCGTCGGGGGGAGGGCGGCGAGGCCCTCGCGGTGCATCTTGCCCTTGACCCACCACAGCTCGTCGTAGGGCGCGGTGTCGTCGGGGAGCGGCTTGCCGAGACCGGAGAGGTGCGCGAAGTCCCCGCGCTCCGTCGCCTCGCGGATCTGCCGGTCGACCCATGACTCGAAGCTGATCCCGGGGGGTTTCCGTTCGGTCATGGTCCCCAGCTTACGCAGGGAGGCAGCGGCCGGGCAGCCCTTCGGGGGAGGGCCGGTCGGCGGGGCCACCGGGGGAGGCGGGCCGGGTCCGCGGGTCGCCGGGAAGGCGGGCCGGGTCGGCGGGGCCGGTGGTGGAGCCGGCGCCGGGCCGCGGGCGGTGCCGGCCGGGGCGCGCGGTGGTGGGGCCGGCCGGGGCGGCGGGGCCGCCCGGGCGGGGAAAGGCAGAGGTCCCCCTCCCCGCACCAGGCTGGTGCGGGGAGGGGGACCCCTTGGGTACTGCTAAGTCGAGCGCGATCGCCGACCCTGGCTTATCAGGCCGGGGTGACGTTCTCCGCCTGCGGGCCCTTCGGGCCCTGCGTGACGTCGAAGTTCACGAGCTGGTTCTCCTCGAGGGAGCGGAAGCCAGACGCGTTGATCGCGGAGTAGTGGACGAAGACATCCGGGCCGCCGCCGTCCTGGGCGATGAAGCCAAAGCCCTTTTCAGCGTTGAACCACTTGACGGTTCCGGTAGCCATAAGCCCTCCTTGGGCCAAAGGGTTGCCCTGCTCCAGAACCTGCAAACAAGTCTGAAAACTACAAAAGCCTGCGGGTTACATGCTCCGCAGGCTCTGTACTGCAAGGGAAACCAAACTGCAACTTGCGTTGAGCGTAGCACGCAGAGTGCGGAGATGGGTAGAGGCGGAGATCACTCCATCGAGAGGTCATGCGGATGTTTGAACCGGCGGAAGCCGGATCATGGGCGCGGACCCCGTCCACCCGGTGAGACGCCGCAGACAGGAGGGGGTCTAGCCTCACGAGTGTGGACGAATCACAGCGGACCCGGCCCCGCGTCGGGCACATCCAGTTCCTGAACTGCCTGCCCCTCTACTGGGGGCTCGCGCGTACCGGCACGCTGCTCGACCTGGAGTTGACCAAGGACACCCCGGAGCGGCTCAGCGAGCAGATCGTGGCCGGCGAGCTCGACCTGGGGCCCGTCACGCTGGTGGAGTACCTGCGCCACGCGGACCGGCTCGTCGCCTTCCCCGACCTCGCCGTCGGCTGCGACGGGCCCGTCATGTCCTGCGTGATCGTCTCCCAGCTGCCCCTGGAGCAGCTGGACGGCGCGCGGGTCGCGCTGGGCTCGACCTCCCGGACCTCCGTCCGGCTCGCGCAGCTGCTGCTCGCCGAGCGGTACGGCGTCACCCCGGACTACTACACCTGCCCGCCCGACCTGGGCGTGATGATGCAGGAGGCCGACGCGGCCGTCCTCATCGGCGACGCCGCCCTGCGCGCCTCCCTGCACGACGCGCCGCGGCTCGGCCTCCAGGTCCACGACCTGGGGCGGATGTGGAAGGAATGGACGGGGCTGCCGTTCGTCTTCGCCGTGTGGGCCGTGCGGCGCGACTACGCGGAGCGCGAGCCGGCCGTCGTGCGCAAGGTCCACGAGGCGTTCCTCGCCTCCCGCGACCTGTCGCTGGAGGAGGTCGCGAAGGTCGCCGAGCAGGCCGCGCGCTGGGAGTCCTTCGACGCGGAGCTGCTGGAGCGCTACTTCACGACCCTCGACTTCCGCTTCGGTCCCGCGCAGATGGCGGGGGTGCGCGAGTTCGCCCGCCGGACGGGCGCGACCACCGGGTACCCGGCCGACGTGCGGATCGACCTGCTCCAGCCCTGAGGGGCCCTGCCCGGGCCCGCGCCCGGATCGGACGCGGGCCACGGGGTGTGGGACCCGCGGGCCGCCGGACGCGGGCCGCCGGACGCGGGCCACGGGGTGCGGGCTGCCGGGCGGGGGCCGCCGGGATGGTCAGCGAGACGGGATCGGTGCCTGCATGTGTCGGCTGATCCACTGGATCGAGCCGTCCTCCATCCCCTTCACGTACGTCTTCGCGTTGTGCCCGCCGTCCTGGATGACCTGGAGGCGGGTCTTCACCGGGCCCTTGCCGTAGTCGCGGATGAAGGAGCGCAGGTTCTGCAGGCCGGACTCGCGGGTGCCGATCTGGAAGGCCAGGTACACGTCCCGGTCCGGTGCGGAGGGCTGCGCGGAGAGGGCCTTGGCGAGCTTCTCCGGGTGGTTGGCGGCCTTCTCGGCCTCGTGCCCGGCCCACAGCGGCGAGTCCGGCACGGTGTCCGGCCCGGACGCGATGACCGCCTTGAACTTGTCCGGGTGCTTCAGCACCGACTTCAGTCCCACGAACGCGCCGGACGACGATCCCATGAACGCCCAGCCGTCGCGCGAGTCGAACGTACGGAAATTCGCCCTGACGAAATCGGGAACGTCCTCCGTCATCCAGGTGCCCATCTTCTCCCGGCCCGGGATGTCGCTGCCGTCGTAGTAGTACTCGTCATCCGGGTTCAGCACCGGCATCACGACGACGAACGGCAGGCTCTTGCCCTCCTTCGACCACCTGCTGATGCTGCTCTGCAACTTCAGGTCGGTGCCCATCCAGTAATTCTTCGGGTAGCCGTTGCCGCCGGGCAGGGCGATCAGCACGGGGAAGCCGCTGTTCGCGTACTTCGGCTCGAAATACTGCGGCGGCGCCCACACCCACACCTTGCCCGTGAAGCCGGACTTCCTGCCCTCCAGCGTCGTCACGCCGATCTTCGTGCCGTCGTCGACGGTGTTCTCGGTGGTGAACTCGGCCTTCGGGCCCGTCGGCATCAGCGTCCTCGGGGCTGTGCCCGCCGGACCGGCCCCGCCACCGCCGCCCTTGCCGGTGGCCCCGCCCGACGCGGACGGATCGGCCGGGGCGGCCGGGGCGGACGCGCCGGCCGGCGTGTCGAAGGAGACGGGCTCACCCGCGCAGCCCGCGGTCAGGACGAGCGAGCCGAGGGCGGCGACGGCCGCGAGCGCCGTGAGGGGACGTTTCATGGGTGCACTCCGGTGGAGGTGTCGGGTCGTGGTCGGGTCCCGGACGGGGCGGGGGTCGTCACGGACCACGGCCGGATAGATGGCGCGAGGGGCGGACGGGTTGGCCGTCCGGCGCGGCCAATCGCGGTGATCCCGCGCACCCCCGCCCGCCACGCTGGTGTCGGGAAGGGGGCGTACGCGTACGTCTGGTGGGCCGCGGGCCGGCCGACGTGGGTCCGGCGGGCCCGGGTCGGTGGGAGCGGGTCCGGCGCACGCGGGTCCGGCCGGCATCCGCACCCCGGGCCGCCCACCCCGCGCGGCGGGCCCTCGGCGGCGGACGGTCGCGGTACGCCCCGGCGGCGAACGGACCCGTCGCCCGGCGTCGCCCCGGACCGCGGGAACCGACCGCGACCCCCTGGCGTAGGCTGGTCCGGCCCGTCCACAACCTGCCGAAAGGTACGCAACCGGTGACCGAGAAGGCCGACCTCCAGTCCGTTCTCGACCGTGCCGCCGCAGGTGGGCGGATCACCCCGGAAGAGGCGCTCGACCTCTACCGCTCCGCGCCGCTGCACGCCCTCGGCGCGGCCGCCGACGCCGCGCGGCGCCGCCGGTACGCCGGTACGGAGCACATCGCGACGTACATCATCGAGCGCAACATCAACTACACCAACGTCTGCGTCACGGCGTGCCGGTTCTGCGCCTTCTACGCCGCGCCCAAGGACACCGCCAAGGGCTGGACGCGCGACCTCGACGACATCCTGCGCCGCTGCGCCGAGACCGTCGAGCTGGGCGGCACGCAGATCATGTTCCAGGGCGGCCACCACCCGGACTTCGGCGTCGAGTACTACGAGGAGCACTTCGCCGCCATCAAGAAGGAGTTCCCGCAGCTCGTCATCCACTCCCTCGGCGCCTCCGAGGTCGAGCACATGGCGCGCATCTCGGGCGTCTCCGTCGAGGAGGCCATCCGCCGCATCCACGCGGCCGGCCTCGACTCCTTCGCCGGCGCGGGCGCCGAGCTGCTGCCCGAGCGGCCGCGCAAGGCGATCGCCCCGCTCAAGGAGTCCGGCGAGCGCTGGCTGGAGATCATGGAGATCGCCCACGGGCTCGGCGTCGAGTCGACCTCCACGATGCTGATGGGCACCGGCGAGACCAACGCCGAGCGGATCGAGCACCTGCGGATGATCCGGGACGTGCAGGACCGCACGGGCGGCTTCCGCGCCTTCATCCCGTACACCTACCAGCCCGAGAACAACCACCTGAAGGGCCGGACGCAGGCGACGATCTTCGAGTACCTGCGGATGATCGCCGTCGCGCGGCTGTTCATGGACAACGTCGCCCACATCCAGGGCTCCTGGCTGACCGTCGGCAAGGAGGTCGGTCAGCTGTCGCTGCACTACGGCGCCGACGACCTCGGCTCGATCATGCTGGAGGAGAACGTCGTCTCCTCCGCCGGCGCCAAGCACCGCTCCAACCGGATGGAGATCATCGATCTCATCCGCAAGGCGGGCCGCGTCCCGGCGCAGCGGACCACGACGTACGAGCACGTCGTCGTCCACGACGACCCGGCGGACGACCCGGTCGACGACCGCGTCGTGTCGCACATCTCGTCCACGGCGATCGAGGGCGGCACCGCGCACCCCGAGCTGAAGCTGCTGAACGCCAACTGAGCCCGCGATGCTGACGCTCCACGTCGCCGAGGCGTCGCCCGGCACGGCGGTCCTGGTCGACGGCGCGCACGTCGCCGCCGTCGGCCCGTACGACGACCTGGCCGCCGCACACCCCATGGCGCGGGTGCGGCGGTGGCCCGGCATCCTCACCCCCGGGCTGCTCAACCCCTACGGGCCCGAGCTCCTGGAGCAGACGTACCACCCCGATCCGCGCGAGGCCGACGAGTTCGGCACCGAGCCGATCACCGGGGAGCGGGCGCGGGCCCTGTTCCGCGCCGACCCGTCGCGGCAGGGCGCCAGCGCCCGGCGCGGGGTGCAGCGCCTGCTGGCGCACGGGACGGTGGCCATCGCCGGCGAACTGCGCGGCCGCGCCGCCCAGGACGCGGTGCGCAGGGCCGGGCTCGCGGTCGGCCGGCGCCCGGCGGTGCTGCCGGGGCCCGCGTCGTTCTCGCCGGTGCCGCTCGTCCTGCTGCCGCCGCTCGTGCCCGGGGCGCCCGCGCGGTTCGCGGTGTTCGACGTGCCCGACCGGGCCGCCCTCGTGCGGCAGGGCGCCTCGACGTGCGTGGCCACCGTGGTGGCCGGCCGCCTGGTCCACCGGCGTCGCTGACCGCGCCGCCCCTCCGGGCGGGGCGGGCGGCGCACGGGCGGTACGGGCGGTACGGGCCGGCGCCGCGTGCCGGAGCGGCCGGGGGGCCGGAACCGCGTGTCCGGGGGGCGGGGGGTCGGGGCGCCGGGTGTCCGGTGGTCGGAGCGGCCGGTGGTCGGAGCGGCCGGGGGTCGGAGCGGCGCGACGGTGTGTCGGAGGGCCACGTCCGCGGGCCGGAGGGCCGCGTGTCCCAGGGCCGGAGCGGCCGCGTGCCCCGGACGGGAGCGCCGTGTGTCCGGTGCCGCGTCGGGGCCGTGCCCGCCGGGGCGCCGTCCCGCCCGCCTGCCACAATGGGGCGCGTGACGCGAGCAACCCTGGACAAGCAGCCGCACGAAGTCGCCTCGATGTTCGACGACGTCGCCGCGAACTACGACCTCACCAACGACGTGCTCTCGCTCGGCCAGGACCGGCGGTGGCGCAGGCAGGTCGCCAAGGCCGTCGACGCCCGGCCCGGCCAGCGGGTCCTCGACCTGGCGGCGGGCACCGGCACCTCGTCGCTGCCCTTCGTGGAGGACGGCGCGTACGTCGTGCCGTGCGACTTCTCCCTCGGCATGCTGCGGGAGGGCAAGAAGCGGCACCCCTGGCTCCCGCTCACCGCGGGCGACGCGACCCGGCTGCCCTTCCGCGACGGGGCGTTCGACGCGGTGACGATCTCCTTCGGGCTGCGCAACGTCCAGGACACGGACGCCGCGCTGAGCGAGCTGTACCGCGTGACCAAGCCCGGCGGCCGCGTAGTGATCTGCGAGTTCTCGCACGCGACCTGGGCGCCGTTCCGCACGGTGTACGAGGAGTACCTGATGCGGGCGCTGCCGCCCGTCGCCCGCGCGGTGTCGTCCAACCCGGACGCCTACGTCTACCTCGCCGAGTCCATCCAGAGCTGGCCCGGGCAGCCGGAGCTCGCGGCCCTGCTCCAGCGGGCCGGCTGGACCAAGGTGGCGTGGCGGAACCTCACGGGCGGCATCGTCGCCCTGCACCGCGGCACCAAACCCCTGGACGGGTAACGGTTTTGACGTCCCGTCCGGAGCCGGGAGGATAAGGGCCCGACCCGTCCACCGGCACCGGGAGCACCCATGGCGTCGTCCTGTCCGCACTGCGGGGCCTCATCGCCCCCAGAGGCCCGCTTCTGCATGAACTGCGGCCGGGAGCGGTCGACGCCGCCGGCGCCCGCCACGGCGCCGCCCCCACCCGCAGCCGCCCCGCCGCCCGCGCCGGCGGCGGCGCCGTCCGCGGCTCCGGCCGCCCCGGCGGTCCCGCCGCCCGGCCACGCGCCCGGGACGGTCCCGACGGCAGGCGCGGTCCCGCCGTCGGGTGCCGTACCGCCGCCCCCGCCGGGGTACGTGCCCGCGCCGGTCGCGCCCTCGCCCGCCGCGGAGTTCGCCCGCCGGGCCTTCCGCGGGGCGTGGGGCCCGGCCGTGCGCGCCGCCGCCTGGCCGACCGCCGTGCTGCTGGTGCTCGCCGTCGCGTTGTCCCTGCCCTCGTACGGCCAGGAGCCGGGTGAGGAGGCGCCCCTGGGCTGGGGCGACCGTTTCCGGGTGGCGCTGGCCCTGCTCCTCCAGGCGTTCGGCGGTGGCTTCGAGCTCTCCACGGCCGCGCCGTACGGCCCCGGTACGGGTGGGGACGGCGGCGGGTACGGCCCCGGTGGCTTCGGCTCCGGGCCGGGCGTCGGACGCTTCGGCTCCGATGCCGGGGGCTCCGATGCCGGGGGCTTCGGTTCCGGCTTCGGTTCCGGCCTCGGGGAAGGGGCCGCGCAGGGGGGCGCGGGACTGTCGCTGGTCCCCCTGACGGTCACCCTGCTGTGGGTCGGCGCCCTGTGGCTCGCCGCCCGCGCGCTGCGCGCCCGTGGTGCCGGGGTCGACGCGGCCGTACGCGTCGCGCTGCCGGCCGCGGGGGCCGTGCTCCTCCTCGGGCTGTTCGGCCGGCCGGAGGTCCAGGGCGTCGCCGTCTCCGGCTCACCCCTGGTCGCCGCGCTCGTCGCGCTGGTACTGGCCCTGGTGGTAGCGGCCGCGGTGCTGCTCCGCGAAGGGCTGGCCCGGTGGTCCGCCCCCCGGCCCGCCGCGGCCATGGCCCTGCGGGCCCTCGGGACGGCGGCGCGGGCGCTCGCCGCCGTCCTCGCGGCCGGGGCCGTCATCGGCCTGGTGACGTACGCGAACGCCGACGGCGTGGACGGCGCTGCGGTCCTGCCGGCCCTGGCGATCCTGCCCAACCTCGGTGCCGCCGTCCTCGGCGTCGCCTGGGGCGCGCCGCTGGAGTACGACGTGCAGGGCAGCCTCGGCATGCTCGGCTCCGGCGCGGAGCGCGGCGCCGTGGGGCTGTCGGAGATCGGCGAGGAGTGGGGCGGCTGGGCGGTGACCGGCCTGGTCGCCTTCGGCGTCGCCGCCGCGCTCACGGTCGGCCTGTGGGCCGCGCGCCGCTCGCCCGACCGGGGCGGCCGGCTGCTGACGGGCGGCGTGTTCCTCGCGGCGTACCTGCTCGTGGCCGGCATGAGCGGGATCGGCGTCCGGATGGCGGGCGAGGTCGACGGCTTCGGCGGCCAGGGCCGGTTCGAGGTGGCGCCGAGCGTGGCGGACGCGCTGCTGCTCGGTCTGCTGTGGGTGGGCGCGGCGGTCCTCGTCGCGCCGTACCTGCTGCGGTTCACCGGGCGCGGCAGCGGTGGCGGTGGTGTCGGCGGCGCCCCGTACGCGGCGGTCCCGCCGGGCGCCGCCCGCCCGGCGCCGCCGGCTCCG
Source organism: Streptomyces kanasensis (assembly GCF_043077165.1). Lineage (NCBI taxonomy): Bacteria > Bacillati > Actinomycetota > Actinomycetes > Kitasatosporales > Streptomycetaceae > Streptomyces > Streptomyces kanasensis. Next base: position 96,718 of record NZ_JBIBSF010000007.1, read on the forward strand.
TGGAGCACCCCGGCCGCCGGTACGGCCCCGGCCCCGGTCGCCGTCCCCGGTACGGCCCCGGGGCCCGCTCCCACGCCCGATCCGGCGGCGCCCGGCTCCGGTGCGCCGTCCCCCGGCCCCGTGCCCGCGCAGGGCGGGGAGCCGGCCCGTGACGGGGGGCCCGCCCGGGGCGCCGGCCCCGTCCACGACCCGGTACCCGGCGCCGCCCACGACGCGACCCCGAGCCCCGTCCACGACCCGGTACCCGGCCCCGCCGGGGGCGGCCCGGGCGCGGCGTTCACCACGGGCCCGGCGCCCGCGCCGGGTCACCACCCGTACCCCGCCGACCCCGGCGGCACGTACCCCGGTCCGCATCCCGACGGGGGCCCGGCGATCGAGCCCGTGCCCGCACCGCCCGCCCCGAGGGCGCGGCGGCGGGCGGTGCTGCTGTGGGGCGGGGCACTCGTCGCCGCGTTCGCGGTCGGCGGCGGCGTCACCACGGGCCTGCTGGTGCTCGGCGACGAGCGGGGGTCCGCGAGCACCGTCCAGCCCGCCCCCGATCCGGACGCCAAGCCGGTGGGGGGCGCGAGCGGCGGTGCCACGCCCGCGGCGACGCGGGGGCCGGCCCCCGCGGTGACGCCGACGGCGAGCGCCCTTGAGGCGTCACCGGGGGAGACGACGGCGCCCGGTGGCTCGGCGGCGCCCTCGGCCGGCGCCCCGGACCCGTCGGCGGGCGGTGCGGCACCGACCGTTCCGGCGGGGTACGCGCTCGTCAGCGACGTCGAGGGGTTCGCCTTCGCCGTGCCCTCCGGGTGGGAGCGCGTCTCGGCGAAGCAGGGCCAGATCACCTACGCCGGCCCCACCGGCATGGCCCACTTCCTCGTCGGGGTCGTACGGAACGCCCCGTACACCTCCCTGGAGAACCTGACCGGCCTGGAGGCGAACTCCCGCAAGCGGAACGCCGGCTACCAGCGGGTGCGGCTGGAGGCGAACACGTTCCAGGGCCGGTCCGGCGCCATCTGGGAGTACACCTACCGCGACGAGTCGGGCGAGACCGTGCACGCGGTCGACCAGGCGTACGTCGCCGAGGACGGCACCGAGTACGCGATCTACTTCACCGCGCGGGAGCGTGACTGGTCGTCGGCCCGCGAGACCTTCGACGTCGCGCTCTCGACCTGGGCGCTGAACGACGTGGACTGAAGCCCCCACCGCACCGGTGCGGGCACCCGGCCCGCACCGCCGCCGGTACGGGCACCGCCGCCGGATCCACACCGCCGCCGGTGCCCGGCACCGTCACAGCCGCAGCCCGAACCGGTGGCACGACGCGCCGTCGCGCCCCGGGACCGGCAGGGTCTCCTCCAGGGCCATGCCCAGGCGCCGGGTCACCGCGACGGAGCGGGCGTTGCGGGCGTCGACCATGGCGACGACGTGGTCGACGCCCGCCGCCCGCACCCGCTCCAGCGTCTCGCGTGCGGCGGCCGTCGCGTACCCCCGGCCCCACGCCGGGCGGGCCAGGCGCCAGCCGATCTCGATGGCGCCCACCGGACCCCACGCGTGCGGCCAGGGCTGGGCGCCGGTGAAGCCGACGACCTCGCCGTCCCCGTCGAGCAGCGTCCACAGGCAGAAGCCGCGCTCCGCGTCGTGACGGCGCTGCCGCGCGGTGAACTCGTGGTAGACCGACAGCTCGGCGGGGCGACCGCCGTGGAACTCCATCACCTCGGCGTCGTCGAACACCCGGTGCCAGGCGTACGCGTCCTCCTCCGTGGGCACCCTCAGTCGGAAGGCCGGCCGGTCGGCGGGCTGGACCGCGGCGGCGTCGAGCAGCTCGGGCATCGGGGGTGGCCCTTCGGGTCGGGGAACAGCGGGTCCCCCTAGACTGCCCATGTCCAGTGCCGTCGGCACGCAATTTCGAGCCTCGGGAGAAGCCGCCGTGACCGAGACCCTCTCCGAACACCGCGCAGACGTCATCGTCGTCGGGGCGGGCCCGGCGGGTTCCACCACCGCGTACTACCTCGCGAAGGCGGGCCTCGACGTCCTGCTGCTGGAGAAGACGGCCTTCCCGCGCGAGAAGGTGTGCGGCGACGGGCTCACGCCCCGCGCCACCAAGCAGCTCGTGGCGATGGGCATCGACATCTCCGAGGAAGCCGGCTGGCTGCGCAACAAGGGCCTGCGCATCATCGGCGGCGGCGTCCGGCTCCAGCTCGACTGGCCCGAGCTTGCCTCGTTCCCGGACTACGGACTGGTCCGCAAGCGCGACGACTTCGACGAGCAGCTCGCCCGGCAGGCGCAGAAGGCCGGCGCCCGCCTGTACGAGCGGTGCAACGTCGGCGAGCCCGTCCTCGACGCGCGGACCGGGCGCATCACCGGCGTCCAGGCGAAGGTGGGCGAGGAGAAGACGCCGGTCACCTTCCACGCCCCGCTCGTGGTCGCCGCCGACGGCAACTCCAGCCGGCTGTCCCTCGCGATGGGCCTGCACCGGCGCGAGGACCGGCCGATGGGCGTCGCCGTGCGGACGTACTTCACGACGCCCCGGCACGACGACGACTACCTGGAGTCCTGGCTGGAGCTGTGGGACCGGCGCGGCCCCGGCCCGGACCGCCTCCTGCCCGGCTACGGCTGGATCTTCGGCATGGGCGACGGCACGTCCAACGTCGGCCTCGGCATCCTCAACTCCTCCTCCGCCTTCCGCGAGCTGGACTGGCGCGAGGTGCTGAAGGCGTGGTGCGCGTCCATGCCGGAGGACTGGGGCTTCACCCCCGACAACATGACCATGCCGATCCGCGGCGCCGCCCTGCCGATGGCGTTCAACCGCCAGCCGCACTACACGCGCGGCCTGCTCCTCGTCGGTGACGCGGGCGGACTGGTCAACCCGTTCAACGGTGAGGGCATCGCCTACGCCATGGAGTCCGGGCAGCTCGCCGCCGACGTGATCGTGCAGGCCCACGCCCGCTCGACGGACGCCCAGCGGGAGCTGGCGCTGCACAACTACCCGAAGGTCCTCAAGGACACCTACGGCGGCTACTACACCCTCGGCCGCGCCTTCGTGAAGCTGATCGGCAACCCGAAGGTCATGAAGATCGCGGCGCAGCGCGGGCTCACCCACCCGATGCTGATGCGGTTCACCCTCAAGATGCTCGCCAACCTCACCGACCCCACGGGCGGGGACGCGATGGACCGGATCATCAACGGCCTGTCGAAGGTCGCCCCGAAGGCGTGAGGCCACCGGTCGGGAACGACCTGCGGTAGACCGTGGGGGAGACCCCCACGGTCCGGGTGAAGTGGCGGCGCAGGTTCGCCGCCGTGCCCAGTCCGCTGCGCTCACCGACCTGTTCGACGGGCAGGTCGGTGCACTCCAGCAGGGTCTGCGCGCGGGCGATGCGCTGCTGGAGCAGCCACTGGAGCGGCGTCGTGCCGGTCGCCTCGTACAGCCGCCGGTGGAAGGTGCGCGGGCTCATCCGGGCGCGGCGGGCGAGGTCGTCCACGGTGAGCGGTCGCGTGAGGTGCTCGGTCGCCCACTGGAGCACCGGTCCCAGGCCCTCGTCGTCGCTCGGCGGCAGCGGCGCGTCGATGAACTGCGCCTGCCCGCCGGCGCGGTGCGCGTGGACCACGAGGCGGCGGGCCAGCTGGTTGGCGACCCGTGCGCCGAGGTCGCGGCGGACCAGGTGGAGGCAGAGGTCGAGCGCGGCGGTCGCGCCCGCGCTGGTGAGGACGTCGCCGTCGTCGGTGTAGAGCACCGAGTCGTCCACGGTCACGCCCGGGTGGCGGGCGGCCAGTTCGGCCGTGTGCTGCCAGTGCGCCGTGGCGCGCCGGCCGTCGAGCAGCCCGGCCGCTGCCAGGGCGAAGGCGCCGGTGCACAGCGACACCATGCGGGCCCCCGACGCGGCCGCCGCGCGCAGCGCCTCCACCAGCTCGGCTGGCACCTCGCGGCCGTCGTCGACGCACTCCTCCGGTACGGACGGCACGATGACGGTGTCGGCGCCGACGAGCCCGTCGAGTCCGTGGTCCGTACGGAGCGAGAAGCCCGCCCCCGGCAGCCCCGAGCCGGGCGGCCCCGACCGCCCGCCGGGCACGGGCGGTGCCTCGGCCGCGCACAGGCGCAGGCGGTACCAGGGGTCGGCGAGGTCCTCGTGCGGGATGCCGAAGACGGCGAGGGCGATGGAGAGTTCGTACATCTCCCAGTGCGACAGGCCGGCGTCCTGGACGACGGCCACGGCGACGGTTCCGGCGGGCATGCTCCGGAGCGTACGGCAGGAATTTTGCGGACGGGGGCAGTCCTGCCACTGTCCGGGCCCGGAGCGCGCTGCGAGGGTGGATCACGCAGAGGAAATCCACGCGCAGAGGGAGAAACAAGGCGATGAGCCGTGAAAGCGTCACCGTGCTCGGACTGGGACAGATGGGATCGGCCCTGGCGGCCGCGTTCCTGGCGGCCGGTCACCCGACCACGGTGTGGAACCGTACGCCCGCCAAGGCCGACGACCTGGTCGCGGACGGCGCGCGGCGGGCGGGGACGGTCGCGGACGCCGTGGCGGCGAGCGAGCTGGTCGTGGTGTGCGTCCTGGACTACGGGGTCGTGCGGGAGCTGCTCGAGCCGCTCGCCGACGGGCTCGCGGGGCGGACGCTCGTCAACGTCACGTCCGGTTCGCCGGAGCAGGCGCGGGAGACGGCACGCTGGGCCGCCGGGCAGGGCGCGCGGTACCTGGACGGCGGGATCATGACGACGCCGCCCGGGGTGGGCGACGCCGCCAGCATGTTCCTGTACAGCGGCTCGACCGAGGCGCTGGAGGCGCACCGGGCGACGCTGGCGGTCCTGGGCGACCCGATCGACCTCGGCGAGGACCCGGGGGTCGCCTCGCTCTATGACGCGGGGCTGCTGGGGATGATGTGGTCGGTGTTCGGCGGCTGGTTGCACGCGACCGCGCTCGTGGGCGCCGACGGGGTGGCGGCGGAGGCGTTCACCCCGGTCGCGCTGCGCTGGCTGTCGACCGTGAGCCTGTTCGTGGAGCGGTACGCGGGGCAGATCGACGCCGGGCGGTACCCGGGGGACGACGCCACGATCGACGTGCAGCTCGCGGCGGTCGACCACCTGCTGCACGCGGGCGCGCAGCGGGGCGTCGACGGACGCCTCCCGGAGCTGCACCGGGAGCTGATGGCGAAGGCCGTCGCCGACGGGCACGGCGGGGACAGCTACGCGCGGCTCATCGAGGCGTTCCGCCCCACCCGCTGACGCCGGCCGGCCGAGGCACCCGCGCGGCAACCGCACCCGCCGGGGCCGACCACCGAGGCGCCTCGCGCGGGGTCCGCAGCGGCTGGTGCCGGGCCGCAGGGGCCGTGCACGCGGCCGGAGTCCGCACCCGCTGACGCCGGCCGGCCGAGGCACCCCGCGCCTGCCGTACCCACCAGGGGCCGACCCACCGAGGCGCCTCACGTGGGGCCCGCCCGGCAGGGGCCGGCCGCCGGGGCCGGGGCACCCGGGTTCCGCATTCCGCTGACACCGGCCCGCCGGCGCCGGGCACCGGACCAGGGCACGCACCCGCTGGGATCGGCCCGCCGCAGCCGCAGCCGCAGCCGCAGCCGCCCCGTCCGCCGGGCCGGGGTGCGTGGGGCCCACCGGGCGCCCGTGCCCACCCCCGGCCGCCGCCCCCCGGCGGGCCGCCCGGCCGCTGACGGCCCGTACGCACGCCGAGGCCGTCGCTCCCGCCCCGAGCGGGGGAGCGACGGCCTCGGCGTGCGTGGTCGGCGGCGTGTCAGCCGCCGTGCCGCGTCAGAGGATGCGGACGGCGCCGGACGGCGCGTCGTAGTCGAGCGACCGCTCGACGACACCGGTGCCGGGGTTCTGCGCGCCGACGAAGTTGCCGCCGCCCACGTAGATCGCCACGTGGTACGAGCCGCTGCGGCTGCCCCAGTAGAGGATGTCGCCGGGCTGGAGGTCGCTCAGCGAGACCGAGGTGCCCATGCTGGACTGCGCGCCGGAGACGCGGGGCAGGTCGATGCCGGCCTGGCGGTAGGCGGCCTGGACGAGACCCGAACAGTCCCAGGCGTTGGGGCCCGTGGCGCCCATGACGTACGCGTCGCCGATCTGGGCGCGCGCGAAGTCGACGATGGCGGCGGCGGAACCGGTGGCCGTCGAGCGCGACGAGCCGCTGTCGCTGCTGCTGCTGCTGCCACCGTCGCTGTCGCCGCTGTTCGACGACGCGGACAGGGTGGTGCGCTCGGCGGTGCGGGAGGCGCGCTCCCGGGCCTCGGCCCGGGCCTTCTCCTCGGCCTCCTTGGCCTTGCGCTCGGCCTCGGCCTTGCGCTCCGCCTGCTCCTTGGCCGTCTTGGCGTCCTTGGCCGCCTTCCCGGCCGCGGCGTCCTCCTGAGCCCGGAGGTCCTGGACCAGCGCGTCCTGCTGGGTCGCCTCGGCGGAGGCGGCGACGGCGGAGGAGAGCGCACCGGACAGGTCCACGTTGGTGAGCGTGGGCATCTCGATGGTCTCGGTCACCGGCTCGGCCTGAGCGGGCGACGCGGCCACCGCGATGGTGCTGAGGACGCCACCGGCAACTCCGGCGCGCAGCGCGAGCTTCGAGGAGCTGCGGCGGGGCTTCCGGTGGCTGGGTATGTGAGCGGTGTGGGACATGGGACAACCGCTATCAGGGCATCGCGGTTCCCATCAAGAAACGTGTGTTGCGCCACAGTTCGGGCCGGAAGGGCCGAATCCGCTTCCGTAGGCCCTTTATTGACGCCGTAACGGACATTTCAGACCCTCGTGATCATGCCCGTGATCATGGGTTTTCCGCGAAACGCCCGAATTGCCTTGCGCTTACCACTCGTTCACGCAGTTGGCCAACCCCGCTTTTCCGGCAGCCCGGAGCGAGTGGTGCAGGTCACATGCGCGGCCCCGTCGGGCGACGCTTACCCGCCATCGGTCGTCGCACGCGTCCACTCCCGTCCCGCCGCACCCCCGCACGAGTGGGGTGAGCCCCTTTATCACTCGGACGCGTCCGACTCGAATTTGCGTGTAGCGGCCAGCGCTTGATAGTGCAAGACCGCCCCGACCAGCGATGACCGGCTCCGATGTCACGTATCGTCGCCACTCGATCACGTGTGGTGCGAAGATCACCGTTCATCCGAATACATGATCGTTCGCCAGGTGGTGGAGATCACAAAGCCGTTGACGTACCCCGTGTCGCAGATCACAGATCGACGGGCATAGGATGCGTTCCAAACGGGCTTGTGAACTGCCTCACATGTAAGCGATCTTCCGGGCTCAGCGCGACGGGCCGGAAGGAGCCGGGGCGGCGACGTGGAAGCCCGGTGCGGTCCAACGGTCAAGGACGACTGGAAGGAGCGAGGAGCGTGAATGCCTACACGCCCATCCTCGTGCTCGGCGCCCTCGGGGCAGCGTTTGCGATCTTCTCCGTGGTCATGGCCACGCTCATCGGCCCCAAGCGCTACAACCGGGCCAAGCTCGAGGCGTACGAGTGCGGCATCGAGCCCACCCCGACGCCGGCCGGAGGTGGCCGCTTCCCGATCAAGTACTACCTGACGGCGATGCTCTTCATCGTCTTCGACATCGAGATCGTCTTCCTCTATCCCTGGGCCGTCACCTTCGACGCACTGGGGATCTTCGGGCTCGTGGAGATGCTGCTCTTCGTGCTCACGGTCTTCGTCGCCTACGCCTACGTGTGGCGGCGCGGCGGCCTGGAATGGGACTGAGGGGCTGAAGGACACACTCATGGGACTCGAAGAGAAGCTGCCGAGCGGATTTCTGCTGACGACGGTCGAGCAGGCCGCGGGATGGGTGCGCAAGGCGTCCGTCTTCCCCGCGACCTTCGGCCTCGCCTGCTGCGCCATCGAGATGATGACCACCGGCGCGGGCCGGTACGACATGGCCCGCTTCGGGATGGAGGTCTTCCGCGGCTCGCCGCGCCAGGCCGACCTGATGATCGTCGCCGGCCGGGTCAGCCAGAAGATGGCCCCGGTCCTGCGCCAGGTCTACGACCAGATGCCCGCCCCGAAGTGGGTGATCTCCATGGGCGTCTGCGCCTCCTCGGGAGGCATGTTCAACAACTACGCCATCGTGCAGGGCGTCGACCACGTCGTCCCCGTCGACATCTACCTGCCCGGCTGCCCGCCCCGCCCCGAGATGCTGCTCGACGCGATCCTCAAGCTCCACGAGAAGATCCAGTCCTCCAAGCTCGGCGTCAACGCCCGGGAGGCGGCCCGCGAGGCGGAGGAGGCGGCGCTCAAGGCGCTCCCCACGATCGAGATGAAGGGGCTGCTCCGGTGACCGACCAGCCGAACCGGCCGAACCGGCCGAACGGGCCCGGTGACCCGCACCGGACCGACGAGCCGAACCCCGAGAAGGAGCTCGCCGCGCAGAACCTGCCCGGCCAGCGCGGTGACCACGGCGAGGAGATCCGCGTCCAGCGCGGCATGTTCGGCGCCGAGCGGGGCGGCGACACCTCCGGCTACGACGGCCTCGTCCGTCCCGTCCGCCTGCCGGGCCCGGCCGTCCGCCCCTACGGGGGCTGGTTCGACGAGGTCGCCGACGAGCTCGAAGGCGCCTTGGAGGAGCAGGGTCTCGTCCCGGAGAACGCCATCGAGAAGACGGTCGTCGACCGCGGGGAACTCACCTTCCACATCGCCCGCGAGCACCTCGTCCGCGTCGCCCGCACCCTCCGCGACGACCCCGCGCTCCGCTTCGAGCTGTGCACGGGCGTCAGCGGCGTGCACTACCCGGGTGACAAGGGCCGCGAGCTGCACGCCGTCTACCACCTGCGCTCGCTCACCCACGGCCGGCTGATCCGCTTGGAGGTGTCCGCCCCGGACGCCGACCCGCACGTCCCGTCCCTCGTCGCGGTCTACCCGACCAACGACTGGCACGAGCGCGAGGCGTACGACTTCTTCGGCCTGGTCTTCGACGGCCACCCCGCCCTGACCCGGATCATGATGCCGGACGACTGGCAGGGCTTCCCGCAGCGCAAGGACTACCCCCTCGGCGGCATCCCCGTCGAGTACAAGGGCGCCCAGATCCCGGCTCCGGACCAGCGGAGGTCGTACTCGTGACCACCCCACACGCCCACCCGTCACCCGGCCACCACGCCCCGCCGGGTGACTCCGGGACGCACCTCGCCGACGCCGATGCCCGCGAGACCACCGAGGGCACCGTCTACACCGTCACCGGCGGCGACTGGGACGAGGTCGTCCAGTCCGCGGCGAAGGCCGACGACGAGCGGATCGTCGTCAACATGGGCCCCCAGCACCCCTCCACCCACGGCGTGCTCCGGCTCATCCTGGAGATCGACGGCGAGACCGTCACCGAGGCCCGCTGCGGCATCGGCTACCTGCACACCGGCATCGAGAAGAACCTCGAGTACCGGACGTGGACGCAGGGCACCACCTTCGTGACGCGCATGGACTACCTGACGCCGTTCTTCAACGAGGCGGCGTACTGTCTCGGCGTCGAGAAGCTGCTCGGCATCGAGGACCAGATCCCCGACCGCGCCACGGTGATCCGGGTCCTGCTCATGGAGCTCAACCGGCTCTCCTCGCACCTGGTGTGCATCGCCACCGGCGGCATGGAGCTCGGCGCCACCACGGTCATGATCTACGGGTTCCGGGACCGCGAGATGATCCTGGACCTCTTCGAGCTGATCACCGGCCTGCGCATGAACCACGCGTTCATCCGCCCCGGCGGCCTCGCCCAGGACCTGCCGCCCGGCGCCGTCGACCAGGTCCGCGAGTTCGTGCGGACCATGCGGAAGAACCTGCCGGAGTACGACAAGCTCGCCACCGGCAACCCCATCTTCAAGGCCCGCATGCAGGACATCGGCCACCTCGACCTGACCGGCTGCATGGCCCTCGGAGCGACCGGCCCGATCCTGCGCTCCGCCGGCCTCCCGCACGACCTGCGCCGCGCGGAGCCGTACTGCGGCTACGAGACGTACGAGTTCGAGGTGCCGACCGCCGACACCTGCGACGCCTACGGCCGCTTCCTGATCCGGCTGGAGGAGATGCACCAGTCGCTGCGGATCATCGAGCAGTGCCTCGACCGGCTCGCCCCCGGGCCCGTCATGGTCGCCGACCGGAAGATCGCCTGGCCCGCGCAGCTCGCGCTCGGCCCGGACGGACTCGGCAACTCCCTCGACCACATCAAGAAGATCATGGGCACCTCCATGGAGGCCCTGATCCACCACTTCAAGCTGGTCACCGAGGGCTTCCGGGTCCCCGCCGGCCAGGCGTACGCCGCGGTCGAGTCCCCCAAGGGCGAGCTCGGCGCCCACGTCGTCTCCGACGGCGGCACCCGCCCCTACCGGGTCCACTTCCGTGACCCGTCCTTCACCAACCTCCAGGCCATGGCGGCGATGTGCGAGGGCGGCCAGGTCGCCGACGTCATCGTCGCCGTCGCGTCCATCGACCCCGTGATGGGAGGCGTCGACCGGTGACCGACGTCCAGCTGGGGATGCCCGAACTCCCCGCCCCCGACTACCCCGCCGACGTGCGCGCCCGGCTGGAGACGGACGCCCGGGAGGTGATCGCCCGCTACCCCGACTCCCGCTCCGCGCTGCTGCCGCTGCTGCACCTCGTCCAGGCCGAGGAGGGGCACGTCACCCGCACCGGCATGCGGTTCTGCGCCGAGGTGCTCGGGCTGACCACCGCCGAGGTCACCGCCGTCGCGACCTTCTACACCATGTACCGGCGCAAGCCCTCCGGCGACTACCAGGTCGGGGTCTGCACCAACACGCTCTGCGCGGTCATGGGCGGCGACGCCATCTACGAGGAGCTGAAGGAGCACCTCGGCGTCGGCGACCAGGAGACCACCGCCGACGGCAAGGTCACCCTCGAACACATCGAGTGCAACGCCGCCTGCGACTTCGCCCCCGTCGTGATGGTCAACTGGGAGTTCTTCGACAACCAGACGCCCCAGAGCGCCAAGCGGCTCGTCGACGACCTGCGCGCCGGCCTCCCCGTCGCGCCCACCCGCGGCGCGCCGCTGTGCTCGTTCAAGGAGACGGCCCGCATCCTCGCCGGGTTCCCCGACACCCGCCCCGGCGCCGTCGAGGCGACCGGCGGGGCGGGCCCCGCCTCCCTCATCGGCCTCCGGCTCGCCAAGGGCGAGGCGCTGCCGCCGCGCGTCGTCCACCCGCGCGGCGAGTCCGCCGACGCCGGTACCCGCGACCAGGCCCCGCACGGCGGCCCCCAGCCCGGCTCCGGGCACCTCAGCTCGCACGACGCACCACAACAGACCTCCGCGTCCGACCCGAAGCACCCGGCCGGGCCGGTCAGCGAGGAGGGGGAGTGATGACCTTGGCCACCGAGATCGGGGAGACCAGCCCCGAGAAGCTCCTCTCGCCGGTCCTGTCCGCCTTCTGGGACGAGCCCCGCTCCTGGACCCTGGACACCTACCGGCGGCACGACGGGTACGAGGGACTCCGCAAGGCCCTCGCCATGACACCCGACGAGGTCATCGCCTACGTCAAGGACTCCGGTCTGCGCGGCCGCGGCGGCGCCGGCTTCCCCACCGGGATGAAGTGGCAGTTCATCCCGCAGGGCGACGGCAAGCCCCACTACCTCGTGGTGAACGCCGACGAGTCCGAGCCGGGCACCTGCAAGGACATCCCGCTCCTCTTCGCCAACCCGCACTCGCTCATCGAGGGCATCGTGATCGCCTGCTACGCGATCAGGTCCTCGCACGCCTTCGTCTACCTGCGCGGCGAGGTCGTCCCCGTGCTGCGCCGGCTCCACGAGGCCGTGCGCGAGGCGTACGCCGCGGGCTTCCTCGGCAAGGACGTGCTCGGCAGCGGACTCGACGTCGACCTCACCGTCCACGCCGGGGCCGGCGCGTACATCTGCGGCGAGGAGACCGCGCTGCTCGACTCCCTCGAAGGGCGCCGCGGCCAGCCCCGGCTGCGTCCCCCGTTCCCCGCGGTCGCCGGTCTGTACGCCTGCCCCACCGTGGTGAACAACGTCGAGTCGATCGCCTCCGTGCCCGCGATCATGCACCGGGGCAAGGACTGGTTCCGGTCGATGGGCAGTGAGAAGTCCCCCGGCTTCACGCTGTACTCGCTCAGCGGCCACGTCGCCGGCCCCGGCCAGTACGAGGCCCCGCTCGGCATCACGCTGCGCCAGCTGCTCGACATGAGCGGCGGCATGCGCCCCGGCCACCGGCTGAAGTTCTGGACGCCGGGCGGCTCGTCGACGCCGATGTTCACCGACGAGCACCTCGACGTGCCCCTCGACTACGAGGGGGTCGGCGCCGCCGGGTCCATGCTCGGCACCAAGGCCCTGCAGTGCTTCGACGAGACGACGTGCGTCGTCCGCGCCGTCACGCGGTGGACCGAGTTCTACGCCCACGAGTCGTGCGGCAAGTGCACCCCCTGCCGGGAGGGCACCTACTGGCTGGTGCAGCTGCTGCGCGACATCGAGGCCGGCCGGGGCGCGCTCTCCGACCTCGACAAGCTCGCCGACATCGCCGACAACATCAACGGCAAGTCGTTCTGTGCCCTCGGCGACGGCGCCGCCTCGCCGATCTTCTCCTCCCTGAAGTACTTCCGCGGGGAGTACGAGGAGCACATCACCGGCAAGGGCTGCCCCTTCGACCCGGCCAGGTCGACGGCCTGGGCGGACAACCACGTGGAGGTGACGGCATGACCGTCATGGCGTCGAACCCCGCCGGCGGCGGGGCGGCCCCGGTGCCCCCGGAGGACCTGGTCACGCTGACCATCGACGGGATCGAGACCTCCGTCCCCAAGGGGACGCTGGTCATCCGCGCGGCCGAGCAGCTCGGCATCGAGATCCCCCGATTCTGCGACCACCCGCTCCTCGACCCGGCCGGCGCCTGCCGCCAGTGCATCGTCGAGGTCGAGGGCCAGCGCAAGCCGATGGCCTCCTGCACCATCACCTGCACCGACGGCATGGTCGTCAGGTCGCAGCTCACCTCGGAGGTCGCCGAGAAGGCGCAGGTGGGCGTGATGGAGCTGCTGCTCATCAACCACCCCCTGGACTGCCCGGTCTGCGACAAGGGCGGCGAGTGCCCCCTGCAGAACCAGGCCATGTCCCACGGGCAGGCGGAGTCCCGCTTCGAGGGCCGCAAGCGCACCTACGAGAAGCCCGTCCCGATCTCCACGCAGGTGCTGCTCGACCGCGAGCGGTGCGTGCTGTGCGCCCGCTGCACCCGGTTCTCCAACCAGGTCGCGGGCGACCCGATGATCGAGCTGATCGAGCGCGGCGCCCTCCAGCAGGTCGGCACCGGCGAGGGCGACCCGTTCGTGTCGTACTTCTCCGGCAACACCATCCAGATCTGCCCGGTCGGCGCGCTGACCTCGGCGGCGTACCGGTTCCGCTCCCGCCCCTTCGACCTGGTCTCCTCGCCGAGCGTCTGCGAGCACTGCGCCGGCGGGTGCGCCACCCGCACCGACCACCGGCGCGGGAAGGTCATGCGGCGGCTCGCCGGCAACGACCCGGAGGTCAACGAGGAGTGGCTGTGCGACAAGGGGCGCTTCGCGTTCCGGTACGCGCAGGCCCGCGACCGGCTCGCCACGCCGCTCGTGCGGGGCGCCGACGGCGCGCTCGCCCCCGCGTCCTGGCCGGAGGCGTTGGAGGCGGCGGCGCGCGGCCTGGTCCGCGGCCGCACCGGCGTCCTCACCGGCGGCCGGCTGACGGTCGAGGACGCCTACGCGTACGCCAAGTTCGCGCGGGTCGCCCTCGACACCAACGACATCGACTTCCGGGCGCGCGTCCACAGCAGCGAGGAGGCCGACTTCCTCGCCGCCCGCGTCGCCGGCCGGGGCCGTGACCTCGACGGCCGCGGGGTCACCCACGGCTCGCTGGAGAAGGCGCCCGCGGTGCTGCTGGTGGGCGTGGAGGCCGAGGAGGAGGCGCCCGGCGTCTTCCTGCGGCTGCGCAAGGCGTGGCGCAAGCACGGGCAGCGCACGTACGCCCTCGCCCCGTACGCCACCCGCGGCCTGCAGAAGGCGGGCGGCACGCTGCTGCCCGCCGCGCCCGGGACCGAGACGGAGTGGCTGGACGCGCTGGTCACCGGCACCGGCCTCGACGCGTCGGGCACGGCCGCCGTGGAGGCGCTGCGCGCACCGGGCGCCGTCATCGTCGTCGGCGAGCGGCTCGCGGGCGTCACCGGCGCGCTGACCGCCGCCGTCCGGGCGGCGAACGCCACCGGCGCCGAGCTGGTGTGGATCCCGCGCCGGGCCGGCGAGCGCGGCGCGGTGTGGGCGGGTGCCGTCCCCTCGCTGCTGCCCGGCGGGCGGCCCGCCACCGACCCCCGCGCCCGGGAGGAGACGGCGACCGCCTGGGGCGTCGGCGAGCTGCCGCACCGCTACGGCCGCGACACCGGGCAGATCGTGGAGGCCGCGGCCGCCGGGGAGCTCGGCGCGCTGCTCGTCGGGGGCGTCGAGGTCGCCGACCTGCCCGACCCGGCGCGCGCCCGGGAGGCGCTCGACGCGGCGTTCGTGGTGTCGCTGGAACTGCGCCCCGGTGAGGTCACCGACCGGGCGGACGTGGTCCTGCCGGTCGCGGCCGTCGCCGAGAAGGCCGGCACCTTCCTCAACTGGGAGGGCCGCGTCCGGATGTTCGAGGCGGCGCTGAAGCCGGAGCAGCTCACCCGTGCGCTGCCCCCGACCGACGCACGCGTCCTGCACATGCTGGCCGACGCCATGGACGTGCCGTTCGGCCTGCCCGACGTCCGGGCCGTGCGCGCCGAGATGGACCGGCTCGGCCGGTGGGACGGCACGCCGGCGGGCGACCCCACCGAGTCCGGGCGACCGCTGCCGCGGGCCGGTGCGGGCGAGGCCGTCCTCGCCGGCCACCGCATGCTGCTCGACCTCGGCCGCCTCCAGGAGGGCGACGAGGCGCTCGCCGGCACCCGGCACGCCGCGCCCGCCCGCCTCTCGGCCGCCACCGCGCGGGAGGCCGGGGTCGCGGACGGCGGACTCCTCCAGGTCACCGGCCCCGCCGGGTCGGTGCGGCTGCCGCTGCGGGTGACCGAGATGCCCGACCGGGTGGTGTGGTTGCCGCTGCGGTCGACCGGCGACGGTGTCCTCTCCGACCTGGGCGCGGTTCCCGGCGGGCTCGTCCGCCTCGCCCCGGCCACCGGCTCGCCCGGCGCGCCGGCGCCCTCCTCCCCACCGGCGTCGACGGACTCGACGGACCCGACCGACTCGTCGGAGGTGCGCGCATGAACCAGGTCCTCCTCGCGGCCGAGGACCTCTCCCTGTTCGGCCGGGACCCCTGGTGGCTCGTGGCCGTCAAGGCGGTCTTCTGCTTCGCCTTCCTGATGGTGACCGTGCTGATCTCCATCGTGATGGAGCGCAAGGTCGTCGCCTGGATGCAGCTGCGCATCGGCCCCAACCGGCACGGCCCGTGGGGCCTCCTGCAGTCCCTCGCGGACGGCGTCAAGCTGATGCTCAAGGAGGACGTGGTCGTCAAGCGGGCGGACAAGGTCGTCTACGTCCTCGCCCCGATCGTCTCCGCCGTCCCCGCCTTCATGGCGATCGCGGTGATCCCCTTCGGGCCGGCCGGCAACGAGGTCTCGATCTTCGGCCACCGCACCACGATGCAGCTGACGGACCTGCCGATCGCGATGCTGTACATCCTCGCGGTCGCCTCGGTCGGCATCTACGGCATCGTCCTCGCCGGCTGGTCCTCCGGCTCCACCTACCCCCTGCTGGGCGGGCTGCGGGCCTGCGCGCAGATGATCTCGTACGAGATCGCGATGGGCGCGGCCTTCGCGTCCGTCTTCCTCTACTCCGGTTCCATGTCGACCTCGACGATCGTCGAGGCGCAGGCGGACCGCTGGTTCGTGGTGCTGCTGCCGGTGTCGTTCCTCATCTACATGGTGACGATGGTCGGTGAGGTGAACCGCGCCCCGTTCGACATGCCGGAGTCCGAGGGCGACCTGGTCGGCGGCTTCAACACCGAGTACAGCTCCATCAAGTTCGCGATGTTCATGCTGGCCGAGTACGTCAACATGGTCACCGTCTCGGTCGTGTCGGTCACCCTCTTCCTGGGCGGCTGGCGCGCCCCGTACCCGATCTCCGGGTTCTGGGAGGGCGCGAACCACGGCTGGTGGCCGATGCTCTGGTTCGTCGGCAAGGTCGTGCTGCTGCTCTTCCTCTTCGTGTGGCTGCGCGGCACGCTGCCCCGCGTCCGCTACGACCAGCTGATGAAGCTCGGCTGGAAGGTCCTGATCCCCGTCTCCGTCGTGTGGCTGATGCTCGTCGCCACCGTCCGCGCCCTGCGGAACGAGAACGTCGCCTTCCAGTCGATCGTGCTGTACGTCGCCGGTGGCGTCCTCGCGGTGCTGCTGCTCTCCTTCGTCGCGGACATGTTCCGCGAACGCAGGGCCGGGGCTGCGGCCGAGGCGGAGCAGGCGGACGAGGACGGCGGGTTCGACCCGATGGCGGGCGGGTTCCCGGTGCCGCCGCTGCCCGGTCAGACCCTGCCGCCGGTCCCGCGCCGACGGCCGCGCGGTGAGCGCGAGTTGATTGTCAGTGGCCCGAGGGACACTGCGAGTGACGGAAAGGAGACGGACGGTGTCTACTGAGTCATCCCGGGGGGACACCCCACGGACCCCCTTCCAGAACCCGGTGGCCGGCTTCGGCGTGACCTTCAAGGCCATGTTCAAGAAGCGGTTGACGGAGCAGTACCCGGAGCAGCCGAAGACGACGGCGCCCCGCTTCCACGGCCGGCACCAGCTCAACCGCCACCCGGACGGGCTGGAGAAGTGCGTCGGCTGCGAGCTGTGCGCCTGGGCCTGCCCCGCCGACGCGATCTACGTGGAGGGCGCGGACAACACCGACGAGGAGCGCTACTCGCCCGGCGAGCGGTACGGCCGCGTCTACCAGATCAACTACGCCCGCTGCATCCTGTGCGGCCTGTGCATCGAGGCGTGCCCGACCCGGGCGCTGACGATGACCAACGAGTTCGAGCTCGCCGACAGCTCCCGCGAGAACCTCATCTACACCAAGGAGCAGCTCCTCGCGGGCCTCGACGACGACATGGTCGACACGCCGCACGCGATGTACCCGGGGACGGACGAGCAGGACTACTACCGGGGCCTGGTCCACGGGGCCGCGCCGGACACGGTCCGGCAGGTCGCGGTGAGCAAGGGCGAGGAGCCGCAGGAGGCGGCGACGGACTTCGGCCCGACCGAGCCCGCGTCCGGGAAGGTGGTCGGGGCATGACCGCGAGCACCCTGGCCGCCGCCTACACCACCTCGACCGGTGAGGCCGTGCAGTTCTGGCTGCTGGGCACGGTCGCGGTGGTCGGCGCGCTGTGCACCGTCCTGATGCGCAGGGCCGTGCACAGCGCCCTGTGCCTGGCCGGGACGATGGTGGTCCTGGCCGTCTTCTACCTGGCCAACGGCGCCTACTTCCTGGGTGTCGTCCAGATCATCGTGTACACCGGCGCGATCATGATGCTGTTCCTCTTCGTCGTGATGCTCGTCGGCGTCACCGCCGCCGACTCGCTGAAGGAGACCCTGAAGGGCCAGCGCTGGCTGGCGGCGCTCTGCGGCCTCGGCTTCGGGGCGCTGCTCGTCGCCGGTCTCGGCCGTGCCTCCCTGGACACGTTCACCGGCCTCGGCACGGCGAACGCCGGGGGGAACGTCGAGGGCCTGGCGGCGCTCATCTTCACCAAGTACGTCTTCGCCTTCGAGATCACCGGCGCGCTCCTCATCACCGCGACGGTCGGCGCGATGGTGCTCACGCACCGCGAGCGCATCGAACGGGCCCGGTCCCAGCGGGAGCTGGCGGAGCAGCGCGTGCGCGAGGGCAAGCAGCTCCCGCCGCTCCCCGCGCCCGGTGTGTACGCCCGGCACAACGCCGTGGACGTCCCCGGCCTCCTGCCCGACGGCACCCCGTCGGAGCTGACCGTCAGCCGCACGCTGCGCAAGCGCGGCCAGGTCCGCGACGTGTCGCCGCAGGCGCTGGCGGACCTGCGGGCGCTGGAGCGGCGCGCCGAGGAGCGGCTGGGCCGCGACCGGGACGGAGAGGAGGCGGCCAAGTGAATCCCGTCAACTACCTCTACCTCGCCGCCGTGTTGTTCACCATCGGCGCCGCCGGCGTGCTGGTCCGGCGGAACGCGATCGTCGTCTTCATGTGCGTGGAGCTGATGCTCAACGCCTGCAACCTCACGCTGGTGGCCTTCTCCCGGCTGCACGGCAACCTGGACGGCCAGATCATCGCGTTCTTCACGATGGTCGTCGCCGCCGCGGAGGTCGTGGTGGGGCTCGCCATCATCGTGTCCCTGTTCCGTGCCCGCCACTCGGCCTCGGTCGACGACGCCAGCCTGATGAAGCTGTAAGGGGTCGCTGCAACCGTGGAAACAGAGAACCTGATCGCGCTGCTCGTCGCGGCGCCCCTGCTCGGAGCGGCCGTCCTGTTGTGCGGCGGCCGGCGGCTGGACCGGGCCGGGCACTGGCTCGGCACGCTGCTCGCCGCCGCCTCCTTCGCCGTCGCCGCGGTCCTCTTCGCCGACATGCTGGGCCGCGGCGCCGAGGACCGGACCCTGCACCAGCGGCTGTTCAGCTGGGTGCCGGTCGAGGGCTTCCAGGCCGACGTCGCCTTCCAGCTCGACCAGCTGTCGATGACGTTCGTCCTGTTGATCACCGGCGTGGGCACGCTGATCCACGTCTACTCCATCGGGTACATGGAGCACGACGAGCGGCGCCGCCGCTTCTTCGGCTACCTGAACCTCTTCCTCGCGGCGATGCTGCTCCTCGTCATCGCCGACAACTACCTGCTGCTGTACTTCGGCTGGGAGGGCGTCGGTCTCGCGTCCTACCTGCTCATCGGGTTCTGGCAGCACAAGCCCTCCGCGGCCACGGCCGCGAAGAAGGCGTTCCTCGTCAACCGGGTCGGCGACATCGGCCTCTCCGTGGCGATCATGCTGATGTTCACCACGTTCGGGACGTTCACGTTCGGGCCGGTGCTCGGCGCGACCGACGGGGCGTCCGAGGGCATGCTGACGGCGATCGGGCTGATGCTGCTCCTCGCCGCGTGCGGCAAGTCCGCCCAGGTGCCGCTGCAGTCCTGGCTCGGTGACGCGATGGAGGGCCCGACCCCGGTGTCGGCGCTGATCCACGCGGCGACGATGGTGACCGCCGGCGTGTACCTGATCACCCGGTCCGGGGCGATCTTCAACGCCGCGCCGGACGCGCAGCTCGCGGTCGTCGTGGTCGGCGCGGTGACGCTCCTCTTCGGTGCGATCGTCGGTTGCGCGAAGGACGACATCAAGAAGGCCCTCGCCGGCTCGACGATGTCGCAGATCGGGTACATGGTCCTCGCCGCCGGCCTCGGGCCGATCGGGTACGCCTTCGCGATCATGCACCTGGTGACGCACGGCTTCTTCAAGGCCGGGCTGTTCCTCGGTGCCGGATCCGTCATGCACGGCATGAACGACGAGGTCGACATGCGCAAGTACGGCGGGCTGCGCACGTACATGCCCGTCACCTTCGTGACCTTCGGGCTCGGGTACCTGGCGATCATCGGCTTCCCGGGACTGTCCGGCTTCTGGTCCAAGGACAAGATCATCGAGGCGGCCTTCGCGAAGGGCGGCACCGAGGGCTGGATCCTGGGCGCCGTCACGCTGTTGGGCGCCGGGATCACCGCGTACTACATGACCCGCGTGATGCTCATGACGTTCTTCGGCGAGAAGCGCTGGCAGCCCGCGCCCGACCCGGCCGCGGCGGACGTCGAGCCCGGCGCCGAGGCGGCCCCGGGGAGCATGCCCCACCCGCACGAGTCGCCGAAGTCCATGACGATCCCGATGATCCTGCTCGCCTTCGGTTCGGTCTTCGCGGGCGGGCTCTTCTCCCTCAACAGCGCCTTCGTGAACTGGCTGAAGCCGGTCACCGACTTCGACCACGGGCACCCACCGGTCAGCGCCGCCGTCATCACCACGTCGACCGTCATCGTGCTCCTCGTCGGCGTCGGCATCGCCTACGCCCAGTACGGGCGCAGGCCCGTGCCGGTGGTCGCGCCCCGCGGTTCGCTGCTCACCCGGGCCGCCCGCCGCGACCTCCTCCAGGACGACTTCAACCACGTGGTCCTGGTCCGCGGCGGCGAACACCTCACCCGCTCGCTCGTCTACGTCGACCACACCCTCGTCGACGGTGTCGTCAACGGCACCGCCGCGGCGATGGGCGGTCTCTCCGGCCGGATGCGCCTACTGCAGAACGGCTTCGTCCGCTCCTACGCGGTCTCGATGTTCGGAGGTGCTGCGGTGCTGATCGCCGCGACCCTGTTGATGAGGGCGGTGTGATCGCGATGTCCGCTTCGTCGTTCCCCCTCCTCACCGCGACCGCGGTGCTGCCGGCCGCCGGCGCGATCGTCACCGCCGCCGTCCCGGCCGCCCGCCGCACGGCGGCCAAATGGCTGGCGCTGCTCTTCTCGCTCGCCACGCTCGCCCTCGCGGTGGTGGTCCTGGTGCGCTTCGACCCGGGCGGCGCCCGGTACCAGCTCACCGAGTCGCACGCCTGGATCAGCGACTTCGGCGTCCGCTACGAGCTGGGCGTGGACGGCATCGGGGTCGCCCTGATCGCCCTCACCGCCCTGCTGATCCCCTTCGTCATCCTCGCCGGATGGCACGACGCCGACCCCCTGGAGACCAGCTCCGAGCGGTGGCGCCCCACCCAGGGCTTCTTCGCGCTGATCCTCATGGTCGAGGCGATGGTGATCCTCTCCTTCGAGGCCACCGACGTCTTCCTCTTCTACATCCTCTTCGAGGCCATGCTCATCCCGATGTACTTCCTCATCGGAGGCTTCGGGGACCGGGCCCACGCCGGCACCGACGACCGGGCGGCCGCCCAGCGGTCGTACGCGGCGGTGAAGTTCCTGCTGTACAACCTCGCCGGCGGACTGGTCATGCTGGCCGCGGTGATCGGGCTGTACGTCGTCGCGGGCAGCTTCTCCCTCACCGAGATCACCGCCGCGCGCGCGAGCGGCGAGCTGTCCATGGCGACCGACACCGAGCGGCTGCTCTTCCTCGGCTTCTTCCTCGCCTTCGCGGTGAAGGCGCCGCTGTGGCCGCTGCACACCTGGCTGCCGAACGCGATGGGGGAGGCCACGGCACCCGTCGCGGTGCTCATCACGGCCGTCGTCGACAAGGTCGGCACGTTCGCGATGCTCCGCTTCTGCCTCGGCCTCTTCCCCGAGGCGTCGAAGTGGGCCACCCCGGTGATCATCACCCTGGCGCTGGTCAGCATCGTCTACGGGGCGCTGCTCGCGGTCGGCCAGCGCGACATCAAGCGCCTGATCGCCTACGCGTCGATCTCCCACTTCGGCTTCATCGTCCTGGGCATCTTCGCGATGACCAGCCAGGGCCAGAGCGGCGCCACGCTCTACATGGTCAACCACGGCATCTCGACGGCCGCGTTGATGCTGGTCGCCGGGTTCCTGATCTCGCGCCGCGGCTCGCGGCTCATCGCCGACTACGGCGGGGTGCAGAAGGTCGCGCCGGTCCTCGCCGGCACCTTCCTCGTCGGCGGGCTCGCCACGCTGTCGCTGCCCGGCCTGGCGCCGTTCGTCAGCGAGTTCCTGGTGCTGGTCGGCACGTTCGCCCGGTACCCGGTCGCGGGCGTCGTCGCCACCACCGGCATCGTGCTGGCCGCGCTCTACACGCTGGTGCTCTACCAGCGGACGATGACGGGGCCGGTCAAGGAGGGGGTCCGGGCCATGCCCGACCTGCGGCCGCGCGAGCTGGCCGTGGTGGCCCCGCTGATCGCGCTGCTGCTCGTCCTCGGCGTCTACCCCAAGCCGCTCACCGACATCGTCAACCCGGCGGTGCGGCACACCATGTCCGACGTCCAGCAGAAGGACCCCCGGCCCGACGTGGAGGCGGCCAAGTGAGCACTACGGACTTCCACACCCTGTGGACGACGGCGGCGGTCGAACCGCTCGGCAAGATCCCCGCACCGGAGATCGAGTACTCCCAGCTGGCGCCGGTCCTCATCGTGGTCGGCGCGGCGGTCCTCGGCATCCTCGTCGAGGCCGCCGTCCCGCGCCGGGCGCGCTACCACGTCCAGCTGTTCCTCAGCGCGGTGGCGCTCGCCTGCGCGTTCGCCGCCGTCGTCGGCCTCGCCGTCACGGGCCACGCGACCACCAAGGCGCAGATCTCCGCCATGGGCGCCATCGCGGTCGACGGCCCCGCCCTGTTCCTCCAGGGGACGATCCTGCTGACCTCGCTCGTCGCGGTCTTCACCTTCGCCGAGCGGCGCCTCGACCCGGCCCGGCACGGCCACCGCGTCGACTCGTTCGCCGCCGAGGCGGCCGCCGTCCCGGGCAGCGACCACGAGAAGGCCGCGGTCAAGGCCGGGTTCACCACCACCGAGGTCTTCCCGCTGGCACTGTTCGCCGTCACGGGCATGCTCGTCTTCCCCGCCGCCAACGACCTGCTGACGCTCTTCATCGCGCTGGAGGTCTTCTCGCTGCCGCTGTACCTGCTCTGCGCCGTCGCCCGCCGCAAGCGGATGCTGTCGCAGGAGGCCGCGGTGAAGTACTTCCTGCTCGGCTCCTTCGCCTCCGCGTTCCTGCTCTTCGGCATCGCCCTGCTCTACGGCTACGCGGGCTCCGTCTCGTACGCCCGGATCGCGGACGTCGTGGACGGCGCGGTCGGCACGGTCGACCCGGCGCTCGCCGCGACGATGAGCAACGACGTCCTGCTGCTCATCGGCTTCGCGCTGGTGCTGATGGGCCTGCTGTTCAAGGTGGGCGCGGTGCCGTTCCACATGTGGACGCCCGACGTCTACCAGGGCGCCCCGACGCCGGTGACGGGCTTCATGGCGGCGGCCACCAAGGTCGCGGCGTTCGGCGCGATGCTGCGGCTGCTGTACGTGGTCCTGCCGGGGCTGCGCTGGGACTGGCGGCCCGTCATGTGGGGCGTCGCCATCGTCACCATGCTCGCCGGCGCCGTCGTCGCCATCACCCAGACCGACATCAAGCGGCTGCTCGCCTACTCGTCCATCGCCCACGCGGGCTTCATCCTCGCGGGAGTCATCGCCGCGACCCCCTCCGGCATCTCGTCCACGCTGTTCTACCTGGCGGCGTACTCCTTCGTGACGATCGGCGCGTTCGCGGTCGTCACGCTCGTGCGGGACGCGGGCGGCGAGGCGACGCACCTGTCGAAGTGGGCCGGCCTCGGGCGGCGGTCGCCCCTGGTGGCGGCGGTCTTCGCGGTGTTCCTGCTGGCCTTCGCCGGGATCCCGCTGACGTCCGGCTTCTCCGGCAAGTTCGCCGTGTTCAAGGCGGCCGCGGAGGGTGGCGCGGGTGCCCTGGTGGTGGTCGGTGTGATCGCCTCGGCCATCGCCGCGTTCTTCTACGTCCGGGTCATCGTGCTGATGTTCTTCAGCGAGCCGCACCCGGAGGGGCCGACCGTCGCGGTGCCGTCGCCGCTGACCATGACGGCCATCGGCGTGGGCGTCGCCGTGACGCTCGTCCTCGGCGTGGCCCCGCAGTACTTCCTGGACCTCGCCGGCCAGGCCGGGGTGTTCGTCCGGTAGCGGACGGCCTCCGGGCGGTTCCCCGGCGCGCACGGGACGTGCGCGCGGAGCGGCGGCCGGGTGGGACGCGCGGCGACGCGCCCCGCCCGGCCGCCGCCGCGTCCGGCCCCGCTCGGCACGCGGCCCCCCTAGGGGCAGCGCACCTCGGGGTTCCACTCGTGGAACATGCCCTTGGGGTTGGGCTTGTGCAGCCACACGTGCAGGTCGTAGTGGACCTTGACGCCCGCCTCCACGCCCGACGACGGGCCGAGGAAGGGCTGCCCGAACATCACCGGGCGGTCGCCGTCGGTCGCCATGTCCTGGTCGGCGTCCTCCACGAACCACTCCACGCCGACCAGCCGCAGCACGCCGTCCGCGTCCTTCTCGTACATGAGGGCGGCCGGCCTGGTGGGGTCGGTCCGGTTGTTGTGCGCCTCGTTGACGTAGTGGTAGCCCATGGCGCCCTCGCCCTCCCGGGCGATGCAGCCGCGCATGGGCGTGTAGCCGTCCGCGACGGCCCGTTCGACCGAGTGGTACTTCTGCGTCGCGCTGTACGCCGCCATCAGGTCGGCGTGCGCGGCGTCGTCGTCGGCGGCCGTCGCGGGGGCCGGACCCCCCAGCAGCGCCAGGGAGGCTAGGGAGGCGACGGCGGCGGCGGTCATGGGCCCTCTCGGGTTCATGCGGTGCTCCTCGTGGGACGGCGGTCGAGCGCGCGGAGCGCCCGGTGGTCCGGGCGGGACTCCTAGGCAGCATGCGACGCGGCCCCGGTGGTCGCACCCGGGGACGGGCCATCGGACGGAAAGGCCCCTGTCCCCGGCCCGCCCCGCCGTGGCATGGTGACCGGACGCAACTGGTCCAGACCACCGGCCGGGACGGCCCGGCGCGGGGTGGCGGGCCCACGACGGGTTGACGAGGGCGGACGACGGCGATGCGCGGCACCACGGTGTTACCAGGGGAGGACGGCGGGACCGACGGGCGGGGGGCGCTGCCGATGCACCGCCTGGAGGTCCCGATGCCCGACGCGGTGCCGTTCGCGATCGGCACCTTCGACACCATCGGGCCGATGTCCCGGGCCGCCTTCCCCCACCGGCACACCTTCTACGAGATCGTGCACGTCACGGCCGGGCGCGGGGCGCACGTCACCGACCTCGCCCGCTGGCCGCTGCGCCCGCCCCACCTCGGTTTCCTCACCCCCGGTCAGGTCCACCACTGGGAGGGCGCGACCGGCGTGGACGGCTCCGTGGTCCTGTTCACCGAGGACTTCCTGATCGACCATCCCGGCGACCGGCAGCTCCTGCGCCGCCTGGGAGAGCGGCCCTGGCACACCCTGGACGAGCGGGCCGCCGACCGGACGGCCCGGCTCGTCGCCGACCTCCACGAGGAGTACGGCCGCGGCGCCGACGGCCACCCCTCGGTGCTCCGCGCCCTGCTGCACGTCCTCGTCGTCCGCGCGGCGCGGTTGTACGACGCGCACCCCGTCGCGCCGGGCCGCCCCGGGGGGCGGCCGGGGGCGGTCGCGGAGGAGTTCACCCGCCTCATCGGCCGCGGCGACCCGGCGCTGTGGTCGGTGGGCGCCTGCGCGGCGGCCGTCGGCGTGAGCGCCGGACACCTCGCCGAGGCGGTCAAGGCCGCCACCGGCCGCACCCCGGGCCAGCTCGTCCGCGAGGCCCGCGTCCACGAGGCGAAACGTCTCCTCGCCCGGACCGACCTGACCGTCCGGCAGGTGGCCGCACGGGTGGGGTTCGGCGACCCCGCCTACTTCTGCCGCTTCTTCCGCCGCGAGACCGGCGCCAGTCCGGGCGACTTCCGGCGCGGCGCGGAGGCGCGCGGCGGGGCAGGGGCGGCGGGCGGCGGGGACGCGCGGGTGTCCGACCGGGCAGGGGCGGCGGGCGGCGGGGACGCGCGGGTGTCCCGCGGGGGAGCGGCGGGCGGCGGGGGAGGGGAGGGCGGTGGCGGAGGGGCGCGGGACCACGGGCCGTGGACGTGCCGCGATATTCACCACGACCGCCGCGTCCAGTCCATCGTGCGCCCCGGACGGCCTGCGTAGGTTCGGAGCCGTTCCCCTGACCCCCCTCCCGGA
Organism: Streptomyces kanasensis; assembly: GCF_043077165.1. Taxonomy (NCBI): domain Bacteria; kingdom Bacillati; phylum Actinomycetota; class Actinomycetes; order Kitasatosporales; family Streptomycetaceae; genus Streptomyces; species Streptomyces kanasensis. Next base: position 122,250 of record NZ_JBIBSF010000007.1, read on the forward strand.
CGAGGAGCAGGCATGGACGACCAGGAGCCCCGCGACGGGCACCCCACCCGCAAGACCGTGCTGCGCGCCGCCCTCGCGGCGGGCCTCGCCGCCCCCGCCGTGCTCGTCGGCGTGCCGGCGCTGGCCCGCACCGGCGCCGTCCCCGGCGGCGCCACGCCGGAGCTGACGCCCACCTGCGACGACGGGGACGACCCGACGCCGCCGCAGATGGAGGGCCCGTACTTCAAGCCGAACTCGCCCCGGCGCACGTCCCTCGTGGACGCCGGCACCCCGGGCGTCCGCCTCACCGTCACCGGCTGGGTCTTCGGGCGCGGCTGCCGGCCCGTCCCGGGCGTCCTGCTCGACTTCTGGCAGGCCGACGTCAACGGCGCGTACGACAACGCGGGGTACCGCTTCCGCGGCCACCAGTTCACCGACGCCCAGGGCGCCTTCCGCCTCACCACGATCGTGCCGGGCCTGTACCCGGGCCGCACCCGGCACATCCACGTCAAGGCGCAGGCCCCCGGACGACCGGTGCTCACCACGCAGCTGTACTTCCCGGGCGAGCCGCGCAACGCCACCGACCCGCTCTTCGACCCGCGACTGCTGATGAGCGTGCGCGACGCGGGCTCCGGGGCGAAGGAGGCGGCCTTCGACTTCGTGCTGGACGTGCCGCAGACACCCGACCCGACCACCCCGCCGACCACCCCGCCGCCCGGCGGGACCTGGTCGCCGGGGACCGCGTACCGGCCGGGCGACCGGGTCACGTACGGGGGCCGCGGCTACGTCTGCCTCCAGGCCCACACCGCGCAGGCGGGGTGGGAGCCGCCGGGCGCCCCCGCGCTCTGGCGCGCCGGATGACCACCACGGGGTGCGGCTGAGCCATGCGCCGCACGGCCCGGCACCCGGAGCCGGGGTGCCGGGCCACGCCCCGTGGGGCGTGGCCCGCCGGCGTCCGCCGGGACGGCCGGTGCCGCAGCACCGGACGGCCGGTGCGCAGCGCCCGGCGGGACCGGATCCGGCGGGGTGCCGCAGCACCTGACCGGCGCGTGCCGGAGCGCCGGGGGCCGGATCCGGCGGGGTGCCGTAGCACTGGGGCCGGATCCGGCCCCAGTGCTACGGGGCCGGGTGTCAGACCGCCGGAGTGACCCGGCCCGTGACCTCGCCCAGGCCGACCTTGGTGCCGTCCGGGCCGGGCGCCCACGCGGTGAGCGTGACGACGTCGCCGTCCTCCAGGAACGTCCGCTTGCCGCCGGCCAGTTCCAGCGCGTCCCGCCCGTTCCACGTCAGCTCCAGCAGCGAGCCGCGCTGGTGCGGCTCCGGGCCGCTCACCGTGCCCGAGCCGTACAGGTCGCCGGTGCGCAGCGAGGCGCCGTTGACGGTCATGTGCGCCAGCTGCTGCGCCGCCGTCCAGTACATGGTGGAGAACGGCGGCTCGGCCACCACCTCGCCGTTGATCCGCACCGTGATGTGCAGGTCGAAGCCGCCCTGCTCCTCCTCGGCCGCGTCGTCCAGGTACGGCAGCAGCGGGAGGTCGCGCGCCGGCGGGGCCACCCGGGCGGCGTCGAGGGCCTCCAGCGGCGTCACCCACGCCGACACCGACGTGGCGAACGACTTGCCCAGGAACGGGCCGAGCGGCACGTACTCCCACGCCTGGACGTCGCGCGCCGACCAGTCGTTCAGCAGCGTCAGGCCGAAGACGTGCTCGCGGAAGTCGCCGAGCGCGACCGGCCGGCCCAGCTCGGAGGGGGTGCCGACGACGAAGCCGACCTCCGCCTCGATGTCCAGCTTGCCGGACGGTCCGAAGACCGGCGCGGCGTCGGCCGGCGCCTTGCGCTGCCCGCGGGGGCGCACCACGTCCGTGCCGGAGACGACGACCGTGCCGGAGCGGCCGTGGTAACCGATCGGCAGGTGCTTCCAGTTCGGCGTCAGCGGCTCGCCGTCCGGGCGGAACATGCGGCCCACGTTGGAGGCGTGGTGCTCGCTCGCGTAGAAGTCGACGTAGTCGGCCACCTCGAACGGCAGGTGCAGCGTCACCGCGTCGAGCGGGTGCAGCAGGGGCTCGACGTCCGCCCGGTGCGCGGGTGAGGTCAGCCAGGCGGTGAGCGCGCGGCGCACGTCCCGCCACACCCTGCGGCCCGCCGCCATCAGCGGGTTGAGGGTCGGCTGCGCGAGCAGGTCCGCGTACGGGGAGCCGAGCGCGTGCGCCGCGGCGCCGGCGTCCAGCACATGGCCGCCGATCCGTACGCCCACCCTGCGGCGGCCGGGTTCGCCGGCGGTCGAGAACACGCCGTACGGGAGGTTGTGCGGGCCGAAGGGGTCGCCTTCGGGCAGGTCGAGCGGGCTCTGTTCGGGCTGCTCGGGCATCGGTGCTTGCCTCGCTTTCCACGTGTGTGGGGGACACGTTACGGCGGTGCCCGCGCTTCTCCCAGGTGTGGTGGCAGAGGGGCTCGTCACCCTCGCGGCGGCCGGGTTCCGGTGCCCGCCGGGCCCGATCGACCGGACGCCCCGCGCGCCCCGCGCGGGGAGCCGGGCGCCGTCCGGTGGCGGAACGGGAACCTCCGGAACATCCGCGGGGCAGTGCGCGCACCGGGAGGCGGCGCGGACGGTCACGACGGGTCGCCCTCCGACCCATTCCGGTCGTATGTGCCGAGGGCGAACATACCGGGGGTGGCGGGAAGGTGCCCACGGCGTTCCAAACGGGACCGGATACGCTGACGTGAGTGAATCCAGCGACACATCGACAATCCGTGTGATCGTCAGCAGACAGGAGACCTCCTCGTGACCGCAGTCGGGCCGTTCGGGCTGAGCGTGCGGGACCAGGCTCTCGAAGCCGATGTCCAGACCGGGCTGGCGGCGGTCGAGGCTGGGCTCCTCGATGCCACCAAGAGCGACGTCCCCTTCATCACGGAGGCGGCGCAGCACCTGGTCCGGGCCGGCGGCAAGCGGTTCCGCCCGCTGCTCGTGATGCTCTCCGCGCAGTTCGGCGACCCGCACGCGCCCGGAATCGTGCCCGCGGCCGTGGTGGTCGAGCTCACGCACCTGGCGACGCTGTACCACGACGACGTGATGGACGAGGCCCTCGTCCGGCGCGGTGTGGACAGTGCCAACACCCGCTGGGGCAACTCCGTCGCCGTCCTCACGGGTGACTTCCTCTTCGCGCGCGCCTCACACATCCTGGCGGACCTCGGCCCCGAGGCCGTACGGATCCAGGCGGGCGCCTTCGAGCGGCTGGTCACCGGGCAGATCCTGGAGACCGCCGGCCCGCGCGAGGGCCAGGACCCGGTCGAGCACTACCTCGACGTCATCGCCGGCAAGACCGGTTCGCTGGTCGCCGTGTCCGGCCGGTTCGGCGCCATGATGGCCGGTTCCGACGAGCGGACCGTGGAGATCCTCACGCAGTACGGCGAGCGGCTCGGCACCGCCTTCCAGCTCGCCGACGACGTCCTCGACATCGCCTCCGACTCCCACGAGTCCGGCAAGACCCCCGGCACCGACCTGCGCGAGGGCATCGCCACGCTGCCCGTCCTCCACCTGCGCGCGCTCGCGGAGCAGCACGGCCGCGCCGAGGACCTGGAGCTGGTGGAGCTGCTGGACGGCGACCTGACGGACGACGCCCGGCACGCCGAGGTGCTGCGCCGGCTGCGCGCCCACCCGGCGCTGGAGCTGGCCCGCCGGGACACCGTCCGGTACGCGCAGGAGGCGCGGGCCATGCTCGCCCCGCTGCCGGACGGGTACGCCAAGTCCGCGCTCGTGGAGCTGTGCGACCTGGTCGTCCACCGCGCGGGCTGACACCGGCCCGGACCCGGCCGCGCGGCGCCGCCGCGCTCCGCGCGGGTGAGCGTCTCAGGGGTGGGTCATCCCTGAGAGGTACGGCAAGTTGATGCCGCGGGCTGACGCCTCCGGGGCGGTGGTTGGGTGGAATGGTTACCACCACACCACGGAGGTAGCGCACACATGGCACCGAACGACAGCGACGCAAGGACCGCACGGCCCGTGCGCGCGAAGGTCACGCGGTACGCGGTCCCGGTAGCGGTGGCGGGGGTGGCGGCGGCGACGATCGGGCTCGTCCCGGCGCTCGCGGCGGCCGGCGACCCCGACCTGCCGAAGATCACCGCCCAGGAGCTCATAGAGAGGATCGCCGCGTCGGACGTCCAGCAGATGTCCGGCACGCTGAAGGTCAGCACCGACCTCGGACTGCCGTCCGTCGCGGGCCTCGGCGACCTGCTCGGCGACTCGGGGGCGGCCGCGTCCGCCGACGCCCAGCTGATGAAGCTGGCGTCCGGTACCCACACCCTGCGGGTCGCCGCCGACGGCCCGGACCGGCAGCGGCTGACCGTCCAGGACGGCGCCGACGAGTACACCCTCGTCCACAACGGCGGCGAGGTCTGGGCGTACGACAGCAAGGCCGGCGAGGCCGTGCACGAGGAGGCCCCGGCCGGGCACACCGGGCGCGGTGGCGAGCGCGGCCCCGGCGCCGACGCGCGACAGCAGCCGCCCGTCACCCCGGGCGACCTCGCCTCGCAGGCGCTGGAGGCGGTCGACGCCACGACGTCCGTCACCGTCGAGGGCACGGCGCGGGTCGCCGGGCGGGACGCGTACCAGCTGGTCATCAAGCCCCGCCAGAGCGGTTCCACCATCGGGTCCGTGAAGGTGGCGGTCGACGCGCGCAACGGCGTCCCGCTGAAGTTCACGCTCACGCCGCGGGACGGCGGCAAGGCGGCGCTGGACGCCGGCTTCACCAAGGTCGACTTCGCGCGGCCGGACGCCTCGGTGTTCGCGTTCACGCCGCCGAAGGGCACGAAGGTGACGGAGGCGGACGCCGCCGGAGCGGGCTCTGAGGGGCCGGCCGCCGGACTGAAGGAGAAGGACCGCAAGGCCGTCGAGGAGGGCCTGAAGGGGCTGGAAGGGCTGGAGGGCCCGGACGGCTTCCAGGGGCTGAACGTCCTCGGTGAGGGCTGGACCACCGTCGTCGAGCTCGCCGGCCCGGGTGCGGGCGGGGACGCGGCGGCGCCCGCGCCACGGCGCGACGGCGCGGGTGGCGCGGGTGGCGCCGGGGACGAGGACGGACTGCCGCCCGAGGCGCAGCAGTTCCTCGACGGCCTCGGCGACCGGGTCACCGGCTCGTTCGGCTCCGGCATGGTCTTCAAGACCCGCCTGGTCAACGCCCTGATGACGGACGACGGCCGGGTGTACGTCGGCGCCGTGACCCAGCAGGCGCTGGTCGCGGCGGCGAACGGCGCCACGAAGTGACGTCGGCCCGGGCGTGACGGCTGCCGCCCGGGCACGACGTCGGCCCGGGCGTGACGCGCCCCGGGCATGAGGGCGCCCGCCCGCGCCTCGCGGCGGCGGTTCGGAAGGGACGACGGCCTGTCCCGGACGCCAGGGCCGCCGGACCCCGGGACCGCCGCCGCACCCCGAGGCCGCCGGACGCCAGGGCCGCCGCCGGACCCCGGGACCGCCGGGCTCCAGGGCCGCCGCCGGACCCCGGGGCTGCCGCCCGGACCCGACGGCGGCCGTCACGTACGGCAGGGGCCCACCGCACGGTCGCGGTGGGCCCCTTCGGGTGTCGTCGCCCTCAGAAGGTCAGCGAGAAACCGCTGAGGTACCCGGTGTCGTACTGCGCCACGTCCTGGACGCGCAGCCGCCAGGTGCCGTTGGCCGGCTCGCTCGACGCGTCGACCGTGTACGTCTCGCGGACGTTGTCCGCCGAGTCGTTGCCGCTGGAGTTCTTCAGCCGGTACGCCGTGCCGTCCGGCGCGAGGAGGTCGATGACCACGTCGCCGCGCCAGGTGTGCACGACGTCCACCGTGACCCGCAGGGCGGCCGGGGCGTTGCCGGTGCGGCCCGAGACCGTGACGGACGAGGTGACGGGCGTGCCGTTGTCCGGGATGGCCACGTCGGCGGTGTTCTCGTACGTGTCGCCCGCCGGCGGCTCGGTCGCGCCCGCCGACAGCGTCCACACCGCGTGCGCGAGGGCGTCGCTGTTGCGGTCCAGCGCGGTGTCGTTGATGTTGGCGGTGGTGTCGCAGGACGAGTGGTAGCAGCGGTCGAAGGACTGCCCGGCCGTCCCGCCCCACTTCTGTGCCTGGGCGCTCGTCTTGGTCCTGCTGGCACCGGTGAACAGGCCGCCGACCGGGATGCCGACGTTCTTGAACGACGCGTGGTCGGAGCGGCCGTCGCCCTCGGTCTCGATCTCCGTGGCGACGCCGATGCCGGCGAAGTAGTCCTTGAACGTCTTCTCGATGACCGGGTCGTCGTCGTAGACGAAGTAGCCCGGGTTCGGCGAGCCGATCATGTCGAAGTTCAGGTAGCCGGAGACCTTGGCGCGCTCGGTCGTCGGCAGGTTGTTGACGTAGTACTTGGAGCCCACGAGGCCCAGCTCCTCGGCGCCCCACCAGGCGAACCGCAGGTGCTTGGCGGGCTTGAGGCCGGCGCGGGAGACGGCGAGCGCGGTCTCCAGGACGGCGGCCGAGCCGGAGCCGTTGTCGTTGATGCCCGCCCCCGAGGAGACGGAGTCGAGGTGGGCGCCGGCCATGAGGACCTTGTTCGGGTCGCCGCCGGGCCAGTCGGCGATCAGGTTGTAGCCGGTGGCGCCGCTGGTGGTGAACTGCTGCACGGTGGTGGTGAACCCGGCGGCGTCCAGCTTGGCCTTCAGGTGGTCGACGGACGCCTTGTAGCCGGGGCGGCCGTGGGCGCGGTTGCCGCCGTTGGCGGAGGCGATCGATTGGAGCTGCGTCAGGTGCGCCTTGACGTTGGCGAGCGGGATGTCGGGCGCGGCGACAGCGGCGGCCGGTGCCGCCGGGGCCGAGGGCGCGGCGGTGGCGGCGGGCGCGGCGGTGGCCAGCAGGCCCGCGAGGGCGAGCGCGGCGACCGCGGAGGTGCGTCTGGGTATGCCGGACACGGAGTGCGTCATGTGGGGGCTCCGAATTCCGTACGGGGATGGGGACGGAACGAGCGAGACGCCCCGCGACGGCGGCGTCGGCGGGGCGCTGGAGCTGGTGGTACCGGTCTGGTGCCACTGGTGCGCGGTGCGTCGCTGAATGTACATCGACAATTCGACCGCGCGTCAAGGGCGGTTTCCGGTCACCCGGCTCCGTATACCGGACGCGGTGGCGCTACGGGGGCGGCGGCCGTCCCCGGGTGCGGTGCGGACGGCCGGTCACCGTGGCGCGTGGGCCGGCGCGGCGCGGACGCACCCGGCGGGGGCCCGCACCGGGTGGGGCCGCGCACTCCGTGCCGGGGTGAGGCGGGGGCGGCCCGGTACGCGGGGCGTGCGGGCGCGCCCCTCCGCAGGTCCGGGGTGCGCCGGGACGCGGACGGGGTGTGCGGGCGCGCGGGTCGGGAGGGGGCCGGGGCGCGGCCGGGGGCCGTGGGGGAAGCGGCCGTCGTCCGCCCGGTCGCGGCCCCACCGGGGTACGGCGCGCCCCCCCGGGGCCGCACGGGCTCCCCGGGCGCCGCGGGTCCGCGCGGGCCGCCGTCCGGATGCCGGACCGCGGCCGGATCCCGCCGTACCGGGTGACCACCGGCCCCGCCCGCCGGAACGGCCGGTACCGGACCGCCGGCGGCCGTCGCCGCGTCGGGGGAGGGACGGCTAGAGCTTGGGGCGCGTGGACTGCGCGGCGGCCGCCTGGGCCTGGACCACGGCGCGGGAGGCGGCCTCGGCCGCGAGGCGGGCGGCCGTCGCGCGGGTGCGGTGCGCCGTGCGCAGGGCGTCCCACGTGAGCAGGGCCAGCGCCACCCACACCAGCGCGAACCCGGCCCACCGCTCCGGCGGCATCGCCTCGCGGAAGTACAGGACGCCGGCCAGGAACTGGAACACCGGCGCGAGGTACTGGAGCAGCCCGAGCGTCGACAGCGGCACCCGGATCGCGGCCGCCCCGAAGCAGACGAGCGGCACGGCGGTGACGAGGCCGGCCGACGCCAGCAGCGCCATGTGCCCGACGCCCGCCGAACCGAAGGCGGCCTCCCCCCGGGAGCCCAGCCACAGCAGGTACCCGAGGGCGGGCAGGAACTGGATGGCCGTCTCCGCGCCCAGCGACTCCAGGCCACCCAGGTTGACCTTCTTCTTCACCAGGCCGTACGTCGCGAAGGTGAAGGCCAGCACCAGCGAGATCCACGGCGGCCTGCCGTACCCGACCGCCAGCACCACGACCGCCGCGAACCCGGTGCCCACGGCCGCCCACTGCACCGGACGCAGCCGCTCCTTGAGCAGGATGACGCCCATGGCGATGGTGACCAGCGGGTTGATGAAGTAGCCGAGGGACGACTCGACGACGTGGCCGGCGTTGACCGCCCAGATGTAGAGGCCCCAGTTCACGGTGATCACGGCGGCCGCGACGGCTATCAGCCCCAGCTTGCGCGGCTGCCGCAGCAACTCGGGCACCCAGGCCCAGCGGCGCACGACGAGCAGCGCCAGGGCCACCGCCACCAGGGACCACAGCATGCGGTGGGCGAGTATCTCGACCGCCCCCGCCGGCTGGAGGAGGGGCCAGTACAGGGGGAACAGCCCCCACATGCCGTAGGCCCCGATGCCGTAGAGGAGTCCCGCCCTCTGCTCGCCGCCGCCGCTCCTCGCCGCCACCGCGTCCGCCCTTCCCGTCCCGACGTCCGCCGTCCCGGCGACCACCGTCCCGCACCGCCCTGTCCGGTCGACGGTAGCGCCGCACGGGAGGTCGTGTCATGCCCGTTTCGCCATACGGTCATGACGCGTCCATCACGGCGACGGCCCCGCCCGGACCTGCCCCCCGTGCCGGCCCCGTGCCGGCCCCGCCCCGCCCGGAGCGGGCCCCGGCCCGGAGCGCCCTCGCACGCGCCGGGGCCCGGTCCGGGAACCATGGGTTCCGGACCGGGCCCGGGCGGGGACGGACGGGTCGGCCGGCCTCAGCCGACCACCGTCCACGTGTCGTTCCCGGCGAGCAGCGTCGCCAGGTCGCCCTTGCCCCGCTGCTCGACGGCCACATCCAGCTGGTCGGCCATGAGCGTGTCGTACACCGGCCGCTCCACGCTGCGGAAGACGCCGATCGGGGTGTGGTGCAAGGTGTCCGGGTCGGCCAGCCGCGACAGCGCGAACGCCGTCGTGGGCGACTGCGCGTGCGCGTCGTGGACCAGTACCCGCGACGCGTTCTCCGGCGTCACCTCGACGACCCGCAGGTCACCGGTGGCCGGGTCGCGGACGACGCCCTTCGCCCCGTCCGCGCCGAAGCGGATCGGCTGCCCGTGCTCCAGCCGGATCACCGCCTCCTGCGCCCGGTCCTTGTCCTTCAGCGCCTCGAACGCGCCGTCGTTGAAGATGTTGCAGTTCTGGTAGATCTCCACCAGCGCCGTGCCCGGGTGGTCCGCCGCCGCCCGCAGCACCTCCGTGAGGTGCTTGCGGTCCGAGTCCACCGTCCGCGCCACGAACGACGCCTCCGCGCCCAGCGCCAGCGACACCGGGTTGAAGGGGGCGTCCAGCGACCCCATCGGCGTCGACTTCGTGATCTTCCCGACCTCGGAGGTCGGCGAGTACTGGCCCTTGGTCAGACCGTAGATCCGGTTGTTGAACAGCAGGATCTTGAGATTGACGTTCCGGCGCAGCGCGTGGATCAGGTGGTTGCCGCCGATGGACAGGGCGTCGCCGTCCCCCGTGACCACCCACACCGACAGGTCCTGCCGCGAACCGGCCAGACCCGTGGCGATGGCCGGGGCGCGGCCGTGGATGGAGTGCATGCCGTACGTGTTCATGTAGTACGGGAAGCGGGACGAGCAGCCGATGCCGGAGACGAAGACGATGTTCTCCTTCGCCAGCCCCAGCTCGGGCATGAAGCCCTGCACGGCGGCGAGGATGGCGTAGTCACCGCAGCCGGGGCACCAGCGGACCTCCTGGTCCGACTTGAAGTCCTTCATGGACTGCTTGCCCTCGGCCTTGGGCACCAGGGTCAGGGCTTCACTGGGCATCGATGGCCTCCTTCAGCGCCGCGGCGAGCCGCTCGGCCTTGAACGGCATGCCGTTGATCTGCGTGTGGCTGCGTGCGTCGACCAGGTACCTGGCACGGATCAGCAGGGCGAGCTGCCCCAGGTTCATCTCCGGCACGACGACCCTGTCGTACCGCCTCAGCACCTCGCCGAGGTTGGCCGGGAAGGGGTTGAGGTGGCGCAAATGGGCCTGGGCGATCGTCTCGCCGGCGTTCCGCAGCCGCCGCACGGCGGCCGTGATCGGCCCGTACGTCGAGCCCCAGCCCAGCACCAGCGTGCGCGCCCGCCCGGAGGGGTCGTCGACCGCCACGTCGGGCACGGCGATGCCGTCCACCTTGGCCTGGCGGGTGCGGACCATGAACTCGTGGTTGGCGGGGTCGTACGAGATGTTGCCCGTGCCGTCCTGCTTCTCGATGCCGCCGATGCGGTGCTCCAGCCCCGGCGTGCCCGGGACCGCCCACGGCCGGGCGAGCGTCTCCGGGTCGCGCTTGTACGGCCAGAAGACCTCCGTACCGTCCTCCAGGGTGTGGTTCGGCCCCGTCGCGAAGGAGACGCCCAGGTCCGGCAGGTCCGCCACGTCCGGGATGCGCCACGGCTCGGAGCCGTTGGCCAGGTAGCCGTCCGACAGCAGGAACACCGGCGTCCGGTACGTCAGCGCGATGCGCGCCGCCTCCAGCGCCGCGTCGAAGCAGTCCGCCGGCGTCCGCGGCGCCACCACGGGCACCGGCGCCTCGCCGTTGCGGCCGTACATCGCCTGGAGCAGGTCGGCCTGCTCCGTCTTGGTCGGCAGGCCCGTCGACGGGCCGCCCCGCTGGATGTCCACGACGAGCAGGGGCAGCTCCAGCGACACGGCCAGGCCGATCGTCTCCGACTTCAGGGCCACACCCGGCCCGGACGTCGTCGTCACCGCCAGCGAGCCGCCGAAGGCGGCGCCGAGCGCCGCGCCGATGCCCGCGATCTCGTCCTCGGCCTGGAAGGTCCGCACGCCGAAGTTCTTGTGCCGGCTCAGCTCGTGCAGGATGTCCGACGCCGGGGTGATCGGGTACGAGCCCAGGTACAGCGGCAGGTCCGCCTGGCGGGCGGCGGCGATCAGCCCGTACGACAGGGCGAGGTTCCCGGAGATGTTGCGGTACGTGCCCGGGGGGAACGCCGACGTGGCCGGGGCCACCTCGTAGGAGACGGCGAAGTCCTCCGTCGTCTCGCCGAAGTTCCAGCCCGCCCGGAAGGCCGTCACGTTCGCCTCGGCGATGTCCGGCTTCCCCGCGAACTTGCGGCGCAGGAACTGCTCGGTGCCCTCGGTCGGCCGGTGGTACATCCACGACAGCAGGCCCAGCGCGAACATGTTCTTCGACCGCTCGGCCTCCTTGCGGGACAGGCCGAACTCCTTCAGCGCCTCGATCGTGAGCGTCGTCAGCGGCACCGGGTGGACGCGGTAGCCGTCCAGGGTGCCGTCCTCCAGCGGCGACGTCTCGTAGCCGACCTTGGCCATGGCGCGCTTGGCGAACTCGTCGGTGTTGACGATGATCTCGCCGCCGCGCGGCACGTCCGCGAGGTTCGCCTTCAGCGCCGCCGGGTTCATCGCGACCAGCACGTTCGGCGCGTCGCCGGGGGTGAGGATGTCGTGGTCGGCGAAGTGCAGCTGGAACGAGGAGACACCCGGCAGCGTCCCGGCGGGGGCGCGGATCTCGGCGGGGAAGTTCGGCAGCGTCGAGAGGTCGTTGCCGAAGGACGCCGTCTCCGACGTGAAGCGGTCACCCGTGAGCTGCATGCCGTCGCCCGAGTCACCCGCGAAACGGATGATCACCCGGTCCAGACGGCGGACCTCCTTCTCCGAGCCGCGCCGCTGCTCCGGGGTGCCGTGCCGCTCCCCGGCGGTCGTTCCCTCGGTGGCTCCGGCGGGCGCCGCGGTGGTCGTCCCGTCGGTCGCTGCGGCGGTCGTCCCGTCGGTGGTTCCGTCGGTCGCTGCGTCGGTCGTTCCGGCGGCCCGCAGGGCCTCCCGCGCCGTCTCACCCGTCTGCTCGGCCGGGCTACTGACCTGGCTGGTCACTGAACTGGACCTCCCTCGAGACAAGGGGTCTCCCCGCCGTCGGCGGGAGAACGCTCGGAAGACAGCCGGACGACCGGCCGTCCCGAGGCCCACCCTACGTCGGTAAGGGTTCCCTTCCCTGGACAGCTCGAATGATGGACGCCACTCTGAGACGCCCCTTTGTCCTGGAACATCATGCTTGGTCTCCCCCCGTGTGCCACCGGAACGGCACTCCCGGCCCGGTCTTCGGTCTGGGTCCCCTCCGCGGGCGGCGGCGCCGGTGGCACCCGGTCCGGCCACCGCGGGCGGGGCGGCGGATCAGGTGTTCAGGTACGTCAGCACCGCGAGCACCCGTCGGTGGTCGCCGTCGCTCGGCGACAGTCCCAGCTTCAGGAAGATGTTGCTGACGTGCTTCTCGACCGCCCCGTCGCTCACCACCAGCTGACGTGCGACCGCCGAGTTCGTCCGCCCCTCGGCCATCAGACCGAGGACCTCCCGCTCCCGCGGCGTCAGCGCCGCCAGCACGTCCTGCCGCCGGCTGCGCCCCAGCAGCTGCGCCACGACCTCCGGGTCGAGCGCGGTGCCGCCGCGCGCGACCCGCACGACCGCGTCCACGAAGTCGCGGACGTCGGCGACCCGGTCCTTCAGCAGGTACCCCACGCCCCGGCTGCTGCCGGCCAGCAGCTCCGTCGCGTACCGCTCCTCGACGTACTGGGACAGCACCAGCACGCCGATCCCCGGATGGTCCGCGCGCAGCTTCACGGCCGCCCTGACGCCCTCGTCGGTGTGGGTCGGCGGCATCCGCACGTCCGCGACGACCACGTCCGGCGGCGCCCCGTCGGCGACCAGCGCGTCCACCGTCCGCAGCAGCGCGTCCGCGTCCCCCACGCCCGCGACGACGTCGTGCCCGCGGTCGGTCAGCAGCCGGGTCAGACCCTCCCGGAGCAGTACCGAATCCTCGGCGATGACCACCCGCACCCTGTCGTCCACAGCCCTGCGGCCCCCACTTCGATCAGCTCCGGTACGGCGATGTCCACCGTCACCACCAGCATCCCAGCAAGTCCGGCCATGTGGGTGACAGAGCGTTCAACTGTGTTCAACTGCGCCAGGGCAGCTCCGCCGTGACCGTCGTCGGGCCGCCCTGCGGGGAGTCGACGACGAGGAGCCCGTCGACGGCACCGAGGCGTTCGGCGAGCCGCGCGAGGCCACTGCCGGTGGTGGGGGCGGTGGCCGGTTCGGTGGTCCGGCCGGAGGTCGGGGCGGTCGCGGGGGCTTTCGTCGGGCCGGTGGTCGGTTCGGTCGGGGCGGCGCCGCCGCGGCCGTCGTCGGTGACCTGGACGAGGAGGCGGTCGCCGCTGTGCCAGACCTCGACGGAGGCGCGGCGGGCGCCCGCGTGCCGTGAGACGTTCCGCAGCAGCTCGGAGACGGTGACGTAGGCGATCCCCTCGATGGCCGCGGCGGGGCGTTCCGGCAGGTCGACGGTCACGGTCACGGGGACGGTGCAGCGGGAGGCGACGGAGGAGAGCGCGGCGTCGAGGCCCCGGTCGGTGAGGATGGCGGGGTGGATGCCGCGGGCGAGGTCGCGCAGTTCCCGCAGGGCGAGCTTCACCTCGCCGTGTGCCTCGTCGACCATGCGGGCGGCGGCCTCCGGGTCCTCGCCGGCCTTCTCCTTGGCGAGGCCGAGGTCCATCGCGAGTGCGGCGAGGCGGGCCTGGGCGCCGTCGTGCAGGTCGCGCTCGATGCGCCGCAGGTCCGCCGCGGCGGTGTCCGCGGCCACGCCCCGGTCCGACTCCAGCTCCACGACGCGGCTGGCCAGCCGCGACGGGCCGAGCAGCCCGACCACGAGCAACCGGTCGACCCCCGCCAGCGCCCGGATCACCCACGGCGTCACCAGGAGGAGGACCAGACCGACGAGGCAGCTCGCCCCCACGCCGTACGCCGTGTCCAGGACGACGCTGTGCCGCCCGTCCCCGTACAGCTGCACGCCGTCCACCCCCGCGTACAGGGGCAGCAGCCACTGCCAGAGCGGGTACGTGAAGAGCGCCCACGCCGTGGTCCACAGGGTCACCGCGACGGAGAACGCGAAGACCGCCCACGGCATGTGCACCACCGCGTACAGCAGGTGCCGCCACGACGCGCCGCTCTTCAGCGTCGCCCCCATCCACGCGAACGGCCCGCTGCCGGGCTCCGTCCGGGTCCGTACCGGTTCGGGGGCGGCGACCCGGGTACCGAGCAGGGCCCGCGCCCGCGCCCGCTCGACCACCCCGAAGCCCCGGCACAGTGCCAGGCCCGCGGCCAGCACCGGGATGCCGACGAACGTCACGACCAGCCCCGCGCCGACCGCCAGCGCCGTCACGGAGAGCGCGAAGTACAGGACGCCGAGCGGCAGACCCACCACCAGGTGGCAGAACTCGCGCCAGGTGCGGGGGGACAGCGGGGCGGTGAGCCACGCGGGGACGCGCGGCGGACGCGGGCGGCCGGTGGTGTCCGGCCGGTATGCCATGGCCATGAGGGAGATCCGTTTCTGCTCGCGTGGGGTCGGTCGGCGTGGGAGATCGGGGCGTCGGGGGCGGGTGGTGCGTCCGGGCGGGTGCTCCCGGGTGGTGGGTGCGGCGGGGCCGTGCGGGCTCACCTCCTCGGGGTCGGCGGGCTCGGGTCCCGGCCGGCGCGCCCGCCCTTCTCCGCCGACACCTGGGGGGGCGAACCCGCCCGGCCGCGCCTCCCGTCCCGGGCGTCTGACCGGTTGCGAGGGACGGTGGGTGTGGGCGGGGTGGCGGGTGGTGTGGTGAGCCGCCGGGTGCGGGCGTGCGGGGGCTGCCCCGGGGCGTGCGGTCGCCGCGGGACGGGTGCCGTGCGGGAGCGTCAGGGGCGGACGGCCGCCCGGGAACGCCAGGGCAGTTCGGCCGTCACGGTCGTCGGACCGCCCGGCGGGGAGTCGACGACGAACAGTCCGTCGACGGCTCCGAGGCGTTCGGAAAGTCCCGCGAGGCCGCTGCCGGCGGCCGGGTCGGCGCCGCCGTGGCCGTCGTCGGTGACCTGGATGAGGAGGTACTCCTCGGTGCGCCAGACGTCCACGGAGGCGCTCCGGGCCCCGGCGTGCTTCGAGACGTTCTGCAGCAGCTCCGACACCGTGAAGTACGCGATGCCCTCGGTGGCCTCGGCCGGCCGTTCCGGCAGGTCGACCGTGACGGTCACGGGGACGGTGCAGCGGGAGGCGACGGAGGAGAGCGCGGCGTCGAGGCCCCGGTCGGTGAGGACCGCCGGGTGGATGCCGCGGGCGAGGTCGCGCAGCTCCTGCAGGGCGAGCTTCACCTCGCCGTGTGCCTCGTCGACCATGCGGGCGGCGGCCTCCGGGTCCTCGCCGGCCTTCTCCTTGGCGAGGCCGAGCCCCATGGCGAGGGCCACGAGGCGGGCCTGGGCGCCGTCGTGCAGGTCGCGCTCGATGCGCCGCAGGTCCGCCGCGGCGGTGTCCACGACCACACCCCGGTCCGACTCCAGCTCGGCGACCCGCCGCTCCAACTCGTCCGACGGCCCCAGCAGCCCCCGCACCATCACCCGGTCGAGGTTGGCCATGGCCCGCACCAGGTACGGCAGCGCGGGCCACAGCGCGACCAGCGCGACCAGCGTCACCGCGAACGTCAGCACGCCCCAGGGCAGCCGTATGAACCCGAACAGCGCCGCCCGCCACGCCACCGGGTCGCGCAGCAGCGCCCACACCCGGGCCGCGAGGCCGCCGCGCGGCGGAACCGGCAGCCGGCTCGGCTCCTCCATCCGCGTCCCGAGCAGGGCCCGGGCCCGCGACCGCTCCACGCGCCCCATCAGCCGCATCCCCGCCAGCCCGCACGCCAGCAGCGGCAGACCGACGACGGTCACGCTGAGCGCGGCCCCGACCGCCACCGCGACCGTGACGTAGACGAACGCCACGAGGGACACTGGCAGGTTGGAGAGGAGGTGGACGATCTCCTTCCACATGGCCGTCCCGAACCCGATGCGGGAGGGAGGGGCCGGGACGGCGTGGTCGCTGGGCGTGGTCATGGCGACCAGACTGCCCGGCACGGCACCGGCCGCGCCATGGGGGCCGTGGGTGAGGGCCGGTGGGGATAACCCCACCCCGTCCGTGGCACGGCTGACGGGCCGGGTGGTACCAGGGCCTAGACTCCCGTGCGTACAGATCGCCGATCGGCGCCCGCGGGGGCAGGAAGAGAGAGGGACGGACGTGCCGGAACAGACCGGACTCGCGGCCGACTACTTCCAGAGCTACTCGGCCGTCGGGCTCCTCGCCGTCGTCGGCGTGCTCTTCGTGGCCGTCGCGTTCACGGCCGGGCGGCTGCTGCGCCCCGTCGTGCCGACGCCGGAGAAGCTGATGACGTACGAGTGCGGCGTCGACCCGGTGGGGGAGGGCTGGGCCCACACCCAGGTCCGCTACTACGTCTACGCCTTCCTCTACGTGATCTTCGCGGTCGACTCGATCTTCCTCTTCCCGTGGGCGACCGTCTTCGCCGAGCCCGGGTACGGCGCCACCACGCTGGTCGAGATGTTCGTCTTCCTCGGCTTCCTGGCCGTGGGACTGCTCTACGCGTACAAGAAGGGCGTCCTGACATGGACGTGAACCCCGGCGCCACCCCCGAGCCCGTGACCTCCGCGCAGGCGACGGCCGCGCAGCCCGTGCCCCTGCCCGAGCCGAAGCGGCTCGGCGTCCTGTCGCGGCTGGCCCCCGAGCCCATGAAGGTGGTCCTCAACTGGGGCCGCCGCTACAGCCTGTGGGTCTTCAACTTCGGCCTCGCCTGCTGCGCCATCGAGTTCATCGCGGCGTCGATGGCCCGCCACGACTTCATCCGGCTCGGCGTGATCCCCTTCGCGCCCGGCCCCCGCCAGGCCGACCTGATGATCGTCTCCGGGACGGTCACCGACAAGATGGCGCCCGCGGTGCGGCGGCTGTACGAGCAGATGCCGGAGCCCAAGTACGTCATCTCGTTCGGCGCCTGCTCCAACTGCGGCGGCCCGTACTGGGACTCGTACTCCGTCACCAAGGGCGTCGACCAGATCATCCCCGTCGACGTGTACGTGCCGGGCTGCCCGCCGCGGCCCGAGGCGCTGCTCCAGGGCATCCTGAAGCTCCAGGAGAAGATCGCCCGGGAGTCGCTCGGCGAGCGGTACGGGCACGGCACCGGGCGGCCCGACACCGCCGCACTCCGCAGCGGCCTGGTCACCCCGCCGCCGCCCGCGTCCGCAGGCGGTGCCCGGTGAACGCGTACGACACCCTGCCCGACGCCGTCACCGATGTCTTCGGTGCGGAGGCGACCGCCGAGCGGGCGTACGACCTGCTGACGGTCGACGTCCCGGCGGGGGCGTGGACCACCGCGCTGGAGACCGCGCGGGACGCGCTGGGCTGCACCTACTTCGACTGGTTGAGCGCCGTCGACGAGCCCGGCACCGGCTTCCGCGTCTGCGCCCACGTCGCCGCCCTGGAGGGCGGCACCGTCCGCCGCCTCATGCTGCGCACGACCGTCCCGCACGACGCGCCCGTCCTGCCCACCGCGGTCGGCGTGTACGCGGGCGCCGGCTGGCACGAGCGCGAGACGCACGAGATGTTCGGCGTCACCTTCGAGGGCCACCCGAACCCCGCGCACCTGCTGCTCCCGGAGAACTTCGAAGGCCACCCGCTGCGCAAGGACTTCGTCCTCGCGGCGCGCGTCGCCAAGGCGTGGCCGGGTGCCAAGGAGCCGGGCGAGTCCGCGGCGGGCGCGGCGCACGGCGGCCCCAAGCGGCGCCAGATGCTGCCGCCCGGCGTGCCCGACCCCAACGAGTGGGGTCCGCTGAAGGGCCAGCTCCCGCCCGCCCCGGCCCGCCCGGCCCGCGCCGCGCGCGCCGGCGGCGCCGGCGGCCCCGCGCGCGCCGGCGCCGCCGGCGACCGACCGGTACGCCGGACGCGCACGGCGGGCGAGGGCTCCAGCAGCCAGGGCACCGCGGCAGCGCCCGGCACGTCGGGGGGCGCGGCCGCCCCGACGCCCGGTGGCCCGTCCGGCGGCGCGGAGGGTGCCGCTGCGGCGACGCCCGGTACCGCGGCGCCCGGCGTTCCGGCGTCCGGCGTTCCGGCGTCCGGGTCCGGCGCCGCGGCGCCGGCGCCCGCCACCCCGCCCGCGGAGGGCGCCGGCGTCTCGGAGGCCTCCGCGGCGCCCGCCACGCCTCCGGCCGCCCCGCCCGGTACGGCACCGGGTGGCGCCGCTCGCCCGCCGCGCCGCGCCCGTACGGCGGGCGAGGGATCGGCCAGTCAGCGCCGGAGCCCCACCGAGGACGAGCGCCCGGCCGACCAGGCTCCGGCGGCGCCCCCGCGCACCCGCAGCGCGGACGCCCCGTGGAACAACCCGCGCCCCGCCTTCGAGCCCCCCGACCCGGCCGACCCGCCACGACCGACCCCGGAGCAGGGCCCGACCGAGGACCGGACCGGCGCCCCGGCCCCCGGCCGACCCGCAGCCCCGGACCCGGGCCCGGGGCAGGACCCGGCCCCGGGGCAGGACGCGGCCACGGACTCGGACCCAGCTTCGGACCCGGGGCAGGACGCGGCCACGGACCCGGCCTCGGACCCGGACTCCGCCCCGGGCCCGGGCACAGCCCCGGACCCGAACCCGGCCCCGGCGCCGGCCCCGGACCCCGCCCCCGACCGACGACGCCCCGAAGGAGACGACGCGTGAACGACGCACTCGACGTCGCCCTCCGCCTGGTCGTCGTCTTCGCCGTGTTCCTGGTGCTGCCCCTGGTGATCGGCCAGACGGAGCACAAGGTGATGGCGCACATGCAGGGCCGCCTCGGCCCCATGTACGCCGGCGGCTTCCACGGCTGGGCGCAGCTCGTCGCCGACGGCGTGAAGTTCGCGCAGAAGGAAGACGTGGTCCCGGCCGCCGCCGACCGCCGCGTCTTCCAGCTCGCGCCCGCCGTCGCGCTCCTCCCGTACCTCCTCGTGCTCGTCGCCATCCCGATCGGACCCGGCGAGGGCGCGGTCGGCGTGCTCGTCGACGCGGGCGTCTTCTTCGTCCTCGCCGTGATGGGCGTCGGCGTCCTCGGCTCGCTCATGGCGGGCTGGGCGTCCGCCAACAAGTTCTCCCTCCTCGGCGGTCTCCGCACCGCCGCGCAGCTCCTCGCCTACGAACTGCCCATGCTGCTCGCGGCCGCCTCCGTCGCGATGGCGGCGGGGACCGTCTCCCTCCCCGGCATCCTCGACGCGTTCGAGTGGTGGTGGCTGCCGTGGCAGATCGTGGGCGCGCTGGTCTTCTTCGTCGCGGGCCTGGCCGAGCTCCAGCGCCCGCCGTTCGACATGCCCGTCGCCGACTCGGAGATCATCTTCGGGGCGTACACCGAGTACACCGGTCTGCGCTTCGCCCTGTTCCTGCTCGCCGAGTACGCGGGCATCGTCGTCCTGTGCGGTCTGACCACCGTCCTCTTCCTCGGGGGCTGGCACGGCCCGTTCGGCGCCGACGGCCTCGGCTGGGTGTGGACGCTGCTGAAGGCGGCCGTCCTCGCCTTCGTCGTCATCTGGCTGCGAGTGAGCTACCCGCGGCTGCGCGAGGACCAGCTCCAGAAGCTCGCCTGGACCACGCTCGTGCCGCTCGCGCTCGCCCAGATCGCCCTCACCGGCGTCGTCAAGGTGGTGATCCAGTAATGGCCCCGATCCCCGGATCCGGCCTGGCCAAGGGCCTCGCCGTCACCCTCCGGACGATGACGAGGAAGAGCCACACCGCGCAGTACCCGGACGTCCAGCCCGAACTCCCGCCGCGCAGCCGCGGCGTCATCGGCCTGTTCGAGGAGAACTGCACGGTCTGCATGCTGTGCGCCCGCGAGTGCCCCGACTGGTGCATCTACATCGACTCCCACAAGGAGACGGTGCCGGCCGCCGCGCCCGGCGGACGGGAGCGCAGCCGCAACGTCCTCGACCGGTTCGCGATCGACTTCTCGCTCTGCATGTACTGCGGCATCTGCATCGAGGTGTGTCCTTTCGACGCGCTGTTCTGGTCGCCGGAGTTCGAGTACGCGGAGACGGACATCCGCGACCTCACGCACGAGCGGGACAAGCTCCGCGAGTGGATGTGGACCGTGCCGGAGCCGCCCGCGCTGGACGCCGGCGCGGAGGAGCCGAAGGAGCTCGTCGCGGCCCGCAAGGCAGCCGAGAAGCTCGCCGCCCAGCAGGCCGCCACGACCCAGCCCGCCCCACCCGCCACCCCGGGCGCGCCGACCACTCCGACCACCCCCGGCCCCGACGCCCCGGGTACCCCCGACGCCCCGGGCGCCCCCGGGACCCCCCGCGAGGGAGGCACCGCATGACCCCCGCCACGGCGCCCGCCGCCATGACCCTCGCGGCCGGCCACGGCTTCCTCTCGCCCACCGGCACGGAGATCGCGTTCCTCCTCGTCGGCGTCGTCACCCTCGGCGCCGCGGTGATCACGGTCACCACCCGCCAGCTCGTCCACGCCGCGCTCTGGCTGGTCGTCGCCCTCGGCGGGATCGCCGTCGAGTACCTGCTCCTCACGGCCGAGTTCATCGCCTGGGTCCAGGTGCTCATCTACGTCGGCTCCGTCGTCGTCCTCCTCCTCTTCGGTCTCATGCTCACCAAGGCCCCCATCGGCCGCTCCCCGGACGCGGACTCCGGCAACCGGCCCGCCGCCCTCGCCGTGGCGGTGGCCGCCGCGGCCGCCCTCGTCTGGGTGGTCGTGGACGCCTTCCGCACCACCTGGATCGACCTCGACGGCCCGGTCCAGGGCAGCACCCGGGTCACCGGGGAGATGCTCTTCCGCAACTGGGTGCTGCCCTTCGAGGCGCTCTCCGTCCTGCTGCTCGCCGCGCTCGTCGGCGCGATCGTCCTCTCCCGCAAGGGCGACTCCGGGGCGGAGGGGAAGCGCTGATGCACCTCGCCTATCCGGCCGTCCTCGCCGTGCTGCTCTTCTGCACCGGCCTGTACGGCGTCCTCGCCCGGCGCAACGCCATCCTGGTCCTGATGTCCGTCGAGCTGATGCTCAACGCCGTCAACCTCAACCTGGTCGCCTTCGACGTCTGGCTCCGCGACACCCTCCACGCGGGACAGGCGCTGACGCTCTTCACCATCGCCATCGCCGCCGCCGAGATCGGCATCGGCCTGGCCATCGTGCTGATGGTCCACCGCAGCCGCGGCACCGCCGACATCGACCGGCTCCGCGACAACGCCGAGACCCCGGGCGGCGACGGGGCCGCCCACGAGCAGACCGGCAAGAAGGCTGAGGCCACCGCGTGACCACCACGACCCTCGCCGTCCTCGTCCCCCTCCTCCCGTTCCTCGGCGCGGCCGCCGGCCTCCTCCTCGGCCGCACCGCACCCGGTTTCGTACGGCCCCTGGCCGTCCTGCCGACCGTGGCCGCGTTCGTCCTGGCCGTGCTGGTCGCCGCGCGCCAGGGCGGTGGGAAGGCCGTCGACGCGGCCACCCAACTCACCCCGACCGGCTCGGTCCCCGTCGACCTGGCCCTGCACGTCGACGGCTTCGCCGCCCTCACGGCCGTCCTCGTGGGCCTGGTCGCGTCCTGCGTGCAGATCTACTCGACCGCCTACCTGCGCGACGACCCCCGCTACCCGTCGTACGCGGCGCTCGTCTCCCTCTTCACCTCCGCGATGCTGCTCGTCGTCTACTCCGGCGACCTGATGGTGCTGCTGGTCGGCTGGGAGGTCATGGGCGTCTGCTCGTACTTCCTCGTCGGTCACTACTGGGAGACGCCCGAGGCGCGGGCCGCCTCCCTGAAGGCGTTCCTCGTCACGAAGCTCGGCGACGTCCCGTTCCTCCTCGGCCTGTTCGCCCTCGCCGCCGACGCCGGGACGTTCCGGATCACCGGGGTCCTCGGCGCCGTCGCCGCGGGCGGCCTCGACCACCCCACCCTGGTCGCGCTGCTGCTCCTCGCCGGGGTCGCGGGCAAGTCGGCCCAGTTCCCGCTGCACACCTGGCTCCCGGACGCGATGGCCGGCCCGACGCCGGTCTCCGCGCTCATCCACGCCGCGACGATGGTCGCCGCCGGCATCTACTTCGTCGCGCGCCTCCTCCCCGTCTTCGCCGCCTCCGCGGCCGCCCTGACCGTCCTCGCCGTGATGGCCGCGCTGACCATGGTCGGCTCGGCCCTCGCCGCGCTCGCCCAGGACGACATCAAGCGGGTCCTCGCCTACTCGACCATCGGCCAGCTCGGCTACATGTCGGGTGCCCTGGCCGTCGGCGACCGCGGCGCCGCCGTCTTCCACCTCCTGTCGCACGGCGCCTTCAAGGCGGTCCTCTTCCTCGCCGCGGGCGTGGTCATCCACGCCGCCGGCACCAACTCGCTGGCCGCCATGTCCCGCATGAGCGGCCTCGCCCGCCGCATCCCCGACGCGTACTGGACGATGACGGTCGCCCTCCTCGCGCTCGCCGCGATCCCGCCGTTCGCGGGCTTCTTCTCCAAGGAGGCCGTCCTCGTCGCCGCCGAGCACACCGCGCTCGGCGACCGGGACGTCGCCCCCGCCGGGGCGGGGTGGATCGTCCTCGTGGCCGGTCTCCTCACCGCCCTCCTCACCGCCGCCTACGCGACGCGCCTGTGGCTGCTCGCCTTCCGCGGCCGCGGGGAGGAGGTCCCCGACCACGGCCGTCAGCCGCTCGCCATGAGCGCCGTCCTGTGGGTGCTCGCGGTCCCCTCGCTCGCCTTCGGCCTGGCCGTCACCTCCCTCGACGACTGGTTCGACGGCCACGCCCTCACCCCGACCACCACCACCGCGGTCCTGGGCACGGGCACCGCCCTCGTCGGCGGCCTGATCACGTACGCCGCCTGGCGCCGGGCCACCACCCGCGCCGCGCACGTCCCGCTCGGCGCCGTCGCCGCCCACCCCGAGGCGGAACCCGCCGTCTCCGAGGCCGAGGCGATCACCACCCACACCCCGGCCTACGGCTCGATCGCCTCAGCGCCCGACCCCGCCGACCCCGGACGCCTCCTCCTCGGCCCGCTCCACCGGCACGCGGTGACCGGCTTCCACCTGGACGCCCTCTACACCGCCGTGTTCGTACGCCCCGTCCGGGCGGCGGCCTCGCTGGTCCGCTTCCTCGACCGCGAGGTCGTCGACACCTACGTACGCGGAGCGGGCGCCACGACCGGTCTGCTCGGGGCGGCGGTGCGCCGCGCCCAGACCGGCAACGTGCAGACCTACCTCAGCGTCCTGCTCGCCGGTTCCGTCGTCCTGGCGGTCGCCGCCGTCCTCGTCGCCGCCGGAGCGTGAACCGTGATCGATATGAGCGAATCCGTGATGCAGTTCCTCCTGGCGTTCATCGTCGCCGCGCCCCTCCTCGGTGCCGTCGCGGCGCTCCTGCCGGCCCCGCCCGGACTCAAGGGGACGTCACCCGACCAGGCCGTCCTGCGCCACGGCGTGACCGTCACCGGCGCGGTCCTGGCCGCCGCCATCGCCCTGACGCTCGGCTTCGACCACGACAACGCGTCGAGGATGCAGGCCACGACGGACATCAGCTGGATCCCCGCCCTGGACGTACGGATCCACCTCGGTGTCGACGGCATCTCCCTCCCCCTCCTGGTCCTGACCGCGCTGCTGACCTTCCTCTGCGCGCTGTACAGCTACGCCAAGCCCCCCGCGGGCCCCTCCCCGAGGGCCTTCGTCGCGCTGCTGCTCGTCCTGGAGGCCGGCACGCTGGCCACCTTCGCCGTCCTGGACCTGCTGCTGTTCTTCCTCGCCTTCGAGATGGTGCTCATCCCGATGTACTTCCTCATCGCCCGCTGGGGCGGCGAGGGCCGACAGGCGGCCGCCTGGAAGTTCATCCTCTTCACCCTCCTCGGCTCGGTCGTCATGCTGCTCGGCCTGCTCCTCGTCGGACTGAAGGCGGGCACGTTCGACATGGTGGCACTCGCCACTGACAACGGCCGCGCGCTGAGCACGTCGCTGCAGGTCATCGCCGTCCTCGCGATCGGCGTGGGGCTCGCGGTGAAGACGCCGATGTGGCCGCTGCACAGCTGGCTGCCGGACGCGCACACCGCCGCGCCCACCGTCGGCTCGGTCCTCCTCGCCGGCGTCCTCCTCAAGATGGGAACGTACGGTTTCGTCCGGATCGTCCTGCCGATCGCGCCCGACGGCATGCACGTCTTCGCCCCGTACCTCGCCGCCTTCGCCGTCGCCGGGATCATCTACGGGTCGCTCGCCTGCCTCGCGCTCGCCAGGAGCGGCGCCCGGGGCGACCTGAAGCGCCTCATCGCCTACTCCTCCGTCGGCCACATGGGCTTCGTGCTCCTCGGCATCGCCAGCATGACCCCGACCGGCGTCAACGGCGCGCTCTTCGCCAACATCGCGCACGGCCTGATCACCGGGCTCCTCTTCTTCCTCGTCGGTGCCGTGAAGGACCGCTTCGGCACCGCGGACCTCGACACCCTCGCCGGCGCGACCGGCGCCGCGCTGTACGGCCGCGCGCCCCGCCTCGGCGGCCTCCTCGCCTTCGGCGCCGTCGCCTCCCTCGGACTGCCCGGGCTGGCCGGCTTCTGGGGCGAGATGCTCGCGATGTTCGGCGCGTTCCAGCCCGCCGAGGGCCTCAGCCGCCCCGCGTTCCTCACCTACACGGCCGTCGCCTGCTTCGGCACGCTGCTCACCGCCGCGTACCTCCTCGTCGTCGTGCGCCGCGTCTGCATGGGCGCCCGGCCCACCGCCGACCAGCCCGCGGTCGCCGACGTCCAGGGCCACGAGTTCGCCGCGTGGACCCCGCTGGCAGCCCTCACCGTCCTCGCCGGCCTCTGGCCCGCGGTCCTCCTCGGCCTCACCGACCCGGCCGTGCAGCAGCTTCTCGCAGGAGGCAAGTCGTGACCGCCGCAGCCGTGACCGGCACGCCCGTGACCGCCGCCGACCTCGCCGCGCCGGCCGCCGCGCCCGCCGCCGACGTCGTCCAGGCCGTCGACTGGGTGGCCATCGCGCCGCCGACCGTCGTCGCCGTCGTCGCCCTCGCCGTGCTCGTCGCCGACTTGTTCCTCCCGCCGCGGCGCAAGCCGGTCCTCGCCTGGGCGGCGATCGCCGGCCTCGTCGCCGCGCTCGCCACGCTGGTGCCCCTCCGCGCCGGCGACCGTTCCACCTTCTGCCTGACCGGCACCCCGGACGCCTGCAGCTACACCGCCGACCACTTCACGCTCGCCATCCAGCTCCTCGTCCTCGGCGGCGCCCTGCTGACGGCGCTCCTGTCCGTCGCGCTCACCCGGGACGAGCTCCCGGCCGGCGAGTACTGGTTCCTGCTGCTGTCCTCCGCGGCCGGCGCGGCCCTGCTGCCCGCCTCGCGCGACCTGGCCACCCTCGTCGTCGCCCTGGAGGTGGCCTCGCTCCCGGCCTTCGCGCTCGTCGGCCTGAAGCGCGGCGACCGCATGTCCGGGGAGGCGGCGCTGAAGTTCTTCCTCTCCTCCGTCACGGCGACCGCCGTCACCCTCCTCGGCGTGAGCTTCGTGTACGCCGCGACCGGCACCCTCCACCTGACGGAGATCGCCGGGCAGCTCGACGACGTCCCCGCACAGCTCGGCACGCTCGCCAAGGCGGGTGTCGCCCTCACGCTGGTCGGCTTCGCCTTCAAGACGGCGGCCGCGCCCTTCCACTTCTGGGTGCCCGACACCTACGTGGGCGCCCCCCTGCCGGTCGCCGCGTACCTGTCCGTCGTCGGCAAGGCGGTCGGCTTCACCGGCCTCGTCCTGGTGACGGTCGTCGCCTTCCCGTCGTACGCCGACGTGTGGGGTCCGGCACTCGCCGTACTGGCCGCCCTCACGATGACCGTCGGCAACGTCGCCGCGCTGCGGCAGGCCCCCACGCGCGCGTTGAGCGCGGTCCGCCTCCTCGCCTGGTCGTCCGTGGGGCAGGCGGGCTACCTCCTGGTCCCGATCGCCGCCGCGGCGTACTCCAGTGACGACCAGGTCGGCGCCACCGTCGCGTACGCGCTGGTGTACGCCGTCGTGAACCTCGGGGCCTTCGCGGTCGCCGCGGTCGTCGCCCGCACCCACCCGGCGAACCGGATCGCCGACTACCGGGGCCTGTACGCCACCCGGCCGGTGACCGCCCTCGCCATGGGCTTCTTCCTGCTGTGCCTGGCGGGCCTGCCGCCCGGCGTCATCGGCCTGTTCGCCAAGGTCGTCGTCTTCTCCGCCGCGGTCGACGCGGGCCTCGGCTGGCTCGCCGTCGTGATGGGCGTCAACGTCGTCATCGCCCTCTACTACTACCTGCGCTGGACCGCCGTCCTGTTCCGGGCACCGGAGGCCGCCACCGAGGAGGCGGAGGCTCCGGTACGGCACCGGGTGCCCGCCGGCCTCGCCGTGGCGGTGGCGCTGACCGCCGTCGGTGGTGTGCTGCTCTCGGGCTACCCGCAGCTGGTGCTCCGCTTCGCGGCCACCACGCTGTTCTGACCCATCCGCGCCCCGCCCGGCCCGGCCCGACCAGGCCGGGCCGGGGCGGGTACGCCCTCTCCGGCACCGGAACTCGCCCCGCGCGCGAGCCCCCGCGTCAAGCCCCGGCGCGCGCCTTCCGGGACCCACACGCCCCGCCCTGAGCGGGCCCACGGCCCGCCCCGGGCCGGTCCACGGTCTGCGCCACGCCGCACCCGCGCCCTGCCCGGGGCCGTCCACGCCCCCGCCCGGGGCGGGCCCATGCTCCCGGCGGGGCGGGCCCATGCCCCCGCCCGTCACCCGTCCGGCGCAGCGCCCGCCCCGGCGCGCGCAAGGGAACCAGCCACTCCCGCCTCGCGTTGACCAGTACGGGAGGGTCCACTGGACAGTGGAGCAACACCAGCGAAGGGTTCCCCTGCCGCACCACTTGGAGGGCGTACCGTGCACCGCCGGCACAACGGGCTGAGGACCGCCGTACTCCTCGGAGGGCTGTCCGCGATCATCATCGTGATCGGCGGCCTCTTCGGGCGCACGGGCCTGGTCGTCGCCGTCCTGGTCGCTCTCGGAACGAACGCGTACGCCTACTGGAACAGCGACAAGCTCGCCCTGCGCGCGATGCGGGCCCGCCCGGTCAGCGAGTTCGAGGCGCCGCAGCTCTACCGGATGGTCCGCGAGCTCTCCACACAGGCCCGGCAGCCGATGCCGAGGCTCTACATCTCCCCGACCCAGGCCCCCAACGCGTTCGCGACGGGCCGCAACCCCCGCAACGCCGCCGTCTGCTGCACCGAGGGCATCCTGCGCCTCCTCGACGAGCGTGAACTGCGCGGCGTCATCGGACACGAGCTGAGCCACGTCTACAACCGGGACATCCTCATCTCGTCGGTCGCCGGAGCCCTCGCCTCCGTGATCGTGTTCCTGGTGAACTTCGCCTGGCTCATCCCGATCGGCCGCTCGGACGACGACGAGGGCCCGGGCCTCCTCGGCATGCTCCTGATCATGATCCTGGGTCCGCTCGCAGCCTCGGTCATCCAGCTGGCGGTCAGCCGCTCCCGCGAGTACGAGGCGGACGCGTCCGGCGCCCGGCTCACCGGCGACCCGCTCGCCCTCGCCGCCGCCCTGCGGAAGCTGGAGGCCGGTACGCAGCGGCTGCCCCTGCCTCCCGAGCCGCGGATCGAGACGGCGAGCCACATGATGATCGCCAATCCGTTCCGGCCCGGACAGGGCATGTCCCGCATGTTCTCCACCCACCCGCCGATGGCGGAACGCATCGCCCGGCTCGAACAGATGGCAGGCCACCGCCCGTGAAGACGATCCTCAACCTGATCTGGCTGGTACTCAGCGGCTTCTGGCTCTTCCTCGGCTACCTCGCGGCCGGTCTGCTGCTGTGCGTCACGATCATCGGCATACCGTTCGGCGTCGCCGCCTTCCGCATCGGCGGCTACGCCCTCTGGCCCTTCGGCCGCACCGTCGTCGACCGGCGGGACGCGGGCGCGCCCTCCTTCGTCGCGAACGTCCTGTGGCTCGTCCTGGCGGGCTGGTGGCTGGCCCTCGGCCACATCGTCACCGGCATCGCCCTGTGCGTGACGATCATCGGCATCCCCCTCGGCATCGCCAACTTCAAGCTGATCCCGGTCTCCCTGCTGCCACTCGGCAAGGACATCGTCTCCAGCGACCAGCCGTTCACGGCCCGGTGACCGGGGTTATCCACAGGCTGTGACGACTGTCGCCCGAGTGCTGCACCATGGACTCATGAGCGACTACACAGCGTCATGGCGACTACACGGCGTCACAGACACACGCATGCCGTCACGGCACACCTCGCCCCGACACAGGTGGTCGTCGACCCGGGGGCCCTCCGGACCACGCCGCGCCCCTCACCACCGCGCCCGGATATGACCCCGGGTCGGTCGTCGCACCGCTAGCGGCCCCGCCCAGGCCGCTCCGGCTGCCCGGCCCGCCCGGACCGTCCGTCGACGCCCGCCCGCCCCGCGTACAGCACCGCTCCCACCGCCAGCACGGCCGCACCCGCCAGCACCGAGCCGAGCGGCAGGGAGAAGGCCAGCACCAGACATCCCGCGAGGCCCCCCGCGGCGAGCAGCCGCACCCGGGACGCCCCCGCCGAGAGCGTCCACGCCGAGGCGTTGGCGATCGCGTAGTAGACGAGCACGCCGAAGGACGAGAAGCCGATCGCCTCGCGCAGGTCGGCGGTCGCCGCCACCACCGCGACGACCGCACCCACCACGAGCTCGGCGCGGTGCGGCACCCCGAAGCGCGGGTGGACGGCCGCGAGCCCCCGCGGGAGGTGTCCGTCCCGCGCCATGGCCAAGGCCGTACGGGACACCCCGAGGACCAGCGCCAGGAGCGCGCCGAGCGCCGCCACCGCCGCGCCCACCCGCACCACCGGCACCAGCCCGTCGGCGCCCGCCGCGCGCACGGCGTCGGCCAGGGGCGCCGATGACCCGGCCACCCCACCCGCGCCCAGCACGGAGAGGACGGACACCGCCACACACGCGTACACCACCAGCACGATCCCCAACGCCACCGGGACCGCCCGCGGGATCGTCCGCCCGGGATCGCGGACCTCCTCGCCGAGCGTCGCGATCCTGGCGTACCCCGCGAACGCGAAGAACAGCAGCCCCGCCGCCTGCACCACCCCGCCCACCGAGGCGTCGCGCCCCGGCCCCAGCCGGCCGAGGTCCGCCGCTTCCGAACCGAGGGAGGCCACCACCACGGCGGCCAGCACGGCCAACACCACCGCCACGATCCAGCGCGTCACCCACGCCGACTTCTGCACCCCGCCGTAGTTCACCGCCGTCAGCACCACGACCGCCGCCACCGCCACGGAGTGGGCCTGCCCCGGCCACAGGTACACGCCCACCGTCAGCGCCATCGCCGCGCACGACGCCGTCTTGCCCACGACGAACGCCCAGCCCGCCAGGTACCCCCAGAAAGGACCAAGCCGCTCCCGCCCGTAGACGTACGTGCCGCCTGACGCCGGGTAGCGCGCGGCCAGCCGCGCCGAGGCCATCGCGTTGCAGTAGGCGACGGCCGCGGCGAGCGCCAGACCCAGGAGCAGCCCGCTCCCGGCCGCCCGTGCGGCCGGCCCGAGCGCCGCGAAGACCCCGGCGCCCAACATCGCGCCCAGACCGACCATGACCGCGTCGAAGAGCCCGAGCGACCGTCGCAGAGTGCGTACCATGCGCCGCACCCTACTGACCTGCGCAACCACCCGACCCATCCCGGGCGTCCTCCAGGACAGACACACCACGCGAACCGCATGAACGGCCCAGCGGCAACCACGCCCTGAGCCAACGACGCCCCGACGGCAAAGACGGCGCCACGGCCACCCCAGCCCGACGACCCCCGGCCCCCGGCCCCCCACAGCCCCAGGCCACCACAGCCCCGGGCCACCACGGCCCCGCACGGCCCCGACGGAAGGAACACCGCGTGAGCGTCATCAGCTGGATCGTCCTGGGCCTGCTCGCCGGCGTCGTCGCCAAGGTGCTGCTCCCCGGCCGCGACCCCGGTGGCCTGATCGGCACGACCCTCATCGGCATCGCCGGCGCGTTCACCGGCGGCTGGATATCAGCCCGCTACCTGGACCGGCCGATCAGCAACGACTTCTACGACGGCGCGACCTGGCTCGCGGCCATCGGCGGCTCCCTGGTCCTGCTGATCGCCTACCGGATCCTGTTCGGCCACTCCAGGCCCCGCTGACCCGGCCCCGGCCTCCGGGTCACCCGGCTCCCGGGAGCCCCGTCTCCCGCAGGGTGAGGTTCAACCGCCCCGCCCGCATCCCCGACTCCGGATCGCCGGTGCCCGGGTACACCTTCGGCACCCCGTGGTACGCGAACCGTGACGGCCCGCCGAAGACGAACAGGTCCCCGGACTCCAGCAGCACATCGGTGTACGGCCGCCCGCGCGACTCGGTGTTCCCGAACCGGAACAGGCAGCTGTCGCCGATGCTCAGGGACACCACCGGGGCCGAGGAACGCTCCTCGCGGTCCTGGTGCATGCCCATGCGGGCGTCCCCGTCGTAGAAGTTCACCAGCGCGGCGTCAGGCGCGTACCGCCTGCCGTCCGTCCCGGCGCCGTCGGTCCCGACCTCCCCCTCCGCACCCTCGCCGTAGGCCGCGGCCACCGCCTCCCGCCCGAGATCCCCGAGCCACCCGGGGAAGGGCGCGACCGGCGCCCCGTTCACGTCGTCCGCCGTCCGTGAGTACCGGTACGGCAGCCAGTGCCATCCCAGGCACACGGTCCTCACCGACATCACCCCGCCGCCCGGCAGCGCGGTGTGCCGGAGCGGCACCGGACCGCGCGCCCATGCGCGGCACGCCTCGACCAGCTCCCGCCGGCGCTCCACCGACAGCCACCCCGGCACGTGCACCGCCCCCGGCGCCACCTCGGCGCGGCCGCCGCCCAGCGGGAACAACGCCTGCGTCACCGGACCAGTGCGCCCTCGATGCCGAGGAGGCGCTCCTTGCGCTCCGGCCCCGCCGCGTAGCCGCGCAGCGAACCGTCCGCCCCGATCACCCGGTGGCAAGGCCGCACCACCAGCAGCGGGTTGCGCCCGATCGCCGTCCCCACGGCTCGCACCCCGGCACCCGTGACCCCCACCCGCGCCGCGACCTCCCCGTACGAGGCGGTCGTGCCGTACGGGATGTCCTCCACCGCCCGCCAGACACGCCGCTGGAACTCACTGCCGACGTCGCCGGCAGCCACCGGCACGTCGAACACCCGCCGCCGTCCCGCGAAGTACTCCTCCAGCTGCGCCGCGACCGGCTCGAAGGCCCCGGGCGCGTGCCGCCACCCCTCGCGCACGGCGACCGCCCCCTTCTGCTCCGGCAGGGACAGCGAGACGAGCGCGACAGCGCCGTCCCCGCTCTCCTCACCCACCAGCAACATGGCGCCCAACGGCCCCTCGACCTGCGCGTACACCGTCATGGTCGGTCCCTTCTTCCCCCACCAGTCTGTGCCGCGCCGCCCACTCGCCGCTGGCGGAAATCCGACATCAGGCACCCCGTGACGAGGCGGGGGCGGACCGGCCACCGGCCGCGTCCGCCCCCGTCCCGCCCGGAACACCGCACGCGTCAGCGGTAGTTCACGAACTGCAGCGCGAAGTCGAAGTCCTTGCCCTTCAGCAGCGCGATCACGGCCTGCAGGTCGTCCCGGTTCTTCGAGCTGACCCGCAGCTCCTCGCCCTGCACCTGCGCCTTGACGCCCTTGGGGCCCTCATCGCGGATGATCTTCGCCACCTTCTTGGCGTTCTCCTGCGAGATGCCCTCCTGGATCGTCGCGAAGATCTTGTACTCCTTGCCGGAGAGCTGCGGCTCGCCCGTCTCCAGCGACTTCAGCGAGATCCCGCGCTTGACCAGCTTGGTCTCGAAGACGTCCTGGATCGCCTTGACCCGGTCCTCGGAGTTCGCCTGCATCAGGATCTTCTCGCCGGACCAGGAGATCGACGCGCCGACGTTCTTGAAGTCGTAGCGCTGGGAGATCTCCTTCGCCGCCTGGTTGAGGGCGTTGTCGACCTCCTGCCGCTCGACCTTCGAGACGATGTCGAAACTGGAGTCGGCCATGTCCTGTGGCTCCTTGCGTCGGGTGGTTGCGAGGGCGGCGGCCCAGCGCCGACCGCCACCCCAAGCCTAGCCACCCCCACCCGTCCCACGTACTGATCGAAATCGGTGGCGAACCACCCCCCGGGATCAGGTATCGTTTACGTCGTTGCCGGGGAGCGAGGCCGAAAGGCGGAGCACCAAGGCGGCATCCCATGGCGGTGTGCCCGAGTGGCCAATGGGAGCGGACTGTAAATCCGTCGGCTTAGCCTACCCAGGTTCGAATCCTGGCGCCGCCACGCGAATGGATGGCCCCTGATCTGCGGAAACGCAGTCAGGGGCCATCGTCGTATGCACTGGATGGCCACCGGCCACGGCGAGTCCCCGAGGCGCGGACGTGCGCCGGCCGGGCGCGTCCGCACCCGCTGCCCAGTCGGGCGGCGACGGGACCTTCCGGACCAGCCGTCGCCGGATCGCGAACGCGATCTGCACCATGTGTGGGAGGCCGGTGTGCCCGCCGCTACCTGGCGAAGTCGAGATGGCGCTGGCGCGCCACGTTCAGCAGGACCTTCCGGAGCTGCTGCCGCTGTTCGCCGCGCGTCTTGAGGGCGTGGCAGTTCGGACAGAGCGCGATCATGGTTTCCGGGGTGTCCTGCCCCCCGCGCGCCAGGTCCTTGACGTGATCGACTTCGAGGATCGGAGCCCCCGTGTCCGTACGCTCCAGCGGGTGCCCCAGACAGGAAGGATTCTCGCAGTGGCCGCCGCTGCGCAGGAGCACCGCCTGCCGCGCAACCGTCGAGCGGAGGTAACGCTCGACCGTGGTGAGCTTGGAGCGTTCCGTGCGGCTGGCGGCACGACGTCGCGCCGCCTCGCTCAGCCGCCTGTAGCGCTCATGGTCGTCCACCGCGGTCGTGCCGGAGGCAAGGGCCGCACCGGGCGGGACGAAGTCGAGCGTGTCGTCGTGCAGACGTCCGTCGTCAGCAGCCAGGGCCTCCCGCACGTCTGCGGGCCACGAGTCCCGGAGCGGGGAGGGCACGGGCGCGAGGATCCAGACGAACTCCCGTCGGTCGCGCTTGTCCTCCCCCCGACCCCAACGCCGCCGCCGCTGCACGATGACGGCCCACGTCTCGAACGTCCACTCGCTGCCGTAGGGCTTGTGCCAGTACCGCAGGGCCTTCTGCTGCTCCTGGTAGGCGGCCATGGACGCGTTCCCGGAGACCAGCTTCTGGTGGCCCGACAGACCGTCACCGGTGTAGGCGATCCAGTTGGTCTCGGGGATCCGCCGGTCCGCGTACGGCCCCTTGTCGTCCGAGTAGACCGTGAGGATGCCGTCCGCCAGCGGTGTGATGCCGAGCACGCGGTTGCCGCCGTACACGTCCGCGATGGCCCGGCGGTTCGGGTAGGGCTCGCCCACGAACGGGCGCAGCGCCGTCTCCAGCCGACCGGCCATCAGCCTGCTCAGTTCCAGGTCGGCCAACAGGTCCGCGGGTATCGGGTCGAAGAAGCGGTGGAGCACGGTGCCCACGGCCCAGGCGGCCAGCGCAGGATCCTCGGCCACCTGCTCGTAGTCCGCTTCGGGGAGCCCCGCGAGCGGATCCGTGGCATCGAGCGCGGAAGCCTGCGGTCGACGACCCCGGCCGGACAGAGGCCGCCCCCCGGGTACGTGCACCTCCCACAGTCCGTCCCCCTGCAGATCCCAGAACGCTTCCAGCGCCCCCCGCTCCGCGTCCGTCACACCGGCGTACGAGGAGATCAGGGGACGCACGGCCGCCCTGACGACCGACCACGGCTGCTGCCGGGGCCTGCGGTGCACCGCCTGGGCGATGGCCCAGAGCAGGAGGAGTGGACGGTGCAGTGTCCCGCCCGCGGAGCGCTGTGCCGCCTTCAGCTTCCCGATCCTCTTGATCAGGTCCTGTCCCTGCATGACCACTGCTACCTCCCCGAGTGCGAGCGCTCCCATCTCACCAGACGCTTCTGACAATCCGGCTCGACAGTTGCACTCCCACTTGGCGACTCATCACCCCACGGACGGCACCCGGGCACGCAGGGGCCCCCTCGTCCGGCGGGGATGCAGGGCGAGGGGGCCGTCCGACGCGGGTCGTCGGGGTGTCAGTTGCCGGCTACGGCCTTCGTGGCGACCGGGATCGGGGTCGAGCCGCTGATCAGTTCCAGGGTCAGGCCCGCGGTGCCCGGGGAGTCGAGGAGTTCGGCGATGGTCGCCGCCACGTCGTCGCGGGGGATCGGGCCGCGGCCGGTGGAGGCCTCCAGGCGGACCAGGCCCGTGCCCGCGTCGTCGGTGAGCATGCCGGGGCGCAGGATCGTCCAGTCCAGGCTGGTCTTGCCGCGGACGTGCGCGTCGGCGGCGCCCTTCGCGCGCAGGTACGCGTCGAAGACCTCGTCGCCCCGGTGGTCCGGGTCGGCGCCCATGCTGGACACCACGACGAGCCGCCGCACCCCCGCCCGTTCCGCCGCGTCGGCGAAGAGGACCGCCGCGGCCCGGTCCACGGTCTCCTTGCGGTCCACGCCGCTGCCCGGGCCGGCGCCCGCGGCGAAGACCGCCGCGTCGGCGCCCTGCAGTACCGCGGCGACCATCTCCAGGGACGCCGACTCCATGTCCAGGAGGACCGGTTCGGCGCCCGCCTCCCGCAGGGCGTCGGCCTGCTCCGGTTTGCGGATGATGCCCGCGACCTCGTGTCCGGCCGCCGCCAGCAGGCGCTCCAGGCGCCGCGCGATCCGACCGTGTCCTCCAGCGATGACGATGCGCATGCTCACGACCGTACGGCGCCGGAGCGCGGAACGCTCACGGACGTGCGTCCGGCCGGGCCTGGCGCGGCAGTTCCAGCGCCGCCGCCGAGTCGCAGTACTCGCGCACCGCGCTCGTCCGGGCCACGACCCGCCCCCGGTGCACGACGATCCGGCTGTACGCGAGGGACAGCACCCCCGCCAGCCGTTCCCCGCGCACCGCCAGCAGCTCCGCCGGGAACCCGGCCTCCACCCGCACCGCCGGCAGCCCCATCGCCTCCCGGGCCGCCTCGCTGACGGCGCCGTACGCCTCCGCCGGGCGCAGCCCGCCCTGCGACACCAGCAGGTACGCGGCCTCCAGGGGGTCGCCGCGCCCCACCGGGTTCGCCACGTCCCGCAGGGCGCCGCTGCCCGCGGCGATCCGCACCCCCGCCGACCGCAGCAACCGCACCGGCGCGGCCCCGCGCACCTCCGTGCCCGAGCAGCCGCCCTGCGGCAGGCACACCACCGTCACCCCGGCAGCCGCCAACTGGTCCGCGACCCGGGCGCGGGCGTCGGCGGGCGGGTGCGACAGGGCGCCGCACGGCCCGATGGACACCCCGGGCCGCAGCCCGCCCGCCATCGCCGCCAGCCGGGCCAGCCGCGCCGGGTCGTCCCCGTCCGTGTGCAGGTCCACGGGGCAGCCGTGCTCCGCGGCCACCTCCAGCACCGCCTCCACGTACCCCGCCGGGTCCGGGTCCAGGTCCGGGCAGCCGCCCACGACCGACGCGCCCATCTTCACCGCGTCCCGCAGCATCGCCAGCCCGTCCGCGCCGGCCACGCCGGTCAGCAGCCGGGGCACGGCGACCGCCGTCAGGTCGGCCAGTCCCCGCAGCGACCGCCGCGCCTGCAGCACCGCCTCCAGCGACGCCAGCCCTTGGACGTCGCCGATCCGGACGTGCGCGCGCAGCGCCGTCGCCCCGTGCCCCAGCTGGAGCAGCGTCGCCTGCGTGGCGCGCCGCTGGACGTCCTCGGCGGCGTACGGGACGGGGCCGGGGACGTCGCCGCTGAGGGCCGTGTCGGCGTGCGCGTGCGGTTCCGCGGGGGCCGGCAGCAGGAGGTACCCGGCGAGGTCCACGCGGGCACCGTGCGCGCCGAGGCTGCCGGGCGTGCCGACGGCCTCGATGCGCCCGCTGCTGAGCCGTACGTCGACGGTCCGCCCGTCGGTGAGGCGGGCGCCGCTCAGCAGCAGTGCGGTCGTGTCGGTGGTGGCGCCCTCGGGCGGCCGCGGCTGCTGGCTGTCGGAGGACATGGGGCTCCTGGGTAAGTGGGCAGGTGGTGTGGGTGGTCACGTGGGGCGAGGGCGTGGTCGCGCAGCGTGAGGCAGCCTAGGGCGCCGCCGTTCGGCCTTCGCGGAGGAGCGCAATAGTCGTACCGGCGTGGGGCCGGCGTGACACATGAGGCGTCGCTACGGAGCGTGAGCAGGGCGCGCGGGCGTCGCGTGCGTGGACCGGGCGGGTCGAATGGGCCGGTTGGGTCGGGTGAGTGGGATGAGTCGGCCGGGTTGATGGGCCTCGCGGGCCGGATGGGTTCGCCGGCTCGGATGGGTTGGCTGGGGCGGGTAAGCCGGGTGGGCCGAGTCGGGTGCGCGGGATCCGCCCGGCCGTGCCGGCCGTGCCGGCCGTGTTGGGCGGGGCCGGGTCGCCTCGGGTGCGGGTGCCACCTGGGTCGGCGCTCAGCGCGGGGGAGCAGGGTCCGGTGCGGTGCGGAGGACGGGGTGCGGCACGCGGAGCGTGGCGGGGGATGTGCGGGCTCTGTGGCCGCCCCGTGACGGGCCGGGCGCCTCCGGACGAACCGGACCCCGTAGGGCCTGTTCGGGCCCGAGCCGGGAGGGCGGCAAACGGATTTGGGTGAACGGCCACCGACCGTGTAATGTCTTCATCGCTCGCCCCAATAGCTCAGTCGGCAGAGCGTCTCCATGGTAAGGAGAAGGTCTACGGTTCGATTCCGTATTGGGGCTCTGGTGTGGGGAGAACCTCGCCTTCGGGTGAGGTGATCCATACATCAAAGCGGTGTAGCTCAGTCGGTAGAGCAAGCGGCTCATAATCGCTGTGTCACCGGTTCAAGTCCGGTCACCGCTACTCCCAGTAGCCGATTGTGGGGTCGGTCCTTCGATCGGCTACTCTTTTCTGCGTTCCATCCGTCCATTTGTCCGTCAAGGAGCACTCACGTGGCTGCCACCGACGTCCGCCCGAAGATCACGCTGGCCTGCGTGGAGTGCAAGGAGCGGAACTACATCACCAAGAAGAACCGGCGTAACAACCCGGACCGTCTTGAGATGAAGAAGCACTGCCCGCGCTGCAACGCGCACACCGCGCACCGCGAAACGCGCTAAGAACAGGCTCGTACACGAGGCCGTCCCCATCGGGGGCGGCCTCGTGTCGTTTCCCTCCACGCACGACCGCACCACCACCGCACCACGCACCACCCGCACACCCCACCGCAACCTCACCGAGCCGGCACCACGGCCGGCCCCAGACAGGACCGCAGGAGGTACCGCGTCCATGGCGCTCGACCAGTCCTTCGTCGGGCGGAGCTACCCGCCCACCACGCCGTACGAGGTCGGCCGGGAGAAGATCCGCGAATTCGCCGAGGCCATCGGCGACGCGAACCCGGTGTACACCGACACGGAAGCCGCGAAGGCGCTCGGACACCCCGAGGTGATCGCCCCGCCCACGTTCGTGTTCGCCATCACGTTCAAGGCGGCCGGCCAGGTCATCGCCGACCCGCAGCTGGGGCTCGACTACAGCCGGGTCGTGCACGGCGACCAGAAGTTCGCGTACAGCCGTCCCGTACGGGCCGGGGACCGCCTGTCGGTCACCTCCACCATCGAGGCGATCAAGTCCCTCGCGGGCAACGACATCCTCGACATCCGGGGCGAGGTGCACGACGAGGCCGGTGAGCACGTGGTGACCGCCTGGACGAAGCTCGTGGCGCGCGCCGCAGAGGAGGCGTGAGGAACATCATGACCGCGAAGATCGCATTCGACGAGGTCGAGGTCGGCACCGAGCTGCCGGCCCGGAGCTTCCCGGTGACCCGCGCCACACTGGTGCGGTACGCGGGCGCCTCCGGGGACTTCAACCCCATCCACTGGAACGAGCGGTTCGCCCGCGAGGTCGGCCTGCCGGACGTCATCGCGCACGGCATGTTCACGATGGCCGCGGCCGTACGCGTCGTCACCGACTGGGTCGGCGACCCCGCCGCGGTCGTCGAGTACGGCGTCCGCTTCACCAAGCCGGTCATCGTGCCCGACGACGAGCAGGGCGCCCTGATCGAGGTCAGCGCGAAGGTCGCCGCGAAGCTGGACGACGGCCGGGTCCGCGTCGACCTCACCGCCACCAGTGCGGGTCAGAAGGTCCTCGGCATGTCCCGTGCGGTGGTCCAGCTCGCCTGACGCGGCCACCAGGCCGGCCCGCCTGACGGGCCGGCCGCCGGGACGGTGGGGCGCAGCGCCCGAGTGCCCCGCCCCACCGGGCACCCGCCGCCCCGGCGTCAGGCCCGTCCGGGGCGCGAGACGCGCCCCGCCGTCCTGTACGGCCCCGCGCCTGCCGCCCGGCATCACCAGCCGCGCCCCGCCGCCCATGAGGGCCGGGCCTCAGGCCCCCACCGGCGCCTACGGCTCAGACGCCACGCCCGCCGCCCGCACGGCCCCACCCGGCCCCGGCCTCCGGCACCGGCCGCGCCCCGCCGCCCGGAAGCCAGCCGTTCGGCGACCCGGCAGGCGTGCGCGCCGGCGGCCGCGTACGTCAGGTCGCGGTCCGGACTCCCGGGCCTCAGGCCTCCAGGGCACGCGCGCCCCGCCGCTCGAGCGGCCCCACGCCCCGCCACCGACCCCGGCCGCGCCCCCCGGTGGAGCCCC
Source organism: Streptomyces kanasensis (assembly GCF_043077165.1). NCBI lineage: Bacteria > Bacillati > Actinomycetota > Actinomycetes > Kitasatosporales > Streptomycetaceae > Streptomyces > Streptomyces kanasensis. The sequence goes on from NZ_JBIBSF010000007.1 coordinate 160,779, forward strand.
GGCCTCAGGCCCGCCCCGCCGTCCGTACCGCCCAGCGCGTCGGACGCACCCCTGCCCGCGGGCGGACCCGCCGAACCGGACCGCCCTCCGCAGAAGTACCGCCCGCCGCAGAACGATCGCCCTCCACCACGTCCCGCCACGACGTCCCCCCGGCCGTGGGCCGGGGCCGATGGGTGGGGCACCGTAGGCTTGGGCGCGTGCAGGAACTCCACGACGCTCCCCTCGCCCCCCTGACCACGTTCCGGCTCGGCGGCCCCGCCACGCGGCTGCTCACGGCCACCACCGACGACGACGTCGTCGCCGCCGTGCGCGAAGCCGACCGGTCCGGTACGCCGCTGCTGGTCATCGGCGGCGGGTCCAACCTGGTCATCGGTGACAAGGGCTTCGACGGCACCGCCCTGCGCGTGGCGACCCGCGGCTTCACCCTCGACGGCACCCGCCTGGAGCTCGCCGCGGGCGAGGTCTGGACCGACGCCGTCGCCCGTACCGTGGAGGCCGGGCTCGCCGGCGTCGAGTGCCTGGCCGGCATCCCCGGCTCCGCCGGCGCCACCCCCATCCAGAACGTCGGGGCGTACGGCCAGGAGGTCGCCACCACCCTCACCGAGGTCGTGGCGTACGACCGCCGCGCCGACGAGGTCGTCACGCTCCCCAACGCCGCCTGTGACTTCTCCTACCGGCACAGCCGCTTCAAGGCCCACCCGGACCGCTTCGTCGTCCTGCGCGTCCGGTTCGAGCTGGAGGACGCGCAGGGGCTGAGCGCCCCGATCCGGTACGCGGAGACCGCGCGCGCCCTCGGCGTCGAGCCGGGCGACCGCGTGCCCGTCGCCGCCGCCCGCGAGACCGTCCTCGCCCTGCGCGCGGGCAAGGGCATGGTCCTCGACGCCGACGACCACGACACGTGGTCCGCAGGGTCGTTCTTCACCAACCCGATCCTCGACGACACCGCGTACGCCGCCTTCCTGGACCGCGTGCGCGACCGCCTCGGACCGGACGTCGCCCCGCCCGCCTACCCGGCCGGCGACGGCCGCACCAAGACGTCCGCCGCGTGGCTGATCGACCGGGCGGGGTTCACCAAGGGGTACGGCGCCGGGCCCGCCCGCATCTCCACCAAGCACACCCTCGCCCTCACCAACCGGGGCCAGGCCACCACCGAGGACCTGCTCGCACTCGCCCGCGAGGTCGTCGCGGGGGTCCGCGACGCGTTCGGCGTCACCCTCGTCAACGAGCCCGTGACGGTCGGCGTCACCCTCTGACCCCGGCCCGGCCCGGCCCGGCCCGGCACCGCCTCGGCCGGGCTCGGCCTCGGATGAGCAGGCCGACCGGGCCCCGGCCGGCCTGGCCTGCCCGGCCCCACTCGGACGGGGGAGGGCCGGGAAGACCGGCCCCCGGCCCCCCGTGCCCGGCCCACCACACCCACCCCGTCCGTGGTCCGGCGTCCCCGCCCCGTCCGGGTCCGGCGTCCCAGCCCCGCCCAGCCCCGTCCCGGGGGGCCAGTGCCCCCTGGGCGGGTCGCCCGGGGCCGGCTCCCCTGCCTGCGCGCCCGCCCGCCCCTCCGCCCGCCCGCCCCTCCGCCCGCCCGCCCGCCGGGCGGAGGGGCGCCGAAAACCTGAGGGAACCCCGTCGGTCCCCCAGGTTGTCGAGTGGGTGACAGGGCCCCGCGTCAAGCGCGACCGGGACCACGGCACGCTGGTCGAGGGGGTATCCGTGAGGACGGTTCCGTCCCCGGATCACGACGAGGACTTCACACGGTTCACCGAGGCGTCGTACGCCTCCCTGCTGCGCACCGCCCGTCTCCTGACGGGAGACCGGCACGCGGCGGAGGACCTGGTGCAGGCCGCGCTGGTGAAGGTGTACCTGCGGTGGGGGCGCTCCGCGGGGTGGGCCTCCCCGCAGGCGTACGCGCGCAAGGTGGTCGTCAACCTGTACGCCACCTGGCGCCGCCGCCGCTGGCACACCGAGACCGCCCACCCCGGCGGCGAGGGGACGGTGGCGGCCGCGGACCGCGCGGACATAGCGGCCGACGCGGAGGCACGGCTCGAACTGGCCCGTGCCCTGGACACCCTGCCCCGCGCGCAGCGCGCCGTGGTGGTGCTCCGCTTCTACGAGGACCTGTCGGTGGAGGAGACGGCCGGACTGCTCGGCTGTTCGCCCGGGACGGTCAAGAGCCGGACCAACCGGGCCTTGGAGCGGCTGCGCGCCGCCGGCGCGCTCGCCGACTACGCGGGAAGGGGCACACGATGAGCCACATCGAGGACGCACTCCGGCAGGGCCTGCGGGAACTCGCCGCGAAGGACGGGGCGGCCACCGGCGCGGCACCCCCCACGGGCACGGTCATCGCCCACGCCCGCCGCACCCGCCACCGACGGCGCACCGCGGTGGGCGCGGCCTGCGCGGCCGCCGTACTGGTGAGCGGGACGGCGGTGAGCCTGGGCTGGGGGAGCCGCTACTCGTCCGCACCGCCGCCCTCCGACTCGCTGGCGGTCGTCGAGGGTTCCGACGAGGACGGTTCGGACACGGCGCTGCGGCTGGGGCCGGCCCAGCCCCGGACCGGTGTGGAGTACCCGTACGACCTGGTGAGCAGTTGCGACTACCGCTTCGCCGTGTTCGCCGGCCGGAAGTGGGTGAGTGACGGCCTGCCCAGTGCCGGGCCGGACCCCGGCGGCCCCACCCCGGCAGGCCGCGGGGATTCTCCCCCCGACCGGCTGCCCGGATTCATGAAGCTGACCTCCGAGAGCACGGCGGTGTTCACGGCCGGTCGGGACCGTACCGGGCCTTCACTGACCTTCAGGTCGGTCTCCGGAGGCGGCCACTGTCCGATCCTGCCCGCACCGGACCCGATACGACCGCCCGTCCTGGAACAGGCGCCGAAGAACGCCCGGGAGCGCACGTGGTACCCGCACGACCTGTACGTCCACTGCGGACTGCGGTACGCCCTCTTCGACGGACGGACGTGGCGGACGCCGCGGGACCGCGCGGCGGACACCGGACTGGACGGGAGCGGCCGCCACACCATCGTGACGGGTATGGCCAGGATGTCGGGGGACACGCTCCGCTTCGAGTCGCCGGGGCTGCCCCCGATCGACTTCGTGCCGGCCGGCCCCGGTGACGAGCCTCCGGTCTGCTCGTGACGCACCCCCTGCCGGGTCCGCGGGCACCCCGTGGGCCCGGCAGGGAGGCCGACCAGTGGCACAGCCGACAGTGGGCCCGGCAGGAAGCCCTTCCGGTGTCACGGCCCGGCAGGGAGCCCGGCCGCGCCAGCCCGCCCCTCAGCCCTCCGTCAGCCAGGTGTCGACGCCCGACAGGAGCTTCGCGCGGACGTCCTCCGGGGCCACCGACGCGCGGATCGACTGTCGGGCCAGTTCCGCCAGCTCGGCGTCCGTGAAGCCGTGGTGATGACGGGCGAACTCGTACTGGTCCGCCAGCCGCGCCCCGAAGAGCAGCGGGTCGTCCGCGCCGAGCGCCAGCGGCACGCCCGCGTCGAACAGCGTCCGCAGCGGCACCTGCTCGGGCTTCTCGTACACGCCGAGGGCGACGTTCGACGCCGGGCACACCTCGCAGGTCACGCCCTTCTCGGCCAGCCGCCGCAGCAGCCGCGGGTCCTCCGCGGCCCGCACGCCGTGGCCGATGCGGGACGCCTTCAGGTCGTCGAGGCAGTCCCGTACGGACGCCGGTCCCGTCAGCTCGCCGCCGTGCGGCACGGCCAGCAGCCCGCCCTCCCGGGCGATGGCGAACGCCCGGTCGAAGTCGCGCGCCATCCCGCGCCGCTCGTCGTTGGACAGCCCGAACCCCACGACCCCCCGGTCCGCGTACCGCACCGCCAGCCGGGCCAGCGTGCGGGCGTCCAGCGGGTGCTTCATCCGGTTCGCCGCGACCACCACCCGCATCCCCAGGCCGGTCTCCCGCGAGGCGGCGTCCACGGCGTCCAGGATGATCTCGAGCGTCGCGATCAGCCCGCCCAGGCGTGGTGCGTACGACGTCGGGTCGACCTGGATCTCCAGCCAGCCCGACCCGTCCCGCACGTCCTCCTCGGCGGCCTCCCGCACCAGCCGCCGGATGTCCTCGGGCTCGCGCAGGCAGGACCGGGCGATGTCGTACAGCCGCTGGAAGCGGAACCAGCCCCGCTCGTCCGTGGCCCGCAGGCGGGGCGGCTCGCCGCCGGTCAGTGCCTCCGGCAGGTGGACGCCGTACTTGTCGGCCAGCTCCAGCAGGGTGGAGGGCCGCATCGACCCGGTGAAGTGCAGGTGCAGATGGGCCTTCGGCAGCTGTTGCAGATCGCGGACGTGCTCCATCCGGGGATCCTGCCGCAGAGTGGCGCCGTGAAACAGCCCTTTTCTCCGAACGGGTACGGCGGGAACGAAAGAACGGGCCCCGGCCGGTGGTCCGGCCGGGGCCCGCGGACGCCCCGCGCGGGGGCGGCGCTCACCGAGCGCTCACCGAGCGCTCAGTCGCGCGCCTCGGCGAGCAGCTTCTGCATCCGCGACACGCCCTCGACCAGGTCCTCGTCGCCGAGCGCGTACGAGAGCCGCAGGTACCCCGGGGTGCCGAAGGCCTCGCCCGGCACCACGGCCACCTCGACCTCGTCCAGGATCAGCGCCGCCAGCTCGACGGAGGTCTGCGGCCGCTGACCGCGGATGTCCTTGCCCAGCAGCCCCTTCACCGAGGGGTACGCGTAGAACGCGCCCTCCGGGGTCGGGCAGACCACGCCGTCGATCTCGTTGAGCATCCGCACGATGGTGCGGCGGCGCCGGTCGAACGCCTCGCGCATCTCCGCCACCGCGTCGAGGTTCCCGGAGACGGCGGCGAGCGCGGCCACCTGGGCGACGTTGGAGACGTTCGACGTGGCGTGCGACTGGAGGTTCGTCGCGGCCTTCACGACGTCCTTCGGGCCGACGATCCACCCCACGCGCCAGCCGGTCATCGCGTACGTCTTCGCCACGCCGTTGACGACGACGCACTTGTCGCGCAGTTCCGGCACGAGCGCCGGCAGCGAGGTGAAGGCGGCGTCGCCGTACACCAGGTGCTCGTAGATCTCGTCGGTCAGGACCCACAGGCCGTGCTCGACGGCCCAGCGGCCGATCGCCTCGGCGTCCTCGCGCGGGTAGACGGCGCCGGTCGGGTTCGAGGGGGAGACGAACAGGACGACCTTGGTCCGCTCGGTGCGGGCGGCCTCCAGCTGCTCCACGGAGACGCGGTAGCCGGTCGTCTCGTCCGCGACGACCTCCACCGGCACGCCGCCGGCCAGGCGGATCGACTCCGGGTAGGTCGTCCAGTACGGGGCCGGGACGATGACCTCGTCACCCGGGTCGAGGATCGCGGCGAACGCCTCGTAGATCGCCTGCTTGCCGCCGTTGGTCACCAGGACCTGCGAGGCGTCGACCTCGTAGCCGGAGTCGCGCAGCGTCTTGGCGGCGATCGCGGACTTCAGCTCCGGCAGGCCGCCGGCCGGGGTGTAGCGGTGGTACTTCGGGTTCCGGCAGGCCTCCACGGCCGCCTCGACGATGTAGTCGGGCGTCGGGAAGTCCGGCTCGCCCGCGCCGAAGCCGATCACCGGGCGCCCGGCGGCCTTCAGGGCCTTGGCCTTGGCGTCGACGGCGAGGGTCGCGGACTCGGAGATCGCGCCGATGCGGGCGGAGACCCGGCGCTCGGTCGGAGAGGTTGCAGCGCTCATGCGGCCCATGCTCCCAGACCCCGTGGGGGGCCAGGACCCGGGTTTCACCCACCGGACGTCCGTGCCCGACCCGTGGCCCCGGGGCGCGGGAGCGCCCGCCGGAGGCCGGTCGGGAGCCCGGTGGGGCTCCGGTGGAGGTTCGTCCGAACCGGCGGACGGGCCGCGCCGCAGGCCCGTCCGATGCCCGTCCGGTGCCCCGTCGGCGGTCCCGCCGCAGCCCGGCCGGGGCCCCGCCGGAACGGCGTGGCGGGGTGGCGCGGTGAGGGTGGGGAGGGGACGGGCAGGGCTCCGGCAGCAGGCCGGCGGGAGGTCCCCGGCGGCGGCCGGGGGAGGCGGCGCACAGCCCGCCGGGGCTTTCTGTTCGACGCGGAGGCGCTGACCACGTACACTCTCTGCTCGTTGGCCCTCACCGGCCGGTCCGCGAGGCACTTCTGCGGATGCGGTAGGTTGGGGGAGAACCACAAAGGGTCGTAGCTCAATTGGTAGAGCACTGGTCTCCAAAACCAGCGGTTGGGGGTTCAAGTCCCTCCGGCCCTGCTACACACACCGCCAGGTTGTGTGCGCAGGTATGTACTTCATTGCACCGCCGTGCGGCTCCACCCGGGCGCGGCACGGCCGACCCGGAATCAGGTGAGATACGTGACGGACGCCGTAGGCTCCATCGACATGCCTGATGCTGAGGACGAAGCGCCGGAGTCCAAGAAGAAGACCCGCAAGGGCGGCAAGCGCGCCAAGAAGGGCCCGCTGGGCCGTCTCGCGCTCTTCTACCGTCAGATCGTCGCCGAGCTGCGCAAGGTCGTCTGGCCGACCCGGAACCAGCTGACCACGTACACGACGGTCGTCATCATCTTCGTCGTCATCATGATCGGCATGGTGACCGCCATCGACTTCGGCTTCCAGGAAGCAGTCAAGTACGTCTTCGGCTGATTCCCGCGGAGGGCGCCCACCCGGCGCCCCTTTTCGCATGTTCCACCCCATCTGTATCCAGGAAGAAGCAGCCACCGTGTCTGACCCGAACCTGAACGAGTCCGCCCAGGACGAGCTCGACGTCGTCGAGGCGGCCGACGAGGACCAGGCGGAAGCTGCGGACGCCGCTGTCGGCGAGGCGCCCGAGGACATCGACCTCCTCGTCGAGGACGACGACGTCGTGGCCGGCGAGGACGAGGACGCGGCGGACGTCGCCGCCCTCGACATCGACGCCGATGAGGACGCCGGACCCGTCGAGGACGCCGACGCCATCGAGATCGCCGAGGCCGTCGAGGACGAAGACGCCATCGAGCCGGCGGACGCCGACGACGAGACCGACGGGGCCGAGGCCGAGCCGGCCGCTCCCGTCGACCCGGTCGCCGCGCTCCGCGAGGAACTGCGCGGCCTGCCCGGCGAGTGGTACGTCATCCACACCTACGCGGGCTACGAGAAGCGCGTGAAGGCCAACCTGGAGCAGCGCGCCGTCTCGCTCAACGTCGAGGACTTCATCTACCAGGCCGAGGTCCCCGAGGAAGAGATCGTCCAGATCAAGAACGGCGAGCGCAAGAACGTCAAGCAGAACAAGCTGCCTGGCTACGTGCTCGTCCGCATGGACCTGACGAACGAGTCCTGGGGCGTCGTGCGCAACACGCCGGGCGTCACCGGCTTCGTCGGCAACGCCTACGACCCGTACCCGCTGACGCTGGACGAGATCGTCAAGATGCTCGCCCCCGAGGCCGAGGAGAAGGCCGCCCGCGAGGCCGCCGAGGCCGAGGGCAAGCCGGCTCCGGCCCGCAAGGTCGAGGTCCAGGTGCTCGACTTCGAGGTCGGCGACTCCGTCACCGTCACCGACGGCCCGTTCGCGACGCTCCAGGCGACCATCAACGAGATCAACGCCGACTCGAAGAAGGTCAAGGGTCTCGTCGAGATCTTCGGCCGCGAGACGCCGGTCGAGCTGAGCTTCGACCAGATCCAGAAGAACTGACCCAGGTCGGTCCTCCCGAGCAGGTCAGAGTGGCGTGCGCGCCCTCTGACCTGCTCGGTTTTTGGCCGGGCGGTCATACCCGTTATCGTTGTGCGGTATGCCTCCATCCGGATGATGTCGGACGACATCGAACGGCATCGGATGGCGGCCGAACACTCTCACTAGGACCCGGAGAGAGCTATGCCTCCCAAGAAGAAGAAGGTCACGGGGCTCATCAAGCTCCAGATCCAGGCCGGCGCGGCCAACCCGGCCCCGCCGGTCGGCCCCGCGCTGGGTCAGCACGGCGTCAACATCATGGAGTTCTGCAAGGCCTACAACGCCGCGACCGAGTCGCAGCGTGGCTGGGTCATCCCGGTGGAGATCACGGTCTACGAGGACCGCTCCTTCACCTTCATCACGAAGACGCCCCCGGCGTCGCGGATGATCCTCAAGGCCGCTGGTGTGGAGAAGGGCTCCGGCGAGCCGCACAAGACCAAGGTCGCCAAGCTCACGAGCGCCCAGGTCCGCGAGATCGCCACGACCAAGATGCCCGACCTGAACGCGAACGACCTGGACGCCGCGGAGAAGATCATCGCCGGCACCGCCCGTTCCATGGGCATCACGGTCGAGGGCTGAACAGCTCCCGTCTGACCTCTCTGTGGAAGGGCCAGCGCCGGCCCGCACCACGACTCCATACCTGAAAGCAGGAGAAGAAGTGAAGCGCAGCAAGGCTCTCCGCGGCGCGGACGCCAAGGTCGACCGGGAGCGGAACTACGCCCCCCTCGAGGCCGTCCGTCTCGCCAAGGACACCGCCGCCACCAAGTTCGACGGCACCGTCGAGGTCGCCTTCCGCCTGGGCGTCGACCCGCGCAAGGCCGACCAGATGGTCCGTGGCACCGTGAACCTTCCGCACGGCACCGGTAAGACCGCCCGGGTCCTGGTCTTCGCGACCGGTGACCGTGCTGCGGCCGCGGAGGCCGCGGGCGCCGACATCGTCGGCTCCGACGAACTGATCGACGAGGTTGCGAAGGGCCGTCTGGACTTCGACGCCGTCGTCGCCACCCCGGACCTCATGGGCAAGGTCGGCCGCCTCGGCCGCGTCCTCGGCCCGCGTGGTCTGATGCCGAACCCGAAGACCGGCACCGTCACGATGGACGTCGCCAAGGCCGTCACCGAGATCAAGGGCGGCAAGATCGAGTTCCGCGTCGACAAGCACTCGAACCTGCACTTCATCATCGGCAAGGTCTCCTTCGACGAGACGAAGCTGGTCGAGAACTACGCGGCCGCGCTGGAGGAGATCCTCCGTCTGAAGCCGTCCGCCGCGAAGGGCCGCTACATCAAGAAGGCGACCCTGTCCACCACGATGGGCCCCGGCATCCCGCTGGACGCCAACCGCACCCGCAACCTCCTCGTCGAGGAGGACCCGGCCGCCGTCTGACCGGGTCGAGCCTGACGGCTCACGGGGAAAGCCCCACCGGCCCCCGCACCTCTTCGGAGGAGCGGGGGCCGGTCACTTTTCCCCACCCTGATCGGCTGTCAGTCCCATGGGCTAGCGTTCTGCAGGTCGGAAATTCGAACATGGGGGTGGGGATGAACGTCTCCGTACGCAGGCTTGTGGGCGTCCCGGCAGTGGCCGTGGTCGTGCTCGCGGGGGCCGTGGGCTGCCAGGGCGGCGACAAGAAGGCGGCCGAGGCGCCGCGCGACGGACTCCGGTGGTCCGCGCCCGCCCAGGTCATCCAGGCGGCGTACGAGAAGACCGCCGCGGCGAAGTCGGCGAAGATCCGCATGACGATGACCATGCCGGCCGGCGTCGAGGGCATGGCCGGCGGCGGCGAGATGACGATGTCCGGCGTCATGGGGTGGGACCCGGGCGTGATGGACATGACCGTCGAGGGCGGTGTGCTGAACCAGGCGCAGGGCGGCCCCGGCACCTTCCGCCTGATCATGGCCGACGAGGTCATGTACATGGACATGGGGGAGAAGGCCCCGGCGGAGCTGGGCGGCAAGCGCTGGATCAAGATGGACCTCAAGGCCATGGCCGACCTGTCCGGCGACGCCGCGGTGCGCCGGCAGATGACCGGCAGCCTGGAGAACATCAACCAGGACCCGGCCAAGCAGCTCGCCCTGCTGCTGGACTCGCCGAACCTGAAGCACGTCGGCCCGGAGAAGGTCGACGGCGTCGAGACCCAGCACTACAAGGGTCGGCTCACCGTCGACGAGATGGTCGCCTCCAACAAGTCGCTCGCGGTGCTCTCCGCGCAGGAGCGGGCCGAGCTGGTCGCCACGCTGAAGCAGGGCGGCCTCAAGGCGTACGACACCGACGTGTGGGTCGACGGTGACGGCTACCCGGTGAAGATGGACATCGGCATGGAGACGCCGCAGGGCACCTTCGACATCTCCGTGGCCTACTCCGACTACGGCACCGCCGCCGCCGTGCAGGCCCCGCCCGCCGGCCAGACCTTCGACTTCATGGAGGTGCTGGAGAAGCTCGGCTCCGCCGCCCGCGACACCGAGGGCCCGCAGGACGCCGGGGCCGGCACGGGCACCGACGGAGCCGGCGCGGCCTGAGCGCGGCGGCGTGCCGGCGGCGTGCCGGGTCGGGACCGCGGGCTCACCGCGGTCCCGACCCGGCTTGACCGGCGGTACGCCCCCGCGGCCTCACCGCGGCCTTGACCGGCTGGTACGAGCGGAGTCCGAGCCGGTACGAGCCCGTGCGGCCTCACCGCGGCCTGGCGGCCGGTACCAGCGGAGTCCGAGCCGCTACGTGCGGAACGCGAGCGAGTCCGAGCCGGTCCGGGCGGGGCCCGCGGGCCGCCGGCACCTGCCTCACCCCCGCCCCGCCCTCCGTCCCGCCCATCCCCGCCCCGGCCCCGTACGGAGCCCCCGGCCCCGCCCCGTTCCGCTGACGACCGGCCGATTTGCTTGACGGCAGCCCGGTCCCGTACTCTTCCACAGAAGCCAAAGACCGCTGGTCGCAGCCGTGCCCCCAGGGCGCAGCCGCCGAAGGATCCGCTAGCTACGGACGACCCGCGTAGGTGACAGTGGTAGTACTCCCGGGCGAGCCGTCCGGTCGAGTCACGCCCCGTGCGCCTGCGCCGGGGCGTTTCGTTTTGCCCAGTCTCCTTCCTTCAGCCATCGCGGTCCGAATCACCCGGAAGGAGGCCGAGGCTCATGGCGAGGCCCGACAAGTCTGCTGCGGTTGCCGAGCTGACGGACAAGTTCCGCAGCTCCAACGCCGCCGTGCTGACCGAGTACCGCGGTCTCACCGTGGCACAGCTCAAGCAGCTGCGCCGTTCGCTCGGTGAGAACGCCCAGTACGCCGTGGTGAAGAACACGCTGACCAAGATTGCGGCCAACGAGGCCGGGATCACGTCGCTGGACGACCAGTTCAATGGTCCGACGGCGGTCGCCTTCATCACCGGTGACCCGGTGACGTCGGCGAAGGGTCTTCGTGACTTCGCCAAGGACAACCCGAACCTCATCATCAAGGGCGGTGTCCTTGACGGTAAGGCGCTGTCCGCCGATGAGATCAAGAAGCTTGCGGACCTCGAGTCCCGCGAGGTTCTGCTCGCCAAGCTGGCGGGTGCCATGAAGGGCAAGCAGTCCCAGGCTGCCGCGCTCTTCCAGGCGCTCCCGTCGAAGCTCGTCCGCACCGTGGACGCGCTTCGCGCCAAGCAGGCCGAGCAGGGCGGTGCCGAGTAACTCGGCTCGCACATTGATCGCCGCCTGACCAGGGCGACGGTCACAGCGGGCCCCACGTACGCCCGCCACACATGTACATCCCGGCACCAGCCGAATTAGTGGAAGGACCGCCATCATGGCGAAGCTGTCTCAGGAAGACCTGCTCGCGCAGTTCGAGGAGATGACCCTCATCGAGCTCGCCGCGTTCGTGTCGGCGTTCGAGGAGAAGTTCGACGTCACCGCCGCCGCCCCGGTCGCCGTTGCCGCCGCCGGCGCCCCGGGCGCCCCGGCCGAGGCCGCTGAGGAGAAGGACGAGTTCGACGTCATCCTCACCGGCGCCGGCGACAAGAAGATCCAGGTCATCAAGGTCGTGCGTGAGCTGACCTCCCTGGGCCTGAAGGAGGCCAAGGACCTCGTCGACGGCACCCCGAAGCCGGTCCTCGAGAAGGTCAACAAGGAGCAGGCCGACAAGGCTGCCGAGGCCCTCAAGGGCGCCGGTGCGGCCGTCGAGGTCAAGTGACCTCCTGCGGGTCTCCTGACTCGCGCTGACGCCCGCTGAGGGCGTTCCGAAGGGCGATCACCCATCCGGGTGGTCGCCCTTCGGCGTTGCCGCGGTGTCTGTCGTGCGACCGGCGCCCCGAGGAGTATGGTGATCTTCGCCGTGCGCCCCGCGGAGCCGGGGGCCTTGACGAACCGCACGCCGCGCGCAATTCTCAGGACGCGTCGTCACAACGATCCGGATCCGAGGCATGGATCGACGACCGAACGGGCAGTATCGATGTGCGCCGACGGGCGCGAGGTGCCGCGGAGATGAGAACAACGAGGGTCGCGAATTGCTCGCCCTGGACATCAGTGGGCCAAGTGGCTACACTGACCCTTTGCGCTGCCTGTTAGCTGCTCCCTGCCCGTCACCAGGGGCATACCCTCGCGAGAGCACAGTTGACCGAATGCCCTGACCTGGGATTTCGGGTCTCCGTGCTCGGCTGGGGACCGGTACGCGCGTAGTGAGTCCGAGCCCTCGGAAGGACCCCCTCTTGGCCGCCTCGCGCAACGCCTCGACCGCGAATACGAACAACGGCGCAAGCACCGCCCCGCTGCGCATCTCCTTTGCAAAGATCAAGGAGCCCCTCGAGGTTCCGAACCTCCTCGCGCTGCAGACCGAGAGCTTTGACTGGCTGCTCGGCAACGCCGCGTGGAAGGCTCGTGTCGAGGCGGCTCTGGAGTCCGGACAGGACGTCCCCACCAAGTCCGGTCTGGAGGAGATCTTCGAGGAGATCTCGCCGATCGAGGACTTCTCCGGGTCGATGTCGCTGACCTTCCGCGACCACCGCTTCGAGCCTCCGAAGAACTCCATCGACGAGTGCAAGGAGCGCGACTTCACGTACGCCGCGCCGCTCTTCGTCACGGCCGAGTTCACCAACAACGAGACCGGCGAGATCAAGTCCCAGACGGTCTTCATGGGCGACTTCCCGCTCATGACGAACAAGGGCACCTTCGTCATCAACGGCACCGAGCGTGTCGTGGTGTCCCAGCTGGTCCGCTCGCCGGGTGTCTACTTCGACTCCTCCATCGACAAGACGTCCGACAAGGACATCTTCTCCGCCAAGATCATCCCGTCCCGGGGTGCCTGGCTGGAGATGGAGATCGACAAGCGCGACATGGTCGGTGTCCGCATCGACCGCAAGCGCAAGCAGTCCGTGACCGTCCTCCTCAAGGCGCTCGGCTGGACCACCGAGCAGATCCTCCAGGAGTTCGGCGAGTACGAGTCCATGCGCGCCACCCTGGAGAAGGACCACACCCAGGGCCAGGACGACGCGCTGCTCGACATCTACCGCAAGCTGCGCCCGGGCGAGCCCCCGACGCGTGAGGCCGCGCAGACGCTGCTCGAGAACCTCTACTTCAACCCGAAGCGCTACGACCTGGCCAAGGTCGGACGCTACAAGGTGAACAAGAAGCTCGGGGCCGACGCGCCGCTCGACGCCGGCGTCCTGACCGTCGACGACGTCATCGCGACGATCAAGTACCTGGTGCAGCTGCACGCCGGCGAGACCGAGACGGTCGGTGCCAACGGCACCACGATCGTCGTCGAGACCGACGACATCGACCACTTCGGCAACCGTCGTCTGCGCAACGTCGGCGAGCTCATCCAGAACCAGGTCCGCACGGGTCTGGCCCGGATGGAGCGCGTCGTGCGCGAGCGCATGACGACCCAGGACGTCGAGGCGATCACGCCGCAGACCCTGATCAACATCCGGCCGGTCGTCGCCTCCATCAAGGAGTTCTTCGGCACCAGCCAGCTGTCGCAGTTCATGGACCAGAACAACCCGCTGTCCGGGCTGACGCACAAGCGTCGTCTGTCCGCGCTCGGCCCGGGTGGTCTGTCCCGTGAGCGGGCCGGCTTCGAGGTCCGTGACGTGCACCCCTCGCACTACGGCCGCATGTGCCCGATCGAGACGCCCGAAGGCCCGAACATCGGTCTGATCGGCTCGCTCGCCTCCTACGGCCGGGTCAACGCGTTCGGCTTCGTCGAGACGCCGTACCGCAAGGTCGTCGACGGCCAGGTCACCGACGAGGTGGACTACCTGACCGCCGACGAGGAGGACCGCTTCGTCATCGCGCAGGCCAACGCGACGCTCAACGACGACCTCCGGTTCGCCGAGAACCGCGTCCTCGTGCGCCGCCGCGGCGGTGAGGTCGACTACGTCAGCCCGCAGGACGTCGACTACATGGACGTCTCGCCGCGCCAGATGGTGTCGGTCGCGACCGCCATGATCCCGTTCCTCGAGCACGACGACGCCAACCGCGCCCTCATGGGCGCGAACATGATGCGCCAGGCCGTGCCGCTGATCCAGTCGGAGTCCCCGCTGGTCGGCACCGGCATGGAGTACCGCTCCGCCGTCGACGCCGGTGACGTCGTCAAGGCGGAGAAGGACGGTGTGGTCCAGGAGCTCTCCGCGGACTACATCACCGTCGCCAACGACGACGGCACGTACATCACGTACCGCCTGGCCAAGTTCGCCCGCTCCAACCAGGGCACCTCGGTCAACCAGAAGGTCGTCGTCGCCGAGGGCGACCGGGTCGTCGAGGGCCAGGTCCTCGCCGACGGCCCGGCCACCCAGAACGGCGAGATGGCGCTCGGCAAGAACCTCCTCGTGGCGTTCATGCCCTGGGAGGGCCACAACTACGAGGACGCGATCATCCTGTCGCAGCGCCTCGTCCAGGACGACGTCCTCTCCTCGATCCACATCGAGGAGCACGAGGTCGACGCCCGTGACACCAAGCTGGGCCCCGAGGAGATCACCCGGGACATCCCGAACGTCTCCGAGGAGGTCCTCGCCGACCTCGACGAGCGCGGCATCATCCGCATCGGTGCCGAGGTCGTCGCCGGCGACATCCTGGTCGGCAAGGTCACGCCCAAGGGCGAGACCGAGCTGACGCCGGAGGAGCGCCTGCTCCGCGCGATCTTCGGTGAGAAGGCCCGCGAGGTCCGCGACACCTCGCTGAAGGTGCCGCACGGCGAGGTCGGCAAGATCATCGGCGTCCGCGTCTTCGACCGCGAGGAGGGCGACGAGCTGCCCCCGGGCGTGAACCAGCTGGTCCGCGTCTACGTCGCGCAGAAGCGCAAGATCACCGACGGTGACAAGCTCGCCGGCCGCCACGGCAACAAGGGCGTCATCTCCAAGATCCTGCCGATCGAGGACATGCCGTTCCTGGAGGACGGCACCCCGGTCGACATCATCCTCAACCCGCTGGGCGTCCCGTCCCGAATGAACCCGGGACAGGTCCTGGAGATCCACCTCGGCTGGCTCGCCAGTCAGGGCTGGGACGTCTCCGGCCTCGCCGAGGACTGGGCCAAGCGGCTCCAGCTCATCGGCGCCGACGTGGTCGAGCCCCGCACGAACGTCGCGACCCCGGTCTTCGACGGTGCGCGCGAGGACGAGCTGGCGGGCCTGCTGGAGAACACCCTGCCGAACCGCGACGGCGACCGCATGATGCTGCCGACCGGCAAGGCGCGCCTGTTCGACGGCCGCTCCGGCGAGCCGTTCCCGGACCCGATCTCGGTCGGGTACATGTACATCCTCAAGCTCCACCACCTGGTCGACGACAAGCTGCACGCCCGGTCGACCGGTCCGTACTCGATGATCACCCAGCAGCCGCTGGGTGGTAAGGCTCAGTTCGGTGGCCAGCGCTTCGGTGAGATGGAGGTGTGGGCGCTGGAGGCTTATGGCGCCGCGTACGCCCTCCAGGAGCTCCTGACCATCAAGTCCGACGACGTCACGGGCCGCGTGAAGGTCTACGAGGCCATCGTCAAGGGCGAGAACATCCCCGAGCCCGGCATCCCGGAGTCCTTCAAGGTGCTCATCAAGGAGATGCAGTCCCTGTGCCTCAACGTGGAGGTGCTGTCCTCGGACGGCATGTCCATCGAGATGCGCGACACCGACGAGGACGTCTTCCGCGCTGCGGAGGAACTCGGCATCGACCTGTCCCGGCGCGAGCCGAGCAGCGTCGAAGAGGTCTGACGGGTCGGCCGGCCGGATCTCCCATCCGGCCGGCCTCCCAGCGACCCGTACAGACCATTGATTGACACAACCCTGAGAGGGATTGACGCATAGTGCTCGACGTCAACTTCTTCGACGAGCTGCGGATCGGCCTGGCCACCGCGGACGACATCCGACAGTGGTCCCACGGCGAAGTCAAGAAGCCGGAGACCATCAACTACCGCACCCTCAAGCCCGAGAAGGACGGACTCTTCTGCGAGAAGATCTTCGGCCCCACCCGGGACTGGGAGTGCTACTGCGGCAAGTACAAGCGTGTCCGCTTCAAGGGCATCATCTGTGAGCGGTGTGGCGTCGAGGTCACCCGCGCCAAGGTGCGCCGCGAGCGGATGGGCCACATCGAGCTCGCCGCCCCCGTCACCCACATCTGGTACTTCAAGGGCGTCCCGTCCCGGCTCGGCTACCTGCTGGACCTCGCCCCGAAGGACCTGGAGAAGGTCATCTACTTCGCGGCGTACATGATCACGTACGTCGACGAGGAGCGCCGCCAGCGCGACCTGCCGTCGCTGGAGGCCCACGTCTCCGTCGAGCGCCAGCAGATCGAGCAGCGCCGCGACGCCGACCTCGAGGCCCGCGCCAAGAAGCTCGAGACCGACCTGGCCGAGCTGGAGGCCGAGGGCGCCAAGGCCGACGTGCGCCGCAAGGTCCGCGAGGGCGCCGAGCGCGAGATGAAGCAGCTGCGCGACCGCGCCCAGCGCGAGATCGACCGTCTCGACGAGGTGTGGAGCCGCTTCAAGAACCTCAAGGTCCAGGACCTCGAGGGCGACGAGCTGCTCTACCGCGAGCTGCGCGACCGCTTCGGCACCTACTTCGACGGCTCGATGGGCGCCGCCGCGCTGCAGAAGCGCCTGGAGTCCTTCGACCTCGACGAGGAGGCCGAGCGCCTCCGCGAGATCATCCGCACCGGCAAGGGCCAGAAGAAGACCCGCGCGCTCAAGCGCCTCAAGGTCGTCTCCGCCTTCCTGCAGACCAGCAACAGCCCCAAGGGCATGGTCCTGGACTGCGTCCCGGTGATCCCGCCGGACCTGCGTCCGATGGTGCAGCTGGACGGTGGCCGCTTCGCGACCTCCGACCTGAACGACCTGTACCGCCGCGTCATCAACCGCAACAACCGTCTGAAGCGGCTTCTCGACCTCGGCGCGCCCGAGATCATCGTGAACAACGAGAAGCGCATGCTCCAGGAGGCCGTCGACGCGCTCTTCGACAACGGCCGCCGCGGTCGCCCGGTCACCGGTCCCGGTAACCGCCCGCTGAAGTCCCTCAGCGACATGCTGAAGGGCAAGCAGGGTCGCTTCCGTCAGAACCTGCTCGGCAAGCGAGTCGACTACTCGGCGCGTTCCGTCATCGTCGTCGGCCCGCAGCTCAAGCTGCACCAGTGCGGTCTGCCCAAGGCCATGGCGCTGGAGCTCTTCAAGCCGTTCGTGATGAAGCGCCTGGTCGACCTGAACCACGCGCAGAACATCAAGTCGGCGAAGCGCATGGTCGAGCGCGGCCGCACGGTCGTGTACGACGTGCTCGAAGAGGTCATCGCCGAGCACCCGGTGCTGCTGAACCGTGCGCCCACGCTGCACCGCCTCGGCATCCAGGCCTTCGAGCCGCAGCTGGTCGAGGGCAAGGCCATCCAGATCCACCCGCTCGTCTGCACCGCGTTCAACGCGGACTTCGACGGTGACCAGATGGCCGTCCACCTGCCGCTCTCCGCGGAGGCGCAGGCCGAGGCGCGCATCCTGATGCTGTCCTCGAACAACATCCTCAAGCCGGCCGACGGCCGTCCCGTCACCATGCCGACCCAGGACATGGTGCTGGGCCTCTTCTTCCTCACCACGGACGAGGAGGAGCGCGAGGTCAAGGGTGAGGGCCGCGCCTTCAACTCGACCGCCGAGGCGATCATGGCCTTCGACGCCCGGGAGCTCTCGCTCCAGGCGAAGGTCGACATCCGCTTCCCGATCGGCTCCGTCCCGCCCCGCGGCTGGACCCCGCCGGTCGAGGAGGAGGGTGACGAGGGCCTCGGTCCCTGGCAGCAGGGCGACTCGTTCCGTCTGCGGACGACCCTGGGTCGCGCGCTCTTCAACGAGCTGCTGCCCGAGGACTACCCGTTCGTCGACTACACGGTCGGCAAGAAGCAGCTCTCCGAGATCGTCAACGACCTCGCCGAGCGCTACCCCAAGGTCATCGTGGCGGCGACGCTCGACAACCTGAAGGCGGCCGGCTTCTTCTGGGCCACCCGCTCCGGCGTCACCGTCGCCATCTCGGACGTCGTCGTCCCGGAGGCGAAGAAGGCGATCGTCGCCGAGTACGAGGCGCGCGACGAGAAGGTCCAGAAGCAGTACGAGCGTGGTCTGATCACCAAGGACGAGCGCACGCAGGAGCTCATCCAGATCTGGACCGAGGCGACCAACAAGGTCGCCGACGCGATGAACGAGAACTTCCCGAAGACGAACCCGATCTTCATGATGGTGAACTCGGGTGCGCGAGGAAACATGATGCAGATGCGCCAGATCGCGGGTATGCGCGGTCTGGTGTCGAACGCCAAGAACGAGACGATCCCGCGTCCGATCAAGGCGTCCTTCCGCGAGGGCCTGTCCGTGCTGGAGTACTTCATCTCCACCCACGGTGCCCGTAAGGGTCTGGCCGACACCGCCCTGCGTACCGCCGACTCGGGTTACCTGACCCGTCGTCTGGTGGACGTCTCGCAGGACGTGATCATCCGCGAGGAGGACTGCGGCACCGACCGCGGTCTGAAGCTGCGGATCGGTTCGAAGGACGAGGCCGGCATCCTGCGGAAGGCGGAGGACGTCGAGACCTCCGTGTACGCCCGGATGCTCGCCGAGGACGTCGTCGTCGACGGCAAGGTGATCGCGCCGGCCAACGTCGACCTCGGTGACGTGCTCATCGACCAGCTCATCGCGGCGGGTGTCGAGCAGGTCAAGACCCGCTCGGTCCTCACCTGTGAGTCCGCGGTCGGCACGTGTGCGTACTGCTACGGCCGTTCGCTCGCGACCGGCAAGCTGGTCGACATCGGCGAGGCGGTCGGCATCATCGCCGCCCAGTCCATCGGTGAGCCCGGTACCCAGCTGACGATGCGTACCTTCCACACCGGTGGTGTGGCCGGTGACGACATCACGCAGGGTCTGCCGCGTGTCGTCGAGCTCTTCGAGGCCCGCTCCCCGAAGGGCATGGCCCCGATCGCCGAGGCGTCGGGCCGGGTCCGCATCGAGGAGACCGAGAAGACCAAGAAGATCGTCATCACGCCGGACGACGGCAGCGACGAGACGGCCTACCCGATCTCGAAGCGCGCCCGTGTCCTGGTCGGCGAGGGCGACCACGTCGAGGTGGGCCAGAAGCTCACCGTGGGTACCGAGAACCCGCACGACGTGCTGCGCATCCTCGGTCAGCGGGCCGTCCAGGTCCACCTGGTCGGCGAGGTGCAGAAGGTCTACAACTCGCAGGGCGTGTCGATCCACGACAAGCACATCGAGATCATCATCCGGCAGATGCTCCGCCGCGTGACGATCATCGAGTCCGGCGACGCGGAGCTGCTGCCGGGCGAGCTCGTCGAGCGCTCGCGCTTCGAGCAGGAGAACCGTCGTGTGGTCACGGAAGGCGGCCACCCGGCCTCCGGCCGTCCGCAGCTGATGGGTATCACCAAGGCGTCGCTGGCGACGGAGTCGTGGCTGTCCGCGGCCTCCTTCCAGGAGACGACCAGGGTCCTGACGGACGCGGCGATCAACGCCAAGTCCGACTCCCTGATCGGCCTCAAGGAGAACGTCATCATCGGTAAGCTCATCCCGGCCGGTACGGGCCTGTCCCGCTACCGCAACATCCGGGTGGAGCCGACCGAGGAGGCCAAGGCCGCGATGTACTCGGCCGTCGGCTACGACGACATCGACTACTCGCCGTTCGGCACCGGCTCCGGCCAGGCCGTTCCGCTGGAGGACTACGACTACGGTCCGTACAACCAGTAAGCGCGCAGTCTGATCGGAGGGCGGCACCCCGTCGTGGACGGGGTGCCGCCCTCCGGCGCGTCCGGGGCCGGTCACCGGCCGGAGGCCGGTCCACGGCCGGGCCGCCCGCCGGGCCCTGGGGCTGCTCGGCCGACGCCCGGTCCGGGCCTCTCGGGCGCGGACCTGGTCCGGGGCCCGTCGGGGTGCGGGCCTGGTCCGGAGTCTGCGGGGGGCGGGCCTGGTACGGAACCCGTCAGTGGCGGGCCTGGTTCGGGATCGTGACCCCGTAACCGGGTCCGGGGGTCTCGGCCCGCGAGGCAACGGGGTCCGGGGGTCTCGGCCCGTGCGTACGGCCCGTGCACCCGGCCGTGGGTTCGGTCGGCAGCGCCGGGACGTGGGTCCTGCTCGCTGCGCCAGGTCACGGGTCCGGTGGGCGGTACCCGTACTGGGTCCAGCCGTCAGTGCCCGGTCACGGTCCGGGCGGCACAGGGACGCGGTCCCGGTCCGCGGCACCCGTCACTCGTCCGGCCAGCAGCCCGGACGAGGGGCCGATCCGCAGGGGCCGGTCATGGGGTCGGCCGGCAGCGCCCGGCCGCGGGTCGGGCCGCCGCGCCAGGACGCGATCCCAGGTCCGTGGTCCCCGGTCACGGGCCCGGAGCGCAGCACTGGCACGCGGGTCCGGGCCGCAGCACCCCTTGGCGGGTTCGGCTGCGACGCCCGACATGGCTGCGGCAGGCCGCAGCGGGTGCGGTCGCAGTGCCTGGACGTGGGTCCGGGCCGCCGCACCGGGGTGTGGTCCGGGTGCGGAGCAGCCCGTCACAGGGTCGGCCCGCGGCGCACGGACACCGGGGCCGGCCGGTAAGCGACCGGCGGGCAGTACCCGGACGTGGGGCCGGGCCGCAGGCCCCCTCGCGGGTTCGGTCGGCGGCGTCCTGACGCAGGCCGGGGTCACGGCACACCGGCGCGGGCACGGGCCGTGCACTCCGACGCGGGTTTCGGGCCGCAGTCGGATACGGGTCGGCGTTGCGGCCCGTCGACGCGGGCGGGCCGCAGCATGCCGATGCGGATTCGGACCGCAGCCCTCCCGGCACGGGGTCGGGCCGGGGCCGGTCCGAATTCGGGGGTGGCCCTCCGGCCGTCGCGGCGGTCTCGACGGTCCGGCCCCGCGGTCCGGCCACTCCTCGTACGGATGTCCGTGTGCCCGCCCCGAGGCGGCTCGCGGGTGCCGGAGCGTGCGGCGGCCGGCGGGGACCCGCGGGCCCGTACGGGCCTCGCGGCGCTCGTGGTACGAGGCGGCGCCTCCGGTTCCGCGCGGGCCCCCAGGGGCACCCAGGCGGGCGGGAAGGGGCAGTTCAGGGCGGCGACCGGGGTGCGGTCGGGGGCCCGACGGGGGGTCCGGTGGCCCACCCGGCCGATCACCCGTGCGGGGGGCGGTCTCCGGCCGGTCGTGACTGATCTTCGGCGTGGCATTTGTTTTGACCGGAGTCCATGCGATAGGTACGCTCAGACCTTGTGCCTGGGGTGTGCCTGGGCTCCTGTGCGTGTCTTCAACCGCACGGCGAGTCCTCAAGGGCCACCGCAATTCGCGCTCCTCCCCGCCCGGGCGGGGGTTCGGCGGATTCGACACACCCGACCGCGTGGGTCGGCGACGTTCCAGGTTAGCTTCACTACACGGCACACAGAAACCGGAGAAGTAGTGCCTACGATCCAGCAGCTGGTCCGGAAGGGCCGGCAGGACAAGGTCGAGAAGAACAAGACGCCCGCCCTTGAGGGTTCCCCTCAGCGCCGCGGCGTCTGCACGCGTGTGTTCACGACCACCCCGAAGAAGCCGAACTCGGCCCTCCGCAAGGTCGCGCGTGTGCGTCTGACCTCCGGGATCGAGGTCACGGCCTACATTCCGGGTGAGGGACACAACCTGCAGGAGCACTCCATCGTGCTCGTGCGTGGTGGCCGTGTGAAGGACCTGCCGGGTGTTCGCTACAAGATCATCCGCGGTTCGCTCGACACCCAGGGTGTCAAGAACCGCAAGCAGGCCCGCAGCCGCTACGGCGCCAAGAAGGAGAAGTAAGAATGCCTCGTAAGGGCCCCGCCCCGAAGCGCCCGGTCATCATCGACCCGGTCTACGGTTCTCCTCTGGTGACGTCGCTCATCAACAAGATCCTGCTCAACGGCAAGCGTTCCACCGCCGAGCGCATCGTCTACGGCGCCATGGAGGGCCTCCGCGAGAAGACCGGCGCGGACCCGGTCATCACGCTGAAGCGCGCGCTCGAGAACGTCAAGCCGGCTCTCGAGGTGAAGTCCCGCCGTGTCGGTGGCGCCACCTACCAGGTGCCGATCGAGGTCAAGCCCGGTCGCGCCTCCACCCTCGCCCTGCGCTGGCTCGTGGGCTACTCGCGCGCCCGTCGCGAGAAGACCATGACCGAGCGCCTGATGAACGAGCTGCTGGACGCCTCGAACGGCCTCGGCGCCTCGGTCAAGAAGCGCGAGGACACGCACAAGATGGCCGAGTCCAACAAGGCCTTCGCGCACTACCGCTGGTAGTCGCACCCACATCGAGACCGAGAGAAGACTGAAGCCTTATGGCTACCACTTCGCTTGACCTGGCCAAGGTCCGCAACATCGGGATCATGGCCCACATCGACGCGGGCAAGACGACCACCACCGAGCGCATCCTCTTCTACACCGGTGTTTCGTACAAGATCGGTGAGGTCCACGACGGCGCTGCCACGATGGACTGGATGGAGCAGGAGCAGGAGCGCGGCATCACGATCACGTCCGCCGCGACGACCTGCCACTGGTCGCTCGAGGACGTCGATCACACCATCAACATCATCGACACCCCGGGTCACGTCGACTTCACCGTCGAGGTGGAGCGTTCGCTCCGCGTCCTCGACGGCGCCGTGACGGTGTTCGACGGTGTGGCCGGTGTGGAGCCGCAGTCCGAGACCGTGTGGCGGCAGGCGGACCGTTACGGCGTTCCGCGCATCTGCTTCGTCAACAAGCTCGACCGCACGGGCGCCGAGTTCCACCGCTGCGTGGACATGATCTCGGACCGCCTGGGCGCGCAGCCCCTCGTCATGCAGCTGCCGATCGGTGCCGAGGCGGACTTCAAGGGCGTCATCGACCTGGTCCGCATGAAGGCGCTGGTCTGGTCCGCCGAGGCCGCCAAGGGCGAGATGTACGACGTCGTCGACATCCCGGACACCCACACCGAGGCCGCCGAGGAGTACCGCAACAAGCTCATCGAGGCCGTCGCGGAGAACGACGAAGAGATCATGGAGCTGTACCTGGAGGGCCAGGAGCCTTCCGAGGAGCAGCTGTACGCCGCGATCCGTCGTATCACCATCGCGTCCGGCAAGGGCACCGGCACCACGGTGACCCCGGTGTTCTGCGGTACCGCGTTCAAGAACAAGGGCGTCCAGCCCCTGCTCGACGCGGTCGTGCGCTACCTGCCGTCGCCCGTCGACATCGAGGCCATCGAGGGCCACGACGTCAAGGACGCCGAGACGGTCGTGAAGCGCAAGCCGTCCGACGACGAGCCGCTGTCGGCGCTGGCGTTCAAGATCATGAGCGACCCGCACCTCGGCAAGCTCACCTTCGTCCGGATCTACTCCGGTCGCCTGGAGTCCGGCACCTCGGTGCTGAACTCCGTCAAGGGCAAGAAGGAGCGCATCGGCAAGATCTACCGCATGCACGCGAACAAGCGTGAGGAGATCGACTCGGTGGGCGCCGGCGACATCATCGCCGTCATGGGTCTGAAGCAGACCACGACCGGTGAGACGCTGTGCGACGAGAAGTCCCCGGTGATCCTGGAGTCCATGGACTTCCCGGCGCCGGTGATCGAGGTCGCCATCGAGCCGAAGTCCAAGGGTGACCAGGAGAAGCTGGGTGTCGCCATCCAGCGTCTCGCGGAGGAGGACCCCTCCTTCCAGGTGCACACCAACGAGGAGACCGGCCAGACCGTCATCGGCGGTATGGGCGAGCTTCACCTCGAGGTCCTCGTCGACCGCATGAAGCGCGAGTTCAAGGTCGAGGCCAACGTCGGCAAGCCGCAGGTCGCGTACCGTGAGACGATCCGCAAGGCCGTCGAGCGCGTGGACTACACCCACAAGAAGCAGACCGGTGGTACCGGTCAGTTCGCCAAGGTGCAGATCGCGGTCGAGCCCATCGAGGGCGGCGACGCCTCGTACGAGTTCGTGAACAAGGTGACCGGTGGTCGCATCCCGAAGGAGTACATCCCTTCGGTCGACGCCGGTGCGCAGGAGGCCATGCAGTTCGGCATCCTCGCCGGGTACGAGATGACCGGCGTGCGCGTCACGCTGCTCGACGGTGCCTACCACGAGGTCGACTCCTCCGAGCTCGCCTTCAAGATCGCCGGCTCGCAGGCCTTCAAGGAGGCCGCGCGCAAGGCGTCCCCCGTGCTCCTCGAGCCGATGATGGCCGTCGAGGTCACCACGCCCGAGGACTACATGGGTGACGTGATCGGTGACATCAACTCCCGCCGTGGCCAGATCCAGGCCATGGAGGAGCGTGCCGGTGCCCGTGTCGTCAAGGGCCTGGTGCCGCTGTCGGAGATGTTCGGCTACGTCGGCGACCTCCGCAGCAAGACCTCGGGTCGCGCAAGCTACTCGATGCAGTTCGACTCCTACGCCGAGGTTCCCCGGAACGTCGCCGAGGAGATCATCGCGAAGGCCAAGGGCGAGTAACTCCACCGAGTTCACGCTTTAGGCTTGTCACCGGATACACCGGGGCGTTCCGCCCCACACCGCGCGAGCGGAGTGGCGGAACGTCCCGGGGCCGGCATCCCAGCAAAGATCACCTGGCGCCGATGAGTAAGGCGTACAGAACCACTCCACAGGAGGACCCCAGTGGCGAAGGCGAAGTTCGAGCGGACTAAGCCGCACGTCAACATCGGCACCATCGGTCACATCGACCACGGTAAGACGACCCTCACGGCCGCCATTACCAAGGTGCTGCACGACAAGTACCCGGACCTGAACGAGGCCTCGGCCTTCGACCAGATCGACAAGGCTCCTGAGGAGCGTCAGCGCGGTATCACCATCTCCATCGCGCACGTCGAGTACCAGACGGAGTCGCGTCACTACGCGCACGTCGACTGCCCGGGTCACGCGGACTACATCAAGAACATGATCACCGGTGCGGCCCAGATGGACGGTGCCATCCTCGTGGTCGCCGCCACCGACGGCCCGATGCCGCAGACCAAGGAGCACGTGCTCCTGGCCCGCCAGGTCGGCGTGCCGTACATCGTCGTCGCCCTGAACAAGGCCGACATGGTGGACGACGAGGAGATCCTGGAGCTCGTCGAGCTCGAGGTGCGTGAGCTCCTCTCCGAGTACGAGTTCCCGGGCGACGACCTCCCGGTCGTCAAGGTCTCGGCGCTCAAGGCGCTCGAGGGCGACGCCGAGTGGGGCCAGTCCGTCCTCGACCTGATGAAGGCCGTCGACGAGTCCATCCCGCAGCCCGAGCGTGACGTCGACAAGCCGTTCCTGATGCCGATCGAGGACGTCTTCACGATCACCGGTCGTGGCACCGTCGTCACCGGCCGTATCGAGCGTGGTGTCCTCAAGGTCAACGAGACCGTCGACATCGTCGGTATCAAGCAGGAGAAGACCACCACCACGGTCACCGGCATCGAGATGTTCCGCAAGCTGCTCGACGAGGGCCAGGCCGGTGAGAACGTCGGTCTGCTCCTCCGTGGCATCAAGCGCGAGGACGTCGAGCGCGGCCAGGTCATCATCAAGCCGGGCTCGGTCACCCCGCACACCGAGTTCGAGGCGCAGGCGTACATCCTGTCCAAGGACGAGGGTGGCCGTCACACGCCGTTCTTCAACAACTACCGCCCGCAGTTCTACTTCCGTACCACGGACGTGACCGGCGTCGTGACCCTCCCCGAGGGCACCGAGATGGTCATGCCGGGCGACAACACCACCATGTCGGTCTCGCTGATCCAGCCGGTCGCCATGGAGGAGGGCCTCAAGTTCGCCATCCGTGAGGGTGGCCGGACCGTCGGCGCCGGCCAGGTCACCAAGATCGTCAAGTAAGCTCCGCTTCTTGACGGCCTGAACGGCTGATCTGGTAGCTCCATCGAGCTGCACGCGAAGGGCCCCGCACCGTGAGGTGCGGGGCCCTTCGTCGTTGTCGTCCGGGGTCCGGTCCGGCGGGTCGCGGGTCCGGGGCAAGGGGTCCGGCGGATCGGTCGGTCCGTGGCCCGGTGCGGGGCGCCGGAGCTGGGGGATCAGGGGCCGGCCGGGCTGCAGAGGGCCGGGGCGTGCCGGGGCGTGCCGGTGGGCGGGGTGCCGGCCGGGAGGTCAGGGCCCAGGTCCTGTCTTGTGGATCAGGCCGGACAGGGAGCGGCGTCCGGTCCTGTCGATCGCGAGGCGGAGGAGGAGCCCTGCGGAGCATGGGCGAGCGACGACGACGCGGCGTGGCGCGGTGCCGGACGCCGCGAGCCCGGCACGATCCGAAAGACAGGCCCCAGGGGGCCCGGGTCCGGGTTCCGGCCCCCGGAGTGGGGGCCGGGGCCGGGCCGGGAGTGGGCGGGGGTCAGGCCGAGTCGGTGTGGGAGGACCACGACCAGGGGTACGCGTCCGCGCCGACGCCGACCGCCGTCGCGCCCTTCGGGCCCAGGTGCAGCGTCACCGGCTCCAGGGCGGCGACGCCCCGCGCGCGGACCGCGACGCGGCCGCCGACGTGCAGCTGTACCCGGCCGCGCAGGTCGCGGCCGAGGAGGACCGGGCCCCGGGGGGTGCCGGTCGCGGTGACCGCGCCGTACCCGTCGAAGCGCGGTACGGGCAGGCGGCCGCCGTCGACCCGGACGGCCGTGAGCTCCTGCCGGGCCGGCTGCCGGTAGTACAGGGCGAGGTCGCCCGAGGGGGTGACCGCCACGTCGACCGGTCCGCCCGGCACGGGCAGGGCGCCGCCGGGCCGGAACCCGACCGGCCCGCC
The DNA here is from genome assembly GCF_043077165.1 of Streptomyces kanasensis. Taxonomy (NCBI): domain Bacteria; kingdom Bacillati; phylum Actinomycetota; class Actinomycetes; order Kitasatosporales; family Streptomycetaceae; genus Streptomyces; species Streptomyces kanasensis. Next base: position 187,524 of record NZ_JBIBSF010000007.1, read on the forward strand.
GGCGGTGTCCTGCGCCCAGTGGTGCACCGTGTCCCGCCCGGCGGCGAAGAGGTGCACCAGGCCCCGTCCGTCGACCGCTGCGGACAACCCGTCCTGGACCTCGGCGCCGCCCGCGTCCCGCCAGCGGGACCACGTGCCGTCGACCTCGCGGACGCGGGTGCTGACGCCCTTGTCCGCGTTGCGCACGAAGAGGTGGACGCGCCCGTCGGGAGCCGTCACCGCGACCGGCACGCCGACACGGCGCCCGCGGTCGTCGTCGCGCTCGGGGTTGCCGAGGCCCGCCCAGGCGAGGAACGGCCCGCCCGGCGCCCGCTGCTCCAGCACCACGACCTCGCGCTCGTTGGCGCCGCCGTGCCCGCCGAGCGCGGCGAACCGCAGCCCGAACAGCAACTGGCGGCCGTCGAGCAGGGTCGCCGCGCCGAGCTCCGGGGCGAGGGGGCCGCCGCCGAGGTCGATCGGGTCGCCCCACTGGCCGCTGCCCGGCTCGGTCTCCTGCCAGCACACCGCGCGCAGGCCGAGCACCCCGTACACGCGGAGCCGTCCGTCCGGGGCGGTCGCCACGACCGGGCCCGGGCCGGGGTAGCGGTGGTGGGTGGCGCGGACCCAGCCCTTCTTGTTGGTGAGGGGACGGGTGCCGCCGACCATGTAGTCGCCGCAGCCCGCGTTGTTGCCGCACTGCCACGACGGGTCGCCGCCGTAGGGGACGAGGTGGGCGGCCTTCTCCCGGAGGACCGGCTCGGGGAGGTTCTTGGGCCAGTGGCGGTTGTAGTAGCCGCGGAACGAGGTGGCCACGAACCCCGGTACGGACCCGCCGTCGCCGGTGGCCTCGGCGACCCAGCGGACCATCGCGGCCCAGCTGAAGGAGGCGACCGCGGTGTGGTCGGCGTGGTCGGAGTACCCGCGCTGCTCGGAGTCCTTCTTGCGGGTCGCCTCGTCGCTGTGCTGGATGTCGGGGTCCGGGTCGAGCGTGTGGACGACGGTCGGCCGGTAGCGCTCCATGAGCCCGACGAGTACGTCCACCAGGCCGTCGTAGTCGTAGTCGCAGGCGCGGCGGACGGGGGAGTCGGTGGCGACGACGGTCCGCAGGCCCAGCGCGCGGTCCTGCCACAGCGCGGGCAGCGCCATCCAGCGCCGGGGGGTGTGCATGGGGAGGTTGAGGAAGACCAGTTCGACGCGGCGGGGGCCGTGGGTGAGCGTGTCGATCTCGGCCTCGCGGCCGCCGCGGAGCGTGGCCACCCCCTTCTGCCAGGGCGTGAACTTGTCCAGGCCGATCATCTCGGCGTACGCCTGGCGCAGGCCCTGGTGGCGGGCGGAGGAGTAGGCGGCGCGGTCGGCGACGGGCTCGGTGCGGCTGCCGGGGACGTGGTTCTTGCCGGTGTGCTCGCCGGCGGAGACGTACACGCAGACGAGGGGGACGCCGGCGTCGACCATGCGCTGGCAGTCGGGGTTCATGAAGTACAGGTCGTCGTCCGGGTGCGCCATGATCTGCAGGAGCTGCGCCCGCCGCGAGCTGGTGATCGACATGCCGGGCGCCGGGTCGGCCGTGGGGCCGCTGCGGCGCGGGGTGGGGACCGAGCAGCCGGTGAGGCCCGCGAGGCCGGCGAGCCCGGCCGTCCCGGCGAGCGCGGCGACGGTGGCGGTGGCGAGGGTGCGGCGCCGGGTCGGGCCCGGGGGCGGCGTGGGAGCCGGGCGGCCGGCCGTGGTGGCTCCGGGGGCGATGGTGCCGGCGGGGGCGGTGGTGCCGGGGGTGGGGACGCCGGGGTCGGGGGTGTGGCCCGCGGCGGCGTGGCTGGTGGCGCGGGGCGCCTGGCCGGGCCGCGCGCCGTTCCGGAACACGGCAGCGCGAGTCCGGCCCCCCGGTATGTCGTTCACTTGTGCCCCCGTACTGCTACTGCGGCGGATGCTGCTGGTACTGCTGGGTGGGTGGAGCTGGGAGTGGCGGTCGTGGCGCAGGTCGAAGCGCCTCCCGCGATCAGCTAGACGGATTATCGACACCGCGGGTTGCCCGGGGCGCAGCGGGGTGTTCAGCGGGGGAGTGGGTGGCGTGCGGGTTGACCTCAAGTCGAGTCGAGGTCCTAGCGTCGAGGCATGACCACGACACCCACTGTCCCGGCCGTCGCCGACCCGCACGCCTCCGACGCCGAGCTCGCCGCGCAGCCCGTCGGCTACTGGAGCGGGGCGGCCCACCGGGCCGTCATCACGCACCTCCGCGACTCCATGGCCCGCCTCGACGTCACCCAGCCCCAGTGGTGGTCCCTGAACCGGGTGCTCGTCGCCGGTGACGAGGGCGTGACCCGCGCGGCCGTCGCCGTACAGCTGGCGGAGGTCGCGGACGGCCCCCGGGAGGTGCCGCGCGCCCTCGACCAGCTCCTGCACCGCGGGTGGATCGCCGCCGACGCGGCCGGCGCCCTGCGCATGACGGACGCGGGGCGGGAGGCCCACGCCCGGATCAAGCGGCTCGTCACCCGGCTGAGGTCCGAGATCCACGAGGGCGTACCGGACGAGGAGTACGTGACGGCGCTGCGGGTGCTGCGCCGGATGGCGGCGAACGCGGCGGCGGCCTCGGCGAGGGCCGAGGCGGCGGCCGGGGCCGAGGCCGGTGCGGCGGCCGGTGGGATGGCCGGTGGGGCCGAGGCCGTCGCCGGGGCGGTGGCCGGTGGGGCCGAGGCCGGTGGGGTGGGAGGTGGTCGGGGCTGAGGTGACTTCCGGGGCCACGGGTCCCCGGGGGCGGAAGGCCCCGGGCGCGGCGGGCCGAGGCGCAGGGCGCGGCCGTCGTCGGGCCGGACCCGGCGACGGGCCGGCGGGACCTGACGGGTCAGGATCCGACGACACGTCAGGACCCGACGGCGGCCGCGCACGTCAGCGGAGTGTGGGCACCTCCCCGCCGTCCGCCCACGTCAGCGTCACCCCGGGCAGGCCCCGCAGCCAGCGTCCGGCCACGGCGGCGAGGGCGGCGCGGTCCGGCGGTACGGCACCCAGCCCCACGGCGTACCGGAGCACGTCCGGTCCCGTGTCGAACGGCCGGGGCCAGACGTGGGCGTCCGGTGCGCCGGCCTCGGTCAGCGCGGTGAGCAGGGCGCGCAAACGGCCCCGTACGCGCCCCTCCAAGGGACCCGGCGGTACGGAGACGACCGCCCAGGCGGCGTGACGGCGGTGCAGCGGGGGTGGGGCGCACAGCCGCTCCCGGCCGCCGGGCCCGCCGTCTTCGAGGAGTTCCCACGCCCGGTACAGCTCGTGCGTGAGCAGGTCCCGGCCGCCCGGGGTCACCTGGTCCGTGCACGGGCGCCGGGGATGCGTCGGGGTCACCACCGTCAGCGGCAGGGGCCCGGGCGCCGTCGGCCGCGCGTCCCCGGGACCTCCGGGCGCGTCCACGGCGACCCGCCAGTCCCAGGCGGCCCAGGTGGCGAAGAAGCGCCGCAGCAGCTCCGTCGGCCGCAGGTCGTCGGCCTCGCCGACCGTACGGGCCGCCAGCAGGCTCCACGCCAGACCGGGCAGCCCGCCGAGGGGTGCCGCGTCCAGGCCGCGCGCCCGCGCCCACCGCTTCACCTCGCGCGCCAGCCCGGCGAAGGCCGCCCGCCGGTCGCCCACCTCGGCGAGGACGGCGTCCGCGTCGCTCACCGCGCTCAGCGCCACGGCGGCGGCCGCGTCCAGTTCCGCGCGGCGCGCCACGGCGTCACCCGGCGGTACGGCTCCCGTGGCGACCACGACGAGGTCCACGACGAGGTCCGCGCCGAGGTCCGCGGACGGGTCCGCGGACCCGTCCACGGCGGGGTCCGGACCCGCGGCGCGGGGCGTGCCGCCGCCCGCGCCGGCCCCGGCCCCGCCCGGGGCGGGGGTGACGTCGCGGAGGGTGAGGCGCAACCCGGGCACGCGGGCGCCGACCACCTCGCGTACGTGCCGGGCCCCGGGGAGCGCGGCGGTGACGCGGGCCCGCACGTCGGCCAGGTCAGCGTCACCGGGCAGGGCCGCCACCAGGTCCAGGTCGGCGCCCGGCAGGGCGCAGCCCATGCGGCGCGAGCCCACCACGTGCACGGCGCCCTCGGGCAGCGCCTCGGCCACCAGCCGCGCGACGCGCGCGGCACGGCCGGGGCGGGGCGCGTGCGCCGCAGGTGCCGCATGGGCTGTGTGGGCCGCGTCGGGGTCCGCCCCGGCGGGTGTCAGGGCCGGGTCCGCCCACGGGTCCGGTTCGACCTCCACCGGCCCCGGGTCTGCCGACTCCCGGTCCGCCGGCTCCGCGCCCGCCGGTTCCGCGCCCGGCGGTTCGTCGTCCCGCCACCGCACCTGGCCGGAGCCGAGGGCGACCGTCGCCCGGACCCGCATCGGCTCGTCGCCGCGCCGCGACAGCAGCGCCACATGGCCGACACGCGCCGCCGAACCGCCCACCCTCGCCTCCAACGAGGCGGCCAGCGCGTGCGCGTCACCGGTCCGGGCCAGGGTCAGGTGCGGCGTGAACCCGGACCGGGTGCCGCGGCACCGGGGGAACCGCCGCTCCAGCGCCCGGCGCAGCTCCCCCCACGGCGCCTCGCCACCGGCCGCCGGGTCCAGCCACACGGCGGCGTCCTCGCCGTGGCCGAAGCTGTGGACGCCCTGCAACCGGGCGTCGAAGGGCGCTACCTCCCGCACGGCCTGCGCCACCAGCTCCGCCGCCCGCTCGAACTCCGCCTCCGGGACGAAGCCGAACAGCAGGTTCACGTGCGGCGGCCACCGCAGGAACCCCGGGTCGTGCTCCCGCCGGACGTCCTGGAGCTCCGGCCACAGCCCGCGGGGTGGCAACCACGCCACCGCCGTACGGACCGTCGGCCCCACGTCCAGCGTCCCGGCCCCGGCGCTGTCCACCGAGCCGGAGACAGAGCCCGAGCCGGAGCCGGACCCCGAGCGGGAGCCGGATCCCGAGCCCGTGTCCTGCGAGGCGTCGACAGTCAGGTCGACCACCACCCCGTAGTGGTCCGAGACGAACAGCCCCTCCGGTCCCGGCGCGTCACCGGCCAGTACCGCCGCGTCCGCGCGCAGCCCCTCGCCGCGCAGCAGCACCCGGTCCAGCCGCGACGCGCGGCCCGACAGCGAGGAGACGGCGGCCAGCGGGTTCCTGCCCGGGTCGAACGTCGGCGTGCGGTCGTCCGGCCCGTGCACCTCGCTCCACGCGTCCCGCATGCCGAGCGCGGTCTGCGGCAGGTCACCGCCGTCGTTGACGTCCCCGGCCAGCACCACGTCCGCGTCGACTCCCGCCAACCCCTCGGCCAGCCGGGCCAGTTCGACCGCCCGCCGCCCGGCGCCGTCCTGCGAGTGGTCGCTGCTCAGGTGCGTCACCGCGACCACCGGCGGCCGCACCGCACCGGTCTCCAGGACCACCGCCGCCACCGCCTTGTGCGGGCCCAGCACGTGCACGGCCGTCTCCCGCACCGGTACGCGGCTGAGCAGCAGCAGCCCGCACTCGCCGACGTCCCGCCCACCCGGGTCCGTCGACACGGTGTACCCCCGTCGTACCCACGGCGCCGCGAGCAGCATGCCGAGCAGCTCCGCCTCCACCTCCTGGAGGGCGATCACGTCCGCGTCGGCGCCGCGCAGGGCCTCCAGCAGCAGCGGGCGGCGCCGCGCCGTGTCGATGCGGTCGCTGTCGTACCGGTCCCACAAGGTGTTCCACGTCAGCACCCGCAGCCCGGTGACCGCCGGAACCGCCACGGCGCCCCCGCCCGCAGCAAGCCCGCCGCCGGCCCCGCCGCCGGCCCCGCCGCCCGGGCCGCCGCACGGCTCCCAGCGCGCGGCGGCCGGGTCCCACGCGTACGGCCGGCGCGCCGTGAAGAAGGGCGACCGCAGGAGCCGCGCCTCCCGGACCCGGCCCGCGGCGGTCGCGTCGATCCGGTCGACCCCCGTCGCCCGGTCCCAGACCACCTCGCCGTCGGCCTCGAAGAACAGCACCCGGTGCCACGGGACGTCCCCGCCGGGCACGAACGCCGGCAGCGGCACGCGCTTCGGCGCCGCCCCGCGCTGCATGACGCCGACGGTGAACCGCGCCGGGTCGAACCGGGCGTCCCACCGGACCCGGTGGTAGATCTCGTCACTCGTGCGCACCTACGCCTCCTCCTCCACGGTGCCGCACGCGCCGACGTACCAGGTGCGGTGCGCCTGGCCCGGGTACGGCGGTACGAACCGGCGCAGCTGCGCGGTGAGGACCGCGGCCGGTACGGGGTGCTCCCGCACGGCGTTGCGCCGGACCAGTTCCTCCTCGTCGACCAGCACCACCGCGTGGGTGACCAGGGCGTCCCGGCGGCGGGCCACGGCGTGGACCAGGGAGCGCTGGTGCGGGTTGAGCGAGGTGGCGTCCCAGACGACGGTCCCGCCGCCGGGGGCGGCCGCCGCGAGCGCCGCGTCGAGCCGCCCCAGGGCGGCCCGCAGCACGTCGCCGCCCGCCCGCTGGTCGGCGCGGTCCCCGCGCTCCTCGCGGACGGCGTCCAGGGAGACGTACGCGCCCACCCCGGCCAGGCCCCGCGCGAAGGTGCTCTTGCCGCTGCCCGAGGGCCCGACCAGGTGCACCAGGCGGGGGAAGCCCCCGTCCCGCCAGCGCCAGGTGGCGGCGACGGCCTCCTCCGGCGTGGCGACGCGCCCCAGAGCGCGCAGCTCGCGCGCCTCCCCCCGGCACCGCGCGGCCACGTCCGGCTCCAGCCCGGCGAACGGGTCCGCCGCGGCGCACGCCCCGTCGGGTCCGCCCGGCAGCCCGCGCACCTCCTCCGCGAGGAGCGCCGACCACTCCACCTGCTCCCGCGCCTCCGCCCCGGGAGCGGTGGCCGCCGCGACGGCGTGCAGGACGCGCAGGTCGGCGGCGTACGACAGGCGTACGAGGCCCGCGGCCCGCTCCTCGTCCGGGTACGGGCGGTGGAGCACGCCCTGCAGCCCCACCAGGTCGGCGACCCGCCGGGCCAGGGGCAGCCCCACCGCCCGCGCCAGCCGCCCGGCGAGCGGGCCCCGGCGCTCCCGGTGCAGCAGCGCCGCCAGCACCCCGGCCAGCCGCGCGTCACCACCACCCCCGCCCACCACCACGTCACCGCCGCCGCCGGGCCCCGCATCACCGCCGTCCGCGCGCGCGTCCCTGGCCGCGTCCAGCCCCGCGCCGCCGAGCCACGCGCCGTCGGCGCCCAGCCCCACGCCGCCCACCTCCAGCCGCGCGGCGGTCTCGGCCGCGGCCGTCGCGTCCCCGTCGGCCACGCCCACGGCGGCGAGCAGCGCCCCCGCGTCGGGCGCCGCCCCGGACCGTACGTCCCACAGCGCGGCGGACGCCCCGAGGCCGTTCGGCGTGACGGCGGCGTGCATCCAGTGCGTACCGGTCCGCACGTGCGCGGCGCGCACCCACTTCGCGACCCGCCGCCCGAACTCCGCCGCCGGGAACCCCTCGACGGTCCGGACGACGTACCCCTCCTGCCGGGCGGTGTCCACCCGCAGCCGCCGCAGCGCCCGCTCGTCGAAGACCCCGCGCCACAGCACGCGCGGAACCGGCACCCCCAGCCCGCGCAGGAACACCACCGTCCGGTCCCAGTCCAGGCACCACCCGTGCCCGTCCCACACGGAGAAGCCGTAGAAGTAGCCGTCCAGCGTGTCGTACGCGAGCGAGTGGCGGGCGAACACGTTCTCGCCGCACACCCGCCACCCCGCCGGGACCGCGTGACCGATCCGCGCCTGCAGCGCCTTGACCCACGCCCGCGACGGGTGGTGCGCCGAGTCCAGCGACCGCGCGTGCAGTCCGTCGGCGTACAGGGTGGTGTTCTCCCCGTCGAGCTTCTCGGTGACCACCACCTCGCGCCCGGCGAGCCCCGACAGGTCGGCGGCCCGGACGTCGTCGCCGGCCACCCCCGGCGACCAGGGCAGGTGCGGCGTGCGCGGGTAGTGGGTGCGCGGCTGCTGCGCGACCATGCTGGATCGACCCCCGTCGGTCTGTGACGTGCCCGGTCACTGTAGGAGCCGCCCCGACGCCGTACGACCGATTAACCGCCGGCCGGGCCCCCGGGCCCGGCCGTCCGGCGCGATGGCGCGGGCGGCCGCCGCCACGGGCTCCACCGCCGCCGGGCTGCCCGGGGCCAGCGACCAGGGCCCGGTCGGCGGCGACGGTAGGCCGCAACCCGCTCCACGCCCCGTACGCCGCCGCGTGCTCCCCGCCCGCAGCGCGCGGGGCGGGCGGGTGGCCACAGGTCCCTGCCCACCGGGTGCCGGGTGCCGGGCGTCGGGCCAGGGCGGGCGCGCCCATGGGGCCGGCCTCGTGCCCCGCCAGGGCAGCGGGGAGGAGCGGTACCCGGCGCCACCGATCAGGACCACCCGACTCCGCGACCGGTGGCCCGGGCGGACCTGAGCCGCCGCCTCGCAGGAAAAGCCCGGCGCCCCCGTCTCCTCGACGGCCGACGTCACCCCGGCGCGTTCCCCGCCCACGGGGGTCGGAGCCGGCCCGACGTCACCCCGGCACACCGCCGCGTACCCGGCCCACGGGGGCCGTAGCCGGCTCGGCACACCGCCGCGTCCCACCGCCTGCCGGCGGCCGGAGGGGGCCCGGCACCGCCCCCGCGCGCCGCCGCGGCACCGTCCTACCGGTGGCCGGAGGCGAGGTGGAGGCGGCGTACCCGCGTGCCCCGGTTTGATCGATACGCGCCCCGGGGTATTCTCATCGGCTCGATTCGCTTTGCGGCTGCCCCGTATGGCAGACTGTCCGGGTTGCTCGGTTGAGTGCCGATGCTGCGCGCCTCCCGCCGGGAGGACCGGAAGCGAGTCCCACAGTACTCGTCGTCCCCACGTGGGGCGGACGTACGGGAATCTTCCGGGAAGTGTCAGCGGGGCCCCGACCAGGCACCCGGTGGGTGTCTCCCCCGGACCCGCGGTCACAGGCCCGCACCCCCTTGGTTGGGAAATCCTTCGGGAGATCTTCGTAGAGGGAATGCGACACGCCCGACCGCGTGGGTCGGAGAAGACATGAAGCCCACCAGGTTCCAGAGCGTTACGAGAGACAGGACTACTGAGTAGCCATGGCGGGACAGAAGATCCGCATCCGGCTCAAGGCCTACGACCACGAGGTCATCGACTCCTCGGCGAAGAAGATCGTCGAGACGGTGACCCGCACTGGTGCGTCGGTCGCGGGCCCGGTGCCGCTGCCCACTGAGAAGAACGTGTACTGCGTCATCAAGTCGCCGCACAAGTACAAGGACTCGCGCGAGCACTTCGAGATGCGCACGCACAAGCGCCTCATCGACATCCTCGACCCCACGCCGAAGACCGTCGACTCGCTCATGCGTCTCGACCTGCCGGCGGGCGTCGACATCGAGATCAAGCTCTGAGGTGACGCGCGAGATGGCTAAGAACATTAAGGGCGTCCTGGGCGAGAAGCTCGGCATGACCCAGGTCTGGGACGAGAACAACCGGGTCGTCCCGGTCACCGTCGTCAAGGCCGGGCCCTGCGTCGTCACCCAGGTCCGCACGAACGACATCGACGGCTACGAGTCGGTCCAGATCGCCTTCGGCGAGATCGACCCGCGCAAGGTGAACAAGCCCCTCAAGGGTCACTTCGCCAAGGCCGACGTCACCCCGCGCCGCCACCTGGTGGAGCTGCGTACCGCTGACGCCAGCGAGTACACGCTCGGCCAGGAGATCACCGCTGCCGTGTTCGAGTCGGGCGTCAAGGTCGACGTCACCGGCAAGAGCAAGGGCAAGGGCTTCGCCGGTGTCATGAAGCGTCACAACTTCAAGGGCCTCGGCGCCGGTCACGGCACCCAGCGCAAGCACCGCTCGCCCGGTTCCATCGGTGGCTGCGCCACCCCGGGCCGCGTGTTCAAGGGCCTCCGCATGGCGGGCCGCATGGGCAACGAGCGGGTCACCACCCAGAACCTGACCGTCCACGCCGTTGACGCGGAGAAGGGTCTGCTGCTCATCAAGGGCGCGGTCCCCGGTCCGAACGGCGGCCTCGTCCTGGTCCGTACCGCGGCCAAGGGGGCCTGAGGTAACGATGAGCACCATTGACATCCTTTCGCCGGCAGGCGACAAGGCCGGTACCGTCGAGCTCCCCGCGGAGATCTTCGACGCGAAGACCAGCGTTCCGCTGATCCACCAGGTCGTCGTCGCCCAGCTGGCCGCTGCCCGTCAGGGCACGCACAAGACCAAGACCCGTGGCGAAGTCCGCGGTGGCGGCAAGAAGCCGTACCGCCAGAAGGGCACCGGCCGCGCCCGTCAGGGCTCGACCCGTGCGCCGCAGTTCGCCGGCGGTGGCGTCGTCCACGGCCCCGTGCCGCGTGACTACTCGCAGCGCACCCCGAAGAAGATGAAGGCCGCCGCCCTCCGCGGTGCCCTCTCGGACCGGGCGCGTCACTCCCGCATCCACGTCGTCACCGGCGTGGTCGAGGGCGAGGTCTCCACCAAGGCCGCCAAGACGCTGTTCGGCAAGATCTCGGAGCGCAAGAACCTGCTCCTGGTCGTCGACCGCGCCGACGAGGCCGCGTGGCTCTCCGCCCGCAACCTGCCCCAGGTTCACATCCTGGAGCCGGGCCAGCTGAACACGTACGACGTGATCGTCTCCGACGACGTGGTCTTCACCAAGGCCGCTTTCGAGTCCTTCGTGTCTGGCCCCCAGACCGCTGAGACCGAAGGGAGCGACGCCTGATGACTGAGGCCGTCGTCACCAGCAAGACCTTCTCGGACCCGCGCGACATTCTCGTCAAGCCGGTCGTCTCCGAGAAGAGCTACGCGCTGCTGGACGAGAACAAGTACACGTTCATCGTCGACCCGCGCGCGAACAAGACCCAGATCAAGCAGGCCGTCGAGGCGGTCTGGCCGGCGGTCAAGGTCGTCGGGGTCAACACGATCAACCGTCAGGGCAAGCGCAAGCGCACCCGCACCGGTTTCGGCAAGCGCGCCAACACCAAGCGCGCCATCGTGACCCTTGCCGAGGGCAGCCGTATCGACATCTTCGGCGGTCCGACCGCCTAAGGGCGGTCTGGATCGTCCGAATATCGGACGAGGACTGAGAAATGGGTATCCGCAAGTACAAGCCGACGACTCCGGGCCGTCGTGGCTCCAGCGTCGCCGACTTTGTCGAGATCACGCGGTCCACGCCGGAGAAGTCGCTGGTCCGCCCTCTGCACAGCAAGGGCGGCCGTAACAACACCGGTCGTGTGACCGTCCGCCACCAGGGCGGTGGCCACAAGCGCGCCTACCGAGTGATCGACTTCCGTCGTCACGACAAGGACGGCGTGCCGGCGAAGGTCGCTCACATCGAGTACGACCCGAACCGCACCGCGCGCATCGCGCTCCTGCACTACGCGGACGGCGAGAAGCGCTACATCATCGCCCCCCGTGGCCTGAGCCAGGGCGACCGGATCGAGAACGGTCCCGGCGCCGACATCAAGCCCGGCAACAACCTGGCGCTGCGCAACATCCCGGTCGGTACCACGATCCACGCGATCGAGCTCCGTCCCGGTGGTGGCGCCAAGTTCGCCCGCTCTGCGGGTGCCTCCGTGCAGCTGCTCGCGAAGGAGGGCCAGATGGCCCACCTGCGCATGCCGTCCGGTGAGATCCGCCTGGTCGACGTCCGCTGCCGCGCCACCATCGGTGAGGTCGGCAACGCCGAGCAGTCGAACATCAACTGGGGCAAGGCCGGCCGCAAGCGCTGGCTGGGCGTTCGCCCGACCGTCCGCGGTGTGGCGATGAACCCGGTTGACCACCCGCACGGTGGTGGTGAGGGCAAGACCTCCGGTGGTCGCCACCCGGTCTCCCCCTGGGGTCAGAAGGAGGGTCGTACTCGTTCTCCCAAGAAGGCGAGCAACAAGTACATCGTCCGCCGCCGCAAGACGAACAAGAAGCGCTAGGAGCGGGTTTAGATGCCGCGTAGTCTCAAGAAGGGGCCCTTCGTCGACGACCACCTGATCAAGAAGGTGGATTCTCAGAACGAAGCAGGCACCAAGAACGTCATCAAGACCTGGTCCCGTCGCTCGATGATCGTCCCGGCCATGCTCGGCCACACGATCGCGGTGCACAACGGCAAGACCCACATCCCGGTGTTCGTCACCGAGTCGATGGTCGGCCACAAGCTCGGCGAGTTCTCGCCGACTCGCACCTTCCGCGGCCACGTCAAGGACGACCGGAAGTCGAAGCGCCGCTAACGCGGGGTGACAGACCATGACGAACGTGTCAGACACTGAAGGGACAACCATGGAAGCCAGGGCCCAGGCGCGGTACATCCGCGTCACGCCCATGAAGGCCCGCCGCGTGGTGGACCTCATCCGTGGCATGGACGCCACGGAGGCTCAGGCGGTCCTGCGTTTCGCCCCGCAGGCCGCGAGCGTGCCGGTGGGCAAGGTGCTGGACAGCGCCATTGCCAACGCCGCGCACAACTACGACCACACGGACGCCTCTTCGCTGTTCATCAGCGAGGCGTACGTCGACGAGGGCCCGACCCTGAAGCGGTTCCGTCCGCGTGCCCAGGGCCGTGCCTACCGGATCCGCAAGCGGACCAGCCACATCACCGTGGTCGTCAGCAGCAAGGAAGGAACCCGGTAATGGGCCAGAAGGTAAACCCGCACGGGTTCCGGCTCGGCATCACCACCGACTTCAAGTCGCGTTGGTACGCCGACAAGCTGTACAAGGACTACGTCAAGGAAGACGTCGCCATCCGTCGGATGATGACGTCCGGCATGGAGCGCGCCGGCATCTCGAAGGTGGAGATCGAGCGCACCCGTGACCGTGTCCGCGTGGACATCCACACCGCGCGTCCGGGCATCGTCATCGGCCGCCGCGGCGCCGAGGCCGACCGCATCCGCGGCGACCTCGAGAAGCTCACGGGCAAGCAGGTCCAGCTGAACATCCTCGAGGTCAAGAACCCCGAGGTCGACGCTCAGCTCGTGGCCCAGGCCGTGGCCGAGCAGCTGTCCTCCCGCGTCTCCTTCCGTCGTGCCATGCGCAAGAGCATGCAGTCGGCGATGAAGGCGGGCGCCAAGGGCATCAAGATCCAGTGTGGTGGCCGTCTCGGCGGCGCCGAGATGTCCCGCTCGGAGTTCTACCGCGAGGGCCGTGTGCCGCTGCACACGCTCCGTGCGAACGTCGAGTACGGCTTCTTCGAGGCCAAGACCACCTTCGGCCGCATCGGCGTGAAGGTCTGGATCTACAAGGGCGACGTCAAGAACATCGCCGAGGTTCGCGCCGAGAACGCCGCGGCCCGCGCCGGCAACCGTCCGGCCCGTGGCGGCGCTGACCGCCCCGCCGGCCGTGGTGGCCGTGGTGGCGAGCGTGGCGGTCGCGGCCGCAAGCCGCAGCAGCAGAACGCCGCTGCCGAGGCCCCCAAGGCCGAGGCCGCTGCCGCTGCTCCGGCTGAGAGCACCGGAACGGAGGCCTGACCGAAATGCTGATCCCCCGTAGGGTCAAGCACCGCAAGCAGCACCACCCGAAGCGCAGCGGTATGTCCAAGGGTGGTACGCAGGTTGCGTTCGGCGAGTACGGCATCCAGGCCCTCACTCCGGCGTACGTGACCAACCGCCAGATCGAGGCGGCCCGTATCGCGATGACCCGCCACATCAAGCGTGGCGGCAAGGTCTGGATCAACATCTACCCGGACCGCCCGCTGACCAAGAAGCCCGCCGAGACCCGCATGGGTTCCGGTAAGGGTTCCCCGGAGTGGTGGGTCGCGAACGTCAAGCCCGGTCGGGTGATGTTCGAGCTGTCCTACCCGAACGAGAAGATTGCGCGTGAGGCGCTTACCCGCGCTGCTCACAAGCTTCCGATGAAGTGCCGGATCGTTCGGCGCGAGGCAGGTGAGGCGTGATGTCGGCCGGTACCAAGGCGTCCGAGCTGCGCGAGCTGGGCAACGAGGAGCTTGTCGGCAAGCTCCGCGAGGCCAAGGAAGAGCTGTTCAACCTCCGCTTCCAGGCGGCCACGGGACAGCTCGAGAACCACGGTCGGCTCAAGTCCGTCCGTAAGGACATCGCCCGGATCTACACCCTGATGCGCGAGCGCGAGCTGGGCATCGAGACGGTGGAGAGCGCCTGATGAGCGAGAGCAACGTGACTGAGAACAAGGTTGAGCGCGGATTCCGCAAGACCCGTGAGGGTCTGGTCGTCAGCGACAAGATGGACAAGACCGTCGTCGTCGCTGTCGAGGACCGTGTGAAGCACGCGCTGTACGGCAAGGTCATCCGCCGTACGAACAAGCTCAAGGCGCACGACGAGCAGAACGCCGCGGGTGTCGGCGACCGTGTCCTCATCATGGAGACCCGGCCGCTGTCCGCGACGAAGCGCTGGCGCGTCGTCGAGATCCTCGAGAAGGCCAAGTAAGCACTTGAAGGGGTGACCCTTCGAGTTTCGTTCCGCCAGGCTCGGCGTCCCGTGGGTTCGCCCACGGGCGCCGGGAACCGGCAGACAATCAGGAGATAGACGTGATCCAGCAGGAGTCGCGACTGCGTGTCGCCGACAACACTGGTGCGAAGGAAATCCTTTGCATCCGTGTGCTCGGTGGCTCCGGTCGCCGCTACGCGGGCATCGGTGACGTCATCGTCGCCACCGTCAAGGACGCGATCCCCGGTGGCAACGTGAAGAAGGGTGACGTCGTCAAGGCGGTCATCGTTCGCACCGTCAAGGAGCGCCGCCGCCAGGACGGCTCGTACATCCGCTTCGACGAGAACGCCGCCGTCATTCTGAAGAACGACGGCGACCCTCGCGGCACCCGTATCTTCGGCCCGGTCGGCCGTGAGCTGCGCGAGAAGAAGTTCATGAAGATCATCTCGCTCGCGCCGGAGGTGCTGTAAGCATGAAGATCAAGAAGGGCGACCTGGTCCAGGTCATCACCGGTAAGGACAAGGGCAAGCAGGGCAAGGTCATCGCGGCCTTCCCCCGCGAGGACCGTGTTCTGGTCGAGGGTGTCAACCGGGTCAAGAAGCACACCAAGGCGAACCAGCCGGGCCGTGCCTCCCAGGCCGGCGGCATCGTCACGGTCGAGGCCCCCATCCACGTGAGCAACGTCCAGCTCGTCGTGGAGAAGGACGGCCAGAAGGTCGTGACCCGCGTCGGTTACCGCTTCGACGAGGAAGGCAACAAGATCCGCGTTGCCAAGCGGACGGGTGAGGACATCTGATGGCTACCACCACGACCCCGCGTCTCAAGACGAAGTACCGCGAGGAGATCGTCGGCAAGCTGCGTGACGAGTTCTCGTACGAGAACGTCATGCAGGTTCCGGGCCTCGTCAAGATCGTGGTCAACATGGGTGTGGGCGACGCCGCCCGCGACTCCAAGCTGATCGAGGGCGCCATCCGCGACCTCACCACGATCACCGGTCAGAAGCCGGCCGTCACCAAGGCCCGCAAGTCCATCGCGCAGTTCAAGCTGCGTGAGGGCCAGCCGATCGGTGCCCACGTCACGCTCCGTGGCGACCGCATGTGGGAGTTCCTGGACCGCACCCTGTCGCTCGCGCTGCCGCGCATCCGCGACTTCCGCGGTCTGTCCCCGAAGCAGTTCGACGGCCGTGGCAACTACACCTTCGGTCTCACGGAGCAGGTCATGTTCCACGAGATCGACCAGGACAAGATCGACCGGGTCCGGGGCATGGACATCACCGTGGTCACCACGGCGACCAACGACGACGAGGGTCGTGCCCTCCTCCGTCACCTCGGCTTCCCGTTCAAGGAGAACTGACCGTGGCGAAGAAGGCTCTGATCGCTAAGGCCGCCCGCAAGCCGAAGTTCGGTGTGCGCGGGTACACCCGCTGCCAGCGCTGCGGCCGGCCGCACTCCGTCTACCGCAAGTTCGGCCTGTGCCGCGTGTGCCTCCGTGAGATGGCTCACCGTGGCGAGCTGCCGGGCGTGACCAAGAGCTCCTGGTAATCAACCCCCGCCCGTCTCCCACCAGCACCCCGCGGGGTGCCCGGCGGGCGACGGATCGATAACGGGTTGATGCCGGGCTCTCGGTAAGCATCTGGACGGCAGGGGCCCTCCTCCGCATGCCGTAGGCTTGTGGGGTTGGGCGCCTGCCGCCCGTACGACTTACTACGCCGTAGGTCCCCGCACCGCACCCGTCCCGCCCATGAGTGGGGAGAGGGATGGCGCATACAGGAAACCCCGGCGAGAGAGGCCGAAGGCCAATTCATGACCATGACTGATCCGATCGCAGACATGCTTACGCGTCTGCGGAACGCGAACTCGGCGTACCACGACACCGTGACGATGCCGCACAGCAAGATCAAGTCCCACATCGCGGAGATCCTCAAGCAGGAGGGCTTCATCACGGGCTGGAAGGTCGAGGACGCCGAGGTCGGCAAGAACCTCGTCCTCGAGCTGAAGTTCGGCCCGAACCGTGAGCGCTCCATCGCGGGCATCAAGCGGATCTCGAAGCCCGGCCTCCGGGTCTACGCGAAGTCCACCAACCTGCCGAAGGTCCTCGGCGGTCTCGGCGTGGCGATCATCTCCACGTCGCACGGCCTCCTGACCGGCCAGCAGGCGCAGAAGAAGGGCGTGGGTGGGGAAGTCCTCGCCTACGTCTGGTAGTCGGGAACGGAGGTAAAGCTAATGTCGCGTATTGGCAAGCTCCCCATCACGGTTCCCGCCGGCGTGGACGTCACCATCGAGGGCCGCACGGTCACGGTCAAGGGTTCCAAGGGCACCCTGAGCCACACCGTCGCCGCGCCGATCGAGATCGTCAAGGGTGAGGACGGCGTTCTGAACGTCACCCGCCCGAACGATGAGCGTCAGAACAAGGCCCTCCACGGCCTGTCCCGCACGCTGGTGGCCAACATGATCACCGGTGTGACCCAGGGGTACACGAAGGCGCTCGAGATCAGCGGTGTCGGTTACCGCGTGGCCGCGAAGGGCTCCAACCTGGAGTTCCAGCTGGGCTACAGCCACCCGATCCTGGTGGAGGCCCCCGAGGGCATCTCCTTCAAGGTCGAGTCGCCGACCAAGTTCTCGGTCGAGGGCATCGACAAGCAGAAGGTCGGCGAGGTCGCCGCGAACATCCGCAAGCTTCGCAAGCCCGACCCCTACAAGGCCAAGGGCGTGAAGTACGCGGGTGAGGTCATCCGCCGCAAGGTCGGAAAGGCTGGTAAGTAAGCCATGGCATACGGCGTGAAGATTGCCAAGGGCAAGGCCTACAAGGGCGCTGCTCTCAAGCGTCGCCACATCCGCATCCGTAAGAAGGTCTCGGGTACCGCTGAGCGTCCGCGCCTGGTCGTGACCCGGTCCAACCGTGGGATCACCGCCCAGGTCATCGACGACATCGCGGGTCACACCGTGGCGTCGGCGTCGACCCTGGACGCGTCCATCCGCGGCGGCGAAGGCGACAAGTCGGCGAAGGCCCAGCAGGTCGGCAAGCTCGTCGCCGAGCGCGCCAAGGCCGCCGGTGTCGAGGCTGTCGTGTTCGACCGTGGCGGCAACAGGTACGCCGGGCGCATCGCCGCCCTGGCGGACGCCGCCCGCGAAGCCGGCCTGAAGTTCTGAGCCGGTTCCGTAGCTCAGCGGAAAACGAAGAGAGGTAATTCCAATGGCTGGACCCCAGCGCCGCGGAAGCGGTGCCGGTGGCGGCGAGCGGCGGGACCGGAAGGGCCGTGACGGCGGCGCTGCTGCCGCCGAGAAGACCGCGTACGTTGAGCGCGTCGTCGCGATCAACCGCGTCGCCAAGGTTGTGAAGGGTGGTCGTCGCTTCAGCTTCACCGCGCTGGTCGTGGTGGGCGATGGTGACGGCACCGTGGGTGTCGGTTACGGCAAGGCCAAGGAGGTGCCGGCCGCCATCGCCAAGGGTGTTGAGGAGGCCAAGAAGCACTTCTTCAAGGTCCCCCGTATCCAGGGCACCATCCCGCACCCGATCACGGGCGAGAAGGCCGCGGGCGTCGTCCTGCTCAAGCCTGCTTCCCCCGGTACCGGTGTCATCGCCGGTGGCCCGGTGCGTGCGGTGCTCGAGTGCGCCGGCGTCCACGACATCCTGTCGAAGTCGCTCGGCTCTTCCAACGCGATCAACATCGTGCACGCGACCGTGGCGGCCCTCAAGGGCCTGCAGCGTCCCGAGGAGATCGCGGCCCGCCGCGGTCTGCCCCTCGAGGACGTCGCCCCCGCGGCTCTCCTCCGTGCGCGTGCCGGGGCGGGTGCGTAATGGCTCGCCTCAAGATCACGCAGACGAAGTCGTACATCGGTAGCAAGCAGAACCACCGCGACACCCTGCGGTCCCTTGGTCTCAAGGGCATCAACACGCAGGTCGTCAAGGAGGACCGCCCCGAGTTCCGCGGCATGGTGCAGACCGTCCGCCACCTCGTGACGGTCGAGGAGGTCGACTGACATGGCGGAGAACAACCCGCTCAAGGTCCACAACCTCCGTCCCGCCCCGGGCGCCAAGACCGCCAAGACCCGTGTGGGTCGTGGTGAGGCGTCGAAGGGTAAGACGGCCGGCCGTGGTACCAAGGGCACGAAGGCCCGCTACCAGGTTCCGGAGCGCTTCGAGGGTGGGCAGATGCCCCTCCACATGCGCCTCCCGAAGCTGAAGGGCTTCAAGAACCCGTTCAAGACCGAGTACCAGGTCGTGAACCTGGACAAGCTCGCCTCCCTCTACCCCGAGGGCGGCGAGGTGACGGTCGCCGACCTGGTCGCCAAGGGCGCGGTTCGCAAGAACCAGCTCGTCAAGGTGCTCGGCCAGGGCGAGGTCTCCGTGGCGCTGCAGGTGACGGTCGACGCCGTCTCCGGCTCCGCCAAGGAGAAGATCACCGCCGCCGGCGGTACGGTCACCGAGCTCGTCTGAGCCTCGTACTGACCTGACGGCCCGGGTGCCGCCCCCACGGGGGCGGCACCCGGGCCGTCGGCCTTTCCCGGGACCACCGCGTCCGGGGCCACCAGCGGCTCCCGTCCGCGACACCGGCCCCCGCTGCTCACCCCCGTCCACCCGAGCCCGGGGCCGTCCGCCCGCCCCGGCTCCCTCCCGCCGCCCGTCGCCGACAGCCCGCCCGCACTCGCCGCCGGGTCGTCTGCACGACCGCCGCCCGCCGACCGCGGCCGTCGGTCCGCCGCAGGACACTGGCGCCGTCCGCCGACCGCCCGCCGTTGGTCGCTCGCCGCCGGGCCGGTCGCGAGACCGTCGACCGCCGGCCCGCCGCAGGTCATTCGCGCCGCCCGCCGACCACCCGCCGCAGATCGCTCGCCGCCAGGCCCGCTCGCCCGGTGGTTCGCGCGACCGTCGACCGCCGGTCCGCCGTAGGTCGTTCGTGCCGACCGCCCGCCGCGGACCGCTCGCCGCCGGGCCGGTCGCGAGACCGTCGACCGCCGGCCCGCCGCAGGTCATTCGCGCTGATCGCCGACCGCCGCCCGCCCGACGCCGGCCGCCCGCCCCGGGACCGTCCGCCCACTGCCGGGCCGCTCGCCCGTCGTCCACCGCCGCCCGACCGCCGGGCCGGTCGCGTCCGCCGACCGTCGCCCGTCCCACCCCGGCCGCCCACCGCCGCCGGGCCGGTCGCGCGACCGCCGCCCCGACCGACCGCCGTCCGCCCGACCGCCGCCGGGTCGCGGCCGCCGGTCGCCGGCCGGCCGCGTCGGGGCCCGGGTTCGGTGTCCGTTCCGCTCCCGGCGGAACTCCCGTACCGGGCGCGGTCGCCCCCGCGGGCGCCGCGTGCGCTGCGGGTACGCTGGGTGCGCGCGTCCTGCCTGAGGGTGAACATCCCGGGTCCGTGGCGCCCCTCCGTACCCGGTCCAACAGGGCGTTCCGGACCCTGCGCGGTGGGAGATGTTTCCCGCGTGGCGTACGGCCAGGTAGGGTGGCGCCATTAATCTTCGGGCGGCCTGTGCCAGCACAGCGCCGCCCTGCCCAATAACCGCTGATCTTTCAAACCCGTCGCCTCTGACGCGCTAGCTCGGGGGTCGCAGGAGGCACCGTGCTCACCGCGTTCGCCCGGGCGTTCAAGACGCCCGACCTGCGTAAGAAGCTGCTCTTCACGTTCGGCATCATCGTGCTCTACCGGCTCGGTGCGCACATCCCCGTTCCCGGTGTGGACTACGAGAACGTCCAGCAATGTGTCAAGCAGGCCCAGCAGGGCAACAACAACCTGCTCGGCCTGATGGACATGTTCAGCGGTGGTGCCCTGCTGCAGATCACCATCTTCGCGCTCGGCATCATGCCGTACATCACGGCGAGCATCATCCTTCAGCTGCTGACCGTGGTCATCCCGCGGCTCGAGGCCCTGAAGAAGGAGGGACAGTCCGGTCAGTCGAAGATCACGCAGTACACCCGCTACCTGACGGTCGCCCTCGCCGTCCTGCAGGGCACCGGTCTGGTCGCCACCGCGAAGAGCGGCGCGCTCTTCAGCAACTGCACCGTCGCCAGCCAGATCGTCCCCGACCAGTCGATCTTCACCATCATCGTCATGGTCATCACGATGACGGCCGGTACGGCCCTCGTGATGTGGCTCGGTGAGCTCGTCACCGACCGCGGCGTCGGCAACGGCATGTCGATCCTGATGTTCATCTCGATCGCCGCCGGCTTCCCCGGCTCCCTCTGGGCCATCAAGGAGAGCGGCAAGCTCGCCAAGGGCTGGATCGAGTTCGGCACGGTCATCCTGATCGGCTTCGTGATGGTCGCCCTCGTCGTCTTCGTCGAGCAGGCCCAGCGCCGGATCCCGGTCCAGTACGCGAAGCGCATGATCGGCCGCCGCTCGTACGGCGGGACCTCGACGTACATCCCGCTGAAGGTGAACCAGGCGGGTGTGATTCCCGTCATCTTCGCCTCGTCGCTGCTCTACATCCCCATCCTGATCGTGCAGTTCGCCGGTAGCGGGACCACCGGGTGGTCTGCCTGGATTCAGCAGCATTTGGTCGACGGCAAGCCCATCCACACGGTGATCTACTTCTTCCTCATCGTGTTCTTCGCCTTCTTCTATGTGGCCATCTCCTTCAACCCCGAGGAAGTCGCCGACAACATGAAGAAGTATGGTGGCTTCATCCCGGGTATCCGGGCTGGTCGACCTACTGCTGAGTACTTGAGCTACGTGCTCAACCGGATCACTTGGCCCGGCTCGCTGTATCTGGGTCTGATCGCTCTTGTGCCGACGATGGCGTTGGCCGGCTTCGGCGGTGCGAACGCCAACTTCCCGTTCGGCGGGACGAGCATCCTCATCATCGTGGGTGTGGGGCTGGAGACCGTGAAGCAGATCGAGAGCCAGCTCCAGCAGCGCAATTACGAAGGGTTCCTCCGCTGATGCGAATCGTCCTCGTCGGACCGCCCGGTGCAGGCAAGGGGACGCAGGCCGCGTTCCTCGCCGGGAATCTCTCGATTCCGCACATCTCCACGGGTGACCTGTTCCGGGCAAACATCAGTCAGGGCACGGAGCTGGGCAAGCAGGCGAAGGCGTTCATGGACGCCGGCAACCTGGTGCCCGACGAGGTCACGATCGGCATGGCCAAGGACCGCATGGAGCAGGCGGACGCCGAGAACGGCTTCCTCCTCGACGGCTTCCCGAGGAACGTGGCCCAGGCCGAGGCGCTGGACCGGATGCTCGAGGCCGCGGACATGAAGCTCGACGCCGTCCTGGACCTGGAGGTCCCGGAGGACGAGGTCGTCAAGCGGATCGCCGGCCGCCGCATCTGCCGCAACGACAGCGCGCACGTCTTCCACGTGACGTACACCCCGCCGAAGCAGGACGGCGTCTGCGACGTCTGCGGCGGCGAGCTCTACCAGCGCGACGACGACTCCGAGGAGACCGTCCGCACGCGGCTGGAGGTCTACCACACGCAGACCGAGCCGATCATCGACCACTACCGGGCCCAGGGCCTGGTCGTCACGATCCCCGCGCTCGGCAAGGTCAGCGACGTGACCGACCGCGCCATGGCGGCCCTGCGCGGCGAGCACGCCGCGTAGGACCCCGCGCACCGCGCACCCCGTACCGCGCTTCGGCCGCGGCCCCCGTCCCGGGAGCCGCGGCCGAAGCCATTGCCGCGGGGGCGCCCGTATCGTTGTACCGAGAGCTCCCGCTCGCCCCCCCCCGAGAAGTCCGAGAAAGGCGTTTGCCGTCATGGTGCAGATCAAGACCCCGGAGCAGATCGCGAAGATGCGCGAGGCGGGGCTGGTCGTCGCCGCCATCCACGCGGCGACGCGCGAGGTGGCCGTCCCCGGCGCCACCACCAAGGACCTCGACGAGGCCGCGCGCAAGGTCCTCGCCGACCACGGCGCCAAGTCGAACTTCCTCGGGTACGGCGGCTTCCCCGCGACGATCTGCACCTCGGTGAACGAGGTCGTCGTGCACGGCATCCCCAGCGAGGAGGTCGTGCTGAAGGACGGCGACATCATCTCCATCGACTGCGGTGCCGTCATCGACGGCTGGCACGGCGACGCGGCGTACACCGCGTTCGTCGGCTCCGGTCACGCCCCGGAGCTGATCGAGCTGTCGCGGGTGACCGAGGAATCCATGTGGCACGGCATCGCAGCGATGAAGAACGGCAACCGGCTGGTGGACGTCTCCCGCGCGATCGAGACCTACATCCGCCGCCAGCCGCGGCCGGCCACGGGTGAGCACAGCCTCGGCAAGTTCGGGATCATCGAGGACTACGGCGGCCACGGCATCGGCACCGAGATGCACATGGACCCGCACCTGCTGAACTACGTCTCGCGCAAGCGCGGCAAGGGCCCCAGGCTCGTCCCCGGCTTCTGCCTCGCCATCGAGCCCATGGTCTCCCTGGGCACGCCCCGCACGGAGGTGCTGGAGGACGACTGGACGGTCATCACGACCGACGGCACGTGGTCCTCGCACTGGGAGCACTCGGTCGCCCTCACCGAGGACGGCCCCCTGGTCCTGACCGCCCCCGACGGCGGCCGGGCGAAGCTCGCCGAGCTCGGCGTCACCGCCGCCCCGGACCCGCTGGCCTGATCCGCCCCACCGGCCCCGCGGTCCCGCGGGGCCGCGCCCGGGTCGGTCCGGCAGCGGGGCGCCGGGGCGCTTAGGGATCTCCCCAGGTGGGGATGCTCTGCTGATTCGTCTTTTCCAGGGGCCTCGCGTAGACTGATGCGTCGGCTCTCGTGTACCCGTGTGTTCGCACTCGGCTGCGGGAGTCGATCAAGGTAGCCGATTCGAAGGGCGAAGCGTGGCCAAGAAGCAAGGTGCCATCGAGATTGAGGGCACCGTGATCGAGTCCCTGCCGAACGCCATGTTCAAGGTAGAGCTCCAGAACGGTCACAAGGTCCTCGCGCACATCAGCGGCAAGATGCGGATGCACTACATCCGCATCCTCCCGGATGACCGGGTCGTCGTGGAGCTGTCTCCGTACGACCTGACGCGTGGCCGGATCGTCTACCGCTACAAGTAGATCTTGCCCGCACCCCCGCTTCCCGCGCGGGTGGTGGCACTGACCCGGAGAACCTCACATCCCATGAAGGTCAAGCCGAGCGTCAAGAAGATCTGCGACAAGTGCAAGGTGATCCGCCGTCACGGTCGGGTCATGGTCATCTGCGACAACCTGCGCCACAAGCAGCGCCAGGGCTGACGCACGCCGACCTGCACCTCGCAGTACTTCGCGCGACGCAAGCAAATTCGTACATACGCAGCGCCCGCCAAGCCCTGACAGGGTCGGCGACACCTCCGGCGGGGGCCGGGGACCTGGTCCGTACCTCGTACGGCGGCCAGAGAACGGTGCTGCGGAAGACCCCCGATCACACAGGAGCCATTGCATGGCACGCGTTTCCGGTGTTGACATCCCGCGCGACAAGCGCGTGGAGGTCGCACTCACCTACGTCTTCGGCATCGGCCGCACCCTGGCGAAGGAGACCCTCGCCGCCACCGGTGTGAACCCGAACACCCGCGTTCGTGACCTGTCCGAGGAGGACCTGGTCAAGATCCGCGAGTACGTGGACGCCAACCTCAAGACCGAGGGTGACCTCCGCCGCGAGGTCCAGGCCGACATCCGCCGCAAGGTCGAGATCGGCACGTACCAGGGTCTGCGTCACCGCCGTGGCCTGCCGGTCCGCGGTCAGCGCACCAGCACGAACGCCCGTACCCGCAAGGGCCCGCGTCGCGCCATCGCCGGCAAGAAGAAGCCGGGCAAGAAGTAGTCCGCAGCGGACGACTGTCCACGGTCTTCGCTGTAGGACCGACCACCTCCCGTAGGAGTTAAGACATGCCCCCCAAGGGACGTCAGGGCGCTGCCAAGAAGGTGCGCCGCAAGGAAAAGAAGAACGTCGCTCACGGCCACGCGCACATCAAGAGCACGTTCAACAACACCATCGTTTCGATCACGGACCCGTCCGGCAACGTGATCTCCTGGGCCTCCGCCGGCCACGTCGGCTTCAAGGGCTCGCGCAAGTCCACCCCCTTCGCCGCGCAGATGGCCGCCGAGTCGGCCGCCCGCCGCGCGCAGGAGCACGGCATGCGCAAGGTCGACGTCTTCGTCAAGGGTCCCGGCTCCGGCCGTGAGACCGCGATCCGCTCCCTCCAGGCCACCGGCCTCGAGGTCGGCTCGATCCAGGACGTCACCCCCACGCCGCACAACGGCTGCCGTCCCCCCAAGCGCCGCCGCGTCTGACGCACGGCCTACCGGAGCACCGCGCGTCCGCGCGCGGCCGCTCCGCGCAGGGATTCCCGGGCGGTACGGCTCTTCGGGGGCGTGCCGCCCGTACCCTTGCACTGACCGAGGACGTCAAATAGCGGGCGTCCACGACTGAAGGAAAAACACCATGCTGATCGCTCAGCGTCCCTCGCTGACCGAAGAGGTCGTCGACGAGTACCGCTCGCGGTTCGTCATCGAGCCGCTGGAGCCGGGCTTCGGCTACACGCTCGGCAACAGCCTCCGCCGTACGCTCCTCTCCTCGATCCCGGGTGCGGCGGTCACGTCCATCCGCATCGACGGCGTCCTGCACGAGTTCACCACCGTGCCGGGCGTCAAGGAGGACGTCACCGACCTCATCCTCAACATCAAGCAGCTGGTCGTCTCCTCGGAGCACGACGAGCCGGTCGTGATGTACCTGCGCAAGCAGGGCCCCGGCCTGGTCACCGCCGCGGACATCGCCCCGCCGGCCGGTGTCGAGGTGCACAACCCCGACCTGGTCCTCGCCACGCTCAACGGCAAGGGCAAGCTGGAGATGGAGCTGACCGTCGAGCGCGGTCGCGGCTACGTCTCCGCGGTGCAGAACAAGCAGGTGGGTCAGGAGATCGGCCGCATCCCGGTCGACTCGATCTACTCGCCGGTCCTCAAGGTCACCTACAAGGTCGAGGCCACCCGAGTCGAGCAGCGCACCGACTTCGACAAGCTCATCGTCGACGTCGAGACCAAGCAGGCCATGCGCCCGCGCGACGCCATGGCGTCCGCCGGCAAGACCCTGGTCGAGCTGTTCGGTCTCGCCCGCGAGCTGAACATCGACGCCGAGGGCATCGACATGGGCCCGTCCCCGACGGACGCCGCCCTCGCCGCCGACCTCGCGCTGCCGATCGAGGAGCTCGAGCTCACCGTCCGTTCGTACAACTGCCTCAAGCGCGAGGGCATCCACTCCGTGGGTGAGCTCGTGGCGCGTTCCGAGGCCGACCTGCTCGACATCCGCAACTTCGGTGCGAAGTCGATCGACGAGGTCAAGGCGAAGCTGGCCGGCATGGGTCTGGCCCTCAAGGACAGCCCGCCCGGATTCGACCCGACCGCCGCCGCCGACGCCTTCGGCGCCGACGACGACGCGGACGCCGGTTTCGTCGAGACCGAGCAGTACTGATCGCTGCCCGCAGGCGACCGCCTGCGGGGCCCTGACCCCGGTACCTGACACGGCCGGGGCAGATCACAAGGAGAAACACCATGCCGAAGCCCGCCAAGGGTGCCCGTCTGGGCGGCAGCGCCGCGCACGAGAAGCTGCTCCTCGCGAACCTCGCGAAGGCGCTCTTCGAGCACGGCCGCATCACCACGACCGAGGCCAAGGCCCGCCGCCTGCGTCCGGTCGCGGAGCGCCTGATCACCAAGGCGAAGAAGGGCGACATCCACAACCGTCGCCTGGTGCTGCAGACGATCACGGACAAGGGCATCGTGCACACGCTCTTCACCGAGATCGCCCCGCGCTACGCCGAGCGTCCGGGTGGCTACACCCGGATCACCAAGATCGGCAACCGTCGTGGCGACAACGCCCCGATGGCCGTGATCGAGCTGGTCGAGGGCGAGATCGCCAAGAAGGCGACCGTCGCCGAGGCCGAGGCCGCCACGAAGCGCGCGGTCAAGGAGGCCGACGAGGCCAACGCCAAGGTCGACGAGGCGAAGGCCGATGAGGCGGAGGCCAAGGCTGACGAGGCCAAGGCCGACGAGTCCAAGGACGCCTGAACCGCGTTCTGAAGGCTGACGGACGGGCCCGTCCCCCTCACGGGGGGCGGGCCCGTTCCGCTTGAGAGGATTGACGCGTGAGCGATGACGTGAAGCCCGGCTCCGTACGGGTGCGGCTGGACCTGTCCTACGACGGCAAGGACTTCCACGGCTGGGCCAAGCAGGCCGGCGGGCAGCGGACCGTGCAGGGTGAGATCGAGGACGCCCTGCGCACGGTGACGCGCTCCTCGGAGACGTACGAGCTGACCGTCGCCGGGCGGACCGACGCGGGCGTCCACGCGCGCGGGCAGGTCGCCCACGTCGACCTGCCGGAGGCCGTGTGGGCCGAGCACCGCGAGAAGCTGCTGCGGCGCCTCGCCGGGCGGCTCTCCCACGACGTGCGGATCTGGCGGGTCGAGGAGGCGCCGAGCGGCTTCAACGCCCGTTTCTCGGCGATCTGGCGGCGGTACGCCTACCGCGTCACCGACGACCCGGGCGGCGTCGACCCGCTGCTGCGCGGACACGTGCTGTGGCACGACTGGCCGCTCGACGTCGACGCGATGAACGCCGCCGCCGAGCCGTTGCTCGGCGAGCACGACTTCGCCGCGTACTGCAAGAGGCGGGAGGGCGCGACGACCATCCGCACCCTCCAGGAGCTGCGGTGGGAGCGGCTGCCGTCCGGGGTGATGGAGGCGACGGTCAAGGCGGACGCCTTCTGCCACAACATGGTGCGCTCGCTCGTCGGCGCGCTGCTGTTCGTCGGCGACGGGCACCGGCCGGTGGAGTGGCCGGCGAAGGTCCTCGCCGCGGGGGTGCGGGACTCCGCCGTCCACGTCGTGCGGCCGCACGGGCTCACCCTGGAGGCCGTCGGCTACCCGGCGGACGAGCTGCTGGCCGCCAGGAACCTGGAGGCCCGCAACAAGCGCTCACTGGCCCCCGGCCGGAGCGGTGGCTGCTGCTGACGCCTGGGCGCGGCCACGGGCGTAGATCTGGTTGAAGGCGAAGGAGCCCAGGTCGTCGCTGGTCTTGAAGACGGCGGTGTCGGAGGTGGTGACCTTCCGGCCGTCGGTGAAGCCGGCCTGGGTGAAGTACGCGTAGCGGCCCAGCGCGTTCGAGCGGCGCAGGCAGACGGTGGCGCGGCAGAAGTCGCCGACCCCGGCGCCCGCGAGGGGGGCGATCCCGCCCCGGGCGCCCTCCTTCGCCGCGAGCGCCTTGCCCTGGTCGGCGAAGAGGGCGACGCCGACGGTGACGGCGACGCCGTCCCGGACGTACGTGGCGCGGATGACGCGGGAGCAGCCGTGCTGCTGCAGGACGGCGCCCAGGCCGTCCCGGCCGGCACCCGCGCACTGGGTGGTGGAGCCGGTGGCGCCCTTGGTGTAGACCCGGTCGCCGAAGGTCAGCTTCGTGCCGGGGAAGAGGCCCTCCGGGGTGAGCGGGGCCGTGTCCTTGGCGGCCGTCGAGAGGAAGTCCATCGGGTCCGGCGGGGGCGCGGGCGCGACGGAGGAGAAGGACGGCTGGGGGCCGGTCCCGTCGGTCGGGACCTCGGCGCCGCCCGGGCCCGCGGTCGTCGCGGAGGCGGTCGGGGCGGTGCCGCCGCCGCTGCCGCCGTTGACGACGGCGACGGCCACGACGGTGGCGATCGCGGCCGTGGCGAGGACCCCGCCGCCGGCGATCAGCCAGCGCCGGCGGCGCTGGCGCGTCTCGGACGCCTCCGCCAGGGCGCTCCAGTCGGGCGTGCCGTCGGCCGCGGTGCCGAAGGGGGCCGCGGGCTGCTGCCCGAACGGCTCACCGGCCGGGCCGTACGGCGGGACCTGTGGCTGCTGCCCGTACGGCTCCTGCCCCTGCCCGTAGGGCGCCGGGCCCGCGCCCGGGTCCTGCTGCTGCCCGTACGGCCCGGCGGGCTGCTGCCCGTACGGGTCGTGGCCGGTGCCCCCGTCCGGCTGGTGTGGCTCCTGCGGCCATCGCGGTCCCCCAAAGCTCATGCCGCGCATCCTAATCCGGTTGGGTATCCGCGGGACCGGCGGCCACAATGCGGCCATGGGACATGTGGAGGTCGCACACCTCGAGTACTACCTGCCGGACGGGCGGGCGCTGCTCGGCGACGTGTCGTTCCGGGTCGGCGAGGGCGCCGTGGTGGCGCTCGTCGGGCCGAACGGAGCCGGCAAGACGACGCTGCTGCGCCTGGTGGCGGGGGAGGCGCAGCCGCACGGCGGGACCGTGACGGTCAGCGGCGGGCTGGGGGTGATGCCGCAGTTCGTGGGGTCCGTACGGGACGAGCGGACCGTCCGCGACCTGCTGGTGTCCGTGGCGCCGGCGCGGATCAGGGAGGCGGCCGCCGCGGTCGACGCGGCGGAGCACCTGATCATGACCGTGGACGACGAGGCCGCGCAGATGGGGTACGCGCAGGCACTGAGCGACTGGGCGGAGGCGCGCGGCTACGAGGCGGAGACGCTGTGGGACATGTGCACGACGGCGGCGCTGGGCGTCCCGTACGACCGGGCGCAGTTCCGTGAGGTCCGCACGCTCAGCGGCGGTGAGCAGAAGCGGCTGGTGCTGGAGGCCCTGCTGCGCGGCCCGGAGGAGGTGCTGCTCCTCGACGAGCCGGACAACTACCTCGACGTGCCGGGCAAGCGGTGGCTGGAGGAGCGGCTCGCCGAGACCCGCAAGACGGTGCTGTTCGTCTCCCACGACCGGGAGCTGCTGGCGCGGGCCGCGCAGAAGATCGTCGCGGTGGAGCCGGGTCCGGCCGGGTCGGACGTGTGGGTGCACGGCGGCGGTTTCGCGACGTTCCACGAGGCGCGGCGGGAGCGGTTCGCGCGCTTCGAGGAGCTGAAGCGGCGCTGGGAGGAGAAGCACGCCCAGCTGAAGAAGCTGGTGGTCAACCTGCGGCAGGCCGCGTCGATCAGCCACGAGATGGCGTCGCGGTACGCGGCGGCCCAGACCCGGCTGCGGAAGTTCGAGGAGGCCGGGCCCCCACCGGAGCCCCCGCGCGAGCAGGACATCCGGATGCGGCTGCGCGGCGGGCGCACGGGGGTGCGGGCGGTGACGTGCGCGCGTCTGGAGCTCACCGGGCTGATGAAGCCGTTCGACCTGGAGGTCTTCTACGGGGAGCGGGTCGCCGTCCTCGGCTCGAACGGCTCGGGGAAGTCGCACTTCCTGCGGCTCCTGGCGGGTGACGCCTCGGTGGCGCACACCGGGGCCTGGAAGCTCGGCGCGCGGGTCGTGCCCGGGCACTTCGCGCAGACCCACGCCCACCCGGAGCTCCAGGGCCGCCCCCTCGTCGACATCCTGTGGACCGAGCACGCCAAGGACCGGGGCGGGGCGATGTCCGTGCTGCGACGGTACGAGCTGGAGAAGCAGGGGGACCAGCCCTTCGGGCGGCTCTCCGGCGGGCAGCAGGCCCGGTTCCAGATCCTGCTGCTGGAGCTGTCGGGCGCGACGGCGCTGCTGCTCGACGAGCCGACGGACAACCTCGACCTGGAGTCGGCGGAGGCCCTGCAGGCGGGGCTGGAGGCGTACGACGGGACGGTGCTCGCGGTGACGCACGACCGGTGGTTCGCGCGCTCCTTCGACCGGTACCTGGTGTTCGGCGCGGACGGCGTGGTCCGGGAGACGGCGGAGCCGGTCTGGGACGAGCGGAGGGTGGAGCGGGAGCGGTAGCGGGCGGGCGCGGCGGAGTCGTTTTGACCCGGGTGGGGGACGCCGCGTATTCTTCTGGTTCGTTATGCGTACTGGCTTGCTCGATCTCACGTGAGAGGCCGTTACGCCGGCTCACCGGGCCGATGACCAGCGACCTGCACTCGGTATGCGTCACCGACGTGTGGTCATGGCTGTCGTGATCGTCCGTGGTGGCCTTGACAGGACCCACTCACTGAAGAAGCGAAGGCTACGACCGTGCGTACGTACAGCCCCAAGCCCGGCGATGTCACTCGCCAGTGGCACGTCATTGACGCCCAGGACGTCGTCCTGGGTCGACTGGCCACCACCGCCGCAACGCTCCTCCGGGGCAAGCACAAGCCGATCTACG
Source organism: Streptomyces kanasensis (assembly GCF_043077165.1). Classification (NCBI taxonomy): domain Bacteria; kingdom Bacillati; phylum Actinomycetota; class Actinomycetes; order Kitasatosporales; family Streptomycetaceae; genus Streptomyces; species Streptomyces kanasensis. Next base: position 217,775 of record NZ_JBIBSF010000007.1, read on the forward strand.
CGCCGCACGTCGACGCTGGTGACTTCGTCATCATCATCAACGCCGACAAGGTGCACCTGTCCGGCAACAAGCGGACCCAGAAGATGGCCTACCGCCACTCCGGGTACCCGGGCGGTCTGCGCTCCGTGCGCTACGACGACCTCCTCGCGAACAACCCCGAGAAGGCCGTCGAGAAGGCCGTCAAGGGCATGCTCCCCAAGAACTCCCTCGGCCGTCAGATGCTCTCGAAGCTGAAGGTCTACGCGGGCGAGAACCACCCGCACGCTGCCCAGCAGCCGGTTCCGTTCGAGATCACCCAGGTCGCGCAGTAAGTCCGGCCACCCCCTAAGACGAAGAGAATCTGAGGAGCATCGTGGCCGAGACCACTGTTGAGAACCCCATCGAGGGCGAGGAGACCTACGCCGAGGTCACCACCTTCGAGTCCGAGGTCCCCGTCGAGGGCGAGTACACCTCGGAGTCCCTCGCGTCCCGCTTCGGCGAGCCGCAGCCCGCGGCCGGCCTGGGCCGCCGCAAGAACGCCATCGCCCGCGTCCGGATCGTCCCGGGCACCGGCAAGTGGAAGATCAACGGTCGCACCCTCGAGGACTACTTCCCGAACAAGGTGCACCAGCAGGAAGTCAACGAGCCCTTCAAGGTGCTCGAGCTCGAGGGCCGCTACGACGTCATCGCCCGCATCTCGGGTGGCGGCGTCTCCGGCCAGGCCGGCGCCCTGCGCCTGGGCGTGGCCCGCGCGCTGAACGAGGCGGACGTGGACAACAACCGCGGCGCCCTGAAGAAGGCCGGCTTCCTCAGCCGCGACGACCGCGCGGTCGAGCGCAAGAAGGCCGGTCTCAAGAAGGCCCGTAAGGCCCCGCAGTACAGCAAGCGCTAATCACGCCTGCTCGGTCTGCTCGACGTACGCCCCGGCGGCACCTCCGTGCTGCCGGGGCGTACGTCTATACGCTTCACCTTGCTTTTTCGGAGTAACTCGGAGGACAGCTGTGGGACGACTCTTCGGCACTGACGGTGTGCGCGGTGTCGCCAACGCGGACCTGACGGCGGAGCTCGCGCTCGGCCTGTCGGTCGCGGCGGCGCACGTGCTCGCCGAAGCGGGGACCTTTGAAGGACACCGGCCGACCGCCGTGGTCGGGCGGGACCCGCGGGCGTCGGGAGAGTTCCTGGAGGCCGCCGTCGTCGCGGGCCTCGCCAGCGCGGGCGTCGACGTCATGCGGGTCGGCGTGCTGCCCACCCCGGCCGTCGCCCACCTGACCGCCTCGCTCGGCGCCGACCTCGGCGTGATGCTGTCGGCGTCGCACAACGCCATGCCGGACAACGGCATCAAGTTCTTCGCGCGCGGCGGCCACAAGCTCGCCGACGAGCTGGAGGACCGCATCGAGGCCGTGTACGAGCAGCACCGCACCGGGGCGCCCTGGAACCGGCCCACCGGCTCCGGCGTCGGCCGCGTCGCCGACTACCGCGAGGGCTTCGACCAGTACGTCGCCCACCTGCTCGGCGTGCTGCCCAACCGGCTCGACGGGCTGAAGGTCGTCCTCGACGAGGCGCACGGCGCCGCGTCCGGCGTGTCGCCCGCCGCGTTCCGGCAGGCCGGTGCCGAGGTCGTCACCATCGGCGCCACCCCGGACGGGCTCAACATCAACGACGGCTGCGGCTCCACCCACCTGGAGCTGCTGAAGGCCGCCGTCGTCGAGCACGGCGCGGACCTCGGCATCGCCCACGACGGCGACGCCGACCGCTGCCTCGCCGTGGACCACACCGGCGCCGAGGTCGACGGTGACCAGATCCTCGCCGTCCTCGCCCTCGCCATGCGCGAGGCGGGCACGCTGCGCGGCGACGCCGTCGTCGCGACCGTCATGTCGAACCTCGGCTTCAAGCTCGCCATGGAGCGCGAGGGCCTGCGGCTCGTCCAGACGGCGGTCGGCGACCGGTACGTGCTGGAGGAGATGAAGGACAAGGACTACGCCCTGGGCGGCGAGCAGTCCGGGCACGTCATCGTGCTGGACCACGCCACCACCGGCGACGGTACGCTGACCGGGCTGCTCCTCGCGGCGCGCGTGGCGGCGACCGGGCGGTCCCTCGCGGAGCTGGCGGGCGTCATGGAGCGCCTCCCGCAGGTCCTGATCAACGTGAAGAACGTCGACAGGAGCCGCGTGGGCACCTCCGCGGAGCTGGCCGCCGCCGTGGCGGACGCCGAGCGCACGCTCGGCACCACCGGCCGCGTCCTGCTGCGCCCGTCCGGTACCGAGCCCCTGGTGCGGGTCATGGTCGAGGCCGCGGACATCGAGCAGGCCCGCTCGGTCGCCGGCCAGCTGGCGGACGCGGTGAAGGCCACGCTCGGCTAGGCAGACCGTTCCCCGTACCCGGGAAGGGGCGCCCCATCTCCGTGGGGCGCCCCTTCCGCGTCTGCGGGGTCAGGGCGGACGGTCCCTGGTGTCAGGCCGGACGTCGGGGCTCAGGCGGGGCGGGTGCGGGGTCGGGCCGGGCGTCTGCGGGGTCGGTCGGGTCGCGTCCGGGGTCAGGCCGGGCGGGTGCGGGGTCAGGTCCGGGGGGTGCGGCGGTGCCGGCGCGCCCAGAGGGCCTTCTGGGTCAGCAGGGTCAGGGTGCCGGCGAGCACGATCGCCAGCAGGTTCAGCAGCAGCTGTTCGACCGAGCCCCTGGTCTGGCCGAGGTCGCCGTACCCCAGGGCCACGGCGGCGTTGGCCGCCGCCGGGACGGTGGTGACAGAGATGGCCACGCCGACCAGCGCCCCGGACTTCGCGGACGTGAGCGACAGGGTGCCGGCGGCGCCCGCGAGCAGCCCGACGACGAACGAGAACCAGTCCGGCGCGTAGACGAACCCGGTGTTGGGGCGGTCGCCGTGCAGCCGTTCCTCCGTGAACAGCCCCGCCGCGTCCATCGCCAGGCCGAACACCACCGTGAGCGCCATGGCCGCCGCGAAGCCCACGAGCAGCGCGACCAGCGAGCGTACGGCCAGACGCGGGCGACGCTGCACCAGCGCCGTGCAGACGCCGGCCAGCGGGCCGAACTCCGGGCCGACCGCCATCGCCCCCACGATCAGGACGGCGTTGTCCAGGACCACGCCGCAGGCCGCGATCATCGTGGCGAGCGTCAGGAACGCCACGTAGGTGACGCTGAGGGTCGACTCCTCGTGCGTGGCGTCCTGCAGCTGGTCCCACAGGACGGCGTCGGCGGCCTCGCCGGGCGCGTCGTCCTCGGCCTTCTCCGCGTGGGCGGAGAGCGACAGGCCGATGTCCTCGACGGCGATCGAGCCGGACCTGTCGAGGCCCAGGGCGCACAGGTCGGAGATCAGCCCGTCGCCCGCCTCACGGGCCACGTCGCACAGGACGAGGTCGCCGGCGGGGTCGCGGGCGGCGCCGGGGAGGACGGCGAGGTGCGTCGTGCCGACCGTCCTCTCGATCGTGCCGACCACCTCGTCGGTGCGGTCGGCGGGGACGATCAGGCGCAGGTGCAGCACGACCGCGCTCCCTTCCAGGGGTCCGGTGGGCGTCAGAGCTTGCGCAGGGAGAGCCGCTGCACCTTGTGGTCCGGGCCCTTGCGGACGACCAGGTTGGCACGGCCGCGGGTCGGGGCGACGTTCTCCAGCAGGTTCACCTTGTTGATCGTGCGCCACATCGTGCGCGCGTAGTCGAGCGCCTCCTCCTCGCCGACCTGCGTGTACTTGCGGAAGTACGAGGAGGGGTCCTGGAAGGCGGTCGCGCGCAGCTTGCGGAAGCGGTTCAGGTACCAGCGCTCGATGTCCTCGGGCCGGGCGTCGACGTACACGGAGAAGTCGAAGTAGTCGGCGAGGCCCACACGGGTGCGGCCGTCCTTGCCGGGCAGGGCCGGCTGGAGGACGTTGAGCCCCTCGACGATGAGGATGTCGGGGCGCCGCACGGTCAGGAGCCGGCCGGGGACGATGTCGTAGATCAGGTGCGAGTAGACGGGTGCGGTCACCTCGTCCTTGCCGGCCTTGATGTCGGCGACGAACCGCGTGAGCGCCCGCCGGTCGTACGACTCGGGGAACCCCTTGCGCGACATCAGCCCCCGCGCCTTGAGCTCCTTCATGGGCAGCAGGAAGCCGTCCGTGGTGACCAGCTCGACGCGCGGGTGCTCCGGCCAGCGCGCCAGCAGCGCCTGCAGGAGGCGGGCCACGGTCGACTTGCCGACGGCGACGGAGCCGGCGACGCCTATGACGAACGGGGTGCCCCGCTGGGCGCCCTTCTCGCCGAGGAAGGTGTTGAGCGTCCCGCGGAGGTTCGCGGTGGCGCCCACGTAGAGGTTGAGGAGCCGGGAGAGCGGCAGGTAGATGTCGCGGACCTCGTCGAGGTCGATGACGTCGCCGAGGCCGCGCAGCCGCTCCACCTCGTCGGCGGTGAGCGGCAGTGGCGTCTTGTCCCGCAGCGCGCTCCACTGGTCCCGGGTCAGGTCGACGTACGGCGTCGTCTCGGCACGCCGGGCCGGGGCGGCGGCGCTGCCGGGCGGCGGTGTGCTGCTTCGTGGCGGCGAAGTGATCACAGGGCCATTGTCGGGCGTACGGGACCGGCGTGGGGGGTGGGGTCGGTCACGTGGGTGGCGAGGCCGCCCCGGCGCGCCGCCGGGCCCCCGCCGGGCGGGCCGCCCGGCAGACCCGCTGATCACGCCCGCATCACGGTCGGGTACCGGCATGGACCGCGGATCGGGAAGCGGGCGGGCCGTCGGGACCCGGCACTTATCGTGTGCACAACATTCACAGAGAAAGTTGTGTCCATGCGCGCCTCCGTCATCCGTCGTTCCGCCGTCGCCGCCTCCGCGGTCTCCTTCGCCCTGCTCCTCACCGCCTGTGGCGGTGGTGAGAAGGCGGGTGACGGTGACAAGGGCGCCGCCAAGGAGGCGACGTCGGCGGCGCCGGCGGCGCCGGCCGCCAAGGTCCTCACCGCCGCGGAGCTGGAGAAGGCGATCCTGGCCCAGGGTGACGTCAAGGGCCACAAGGTCGAGCCGGCCGGGGCGGACGAGGTCGGCAAGCCCGGCTCGGTCACCGTCGACAAGGCCGAGTGCCTCCCGCTGGCCGAGGCCAGCTCCGGCATCGCGCTCGGCAAGTCCGCCGCCGACGTCACCCGCAAGGTGATGGAGGAGCCGAAGGCCGGCGCGGAGAAGCCGTCCTTCGAGGGCATGACGGAGAAGCAGATCGAGGAGGCCCTCGCCTCGACGATGGCCGTCACGGTCACCATCGACAAGCTCGCCTCGTACGAGGCCAAGGGCGCGGCGGACGCGCTCGCCTCGCTACGCGCCGCCGCCACCGCCTGCACCGGGGGCTTCACCCTGACGCAGGACGGCGAGAAGACGAAGATCCTCAAGGTGACGGAGACCAAGGTGACCGGCGGCGACGAGGCCGGTGCCTGGGTGCTCGCCGCCGACATGGAGGACGGCGACACCATGGCGGTCAAGCTCGCGGCCGTCCGCCAGGGCTCCACGCTCGCCACCTTCACGGCGGTGAACATCGGCGCGGCCGTCGGCGGCAAGGACTTCCCGCTGCCGACCGCCGTCATCGACGCCCAGGTCGCCAAGGTCGCCAAGCAGGGCTGACCCGCCCTCCGCCCCGCGGGGCCGACGTCCGGCGGGGCCGAACCGGGTCCGCCGGGCGGAGGTGACCCGCCGTCCGCCCGTCGGGGCCGACCCGGGTCCGTCCGGCAGGGGCCGACCTCCCGTCCGCCCCGTCGGTCCCGTCCGTCCCGCCCGGCCGACGTCCGGCGGGGGTGGCCCGGTCCGCCCGGCGGACGTGGCCGGGTCCGTCCCGCCGGGCCGACCTCCCGTCCGTCCCGTCGGGCCGACCCGTCGGCCGCCCGGCCGGGGGACCGTCACGGCGTCCACACGCCAGTGGCCTGACGCGGTGTCCGCCCGTCGGGGCAGCCCGGGGCGCCCCCGGAGCCGTAGGCTGCCGCCATGTGCGGAATCGTGGGATACGTCGGCGGGCAGTCGGCGCTTGATGTCGTCATCGCGGGTCTGAAGCGGCTCGAGTACCGGGGCTACGACTCGGCCGGGGTCGCCGTCCTCGCCGACGGCGGCCTGGCCGCGGCGAAGAAGGCCGGCAAGCTCGTCAACCTCGACAAGGAGTTGGCCGGCCGGCCCCTGCCGAGCGGGTCCACCGGGATCGGGCACACCCGGTGGGCCACGCACGGCGGACCGACCGACGCCAACGCGCACCCGCACCTCGACAACGCGGGCCGCGTCGCCGTCGTGCACAACGGCATCATCGAGAACTTCGCGTCGCTCCGGGCCGAGCTCGCCGAGCGGGGGCACGAACTCGCCTCCGAGACCGACACGGAGGTGGTCGCCCACCTCCTCGCCGAGGCCCACTCGTCCACCGCCGACCTCGCCGAGGCCATGCGGCAGGTGTGCCGCCGGCTCGAAGGGGCGTTCACGCTCGTCGCCGTCCACGCCGACGAGCCGGACGTGGTCGTCGGCGCCCGGCGCAACTCCCCGCTCGTCGTCGGCATCGGCGACGGCGAGTCGTTCCTCGCCTCCGACGTGGCCGCGTTCATCGACCACACCCGCTCGGCCGTCGAGCTCGGCCAGGACCAGGTCGTGGAGCTGCGCCGGGACGGCGTCACCGTCACGACCTTCGACGGCGCCCCCGCCGACGTGCGGGCGTACCACGTCGACTGGGACGCCTCCGCCGCCGAGAAGGGCGGCTACGACTACTTCATGCTCAAGGAGATCGCCGAGCAGCCGAAGGCCGTCGCCGACACGCTGCTCGGCCGCATCGACGCCGAGGGTTCGCTCGCCCTGGACGAGGTGCGCATCCCCGCCGCCGTGCTGCGCGAGGCCACCAAGGTCGTCATCGTCGCCTGCGGCACGGCCTTCCACGCCGGGCTCATCGCCAAGTACGCCATCGAGCACTGGACCCGCATCCCCTGCGAGGTGGAGCTGGCCAGCGAGTTCCGCTACCGCGACCCCATCCTCGACCACCGGACGCTGGTGGTGGCCATCTCCCAGTCCGGCGAGACCATGGACACCCTGATGGCGCTGCGCCACGCCCGCGAGCAGGGCGCCCGCGTCCTCGCGATCTGCAACACCAACGGGTCGACGATCCCGCGCGAGTCGGACGCCGTCCTCTACACCCACGCCGGGCCCGAGGTCGCCGTCGCGTCGACGAAGGCGTTCCTCACCCAGCTCGTCGCCTGCTACCTGGTGGCGCTCTACCTCGGCCAGGTCCGCGGCACCAAGTGGGGCGACGAGATCCGCGCCGTCATCCGGGACCTCGCCCGGATCGCCGAGGACGTGGAACGGGTCCTGGAGACCATGGAGCCCGTCCGCGCGCTCGCCCGGTCCCTCGCCGACCACGACACGGTGCTCTTCCTCGGCCGGCACGTCGGCTACCCGGTGGCGCTGGAGGGCGCGCTGAAGCTCAAGGAACTGGCGTACATGCACGCCGAGGGGTTCGCCGCGGGCGAGCTGAAGCACGGACCCATCGCGCTCATCGAGGAGGACCTGCCCGTCGTCGTGGTGGTGCCCTCGCCGCGCGGCCGGTCGGTGCTCCACGGCAAGGTCGTGTCGAACATCCAGGAGATCCGGGCGCGCGGCGCGCGGACCATCGTCATCGCCGAGGAGGGGGACGAGGCCGTCGTGCCGTACGCGGACCACCTGATCCGCATCCCGGTGACGCCCACGCTCCTGCAGCCGCTCGTCTCCACCGTGCCGCTCCAGGTCTTCGCCTGCGAGCTGGCGACGGCCCGCGGCAACGAGGTGGACCAGCCGCGCAACCTCGCCAAGTCGGTCACCGTCGAATGATCATCGGGGTGGGGATCGACGTCGCCGAGATCGTCCGGTTCGCGGAGGCGCTGGAGCGGACGCCGCAGATGGCGGAACGGCTCTTTCTGGAACGCGAGTTGCTGCTGCCGAGCGGCGAGCGGCGCGGAGTCGCCTCGCTCGCCGCGCGGTTCGCCGCCAAGGAGGCCATCGCCAAGGCGCTCGGCGCGCCGGGGGGACTGCACTGGACGGACGCCGAGGTGTACGTCGAGGAGAGCGGCCAGCCGCGGCTGCGGGTGCGGGGGACCGTCGCCGCGCGCGCGGCCGAACTGGGCGTGCGGAACTGGCACGTGTCGCTCAGCCACGACGCGGGGGTGGCGTCGGCCGTGGTGATCGCGGAGGGTTGACGTCATGCGTACTGCGTATCGCGTGGAGAGTGTGCGGGCCGCCGAGGCGGCGCTGATGGCGGGGCTCCCCGAGGGGACGTTGATGCGGCGGGCCGCCACCGGGCTCGCCGGGGCCTGCGCGGGGCTCCTCGGGCGGGTGTACGGCTCGCGGGTCGTGCTGCTGGTCGGCAGCGGCGCCAACGGGGGTGACGCCCTGTACGCCGGGGCGGGTCTCGCCCGGCGCGGCGCCGGCGTGTCGGCCGTCCTGCTCGGCGCGCGGGCCCACGAGGACGGGCTGGCCGCGCTGCTCGCGGCGGGCGGCCGGGTGGCCGACGACCCGTTCGCCGTGCTGGCCCGCGCCGACCTGGTGCTGGACGGCATCGCCGGCATCGGCGGCCGGGGCGGGCTCCGCCCGGAGGCCGTACCGGTGGTGCGGGCGGCGCGCGGCTCCGGCGCCGTCGTGGTGGCCGTGGACCTGCCGAGCGGCGTGGACGCCGACACCGGCGCCGTCGACGGGGAGGCCGTGCGGGCCGACGCGACGGTGACGTTCGGGGCGTACAAGCCGGGGCTGCTCGTCGACCCGGCGCGGGAGTACGCGGGCGCGGTGCGGCTCGTCGACATCGGCCTGGCCGATCTGCTGCCGTCCCCGCCGGAGCTGGAGGCGCTCCACCACGCCGACGTGGCGGGGCTGCTGCCGGTGCCGGCCGCCGAGAGCGACAAGTACCGGCGCGGCGTCGTCGGGGTCGTCGCCGGGTCGGCCCGCTACCCGGGCGCGGCCGTGCTGGCCGTCGCGGGGGCGCTGCGCGGCGGGGCCGGGGCCGTGCGGTACGTGGGGCCCGCGGGCGCGGCCGTGCTGGCGCGGTACCCGGAGACGCTGGTGCACGCCGGGCCGCCGGCGGCCGCCGGGCGCGTCCAGGCGTGGGTGCTCGGGCCGGGACTGGGCGACACTCCGGGCGCGGACGACGTCCTCGGCTCGGACGTGCCGGTCCTCGTCGACGCCGACGGCCTGCACGCGCTGGACCCGGTGGCGGTACGGGCCCGCCCCGCGCCCACGCTCCTCACCCCGCACGCGGGCGAGGCGGCCGCGCTGCTCGGCACGGACCGCGCCGACGTGGAGGCACGGCGGCTGGAGGCCGTGCGCGAACTGGCGGCGCGCTACGGGGCGACGGTCCTGCTCAAGGGGTCCACGACGCTCGTCGCCGACCCGGACCCGGGCGTCCCGGTACGGGTGAACCCGACCGGTACGCCGTGGCTCGCCACCGCCGGCAGCGGCGACGTCCTGTCGGGCCTCGCCGGTTCGCTGCTCGCCACCGGGCTCGCCCCGCGCGACGCCGCTTCGACCGCCGCGTACCTGCACGGGCTCGCCGCCCGTCGGGCCGCCGCCGGGGCGCCGGTCGCCGCGCACGACGTGGCCGACGCGCTGCCGGGCGCGTGGCGGGACGTCGCCGCCTGACGGACCCGGCCGGCCGCCACCCCGGGCCGCCCGCCCCGGGGCGGGGGAGCGGGGACCCGGCTGCGTAGGATTCCCTCGTTCACCAGGGGTGGGAGAGATCGTGGCGGAGAACCCGCACGTCGCCGCGCTCGCGCGGCTCATGCCGTCGGACCACGGGGCCGACGAGCAGGTCGACTGGGCGGCGGCCGAGGCCCGGTGGGGCGTCCGGTTCCCCGCCGACTACCGCGACTTCATGGCGCGCTACGGCGGCGGTTCCGTCAACGGCGAGGCCGTCGTCCTGCTGCCGCTGCCGCGACAGGGCGTGCGCTGGCAGCCGGGCGACCTCGCGGAGGAGACGGCGAACGTCCGCCTCGCGTGGCGGGCGGAGGGTGGGCGCGACGCCCTCGACGTGGACCCGGAGCACCTGTTGGCCTGGGGCGTCACGGCCGGTCCGGACATCCTGTGCTGGCTCACCACGGACCCGGACCCCGACCGCTGGCCGGTCGTCGTGTGCGGGCGCCACACCTCCCCGACGTTCAGCGTTCACCCGTACGGGATGGCCGCCTTCCTGCACCGCCTCCTCGCCGACGAGTTCGACGACCCGCCGGTCAGCCTCGTCTTCTGGGACGGCACGCCGGCCCGGTTCGTGCACTGGCGCGAGGAGCAGCGGCGGTACGTGGCCGGCCTCGACCCGGTCACCGGCGAGCCCGACCCGTACGCCCAGCCACGGCACCGCCCGGCGGACGGCACGGGACCGGAGTGACCGGGGCGCCGGCGGCCGGACGGTGAGCAGGGCGGCGGCGAGCGGGCCACGGCGGCGGGCGGCGGCCGGGCGGTGACCGGGGTGCCGGCGGCCCGCTGGCAGTGGCCGGGACGGCAGTGGCCGGGGCGACAGTGACCGGGGCGACACCGCGGGGCTCCGGAGTGCCGGGGCGCACCTGAGACACTGGGCGCGATGAGTGAGACACCGCAGCACACCAGCGCCACCCGCGAGCCCGAGCGCCCCGACACCCGCGCCCGCGCCGAGATCGACCTCGGTGCGCTGCGCGCCAACGTCCGCGCGCTGCGCGCCCGCGTCGCGCCCGGTGGCGCCGGGCTCATGGGTGTCGTGAAGGCCGACGCGTACGGCCACGGCGCCGTCCCGTGCGCCCGCGCCGCACTCCAGGCGGGGGCCGCCTGGCTCGGCACCGCCACGCCGTACGAGGCGCTCGCGCTGCGCGCCGCGGGCATCGACGCCCCGGTCCTGTGCTGGCTGTGGACGCCCGGCGGGCCCTTCCGCGCGGCGATCGAGGCGGACGTCGACATCACGGTCAGCGGGCTGTGGGCGCTCGACGAGGTCACCGCGGCGGCACGGGACGCCGGGCGCACCGCCCGGGTACAGCTCAAGGCGGACACCGGCCTGGGCCGCAACGGCTGCCTGGCCGCCGACTGGCCGCGCCTCGTCGGGGAGGCCCTGCGGGCGCAGGCCGACGGGCTCGTCCGGGTGACCGGCCTGTGGTCCCACTTCGCCTGCGCCGACGAGCCGGGCCACCCCTCGGTCGGCGCCCAACTCGCGCAGTTCCACGACATGCTGGAGCACGCGGAGAAGGCCGGCGTCACCCCGGAGGTGCGGCACATGGCCAACTCCCCGGCGACCCTCACCCTCCCCGAGTCGCACTTCGACCTGGTCCGCACCGGCGTGGCCATGTACGGCGTCTCGCCCAGCCCCGAGATCGGCACGCCCGCCGACTTCGGGCTCCGCCCCGTGATGCGGCTGAGCGCCTCCGTGGCGTCCGTGAAGCAGGCGCCCGCCGGCCTGGGCGTCAGCTACGGCCACCACCACGTGACCGACGCCGAGACCACCCTCGCCCTCGTCCCGCTCGGGTACGCCGACGGCGTCCCCCGCCACGCCTCGGGCCGCGGCCCGGTCCTGCTCGGCGGGGCCGTGCGGACCGTCGCGGGGCGGGTCGCGATGGACCAGTTCGTCCTCGACCTGGGCGGGGACACCGTCGAGCCGGGCGAACGCGCGGTGCTCTTCGGCCCCGGCGACGACGGCGAGCCGACGGCCGAGGACTGGGCGCGCGCGGCCGGCACCATCGCGTACGAGATCGTCACCCGCGTCGGCGCGCGCGTCCCGCGCGTCCACCTCGACGAGCGGGAGTAGGGGGAGCCGTGGCGGAGACCGGTGCGGGGGCGGCCGCGGTCGGCGGGACGGCGGCGGGCGCGGTCGGTGACGTGGTCGGCGGGATGGTCGGCGACGCCGTCGGGGCCGTCGCCGGGGCCGCGGCGGGCGGCGCCTGGCGCCGGCGCGCCGGGTTCGCCGGGGCCGCGCTCGGGGTCGTCGCCGCGACGGCGGCCGCCGGGGTCGCCCTGGAGCGGCTCACGGTCGGGCGCGGCGTCCGCCGCAACGCCCGGCTCGCCCTCGACACGGCCGGCCCGTACGGCGCGCTGCGCGGCACGCCCGGCACCGCGTACGCCGACGACGGCACGGCGCTGCGGTACGAGATCGACGAGGCGGGTGGGGTCGACGGGGTCGGCGAGCTCCGCATGGCGGAGGCCCCTGACAGGGCCGGTGGGTCCGGTGGGGCTGGTGGGTCCCGTGGGACCGGCGTGGTCGGGCGGGTGCGCGGGGGCGCGGAGGCGCGGGGGACCGCCATCCCCACTCCCGTCACCGTCGTCTTCAGCCACGGCTACTGCCTCAACCAGGACTCCTGGCACTTCCAGCGCGCCGCGCTGCGCGGCCTGGTCCGCACCGTCCACTGGGACCAGCGCAGCCACGGCCGCTCCGGGCGCGGTGTCGCGCAGGGCGGCGCCGACGGGACGCCGGTCTCCGTGGACCAGCTCGGCCGCGACCTGCGGGCCGTCATCGACGCGGCGGCGCCCGAGGGCCCGCTGGTCCTCGTGGGCCACTCCATGGGCGGCATGACGATCATGGCGCTGGCCGACCAGTACCCCGACCTCGTGCGGGACCGGGTCGCCGGCGTCGCCTTCGTCGGTACGTCGTCGGGGCGGCTCGCCGAGGTCACCTTCGGCCTGCCGGTGGCCGGGGTGAACGCCGCGCGCCGGGTGCTCCCGGGCGTGCTGCGCGCCCTGGGCACCCGGCCGGAGCTGGTGGAGCGGGGCCGGCGGGCCACCGCCGACCTCTTCGCCGGGGTGGTGCGCCGCTACAGCTTCGGGACGCGGGAGGTGGACCCGGCCGTCGCGCGGTTCGCGGAGCGGATGATCGAGGCCACCCCGATAGACGTGGTCGCCGAGTTCTACCCGGCCTTCGCCGAGCACGACAAGGCCGACGCGCTCGCCGTCCTCGCCGCCGCGGGCGTCCCGGTGCTGGCGCTGGCGGGCGGGCGGGACATGGTGACGCCCGGCTCCCACACGGAGGCCATCGCCGCCCTGCTGCCGGAGGCCGAGCTGGTCGTCGTGCCGGACGGCGGGCACCTCGTGATGCTGGAGCACCCGGAGACGGTCACCGCGCACCTCGCCGCGCTGCTCGTACGGGCCGGCGCGCTGGCCCCGGGGACGGCGGGGGCGGTCCCCGACAGCGGTTAGGTTGGCGGTATGGAAGCAGCACACACCGAAGCGGCGCACACGGAGGCGTCGCACACGGAAGCAGCCCACACGGACGCGGCCCACACGGAGACGGCGGGGGCCCCCGTTGCCGCCACCGCCCGGCTGACCGTCCACTCGCCCGACGAGATGCAGGAGCTCGGCCGCGCCCTGGCCGGGCTGCTGCGCCCCGGTGACCTCGTGATGCTCACCGGCGAGCTGGGCGCCGGCAAGACGACCCTGACGCGGGGCCTCGGCGAGGGGCTCGGCGTGCGCGGCGCGGTCACCTCCCCGACGTTCGTCATCGCCCGCGTCCACCCGTCCCTGGTCGACGGACCCGCCCTCGTGCACGTCGACGCGTACCGGCTGAACGGCGGACTGGACGAGATGGAGGACCTGGACCTCGACGTCTCGCTGCCGGACTCGGTGGTCGTCGTGGAGTGGGGCGACGGCAAGGTCGAGGAGCTGACCGACGACCGGCTGCACGTGGTGATCGACCGGGTCGTCGGCGCGACCGACGACGACCGGCGCGAGGTCACGCTGACGGGCCTGGGGGCGCGCTGGGAGGGGGCGGACCTCGCGCTGCGCTGACGTCGCGTCACTGTGCGCCCGGACCCGGGGCCGTACTTTCCGACAAGTCGTCGGCACATTGTTGCGCCGTACCTCCGAGGCGTGGTCACATGGATACCAGCCGTTGGTTAGGTCTACCTAACTACGCTCGTCCCGCCCGTGGAGCCAGGAGGCAACCATGCCGCAGCAGCAGTCGGAGCGGCCGCAGCCGTCGGACGTGTCCATGCGTGATCTGCTGGCGTCCTGCGCTGCCGCCGACGCCGTGTCCACGCCGCCGCGCCGTGCCCCCGTCGAGGACACCGCCGACGACGCGGCCGCGGGCGAGGCCGACGGCGTCGCCGCGGCCCCGGCCGAGGGTGCCGACGGGGCGGACGGGTCCGCCGGGCCCCGGAAGCACCAGGCGCCCCGGGCCGCGTGACCGCGGCGCCGAGGCGCGCTCCGGAAAGCGCTCCGGAAAGGGGGGCCCGGCGGGGCGGCGCCGGTGGGGGCGTCAGGGAACGACGACGACCGTGGAGTTGACCGTCGCGACCGTCCACAGCGCGTCGCCGTCGGCGCGCGCCATGCGCACTCCGCCGGTCTTGCGGGACGGGTCGGGGCTGGACATCGAGCCGTCCACGGCCGCGCTGAAGCCCACGGTCACGCCGTCCACCACGGCGAACCGCACCACGTGCTCGATCTGCACCCCGTCGGAGCCGCGGACCTTCCCGGTCCGGGAGGTCACCGCGTAGGTGCCGGGAGTCGGGCTGACCGCGCTCGGCATGACCGGGAACGTCCGCAGGACCTTGCCGCCGTCGTCGACCAGCCAGACCCGCCGGTCGCCCAGCGCGTACACGACCCGCTCGCCCGAGCCGGACCGCGGGGGCAGCGCCAGGGAGTCGGGGGCGGGCTTGCCGGCGGACCCCGGAGCGGCCGGGGCGGTCGCCGGGGACGGCGACGCGGTGCTCACGGGCTTCGTGCGGGACCGGAGGTCGGCGGGGGCGCCGGCCGACGCCTGGTAGGCGAGGAAGCCGACCGCCGCGAGCGCCGCCGCCGTGAGCCCGGCCACGAATCCCGAGCTGCTCCTTGCCACGCTGCCCCACCTCTCGTACGACGTATCGGTGTGACGGTAGCAGCAGCGCCGGGCCGGTACCGGGGCGCCGTGCCCGGCCCACGGGCGCCGTAGGCTGTTCGCGTGCTGTTGCTCGCCATGGATACCGCCACGCCCGCCGTCACCGTCGCCCTGCACGACGGGCGGTCCGTCCTCGCCCGGTCGCACCAGGTCGACGCCCGCCGTCACGGGGAGCTGCTGCTCCCCGCCGTCCACCGCGTGCTGGGCGAAGCGGGCCTCGGCCTCGACGCCGTCACGGACGTCGTGGTGGGGGTCGGCCCCGGCCCGTACACCGGGCTGCGCGTCGGCCTCGTCACGGCCGCCACCTTCGCCTCCGCGCTCGACGTCCCCGTCCACGGGCTGTGCACGCTCGACGGG
The DNA here is from genome assembly GCF_043077165.1 of Streptomyces kanasensis. Lineage (NCBI taxonomy): Bacteria > Bacillati > Actinomycetota > Actinomycetes > Kitasatosporales > Streptomycetaceae > Streptomyces > Streptomyces kanasensis. The sequence goes on from NZ_JBIBSF010000007.1 coordinate 232,872, forward strand.
CTCGCGTACGCCTCCGGCATCGAGGAGCCGTTCGTGGTCGCCACGGACGCGCGCCGCAAGGAGGTCTACTGGGCCCGGTACGACGACTGCCGCACCCGTGCCACCGAGCCGTCCGTCGACCGGCCCGCCGACATCGCCGAGCGGGTGGCCGGACTCCCCGCGGTCGGCGCCGGAGCGCGGCTGTACACCGAGGTCTTCCCCGAGGCCCGCGACCCCGAGCACCAGTCGGCGGCCGCGCTGGCCGCGCTGGCGGCCGAGCGGCTCGCGGCGGGGGAGCGGCTGCTGGAGCCCCTGCCCCTGTACCTGCGCCGGCCCGACGCCCAGGTGCCGAAGAACTACAAGGTGGTCACGCCCCGGTGACCGGCCCCGTGCTGCGTGAGATGCGCTGGTGGGACATCGCGCCGGTGCTGGAGCTGGAACGGGAGCTGTTCCCCGACGACGCCTGGTCGGAGGGGATGTTCTGGTCCGAGCTGGCCCACGCGCGCGGACCGGGCGCCACCCGCCGGTACGTCGTCGCCGAGGAGGCGGACGGGCGGATCGCCGGGTACGCGGGGCTCGCGGCGGCGGGCGGGCTCGGCGACGTCCAGACCATCGCGGTCGCCCGCGCGCACTGGGGCACCGGCCTCGGCGCCCGGCTGCTGACCGAGCTCCTGCACCACGCCACCTCCTTCGAGTGCGAGGAGGTACTGCTGGAGGTACGCGTGGACAACACGCGGGCCCAGCGGCTGTACGAGCGCTTCGGCTTCGAGCCGATCGGCTTCCGCCGCGGCTACTACCAGCCGGGCAACGTCGACGCGCTGGTGATGCGCCTGGCCCTGCACGACACCGCCGCGGCCAGCGGAGCCCACCCGGCCACCGAGCCGCCCGGTACGCCGGAGACGACGGAGACGCCCGAGGCGTGCGGCACGCCCGGGCCGGCCGGTACTCCCGGGCCGGCCGGTACTCCCGGGCCGGCCGGGGCCACCGGTGCGCCCGGGACCATCGACACACGCGGCTCCACCGGCCCCACCGGCCCGACAGGCCCCACCGAGACACCCGAGACCACCGAGACCACCGAGACACCTGAGAGCGTTGAGACCCATGGCTGACGAACCCCTCGTCCTCGGTATCGAGACGTCCTGCGACGAGACCGGCGTCGGCATCGTCCGCGGTACCACCCTGCTCGCGAACGCCATCGCGTCGAGCGTGGACACGCACGCCCGCTTCGGCGGCGTCGTCCCCGAGATCGCCTCCCGCGCGCACCTGGAGGCCATGGTCCCCACCATCGAGCGCGCCCTGAAGGACGCCGGCGTCTCCCCCCGCGACCTCGACGGCATCGCCGTCACCGCGGGTCCCGGCCTCGCGGGCGCGCTGCTGGTGGGCGTCTCGGCGGCGAAGGCGTACGCCTACGCGCTCGGCAAGCCGCTGTACGGGGTCAACCACCTCGCGTCGCACATCTGCGTCGACCAGCTGGAGCACGGGCCGCTGCCCGAGCCGACGATGGCGCTGCTGGTCAGCGGCGGCCACTCCTCGCTCCTCCTCGCCCCCGACATCACCGCCGACGTCCGCCCCATGGGCGCGACCATCGACGACGCGGCGGGCGAGGCGTTCGACAAGATCGCGCGCCTGCTGGACCTGGGCTTCCCGGGCGGCCCGGTCATCGACCGGCTGGCCAGGGAGGGCGACCCGCAGGCCATCGCCTTCCCGCGCGGGCTCACCGGGTCGCGGGACCCCGCGTACGACTTCTCCTTCTCCGGTCTCAAGACCGCCGTGGCCCGCTGGGTCGAGGCCAAGCGGAAGGCGGGCGAGGAGGTGCCCGTGCGGGACGTCGCCGCCTCCTTCCAGGAGGCCGTCGTGGACGTCCTGACCCGCAAGGCCGTACGGGCCTGCAAGGACGAGGGCGTCGACCACCTGATGATCGGTGGCGGCGTGGCGGCCAACTCCCGGCTGCGCGCGCTCGCGCAGGAGCGCTGCGAGCGCGCCGGCATCCGGCTGCGGGTCCCGCGCCCCGGCCTGTGCACCGACAACGGCGCGATGGTGGCGGCGCTCGGCGCCGAGATGGTCGCCCGCAACCGGCCCGCCTCCGACCTGGAGCTCTCCGCGGACTCCTCGCTGCCGGTGACGGACCCGCACGTCCCGGGCCACCACCACGACCATGACCACGACCACCTGCACGAGATCAGCAAGGAGAACCTCTACTCGTGACGGTCACGCTGATGTGGGAGGCCCGCGCGGTACCCGGCCGGGGCGACGAGCTCCTGGAGTGGGCCCGCGCCCAGCGGCCGGCCGCCCGACCGCTGCGCCGCGAGACGTTCACGGCGCCGCAGGACCGGGTGCTGGTCCTGACCTGGTGGGAAACGTCCCCCGGGTTTCCCGGGCCGGAGGAGCTCCCGGAGCCGCCCGCGGAGCTCGTGACCCGCCCGGTCCACCGCTGGCGCTTCACCTCGCACGGCGTCGACTAGCCCCCTGGGGGCACCCCCTGACCTGTGCCCCTTCGCTCCGTTCCCCCGAACGAGTGAACCGCGGGGGTGTGTTTCCGCATCCACTGTCCTGTGAACAGGACGACGGTGAAGGTGGCGGTGGCGGCCTTGTCCGCCCTGGTGGCGACGGGGCTCGCGGGGGGCTGCACGACGGGCGGCGGCGATGGCGGAGGTTCGGCCGCGCGGCCGGGCCACGACAGGACGGCCGTCCCCGCCCCCGGCCCCTCCGCGCGGGAGACCGGGGCCGAGGAGGGCACGCGGGGCGGCGAGGCCGGTCCGCCGGACGCGGCACAGAGGGCCGCCGCGTACCGCAAGTGGGGCCTGGAGCCGCTGCCCGCGCCGCCCGCCGCGCCCGTGGTGAAGCCGGTCAAGACCGTCCGCACCGGCGCCGACCGGGTGCCCGTCATCAGCGACGTGCCGACGAAGGACAAGGTCGTCTTCCTCACCATCGACGACGGCGCCGAGAAGGACCCGAAGTTCGCCGAGATGATGCGGGACCTGGACGTCCCCTTCACGATGTTCCTCACCGACTCGGCGATACGCGCCGACTACGGCTACTTCAAGCCGCTCGCCGCCCTCGGGAACGGCGTCGCCAACCACACGCTGACCCACCCAGACCTGCGCGCCCTCGGGGCCGGGGAGCAGGAGCGCGAGATCTGCGGTCAGCAGCGGCAGCTCCGGGAGACGTACGGCACGGCCCCGCGGCTCTTCCGCCCGCCCTACGGCAACTGGAACGAGGACACCCGGGCCGCCGCCGGCCGGTGCGGGGTCGACGCGATCGTCCTGTGGCGCGAGTCCATGCAGATCACCGACATGCAGTACCAGCGCGGCGACCGGAAGCTGCACCCCGGCGACATCGTCCTCGCCCACTTCCGCGGCCCGGCTGACCTCAAGGGCACGTCCATGACCGAGATGACCGCGAACCTCCTGCGGCGCGTACAGGAGCAGGGCTTCACCGTGGCGCGCCTGGAGGACTACGTCTGACCCGCCCGCCCGCAGGCTCCCGCCGCCCGCCGCCGCCCGCCCGCAGGCTCCCGCCGCCCGCCGCCGCCCGCCCGCAGGCTCCCGCCGCCCGCCGGCTCCCGCCGTCCCGATCCCGCCGCCCGCGGCTCCGCCTCGCGGCCGGACGCCGGCCCCCACGGGCCCGCTGCGGACCGGCCGGGCCCGCCACCTGCCGGGGGCCTGGATGGGCCCACGGCCTGGTCCGGCGCCCCGGGTGGCCGGCCCGCCCTCCGGCGGCCCGGTGTACGGCGCTGCAGTGCCCGCCGTCCCGCGGCGCCGCAGTCGCTCGGTCCTGGCGTCGCCGGGCCTGTTGCCGGGTCTGGGAGGGGGGCTTGCGGCCTGCTGGGGCGCCCTCGGTGACCGCCCCGGCGGCCTGGTGCGCGGCGTCCCCCCGGCCCGTCGCCCCGGGCGCCGCGGCCGCTCGGCCCCGGCGCCGACGCGCCCGACGCCGGCTCCGGGCGGGCTGCGGCCGGCTCCCGGGGGCCCGTTGCCGGCCCCGGCCCCTCGCGCCCCCGCTGCCCGCCCCCCTGGCCCCCCGCTGCCCCCGGCGCCCCCGGTGTCCGTCGGCCGCCGGTGCCCGCCGTCCCGGTACGGGACCCGATGACGGGCGCCCGCGCTACGCGTCCTAGCCTCGCCCTGTGTCGTCCCGTCGTGCTCCCCTGCCCCCGCCCCCACCACCCCCGCACCTGCGGAGCTGGCCCGACCGTGCCGCGCTGCTCGCCGACCGCGACCGGGCCCTGACCGTGCTGGGCCGCGCCTCGCTGGGTGGCGGCCGACTCGCGCTGTTCCTGGTGTGGCTGCTGGTGCTGGAGGTCGGCTGGAGCCTGCTGGGTGCCGCCTGGATCGGGTTCGACGAGGCCCTGGACCCGCTCGGGGCCGCGCCCGCCTTCCTCCTCGCGGGGGCGGGGCTCGCGACGCTCGTCCCGGCGGGCTTCTTCCAGGTCGGCGGCGTGCGCCGGGACGTCGCGGCGCACCGGCTGCTCGTCCGGTGGGCCGCCCTGGACCGCGCCCCGGAGCGCGACGCCCGGCACCGCGCCGCGGGTCGGAGCCTGGCGTGGCTGCTCGTGTCGTTCGCGCTGGGCGCGGCGGGCCTGGCCCTGTGCGTCGGCGTGCCCGCGGCGGCCCGGCCCGGTACGACGACGTACGCGGAGGTCGGCTTCGGGGTGGGCGCCGGGCTCCTGCTGTGGGTGCACGGCCTGGTCGGCGGGGTGCGGGCCGTGGCCCACTTCCGGACGGCCGTGCGGCTGCTCAGTCCCGTCCGGCCGGTGCCGCGGGCCGCCCGACCAGCATCGTCGGCGCGCCCGCCACACGCGTGAGGAAGACCGTCGCGGAGTTCGGGCCCTTCGGCTTCACCTTGCGGCGCAGCTCCTCCGGCGCCACCGCCGAACCGCGCTTCTTCACGGTGAGGATCCCCACCTCGCGCTCCCGCAGCAGCGCCTTCAGCCGCTTCACGTTGAACGGCAGCTCGTCGGTGATCTCGTACGCGGTCGCGTACGGCGTCGGGCGCAGCTCGTCGGCGGTGACGTAGGCGATGGTCTCGTCGACGAGCCCGCCGTCCACCTCGCGGGCGACCTCCGCGACCAGGTGCGCCCGGATCACGGCGCCGTCCGGCTCGTACAGGTAGCGGCCCACCGGTCGGACCGGCGGGGCGGGCGGCGGGGCGGACACGGCGAGCGAGGCGCCGGAGGGCAGCAGGGTCGCGCGTACGGCGCCGGGGGCCGTGCCGAACCACAGGACGGCCTCCTTCACGTCGCCGCCGTCCGAGATCCACTCGGCCTCGGCCTCCGGGGGGATCACCTCGTGCGGGATGCCCGGCGCGATCTTCAGCGCGGCGTGCGGGGCGCGGCGCGCGGTGTCGACCGCCCAGGACAGCGGCGGGGAGTACGCCTCCGGGTCGAAGATCCGCCCGGCGCCCCGGCCGCCGCCCGTCGCCGCGCCGCGCCGGGCGGGGTCGACGAAGACGGCGTCGTACGGGGCGGTGTCGACCTCGGTGACGTCGGCGCGGCGCACCTCGATCAGCTCCGCGAGACCGAGCGCCTCGGCGTTGGCGCGGGCGACGGCCGCCGTGAGCGGATCGCGGTCGACGGCGAGGACCCGGATGCCGGCGCGGGCGAGCGCGAGCGCGTCCCCGCCGATGCCGCAGCACAGGTCGGCGACGGCCCGTACGCCGAGCCGGGCGAAGACGGCCGCCCGGTGCTCGGCGACGGCCCTGCGGGTGGACTGCTCGACGCCGTTCGGGGTGAAGAACATGCGGTACGCGTCCTCCGCGCCGAACTTCGCCACCGCCCGCTGCCGCAGCCGGGCCTGGCCGAGCGCCGCGGAGACCAGCTCCGCCGGGTGGTCGCGGCGCAGTCGCGAGGCGACGGCCAGCTCCTCCGCGGGGTCGTAGTGGCGCAGTTCGGCGAGGAGCGCGTGGCCCTCGGGGGTGCGGAGCGCGGAGAAGGCGGCGAGATCGGTCACCCGCCCCATTCTCGTCCAGTGTGGTCCAGGCGGGGGATGGTGCGGGTGTGGCGGCGGTGTCGCCCGTGCCGGGGGCCGGTGCGCTGACAGGATGCGGCGCCATGCAGCTAGTACGACAAAGGCGTCGATCATCAGGAAATCGGGTATGGCGGGGGGTCGCCACCGCCCTGCTCCTCGGGGTGCTCGGTACGGCCTGCGGAGGCGAGGATCGGCCCGCGACGCAGGCGCAGGGCGGCCCGGGGGCCCACGGCCGGCAGGGCGAGCCCGGCGCCGAGGCCCGGCAGGCACTGCCGCGCACCGCGTCCGGGGCCCTCGCCGCCTACGTCGAACGCTTCCGGCGCACGCAGGCGGCGCGGGCCGTCGCCGCGCGCCGGTGGGGGCTGAAACGGACCCCGCTCCTGCCGCCCGCGCCTCCGGCGGTGAAGCCGAAGATCACCTTCCGCAAGGGCTTCGAGGTGGGCGACCCCTCGCTCCCGCCGGTCTTCACGACCGTCCCGACCCGGGACCGGATCGTCTTCCTGACGATCGACGACGGGGCCGAGAAGGACCCGGAGCTGCTGCGGATGATGACCGAACTGGACATCCCGTACAGCGCCTTCCTCAGCGACTACGTGGTCAAGGACGACTACGCCTACTTCGCGCGCATGCGGGACCGGGGCGTGGCCCTGCACAACCACACCCTCAACCACCGCTACATGCCCGCGCTCGACTACGACGAGCAGCGGCGCGAGATCTGCGGCCAGCAGGACACCATCGAGAAGCGCTTCGGCACGCGCCCCACCCTCTTCCGCCCGCCGTACGGGAACTACGACGCCGACACGCTGCGCGCCGCCCGCTCCTGCGGGATCAAGGCGGTGCCGCTGTGGTCCGCCGAGGCGTTCCCCGACCGCATGGAGTGGCGGGAGTGGGACCGCGACCTGCACCCCGGCGACATCGTCCTCTCGCACTTCCGCGGGCGCGGCGACTGGAAGGGCTCGATGGCCGACATGGTGCGCCGCGCCATGGACACCATCACGGCGCGCGGGTACGCGGTGGCCAGGCTGGAGGACTACGTCTGAACCCCCCTCCAGCCTCGTACGCACGTGCGAGCGCAGGGCGGCGCGCGGCGGTTCGTTGGCACTCCGCTTGACCGAGTGCTAATCACGGTCATAGTCTCGGCTCTGGCACTCCCCACCGGAGAGTGCCAACACAGCGACGGGCAGGTCCGGCACCCGCGACGACGGATCCACCTGGTCGCCACCTCAGACAGTTGACCCCGTGAGATCTCCGAAGGGGGAGGTCGGATCGTGACGACCACCAGCTCCAAGGTTGCCATCAAGCCGCTCGAGGACCGCATTGTGGTCCAGCCGCTCGACGCAGAGCAGACCACCGCCTCTGGCCTGGTCATCCCGGACACGGCGAAGGAGAAGCCCCAGGAGGGCGTCGTCCTGGCCGTGGGCCCGGGCCGTTTCGAGAACGGCGAGCGCCTGCCGCTCGACGTCAAGACCGGCGACATCGTGCTGTACAGCAAGTACGGCGGCACCGAGGTGAAGTACAGCGGCGAGGAGTACCTCGTCCTCTCGGCCCGCGACGTCCTCGCGATCGTCGAGAAGTAGTCCGGGGGTCCGGGGGGTTCGCCCCCCGGCGTGACTCCGTGCTCCACGTGCCTTGAGCTGCGCCCCTGGCCCCCGTTGCTGTGCTGCCGCACGTGCGCCGGGCGGCGAGGGGCGCCGCTCGTTTCCACCCAGTACCGAGAGGGCTGAACCGCTCCCATGGCGAAGATCCTGAAGTTCGACGAGGACGCCCGTCGCGCCCTTGAGCGCGGCGTCAACAAGCTTGCCGACACCGTCAAGGTGACGATCGGCCCCCGTGGTCGCAACGTCGTCATCGACAAGAAGTTCGGCGCCCCCACCATCACCAACGACGGTGTGACGATCGCGCGCGAGATCGAGGTCGAGGACCCGTACGAGAACCTCGGCGCCCAGCTGGTGAAGGAGGTGGCGACCAAGACCAACGACATCGCGGGTGACGGCACCACCACCGCCACCGTGCTCGCCCAGGCGCTCGTCCGCGAGGGCCTGCGCAACGTCGCCGCCGGCGCCTCCCCGGCCGCCCTGAAGAAGGGCATCGACGCCGCGGTCAAGGCCGTCTCCGACGAGCTGCTCGCCACGGCCCGCCCGATCGAGGAGAAGTCCGACATCGCGGCCGTCGCCGCGCTGTCCGCCCAGGACCAGCAGGTCGGCGAGCTCATCGCCGAGGCGATGGACAAGGTCGGCAAGGACGGCGTCATCACCGTCGAGGAGTCCAACACCTTCGGTCTGGAGCTGGACTTCACCGAGGGCATGGCCTTCGACAAGGGCTACCTGTCCCCGTACATGGTCACGGACCAGGAGCGCATGGAGGCCGTCCTCGACGACCCGTACATCCTGATCCACCAGGGCAAGATCGCCTCGATCGCGGACCTGCTGCCCCTGCTCGAGAAGATCATCCAGTCCGGCGCCTCCAAGCCGCTGCTGATCGTCGCCGAGGACGTCGAGGGCGAGGCCCTGTCGACCCTGGTCGTCAACAAGATCCGCGGCACGTTCAACGCCGTCGCGGTCAAGGCCCCCGGCTTCGGCGACCGCCGCAAGGCGATGCTCGGCGACATGGCCGCCCTCACCGGCGCCACGGTCGTGGCCGAGGAGGTCGGCCTCAAGCTCGACCAGGTCGGCCTCGACGTGCTGGGCACCGCCCGCCGCGTGACCGTCACCAAGGACGACACCACCATCGTCGACGGTGGCGGCAACTCCGAGGACGTCACCGGTCGCATCGCCCAGATCAAGGGCGAGATCGAGACCACCGACTCCGACTGGGACCGCGAGAAGCTCCAGGAGCGCCTCGCGAAGCTGGCCGGCGGCGTGTGCGTCATCAAGGTCGGCGCCGCCACCGAGGTGGAGCTGAAGGAGAAGAAGCACCGTCTGGAGGACGCCATCTCCGCGACCCGCGCCGCGGTCGAGGAGGGCATCGTCTCCGGTGGTGGCTCCGCTCTGGTCCACGCCGTCAAGGTGCTGGAGGGCAACCTCGGCAAGGAGGGCGACGAGGCCACCGGTGTCGCCGTCGTCCGCCGCGCCGCCGTCGAGCCGCTGCGCTGGATCGCCGAGAACGCCGGCCTCGAGGGCTACGTCATCACCTCGAAGGTCGCCGACCTCGACAAGGGCCAGGGCTTCAACGCCGCCACCGGCGAGTACGGCGACCTGGTCAAGGCCGGCGTCATCGACCCGGTGAAGGTCACCCGCTCGGCCCTGGAGAACGCCGCCTCCATCGCCTCCCTCCTCCTCACCACCGAGACCCTCGTGGTGGAGAAGAAGGAAGAGGAGCCGGCGGACGCGGGCCACGGCCACGGTCACGGCCACTCGCACTGACGCGCCGCGGCGACGCCGCGCGCCTCGACCCCGCGTCGAGCACGACGAGGCCCGGTACCCCCTCAGGGGGTACCGGGCCTCGCCCGTCCACGGGTGCCGCTGCGCCGCCGTCGGTACGGGAGCCGTCCGTACGGGAGCCGTCCGTACCGGCGGCGCCTGTACCGGCGCCTGTACCGGCGCGGCCGTACCGGTGGCGCGCGGCACCGGTGCGCCGCCCGTTCCTGCGGCGCCCGCGGCTACATCGGGCCGAACTTGCGCCCCGCCCGGGAGCTCACCCCGCCCAGCAGACCGCGCGGCGCCAGCTTCACCACGCCCATCAGCGCCTTGTACCGCGGGTCGGGCACCGACAGCGTCCGGCCGCGCGCCAGGTCCGCCAGCGCCTCCGCCACGACCTTGTCGGCGTCCAGCCACATCCAGCCGGGGATGTTGTCCGTGCCCATGCCGGCCCGCTGGTGGAACTCCGTCCGGACGAAGCCGGGGCACAGCGCCATCAGCCGCACCCCGCTCCCCGCGAGGTCCCGCGCCGCGCCCTGGGTGAACTGCACGACCCACGACTTCGACGCCCCGTAGGTGCCGCGCGGCACGAACGCGGCGACGGACGCCACGTTCACCACGCCGCCCCGGCGCCGCTCGCGCATCGTCGCCGTCGCGGCCGCCGTGAGCCGCAGCACCGCCTCGCAGTGCACCTTCAGCATCCTCAACTCGTCGGCCATCGGCACGTCGAGGAACCGGCCCTTGTTGCCGAAGCCCGCGTTGTTGACCAGCAGGTCCACCGGCCGCTTGGTGTCGGCGAGGCGGGCCTCCACGGCCGCGATGCCGGCGTCGTCCGCGAGGTCCGCGGGCAGCACCTCCGCCTCCACGCCGTGCCGGTCGTGCAGTTCGGTCGCCTGCTCCCGCAACCGGTCCACGTCGCGGGCGACCAGGACCACGTCATGGCCGTCGGCCGCCAGCCGCCGCGCGAACGCGGCCCCGATGCCCGCGGTCGCGCCAGTAATCAGTGCACTCGTCATACGCGGCACGTTAGTGCCCCGCGTCCCGCGGCGGAGAGGCGCCCGGTCAGGCGTCCGGCCCCACCCCCCGGGCCGGCGCGGGCACCCGGTCGAGCCCGGCCGCGTACTTCCGTGCCGCAGCCCGCAGTTCGGGGTGCGCGGCCCCGCCCGCGGCGAGGATCCGCGGCAGCAGCTCGCGCCGGGTCGTCGCGGCGCGGAACGCCAGCGCCACCGTCACGTCGTGGTCCGGCCGGTGGAGCACCTCCACGCGGTCGCCCGCCCGGACCTCCCCAGGAACGACCACCCGCAGGTACGCGCCCGGCGCCCCGCGCCCGGTGAACCGCCGGACCCACCCCGGCTCGCCCAGCCGGCCGGCGAAGGTGCGACAGGGGACGCGCGCGTCCGACACCTCCAGCACCAGCGACGGCCCGATCCGCCACCGCTCACCGAGCAGCGCGCCGTCCACGTCCACCCCACGGGTCGTCAGGTTCTCCCCGAAGCAGCCGTTGGGCAGCGTCCGGCCGAGCTCCCGCTCCCAGTGGTCCAGCTCCTCGCGCGCGAAGGCGTACACCGCCTGGTCGGACCCGCCGTGGTGGCGCCGGTCGCAGACCGCGTCCCCGGCCAGCCCCCCGCCGCCCTCGCCCTTCGGCCCCGGGTCCGCCACCCGGACGGGCCCCTCCACCGGCACCTTCCCGATCCCGGTCTCCCCGCTCGGCGCACTCGTGTACGCCACCTTCCGCGCCCGCCCGACGTTCACCGTCAGCACGCGCCCCACCATCGGCTTGTCCATGCGCGCACAGTAGCGCCGCCCCCTCAAACGATCCACGGGATATCTCGCGCCGGTCCAAAGCACCCCTTATATTCATGGAGTGATCGAAGCCCGCCACCTCCGAGTGCTCCGCGCCGTCGCCGCCACCGGCTCCTTCTCCGCCGCGGCCCGTGAACTGGGCTGCACCCAGCCGGCCGTCAGCCAGCAGATGAAGGCCCTGGAGTCCTCCACGGGCACGCCGCTGCTCATCCGCACCGGCCGCGAGATGCGCCTCACCCAGGCGGGCGAGGCCCTCGTCCGGCACGCCGCGGGCATCCTCGCCGGACTGACCGCCGCGGAGGAGGAGGTCGCCGCCATCGCCGGCCTGCGGGCGGGCCGCGTACGCCTCGTCTCGTTCCCCAGCGGCAGCTCCACGCTGGTGCCCACCGCCCTCGCCGCCCTGCGCGCCGCCCACCCCGGCACCCGCGTCTCGCTCGTCGAGGCGGAACCGCCGCGCTCGGTCGAGATGCTCCGCGAGGGCGACTGCGACGTGGCGCTCGCCTTCCGGTACGCGGGCGGCGCGGCCGAGTGGGACGACCTCGTCGTGCGCCCCCTGCTCACCGACCGGCTCGTGGGGCTCGTACCCGAGGGCCACCGCCTCGCCGGCGCGGGGTCCGTGGCGATCGGGGAACTGGCCGACGAGCCGTGGATCGCCGGCTGCCCGCGCTGCCGCCGGCAGCTGGTGGACGTCTGCGAGGGCGCCGGGTTCACCCCGCGCATCGACTTCGCGACGGACGACTACCCGGCGGTCGTGGGCCTCGTCGGCGCGGGCCTCGGGGTGGCCGTCCTGCCGGAGCTGGCCGTCGAGTCGGTCCGCCCGCGCGGCGCCCGGACGGTCGTGGTGGAGCCCGCGGTCGAACGGGAGATCGTCGCCCTCACGCTGCCGGACCTCGCCCAGGTCCCGGCGGTCGCGGCCACCCTCGACCGGCTCGCGGAGGCGGCGGCGCGCGGCTAGGCACGGGGCACGGGCGACGGCACCCACCCGTGCACGCCCGCACCCGGCCCGCGCCACGGCCGGACCCCTGCCCGACGCCCCGCCCGGACCCCGGCCGGGCACCGCACCCACCCGGGACGCGCCGCCGGGCACGCCCCGGCTGGCACGTACGTCACCCCCCCGCACCGCGTGCAGGCCACACCCCCGTGCTCACGCCTCCGTCCCGCGCGTCACGCACCCGCGCCGTGCGTCCACGCCCAGGCCCCGTCGTGCGCCCGTGCTCACGCCTCCGTCCCGCGCGTCACGCACCCGCGCCGTGCGTCCACGCCCAGGCCCCGTCGTGCGCCCAGGCTCAGGCATCCCGCTGCCGTGCGCCCATGCTCAAGCACCCCCGTCGTGCGCCCGTGCTCACGCCTCCGTCCCGCGCGGCGCGCTCACGCGGACATGCGTACCCGGCACAGTCGGCGTACGCCCGCGCCGCTGTGCTGAAACGTTTTTTCCGGTGAGGCCCGCGTATCCGCCGTCAGCCGTGGCCCGCCGCCCCCGAGGTGGTGATCAGTCGGGTGCGCGCCCGGCCCATGAGCTCCTCGCGCTCGTCCTCGGTCAGGCCGCCCCATACGCCGTAGGGCTCCCGCACCGCCAGCGCGTGGGCCGCGCACTCGGCGCGGACCGGGCACCTCATGCAGACCTCCTTCGCGGAGTTCTCACGCGCGCTCCGTGCGGCGCCGCGCTCTCCCTCGGGGTGGAAGAAGAGCGAGCTGTCGACCCCTCGACAGGCCGCGAGCAGCTGCCAGTCCCACAGGTCGGCGTTGGGTCCGGGAAGGCGGGAGAAATCTGCCATGGCGCATGTCCCCTTGGTGCCGTACTGAGCTTACTGAGCGGTCTACTTGTCGGAGTAGATGTAAATATGACTCATTGCGAATCTAGCCATAGACACCACCAAAGGGAAGGAAAAGCCGCTAAATGGGGCATAGCTCTGAGTGAAGCGGCGGTGACCTGCGGCGCTCTCCTCCGTATGCACTCCCTCACGTAGAGTGTTGGAAGAGGTGCCCGCACCCGTAACTCTTTCGAGTGACCGTCGTTGAGAGTGCGGAGCGGTTGAAGCACAAGCGCTCGGGTCGACGCCCGAGGGCGTCGACCGCTCAGGTGACGATTCGTAACCAGCCTGGAGGCCCAAGGTGACGCGCATCAGCTGCGGAGGACGGCCATGACATCCGTCCTCGTCTGCGACGACTCCCCGCTTGCCCGAGAAGCGCTCCGCCGCGCCGTCGCCACCGTGCCCGGCGTCGAGCGCGTGACGACCGCGGCCAACGGCGAGGAAGTCCTCCGCCGCTGGGGCGCCGACCGCTCGGACCTGATCCTGATGGACGTGCGCATGCCCGGTCTGGGCGGCGTCGAGACCGTCCGCCGGCTCCTCTCCGCGGATCCCGGCGCCCGCATCATCATGCTCACGGTCGCGGAGGACCTCGACGGCGTCGCCCTCGCCGTCGCCGCCGGTGCCCGCGGCTACCTGCACAAGGACGCCTCGCGCGCCGAGCTGCGGGCCACGGTCACGCAGGCGCTCGCCGACCCCACGTGGCGGCTCGCCCCGCGCCGGCTGCGCTCCGCCGAGATGGGCGCCGCGCCGACGCTCACCGCCCGGGAGATCCAGGTGCTGGAGGGCATGAGCCACGGCCGGTCGAACGCCGAGATCGGGCGCGAGCTGTTCCTCTCCGAGGACACGGTCAAGACCCACGCCCGCCGGCTGTTCAAGAAGCTCGGCGCCTCGGACCGGGCCCACGCCGTCGCGCTCGGCTTCCGCTGGGGCCTGGTGCGCTAGGTCCCCGCGGTGGCCGTTCTCATCCCCGTCCGCCAGGCGGCGGACGGGGTGGCGCAGGCCTGATGTCTGTTTCCTGCGCGATGCCGCATCCTTGAGGAGTGGAGTTCCTCGGGGACGAGTCGATCGAGCGGGAGGGGAGGGCGCGGAGGATGACTTCCGGCGCACCTGCTCATAACGCTTCGGTGCACAAGGCTGGACGCGGTGCCACGGAGCGGTCGCGGTCAAGGCACCATGGACCGATGCGTGACGACCAGACGCCGACCACCCCCACGCCCCCCGCGGGGCGGGGGTCGATCGGCGCACTCGTCCACCGCGCGGTGGAGGGGGACGAGCAGGCCACGCACGACCTGCTGGCCCACGTCCACCCGCTGGCCCTGCGCTACTGCCGCACCCGGCTCAACCGCTTGCCCGGCGACGCGCGCCACTTCGTCGAGGACCTCGCGCAGGAGGTCTGCGTCGCCGTCCTCATGGCCCTGCCCCGCTACAAGGACACGGGCCGCCCCTTCGAGGCGTTCGTCTTCGCCATCGCCGGGCACAAGGTCGCCGACCTCCAGCGCGCCGCCATGCGCCACCCCGGCTCCACCGCCGTGCCCTCCGACGAGATGCCCGAGCGCCCGGACGACTCGCTCGGCCCCGAGGAGCGGGCCCTCCTGAGTGACGACGCCGAATGGGCCCGCCGCCTTCTCGCCAACCTCCCGGACAACCAGCGCGAGCTGCTGGTCCTGCGGGTCGCCGTGGGACTCACGGCCGAGGAGACCGGCCAGATGCTCGGCATGTCCCCCGGGGCCGTCCGGGTGGCGCAGCACCGGGCGCTCAGCCGCCTCCGGGCGCTGGCCGGGCAGTAGGACGCGGTCGCTCGGCAGGACGGGGACCGGGCGGCCGGGCGGGGACCCGGCAGCAGGAATCGCGCCCGGGCGGCAGGAGGCGGCCGACCGGGAGGGACGCGGCCCGCCGTACGGGGTCGCCGGCACCGCCGTATGGCGGATGTCATACGTGTGAACGTACGAAGCTTCCGGGTGATCTTGCTCGTGGAATGAGACACGCGCGCAGCCCGTTAGCATGGACATCCGCACCGATCAAGGCCATTGGGGAAGGTGTCATGACTGCCAACGTCGACGGAGTGCCCGAGAAATTCGCGACACTCGGGCTGACCTACGACGACGTGCTGCTGCTGCCGGGCGCGTCGGACATGGCGCCCGACCAGATCGACACCTCGTCGCGGCTCTCGCGGAACGTCCGGGTCAACATCCCGCTGCTCTCGGCCGCGATGGACAAGGTCACCGAAGCCCGCATGGCCATCGCCATGGCCCGCCAGGGCGGTGTCGGCGTCCTCCACCGCAACCTCTCGATCGCCGACCAGGCCAACCAGGTCGACCTGGTCAAGCGGTCCGAGTCGGGCATGGTCACGGACCCGATCACGGTCCACCCCGACGCCACGCTCGCCGAGGCCGACGCCATCTGCGCGAAGTTCCGCATCAGCGGCGTCCCGGTCACCGACCAGGCGGGCAAGCTGCTCGGCATCGTCACCAACCGCGACATGGCCTTCGAGACCGACCGCGCCCGGCAGGTGCGCGAGGTCATGACGCCCATGCCGCTGGTGACGGGCAAGGTCGGCATCTCCGGCGTGGACGCCATGGAGCTGCTGCGCCGGCACAAGATCGAGAAGCTGCCGCTCGTCGACGACGCCGGCCTCCTCAAGGGCCTCATCACCGTCAAGGACTTCGTCAAGGCGGAGAAGTACCCGAACGCCGCGAAGGACAAGGAGGGCCGCCTCCTCGTCGGCGCCGCCGTCGGTGTCGCGGGCGACGCGTACGAGCGCGCCCAGGCGCTGATCGAGGCGGGCGTCGACTTCATCGTCGTCGACACCGCGCACGGCCACTCCAAGCTGGTCGGCGACATGATCGCCAAGATCAAGTCGAACGCGAACGTCGACGTCATCGGCGGCAACGTCGCCACCCGTGACG
Source organism: Streptomyces kanasensis (assembly GCF_043077165.1). NCBI lineage: Bacteria > Bacillati > Actinomycetota > Actinomycetes > Kitasatosporales > Streptomycetaceae > Streptomyces > Streptomyces kanasensis. Next base: position 248,687 of record NZ_JBIBSF010000007.1, read on the forward strand.
GCGCCCAGGCGCTCGTCGACGCGGGCGCCGACGCCATCAAGGTCGGGGTCGGCCCCGGCTCCATCTGCACCACCCGCGTGGTCGCCGGCATCGGCGTCCCGCAGGTCACCGCGATCTACGAGGCCGCACTGGCCGCCCGCGCGGCCGGCGTCCCGGTCATCGGCGACGGCGGACTGCAGTACTCCGGCGACATCGCCAAGGCCCTGGTCGCCGGCGCGGACACGGTCATGCTCGGCTCGCTGCTCGCCGGCTGCGAGGAGTCCCCGGGCGAGCTGCTGTTCATCAACGGCAAGCAGTTCAAGTCGTACCGCGGCATGGGCTCGCTCGGCGCCATGCAGTCCCGGGGCGAGCAGCGCTCCTTCTCGAAGGACCGGTACTTCCAGGAGGGCGTCGCCTCCGACGAGAAGCTGGTCCCCGAGGGCATCGAGGGCCAGGTGCCCTACCGAGGCCCGCTCTCCGCGGTCGTCCACCAGCTGGTCGGCGGTCTGCGCCAGTCGATGTTCTACGTCGGCGGCCGTACCGTCCCGGAGCTCCAGGACCGCGGCCGGTTCGTCCGGATCACCTCGGCGGGGCTGAAGGAGAGCCACCCGCACGACATCCAGATGACGGTCGAGGCGCCGAACTACAGCAGGAAGTAGCAGGAAGCGGCACGGACCCCGCGTGAGGGGCGGTCCCGGCATGCGGCCGGGACCGCCCCTCACGCGCGTGTCGGGGATACTGGTAGGCGCAGACGTAGAGGGAAAGGCCACACATCGTGACTGAGATCGAGATCGGGCGCGGCAAGCGCGGCCGCAGGGCGTACGCGTTCGACGACATCGCCGTCGTACCGAGCCGGCGCACCCGGGACCCGAAGGAGGTCTCGATCGCGTGGCAGATCGACGCCTACCGCTTCGAGCTGCCGTTCCTGGCCGCACCCATGGACTCCGTGGTGTCCCCGGCGACCGCCATCCGCATCGGCGAGCTCGGCGGCCTCGGCGTCCTCAACCTGGAGGGCCTCTGGACCCGCCACGAGGACCCGCAGCCGCTCCTCGACGAGATCACCGAGCTGGACGAGGAGACCGCGACCCGCCGTCTGCAGGAGATCTACGCGGCCCCGATCAAGGAAGAGCTGATCGGCCGGCGCCTCAAGGAGGTGCGCGACTCCGGCGTCGTCACCGCCGCCGCGCTCTCCCCGCAGCGCACGGCCCAGTTCTCCAAGGCCGTCGTCGACGCGGGTGTGGACATCTTCGTCATCCGCGGCACGACCGTCTCCGCCGAGCACGTCTCCGGCGCGGCCGAGCCGCTCAACCTCAAGCAGTTCATCTACGAGCTGGACGTCCCGGTCATCGTCGGCGGCTGCGCCACCTACACGGCCGCCCTGCACCTGATGCGCACGGGCGCGGCGGGCGTGCTCGTCGGCTTCGGCGGCGGCGCCGCGCACACCACGCGCAACGTCCTCGGCATCCAGGTTCCGATGGCCACCGCCGTCGCCGACGTGGCGGCCGCCCGCCGCGACTACATGGACGAGTCCGGCGGCCGGTACGTGCACGTCATCGCCGACGGCGGCGTGGGCTGGTCCGGCGACCTGCCGAAGGCCATCGCGTGCGGTGCCGACGCGGTGATGATGGGCTCCCCGCTCGCCCGCGCCACGGACGCGCCGGGCAAGGGCCACCACTGGGGCATGGAGGCCGTCCACGAGGACGTGCCGCGCGGCAAGCTCGTCGACCTCGGCGTGGCCGGTTCGACGGAGGAGATCCTCACCGGTCCCTCGCACTCGCCGGACGGGTCGATGAACTTCTTCGGCGCCCTGCGCCGGGCCATGGCGACGACCGGCTACAGCGAGCTCAAGGAGTTCCAGCGCGTCGAGGTGACGGTCGCGGACTCCCAGCACAGCCGCTGACACCCGGCCGCCCCCCCGCCGAGCGCGGGGGCGCCGCCGAGCAGGGAAGGGGCCCGCACCGATGGTGCGGGCCCCTTCCGTGTGCCGGTGCCGGTGCCAGTGCCGCGGCCGCGGCACCGGCGTGGACGCTGGGCCGCGGGGCGGGGCCGACGGCGTGGCGCGCCGGGGCGTCGGCGTGCTTACGCGGCGCCCTTCTTGGCGCCGGCGAAGGCGGTCAGCGCGCCGATGCCGAGGAAGACGTACGTCATCCCGTCCGCGGCGGTCTTCCACAGGTCCGCCAGCTCGGTGAAGTTCTCGAAGAAGATCTCCGTGAACGACGCCTGGCCGAGCTTGCTGAAGACGACGGCGATGGCGACCAGCTGGCCCAGGTAGACGGCGCCCGCCGCGAAGGCCGCGGCACCGACGGCGAGGACGGGGTTGCGCCCGCCGACCTTGCCGGCGACGAAGCCGACGAGCAGGCCGACACCGACCGCCGCGTACCCGATCTCGCGCTCCAGCGCGCCACCCAGGCCGCCGTACGCGCCGGCGGCGACCAGGGCGGCGCCCAGCGCGGCCAGCAGCCCGAGGGCGATGTTGTTCCGCGCGGGCGCCGGCGGCGGGACCGGGGCCTGCGGGTACGGCTGCGGCGCGGCGGCCGGGCCGCCGGCGAACGGGTTGCCGGACTGCGGCGGCGGAACGGACTGGCTCATGGTGGGGTCCCCCCTGGAGTAGCCGTGCGCGGCCGGGACGGAGATGACGTGTCCACGGCCGCGCGAATCAGAGGCGGACATTAGCAGGCCGTACTGGCGGCGGGCGGGGGCGTGAGCGGACCGTGACCCGCCCGGACGGGGGCCGGGGCGGGGCGCGTCACGGGCGGGCCGGGTCACAGGCGGTGCGCCGCCCCCACCGGGTCGGGAGGGCGGGGGCAGCCGGCGGGGCGGGCCGGGTCACAGGCGGTGCGCCGCCCCCACCGGGGTGGCCCCGCGCGTGTCGAGCAGCAGCTGCGCCTTCACGGCCAGGCCCTGGAGGTCGTACGTGCGGTGGTGCTGGAGCAGGATCGTCAGGTCGGCCCCGGCCGCCGCCTCGTAGAGGGAGTCCGCGCGCGGGACCGGCACGTCGTGGACGCGCCACACCGGTACGTACGGGTCGTGGTAGCTGACCGCCGCGCCCATCTCCCGGAGCCGCCGCGCGATCTCGGGGGCGGGTGATCCCGCGCGGTCGGCCTGGTCGGGCTTGTGGGTGACGCCGAGCAGCAGGACCCGGGCGCCGCGCACGGACTTGCCGTGCTCGTTCAGGAGGGTGGCGCAGCGGCGGGTGACGTACTGCGGCATGCGTTCGTTGATCTGGCTCGCCAGTTCGACCAGGCGCAGCGGGCGGTGGGTGCCGACGGTGTCGACGGGCGCGCAGTGGCCGCCCACGCCGGGGCCCGGCCGGAACGCCTGGAAGCCGAACGGCTTGGTCTCCGCGCACCGGATCACGTCCCACAGGTCGACGCCCAGCTCGTGGCAGAGCACGGCCATCTCGTTGACCAGGGCGATGTTGACGTGCCGGAAGTTGGTCTCCAGGAGCTGCACCGTCTCGGCCTCGCGCGGGCCGCGCGCCCGGACCACCTTGTCGGTGAGCCGGCCGTAGAAGGCGGCGGCGGACTCGGTGCAGGCCGGGGTGAGGCCGCCGATGACCTTCGGCGTGTGGCCGTGGCCGTGGTCACGGTCCTCCGGGGCGGGGCGCGCGGGGGAGTAGGCGAGGTGGAAGTCCCGCCCGGCGCGGAGCCCGGAGCCCTCTTCGAGGAGGTCGCGCAGGGGGCCCTCGGTCGTGCCGGGCGGCACGGGGGACTCCACCAGCACGGTGGTGTGCGGGCGCAGCCGGGCCGCGAGGGCGCGGACGGCGTCGGTGACGGCCGTCAGGTCGAGGGTGCCGGAGGAGCCGGGCGGGGCGGGCGCGCAGACGACGGCCGTGCGGACGCGGCCCAGCTCGGCGGGGTTGGTCGTCGGGCGGAAGCCGGCGGAGAGCATCCGCCGGATCTCCGACGGGGTCAGGGAGCCGTCGACCGGCGGCCGCCCCGCGGCGAGGTCCGCCGCCGGGCGGGGGTCGGTGTCGTAGCCGATGGTGTCGACACCGGCTGCGGAGGCGGCCTGGGCCAGGGGCAGTCCGAGGTGGCCGAGGCCGATGACGGCGAGGTCTGCGGGCATGGGGATGGGCCGTCCTTCCCAGTAGCCGGAGGGGACGAGACACGCAAGTCCTGTGGACGGAACGAGCGGGCGCTATGTCAGACTAGGCGTAAATATGACCGTTTTGCGGTATTGGGTGGCCGTTGTCGTCCGAGTGTTGTCCACAGGTTGCGCGGGGCCGGTGGCCGATGTCGGGGAGCCGGGACAGAATCGATCCCGTGAGCCCGGTCACACGGGGGATCGGCGGCGACGGGAGGCAGCGGTGAGGACAGCGAGACTGGGACCCGCGGAGCGCACGGCGGCGCTGGCGGCGATGGCCGAGCGTCAACTCGACGTACTGGTCGTGGGCGCGGGTGTGGTCGGCGCCGGCACCGCCCTCGACGCGGCGACACGCGGCCTGTCCACGGGGCTGGTGGAGGCCCGCGACTGGGCGTCGGGCACGTCCAGCCGGTCCAGCAAGCTCATCCACGGCGGCCTGCGCTACCTGGAGATGCTGGACTTCGCGCTCGTCCGCGAGGCCCTCAAGGAGCGCGGCCTGCTGCTGGAGCGCCTGGCGCCGCACCTGGTCAAACCGGTGCCGTTCCTCTACCCGCTGCGGCACAAGGGCTGGGAGCGCCTGTACGCCGGCTCGGGCGTCGCCCTGTACGACGCGATGTCCCTCTCCTCCGGCCACGGCCGCGGCCTGCCGGTGCACCGTCACCTCTCGCGCCGGCGCGCCCTGCGGGTGGCCCCCGCCCTGCGCAGGGACGCCCTGGTCGGCGCCCTGCAGTACTACGACGCCCAGATGGACGACGCCCGCTTCGTCGCCACCCTCGTGCGCACGGCCGCGGCGTACGGCGCGCAGGTGGCCAGTCGCGCCCGGGTCGTGGGGTTCCTGCGCGAGGGCGAGCGGGTGGTGGGCGCCCGGGTGCGGGACGTGGAGGCGGGCGGCGAGTACGAGGTCCGCGCCCACCAGATCGTCAACGCCACCGGCGTCTGGACCGACGACACCCAGGCGCTGATCGGGGAGCGCGGCCAGTTCCACGTCCGCGCCTCCAAGGGCATCCACCTCGTCGTCCCCAAGGACCGCATCCACTCCACGACGGGGCTGATCCTGCGCACGGAGAAGAGCGTCCTGTTCGTCATCCCCTGGGGCCGGCACTGGATCATCGGCACCACCGACACCGACTGGGACCTGGACAAGGCCCACCCGGCCGCGTCGAGCGCCGACATCGACTACCTCCTCGACCACGTCAACGGCGTCCTCGCCACCCCCCTCACCCGGGACGACGTCGAAGGCGTGTACGCCGGACTGCGCCCGCTGCTGGCCGGCGAGTCGGACGCGACCAGCAAGCTCTCCCGGGAGCACACGGTCGCCCACCCCGTGCCCGGGCTCGTCGTGGTCGCGGGCGGCAAGTACACGACGTACCGCGTCATGGCCAAGGACGCCGTCGACGAGGCGGTCCACGGCCTCGACGCGCGCGTCGCCCCGTGCGTCACGGAGGAGGTCCCGCTGCTCGGCGCCGAGGGGTACCGCGCCCTGTGGAACGCCCGGGCCCGCACCGCCGCCCGCACGGGCGTCCACGTCGCGCGCGTCGAGCACCTGCTGAACCGCTACGGCTCCCTCGCCGAGGAGGTCCTCGACCTGGTGGCGCAGGACCCGGCCCTGGGCCGGCCCGTGACCGGAGCCGACGACTACCTCCGCGCGGAGATCGTCTACGCCACCTCCCACGAGGGCGCCCGTCACCTGGACGACGTCCTGACCCGCCGCACCCGCATCTCCATCGAGACCTTCGACCGGGGCACCGGCTGCGCCCGCGAGTGCGCCGAGCTGATGGGGCGCGTCCTCGACTGGGACGAGGAGCGGATCGCCAAGGAGGTGGAGCACTACCACAAGCGCGTCGAGGCGGAGCGGGAGTCGCAGCGGCAGCCGGACGACCAGACGGCCGACGCGGCCAGGCTCGGCGCCCCGGACATCGTGCCGCTGTGAGGACGCGGCGCACGTCGTCAGACGCGGGCCCTCCGGTCAGGGGGCGTCCGACATCCGGCGTCCGGCGTCGGCGTCCGGACGGTGGGGCGTTGGGGCGTTGGGCGTTGGCGGGCGCGGCCGGGTCGGCAGGCGCGGCGCGGGCGTCGTGCCCGCCGGGCGCGGTGGCGCGGCAGGTCGGTGCGGGGGCCTGGTGGCGTGCGCGGGCGTACGGCGGGTCGGTGCGGGTGGCGGGTGGCGCGTGTGGGGTGCGGCGGTGCGGTCGGTGTCGCGTGGTGAGCCCGGCAGTCGATGCGGCGGGGCGCTGGGTCGGTGCGGGTGGCGGGTGACGCCGCCCGGTGCGTGACGTGGCGGTGCTGCGGTGCGGCGGGCGGGGGTCGCGTCAGGTCGTGGGGCGGGCCGGGGTGGTGGGGCCCGGGCCGCAGAACTCCGCCGTGAGCAGCGAGCGCTCCAGCACGCTGCCGGTGGCGCGCGGTGACGGTGCGTGAGGGGCCAGGGTGTCCGTGTTCACGCGGAAGGTGACGACGTGTCGCCCGTCGGCCGTGGCGGCGGTACGGACGTAACTGCCCGGTATCCGACCGTTGTGGCCCCACACCGTCACACCGCAGGGGAGCCGTGTCGGCGACACGCCCGCGCCGTAGCGGCCGCCGGCCGGGGCCGTGTCGAGCAGGGTGCGCAGGGACGCCCGGGGGAGGAGCCGGCCGCCGAGGAGGGCGGCCTGGAAGCGGTTCAGGTCGGCGAGGGTGCTGACCAGTTCGCCCGCCGCGCCCGCGGCCCTGGGGTCGAGGGCGGTGACGTCCCGGCCCGAGGAGTCGTAGCCGCGGCCGTGGGGATCGGGGAGTGAGGTGCGCGTCCCAGGGAACGACGTACCGGTGAGATGCAGGGGGGAGATGATGCGGCGGTGCGCCTCCACGGCGTAGGACCGGCCGGTGGCGCCGGTGATGACCTCGCCCAGGACCACGTAGTTGGTGTTGGCGTAGGAGAAGGTCCCCGGTGCGCGCGGGGGGCGTCGCGCGAGTGCGGCACGGACGGCCCCGGACGGGGTGGTGGGCCGCATCGGAGCGGCGAGGTCGGGAAGGCCGCTGGTGTGCGTGAGGAGGTGCCGGAGGGTGATGCGGCGGTCCAGCGGTGGCGGGAGGAGACCGGGGGCGTACGCCGCCGGCGGGTCGTCCAGGGACAGTCGTCCCTCCGCCGCCAGTTGCAGGACGACGGTCGCGACGAACGTCTTGGTGACGCTGCCGACGCGGAAGCGGTCCGCCTCGCCGACGGCGGGGCCGGTCGTCTCGAACCGGGTGGTTCCGGCCGTCTGCGCGAGGAGCCCGGCGGCGGGCGCCCCACCCGCCGTGACCAGCATGACCAGCGCCGGAGACGGCTTGCCCACCGGGTCGCCGACGGACAGTCCGCAGATGGCCAGAACCAAGGGCACCACGAGACTCGTCCTCAACTTCGCCATGGCGCGGAACCCTCCCTCACCGCCATCCTTGCGGACGCTGGACCCGGGAGAACCACCGGTCCCGGAGTGAGGGACAATGGAGGCTCTGCCAGGGCGGGTTACCGCACCGCGCGGGACGCGGCAGGCGCGGGCGGGAAACAGGAACGCAGAGGGGACGCATGTCGGGAGCGGAGCAGTCGCGGGACGCGGCGCGGGATCCTCAGCGGAGCGCCGATGGCGAGGGCACGACCTCGAAGGGTGCGACGGTGAAGGGTGACAAGGCCGAGCAGGCCACGACGTCGAAGGACGCCGGCGCGGCAGGCGGAGCCCCGACGGGCGACGCGCCGGGCGCCCGGCCGGAGGGCACGTCACCGGCAGCGGACACGCCCGGGAGCGCCACGCCCCAGGACGGAACGTCCGGTGGCGGGCGGCCCGGTGGCGGCGCGTCCGCTGCCGGTGAGCCCGCGGACGACCGGTCCGGCGCCGCCCCCAAGGTGGACGTCGGCAAGAAGCCCGGCGGTGGCGCCGCCGCGGCCGGGGCGGCGCCCCGTGCCACGGCGGCCGGCGGCGACGGGCGGCTCCTGGCCGGCCGCTACCGCCTCGGCGGCGTCCTCGGTCGCGGCGGCATGGGCACCGTGTGGCGCGCCGTCGACGAGACGCTGGGCCGGACCGTGGCCGTGAAGGAACTGCGCTTCCCGAGCAGCATCGACGAGGACGAGAAGCGACGCCTCATCACCCGGACCCTCCGCGAGGCCAAGGCCATCGCCCGGATCCGCAACACCAGCGCCGTCACGGTCTTCGACGTGGTCGACGAGGACGACCGCCCCTGGATCGTCATGGAGCTCATCGAGGGCCGCTCCCTCGCCGACGTGATCCGCGAGGACGGCACGCTCACCCCGCGGCGCGCCGCCGAGGTCGGCCTCGCCATCCTCGACGTGCTGCGCTCCGCCCACCGCCAGGGCATCCTGCACCGCGACGTGAAGCCGTCCAACGTCCTCATCTCCGACGACGGCCGCGTCGTCCTCACCGACTTCGGCATCGCCCAGGTCGAGGGCGACCCGTCCATCACCTCCACGGGCATGCTCGTCGGCGCGCCCTCCTACATCTCGCCGGAGCGCGCCCGCGGCCAGCGTCCCGGTCCCGCCGCCGACATGTGGTCCCTCGGCGGGCTCCTCTACGCGTGCGTCGAGGGCCACCCGCCGTACGACAAGGGCTCCGCCATCGCGACCCTCACCGCCGTGATGACCGAGCAGCTCGACCCGCCGCTGAACGCCGGCCCGCTGGACAAGGTCATCTACGGGCTGCTGGCCAAGGACCCGGCCCAGCGCCTCGACGACGCGGGCGCGCGCGCCCTGTTGACCGAGGTCCTCCGGCTGACCGGCGCCCAGGCCGCGCCGGCCCCCGAGCCCTCGCCGGAGGCCACCCGCGTCGTACCGCTGCCACCCGTGCCGCCGCCGGTCGCGGGCGACGCCGCGACCACCCCGGCCGGCCCCGTGGCCCCCGCCCCGGCCGGTGAGGCGACCGCCGACCGGCTGCGCGGCGCCCTGCGGTCGGTGCGGAACGCCGCGGCGACGGCGACCGCCGCGAAGCAGAACCGGCCCGCCAAGCCGGAACGCTCCGGTCCGCCCGCTCCCGTACGGGCACCGCTCACCGACGTGGTGCCGCGCCGCACGCTGGTCACCATCGCGGTCGTCGCGGTACTGGCGGTCGTCGCCACCGTGCTCGCCCTCTCCCTCGGCAACGACGACACCGGCGCCCAGGGCAAGGGCGGCGACAAGGCGGCCACCGCCGGCGCCACCGCGGGCGGGGCGGACGACGCCGCCGCCACGGGGGGTGACGCGGGCAACGACGGCCGCCCCGACGGCGGGCAGGGCACCGAGCAGGGCGGAGACCAGCCGGGCACGACGACCGGCACGTCCGGCGCCGACTCCGGCACCGGATCGAGCACCGGCACCACCAGCGGGACCGGCGCCAAGCCGTCCGGCGCCCCCGGCACCGGAACGGCCCTCCCCGCCGGGTACAAGACGGTGAGCAACGGCCGCTTCCACTTCTCCATGGCCATGCCGGAGAACTTCCGCATGACGGGCGTGGCGGGCCGAGGCTCGGGCGGGATATACAGCGCCTCCGGCGGCTTCCCGCGGGTCCAGGTCGACTACACCGGCAGCCCGGGTGCCGACGCCCGCGCCGCGTGGACCGCCGCCATGGGCGCCGTCGCCGCGAGCAGCAAGGGCTACGTCCACCACGGCATCAAGAAGGTCTCCTACAACGGCTACCCGACCGTCGCCGACTGGCAGTTCGAGCGCGTTCAGGGCGGCGAGCGGGTATGGGTGCTGAACAGGGGCTTCAAGGTCGACGCCACGCACGGTTACGCGATCATGATCTCCTGCAAGTCCGCCGAGTGGAACGAGCCGGCGTGCACCACGCTGCGGAACACGGCGTTCGCGACGTTCCGGCCCACGGACTGACCGCGGGCACGTATCGTGAGAGCGCCCGGACCGTACAAGGCTGAATCAAACGGGTAACCGCACAGGAACCGATCAGGAATTGACGGCTTCGGACGGTCGGTGCGATCGGGGGAGCCGGCGGGACAGCGCGCTGCTGGGGAGGCGTCGTGGACGACTACGCGGGAAGGGTGCTTGCCGACCGCTACCGCCTGCCGCTCGCGCCCGCCGACGAGGACGGCGGCAGCGGGGCGTACGGGCTCGTCGAGACGCGCGCCTTCGACACCTACAGCGGCCAGGAGGTCATGGTCCGGCAGCTGCCCCTGCCGGAGACCGTCGACGCCGAGGTGGTCGACGCCGACGACCCGTACCGCCGCCCCCAGGGCCGGGCCGCGCAGCGCACGGCCGTCCGGGCGACCGTCGACCCCGCCGTCCGGCGGGCCGTCGAGGCCGTGCAGGCCGTCGCCCGGATCCCCGACCACCCGCGCCTCGACCAGGTCTTCGACGTCTTCACCGAGGGCGGCTCGCTGTGGATCGTCAGTGAGCTGATCGACGCCCGGCCGCTCGCCGCGCTGGTCCGCGACGAGCCGCTGACCGCCTACCGCGCCGCCGAGATCGCCTCCGACGTGCTGACCGCGCTGCGCGCCCTGCACGTCCACGGCTGGACCCACCGCAACGTCACCGCCCGCACCGTCCTCGTCTGCGACGACGGCCGCGTCGTCCTCAGCGGCCTCGCCGCGGGCGCCGCCGAGGAGGCCCTCTGCGGCTACGCCCCGGTGCCGCTCACCGAGGACGCGGAAGTCCACCCGTACGAGGAGGACGACGCCGGCGACGAGGGGGCGTACGAGGACGACGGGGAGTACGGGTTCGACGGGGCCTACGACGAGGACGGGGACGAGGACGACGAGGCCGTCGGCGCGTTCGAGGGCGAGGCGGGTCGGGACGGGTACGGGGACGCTTACGACGACGGCTCCGGCGCGTACGACGACGGCTCCGGCGCGTACGACGACGTGGACGCGTACGCCGACCGGCCGTACGACCGGCCCGCGCACGGCTCCCACCGCGACGGCTCCCACGACGACGGCTACGGCGGGGGCGCCTACGGTGGCGCCGGGCGCGGCGGCCGGTACGTGCCCGCCCACGGGACGGCCCCGGCGCCGCTCCCGCCCGGCCCGCCGGCCCTGCCGAGCGGTTACGAGCCGCAGTACGTCGCCCAGGCCGCCGACCGCATCGCCGACGACGGCGACGACGCCCACTACACCGACACCGACACCGACGTCGACGTCGACGACGCCCACCACGCCGGCCACGACCTCCACGCCGACGCCGACGCCGACGACGAGCCCGGCGCGCCCCCCGGCCAGGCCGGGCACGGTCCGGCCCGCCAGGGCCACGTCCCCGGCCCCCACGCCCCCCGGGGCCGCCGCCCCGGCGGTGGCCCCCCGCGTGCGCTGCTCGCCGGCACCTGGCGTGACGGGCCGGTCTCCGCGGGCGGCGGCAGGTCCCCGTACGGCGACGTCGCCCCGTACGGCGGCGCCCGTGCCGCCCTGAGCGCCGACGCCCAGCGCCGCGGCACGCAGCCCCCGCAGCCCCGCCGCGAGGCCCCCGCCCACGTGCCGGTCGCGGCCGGGGCGGGGAGCGCCGACGGCGGCGCGTACCGGGGCCCCGGCACGCCGCTGGAGGCCGAGCGGGCCCGCCAGGCCAGGATCGCCCTCGTCGGCGCCGTCACCGAGCGCTGGGCGCCCGAGCAGGCCGGCCCCGTGCACGGCACCTGGCAGCTCGCCCCGCCCATCGGCCCGGCCACCGACCTGTGGGCGCTCGGCGCGCTGCTGTTCCGCGTCCTCCAGGGCCACGCGCCCTACCCCGAGGACAGCGCCGCCGAGCTGGTGCAGATGGTGTGCTCCGAGCCGCCCGCGTACGCCGAGGACTGCGGCGCGCTGCGGCCGGTCGTGGAGTCGCTGCTGCGTCAGGACCCCACGGAGCGCCCGGACGTGGAGGAGCTGCGCGGCTGGCTGCGCTCGCTCGTCCGCTCGGCGCCTGAGCCCGACGCGGGCGCGTCCGTGGTGCCCATGCCGTCCGTCGACGCGGCCCGGCTGCCCATCGTCCGCCGCCGCGGCGACCTCGTCCGCAGGCGCCGTGCGGCCGCCGCCCCGTCGCCCGCCCGGCACCGCCACAAGAAGGCCAGGGACCGCCGCCAGAGCGGTGGCAGTCCGCGCGCCCTGGGACGCACCCTCCTGCTGCTGATACTGCTGGCGCTGGGTGCCGCGCTGGCGTACGCGGCGGTGTTCATGCCGAAGGCGGGGACGCGCGACGAGTCCCGGGAGCCGACGGGCACGGCCGTGCCGACGGCGACCACGCCGCACGGGCAGGTGCCCGCCCCGGCGCCGGAGCCCTCGCTGAGCCCGTCGCCGGGCGGTCAGGCGCCCTCCACGAACGCCGTGACGCCCACCGCCCCCGCGCTGCCCGAGGGTTATGTCGTGCGGGACGACCCGGAGGGGTTCCGCATCGGCGTGGACCGCACGTGGCGGCGCAGCCCCATCAACGACATCGGGCAGGTCCGGTACTCCGACGGCGACTTCACGCTGATCGTCGTCCCCGGCCGCGACACCGTCCGCACGGCCGGCGCGGACCCGCTGGAGTACCAGCGTGCCAAGGAGCGGGAGCTCCAGCCGTGGCGCGACTCGTCCTGGGCGACGGCGAGCGGGCTGCGCCGGGTGGACGTCGGCCGACAGGCCATGGCGGAGGGCCAGTTCACCTGGCAGGACGCCAACGGCCGCCAGGTGTACGTGCGGAACCTCGCGCTGCTGGTCGGCGACCGGTACCACGTCGTCCAGGTCATCGGCCCGGAGGTCGAGCGGGACCGCGTCTCGGAGGTGTACGAACAGGCCACACGGGTGTACCGCACGCTGCGTTGACGAACCGCCAGGGCCTCCGGCGCGTCACCCACAGTGGCGAATTCGCGCCAGACGACGGGTGGCTCGTCACGGTGCGGTCTCCGTGGCCGCCCCGAGGTTCCGCCACCTGCACACCCTCCGTAACCTTGCTGCGAAGCAGCGGGGCGGGGCCGAGCGGAGACACGTGGAACACACTCAGGGCATGGGCGCGGGGCTGGTACTCGCCGGCCGTTACCGGCTGGGGGAGACCATCGGCCGCGGGGGCATGGGCAAGGTGTGGCGCGCCCATGACGAGGTGCTCCACCGTACCGTCGCGGTCAAGGAGCTGACGGCCGGACAGTACGTCTCCGAGGCCGACCGGGTCGTGCTGCACGCCCGGACGCAGAAGGAGGCGCGGGCCGCCGCGCGGATCACGCACCCCGCGGTCGTCACCGTGCACGACGTGCTGGAGCACGACGACCGGCCGTGGATCGTGATGCAGTACGTCGACGGCCCCTCGCTCGCCGACGCCGTCAAGGCGGGGACCGACGGCCGCATCGACGCGCGTGAGGCCGCCCGGATCGGGCTGCACGTGCTGGGCGCGCTGCGCGCGGCGCACGCGGCCGGCGTGCTGCACCGGGACGTCAAGCCGGGCAACGTCCTGCTGGCCCGGGACGGCCGGGTCCTCCTCACGGACTTCGGCATCGCCGCCATCGAGGGCGACTCCACCATCACCCGCACCGGCGAACTCGTCGGCTCCATCGACTACCTGGCGCCCGAGCGGGTCCGCGGCGCGGACCCCGGCCCGGCCTCGGACCTGTGGGCGCTGGGGGCCACGCTCTACACCGCCGTCCAGGGCGCGTCCCCGTTCCGCCGGTCCTCACCGATCAGCACCATGCAGGCCGTGGTGACGGAGGAGGCGGAGCCCGCCGGGCACGCCGGCCCGCTCGCCCCGGTGATCACCGCGCTGCTCCGCAAGGACCCCGCGGACCGGCCCGACGCGGCCGAGACCGAGCGCATGCTGATCGAGGCGATGGAGGGCCGCAGTCCCTCCGCCGCCCAGGCGTACGTCGCCACCCGCTCCCTCTCGGCGGACGAGCTGCGGGAGTTGCGTGAGCTGCGGGAGGCGCACGGGACCCGTGTGCCCCGTGAGGGCTCCCGGGCCGACCGGTCGGGCGCCGGGTCGGGGACCGGATCCGGTACCGGGGGTACCGCTTACGGCGCCGGTGCCGCCTCCGGAGCGGACGCCCGGCACCCCGCTGCCGTACCCGCGCAGCATTCGGCACCCCCGGCGCATGGAAACACGGGGACGGCGCACGTTTCGCCGCACGCGCCCCCCGTGGGTGGTGGCCCCGGCGGGCGCGCCCGCTGGCGCAGGGCCGCCCTCGTGCTCATGCTCGCCGCCGCCGTGGGCGCCGGCGCCGGCTTCGCCGGCATGCGGTACGCGGACGGCAACCGCGGCGCGCACACCACCACCACCGGCTCCACCACCGGTTCCACGCCCGATCCGAGCACGTCGGCCGTACAGGCCGACGGCCTGCCGGAGGGGTGGCGGCGCGTGGAGGACCCGCTCGGCTTCAGCCTGGCCGTGCCCCCGGGCTGGAAGCGGCAGATGGACGGCGACCAGATCGACTACACGCCGGACAACGGCCGCCATCGCATACGGATCAGCGTCGACGACGCCCCGGACTTCGAAAACCCGTACACGCACATGCTCGACGTCGAGAAGAGCCTGAAGAAGCGGTTGCCGGAGTACCAACGGGTAAAGCTGACCCAGAATACGTTCCGAGATCGACAGGAATCCTGTCTCTGGGAGTTCACCTGGCGCGAGAAGAGGACACACCCCGGACTGCGCCACGCGATCGACCAGGTGTACTACACGGACGACGGAACCGAGTACGCGCTGTACATGTCGTCTCCCGAGGAGGACTGGGCGACCACCCGGGAGCAGTTCGACATCGTGCTGCGCCACTGGCGACCCGCCGGGGGGTGACCTCCTCGGCGCGAGCGGAGGAGATGGCCGTGTCGGTCGGAGGGTGGAGACCGGAGGAGCAGGGGGACCCGCAGCATCCGCAGCACCCCGGGGGCCCCCGGCGTCCGCAGCACCCCGTGGACCCGTTGCGTCCGCAGCACCCGGGGCAGCCGGGGCGGGCGCAGGAGGAGGCGCGTGAGCAGCGGCGGATCGTCGGCCGCTACCGCCTGGAGGCACGGCTGGGGCGGGGCGGCATGGGCACCGTGTGGCGCGCCCACGACGAGCTGTTGGGCCGTCCGGTGGCCGTCAAGGAGCTCCACGTCGACACGGGGGCCACGGGCGGCGCGGACGCGGCCGTCGACACGACGCTGCGCGAGGCGCGCGCCGTGGCCCGGGTGCACCACCCGCACATCGTCTGCGTGCACGACGTGGTGGAGGAGGACGGCGTCCCCTTCATCGTCATGGAGCTCGTCGAAGGGGTGTCGCTCGCCGAGCGGATCGCGGTGCGGGGGCCGGTCGACGCGCGCGAGGCGGCCGGGATCGGGCTGGCGCTGCTGTCCGCGCTGCGCGCCGCCCACGCCATCGGGGTGCTCCACCGGGATCTGAAACCGGCCAACGTGCTGGTGGAGGAGGCCACGGGGAGGGTCGTCCTCACGGACTTCGGGATCGCCCAGCTCGCCGGGGCCACGACGCTGACCGAGTCGGGCATGTTCGTCGGATCGCCGGAGTACACCGCGCCCGAGCGGATGCAGGGCAACCAGACCGGACCCGCCGCCGACCTGTGGTCGCTCGGGGTGCTGCTCTGCGCGGTCATGACGGGGCGTTCCCCCTTCCACCGCGACTCGCTGGGCGGCGTGCTGCACGCGGTGGTCGAGGCGGAGATCCGCCCGCCGGCCGCCGCCGGGCCGCTGCTGCCCGTGGTGCGCGGGCTGCTGGAGCGCGACCCGGCGCGCCGGATCGACGTCGTGGAGGCGGAACGGCTGCTCAGGGCGTACGCGGCGATGCCGTCCGGCCCGGCCCTGCCCGTTCCCGGCGCGCCGGGCCCCGGCCCGCTCGGCCCCCCGGGATCCGGTCCGCCGGGATCCGGTCCGGTGGGGTCTTCAGGTCCGCCGGGATCCGGTCCGGTGGGGTCCGGCTTTCCGGACGGTGGCCTTCCGGTCGCCGGCCGGTCGGGAGGCGGCCTTCCCGGAGCCGACGACGCGGTCCCGCGGGACGCCGTACCGCCGCCGGACCCGCACGCCCCCGCCGCCCACGACCGGCCCGAGGACGGCCAGGCCCAGGGCGGCGGCGCGCCGGGGGAGCGGGGCGACGCACCGCAGGGCGCCCGCTCCCACACCGTCCCGCCGGCCCGGGCGCGCGACCGCGTCCGGCACATGGTGCGGGCGCTGCCGAACAGGTCGTCGCCGCGCGGCGCACCGGAGGAGCCGCCCTTACCGTCCGCCCCCGAACCGCAGGACCGCGGCCCCGCCGCCCCCACGCTGCCCACGCCGCCGCCCCCGGGCGCCGAGCCGGCGGACGCCGTGCTGCCCGACGCCGTACCACCCTTCGACGCCGACGCCCAGCCGGTGCCCGGCACGCCGCTCACGCCCGGCTTCTCCGTGCCGCCCGGTGCGCCCGAGGGCGCCGCGCCGTCGCCGTACGGGCCGTCCGCTGACGCCCCGGGGCCGTACGGGCCGCCCCTGTACGCGTCCCCGGTCGCGGTGCCGGGCCCGCCCGTCGACGGTTCCCCGCCGTACGTGGCCGGCCCGTACGGCCCGCCGGCCGACGCGTCCTCGCCCTACGGCCCGCCGCCCTACGGCCAGGCCGACGCGTCCTCCGGCGGGCGCCGGGCCGGCCGCCGCGGCCTCCTCGCGCGGTCGGGGCGCGACCGCCGCCCCGCCCCGGTCCGCCGGCCGGCCGCCCCGGCGGCCGCCCCGCTCGTCGTCGCCCTCGTCGCCGCCATCGCCGTCGCCGTCACCCTCGGCGTGGTCCTGTTCCTCACCACGCGCTGACGCCCCCGCCATCGCCCGCGCCCCGCCCACTGCCACCCGACCGCCCGCCCCCACCCGCCGTCGTCCACCCGCAACGTCCCCGGCCGCCCCCCGCGCCCCGCCGCCCGCGACCGTCCGCTCCCACCCGCCGTCGTCCGGCTCCGCCGTCCGCGCCCCGCCGTCGTCCGGCGAGCCCCGTCACATCCCGCCGACGGGTGCGGATACGCGCTGATCAGGGGTTATCTGCCAGTGAACACTGGCGTGATGTGGAGGCCCGGCGAAAAGACGTTACCGCCGGGTACCCAAAGCGGCCGCTCCCGCATACCCTCGCCCCCATGACGGACACGCAGGCCCGCGCCAACGCCACCGCATCCACGTCCACGCCGGCCACCTCCTCGTCGGCGCCCGTGCCGCCGGGGGCGACCAACCCCGTGGCCTTCGCGCCCGCGGCCGCGCGGACGGCCGCCGACGTGGTCACGCCCGAGGTCGTCGCCCAGCTCGTCCGCGGCGTCGTCGGCTCCGGCCGGACCGCCAACCACACGCCCTTCACCGGGGAGCGGCTGGCGGAGCTGCCCGAGTCCACCCCCGAGGACGTCGCCGAGGCGTTCACCCGTGCCCGCGCCGCCCAGCCCGCCTGGGCCGCCACCCCGGTCCGCCGCCGCGCGGCCGTCCTGCTCCGCTTCCACGACCTGCTCTTGGAGCGCCAGGCGGAGGTCCTCGACCTCGTCCAGCTGGAGACCGGCAAGGCACGGCTGCACGCCCACGAGGAGGTCCAGGCCGTCACCCTCGCCGCCCGCCACTACGGTGTGCGCGCCGCCGCCTACCTGGGCCCGAAGCGGCGCGGCGGCGCGGTACCGGCCCTCACCAAGGTCACGGAGCTGCGCCAGCCGCGCGGGGTCGTCGGGCAGATCTCGCCCTGGAACTACCCGCTGGAACTGTCCGTCGGCGACGCGCTGCCCGCCTTCGTCGCGGGCAACGCCGTCGTCATGAAGCCCGACACCGAGACGGCGCTGACCGCCCTGTGGGCCCGCGACCTGCTCGTCGAGGCGGGGCTCCCCGCCGAGGTGTTCCAGGTCGTCCTCGGCGACGGCCCGGTCGTCGGCCCCGAGGTGGTCCGGCACGCCGACTACGTGTCGTTCACCGGCTCCACGCGCACCGGCCGCGAGGTGGCCAAGGGCGCCGCGGCCCGGCTGGTCGGCGTCTCCCTCGAACTGGGCGGCAAGAACGCCATGCTCGTGCTGCGCGACGCCGACGTCGAGAAGGCCGCCGCGGGCGCCGTCCGCGCCTGCTTCTCCTCGGCGGGCCAGCTGTGCATCTCCATCGAGCGCCTCTACGTCCACGAGTCCGTCGCCGACGCCTTCCTGGAGCGGTTCGTCGCGCGGACGAAGGCGATGCGGCTGGGCACGGCACTCGCGTACGGCGCGGACATGGGGTCCCTCGTCGGGGAGCGGCAGTTGGAGACGGTCGTCCGGCACGTCGAGGAGGCCGTCGCGCAGGGCGCGGAGGTCCTCGCCGGCGGTGTCGCCCGCCCCGACGTCGGCCCGCTCTTCTACGAGCCGACCATCCTCGACGGCGTGCGGGAGCCGATGGCGGTGTGCGGCGAGGAGACCTTCGGCCCCGTCGTCTCGGTGTACCGCTTCACCGACGAGGACGAGGTCGTGGAGCGCGTCAACGCCACCCCGTACGGCCTCAACGCCAGCGTCTGGACGAAGGACGGCCGCCGCGGCCTCGCCGTCGCGGCCCGGCTGCGCGCCGGCACCGTCAACATCAACGAGGGGTACGCCGCCGCGTACGGCAGCGTGCAGGCGCCGATGGGCGGCATGAAGGACTCGGGCCTCGGCCGGCGCCACGGCTCGGAGGGCATCCTCAAGTACACCGAGGCCCAGACGGTCGCCCACCAGCGCCTCATGCCGCTCGCCCCCTCCTTCGGCATGGACGACGAGAAGTACGCGGCGTTCATGAGCCGCAGCCTGCGGCTGATGAAGGCCCTGCGCCTGCGCTGACGACGGGCGGGCCGCCCACCCCCACCGAGGCCCTGCCCAGGCGCCGACCCGGGGCGGGCGGGCCGCCCGCCCACCCCCTTCCGGTACGAGGAGAGCCATGTCCGAGGTCCCCCCTGCCCAGAACCAGCCGACAGCCGCGCCGGAAGCCCCCGGGGACGGCGCGTACGACTACGACGTCATCATCGTCGGCTCCGGCTTCGGCGGCTCCGTCTCGGCGCTGCGCCTCACCGAGAAGGGGTACCGGGTCGGCGTCCTGGAGGCGGGTCGCCGCTTCACCCCCGCCACCCTGCCGAAGACCTCCTGGGACCTGCGCAACTACCTCTGGGCGCCCGCCCTCGGCCTGTACGGCCTCCAGCGGGTCCACCTGCTCGGCAACGTCATGGTCCTGGCCGGCGCGGGCGTGGGCGGCGGTTCCCTCAACTACGCCAACACCCTGTACGTGCCGCCGGAGGCGTTCTTCCAGGACAAGCAGTGGGCGTCCATCACCGACTGGCGGGCCGAACTCGCCCCGTACTACGACCAGGCCAAGCGGATGCTGGGGGTCCGCCTCAACCCGACGATGACCCCCTCCGACGTGCACCTGAAGGCGACCGCCGAGGCCATGGGCGTCGGCGACACCTTCCACCTGGCGCCCGTCGGCGTCTTCTTCGGCGACGGGCGGGACGCGGACGGCGCCACCCGGGCCGCCCCCGGCGACGAGGTCCCCGACCCGTACTTCGGCGGCGCCGGCCCCTCCCGGCGTGCCTGCACCGAGTGCGGCGCGTGCATGACGGGCTGCCGGCAGGGCTCGAAGAACACCCTGACGGAGAACTACCTCTACCTCGCCGAGAAGGCGGGCGCGGTGATCCACCCGATGACGACGGTCACGGAGGTGGCCGAGGACGGCCGCGGCGGCCACCGCGTCACGACCGTGCCGACGGACCGCCGCAGGGCCGCGCCGCGCACGTACCGCGCCCGGTTCGTCGTCGTCGCGGCGGGGACGTACGGCACGCAGACGCTCCTGCACCGGATGCGCGACCGGGGGCTGCTGCCGCGCCTCTCCGACCGCCTGGGCGAGCTGACCCGCACCAACTCCGAGGCGCTGGTCGGCTCACAGACCACCGACCGCCGCTACCGCAGGCGCCACGGTCTGCCGAGGGTCGACTTCAGCCAGGGCGTGGCCATCACCTCGTCCATCCACCCGGACGCGAACACCCACATCGAGCCGGTCCGCTACGGCAAGGGCTCCAACGCGATGGGCTCCCTGTCGATCCTCCAGGTGCCGCTGGCGAGGAACCGCGTCGCCGCCTGGCTCGGCAACGTCGCCCGCCACCCCGTCCGGACGCTGCGGTCCCTGTCCAACCACCGCTGGTCGGAGCGGACCATCATCGGCCTCGTCATGCAGTCGCTCGACAACTCGCTGACGACGTACCGGAAGCCCGGCGGCATCGGCAAGGGCCTCCTCACCGCCCGCCAGGGCCACGGCTCGCCCAACCCGAAGCAGATCCCGGCGGCGACCCGGGCCGCGACCCTGCTCGCCGAGGAGATCAACGGCTTCGCCGGCTCCAACGTCGGCGAGCTGATGGGCACCCCGCTCACGGCCCACTTCCTCGGCGGCTGCGCGATCGGCGCGACCGCGCGGGACGGCGTCATCGACCCGTACCACCGTCTGTACGGCCACCCCGGCATCTCCGTCGTGGACGGCGCGGCCGTCTCCGCGAACCTCGGGGTGAACCCCTCCCTCACCATCACGGCGCAGGCGGAACGCGCGATGTCGCTGTGGCCCAACAAGGGCGAACCGGACCCGCGTCCGGCGCAGGGGGCGGGCTACCGGCGGCTGACGCCCGTCGCACCGAACTCCCCGGCCGTCCCGCCGCACGCCTTCGCCGCCCTGAAGCTGCCCTTCCTCGGCCTCCCGGAGGTCCCCCCGAAGGCCACTCCGCACCCGGACCCCGCGAAGGACGGAACCTCCCCGGAGGACTGAACGTCCCGGCACGGGCGGGGCCGGCGACGGCGGCGGACGAGGGCGGAGACACGAGAGAGGCGCTGCACCCCCCTCCGAGTGCAGCGCCTCCCTGGTTCAGCGGGTGTCCCGTCAGGCGGTGGCACCGTTGTTGCGGCGCTTCAGCGCGAAGACCACACCGGCACCGGCGACGATGGCGACGCCACCGGCGATGCCGATGGTCGGCAGCATCGAGCTGGAACCGGTCTCGGCGAGGCTGCCGGTCACCGGCAGCTCGGACAGCTCGCCCTGCGGGTTCGGCTTGTTGCCGGGCTTGCCGGGCTTGGGCTCGGCGTCGTCGACGTCACCGGGCTTGGTGCCGGCGGCGAGGATGTCGAAGTCGTAGATGTTGACCTCGCCGTACTCGCAGACGTTGCCCTCGGTGACGTTGACGCCGAGGGTGAACGCCATGCCGAAGCCGGCCGGGGCCTTGGCGTCGACCTTGAGGCGCATCGGGGCGTCGGCGTACTCGCCGGCCTTCAGGGCGGTCTGGCCGAAGTAGCCCTCGACGTCGTCGATGGTCTCGAAGCCGTCGCCCAGGTCGACCTGGATGGTGACGAAGCCGGAGATGTCCTCGAAGGACTCCCCGTCGACCGCCTCGGCCGCGACGTACGCCTCGACCTGCTCGAAGTCCCGGTCGGACTTGTTGGTCACGCGGAACGTGAAGTTCTTCCAGCCGGAACCGGCGACGACCTTCGAGGGCATGCCGCGCAGCTCGGTGTGGACGTCGGCGCTGTCCGCGTCCTCGCAGGCGCCCGGGCCCTCGTCCTCGGAGGGCGACGGCGAGGCGCTCGTGCCGGTCGACGGCGTGACCGACGGGCTCGGGCTCGCCGAGGGCGACGCGGTGCTGCTGCCGGACGGCGCCGGGGCGGTGGTCGCCTCGTCCTTGTTCTCGTCCTCGGCCGGGGTGGTCGCGGTCTCGTCGCCGGCCGGGGTGGGCTCCGCCGACTCCGTCTCCTCCTCGGAGGGGGACGGGGACGCGGACGCGTCGGCCTCCACGGACGGCGTCGGGCCCGTCGCGAACGCGGCGGCCGGGGCGACGAGGAAGGCGGCGGGGGTGATGACGGCGGTCGCGGCGGCGACAGCCATGGCACGGCGAAGCTTCACGTGGGAGACCTCAGGGTCCGGGGTGCCGCCGGATGCGACACGAATGCGGTGTGGGGCCTGTGCCCGTGCGTGACGGGTATGGCCTTGGTTTCGCATACATGACCCGCGACCCCGTGCATTGGTTGCACGGGTCCTGACAAGATCTTTATGTGTCCTGCATCACGTGCCCGGGTGCCCGGGTTCGGAGACCCGGACGCCCGGAGGCCCCGCCCGGCCGGTCGGCGGCGGGGCGGGGCCCGGGTCGGCGGCCGGCGGTCAGGGCTGCGCCGGGGCCGAGCGCGGCACCGGGGGTGGGGAGGGTGCGCCGCGCGGGGGAGGTGGGGCCGGGAGAGGACCCGCGGTACCGCGGAGGAAGCGGCCGCGGCACTGCGGGGGAAGGAACCGGTGGGGGAGCGTGCCGGGGAGAGCCGTGGGGACGGGGCTGCCGGAAGGGGGAAGTGCGGGGACGGGCACAGGACGGGACGGTCCGGTGCGGCCGGCTCCGGGCGTCCCCGGGGCCGACCGCTCTTGGGGTGACCGGGCTGCTGTCCCCTGCCGTCCGGTCACGCACGCTGGAGCGAGGTCCCACGGCGCACCCAGTGGTGCGCCACACGCCCCAGCGGAGCCACGCGTGGTGTGCTGCGGCCCGCGCCTGGCTGGCACGGACAACGGGACCAACGAGGCGGTGTGGCCCGGGTCACGCTCCGTACGGGTGAGAGGCCGGGGTGAGAGGCCGGCCGGACGTCAGACGCGTCCCCGGCACAGCTCCAGGACGCTCATCGCCAGGGTCGTGCCCGGCCGGCCGAGGGCGTCCCGGTAGCGGGCCAGGACCTCGGTCTCACGGGCGAGGTTCACCCGCCGCCCGCCGGACGCGATGCGCGCCTCCTGGATCACGGTGGAGACGGCCATGCGCTCCTGGATGAGGCCGATGATCCGGTCGTCGAGCGCGTCGACGCGGTCACGGGCGCCGGCGATCAGTGCGGCGGCGTCGTCCGTCCGCGCGCCGGTGATCTCGGCGGTGGTCCTGTCGGCGGCCCTGGCGGCCCGGGCCGTGGCGGTGGCCGCGGCGGCCCGTGCCGTGGGCGTCGCCGTGGCGGTCCGGGGCGTGGTCGTGGCGGTCCGGTCGGGGGTGGTCGTCGGGGTCATCGCTGGGGCTCCTCGTGTCGGGCGGGGCCCCGGGGCGGCGTACGGCCCGGTGGAGACGACAGACGCCCCGGGCCTTGTCGGCCCGGGGCGCCTGGTGAAGTCGTCAGTTGCTCAAGCAGCACGACCACGGCAGCCGGACCAGCCGGTGCCATAGGTAAAGACGAAGGTCGTGTGCGCGTGCATGGCGGCAAGTATGGACCCGCGGGCCGTGCCGGGGCCAGCCGCGTCCCCGGGCGGTTCGGATGGTGAGACGAAAGAGACCGTCGGCCGCGCCGGTAGAATTGACTGATACCCGACCCCTCCCACCGCCGGAAGGCCGCCGTAGTGTCATCAGCGACCCCCGCTGCCGCCTCGACCGACACCAACCCGGACGCAGTCCTCGTTGTCGATTTCGGCGCGCAGTACGCCCAGCTCATCGCCCGCCGCGTCCGTGAGGCCCGGGTCTACAGCGAGATCGTCCCGTCCACCATGCCGGTGTCCGAGATGCTGGCCAGGAACCCCAGGGCGATCATCCTCTCCGGCGGTCCCTCCTCCGTGTACGAGGAGGGCGCGCCCCGCCTCGACCGCGCGCTCTTCGAGGCCGGCGTCCCCGTCTTCGGCATGTGCTACGGCTTCCAGCTGATGGCCGAGACCCTCGGCGGCACCGTCGACAACACCGGCGCCCGTGAGTACGGCCGCACGCAGCTGCAGGTGACGAGGACCGGGTCGACCCTCTTCGAGGGCACCCCCGGCGAGCAGTCCGTGTGGATGTCCCACGGCGACGCCTGCTCGGCCGCGCCCGAGGGCTTCGCCGTCACCGCGTCCACCGACGTCGTGCCGGTCGCCGCCTTCGAGAACGACGAGAAGAAGCTGTACGGCGTGCAGTACCACCCCGAGGTGATGCACTCCACGCACGGCCAGCAGATCCTGGAGCACTTCCTCTACCGGGGCGCGGGCATCGAGCCGTCCTGGACGACGGGCAACGTCATCGAGGAGCAGGTCGCCGCGATCCGCGAGCAGGTCGGCGACAAGCGCGCCATCTGCGGTCTGTCCGGCGGCGTCGACTCCGCCGTGGCCGCCGCGCTCGTGCAGCGGGCCATCGGCTCCCAGCTCACCTGCGTGTACGTCGACCACGGCCTGATGCGCAAGGGCGAGACGGAGCAGGTCGAGAAGGACTTCGTCGCCGCGACCGGCGTCCAGCTGAAGGTCGTCGACGCGCAGGAGCGCTTCCTCGCCGCCCTCGCCGGGGTCTCCGACCCCGAGGAGAAGCGCAAGATCATCGGCCGTGAGTTCATCCGCGTCTTCGAGCAGGCGCAGGCCGAGATCATCGCGGACGAGGGCCCGGCGGTGGAGTTCCTCGTGCAGGGCACGCTCTACCCGGACGTCGTCGAGTCCGGCGGCGGCACCGGCACGGCCAACATCAAGTCCCACCACAACGTCGGCGGCCTCCCCGAGGACCTGGAGTTCCAGCTCATCGAGCCGCTGCGCAAGCTGTTCAAGGACGAGGTCCGCATGGTGGGCCAGGAGCTCGGCCTGCCGGAGGAGATCGTCCAGCGGCAGCCGTTCCCCGGCCCCGGCCTCGGCATCCGCATCGTCGGCGAGGTCACCAAGGAGCGCCTGGACCTGCTCCGCGAGGCCGACGCCATCGCCCGCGAGGAGCTGACGGCGGCCGGTCTGGACCGCGACATCTGGCAGTGCCCGGTCGTCCTCCTCGCCGACGTCCGCTCGGTGGGCGTGCAGGGCGACGGCCGCACCTACGGCCACCCGATCGTGCTGCGCCCCGTCTCGTCCGAGGACGCCATGACCGCGGACTGGACGCGCATGCCGTACGACGTCCTCGCCCGCATCTCGACGCGCATCACCAACGAGGTGAAGGACGTCAACCGCGTCGTGCTCGACGTCACCAGCAAGCCCCCGGGCACCATCGAGTGGGAGTGACCCCACCCCCGCCCGTACGCGGCCGCCGTCCACCCCGTGGGCGGCGGCCGCGGCCGTTCCCGGCCCACCGGCGGGCTGACGGACGGCCCGTCGCGGCGCGCGGCGGTTCGACGGCCTGGTGGCCCGGTGGTCCGGCTTTCGCTGCGGCGACGCGTGGCGGTATGGCGGCCGATGGCCCGACGGCGCGTCCCGGTGGCCTGGCGTTCCGGGGGCTTCCCCGGCCCGCCGGCGGTCGGCGGTCGGCGGAGTGGCGCTGCGGCGTGTCCCGGCGGCTTGGCGTCCGCGCCCCGGCGCTGCGGCACCCCGGTGGCCTGGCGTTCCGCGGCCTGGTGGCCGACGTGTCGGCGGTCGGTGGCGCGGCGTCCCGGCGGTGGCGCGGTGTTCCGCACGCCGGCCGGCCCGCCGGTGAACCGGTGGTCCCCGTCGCGCGTACTCCAGGGGCGGGTCGGAGGCGGCCGCGGGGCGGATGAGCGAGGGCGGGCACATGGCACACACGGTGGACGGCCGCGGCGGGCGGGCCCGCGGTGCACGGGGCCGCGGCGCGCGGCGGGAGGCCGCCGCGCGGTACGCGCTCCTGCCGCTGCGGGTCTTCCTCGGTGTGACCTTCGTCCACGCGGGCCTCGACAAGCTCACCGACGCGCAGTTCACCGCCGCGTCCGGCGCCGGATCGGTCGGCGAGCTGATGCGGTCCGTCCGGGACGCCTCGGCCGTGCCGTGGCTGGTGGACCAGGCGCTGCGCGACCCCGCGCTGTTCGGGTACGCGATCGGCGCCGGTGAGGTCGCCGTCGGGCTCGGCACGCTGGCCGGGCTGCTGGCACGGGTGGCCGCGGCGGGAGGGGCGCTGATCTCGCTGAGCCTGTGGCTGACCGTCAGTTGGCAGAGCGATCCGTACTACTACGGCAACGACCTGGCCTACCTGATGGCCTGGCTGCCCCTGGTGTCGGCCGGGGCGCCGGTGCTCTCCCTGGACGCGGCCCTCGCGGCGCGCCGGCGCCGCACCCGGTAGCCGGCCCAGGCGGCCGCCGCGGCGAGCCCCAGGCCACCGCCGAGCAGCGGGACCACCGCGTACCAGGCGGGGTCCCAGGAACCGGCCGCCCCGCCGCCGTACACGACGGCCACGACCAGGCCCGTGAGGCCCACGACCAGCCGGCCCGGCCGGAACTCACCGCGCGGCACGGGCCACCTCCACCAGTCCGACGGCGATCCGCAGATCCAGGACGAGGGTGCCGCCGGGCACGGTGCCCGCGGGCGGCGCGACGGTCCGTGTGACGTCCCGGTCCAGCCCGACGTCGATGTCGTCGGCGCCCCGACCGGTCCCGGCCTGTCCGGTCGGGGCGCGGCCGGTCCCGGTGCCGTCGGGCGCGGCGGGCGGCTCGGCCGGTGGGAGCCGTACGTCGCCGAGGTCCGCGTGGCCGTGCACCCGCACGGTCGCGTCCGCCGGCACCGTGACGGCCAGACGCCCCGCCCCGGCCTCGGCGGCCACTCGGACGGTGCGGCCCGCGGGGACGTCCAGCGCGGACAGGTCGAGTGTGCCGTCACCGGTGCCGAGGGCGTAGCGGGGCCGTACGTCCGCGACCGACGCCGGCCGCCACTCCACCCGCGTCCAGTCCGTACCGATCTGCCGCGGCAGCGCCGAGGCGCCCGCCAGGAGGAGCGCCGTGACCACCGTCAGGAAGACCGTGCCGGCCCCGGTACGGCCCACGAACGCGCTCACCACCAGGCCGAGCGCGAAGACGGCCAGCGCGCACGCCAGACCGGTCTGCAGGGCCGTGGCGAGCGGGTGGCCGACCCAGGTGGACGCCGTACCGGCGGCGCCCGCCGACAGCGCGAGGAACAGCACGGGGCCGCCGAGGGAACGCCGCTCGCGCCGCGCCGCGCGCGTCGGGCGGTACCAGGGGGAGTCGTCCGGAGGGCCGTCCACGGGGCCCCACAGATAACCGACGGGCACGGGACCCGTCGAACCGTCCTTCACGATCGGGTCGCGCCACCAGGAGGGCGCGTCCGGCGGCGGCGGGGCCTTCGTCTCGGGCGGCGCCTCGGCGCCCGCCGCGTGCGCCGCGGCCGCCGCGGCGGGTTCCAGCCCTTCGGGGTGGCGCCGCCGCTGGGACCAGACCGCCGCGCCGGCCGCCGCGCAGGCCAGCAGGATGGCGAAGCCGATCGCGTCGCCGTTGGCGCCCAGCATCGACAGGAACAGCCCGCAGCCGACCAGCGCCATCAGCACGGCGGTGAGGGAGGCGCCGTCCACGCGGCCCGTCAGCAGGCGCCGCGCCTCGTTCTCGTCCTCGCCGTCGGCGGGCACGGCCAGCCAGGCGAAGCCGTAGAAGATCAGTCCGATGCCACCGGCCGCCGCGAGCACGCCCGTCACCACCCGGAACACCACCGGGTCGACGTCGACGTGCCGGCCGAGCCCCCCGCACACCCCGGCGACCACCTTCTGCCGCCGGGTACGGCGCAGCGGCGGGTGCTGCGGTGGGGCCCCGGGCGCCTCCGGAGGGGCGGGCGTCGCGCTCGTCATACGACCATGGTGACCGCCCAGCCCCCACGACGGCACCCGTACCGACCCTGGCCGACCCCTGATATTCCCCGGGCCCGCCCTGGGCCGTCCCGTCCCTCCGGCCGACCCCGCCGGCCCCGGCCCGCCCTCGACCCCCTACCCGCCCCTCGCCGGACTGGCCTGCCCGGCCCGCGCGAACCGGCCCGCTGTCCGGGACATCAGGACCTCGAACGGCTCCTGCCGGCGGGCTGGGTCTACGCTGTGACTCGCGGCCACCGCACGATCTTCAGTCTTCACGCACCGATGACCAACGGTGGCCGCGCCCGTCTTCACCGCCCCTCGGTCACGACGTGCGGAGACGGGGCCGCATCCCTTCCGTGTCCCGCACGGGGCACGCAGCGTTCGCCCGCCGTCCCGTGCCAGGAGGACACATGCAACGCGGTGAAGTCTGGTGGGTCGACTTCGACGAGCGACGCCCGGTCGTGCTGCTCTCAGACGAGGAGTCATCCAGTTTCCAGGCGATGCAGGTCGTCGCGCCAGCGGGCGTCGACATCAGTGGCCTGGGCGTTGAAGTGGCCGTAGGAGCCCCGGAAGGACTGCCCTTCGACGGCGTGCTGCGGTTCGCGTTCCCGCCTCCGGGCATTACTCCGTGCACATGGCTGACCACCGTGGCCCGAGACGACCTGATCGAGCGGGCGGGCGTGTTGTCCTCCGTGAAGCTCGGCGAGGTCGGAGAGGCCCTCCGCGCCGCTGGACAGAGGAGGGAGTGGACTCCGATGACGGCTGCCAGGATCAGCGAGATCAAAGATGCCCGCCGTCTCGGAGGACTCGAGTAGCGGACGCCTGTGCTGCCCAGCTCGATCTCGTCGACGACTGACCGCTGCCCCCTCTCCACCGCACTCCAGCAACAAGATCACGCCCTACGGCTGGAGTACTGGCCCTCGGTTCCGCCTGGCCCCCGGCCCTGCCCTGCCCCCCGCTCCGCCTCGGCTCCCCCTGCATGGGCGCTCGGCTCCTGCCTCCGGTTGCCGCCCAGGGCCCCAGGCCCTGCCCGGCGCCCGGCTCCTGCTCCCCGCCTCCGCCTGGCGCCCTGCACGACCGAGACTTCACCCCCGCCCGGGGCCCGGCCACCGTGCGGGGCCCGCCCGCCGTGCGGGGCCCGGGGCCTCGGACCGGCTTCGGGGGGTGCCGACGGCCTCGGCGTGCCCGGTGCGCCGTGCTGCTGACGGGCCGGTGGAGGGGGCGGGGGGACGGTCGCGGGGCCCGGGGTCGGGGTGGCGGGGGTGGGGTTCTCAGGGTCGGGGTCAGGGGCGGCCCTGATGTCCGCCGGGTGGGGGCGTGTGACGATCGGACCATGCCAGCCGCCGCCCGCCCGCCGCAGACGACCGAGGACCCGCCCGTGCGCCGGCTCTACCGGAGCGCCGACGGGCGGATGCTCGGCGGGGTCGCGCGCGGGCTCGCCGGGCACCTCGGGCTGCCGGTGGTGTGGGTGCGGCTGACGTTCCTCGGGCTGTTCCTCGCCGACGGGCCGCTGTGCGTCCTGCTCTACGCCGCGTTCTGGATCGCCGTGCCCCTCGGGATCGGCGGGCGGTCCACCGAGCCGCGCACGGTGTTCGCGACCACGCCTGACGGGCGGCGCCGCCTCCGCAGGCCCGACCGGGGTCAGGTGGTGGCGCTGGTCGCCCTGCTGGCCGGGGCGGCCGTGTTCGTCGGCACCGTCGACCTGGGCGGCGAGGCGAACCGATACGTGTGGCCGACCCTGCTCGTCGGCGTCGGGGTCGTCCTGGTGTGGCGGCAGGCGGACAACGCCCGCCGGGCCCGCTGGAGCGACTCCGGGAGCCGCAAGCGGCTGTTCCAGCTGGCGCGCGGCCTCGCCGGGGTGGCCCTGGTCGGCATGGGGCTGACGGTGTTCCTGGTGGTGCGCGGCTCGGCCGCCCAGCTCGGTACGGCGCTGACGGCCGCGATAGCCGTGCTGGCCGGGATGGCGCTGCTGGCCGGGCCCTGGCTGGTGCGGATGTCGCAGGACCTGTCCGAGGAGCGGACGATGCGCATCCGCGCGCAGGAGCGGGCCGAGGTGGCCGCCCACGTCCACGACTCGGTGCTGCACACGCTCACCCTGATCCAGCGCAACGCCGAGGACCCCGCCGAGGTCCGGCGCCTGGCGCGCGCCCAGGAGAGGGAGTTGCGGAACTGGCTGTACCGGCCCGAGGGCACCGGGAAGGACGAGGCCGAGGAGCCGGAGACGCTCGCCGAGGCGGTCAAGAGGGCCGCCGCCGAGGTCGAGGACAAGCACGGCGTGCCGCTGGAGGTGGTCGTCGTCGGCGACTGCCCGCTCGACGAGGGCCTGGCCGCGCAGATGCAGGCCGCGCGCGAGGCGATGGTCAACGCCGCCAAGTACGGTGGCGTGGGCGGTGCCGTGCAGGTGTACGCGGAGGTCGAGGGCCGTGCGGTGTTCGTCTCCGTACGGGACAGGGGGCCCGGCTTCGACCTGGACGCGGTCCCCGAGGACCGCATGGGCGTACGGGAGTCGATCATCGGGCGAATGCGCCGCCACGGTGGCACCGCGCGCGTGCGGTCGGCGCCGGGCGACGGCACCGAGGTGGAGCTGGAGATGGACAGGGCGCAGGAGGCGGACGGATGACGGAGACGGGTGGACCGGTGGACGGACAGGCGGGCGGACCGGTGGGCGGACCGGCGGGCGGGGCTCCGGAGCAGCGCCGGGTGCGGGTGGTGCTCGTCGACGACCACCGGATGTTCCGCACGGGCGTCCAGGCCGAGATCGGGCGGACGGAGGAGACGGGCGTGGAGGTCGTCGGCGAGGCCGCCGACGTCGACCAGGCGGTCACCGTCATCACCGCGACCCGCCCCGAGGTGGTCCTGCTCGACGTGCACCTGCCGGGCGGCGGCGGGGTCGAGGTGCTGCGCCGCTGCGCGCCCCTGATGGCGGCCGCCGAGTCCCCCGTGCGCTTCCTGGCGCTGTCCGTGTCGGACGCCGCCGAGGACGTCATCGGGGTGATCCGCGGCGGTGCCCGCGGTTACGTCACCAAGACCATCACCGGCGCCGACCTGGTCGACTCCGTCTTCCGGGTGCAGGAGGGCGACGCGGTGTTCTCGCCGCGCCTGGCCGGCTTCGTGCTGGACGCCTTCGCGTCGACGGACGCCCCGCCGGTCGACGAGGACCTCGACCGGCTCACGCAGCGCGAGCGCGAGGTGCTGCGGCTCATCGCGCGCGGCTACGCGTACAAGGAGATCGCCAAGCAGCTGTTCATCTCGGTGAAGACCGTCGAGTCGCACGTCTCGGCGGTGCTGCGCAAGCTCCAGCTGTCCAACCGGCACGAGCTCACCCGGTGGGCGACGGCACGCCGACTCGTCTGACGGCGCCGGCGCCACGCCGGCGCCGTCGCGCGCCGCCGACCCGTACCACCGCCCCGCCGAGCCGCGCCGCGCCCTGCCGGGCCGTGCCCGGACCGGCCCAGCCGCGCCCGCGCCGTACCCAGCCGCGCCACCGCCCCGCCGCACCGCGCCGGCCCCGCCGGGCCGTACACCGCCCCGCCGGGCCCCCGTGCCCGGCCGCGCCACCGCCGCGCCGTGCGCAGGCAGGGCCGGCGCCGTACCCCACCGCCCCCCGACCCCCACCGGGCCCCCGACCCCCACCGGGCCCCCGACCCCGCCGGGCCCCCGACCCCCACCGGGCCCCCATCCCGCCGACCCCCCACCGCACCGTCCCGCGGCCGTTTGTGGCGCGATCGGTGGGAATGCGCGGCAACCCGCCGGGCCTCGGCGCCCTCCTACGAACCGTGATGAGCCTGACGGGTACGCCCTTCTTCGTGACCGCGGCCGCCCTCGCGGTGGTCGCTGTCGTGGTGCCGTTCGTGTGGTGGGGCCGGGTACGTGGGCCGCTCCTGGTCCGGGGTCTGGCACGGCTCGCGATGGTCGGCTTCGCGCAGGTCACCGCGATGCTCGTGGTCTTCCTCGCGGTGAACGACGCCAACGGCCTGTTCAGCGACTGGGACGACCTGCTCGGCCGGCAGGACAACGTCCGGTCGGCCGACGACCTCGGCCCGGACGGGCTCGGCGGCCGCAGGGTCGCCGACCTGCCGAAGACCCGGCAGACGTTCCGGCCCGTCCCGGCGTCCACCGACGGCCGGCTCAGGACCACGCTGCTGGAGGGGCAGGTGTCCGGGGTGAGCGCCGAGGTGTACGTCTGGCTGCCGCCGCAGTACGACGACCCCGCCTACCGGAACGTCAAGTTCCCCGTGGTGGAGCTGTTCTCCGGCTTCCCCGGCACCCCCTCGTCGTGGTTCGCCGGGCTGCGCGTGACCGAGCAGCTGGAGCCGCTCATGCGGGACGGCCGGGTCGCCCCGTTCATCCTCGTCTCGCCGCGCACCAAGCTCCTCGGCGACGCGGACGCGGGCTGCGCCAACGTCCCCGGCGTCGTCAACGCCGAGACGTGGGTCAGCGTCGACGTACGGAAGATGGTCATCGACAACTTCCGCGCCGTGGGGACGCCCGACGGCTGGGCCGCGGCGGGCTTCTCGGCGGGCGGGCACTGCGCGGCGAAGGTCGCGCTGGCCCACCCCGACCGGTACCGGTACGCGGTGAGCATGTCCGGGTACAACGACCCGGCCGCCGAACCCGCCTCCATCGTCGGCAAGGACGAGCGGCTGCGGAAGGCCAACGACCCGCTCACCCTCCTGCGGGCCGCGCCCACCCCGCCCCGCCTCACCCTGCTCTACACCGGCGACGGCGGTGACGGTCACCAGCAGGGCCTCGACCTGCGGGCCGCCGCACAGCCCCCGACCCGCGTCGAGGTGCGCCGCGTCGTCGGCGGGCACCGGACGTCCACGTGGGCGGAGGAGGTGCCGGAGGTCTTCACCTGGCTGACGCGCCGGCTGGAGGGCGCGGGCACGGCGGCGCACCGCCGGTGACCCGGCTCGGGGGCGCGGGGGGTCAGCCGACGCGGGTGGCGGCCGCCCAGGGCATCGAGTCGACGGGCGCGATCCGCACCGTGGAACCGCTGCGCGGGGCGTGGATCATCCGCCCGTCGCCGATGTAGATGCCGACGTGGCTGAGGCCCGGGTAGAAGAAGACCAGGTCACCGGGGGCCAGCCGGTCCCGCGGGACGCGCCGGCCGGTGCCGATCTGCGAGTACGTGGTGCGGGGCAGCGACACCCCGGCGGCCCGCCAGGCGGCCTGCGTCAGGCCGGAGCAGTCGTACGACGACGGGCCGGTCGCGCCCCACTGGTACGGCCGGCCGATGGCGCCGTACGCGTACGCCACGGCCCGCGCGGCCCGGGTCGTCGGCGCCCGCAGGGAGTCCGCCGCCGAACGCTCCGCCGCGGGGCGCTCCGCCGGGGCGGTGCGGGCCGCGCGCCCCGCGCCCCGGCGCCCGCCGCCGGCGGTCTCGGACGCCTCGTACGCGGCCCGCTGCTCGGTGGTGAGGCGGGAGAGCAGCAGCCGGGCGGCGGCGAGCCGGTTCTGGACGGTGGTCTTGTGCCGGTGCGCCTCCGCCTGCCGCGTCCGCAGCTCCCGCGCGTGGTCGGCGGCCTCGCCGCGCAGCCGGTTGATCTCGACCACCTGGCCGCGCAGCGCCGCGATGGCGGCGGTCTGCCGGTCGCCGATCCGCTCGGTGAGGGCGGCGCCGCGCAGGTACGCCTCGGGGTCGGAGGAGAACGCCAGCCGCAGGGCGGGGCCGAGGCCGCCGTCGCGGTACTGGGCGGCGGCGGTCGCGCCGAGGGCGTCACGCGCGGCGGTGAGCCGCTCGGTGCGCCGGGCCGCCTCGTCCTGCAGGGCGTCGAGCCGGTCCCGGGCGGCGTCGGCCTGCTCCCTCGCGCCGTTGTACCGCTCGGTGGCGGCCTCCGCCTCGCGGTACAGGCGGTCGACCTCCGCCCCGGCCGGCGACGCGGGGGCGGGCCGGGGGGCGGCGTGCCCGGCCCCGTCGAACGCGGTGGCCGTGGCCGCCCCGGCCAGCGCGAGGGTGGCGGCCCTGCGGCCGGCCCGTCCGCCGAGCGGGCGCTGCCTGGGCTTGCGGTGCGCTGCCACGAGGGCGCTCACTTCCCTTCACGTCATGTCACGTCACCTACGGCCGGCCGCGGCCGGCCACCGGCTACGGGGAGGCTCCGCCTCCGGCGGGTGCCCGGTCCGGGCCTGGCGGGGGCCCGACGGGGCCGGACGGAGGCCGGACGAGGGTCGGTGCCTGGGGGAGGACGCTAGGCGCGGGCGGCGGTGCGGAGTGGGCGGGTGACCGCTATTGGCCGCGGCTGTGGGTTCCGGTGCGGAGCGTGGCCGCCGGCATGCACGGAACCTGTCATTCCGCATCAGCCGTGACCGATGTACCGGAACAGGCCGACCTGGCCGACGGGCGATGGTAGGGCCGTGGTTAGGCTCCGCCCCATGAACGTGCTCATCAACGTCTTCGTCGCCCTGCACGTCCTCGGCATCGCCGCGCTCCTCGGCGGGTTCCTGACCCAGGTGAAGGCGATGCGGGCGGGTACGGCCCGCATGGTTCCGGCCATGCTGCACGGCGCGCTGACCATGCTGGTCACCGGTATGGCCCTGGTCGGGCTGAACCAGGCCGAGGGCGCGACCGTCGACAACGTCAAGATCGGCGTGAAGCTGGCGCTGCTGGTCGTGATCCTCGGCCTGGTCTACGTCAAGCGGGACGACGAGCGGGTCGGCACGGGCGCCTTCGCCACGGTCGGCGCCCTCACGGCTGCCAACGTCTTCATCGCCACGCTCTGGACCTGACGGCCCCGCCGCCCGTCCCGCGGAGTCGCCCCGCGCCGCGCGCCCACCGGAGCCCGCCCCGCCCCGCCGCCCGTCCCGGGAGCCCGGCCGCGCCGCGCGTCGTGCGGGAGCCGGCCCCGTTGCGGGCGCAGGGTCGGAGGGGATCGGCGCGTCCTGGTGCCCGTCGTGGCCGGTGACGCGGCAGAGGTGCTTCCACCTCGTGCGGGTGCACCTTGACGCCGGCGGGATGCTGCCCACCACGCCGGGCGAGGTCGTACGCCAGGTGAGGATCCGGGGCGGACCCGGGCCCGCGGCGGGGGTCACGCCGGGCGGGCGGCTCCGGCCACCTCCGTCGGGGAGAGCGGCTCCGCGCGGACGCCCGCCCCGGGGCCCGGTGCGTGGATGACCGTGCCGTCGCCGGCGTAGATCCCGACGTGGCCGGGCTGCCGGTCCAGGAGGACCAGGTCGCCCGGGAGCAGCTCCTCCGCCGCGACCGGCCGCCCCGCCGCCAGCTGCTCCGCGGCGGTGCGCGGCAGCTCCACGCCCGCCGCCTTCCATGCGGCCCGGGTCAGCCCGGAGCAGTCGTACGAGGACGGGCCGCTCGCGCCGCGCACGTACGGCTTGCCGAGCTGCGCGCGGGCGAAGGCGAGGACCTTCTCCGCCTCGGCCGCGTGACCGGGGCGGTGCGCGACGCGCGCGGCCCCGACGCCGCCGTCCACGTCGGCCCCCCGGACCGTGCCGACGGTCCCGGCCGTGCCGACGGTCCCGGCCAGGGCTGTGGCACGGGGGCTGCCGCCGGTACCGGTGCCCGTACGCGTGCCTCCGTCCAGGTCCGTCGCGGTCGCCGTCGCCGTGCCGGTCGTGCAACCCGCTCCGGCCGTGCCCCCCGCCCCGGCGGCCCCGTCCACCGGGGCCGGAGGGAGCTCCGGTGCCGACGGGGCGGGCGTCTGCCACGGCCGGCCCTCCCAGGCGGGCCCTCCTGGCCCCTCCCAGACCCGTCCCGCCGGAGCCGCGCCGGACAGTCGGTGCCCCGCGTCCGCCGCCCGGGCCACCAGGGCGCGCGCCCCGGCCAGCTTCGCCTGCACGGTCCGCTTGGCGGTGCGCACCGCCTCCCGCGACGCCGCGGGGGGCTCGGGCACCGGAGCCTCGACGCCCCCGGCACCTTCCGGAGCCGGAGCCGGAGCCGGAGCCGGACCCGGAACCCGCTCGGGCGCCGGCCCGGGCGGGTCGAGGAGCCGGCCGCGCACCGCACCGCCCTCCCGCGCCCCGCCACCGCCGTCGCCACCACCGACGCGGTCGCCGGGCCGTGACCGTTCGGCGGCCGGCCCGGCCCCGGGGTACGCCGGGTGTGACGGGTACCGCTGGGCGGCCGTCCCGGCCAGCCGGTACAGGTCGTCGACCTTGCGCTGGACCTCGTCGACGGTGGGACCGCCGCCGGGCCCCGGGGCGGCGACGGCGGGACCGGCCGCCGCGGGCTGGCTGGACAGCAGAGTCACGGAGGCGAGGGCGGCCGTCGTGAACCCGACGGCGGGGGAGTGGGCACGTACCGTACGAGCGGTGGTGCGGTTGCGCGGCTTGCGATGCGACGCCAAGGGTCGGCATCTCCTTCCGTGGACCGCCTGCCGGGAGAGCCGTCGGGTGGCTGGGTGCGGGCGCGGATGCGGAAGGTGCCCCACGGTCCCGCCGCGGGCGGCGGCGTGCACCGGTCCACCCCGTCCTGCTGGGTGGTCTCCCCGGCTCCCGGTGGCCGCGCGCCGGCCGTGGGCGGGCAGGCGGGGGCGCGCCGGGAACGGCGGCGGCGGCTCGATCGGCGCGGGTCGCCGAAAAGGGGGACGGGCCGCTTGGGCGAGCACGCTAGCCAACCTGTGGCGGCGCTGTGAAGGTCACCGAGCGATATGCCCGATACGTTTCCGTGACCTTGCGCTGGGTGACCGGGAGTGGCCCTCGGTGAGGCGCCCGGTTCCGCCCCGGCTTGTCGGTGGGTCCGCCTAGACTCGGTAGGCGATGAGCAGCCTCTTTGACGACAGCTTCCTGGCGGACCTCCGCAACCACCCCGCGGACGAGCCGCCGCCGCCCGAGGACTCCGAGGCCACCCCGGCCGCGGAGGAGGTCCCGCACGACCTCTTCGGGGGGAAGTTCGACGTGCCACCGGCCCGGGACCCGTTCTACCGGGACGGCTCGCCGCGCCCGGTCGTCGACCCGGAGGCCCTGCTCGACGGGTTGAACGAGCAGCAGCGCGCCGCCGTCGTCCACACCGGTTCGCCGCTGCTCATCGTCGCCGGCGCCGGCTCGGGCAAGACGCGCGTCCTCACGCACCGCATCGCGCACCTCCTCGCCACGCGGAACGTCCACCCGGGGCAGATACTCGCCATCACCTTCACCAACAAGGCCGCCGGCGAGATGAAGGAGCGGGTCGAGCAGATCGTCGGCCCGCGCGCCAACGCCATGTGGGTGATGACCTTCCACAGCGCGTGCGTCCGCATCCTGCGCCGCGAGTCCAAGCGGCTCGGCTTCACGTCGTCGTTCTCGATCTACGACGCGGCCGACTCCAAGCGGCTCATGGCCCTGGTGTGCCGGGACCTCGACCTCGACCCCAAGCGGTACCCGCCGAAGTCGTTCAGCGCCAAGGTCTCCAACCTGAAGAACGAGCTGATCGACGAGGAGACCTTCGCCGACCAGGCCGCCGACGGTTTCGAGAAGACCCTCGCCGAGGCGTACCGGATGTACCAGGCGCGGCTGCGCGAGGCCAACGCCCTGGACTTCGACGACATCATCATGACGACGGTCCACCTGCTCCAGGCGTTCCCGGACGTCGCGGAGCACTACCGCCGCCGCTTCCGGCACGTCCTCGTCGACGAGTACCAGGACACCAACCACGCGCAGTACACCCTCGTGCGGGAGCTGGTGGGGGAGGGGTCCGAGGACCTGGGCCCGGCCGAGCTGTGCGTGGTGGGCGACGCCGACCAGTCGATCTACGCCTTCCGCGGCGCGACCATCCGCAACATCCTCCAGTTCGAGGAGGACTACCCGGAGGCGACGACGATCCTGCTGGAGCAGAACTACCGCTCCACGCAGACGATCCTGTCCGCCGCCAACGCCGTCATCGAGCGCAACGAGAGCCGCCGTCCCAAGAACCTGTGGACGAACGCCGGCACCGGCGCCGGCATCACCGGGTACGTCGCGGACACCGAGCACGACGAGGCCCAGTTCGTCGCCGACGAGATCGACCGCCTCACCGACAGCGGCGAGGCGAAGGCGGGCGACGTCGCGGTCTTCTACCGGACCAACGCCCAGTCCCGCGTCTTCGAAGAGGTCTTCATTCGCGTCGGCCTGCCCTACAAGGTCGTCGGCGGCGTCCGCTTCTACGAGCGCAAGGAGGTCCGGGACGTCCTCGCCTACCTGCGCGTCCTGGCCAACCCGGAGGACGCCGTCCCGCTGCGCCGCATCCTCAACGTCCCCAAGCGCGGCATCGGCGAGCGCGCCGAGGCCATGGTCGAGGCGCTGGCCCTGCGCGAGCGGATCACCTTCCCGCAGGCCCTGAAGCGGGTCGACGAGGCGTACGGCATGGCGGCCCGCTCGGCGAACGCGGTGAAGCGCTTCAACCAGCTCATGGACGACCTGCGCACGATCGTCGAGTCCGGCGCGGGCCCGGCGGTCGTCCTGGAGGCCGTCCTGGAGCGGAGCGGCTACCTCGCGGAGCTCCAGGCGTCGACCGACCCGCAGGACGAGACGCGCATCGAGAACCTCCAGGAGCTGGCGGCCGTCGCCCTGGAGTTCGAGCAGGAGCGCGGCGAGACCGAGGGTGAGGACGCGCCCGCCGCGGGCACGCTCGCCGAGTTCCTGGAGCGGGTCGCCCTCGTCGCCGACTCCGACCAGATCCCGGACGACGACGAGGAGGGCTCCGGCGTCATCACCCTCATGACGCTGCACACGGCGAAGGGCCTGGAGT
The DNA here is from genome assembly GCF_043077165.1 of Streptomyces kanasensis. Taxonomy (NCBI): domain Bacteria; kingdom Bacillati; phylum Actinomycetota; class Actinomycetes; order Kitasatosporales; family Streptomycetaceae; genus Streptomyces; species Streptomyces kanasensis. Next base: position 286,669 of record NZ_JBIBSF010000007.1, read on the forward strand.
TTCCCGTCGTCTTCCTGACGGGCATGGAGGACGGCGTCTTCCCGCACATGCGCGCCCTCGGCCAGACCAAGGAGCTGGAGGAGGAGCGGCGCCTCGCCTACGTGGGCATCACGCGCGCCCGGGAGCGGCTGTACCTGACGCGCTCCTCGATGCGCAGCGCGTGGGGCCAGCCCTCGTACAACCCGCCGTCGCGGTTCCTGGAGGAGATCCCGGAGCAGCACGTGCAGTGGAAGCGCACGGGCCGGACGTCCGCCGCGCCCGCGGGCGCGGTCGGTCCCGCGTCCGGTGTCGCCGCCTCCCTGTCGGCGTCCCGCTCCCGCGGCGGCCCGTCCGGTTTCGCGACGCGCCGCACGGCGGACAAGCCGGTGGTCGCGCTGACGGTGGGCGACCGGGTGACGCACGACCAGTTCGGTCTCGGCACGGTGACGGCGCTGACGGGCACGGGCGGGGACACCCAGGCGACCGTCGACTTCGGCGACGGCAAGCCGAAGCGACTGCTGCTGCGGTACGCGCCGGTCGAGAAGCTGTAAGGGGCACCGTCCCGGCCGGGCGCGGGCGTAGGTCCGGCCCGGCGTCCGGGCGGGCGGGCGTAGGTCGGCCGGGCGCGGGCGTAGGTCCGGGCCGGCGTCCGCGAGGGCGTCAGGTCCGGGTCGGCGTACGTCCGAGGGCCGTGTCCGGCAGTGCCGGGCCGGGGCGTGCGAGCGGGGCGGGTGCCGGCGGGTCCGGTCGGTCGTGGGCGTACGGCCGGAACCGTGCCGGGCGGGGCCGTGCCGGACGAGGCCGTACGCCGTCGTGAAGCCGGGGGTCGGGGCCGGGGGGTGGGGCGCGCCGGTGTGAAGGCGGGGGTCAGCCCCGGGGGTTGAGACCGTGGCTGCGGAGCCACGACTCCGGGTCGATCGCGGCGCCGCCGCCCGGCCGGACCTCGAAGTGCAGGTGCGGGCCGGTGGAGTTGCCGGAGTTGCCCGAGTAGGCGATGACGTCGCCCGCCTTGACCGGGCCCGAGCGGATCTTGGCGCTGCTCAGGTGGCAGTACCAGGTCTCGGTGCCGTCCTTCGCGGTGACGATGACCATGTTGCCGTACGCGCCGTTCCACTGCGTGCGGACGGTCCCGTCGGTCGCCGCCATCACGGGCGTGCCGTACTGGACGGGGAAGTCGATCCCGGTGTGCAGCGACATCCAGTTGACGCCGGCCTGGCCGTAACCGGCGCTGAGCTGGCGGAGCGCCACCGGGAGCGCGAACTTGGGGCGCATGGCCTCGCGGCGCTTCGCCTCCTCCTCGCGCTTCTTGCGCTCCGCCTCCTGGCGGGCCTTGAGGTCGATGCGCTCCTGCGTGCGGCTGGCGCGGTCGCTGAAGTCGAGGGCCTCGGCGTCGAGCGCGGCGAGCTGCGTGTCGAGGGCGCTGTTGGCGACGACCGGCTTCACCGCGACCTGGTCGGCGGCGGACACGGCCTTGCCGTCGTCCTTCGCCTCCGCCTCCGTCAGCCCGCTGACGGACGCGGCCGCGATCCCCGCGACGCCCATCACGCACGCCGACGGCACGGCGACCGTCAGCAGCGCGGACCGCCGCGCCGGGGTGCGCCGCCGCCCGCGGGTGCCGCCCGCACGGCGGACCGGGCGGGGCGTGACGGGGGTCGTCGCGGTCACGGGCTCGTCGAAGGTCTCCGTCGACGGGCCGCCGTCCTGCTCAGGCTCCCATGCGTCGCCCGTCTCGGGCGCGTCGTCGAACTCCCCGTCGGCGGCGGCGAACTCCTCGCCGGCGTCACCGAACCCGCCGTCAGCCGGGGCGTGGTCGCCTGTCGCGGCGTAGTCGTCGCTGCTCGGGTAGTCGCCGGTGGCCGGGTAGTCGCCGGTGGTGGAGTAGTCGTCCGTCGTCGCGTAGTCGCCGGCCGGGGCGTAGTCGTCGGCGCCCGAGTAGTCGTACTGCTCGGGGACGAACGCCTCGGCGGGGGCGACCTCTTCGGATGCGGGGGCGCCGGTGTCGGACGGGACGTTCCAGGCGGTCGCGTCGTAGGCGCCCGTCTCGAAGGACTCGACGCCCGACGTGTACCACTGGCCGGTCGTGTCGTAGGTGGCCGTCGTCGCGGCGTACTGCCCGCCGTCCTGCGGCTGCGTCCACGTGGAGGTGTCCCACTGGCCCGACTGGTCGGTGTACGCGGCGTATCCGGCGGTGTCCGTCCACTGCGAGGTGTCGTACTGGCCGCTGTGCCCGGCGTCGTAGCCGCCCGGGACGGTGCCGTAGAGGGGGTCGGCGGTCTGGTAGGCGCCGGTGTCGTACGCGCCGGTGTCCAGGGGGTGGCCGGTGTCGTGGACGCCGGTTCCGTAACTGCCGTCCTGCAGACCGAACTGGCCGGTCGTGAAGCTGCCGGTGGCGTACGCGTCGTCTCCGACGTAGCCGGCGTGGGGGTGCTGGTCGTTCACCAACTTCTCTCTCGCCTCGGCAGCAGGACCAGTTCTGGGCCCGGCCCGATGGTAGGGGCCCAGAGGGGAAGCAGTGGGCGCGACTGTACCCGGCGGTATGCGCAACCGACAATCTTCCGAGGGTTTTACATCCCGGGGAACCGGGCATTCGACCGCCTTTCGGCGGAGCGCACACCGAGCCTTGGCGGTACGTTCGAAATGCGTTCGACCCCGTGGGGGCGGCTTCACGCCGCCGACACGGACCCCGTGGTTCCGTATCGCGCCTGACCGGCGTCGAGCTCCGCGACCACCCGCGCCGCCACGGCGGGGTGGACCGGCAGCGCGAGGTGTCCCACCCCGGTGACCCGCACGTTCGTGGTGTCGAGGTCGGGGTGGTCCAGGCGCGCCGTCTCGGCGGGGGACATCCACAGGTCCAGGTCGCTCCAGAAGCTGACGAACCGCGTACGGCACCCGGGGACCGGTGCGGCCAGCTCCCGAAGGACGGCCGAGCCGGGGCGCATCTGGCGCACCAGGGGGTGCACCCCGGCGAGCGGCGCGGCCGCCGTGCCGGAGTGCGGCGTACCGAGGGTGACCACCGTCCGGGCGCGCCGGTCGCCGCCCAGCCGCTGGACGTAGTACCGGGCGACCAGGCCGCCGAGGCTGTGCCCGACGAGGTCGACCTCGTCGCGGCCGGTGCGCTCGCACACCTCCTCGACATGGCGGGCCAGCCGGCGGGCGGCGGCGCGCAGGTCGCGGGTGAGCGGCGAGTGGTTGACGGCCACGACGCGCCGCGTGCCGTCCCGGACGAGTGCGCGGCGGAGCAGGACGAAGGCGGAGCGGTTGTCGGACAGGCCGTGGAGCAGGAGCACGGGCGGTCGCGGACCGCACGGCGTGTCGGCGCACCGGTCGGTGACGAGGCCGCTCGGGTAGAGCAGGAGGTGCCCGGCGAGGACGACCGCCTCCAGAACGGCCGCGCGCAACGCGTCACCGTGCCGGGCGTCGTCGGGCCGGGAGTCATCGCCGGGGACGGGAGCGGGACCAGGGGCGGGAGCGGGGCCGGGGGCGGGATGGGTGGCGGTGCGGTGGGGGGCGGCGCGGCCGCCGGATGTGGCGGGAGTGCCGGGGGCGGCCGAAATCCGGGAGGTGGCCGGGCCGTGGGGGACGGCAGGGGTGCCTGAGGCGCCGGGAGTGGCTGGGACCTGGGAGGCGCCGGGGGTGGCCGGGGAACCCGGGTCGTGGGGGGCGGCGGGAGTGCCGGGGGCGCCGTGACGGTCGGGTTCCTCGGGAGTCTCGCGGTCCTCGGGAGGGCCGGGGCCGTCGGGGGCGCTGGGGCTGCCCAGGGCGTCGGGCGTGGAGTGAGCTGCGGCGCCGTCGGGGCTCGGGGTGACGGGCGGGCGCTCGGGAGGCGGTGTGCCGGCGGGTGGCGGTGTCTGCATGGCGGACCTCCTGGACGAGTGGCATACGGAGGGGGGCTCCGTCCCCCCGTATGCCCTCGGGCGGCACCGCATCCGAGGGGTGGGGATGCGTCATACCCCGTGCCGCGCGGCTGGTGGCACGGGGGTACGACGACCTCGTCGCGGCTCCGGTCGCATTCGTCCCGGTCGTGACCCACGACCCTCCCGGTACGGGTGGGGCCGTGGCGAACATGTCCCACGTGTGATTTCCCCCTCGCTCTTGACCGCGAAACGGCCCCTTGCGGGATGCTGGCGATAACGTTCGTTCACCTCCCCGGCATACAGGTACGGGGGTCGCATGTGGAGGCAGTGATGGGTGTGACCGGTCCTATCCGCGTGGTGGTGGCCAAGCCGGGTCTCGACGGCCACGATCGCGGTGCGAAGGTGATCGCGCGGGCGCTGCGCGACGCCGGTATGGAGGTCATCTACACCGGGCTGCACCAGACGCCGGAGCAGATCGTGGACACCGCGATCCAGGAGGACGCCGACGCGATCGGCCTGTCGATCCTGTCCGGTGCGCACAACACGCTCTTCGCGCGGGTCCTGGAGCTGCTGAAGGAGCGCGACGCCGAGGACATCAAGGTCTTCGGCGGCGGCATCATCCCCGAGGGCGACATCCCGCCGCTGAAGGAGAAGGGCGTCGCCGCGATCTTCACGCCCGGCGCGACGACGGCGTCGATCGTGGACTGGGTCAACGCCAACGTCCGCCAGGCCGCCGACGCCTGACCCGGCCATCCGCGCGGGCCCGGGTCGGGCCCTTCCGAGGCGGCCGTCCGTACGGGCGGGCCGCCCGTTCCCGCTGGGCGGGTGCCGGGCACGTGCGGGCCGCTGACCCGCACTGACCCCGGGGTGCCCGGCTCTGACCGGCGGTGACCCGCTCCGACCTGGGCACTCGCGCCACTGGTACGGGGACCCGCACCGGCCCGGGGTGGGCACGCGTCGGCCCCGTCGGCCCGCCACGCACCAGTCCGCGGCGCACCGGTTCGGACCGCACCAGTCCGGCGTGCACCGGTTCGCGCCGGTCCGGCGGCCCGGTGGGTCCGCACGGGCCCGTGGCATCCGGCCGGCCCGTGGCCGTCCGCCGGTTCGCGCCGCACCGGCCGGCCCGGGGCCCCGCATCCGGTGCGGAGGGCGTGTCGGGGAGGAGCGCCCAGGCCCGGCCCCGAGCCGTCAGGCGGGTGGTGGGGCCAGCTCCGCGTGCATCGCCGCCCGCAGGCGCAGCGTGGCGACCAGGCGCTGGAACGCCTCCGACCAGTAGCCGCCCGCGCCGGGCGCGGCGTCCTCCGGCTCGTCCGACGCGGCCGTCAGCACCTCCAGGCGGTCGGCCTCGGCCGGGTCGAGGCACCGCTCCGCCAGGCCCATCACCCCGCTGAAGCTCCACGGGTAGCTCCCCGCCTCGCGCGCGATGTCCAGCGCGTCGACGACCGCCCGCCCGAGCTCCCCGGACCACGGCACCGTGCAGACGCCGAGCAGCTGGAACGCCTCCGACAGCCCGTGCGCCGCGACGAACGCCGCCACCCACGCCGCCCGCTCCCCGTCCGGCAGCGTCGCCAGCAGCGCGGCCGACGACGCGGCCCCCGGGCCCGTCGCCGGCGGGGCGAACGGGGCGCCGAGCAGGGCCCGTGCCCACGCCGCGTCCCGCTGCCGCACGGCTGCCCGGCACCACGCGGCGTGCAGCTCGTCGCGCCAGTCGTCGCCCACCGGCAGGGCGACGATCTCCTCGGGCGTACGGCCGCCGAGCCGGTCCGGCCAGAGCGTGAGCGGGGCCGCCTCCACCAGCTGCCCCAGCCACCACGAACGCTCTCCCCGGCCCGACGGCGGCTGCGGTACGACGCCGTCGCGCTGCATGGCTGCGTCGCACTCGTGCGGGGCCTCCACGGTGAGCGTCGCGCCGTCACCGGTGTGGTCCAGGCCCACGCATGACGCGGCCCGCCCCGCCATCCGGCCCGCGAACGCCGACCCCGGCAGCGCGGACAGCAGTTCGGCCGCGGTGGAGCGGACGTTCCGGCTGCGGTCGGTCAGGGCGCGCTCCAGGAACGCCTCGTCCGCGCCCGAGAGCCCTGCCCGCAGCGAGTCCAGGAACATCAGCCGGTCCTCGGCCCGCTCGTCCGCCCAGGTCGACGCCAGCAGGTCCAGCGCGGCGGCGGGGTCGTGTGCGCGGACGGCGCCGAGGAGGGCGACCCGCTCCGCGAACAGCCCCTCCTCCCACAGGGCCCGCACCCCCGGTACGTCGTCCGGCGCGGGGAGCGCCGCGCCGCCCGGCGCGCCGCGCAACGCGAACCTCCACTCCGGGTTCAGCCCGGCCAGCCACAGCGCGCGCGGCCCCGCGAAGGCCAGCGCCTGGGGCCGCAGGTCGGTGCGGGCGCGGGCCGCGTCGAGCAGGGCGGGCAAGGCGGGCGCGGGCGCCCGGTAGCCGTGGGCGTTGGCCGCGGCCAGCCACTGCGGGAGCAGCTCGGTGAGGTCGGGTGCGGAACCACGGCGGCCGCCGCCCGCCGAGGGGCGGTCGGCGAGCAACTGCGCCAGCCGCCGCGCGGCCGCCCCGGGCAGCGGGGTGCGGCCGTCGTGCGGGGCCGGCGGAGGAAGCGGCGCGGCGGCCGCCGGCAGGAGGCCCGCCCGCCGCCGCACGGCATGCCGCGCCGCCGCGTCGAGCAGCGCCAGCGGCGGATCGACGGGCGCGGCGGCCGGTCCGCCCGCGTCCGGTCCCGCCGCGCCGTCGCCCGTCGGGAGGGCCGGCGGTCGGCGGTCGGTGCCGAGCAGCGCCGAGGTGACGAGCTCTTCCCACGAGGTGGTGGTCATGTCTCCTCTTCCAACAACGATCAGGCGGTGAGGCGGCTGGGGTGGTCGACCGGTCCGGAAGCCGGGCGGCCGGACCGACCGGGGGTTGCGGGAGCTGGGTGGTCGGGCAGTCGGGCGGTCGAACAGGTGAGTGGTCGCCGGGCGGGTGGTCGGCCGGCCCCGGCAGGGACGAGCCCCCGCAGGTGGACAGGTGGACAGGTGGACAGGTGGACAGGTGGACAGGGCGACAGGTGGACAGGGGTCCCGGGCGGGTCGAGGTCCGGTGGCCCACGGCGGTCAGCCTGTCGCTGTCGCTGTCGCTGTCGCTGTCGCTGTCGCCGTCGCCGGCGACCCGAGGCCTCACCCGGGCCCCTGCGCCCGGGCACCCGCCCCGCGGCCCGGACACCCACGCCCCACCCCCCGGCCAGGAAACAGCCCCCACGACCCGGGCAGCCGCGTACGGTGCCCCGCCCTGGCCTTCAGGTGAGCGGGACCGTGCCGGGGGCGTCCGGTGACCACGTGGCCAGCGGGGTGAAGCCCCGGTGCCCGCACTCGCCGAACACCGTGACCGGTCCGCCGCCGGACACCGCGGCCAGCCGCCACAGCCCCGCCCGGCCCAGGGCGGACGCGGTGACGGGCAGGGCCGCGCCGCCGTCCGCGTCGGCGAGCTGCCATCCGTCGGCGCCCGGAACGGGCACGACGTCCGCCAGCGTCACCGGCCACGAGTCGAGCCACGGGTCGTCCCGCAGGGCCCGCCCGTACGCCGCCAGCGCGTCGCCGGTCGTGCCGCCCGGCGGTGGCCCGCCGCCCGGGACGGGCGCGGTGAACCGCTCGCCCAGGTCCGCGCGCAGCTGCCCGGCCCCCGGGTGCGGTACGAGCTCCGCGTCGAAGGCCGTGCCCGCCGCGAGGGCCAGGTCCGGCGCGCGGCCCGCGGCCCCGAAGGACAGCAGCAGCGCCGTACGCCCCGTCTCCCGCCCGTGCAGCCACGCGCGGCGCGTCGTCAGCTTGCCGTCCGAGGTGTCGTACTGGGCCAGGACCAGCCAGTGGTCCCGGACCGGGGGGCCCTCGGCCGGCGTGGGTATGCCGACCCGGGTGCGCACCGTCGTCGCCAGGGGTCCGGGCAGCCGGTCCACGCCCAGCCACGCCCGGTCCAGCAGGTGCGTCAAGGCGCTCTCCTCCAGCAGCCGCACCGGCCAGCCGGGGCCGGAGCCCGGTATCGCGCCGAGCTCCCTGACCCGGCCCGCCAGACCCGGCGCCTGCGCGTCCACCATGCGGCGCGCGGTCTCCTCCCACAGGCCGTACCCGGTCTGCTCGGCGGCGGCCAGACCGCCGCGCAGCAGGTCGGCCAGGCGCCGCTCCAGCTCCTCGGCGCCGGCCGTGACGCGCGCCGCGCGGGCCGCTGCGCGCCGCCGCGCGGCCTCGGCGTCGACGGGCTTGGCTGCGTCCCCCTTCCCCCCGCGCGGTCCGGTGCGCGCCTTCCGGCCCTCCAGCCACGCCTCCACCCAGTCCGGCGCCGGCACCCCGGCCGGGACGGCGTCGGCGTCCGCCGCCCACAGCAGCAGCAGGCCCAGGGCGTGCTTGCACGGGAACTTCCGGCTCGGGCAACTGCACGAGTACGCCGGGCCCGTGATGTCGACGACCGTCCGGTACGGCCTGCTGCCGCTGCCCCGGCACAGACCCCACACGGCCCCCGTGGCGCCACGGCCCGCACCGGACCACGGCCCGGCCGTGCCCAGCTTGCTTCCCGCCTTGCGTGAGGCGGCGTCAGGAGCCAGAGCCAGCACCTGATCCGCCGTCCAGCGCACCCCCTGCTCAGTCATGCCACCGACCGTAGGGCGCGCCACTGACAACCGGCCCGGCCGCCCGCGGCGGGGCCCGCCGGGGGAGCGGCCGGGACGCGCTCGTACTGTGGTGCCGACGCCACTCGATCTCCCGGGGGAACCAGATGAAGCCCACCACCCGTTCCGTCGTCGCGGTCCTCGCCGCGGCCGGTCTCGCGTTCGGCCTCGGCGCCTGCTCGCAGGCGGCCGACAAGGCGACCGAGCGCGTCGACAGCGCGCTCAGCGAGGAGTACCAGGTCACCTACGAGGTGACCGGCGCCAACATCGAGTCGATCAGCTACAACGGCGGTGGTGGCGACGCGATGAACCCCAAGCTGGAGACCGTCGAGAAGCCGAAGCTGCCGTGGCGCAAGACGGTCACGCTGCGCGGCATCGAGGCCCCGCTCGTCACGCCGGTCTCCGTCAGCTACGACGGCGCCCAGGCCACCTGCAAGATCACCCACGACGGCAAGGTGATCAAGGAGGCGTCCGGCAAGGGCGCCGCGGCGACGCTCAGCTGCGTCGCCGTCTCCCCGGTCGCCGGCTGACCGGGTACCTGACGCACCGGCAACTTCTCGCAGTACCCCTCGACATCGACCGTCACCGCTCCTGACCTGCGGTGACGGTCGGCTGTCAGTGGCGTGGTGCACGGTGGCAACCACACCCGGTCGACGATTCGAACGATCTGGAGGGGGACCCCATGACCGTGCCCGGAACCACCGAAGACGAGCGCGTCCACGGCGAGACGCAAGCCCTGCGCCCGCACGCCGAGGACGCCTTCGCCCACGAGCTGGCGGCGCTCGCGGCGGCCGACGACCGGCCGCGCCCCGAGCGGTGGCGGATGTCGCCCTGGGCCGTCGCCACCTACCTCCTGGGCGGCACCCTCCCGGACGGCACGGTGATCACACCGAAGTACGTGGGGCCGCGCCGCATCGTCGAGGTGGCCGTCACCACCCTCGCCACCGACCGCGCCCTGCTCCTCCTCGGCGTGCCGGGCACCGCGAAGACCTGGGTGTCGGAACACCTCGCGGCGGCCGTCAGCGGTGACTCCACGCTCCTCGTGCAGGGCACGGCCGGCACGCCCGAGGAGGCCATCCGCTACGGGTGGAACTACGCCCGCCTGCTCGCGCACGGCCCCAGCCGGGACGCCCTGGTGCCCAGCCCGGTGATGCGCGCCATGGCCGAGGGCATGACCGCCCGGGTCGAGGAGCTCACCCGCATCCCCGCCGACGTGCAGGACACGCTCATCACGATCCTGTCCGAGAAGACGCTCCCCATCCCGGAGCTCGGCCAGGAGGTGCAGGCCGTCCGCGGCTTCAACCTCATCGCCACCGCCAACGACCGCGACCGCGGCGTCAACGACCTGTCGAGCGCCCTGCGCCGCCGCTTCAACACCGTCGTACTGCCCCTGCCCGAGACGCCCGACGCCGAGGTCGACATCGTCTCCCGGCGCGTCGACCAGATCGGCCGCTCCCTCGACCTGCCGGCCGTTCCCGAGGGCATCGACGAGATCCGCCGCGTCGTCACCGTCTTCCGCGAGCTGCGCGACGGCGTCACCACCGACGGCCGCACCAAGCTCAAGACCCCCTCGGGCACGCTCTCCACGGCCGAGGCGATCTCCGTCGTCACCAGCGGGCTCGCCCTCGCCGCCCACTTCGGCGACGGCGTGCTGCGCCCCGCCGACGTCGCCGCGGGCATCCTCGGCGCCGTCGTCCGCGACCCGGCCGCCGACCGCCTCATCTGGCAGGAGTACCTGGAGACCGTCGTCCGCGAGCGGGACGGCTGGAAGGACTTCTACCGCGCCTGCCGCGAGGTGTCGGCGTGACGGGGCCGCTGCTGCTCGGCGTCCGCCACCATGGGCCCGGCTCGGCCCGCGCCGTGCGCGCCGCCCTCGACGCGGCGCGCCCCACGGCGGTGCTGATCGAGGGGCCGCCGGAGGCCGACGCCCTGCTGCCGCTCGCCGCCGACCCCGCGACGCGCCCGCCGGTCGCGCTGCTGGCCCACGCCGGGGACGAGCCCGGCCGGGCCGCGTTCTGGCCCTTCGCCGCCTTCTCGCCCGAGTGGGTCGCGCTGCGCTGGGCCCTGGACCACGGCGCCGCCGTCCGCTTCGCCGACCTGCCCGCCGCGCACTCCCTCGCCATGATGGGCGACCCCACGTGGAGCGACGAGGACGACGAGGACACCGGGGACGACGGCGAGCCCGCCGCCGACCTGCGGCGCGGACTGCGCGTCGACCCGCTCGCCGCGCTCGCCGACGCCGCCGGGTACGACGACGCCGAGCGCTGGTGGGAGGACGTCGTCGAGCACCGCCCGTCCCACGCGGGGGACCCGTTCGCCCCGTTCGCGGCCGTCGCGGAGGCCATGGCGGCGCTGCGCGAGACGTACGGCCACGGCGGGCACGCCCGCGACCCCGTCCGCGAGGCGTACATGCGCCTCCGGCTGCGCGCCGCGCGCAAGGAGCACGGCGACGACGCCGTCGCCTTCGTCTGCGGCGCCTGGCACGTCCCCGCACTGGCCGCGAAGACCACCGTCGCCGCCGACCGGGCCCTCCTCAAGGGCCTGCCGAAGGTCAGGACCGAGACGACGTGGGTGCCGTGGACGCACCGCAGGCTCGCCCGCCGCTCCGGGTACGGCGCGGGCGTCGCCGCACCCGGTTGGTACGCGCACCTCTTCGCGGCGCCCGACCGGCCCGTCGAGCGCTGGCTGACGAAGGTCGCCGGGCTCCTGCGGGACGAGGACCACCCGGTCTCCTCCGCGCACGTCATCGAGGCCGTCCGGCTCGCCGGGTCCCTCGCCGCGATGCGGGGCCGCCCCCTCGCCGGGCTCACCGAGACCACCGACGCGGTGCGGGCCGTGATGGGCGACGGCTCGGACGTGCCGCTCGCCCTCGTCCACGACCGGCTCGTCGTCGGCGACGTCCTGGGCGAGGTGCCCGACGACGCGCCCGCCGTCCCCCTCCAGCGGGACCTGACCCGCCTCCAGCGCTCCCTGCGCCTGAAGCCCGAGGCGGCCGAGCGGGACCTCGACCTCGACCTGCGCAAGGACACCGACGCGGCCCGCAGCCGCCTGTTGCACCGGCTGCGCCTCCTCGGCGTCGACTGGGGCGTCCCCGCGGCGTCCCGCACCGGCAGCACGGGCACCTTCCGGGAGAGCTGGCGGCTGTCCTGGGAGCCCGAGCTGCACGTGCGGGTCGCCGAGGCCGGCGTGTGGGGCACCACGGTCCTGTCCGCCGCCACGGCCAAGGCACGGGCCGAGGCGGCCGCCGCCACCGCGCTCGCCGGGGTCACGGCGCTCGCCGAGCGCTGCCTGCTGGCCCGGCTGCCCGAGGCGCTGCCCGTGGTGATGAGGGCCCTCGCCGACCGGGCCGCGCTCGACACGGACGTCGGCCGGCTCGCCCAGGCACTGCCCGCCCTGGCCCGTTCGCTGCGCTACGGCGACGTGCGGGCCACGGACACCGCCGCCCTCGCCGAGGTCGCCACCGGCCTGGCCCGGCGGATCTTCGTCGGCCTGCCCCCGGCCTGCACGGGCCTCGACGCCGACGCCGCCGACGAGATGCGCGGCCACGTGGACGCCGTGCACACGGCGGTGCGCCTCCTGCCGCACACCGGCGGCACCACCGCGGACGACTCCACCACCGACGGCGTCACCGACCGCACCCCCGCCGGCACGGGGGGCACGGCCGCCCCCGGTGCCGCCTCCGGCAGTGCCCCCGGCGGCAGCGGCGCAGCACCCGGCAGCGGCGGTAAGGCCGTCGGCAGGGCCGCCCCCGGCGGTGCCGCCGGCGACGACACCGCCGCCGGGTGGGCCGCCGTCCTGCGCAGGCTCGCCGGCCGGGACACCGTCGCGGGGACGATCCGCGGCAGGGCCGCGCGGCTGCTCCTGGACGACGGGCGGCTCGCGGAGGACGAGGCGGGCCGGCTGATGGGCCTCGCCCTCTCGCCCGGTACGCCGCCCGTCGACGCCGCCGCCTGGCTGGAGGGGTTCCTCGCTGGCGCGACCGGACCCGCCGGCCGGGGCCGCGACCGCTCCGGAGGCATGCTCCTCGTCCACGACGAGCGGCTCCTCGCCCTCGTCGACGCCTGGCTGGCCGCCGTGCCCGCCGAGGCGTTCACCGACGTGCTGCCGCTGCTGCGCCGCACGTTCTCCGCGTACGAACCGGGGGTGCGGCGCACCCTCGGCGAGCTCGTCCGCCGCGGCCCGGCCGCCGGCGGGGGCGCGGCGCTGACCGCGGCGGGCACGCCCGGGTTCGGCGCCGGCCACGACGCGGCGCGCGCCGACGGCGTGCTGCCCGTACTGGAGCTGCTGCTGGGCCGGCGGCAGCCGACCGACGACGACCTGGTGGGGGTGGGCCGATGACCGGCGAGGACGAGCGGCTGCGGCGCTGGCGCATGGTGCTGGGCGGCGGCGGCGCCGACGGCACGGGGTGCGCCCTCACGGGCGGGGACGCCGCCATGGACGGCGCCCTGGCCGCCCTGTACGACGGGCCGGGCGGCGACGGCGACGCCCGCGGGCGTCGGGACCGGTCGGCCGGGCTCGGCGGATCGGCGCCGTCCGTCGCCCGCTGGCTCGGCGACATCCGCACCTACTTCCCCAGCTCCGTCGTACGGGTCATGCAGCGCGACGCGATCGACCGGCTCGGCCTGTCGACCCTCCTGCTGGAGCCGGAGATGCTGGAGGCCGTCGAGGCGGACGTGCACCTCGTCGGCACCCTCCTGTCGCTGAACAAGGCGATGCCGGAGACGACGAAGGAGACCGCGCGGGCCGTCGTCCGCAAGGTCGTCGAGGACCTGGAGAAGCGGCTCGCCACGCGCACGCGCGCCACCCTCACGGGCGCCCTCGACCGCAGCGCCCGCATCAGCCGCCCCCGCCACCGCGACATCGACTGGGACCGCACCATCCGCGCGAACCTGAAGAACTACCTGCCCGAGTACGGCACGGTCCTGCCGGAGCGCCTCGTCGGGTACGGCCGCGCCTCGCAGGCGGTCAGGAAGGAGGTCGTGCTCTGCATCGACCAGTCAGGCTCCATGGCGGCCTCCGTCGTGTACGCGTCGGTGTTCGGGGCGGTGCTGGCGTCGATGCGGTCGATCGCGACGCGCCTGGTCGTCTTCGACACGGCCGTCGTCGACCTGACGGACCAGCTAGACGACCCGGTCGACGTGCTCTTCGGCACGCAGCTGGGCGGCGGCACCGACATCAACCGCGCCCTGGCCTACTGCCAGTCGCAGATCACCCGCCCCGCCGACACGGTGGTGGTGCTGATCAGCGACCTCTACGAGGGCGGCATCCGCGACGAGATGCTGAAGCGGGTCGCGGCGATGAAGGCCGCCGGGGTGCAGTTCGTGGCCCTGCTCGCCCTGTCCGACGAGGGCGCCCCCGCCTACGACCGTGAGCACGCCGCCGCGCTGGCGGCCCTCGGCGCGCCCGCCTTCGCCTGCACACCGGACCTCTTCCCCGAGGTGATGGCGGCGGCGCTGGAGAAGCGGCCGATACCGGTCCCCGACGCGGCGTGACCCGCCGGCGCTCCGGTGCTCCCCGGCGCGCGGGCCCATGCGGCACCGTGGGCCCGCCCCGACCGCTCCGCCGGCGCGCGGGCCCGCCCGGTGCCCCGACCGCCCCACGCCCCGGTGGTCCCCGGGCCTCGATCACCGGCCCGCCCCGACCGCCCGGCGCCGAAGACCCGCTCCGTCCGCACCGACCTCCCAGTCGCCCCATCAGCCCCACCAACCCCACTCGCGCTGTCCGCCCGGCCGCCCCGCCCGGCAGGCCCGTCCGGCGCCGCGAGCCCCACGCCCCCCCGGCTGCCCCAATAGGGCCACCCGCCCCGACCGCCCGGCACGGAAGGCCGCACCTCCCGCACCAACCGACCCAGCCGCCCCGCCGGCCCCACCCGCCCCGCCTGGCGCGGCAGGTCCCCCGCCCGTCCGCCTGGCACGGCACGGGCCGCCCGCCCACCCCGCCCCGCCGGCCCCACCCGCCCCGCCTGGCGCGGCAGGTCCGCCCCGTCCGTCCGCCTGGCACGGCACGGGCCGCCCGCCCACCCCGCCCCCTCACCCCGCCCGTCCGCCGGCATGGCAGGGGCCGACCGCCCACCCCGCCCGCTCGCCCCGCCCGGCGCCGCAGGGGCCGCCCGCCCATCCCGCCCACCCCGCCCGCTCACGCCCCCCGTCCGGCAGGGGCCGGCCGCCCCGTCCGCCGGGTGCGGCGGGTTCGGTCGGTCGGGTGGCGGCCCGCCGCGCCTGGTCTGCCACGAAATCCGTAGCCGCGGGCGTTCTCACAACGGGGTCACCGCCCGTTCGGGGTACCTGCCTGTGACAGGTATCACCGCTCCGGTGTGAGCTGTGATTTAGGGCGGCACCGCCTCCGGGGATAACCTGCCAGGCGGACATGCCGCGTCCACGGACACCGTGTACGCCTCCCGAGTGACAGAGCAGTCACGTTGCCCTCCGCCCGCCAGTCGGGCGCGCGGCACGCCCACGCATGAAAACGAACCGCGATCACCAGAAAAAGGGACGGACGCGCGTGGACCTGTTCGAGTACCAGGCGAGGGACCTCTTCGCCAAGCACGGTGTACCGGTGCTGGCCGGTGAAGTCATCGACACGCCTGAGGCGGCGCGCGAGGCCACTGAGCGTCTTGGCGGCAAGTCGGTCGTCAAGGCGCAGGTGAAGGTCGGCGGCCGTGGCAAGGCCGGCGGCGTCAAGCTGGCGGCCACCCCGGACGAGGCCGTCGCCCGCGCGACGGACATCCTGGGCATGGACATCAAGGGCCACACGGTCCACAAGGTGATGATCGCGGAGACCGCTCCGGAGATCCTGGAGGAGTACTACGTCTCGTACCTCCTCGACCGCACCAACCGCACCTTCCTGGCGATGGCCTCGGTCGCGGGCGGCATGGACATCGAGGAGGTCGCCGCGACGACCCCCGAGAAGCTCGCGAAGGTCCCGGTCGACGCCAACGACGGCGTCGACATCGAGAAGGCCCGCGAGATCGTCGCCCAGGCGCAGTTCCCCGCGGAGGTCGCGGAGAAGGTCGCCGAGGTCCTCGTGACCCTGTGGAAGACCTTCGTCGCGGAGGACGCCCTCCTCGTCGAGGTCAACCCGCTCGCGAAGGTCGCCTCCGGTGACATCATCGCCCTCGACGGCAAGGTCTCCCTGGACGCCAACGCCGACTTCCGCCAGCCGGAGCACGAGGCGCTCGAGGACAAGGCGGCGGCCAACCCGCTCGAGGCCGCGGCCAAGGCCAAGGGCCTCAACTACGTCAAGCTCGACGGCGAGGTCGGCATCATCGGCAACGGCGCCGGCCTGGTCATGTCGACCCTGGACGTCGTCGCGTACGCCGGTGAGGCGCACGGCGGCGTGAAGCCGGCCAACTTCCTCGACATCGGTGGCGGCGCGTCCGCCGAGGTCATGGCGAACGGCCTGGAGATCATCCTCGGCGACCCGGACGTCAAGTCCGTGTTCGTCAACGTCTTCGGCGGCATCACCGCCTGCGACGAGGTCGCGAACGGCATCGTGCAGGCCCTGGAGCTGCTCTCCTCGCGCGGCGAGGACGTCACCAAGCCGCTGGTCGTGCGCCTCGACGGCAACAACGCGGAGCTGGGTCGCAAGATCCTGTCGGACGCCAACCACCCGCTGGTGCAGCGCGTGGACACCATGGACGGCGCGGCCGACAAGGCCGCCGAGCTCGCGGCTGCGAAGTAAGGGACGAGGTCGGAAACACCATGGCTATCTTCCTCACCAAGGACAGCAAGGTCATCGTCCAGGGGATGACCGGCGCCACCGGCATGAAGCACACCAAGCTCATGCTCGCTGACGGCACCAACATCGTCGGCGGCGTGAACCCGCGCAAGGCCGGCACGACCGTCGACTTCGACGGCACCGAGGTCCCCGTCTTCGGTTCGGTCGCCGAGGCGATGGAGAAGACCGGGGCCGACGTCTCCGTCCTCTTCGTGCCGCCGGCGTTCGCGAAGGCCGCCGTCGTCGAGGCGATCGACGCCGAGATCCCGCTCGCCGTCGTCATCACCGAGGGCATCGCGGTCCACGACTCCGCCGCGTTCTACGCGTACGCGAAGTCCAAGGGCGACAAGACCCGGATCATCGGCCCGAACTGCCCCGGCCTGATCACGCCGGGCCAGTCCAACGCCGGCATCATCCCGGGCGACATCACCAAGCCCGGTCGCATCGGTCTCGTGTCGAAGTCCGGCACGCTGACCTACCAGATGATGTACGAGCTGCGCGACATCGGCTTCTCGTCGTGCGTCGGCATCGGTGGCGACCCGGTCATCGGCACCACCCACATCGACGCGCTCGCGGCCTTCGAGGCCGACCCCGAGACCGAGCTGATCGTCATGATCGGTGAGATCGGCGGCGACGCGGAGGAGCGGGCGGCCGACTTCGTCAAGGCGAACGTCACCAAGCCGGTCGTCGGCTACGTGGCGGGCTTCACGGCGCCCGAGGGCAAGACCATGGGCCACGCCGGCGCGATCGTCTCCGGTTCGTCCGGCACGGCGCAGGCGAAGAAGGAGGCCCTGGAGGCGGCGGGCGTCAAGGTCGGCAAGACGCCGACCGAGACGGCGAAGCTGGCCCGCGAGATCCTCGAGGGCACCTCCGCCTGACGCACCACCGCGTACCGCCGCGCCGCGTTCGGCCGCGGCGCACGGCGCACACGGCCCGTGGGCCCGCCCCCCGTTGTGGGGGCGGGCCCACGGGCCTTCGTGCGTACGGGGGGCGGGCCGCCTACCCCTGATCCGCGTGTGGTGCGGCGGTGCCGCCCGGGGCCGGGGCCGGTCCGGGGCTCGTGTGGAGGATCTCGCGGGCCTGCTCGGCGGCGCGGGCGATGCTCTCGGAGACGAAGTCGACGAAGCGGGCGATGTTCTCCAGGCGGGCGGCGGCCGGGGTGCCGGTCCCCAGGACGCCGACGCCCTGCCGGGCGATGTCGACGAGCTGGGCGGTGGCGCGGGCGCTGGCCATCATCGACTGGTACCAGACGTCGTCGTCGACCACGTAGCGCTCGCGGCGGCGTTCGTCGCGCTCCCGGCGGACGAGGCCCTGGCTCTCCAGGAACGCGATCGCCTTGGAGACGGAGGCCGGGCTGACCTGGAGGCGCCGGACGAGTTCGGCCGCGGTGAGGCTGCCGGAGTCGGTGAGGGTGAGGCAGGTCAGCACCCGCGCCGTCATCTTGGGGATGCCCGACGCCATGAGGACGGTCGTGAACAGCTCTTCGTACTCGCGCACGGCGTCGGCGTCACGTCCGTGGGCCTGCGCAGGCGCCTCCGTACCCCGGGGCGCCGTCTTCCTGCGGCGGTGGGCGCGGTGCTCGGTGGCGCGGTGGGCGAGGTCGGCGCGGTAGGCGGTGGGGCCGCCGTTGCGCATCACCTCGCGCGTGACCGTCGAGGTCGGACGGTCGAGGCGTCGGGCGATCTCCGCGTAGGCGAGGCCGTCGGCCAGCCCCAGCGCGATCTGCTGACGCTCCTGCTGGGTGAGCCTGCCTCCCGGCATCGGAGTCTCCTTCGGTGGTGCGTGCTGCCGGCAGCATAGCGTTCACGCCTCTTTCATTGCAACCAACTGGATATCACACCGTTGCGTTAGTGGTATATCGTTGCAACGATTTCAGGCGTTTGACCTGCCCAAATATCCCTTCTAAGCAACGAGTCTGTTGCCGACTATGCGAACGCAACGTAGCGTTTCCCTTGTTCGAAACGAAGTGACCGTCACGGGAGACTCTCATGCAGAAGTTCGTCACGCCCGCTCCGATCTCCGCTGTCCTGGACGTACCCGCGGGGCGGGTGCGGTTCGTCGGGGCCGACCGGGCCGACACCACGGTGGAGGTCCTGCCCGCGGACGCCGCGAAGGAGCGGGACGTGAAGGCCGCGCGGCGGGTCACGGTCGCTTACGGGGACGGTGTCCTGCGGATCGGGGTGCCGGCGGGGGAGGGCCGGTTGCGCGGCGCGTCGGGGTCGGTCGAGGTGACGGTGCGGCTGCCGGCCGGTTCGCGGGTCGAGGCGAGGGTGGCGGACGCTGATGTCCGGGGGGTCGGGCGGCTGGGGGAGGTCGTCTTGGAGGCGGCGCGGGGCGTGGTCAAGCTCGACGAGGCCGACAGTGCCCGGATCGTCCTCGCCGCCGGTGACATCGCGGTCGGCCGCCTGGGTGGTGCGGCGGAGATCGGCACGCGGCAGGGCGACATCCGGATCGCCGAGGCGGTGCGGGGCGCGGTCGAGGTGCGTACCGAGGCCGGGGACATCGCGGTCGGCGCCGCCCACGGGGTCTCGGCGACCCTCGACGCCGGGACCGGCCACGGCCGGATCCACAACGCCCTGCTCAACACCGAGGGCGCCGCCGCCGGCCTGACCATCCGCGCCACCACCGCCCACGGCGACATCACCGCCCGCAGCCTCTGACCCGTCACCCCGCCGGCGGGGGCCGGGCGGTGACGCCCCATCGCCACCGCCCCCGCACGCGCACCCGGTGACCTGCCCAGGCACCCACGGCCTGACACACCACGGCCTCACGCACCCACCCCCCCCCACGTACCAGAAGGAGCGCACGGACATGTCCCTCACCGCTGCCCGGCAGGACCGCCCGGAGTTGCAGGGGATCCTGCAGGAGATCGTCGACTCCGGGTTCGTCGGGGTGCAGCTGCGCGTGCACGACCGGCACGGCGAGTGGGTCGGCAGAGCCGGGGCGCGCGAGCTGGGCGGGACCGACGGGCCGCCACTGGACGGACACGTCCGGATCGGCAGCAACACCAAGACCTTCACCGCGACCCTGGTGCTCCAACTGGTGGCCGAAGGGAGGATCGGACTGGACGCCCCGGTGGCCGACCACCTGCCCGGGTTCGGGTTGGACCGGCGGATCACGGTGCGGATGCTCCTGCAGCACACCAGCGGGCTGTTCAACTTCACCGGTGAGTACGTCGCGGACGGGACGGTCGTGCCGGGCATCCCCGCCACGATCTCCGGCAAGGCGTGGGTGGACAAGCGGTTCACGACCTACCGGCCGGAGGAGCTGGCACGGCTGGCGCTGTCCAAGCCGGCGCGCTTCGAGCCGGGGACGGACTGGAGCTACTCCAACACCAACTACGTGCTGGCCCGGCTGCTGGTCGAGGAGGTCACCGGTCGCTCGTGCGCCGAGGAGACGCGGGAGCGGATCCTGGAACCGCTCGGTCTGACCGGCACCGTGGTGCCTGACGCCTCGCCGGAGATCCCCGAACCGCACGCCCGCGCCTACTACCGGTACGAGGACGCCGACGGGCAGGAGACGGTCGACGTCACCCGCCACGACCCCTCCTGGATTTCCGCCGGCGGCGACATGATCTCCACCACCCGGGACCTCCACACGTTCGTCTCCGCGCTGGTGGGCGGCGAGCTCCTGCCGGCCCCGCTGCTGGCCGAGATGTGCACGCCGCACCCGAAGGCGGGCTACGGCCTGGGGGTGTTCGCGCAGGACACCGAGTGCGGCGGCACCGTCATCACCCACAACGGCGGCCTGGCCGGCCACGCGGCGCTGATGTACGCCACGCCCGACGGGGGCACGACCCTGACCGCCGCGCTGAACTACGTGGACGACGCCGCGCTCTCCCTGGCCGGAGCCTTCCAGGAGGCGACGCGGAAGCTCGTGGCCGAGGTGTTCTGCGCGGGGCGGGCCGGGGTGTCGGGTTGACGGGGCGGACCGTGCGGCCGGGGGGCCGGCCGCACGGCCCGCCCCCGGGGTGCGGGCAGGAGCCGGGGGCGGGAGCGGTCAGTGGGGAGACGGGACCAGGCGGGGCGGGCCCGTCATCGGTTCGGCCTGGAGCCGGGCGCGGAGCTGTTCGTCCTTCGGGGTCAGTTGCTGCGGACCGCTCAGGACCGGTACGCCGCCCACCGCCTCGCCCGGCGCGAGCGGCGGCTCGTAACGGGTCGGGGCCGTCGCCAGGGTGAAGGCCGTCGCGGTGACGATCAGCGCCGTCAGCGCGACCGTCCCGCGCGTCCACAGCCGGACCCGCCGCTCCCCGCCCGCCCGCACCGCGTGCGGTGTGGGCAGCACCGTCGCCGAGCGACCGGTGGCCAGTTCCGCCATCCGGGTGCGCAGCTCCTCCGCGTCGGCGAACTTCGGGATCCGCGCGGCGACCGCGGCGCGCGCGTGCAGCAGCCGGTGCCCCGCCGCCGGGGTGCTGGCCTCCGTCTCCGCGGCCACCTCGGGCAGGCCCATGCCGAGCCCGTCGAAGAGCAGGAGCGTCCGCCGGTACGGAGGCGGCAGTTCCAGCAGGGCCGTCCGCAGTTCCCGGGTCCGGCCGTTCCCGGTGGCGGGGTCCGGGTGCCGGTGGGCGGGGCGGAAGCGGTGCCAGGGCGACAGCGCGTACTGGTGCGCCTCGGCGCGCACCCACCCGACCGGGTCCCGGTCCACCGCGACCTCCGGCCAGCGGTCCCAGGCCCGGTGGAAGGCGACCTCGACGGCCTCCCGCGCCAGCCGCCGCCGCCCGCACAGGAGGTACGCCTGTTCCGCCAGCCGGGGTGCGGCGTACGCGTACAGCGCGTCGAACGCCTCGACCGGCGTCGCGGGGACGGCGGCGGCCTGCGCGGCGGCGGCCTCCGGAGCGGTCTCCGGATCCGTCGCGGAATCCGGTGTCGGCGCCGGCTCCGACGGCTCCGTGGCCTGTGCCTCGCTCATCGTGCCCTGCGTCATGCCAAGCCTCCGCGAACACACGGCGTAGCGGAAAAGTACATAAACGTATATTGAGCGACACAGCGGGCATCCGCCTGTTACGCAACTACAGCGCGTGTCGTTGGCAGCATGTTTCCGTGACCGCCTCCCTGTCCGAGACGCCCGGAACCGAGCACACCGTCGTGTACGGCGGCAGCGCCGCGGCCGTCGCCGCCGCGGCCTTCGCCCGTGGGGTCGTCGCGGCGGGGCTGGGGCTCGGCGCGCTCGCCGTGCTGGTGACCGTCCTGTGGATCAGCTCCCCGTACCCCGACAGCGGACCCGGGGGCGCCCTGCACGTGGCGGCCGGGCTGTGGCTGCTGGCCCACGGCGTGGAACCGGTGCGCCCCGGCACCTTCGGCGGCGGCGGGCCCGCGCCCGTCGGAGTGGTGCCGCTGCTGCTCGCCGCCCTGCCGCTGTGGCTGGCGTACCGGACGGCGCGGGACGCCCTGGAGCCGGGCGGTACCCGGCGCAGGCCCCCGGCGGGTGGCGCGGTGGGCGCCGTGACGACCGGCTACCTCGCGGTCGTCGCGTGCGCCGCGCTCTACGCGGCGGACGGGCCGCTGCGGGTCGACCCGCTGGACGTGGTCCTGCACGTGCCGCCGGTCGTCCTGCTGGCCGCGGCCGCCGGGGTGTGGAGCGCGTGCGGGCACCCCCTCGGTCCGCTGCCCGGGTGGCTGCCCGCCTGGCTGCGGCGGACCGTGGCGCGTTCGCGGACGGTCGTCGCGGTGCGCGCGGCGGCCGCTGCGCTGCTCGTGCTGCTCGTCGGGGGCGTGCTCCTGGTGGCGGGTTCCCTGCTGTGGCACGGCGGGGCGGCCCGCGACTCCCTGATGGGCCTGTCGGGTGACTGGGCGGGCCGGGTGGCCGTGCTCCTCCTGGCCCTGGCGCTGATCCCGAACGCGGCGGTGTGGGCGGCGGCGTACGGGCTGGGGCCGGGCTTCACCCTCGGTACGGGCGCCGTCGTGACGCCGCTCGGCGCGGCCGGGGCCCCGGCGGTGCCGGACTTCCCGCTGCTGGCCGCCGTGCCGCTCGACCCCCGGGGCGGCGGGTGGCCGGTGGTGGCCGTGGCGGCGGCGGTGCCGGTGGCGGCGGGGCTCGTCGCGGGGTGGCGTACGGCGGGGGAGGCGGCGCCGCCGCTGGCCCTGCGCGACGAGGCGTGGAGCGTGGGTCGCACGGCGGGGACGGCCTCCCTGGCGGCGCTGGTGTGCGGCGCGGCGACGGCGGTGCTGGCCGCGTACGCCGGCGGCCCCCTCGGTGCCGGGCGGCTCGCGCAGTTCGGCCCGGTGTGGTGGGCGGCAGGGGCGGCGGCGCTGGCGTGGACGGCGCTCCTGGCCGTACCGGTGGCCCTGGCCCTGCGCGCCTGGCGGGTGCGCGACCGGTCCACCGCCCCCGACCACCCGCAGGCCCCTCAGACTCCGGAGCGCCCGGCGGAGGGGGCGCAGGACGGGGCGGCGGGCGGGCGGTCGCGGTGGTCGTGGCCGTCCCGCCTCCGCGTCGTACGCCCCCGTGGCCGCCACCGGGCGTCCACGCCACCGCCCGGCGCGCCGGAGCCCGCCACCCCGGCCGCCGGCGGCTCCGCGCCCGTCGTACGGGCGGCGGGCCCGGAGGCGGACGTGCTGTTCGACGCGGAGGCCGACACCCCCGGCGAGTACACGGACGGTCCCGAACCGGCGGCGGCCCGCGGCCCGACCGGGCCCGGTTGGGCCGCGGGCCAGTACTGGCTGGACGCCCACGAGGGGACGCGCCCGCCGGGCGACGGCACCCTCGGTGAGGCGCCCGCCCCCGACACGGCCACCCCTGACCCGGCGGACGCCCATGGCGCGGGAGTCCACGGAGGGGCGGCGGCCGACGGCGTGGGCGTCCACGGTGACGTGGACGCCCACGCCGACGCACCCGGCCACCCGGACGTGCCCGTCGTGGCGGAGTGGGACGATCCGGACGCCCGCGCGGCCCGGTGGGCGGCGTTCCGGGCGGTGTCGCAGGGCCCGGCCGCGGCGGTCCCGCACCCGGACCCGGCAGCGACCGCCGACGGGGACGACACGGCTGACTGGGACTGCCCCGACACCCCGCACTACGAGGCGGAGACCCCGCCTCCGCTCCACGACCCGGTCGAGACACCGGCCGCGGACCGTGAGCCGGACGCAGCCGGAGCCACCGACGGAACGGCCCGCCGCCCCGACCCGGGCGGGTACGCCGGCCGAGTCACCGACCCGGGCCCGGACCCGGCCCCGTACCCCGGCCGAGACACCTACCCAGCCCCAGCCCCAGCCCCCGCCCCAGACCCAGGCCCCGGCCCGTGGCCCGTCGTCGGGTCCGACCCCGGACCCGACGACGGGCGACCGGCTCAGCCCTGACGGATCCAGAACGACTCGATGCGGTCGTTCATGTACGCGCCGACCCACCCCTGCAGCAGGCACTTGCACGGCTTGTCCATGCGCCACGTCTCGCGGTCGCCCGAGAGGTTCACCAGGTCGTAGCCGGTGGCGACGTTGCACTTGCTGTAGGCGTTGAACCCGGAGATCCGGTTGGCCCAGAAGCCCGTCGCCCGGAGGCGGTAGCCGTCGGCGTCGCAGTCGCCCGCTTCGCCGTGCACGCGCGTCAGGGAGCTGGGCTTGTTGTTGGCGTGCTCGAACCACTCCATCAGGAGCACGGTGTTCGCCGCGGCCCGCGTGAGCGTCTTCGACTCGGGGTCGTCGCTGCACGTCGTCGACCTGACGGGGGACATCGCCCCGTCGGGGGCCTTGTCGACGACGATCACGCAGTACCGGTCCGCGGGCGGGGGCGTGGCGCGGCCGTCCGCGGCGGCGGCGCTGCCGCCCGGCAGGGCGACGGCGGCGGTGGCCGTCAGGCCCAGAGCTACCGAAAAGACGGTGGGTCGGTTCATGTGGGGGAGCCTCTCCGAGTGGTCGACGGATCCGGGCTGGATTGAGCATCCACGCTGGATTGTCGACCGACGAGACCGCCTCGGTCTTCGGTAACGCCTGAAGTGTCCCGTTCACGCCACGCTCCGGGGTGCGGCCCCACGGGCCGCACCCCGACAGCGGGTCCCTACTGCTTGACGCCGATCACGTCGCGCAGCGGCTCCGGCAGGAGCTCGTTGCAGGAGAGCTGGCCGTCCTTCGTCAGCGCGTCGTCGACGCACGTGTAGTAGTCCCGGTACACGAGCTGGACCGTGAACATGGTCGCCACGATCACCAGGGCGAGCGCGCCCGTGATGATGCCGCTGACGGCGGCCGTCGTCTGCGACCGGGCCGCGCCGGCGGCGTTCGCCGCGGGCGACGACGGACCGGAGGCGGTCGGGGCGCCGGACGTCACCGCGGCCACGTCCGCGCCCGTGCGCCGACCGGCCCGGCCGCGCTCGCGCAGGGAGCTGATGCCCCAGTACAGGGCGAGCGCGCCGAGCAGCAGGGCCAGCTCGGGGAAGTCGAAGACCGCGAAGAAGAAGCCCCACATGCCGGAGAGCAGCGCGTACCGGGCGCGCCGCTGCGAGGGGTCCGTCGGGTCCCAGCGCAGCTGCGGGCCCTCCGACCGTCCCTGCCGGGACGGGTCGCCCTGCGGGCCGCCGCCCCCGCTGCCGAAGCCGTCGGAGGAGCGTCCGGGCTGGCGGGGGCTCCAGCGGCCCCGCGCCGGCCGGCCCTCGCGGCCGTCACCGCCCTCGCGTCCTTCGCCGCCCTCGCCGTCGGCGCCGTCCGGTCGGCGCGGCTGCCAGGGCTGCTCGGGCCGGCCCTCCGGCGGCGGCGCGAACGGGTTGTCGTCGTCGGTGGACTGGCGGTCCCGCGGCAGGAGGTGGATGGCCGTGCGGCGCCCTCGGTCCGGCATGTGGTGAACGTCTTCCCCTGGTGTCGTGTCCGTCCGTCTTCCGTCTCGTCGGGGACGGCTCTGCCCCAGACGCTACCGCCCGGCCCGGCCCCCGTCCCGTGGGGGCGGTGCGGTGTGCCGGTATCGTTGCTGACGGTCGGCCCGTTCGTAGGGTTCCCCGTATGGGAGGACACGACGCGTTCGTACCAACCTACGAAGCCGACGCCGCCCCGTACGGATCCCGCATACCGCACATACCGCACCACCCGCACACCCACGCGCGAAAAGAGTCCCCCGTGGCTGCCGCCGCCCCCGCCCGCCTCGTCGTCCTGGTCTCCGGCTCCGGGACCAACCTCCAGGCGCTCCTCGACGCGATCGCCGCCGACCCCGACGGGTACGGCGCCGCGGTCCGGATCGTCGCCGTCGGCGCGGACCGCGCCGGCATCGCGGGCCTGGAACGGGCCGAGCACGCCGGGGTGCCGACGTTCGTGCGCAGTGTGAAGGAGTACGCGACGCGCGACGAGTGGGACCGCGCGCTGGCGGAGGCGACCGCCGCGTACGCGCCGGACCTGGTCGTCTCGGCCGGCTTCATGAAGATCGTCGGGAAGGAGTTCCTGGCGCGCTTCGGCGGGCGGACGATCAACACGCACCCCGCGCTGCTGCCCAGTTTCCCCGGTGCGCACGGAGTGCGGGACGCGCTCGCGTACGGCGCGAAGGTCACCGGGTGCACCGTCCACTTCGTCGACGACGGCGTCGACACCGGCCCGATCATCGCCCAGGGCGTGGTCGAGGTGCGGGACTCGGACGACGAAGCCGCTCTCCACGAGCGCATCAAGGAAGTCGAGCGCACGCTGCTCGTCGAGGTCGTGGGGCGTCTCGCCCGGCACGGCTACCGCATTGAGGGACGAAAGGTTCATGTCGGTGAATAAGCCCATCCGTCGCGCGTTGATCAGTGTCTACGACAAGACGGGGCTGGAGGAGCTGGCCCGCGGACTGCACGAGGCGGGCGTCGAGCTGGTCTCCACGGGCTCCACGGCCTCGAAGATCGCTGCCGCCGGTGTCCCGGTCACCAAGGTCGAGGAGCTGACCGGCTTCCCCGAGTGCCTGGACGGCCGGGTCAAGACGCTGCACCCGCGCGTGCACGCCGGGATCCTCGCCGACCTGCGCCTGGACGCCCACCGCGAGCAGCTCGCCGAGCTGGGCGTGGAGCCGTTCGACCTGGTCGTCGTGAACCTGTACCCGTTCGAGGCGACGGTCGCGTCCGG
Organism: Streptomyces kanasensis; assembly: GCF_043077165.1. Classification (NCBI taxonomy): domain Bacteria; kingdom Bacillati; phylum Actinomycetota; class Actinomycetes; order Kitasatosporales; family Streptomycetaceae; genus Streptomyces; species Streptomyces kanasensis. Next base: position 312,850 of record NZ_JBIBSF010000007.1, read on the forward strand.
CGCCTCCCCCGACGAGTGCGTCGAACAGATCGACATCGGCGGCCCGTCGATGGTCCGCGCCGCCGCCAAGAACCACCCGTCCGTCGCGGTCGTCACCTCCCCGGCCCGGTACGGCGACGTCCTCGCCGCCGTCGCGGCGGGCGGCTTCGACCTGGCGGCCCGCAAGCGGCTGGCCGCCGAGGCGTTCCGGCACACGGCCGCGTACGACGTCGCCGTCGCCTCGTGGTTCGCCTCCTCCTACGCCCCGGCGGACGAGTCGCCGTTCCCGGACTTCATGGGCGGCACGTACACCCGCGGGAACGTCCTGCGCTACGGCGAGAACCCGCACCAGGGCGCCGCGCTGTACGTCGACGGCACGGGCGGCCTGGCCGAGGCGGAGCAGCTGCACGGCAAGGAGATGTCCTTCAACAACTACACGGACACCGAGGCCGCGCGCCGCGCCGCGTACGACCACGCCGAGCCGTGCGTCGCGATCATCAAGCACGCCAACCCGTGCGGCATCGCCGTCGGCGCGGACGTCGCCGAGGCGCACCGCAAGGCCCACGCCTGCGACCCGCTGTCGGCGTTCGGCGGCGTCATCGCCGTCAACCGCCCCGTCTCCGTCGCGATGGCCGAGCAGGTCGCGGAGATCTTCACCGAGGTCATCGTCGCCCCCGGCTACGAGGACGGCGCGGTCGAGGTCCTGGCCCGGAAGAAGAACATCCGCGTCCTGCGCTGCCCGGAGGCCCCGTCGGCGGCCGTCGAGGTCAAGCCGATCGACGGTGGCGCGCTGCTCCAGGTCACCGACCGGATCCAGGCCGAGGGCGACGACCCGGCGACGTGGACCCTCGCCACCGGTGAGGCGCTGTCGGAGGCGGAGCTGGCGGAGCTGGCGTTCGCCTGGCGGGCCTGCCGCGCGGTGAAGTCGAACGCGATCCTCCTGGCGAAGGACGGCGCCAGCGTCGGCGTCGGCATGGGCCAGGTCAACCGCGTCGACTCGGCGAAGCTCGCCGTCGAGCGGGCCGGCGAGGAGCGGGCGCGCGGCGCGTACGCCGCGTCCGACGCGTTCTTCCCGTTCCCCGACGGTCTGGAGATCCTCACCGCGGCCGGGGTGCGGGCCGTGGTCCAGCCGGGCGGTTCGGTCCGCGACGAGCTCGTCGTCGAGGCGGCGGCGAAGGCGGGCGTGACGATGTACTTCACCGGCACGCGCCACTTCTTCCACTGAGGCGGCCGGCGCCGCCTGACAGGCCCCGAGGGGGTTGCCGGCCCACGCCGGCGGCCCCCTCCGCCGCGTCCGGGTCCCGCGCCCACGACAGGCCCGCCACCGCGCGACCCGCACGCGTCCCGGGACGGGAGGCGGGGCCGGGCGGGTTCGCCCCCGCAGGGGTCGGCGGAGAAGCGCGGGTGCCCTGACCGGGACCCGAGCCCGCCGACCCCGAGGAGGTGAGCCCGCCCGGCCCCGCCGCACCCACCACCCGGGGGCGAAGGCTACGGACGCCGCACGGGTGCTACGTCAGCGAGCCGAGAAAGGCGCCCCACGCACGGTCGCTGACGACCAGTCCGGGACGGGCGGGGTCTTTGCTGTCGCGTACGGGAACGAGCCCGGCCAACCCCCTGCCGACCTCGACGCAGTCACCGCCCGCCTGATTGCTGTAACTGGACTTGCGCCACTCGACGAAGGCGCCCCACGCGCCGTCGGTGACGAGCAGCGCGGTGCGGTGCGGGTTCTTGCTGTCGCGGACCGGTACGACACCGGTGAAACCGTCAGCGACCTCGACGCAGTCGCCGCCCTGCGTGTTGCTGTAACTGGACTTGCGCCAGACGGCGGCGCTGAGATCGGCTCGGGAGACGTGGGTCACGGTAGTCCTCCATCACGGAACGGAGCAGGCGGGCAGAAGCCTGCGGTGACAGAGCCTGAGCCTGCAACTGGTCGAAGGCAAGGGCGTACTCGGCGACCGTCGCGGCACTCTCGATCAGCTCGCCGGAGTAGGACCACTCCATGTACGTCACGGCCGGCCGGTCGAGGAACGACAAGACGGTGGTGGATCCGCCCATCACAGCATGGGCTCCGCGAGCGAAGGGAAGTACCTGCACCGTAACGTTCTCCGACTCGCTGGAGAGAGCCAGTAGATGGCCAAGCTGCCTCCGCATGACAGCGGTCCCACCGATCGGGCGCCGGAGGACGGCTTCGTCGAGGACCACGGACAGCGAGGGCGGGTCCTCGCGGCCGAGAATCTCCTGACGGGCCATTCTCGCTTCGAGCTTCTCCTCTGACTGCTTGCGCACGCTGGGAATCGCGACGCTGAGCAGAGCGCGGGCGTAGGCGCGCGTTTGCAGCAACCCTGGGACGGTGTCTGCCGCGTACTTCCTGATCCTGTACGCCCCCTGCTCAAGGAGCATGTACTTCCGCGCCCAGTCCGGAATCGGCGTCCGCACGACGTGCAGCCACAGGTCGACCAGGTCGCCGTCCGCGCCGAGGATGCGGTCGAGCGCCTCGGCGACCTGCTGCGTCGGTGTCTCCGTGCCCAGTTCGAACCGGGCGATCATGCTGTGGGCGATCGGGATCTTCTCGCCCAGCTGCCGCTGGGTCAGCTCGGCGTGCACGCGGAGCTTGCGCAGCTTCGCGCCGAAGAGCGCCGAGAGGGACTGGGTGGGATCGAGTTCCTTGGGTGCGGGCATGCGTCTCCCCGGTTTCCGCTGGTCGCCTCGTAAGTCGTAACCCCTGGTGAACGTACCGCTACACGCCGATGCTTGGGGTGGAACGTCGAACCGGGCCCGGAAAGGGGCAACGTGCATGGGGATCGCTGAACGGATGGCGGCGGCGGAGCGGATCAGGGAGGCGGAGGAGGCGCGGGACGTCCTGCGGGCCGCGCTCACCGAGGTGGGGGTGACCCTGCCGTCGCTGGGGCTCGACTGCGTGTCGCTGGCGGCGGACCCGCCGTACCCGCTCGTGGAGTTGGGCCGGTGCGCGCCGCGTACGGCCCGGCAGCTCGCGGCGGCGTTGTCGGCGGGCGCCGCTCCGGGCGACCGGTCCTGACGGCGGCGGGTGGTCGGGGATGTCGAGGCTGACGGTCCGGACCCTGGAGGTCACGGGCGACGGGGTCCGGGTCGGTGACGTGATCGCGGTGGGCGGGGTGCCGCACACGGTGGGGGACGTGCGTCAGGTGCTGCCGGACCGCAGGCGGCTGGAGTTCGAGGACGGGAACGCGTACGTCCTGGGGCGGGCCCGCACGATCCGGGTGGTGCGCACGTCCGTGGAGCGTTCGGGCTGAGGCGGGTACGGCGAAGGCCGCGGCCCGGACGCGGGTGCGTCCGGGGCCGCGGCCTTCGTGGCGCGGGCTCGGCTCAGTGGCGCGGGCGCGAGAACCAGGCGGCGCCGTCGGACTTGCCGACGAAGACGGCCACCAGGATGGCCAGCACCGTGTGGACGAGGCCGATGACGACGAACGGGTAGATGCCGAGGATCGCCGTGATGATGCCGAAGACCATCGCGGTGATGCGGATGCCGTTGCCGCCGTTGCCGAACTTGGCGCCGAGGACGATGGCGAGCACGCCCCAGGCGAGGATCAGGACGGTGACGCCCCAGATCGCGCCCGTCGACATGTCGGCGAGCTGCTGGAACTGGATGTCGTTCTTCAGCGTCGGGTCCTCCTGGGCCGCGCTGATGGCGAGCGCGGTCAGGACGGCACCGATGGCGCCGATGAACTGCAGGCCGGCGATGACGAACAGCATCACGCGGGCCGCCTTGACGCCGCCCGGCATCTCCATCGGGGCACCCGGGTAACCGGCGCCCGGGCCGTACGGCTGGACCGGCGGGGCCTGGGGGTAGCCGTAACCGGGCTGGGCGGGCTGCTGCTGGCCGTAGGGGTTGTTCGGGTCGCCGAAACTCATGGCGGGATTCCTCCGTGGGTCGTGCGGGGACGCGCGGTTCCGCGCGGAGGAACTGTCTGCTGCACCCATGTACGCGCCGCTCGTCCCCCCGGCACTGCCCGCGGCATTGCGCGGTCATCGTGGTATTAACATCATCTTTTTGTCCAGTCGGTTTGGGCGACTGTTGTGCAGATGCAACCTCTTACGCCGGGGCCCGGCACACCGGAATTGGAAGAGGGCGGGGGTCTCCGCGAGGATGGGCCCATGAGCGCCCAGATTCTCGACGGCAAGGCCACCGCCGCAGCGATCAAGTCCGACCTGACCGCCCGCGTGGCGGAGCTGAAGGCCGGGGGCGTCACCCCGGGACTCGGCACGCTGCTGGTCGGCGAGGACGTCGGCAGCCAGAAGTACGTGGCAGGCAAGCACCGCGACTGCGCCCAGGTGGGCATCGCGTCCATCCAGCGGGAGCTGCCCGCGACGGCGACGCAGGAGGACATCGAGGCGGTCGTCCGCGAGTTGAACGAGGACCCGGCCTGCACCGGGTACATCGTGCAGCTGCCGCTGCCCAAGGGCGTGGACACCAACCGGATCCTGGAGCTGATGGACCCGGCCAAGGACGCGGACGGCCTGCACCCGACCAACCTGGGCCGGCTCGTCCTCGGCGAGCCCGCGCCGCTGCCGTGCACGCCCGCCGGCATCGTCACGCTGCTGCGCCGGCACGGCGTGGAGATCGCCGGAGCGCACGTGGTGGTCGTCGGCCGGGGCGTCACCATCGGGCGGCCGATGCCGCTGCTGCTGACGCGCCGCTCGGAGAACGCGACGGTGACGCAGGTCCACACCGGTACCCGTGACCTCTCGGCGCACCTGCGGCGGGCCGACATCATCGTCGCCGCGGCGGGCGTGCCGCACCTGGTCAAGCCGGAGGACGTCAAGCCGGGCGCGGCCATCCTGGACGTGGGCGTCAGCCGCGACGAGAGCGGCAAGATCATGGGCGACGTGCACCCGGGCGTGCGCGAGGTGGCCGGCTGGGTCGCCCCCAACCCCGGTGGCGTGGGCCCGATGACGCGGGCGCAGCTGCTGGTCAACGTCGTCGAGGCGGCCGAGCGCGCCGCGGCCGACGCCGCGAAGTGAGCCGGAAGGGCCACCCCATGGGCGTACGGGCGAACGACGGATCCCGCGCGGCGGGCTCCGCACCCGACACGGCGGCCACCGCCGGTGCGGGCGCGCCGGCACCGGACGACGCGCCGGCACCGGACGACGCGGCGGACACGGTCGGCACGGCCCCGGCCGGTGACGGTACGGCGGACGGCGTGGGCACGGCGGACGGCGCGGGCGCCGCGGTGGCCGGCGGTGACGCGGACACGGCGTCACCCCGGGCCCCCGGCTCGGCTCCGTCCCCGGCGGTCGGTGCGGCGGGTGACGTGGTGGCCGGAGCCGTCGTGGTGTCCGGCCGCCCGGCGCGACGGCCGCAGTCCCCGCAGCCCTCCCCGTCCCCGCAGTCGCCGGCACCGGACCGGGCGCGTGCCGCGAGCACGCCCCGCACCCCGGACCCGGCGGGGGAGTCGGCGCCGGACGGCGCAGAGGAGGAGTCGGCGGGCGGGACCCGGCGGCCCCCGGCCGTCACCGAGGGCACCGTCCGTCCCGAGGGCGGCGGTCGCGCGGCCCCCGGGGACGCCCCCGCGCCCGCCCGGCAGTGGCCGTTGCTCACCGTGCTCGGGATCACCGCGCTCGGACTGGTCGTCATCGGCTTCGACGCGTTCCGCCACGCGCCCCGTATCGGCGCGCTCCTGATCGGCATCGCCCTGCTGACCGGTGCGGGACTGCGGCGGGCCCTGCCGTCGGTGGGCATGCTCGCCGTGCGGTCCCGGTTCACCGACATGATCACGTACGGGGTGCTCGGTGGGGCGATCGTGCTGTTCGCCCTCATGACGCAGCCCGACCCGTGGCTGGAGATCCCGTTCCTCAAGGAAGCCGTGCGCTTCACGGTGCGGTGACCGCCGGCACGGCCGGACCCCAGCCCCCAGACGTCGGCCTGATCCCGAACTCCGGCCCAGGCCCGGTCCGGGCGGCCCCCGGCCCCGTCCCCTGCCCGGTCCCGGTCCCTGCCGGGTCCCGGACCCCGGCCCGGTCGCGGCTCCGGCGCTGCCTCCGGCCCGGTGGGGTCGCGTGACACGGAAGGCGGGCCGCCCCCTCGTCAGGAGGAGGGCGGCCCGCCTTCGTCGTGACCCCCGTCGGTGACGGCGCCCATCCCCTCCCCCGAGACAGGACGGGCGCCGTCCCCGCCTGAACAAGGGTCATGGACGCGCCAAAGCTGATCAAGGGACGCCCCGTTCCTGTGGCACGGAAGTGACCATTCCGGAACTCTGTGAGCACCCGGCCACGACTGGGAAACCGAGCCCCGGAGCTGCCATCCTTGCTCCGCGCGGCACGGACCGCGCCGGACGCATCGGGCGTGTCGGGCCGGTCCGGGGGACAAGGGGGAAGCAATGCCTCGTTGGAAGGCGCTGTCGGAGGAGCTCGACCCGCAGGTGCGGGAGTTCGCCGGCCGGTTGCGCCGGCTCGTCGACCGCAGCGGACTCGGCATCGCGGCCATCGCGGACCGCACGGGTTACAGCAGGACGTCGTGGGAGCGGTACCTGAACGGGCGTCTACTGGCACCGCGCGGCGCCGTCCTGGCGCTGGCGGAGGTCACCGGTACGAACCCGGACCACCTCACCACCCTGTGGGAACTGGCCGAACGGGCGTGGAGCCGGGCCGAGATGCGGCACGACCTGACGATGGAGTCGATCCGCATCGCGCAGGCCCGCGCGGCCCTCGACGACCCCGGCGCCGCGGACGCCGCGCCGCCCGCCGGCACGGTCCCCGCCCCCCTCCCGCCGACGGCCGCCCTGCCGGTGGACGCGGGCCCCACGCGGCCGACGGCCCCGGCGGACCGGGTGCCGCCGGGGTACGCACTGCCGGACGCCGCCCCGACCGACCGCGTACCGGAGGGGTACGCCCCGACCGACCACGCACCCGACGCGTACGCCCCGACCGACCACCTGCCGCCCGGGTATCTGCCGCCGGGTCGCCTGCCGGTGGACGACCACGTGCCCGCCGGCCGGCTGCCGTCGGGGCGGGGCCCCACCGCGTACGCCCCGGTGGGCCAGGCCCCCGAGGGTCACGCCCCCGCAGGCCACACCCCGCCGGGCCGCGGGCCGGGCGGGGCGCGGGGGCGGGCGGGGCGGACGGTGGTGTCGTTCCTCGCGGGCGCCCTCGGCGCGCTCCTCGTCGTCGTCGCGGCCGTCCTCCTCACCGACCTCGGCGGCCCGCGCGGCGACCGCGCGGCCGACGCCGCCGGGGCCGGGGTCCGCCGCCCCGCCGCGCCGCCCGCCGCCCCCGCCACCAGCGCCCCGCTCCCGCTCCCCGAGGGCGTCCGCTGCTCGGGCGCCGCCTGTGGCGGGCAGGACCCGCAGGTCATGGGGTGCGGCGGCCGGCACGCCACGACGGTCGCCTCCACGGTCGTCGCCACCACCATGGTCGAGGTCCGCTACAGCCAGGTGTGCGGGGCCGCCTGGGCCCGCGTCAGCCAGGCCGCCCCCGGCGACGTCGTCAGCGTCACCGCGCCCGGCGCCACCCACGACGCCACGGTCGGCGGCGCCGACGACGACGCGTACACGCCGATGGTCGCCGTCGCCGACGGGACCGACGCCGGGGCCTGCGCGGCCCTGCGCACCGCCGGGGTGAAGGGCTGCACGGCCACACCGTGACCGCGGCGCGTCGCCCGTTCGGGTGAGCTGCAACACAAGGGGGCGGGGGTTGAAGGGGGGTCGGGTCGGATAGCCTGACCGCTGGATATCTCCACGTCGAGACATCGCGCGGCGACACCGGGCGTCCTCGGCACGGGAGACGTCCCGCATCCGGGGAAGGGACCCCCACCGCCAGCTGTCTTACGGAGATCGCACATGACCCGCACTCCCGTGAATGTCACCGTCACCGGCGCGGCCGGCCAGATCGGTTACGCGCTGCTCTTCCGCATCGCCTCCGGCCACCTGCTCGGCGCGGACGTGCCGGTCAAGCTGCGCCTCCTGGAGATCCCGCAGGGCCTCAAGGCCGCCGAGGGCACGGCCATGGAGCTCGACGACTGCGCCTTCCCGCTGCTGCGCGGCATCGAGATCACCGACGACCCGAACGTGGCCTTCGACGGCGCGAACGTCGCCCTCCTCGTCGGCGCCCGCCCCCGCACCAAGGGCATGGAGCGCGGTGACCTGCTGGAGGCCAACGGCGGCATCTTCAAGCCGCAGGGCAAGGCCATCAACGACAACGCCGCGGACGACATCAAGGTCCTCGTCGTCGGCAACCCGGCCAACACCAACGCCCTCATCGCCCAGGCCGCCGCCCCGGACGTGCCGGCCGAGCGCTTCACCGCGATGACCCGCCTCGACCACAACCGCGCGATCTCGCAGCTCGCCGCCAAGACCGGCGCGGCCGTCTCCGACATCAAGCGGCTGACGATCTGGGGCAACCACTCCGCCACGCAGTACCCGGACATCTTCCACGCGGAGATCGCCGGCAAGAACGCCGCCGAGGTCGTCGACGACGAGCAGTGGCTGGCCGACACCTTCATCCCGACCGTCGCCAAGCGCGGCGCCGCGATCATCGAGGCCCGTGGCGCGTCCTCGGCCGCCTCCGCCGCGAACGCCGCCATCGACCACGTCCACACCTGGGTCAACGGCACCGCCGCGGGCGACTGGACCTCCATGGGCATCCCGTCCGACGGCTCCTACGGCGTCCCGGAGGGCCTGATCTCCTCCTTCCCCGTCACCTGCAAGGACGGCAAGTACGAGATCGTCCAGGGCCTGGACATCAACGAGTTCTCCCGCGCCCGCATCGACGCGTCGGTGCAGGAGCTCGCGGAGGAGCGCGACGCCGTGCGCGGCCTCGGCCTCATCTGAGTCGTCACCCGTGCCGTCCCGGCACACCCCACCGCCCCCGGTCGGCCTCCCGCCGCCGGGGGCGCGGCGCACCCCCGCCGCCGTCCGGCGCCGCCGCCCCCACCCCCGTCGCCTCCCGCGTCCCCGGCGCCTCCGCCCGTGCCGCCCCCAGGTAGGGGCGGCGCAGCTTCAGGAACGGCAGCTCCACGGCGTGGTACGTCAGGAAGGACAGCGCCACCGTCAGCGGCAGCGCCACCGCGGCCGTCAGGGCGAACGCCGCCCACACCGGCGGCAGGGGGACCGCGGCGAGGGCCCGCCCGGCGTACTCGCCGAGCACGGTCAGCACCATGAAGTGCGTCAGGTAGATCGAGTAGCTGACCTCGCCGAGCCGCGCCGCCCCCCGTGACAGCCGCCCCCGCCACGCCCGCCACCGCGGTCCCTCTCGCCCCGCGCGCCCCGCTTGGCCCGGGACGGCCGCCGAAGCGGCCGGGCCCGCGCCCGTGACGTAGACCGCGACGAACAGCGCCCACACGGCGCCCTCCACCGTGCCCCACACCAGCTTCAGCGGGCTGTCCGAGACGAAGCCGTGCAGCTGGTTGTACGACCACAGGGCGACCACCGCCGGCCCCAGCGCCGCCCACGCCGGCCACCGCCCGCCCGCCCGCTCCCCACGGCCCAGGTACCACCAGGCGGCCAGCATGCCCAGCAGGAACTGGTCGATCCGCCCCGCCAGCCCCAGGTACAGGGCGGTCGTCGGAGGCTCCGGCACCGGACTGCTCAGCCACACCAGCACCCGCAGCAGCGCGACGGCCCCCAGCAGCCGCAGCAGGGCGCCCGGCCCGCGCTCCGTCAGCAACCGGTTCAGCAGCGGGAAGAGCAGGTAGAACTGCACCTCCACGCTGAGGGTCCAGAACACGCCCCCGTAGGGCTGGCCGGGCGTCGCGAACGTCAGCAGGCGCAGCACGTCCTCGTACGACACGAGCGCCACCTGCGTCGCCAGCCCGAGCACCGCGACGACCAGGTACAGCGGATAGACCCGCAGGAGCCGGTTGGTGACGAACCGTCCGTAGCGGATGGGGCGGCCGTGCGCGCCGACGGTGAAGATGAAACCGGACAGCACCATGAACAGGGCGACGGCGGTGTGCCCCTCGAAGACGAGCGTCGCGGCCGGGTTCGCCGAGTACAGCCAGCCCGTCTCCGCGGTGAACGCCCCGCCGCCCTCCAGCCGGGCGGTGAACAGCTGGCACCCGTGGTACAGCACCACGAGGACGGCGGCCGCGGCGCGCAGGTGGTCGACGGGGGCGAGGTAGACGCGGTCGCTGTCGCTGCTGCGCATGATCGAACCGTAGAGCGGGCGGGACCGCGCGCCGGGGCGACCGGGCGAGCGCGGGCAGCACATCATCCATACGGATCATTGCGTTAGTACGATCGAATGTAGTATTTCTTATACATGAGCGAGCAGGTGCACAACAGGCTGGCCGTCGTCCGGGCCGAACGCAAGGTGTCGCGGCAGGCGCTGGCGCAGGAGGTCGGCGTCCACTACCAGACCATCGGCTACATCGAGCGCGGACAGTACAACCCCAGCCTCGACCTGGCCCTGAAGCTGGCGGCCTACTTCCGGCTCCCGGTGGAGGCGTTGTTCTCCCTGGAGCCGTTCCAGCCGCTCACGACGGAGATCTACGGGGTTGACGGGGACAACGGGAGGACCACCTCATGAGGACCGCCACGCGATACGACCAGCGGATGTACGCACTCATGAACCGGCGCGAGGCCGCGCCGCTCTACCGGACGGCAGTCCGCCGGCGGGCGCTGGTCGCCGCGCACGTGCTGCTCACCGCCGCGGCCGCCACCACGTGGCTCGCCATGGTCGTCGCCGACGCCACCTGGGCGGCGTTCGCGATGCTCGGCCTGCTGCTGCCCTGGGTGGTCGCCACCGGCGGCATCAACGCCGCCACCCGCGGCCTGCTCGAACTGCGCGGCCGGATGCTCGACGAGCGCCAGACCGCCGAACGCGACCGGGTCCGGGCCATCGCCCACCGGGTCACCACCGGTCTGCTCCTCCTCGGCACCGCCGCGTTCGGGCTGCTGCTGTGGACGACGGACGTCCGGGCCGGCGGCGAGGTCGTCTTCGCGGCGCTGTTCACGGCCCTCGTCGTGCACTGGCTGATGCCGCTGTGGGTGGCCGGACTGCGCGCCGAGGACGACGTCCAGACGGACGGCGACGACCTGCCGTAGGGCCTACGGCAGGCGGTCGGCCGGCCCTTGCGGGGCCGGTCGGCACGGTCGGCCGAGGTCTGCCGCAGGCCCTCACGGGGCCGGTCGGCACGGCCCTCCGGGGTCTGCCGCAGGGGCTCCCCCGCGCCGGTCGGCACGCCCTTCGGGGGGCTGCCGCAGGGCCTGCCGGGGCCGCGGCCGGCACGGCCCGTCGGGGATCTGCCGCAGGGGCCGTCGCCGACCCGCCGTGGGTGACCCCCGCCACTTTCGCGCATGCTTCCGCCCGCCCGGGGCAGGTGCCGGGCTCGCCGGTCAGGAGGGTTCTGACCGCACCAGGTACGGAAGGCAGTACGCGCAGTGTCGGAACACCACACAGACAGCATCCACGTGGCCGGGGAGTGGCGCACCGCCGCTTCCGGCGCCACCCGCGACATCCTCGACCCCGCCGACGCCACGACCCTCGCGGTCGTGGCGGAGGGCGGGGCCGAGGACGCCGACGCCGCGATCGCCGCCGCACGTGAGGCATTCGACCACGGCCAGGGGGAGTGGCCCACCACACCGGTCGCCGAACGGGCGGCGCTGCTGCGACGGGTCGCCGACCTGCTCCAGCGCGACCGCGAGTCGCTCGGGCTCCTGGAGAGCCGCGACGCCGGCAAGACCGTCGAGGAGGGCCGCGTCGACGTCGACTGCGTCAGCGACGCCTTCCGCTACTTCGCCGACCTCGTCGTCCACGAGAGCGGCGGCCGGGTCGTCGACGCGGGGGACCCCGACGTCCACAGCGTCGTCGTGCACGAGCCGGTCGGCGTGTGCGCGCTGATCACCCCCTGGAACTACCCGCTCCTCCAGGCCAGTTGGAAGATCGCCCCGGCCCTCGCCGCGGGCAACACCTTCGTCGTCAAGCCGAGCGAGATCACGCCGCTGACGACGATCGCCCTGATGCGGCTCCTCACCGAGGCCGGGCTGCCGGCCGGCGTCGCCAACCTCGTCACCGGCCCCGGTGCCACCGTCGGCGCCCGCATGGCCGAACACCCCGACGTGGACCTGGTCTCCTTCACCGGCGGCCTCGTCAGCGGCACCAAGGTGATGCGCGCCGCCGCCGACGGCGTGAAGAAGGTCGCCCTCGAACTCGGCGGGAAGAACCCCAACGTCGTCTTCGCCGACGCCTGCGCCACCCCCGAAGCCTTCGACACCGCCGTCGACCAGGCCCTCAACGCCGCCTTCATCCACAGCGGCCAGGTCTGCTCGGCCGGCTCACGGCTGATCGTCGAGGAGTCCCTGCGCGAGCGGTTCGTCGCCGAACTGGCCCGCCGCGCCGACCTGATCCGCCTCGGCCGCGGCACCGAGCCCGGCGTCGAGTGCGGCCCCCTCGTCTCCGCGCAGCAGCTCGCCCGCACCGAGGAGTACGTCGCCTCCGCCCTCGCCGAGGGCGCCGTCCTGCGCGCCGGCGGGCAGCGCCCCACCGGACCCGGCCTCGACGACGGCTGGTTCTACCGGCCCACCGTCCTCGACCACTGCGACCGCACCATGCGGGTCGTCCGCGAGGAGGTCTTCGGGCCCGTCCTCACCGTCGAGACCTTCCGCACCGAGGACGAGGCGGTCGCCCTCGCCAACGACACCGAGTACGGCCTCGCCGGCGGCGTCTGGTCCGCCGACGCCGGCCGCGCCCGCCGCGTCGCCCGCCGGATGCGCCACGGCACCGTCTGGATCAACGACTTCCACCCCTACCTCCCCCAGGCGGAGTGGGGCGGCTTCGGCAAGAGCGGCATCGGCCGCGAACTCGGCCCCGCCGGCCTCGCCGAGTACCGCGAGAGCAAGCACGTCTACCAGAACCTGGCCCCGCGCCCGGTGCGCTGGTTCAAGGGCTGAGCAGCGAGCGAACAGGGACGCAGGACAGGACGTAGGACACACATGACCACGGACACCCCCCGTACCGAGCAGACCCCCGAGACGGAGTACGACTACGTGATCGTCGGAGGCGGCACCGCCGGCTCCGTCATCGCGCGCCGCCTCACCGCCGACCCCGACGTCACCGTCGCCGTCATCGAGGGCGGCCCCGACGACCGCGACCGGCCCGACGTCCTCACGCTGCGCCGCTGGCTCGGCCTCCTCGGCGGGGACCTCGACTACGACTACCCGACCGTCGAACAGCCCCGCGGCAACAGCCACATCCGGCACAGCCGCGCCCGCGTCCTCGGCGGCTGCTCCTCCCACAACACGCTGATCTCCTTCAAGCCCCTCCCGTCCGACTGGGAGGAGTGGTCCGAGGCGGGCGCCACCGGTTGGCACGCCGCCGCCATGGACCCGTACTACGACCGGCTCCTCAACAACATCGTCACCGTCGACGAGAAGGACCGGAACGCCATCGCCCGCGACTTCGTCGACGCGGCGCGCACCGCGCTCGGCGTCCCGCACGTCGACGGGTTCAACAGGAAGCCGTTCCACGAGGGCGCCGGCTTCTTCGACCTCGCCTACCACCCCGAGGACAACAAGCGCTCCTCCGCGTCCGTCGCGTACCTGCACCCCGTCATGGACGAGCGCCCCAACCTCCGCATCTGGCTGGAGACCTGGGCGTACCGGCTCGAACTCGACGGCGACCGCGCCCGCGGCGTCCACGTCCGCCGCGCCGACGGCACCGAGACGCTCGTCACCGCCCGCCGCGAGGTCGTCCTGTGCGCCGGCGCCGTCGACACGCCCCGGCTGCTGCTGCACTCCGGGATCGGTCCCGGGCGGGACCTGGAGGCGCTCGGCATACCCGTCGCCCACGACCTGCCGGGCGTCGGCGAGAACCTGCTCGACCACCCCGAGTCGGTCATCGTCTGGGAGACCCACGGCCCGATCCCCGAGAACTCCGCGATGGACAGCGACGCCGGACTCTTCGTCCGCCGCGACCCCGCCGAACCCGGGCCGGACCTGATGTTCCACTTCTACCAGATCCCCTTCACCGACAACCCCGAGCGCCTCGGCTACGAGAAGCCCGCGCACGGCGTGTCGATGACGCCCAACATCCCCAAGCCGCGCAGCCGCGGCCGCCTCTACCTGACCAGCGCGGACCCCGAGGTGAAGCCCGCCCTCGACTTCCGCTACTTCACCGACGAGGACGACTACGACGCCCGCACCCTCGTCGACGGCATCCGCCTCGCCCGCGAGGTCGCCGCCACCGAACCGCTCGCGTCCTGGCTCAAGCGCGAGGTCTGCCCGGGCCCGGACGTGACCGGTGACGAGGAGCTCGGCGAGTACGCCCGCAAGGCCGCCCACACCGTCTACCACCCCGCCGGCACCTGCAAGATGGGCGCCGCCGACGACCCCGCGGCGGTCGTCGACCCCGACCTGAGGGTCAGGGGACTGCGGGGCCTGCGCGTCGCCGACGCGTCGGTCTTCCCGACCATGACGGCCGTCAACCCGATGGTGGCGGTGCTGATGGTCGGCGAGAAGGCCGCCGACCTGCTGGGTGGTGACGCCCGATGAACACGACCCCCGCGACCGCCGCCGGCACGCCCGGCACCGCCGGTACTCCCGGAGCCCCTGCTGCTGCCGGTACTCCTGGTACTTCCAGTACTCCTGGTACTCCTGGCACGGACGCGTCGCCCGACGTGCCCGTCTTCGGCGTCCGCAACCTGTGGAAGGTCTTCGGCCCCAAGGCCGACCGCGTCCCCGCCGACCCCGCCCTCGCCGACCTCCCCCCGGCCGAACTGCGCGCCCGCACCGGCTGCACCGCCGCCGTCCGGGACGTCTCCTTCGACGTCCGCAAGGGCGAGGTCTTCGTCGTCATGGGCCTCTCCGGCTCCGGCAAGTCCACCCTCGTGCGCTGCCTGACCCGGCTCGTCGAACCGACTGCCGGCACCCTGGAGTTCGACGGCGGCGACGTCCGCGCCATGGACCGCTCCCGGCTGCGCGAACTGCGCCGCCACCGCGCCGCGATGGTCTTCCAGCACTTCGGCCTGCTGCCGCACCGCACCGTCCTCGACAACGTCGCCTACGGCCTGGAGATCCAGGGCGTCGGCCGCGCCGAACGGCGCGCCAAGGCCGCCGAGTTCGTCGCCAAGGTCGGCCTCGCCGGACTGGAGCACCGCCGACCCGGCCAGCTCTCCGGAGGCCAGCAGCAGCGCGTCGGCCTGGCCCGCGCGCTCGCCGTCGACCCCGCCGTCCTGCTGTTCGACGAGCCGTTCAGCGCGCTCGACCCGCTGATCCGCCGCGACATGCAGGAGGAGGTCGTCCGGCTCCACCGCGAGGAGGGCCGCACGATGGTCTTCATCACCCACGACCTCAGCGAGGCGCTGCGCATCGGCGACCGCATCGCGCTCATGCGCGACGGCCGCATCGTGCAGCTCGGCACGCCGGAGGAGATCGTCGGCGCGCCCGCGGACGACTACGTGCGCGACTTCGTCCGGGACGTGCCGCGCGAGCAGGTCGTCACGGTCCGCACCGCCATGCGCCCGGTCTGCGCGGACGACGCCCCGAACGGGCCGGCGCTGCCGCCCGGCGCGACGGTCTCCGAGGCCATCACCGCCGCCGCCCTCGGCGGCGGCGCCCCGGTCCGCGTCGTCCAGGACGGGCGCTGCCTGGGCGTCGTGGACCACGAGGCCCTCCTGGGCGTCGTCGCGGGGGTCACACCCCCGACCGGGAAGGCGGCGGCATGACCCCGACGACGGCCCCGAACCACAACCCCCCGAACAAGCCCCCGCTCCCGCACGGCCCGTCCCCCGCGGACACGCCGGACGGAACCGCACCCGCGGCGTCCCCCGGCGCGGTGACCCGCTCCTCGGGCGCGAAGGCCGTCAACGGCCGGGACGCCCAGGCGTCCGGGGTGGTCGGGGCCGGCTCCCGCGTGCGGGGTGGGAGCCCGTCCGGTACGGGCGGGCCCGCCATCGCCGGGGCCCGCTCCTCGGACGCGAAGGCCGCCGACGGTCGGGACGCCGGTGCGTCCGGGGCCGTGCGGCGGTGGGGGGTCCTCGGCGGAGTCGTCGTCGTCCTCGGCGTGCTCGGTGCGTGGTTCCTCGGCGGCGGGGCCTGGCCCGCCGGGTTGACCGTCGACCTGTCGACACCGCTCGACGCCGCCAACACCTGGGTGCTCGACAACCGCGACACCCACCCGGTCTTCCTGTACTTCCTGCTGCACCTCTCCAACACCGCCACCGACGCCGTCGACGCGGTGTACCAGCTCCTCGCCGCCATGGGCTGGCCCGGCGTCCTGGCCGCCGCGGTGCTGTTCGCCTGGCGCGCCGCCGGCTTCGACCGCCGGGGCGCCCGCGTCGCCGCCACGGCCCTCGGCGCGTTCGCCGTGTGCGGGCTGCTCGGCATGTGGGACGCCACGCTGCTCACGATCGCGCTGATGGTCGTCGCCGTGGCCCTGGCCGCGCTGCTCGGCGTGGTGATCGGGCTCGCCGCCGGGCTGTCCGACCGCGTCGACCGCCTGCTGCGCCCGGTGCTCGACACCATGCAGGTGCTGCCGGCCTTCGCGTACCTCCTGCCGTTCGTGCTGGTCTTCGGCACCGGCACGCCCGCCGCGCTGTTCTGCACGGTCATCTACGCCGCCCCGCCGATGGCCCGCCTCACCGCGCTGGGCCTGCGCTCCGCCGACCCCGGCGTGCTGGAGGCGTCCGTGTCACTGGGCGCGGGCCGCCGTCAGCGCCTGTGGACCGCGCGCCTGCCGCTGGCCCGCCGCCAGATGCTGCTCGGGCTCAACCAGACGATCATGATGGCGCTGTCCATGGTGGTCATCGCCGCCCTCGTCGGCGCCGGCGGCCTCGGCGAGGAGGTGTACTCGGCCCTGTCCACCGTCGACGTGGGCAAGGCGCTCGCCGCGGGCATCCCGATCGTGCTGATCGCGATCTGGCTGGACCGTACGACCGCGGCGGCGGGCGACCGCCTGGGCGCCGCGGACTCGGCTCCCGGCGGGCGCGCCGGTCTGCTGCACGGCCGCTCCGCGTGGGCGCTGGCCGCGGCCGGCACCCTCGCCGCGACGCTCGTCGGGCTCGCGCTCGGCACGCGCTGGCCGAAGGGCTGGACGTACGACATCTCCGCGCCCGTCAACCGGGCCCAGGACTGGGTCGTCGACCACTTCTCCTCCGGCGTGCCCGTCGTCGGCGGTACGGAGGTCTGGTCGGAGGCGTTCACCGTGTGGCTCCTCAACCCGCTGCGCGACGCCCTGCAGGGGCTGCCCTGGTGGGCGCTGCTGCTGGTGGTCGCCGTGCTGGCCCGGCTGGTCGGCACCTGGCGCACCGCGCTGACCGCGACGGTCGCGCTCGCCGCGACCGGTGTGCTCGGCGTGTGGACGCAGTCGCTGGACACGCTCTCGCAGGTCGTCGCCGCCCTCGCCGTCACCCTGGTCCTCGGCGTCCTCGTGGGCGTGGCGTGCGCCCGGCTCGGGTGGGTGGAGCGCTGGCTGCGGCCGGTGCTGGACACGCTGCAGACGCTGCCGCAGTTCGTCTACCTCATCCCCGTGGTGGCCCTGTTCGGCGTCAGCCGCGCCGCGGCGATCATCGCGGCGGTCGTGTACGCGCTGCCCGCCGTCATCCGCATCACCACGCAGGGCATCCGCGAGGTGGACCCGGCGGCCATGGAGGCGGCCCGTTCGATGGGCGCGTCGCCGCGGCAGCAGCTCTTCCAGGTGCAGTTGCCCCTCGCCCGCCCGGCGCTCCAGCTCGCCGTCAACCAGGGCGTCGTCCTGGTCCTCGCCGTGGTCGTCGTGGGCGGCCTCGTCGGCGGCGGCGCGCTCGGCTACGACGTCGTGAAGGGGCTGTCCCGGGGCGAGATGGGCGTCGGTGTGACGGCCGGCCTCGCGATCGTCTGCCTGGGCCTGGTCCTGGACCGGCTCACGCAACCGACGGCGCGCACGCCGAAGCACTGACCGCACGCGCCCCACAGGAGCACCCCCATGCGCACCACAGACAGCAGCACCACCCGCACGACGAGTACTGCCGGTACGGGCCGCGGCGCCCGTACCGCCCGTACCGCCGGTGGCACCCGCAGCGCCCGTACCGCCCGTACCGCCCGCGCGGCCACGGCCGTCGCCGCCGCCCTCGGCGTGCTGGCGCTCGGCGGCTGCGGGGCGGCCGAGACCGGCAGGTCCCAGTACGCGGGCGACGACGCGAAGACCGTCCGGCTCTCCGTCCCGTCCTGGGTCGGCGCCCAGGCCAACGCGGCCGTCGCCGAGTACCTGCTGGAGAGGGAACTCGGCTACACGGTCAAGACCCAGCAGATGGGCGAGGTCCTCGCCTGGGACGCCCTCTCCCGGGGCGACGTCCACGCGGTCCTGGAGGACTGGGGCCACCCCGAGCAGGAGAAGCGGTACGTCGGGGAGAAGAAGACCGTCGTCAGCGGCGGCGACCTCGGTGTGACCGGCCACATCGGCTGGTTCGTGCCGAAGTACTTCGCCGACGCGCACCCCGACGTCACGGAGTGGAAGAACCTCCACAAGTACGCGGACCAGCTCGCGACCCCCGAGTCCGGCGGCAAGGGCGAACTCCTGGAGGGCTCGCCCGACTACGTCACGCACGACGAGGCCCTCATCCGGAACCTCGACCTCGACCTGAAGACGAACTACGCCGGCTCCGAGGCCGCGCAGATCACCGCGATCAGGAAGAAGGCCGAGGACCGCAAGCCGTTCCTCACCTACTGGTGGACGCCGCAGTGGCTGAACTCGCAGGTCGAGATGGTGGAGGTGAAGCTGCCCCCGTACGAGGAGGGGTGCGACGCCGACCCGGAGAAGATCGCGTGCGCCTACCCGGACACGCCCCTGCAGAAGTTCCTCAACGCCGACTTCGCGGAGAAGGGCGGGGAGGCGGCGACCTTCCTGAAGAACTTCCGGTGGACGACCGAGCAGCAGAACGACGTCGCCCGGATGATCGCCCACGAGAAGCTCTCCCCGCAGGAGGCGGCGGAGAAGTGGGTCAAGGGGAACGAGGCCACCTGGAAGACCTGGCTCCCGCGCTGACGGGGCTCCGGCCCTGACGGGGTCGCCCGGCCCGACGGGGCTCCCGCGCTGACGCGGTTGCCCGGCCTGACGGGTCGCCCGCGCCGACCCGGCGCCCGGGCCCCCGCCGGTTCGGGCCCCGCCGGGCCGGGCGCCGGTCCGCGCCCCCGCCTTGCCGCGCCCCCGCCGGGCCGTCCGGGCACCCACCGCGCGGCACCCGTCCGGCCGTGTGACGGCACGCCGTCACACGGCCGGACGCACCTCGTCCGCCACCGCCCGCAGGGCCGCCATCGTGCGGCCGTGCATCCCCGCGCCGAACGTGACCCGGCCCGCGCCCAGCCGCCCCAGCTCCGCGACGCCGGGCCCGCCGGGCAGGGCGAGCGCGTTGACCGGCACGGGGACGTCCGCGGCGAGCAGCGGCAGGTGCTCCGGCGGGGCGAGGATCGGGTACACGCCGTCCGCGCCCGCCTCGACGTACAGCAGGCAGCGGCGAACGGTCTCCTCCGGGTCCGTCACCCCGTGGCGGTACGTGTCCACCCGGGCGTTCAGGAACAGCTCGCCGCCCGCCGCCTCGCGGAACTCCGCGAGCCACGCGGCGTGCGCCCCGGCGTCCCGCAGCCCACCACCGGACGGCGCTCCGGCCCCGCCGGGCCCACTCGCCGTACTCGCCGCACCGGCCCGGCCGCCCCCGGCGTCCCCGAAGTCCCCGAAGTCCCCACTGTCCTCCAGGTTCACCCCCGCCAGCCCGGCGTCACGGACCCGGGCGGCCAGCTCGCGCGGCGGCAGCCCGTACCCCGCCTCCAGGTCCGCCGAGACCGGCACGTCCACGGCGCGGACGATGCGGGCCACCGCCGTGAACATCTCGTCGGCGGGCGTCCGCCCGTCCTCGTACCCGAGCGACGCCGCCACCCCCGCGGACGGCGTCGCCAGGGCCGGGAAGCCGGCCCCGGCGAGGACCCGGGCGCTCCCCGCGTCCCACGGGCCCGGCAGGACCAGCGGGTCCCGCCGCGCCCGGCCGCGGTGCAGGGCGCGGAAGTCCGCCGCGAGCCGGGCCGCCCGTTCGCGGGCCGCCCGCCCCGTCACTTGTACTGGCCGGGCGTGTAGTGCCCCGGCACCGAGCGGCACGTCACGGCGATCCGGTTCCAGGAGTTGATCACGACGATGGACGCGATCAGGTGGGAGAGCTCGACCTCGTCGAAGTGCTCGGCCGCCCGCGCGTAGACGCCGTCCGGCACGAAGCCGTCCGTGAGGACGGTGACCGCCTCCGTCAGTTCGAGGGCGGCGAGTTCCTTCTCCGTGTAGAAGTGGCGCGACTCCTGCCAGGCGCTCAGCTGCACGATCCGTTCGACGGACTCGCCCGCCGCGAGGGCGTCCTTGGTGTGCATGTCCAGGCAGAAGGCGCAGTGGTTGAGCTGCGAGGCGCGGATCTTGACCAGCTCCACCAGCACCGGGTCCAGGCCCTTGTGGGCGGCGGCGTCCAGCCTGATCATCGCCCGGTACACCTCCGGGGCGTGGTCGGCGAGGGCCAGCCGGGCGGGGTGCTCGGCGGCGAGGCCGGTCGGTGCGGCGGCGGTGCCGGTGGTCCCGGTGGGCTGCGCCCGCGTCGTCGCGTCGGTCGTCACATCGGTCGTCACATCGGTCGTCATGTCCTCGAACGTACGCCCCCGTTGGCGCAGCGGTATGGTCCATTTCCATGACGGATCAGCGGGCCACCCCGGACGCCGGCGCCGCCTTCGGCACCGACCTCCACCTGGACATCGGCGGCGGCACCGGTCTGCGCGCCGGACTGATGGACGCCCTGCGCGAGGCCGTCCGCAGCGGCCGTCTCGCCCCCGGGACCCGGCTGCCGTCCTCCCGGACGCTCGCCGCGGACCTCGGCGTGGCCCGCAACACCGTCGCCGACGCCTACGCCGAGCTGGTCGCCGAGGGCTGGCTCACCGCCCGCCAGGGCTCCGGCACCCGCGTCGCCCGCCGCGCCGCCCCGCTCCCGGCGCGCAGGGCGCAGGCGGCGGGCGACACCTCGCCGCTGCCGTGGCAGCGGGCCCGCGCCCGCGCCCGTACCGGCCGGCCCCTGCACACGCTCCACCCCGGCACCCCCGACCTCGGCTCGTTCCCGCGCGCGGAGTGGCTCAAGGCGTCCCGGCGGGCCCTCGCCGACGCCCCGCACGACGCGTTCGGCTACGGCGACCCGCGCGGCCGCCCCGAGCTGCGGGCCGCCCTCGCCGAGTACCTGGCCCGCGCGCGCGGCGTGCACGCCGACCCCGGCCGCGTCGTGGTGTGCTCGGGCTTCGCCCACGGCCTGATGCTGCTGGGCGGCGTGCTGCGCGCCCGCCGCGTGCGGGACGTCGCCGTCGAGTCGTACGGCCTCGACGTGCACTGGCGGCGACTGGCCGGCGCCGGGCTGCGCACGCCGCCGCTGCCGCTCGACGGGCGCGGCACCCGCACCGAGGCGCTCGCGGAGGGCGCCGCGTGCCGGCCCGGCGCGGTGCTCATCACGCCCGCCCACCAGTTCCCGCTGGGCGGCGCCCTCCCCCCGGACCGCCGCGCCGCCCTCGTCGACTGGGCGCGCGCCTCCGGCGGGCTCGTCCTGGAGGACGACTACGACGGCGAGTTCCGCTACGACCGGCAGCCCGTGGGCGCCCTCCAGGGCCTCGATCCCGACCGGGTCGTGTACCTCGGCACCGCCAGCAAGTCCCTCGCGCCGGGGCTGCGCCTGGGCTGGATGGTGCTGCCCCCGCACCTGGTGGACGAGGTGGTCGCCGCGAAGGGCGACGTGGAGTGGGCGCCGGGCGCGCTGGACCAGCTGACCCTGGCCGAGTTCCTCGCCTCCGGCGCGTACGACCGCCACGTCCGCTCCATGCGCCTGCGCTACCGGCGCCGCCGCGACCAGCTCGTCGCCGCGCTCGCCGCCCGCGCGCCGGGCGTCCGCGTCAGCGGCATCGCCGCCGGCCTGCACGCCGTGCTGGACCTCCCGCCCGGCACCGAACGCCCCGTCCTGCACGCCGCCGCCCTCCACGGCCTGGCCCTCCAGGGCCTGCACGCCTTCCGCCACCCCGACGCCACGACCACCCGCGACGGCCTCGTCGTCGGCTACGCCACCCCCACCGACAGCGCCTGGCCGGGAGCCCTCGAAGCCCTGTGCCGGGTACTGCCGTAGCACGAACGACGGAGGCGTTCTACGCTGTCCGGCGTTCCACGCTTCAACGGGGGAGAACCACATGCGCAGACTCAGGTCGAGCCACGTCGTACTGGGAGGGATGGGCGTGCTCGCGCTGACGCTCACCTCCTGCGGGAGTTCCGAGCCGGACAGGCGGTGCGTCGACCCGGTCACGCGCGACGTCCTGCCCGACTACAAGTGCCGCAGCGGCGGCAGCGGCAGCAGCAGCGGTGGCAGCGGAGGCGGTTCCGGCTCGTACTACTACGGCGGGTCCGCCAACAGCGGCAAGGTCGAGGGCGGCAGCTTCGACAAGGCGAGCGTCCAGCGCGGCGGCTTCGGCTGCTCGGGCAGCGGCGGCGGCTGACCGGCGGCGCGCGCACACCATGGAACGCCACACCACCGAACCCCGCCCGGACTGGCAGCGCACCGTCGAGGAGCAGGGCTGCGTCTACCCGCTGACCCGGCACCCGGACGGCTCGCTGCGCCCGTACTGGGACGAGTCCGCGTACTACTCCTTCACCCTCCCCGAGGTCGAGGCGCTGGAGGAGGTCGTCGAGGAGCTGCACGCCATGTGCCTGGCGGCGGCCGCGCACATCGTCGAGCGCGACCGGTTCGCCGACCTCGGCATCACCGACCCGCGCCTGGCCGGCCTCGTCGCCGAGTCGTGGCACCGGCGGGCCGAACTGCCGTCGCTGTACGGCCGGTTCGACCTGCGGTACGACGGCCGGGGTCCGGCGAAGATGCTGGAGTACAACGCCGACACCCCCACCTCGCTCGTCGAGGCGGCCAGCCCGCAGTGGTTCTGGATGGAGGAGCGGTTCCCCGGCGCCGACCAGTGGAACTCGCTCCACGAGCGGCTCGTCGACGCGTGGCGGCGGCAGGCCCGCCTGCTGCCGCCCGGCCCGCTGCACTTCGCGCACTCCGACGGCGACGAGATCGGCGAGGACCTGATGACCGTCGCCTACCTGCGCGAGACCGCAGAGCAGGCCGGCATCACCACCGAGGCGCTGTCGGTGGAGCGGATCGGCTGGGACCGGCTGTCGGGCCGCTTCGTCGACGACCGGCTGCGGTACATCCGCAGCTGCTTCAAGCTCTACCCGTGGGAGTGGCTGGTCACGGACGCGTTCGGCCCGCACGTCCTGGACACCCTCGACAACGGCGGCGGCACGGGCAGCACCTGCTGGATCGAACCGGCGTGGAAGATGCTGCTGTCCAACAAGGCGCTGCTGGCCGTCCTGTGGGAGCTCTACCCGGGCCACCCCAACCTCCTGCCCGCCTACCTCGACGGCCCGCGCGAGCTGGCCGCCGAGGGCGGGTACGCCGCCAAGCCGCTGCTGGGCCGGGAGGGCGCAGGCGTCACCCTCCACGAGCCGGGCGCCGACCCGGTGCTCCGCCCGGAGCCGTGCTGCTACCAGCAGCTCGCCCCGCTGCCCGACTTCGACGGCAACCGCGTGGTGCTGGGCGCCTGGGTCGTCGAGGACGAGGCCGCCGGGCTCGGCATCCGCGAGTCCTCCGGCCCCGTCACCGACACCTACGCCCGCTTCCTGCCCCACGTCATCCTCTAGCCGGTCCCTCCGCCCGGACGGTCCCTCCGCCCGGACGGGCACGGCGCCCGGACGGTCCCCCCGCCCGGACGGTCCCCCCGCCCGGACGGGCACGGCGCCCGGACGGGCACGGCGGGCGCGACCGGCCCCGCGGGGCCGGTCGGCCGCCGTACCCGTCCGCGGCCGTCAGACCGCGAGGACCTCCCGCAGCTGTTCCAGGCCCCAGTCCAGGTCCTCCTTGGAGATCACCAGCGGGGGCGCGATGCGGATGGTCGAGCCGTGGGTGTCCTTCACGAGCACCCCGCGCGCCATCAGCCGCTCGGAGATCTCACGCCCCGTCCCGCGGCCGGGGTCCAGGTCCACGCCGGCCCACAGGCCGCGCCCGCGCACCTCGCGCACCGCGCCCGAGCCGACCAGCAGGTTCAGCTCCCGGTGCAGGTGGTCGCCGAGTTCGGCCGCCCGCTGCTGGTACTCGCCGGTGCGCAGCATCGCCAGCACCTCCAGCGCCACCGCGCAGGCCAGCGGGTTCCCGCCGAACGTCGAACCGTGCTCGCCCGGCCGGTGCACGCCCAGCACCTCCGCGCTCGACACGACCGCCGACACCGGGACGACCCCGCCGCCCAGCGCCTTCCCGAGCAGGTACATGTCCGGGACGACGCCCTCGTGTTCGCACGCGAAGGACCGGCCGGTGCGGCCGAGACCCGACTGGATCTCGTCCGCGACGAACAGCACGCCCCGCTCGCGGGTCAGCTCCCGCACGCCCGCCAGGTAGCCGGGCGGGGGCACCAGGACACCCGCCTCGCCCTGGATCGGCTCCAGCAGCACGGCCACCGTCTCGTCGGTCACCGCCGCCGCCAGCGCCTGAAGGTCGCCGTACGGGACGACGTCGAAGCCCGGCGTGTACGGGCCGTGGTCCTCGCGCGCCTCGGGGTCCGTGGAGAAGCTGACGACCGTCGTCGTGCGGCCGTGGAAGTTGCCCGCCGCCACGACGATCCGCGCGGCGCCGTCCGGGACGCCCTTGACCCGGTAGCCCCACTTGCGGGCGGTCTTCACGGCGGTCTCCACCGCCTCCGCCCCGGTGTTCATCGGCAGCACCGTCTCCATGCCGCAGAACTCCGCGAGCTGCGTGCAGAAGTCGGCGAACCGGTCGTGGTGGAAGGCGCGCGACGTCAGTGTCACGCGGTCCAGCTGCGCCTTGGCGGCTTCGATCAGACGGCGGTTGCCGTGGCCGAAGTTGAGCGCCGAGTAGCCGGCGAGCAGGTCGAGGTAGCGCCGCCCCTCGACATCCGTCATCCACGCGCCCTCCGCCGTCGCCACGACCACGGGCAGCGGGTGGTAGTTGTGCGCGCTGTGCGCCTCGGCGGCAGCGATCGCGTCCTGCGTTCTCGACACGGGGTCTCCGTTCGTCATCGTACGGCCGGTCGTCTCTATCGTCGCTCGCCGAGGGACCGGGGAAACCTGGCCCCGCGCGGCGCCGATAGGGTGGACGGTACGCGCGGCGACTGGCGTACGGGGAAGCGACCCCGGGGGAGCCGTGCGCGGCAGACCGCACGGGGAGCCGCCCGCCTGGGCCCCCGGGGGACGACACCCGAGCTGCCCACCCCGGAGGACGCCATGACCGGACCCGCCACGCCCACCCCCACCCCCGCCCGCCCCGCGGCCCCCGCCGAACCGCACGCCGGAACGGCCGCGACGGCCACCGCGGCCGCCGAACCGCACCCCGCGACGGCCGCCGCGGCGCCCGCGTCCGCGGCCGCGCACCCCGCGCTCGCCGCGGGCGACCCCGAACTCGCCGCGCTCGTCAGCGCCGAGGAGCGCCTCCAGGCCGGGACGCTCCGCCTGATCCCCAGCGAGAACTACGTCTCCGCCGCCGTCCTGGAAGCCTCGGGCACGGTCCTGCAGAACAAGTACAGCGAGGGGTACGCCGGCCGCCGCTACTACGAGGGCCAGCAGGTCGTCGACCAGGTCGAGCGGCTCGCCGTGGCCCGCGCCAAGGCCGTCTTCGGCACCGACCACGCCAACGTCCAGCCCTACTCCGGCTCGCCCGCCAACCTCGCCGTGTACCTCGCGTTCGCCCGCCCCGGCGACACCGTCATGGGCATGGCCCTGCCCATGGGCGGCCACCTCACCCACGGCTGGGGCGTCTCCGCCACCGGCACCTGGTTCCGCGGAGTGCAGTACGGCGTGCGCCGCGACACCGGCCTCGTCGACCTCGACCAGGTCCGCGACCTCGCCCTGAAGGAGCGGCCGAAGGTGATCTTCTGCGGCGGCACGGCCCTGCCCCGCACGATCGACTTCGCCGCGTTCGCGGAGATCGCCCGGGAGGCCGGCGCCGTCCTGGTGGCGGACATCGCGCACATCGCCGGCCTCGTCGCGGGCGGCGCGCACCCCTCGCCCGTGCCGCACGTCGACGTCGTCTCCACGACCACCCACAAGACCCTGCGCGGCCCGCGCGGCGCGATGCTGATGTGCCGCGAGGAGCACGCCAAGGCGGTCGACAAGGCGGTCTTCCCCGGCCTGCAGGGCGGCCCCCACAACCAGACGACCGCCGCCATCGCCGTCGCCCTCCACGAGGCCGCCCAGCCGTCCTTCCGCACCTACGCCCACCGGGTCGTCGCCAACGCCCGCGCCCTCGCCGACGCCCTCCTCGCCCGCGGCTTCGACCTCGTGTCGGGCGGCACGGACAACCACCTCGTCCTCATCGACCTCACCGGCCGGGACGTCCCCGGCAAGACCGCCGCGAAGGCCCTCGACCGGGCGGGCCTCGTCGTGAACTACAACACGGTCCCGTACGACCCGAGGAAGCCCTTCGACCCCTCCGGCATCCGCATCGGCACCCCGTCGCTCACCTCGCGCGGACTCGGGCCGGAGCACATGGAGACCGTCGCCGACTGGCTCGACCGGGGCGTCACCGCAGCACACGCGGGCGACGAGGACGCCCTCGCGACGATCCGCGCCGAAGTGGCCGACCTCATGGCCCGCCACCCGGCGCCCGGCATCCCCGCCTGACCCTCCGGCGGGGGCCCCGCGGCCCCCGCAGAACGGAGTCCCGCAGTCCGGCGGGCAGTCCCGAGCTGTCCGCCGGACCTGAGAGAATGGCGGACATGGCCTCCACGCAGCGACCTCGTGTGCTCTCCGGGATCCAGCCCACCGCGGGCTCCTTCCACCTCGGCAACTACCTCGGCGCGGTCCGCCAGTGGGTCGCCCTCCAGGAGACCCACGACGCCTTCTACATGGTCGTCGACCTGCACGCGATCACCGTCCCGCAGGACCCGGCGGAGCTGCGTGCCAACACCCGGCTCGCCGTGGCCCAGCTGCTGGCCGCCGGGCTCGACCCGGAGCGGTGCACGCTCTTCGTCCAGAGCCACGTCCCCGAGCACGCCCAGCTCGGCTGGGTCATGAACTGCCTGGCCGGGTTCGGCGAGGCCTCCCGCATGACGCAGTTCAAGGACAAGGCCGCCAAGCAGGGCGCCGACCGCGCCACGGTCGGCCTCTTCACGTACCCGATCCTCCAGGTCGCCGACATCCTGCTGTACCAGGCGCACCAGGTCCCGGTCGGCGAGGACCAGCGCCAGCACATCGAGCTGACCCGCGACCTCGCGGAGCGGTTCAACGGCCGCTTCGGCGAGACCTTCACCGTCCCGGCGCCGTACATCCTCAAGGAGACGGCGAAGATCTACGACCTCCAGGACCCGACGGCGAAGATGTCGAAGTCGGCGGCGACGCCCAAGGGCCTGATCAACCTCCTCGACGAGCCGAAGGCCACCGCCAAGAAGGTCAAGAGCGCGGTCACCGACACCGACACCGTGATCCGCTTCGACCCCGAGGGCAAGCCCGGCGTCAGCAACCTCCTCACGATCATGTCGACGCTCACCGGCACGCCCGTCGACCGGCTGGTCGAGGGGTACGAGGGCAAGATGTACGGCGCCCTCAAGACGGACCTCG
This sequence comes from Streptomyces kanasensis, assembly GCF_043077165.1. Taxonomy (NCBI): domain Bacteria; kingdom Bacillati; phylum Actinomycetota; class Actinomycetes; order Kitasatosporales; family Streptomycetaceae; genus Streptomyces; species Streptomyces kanasensis. Next base: position 340,384 of record NZ_JBIBSF010000007.1, read on the forward strand.
CCGAGATCGTCGTGGACTTCGTCACGCCCTTCCGCACCCGCACCCAGGAATACCTGGACGACCCGGAGACGCTGGACTCGATCCTGGCCAAGGGCGCCGAGAAGGCCCGCGCCGTCGCGGCCGAGACCCTCGCGCAGACGTACGACAGGGTGGGCTTCCTGCCCGCCAAGCACTGAGGCCGGACGGCTCTGGCCACGGGACGGGTCGAGGCGCCACACTGGCGACCGCATCGTGGTGCGACCGGAGCGACCGCAGCGCATGGACGACCGTGGATGACCGAAGGATGAGGAGAACGACGTGGGGACCGTAACGCTCGGCGTTTCGATCGCGGTCCCGGAGCCCTACGGCAGCCAGCTCCAGGAGCGGCGCGCGGGCTTCGGCGATGCCGCGGCCCACGGCATCCCCACGCACGTCACCCTGCTCCCGCCGACCGAGGTGGACGCCGGGCGACTGCCGGAGATCCGTGCCCACCTGGCCGCGGTCGCGGCCGCCGGCCGGCCCTTCCCGATGCGGCTGAGCGGCACGGGCACGTTCCGGCCGCTCTCCCCGGTCGTCTTCGTCCAGGTCGTCGAGGGCGGCTCGGCCTGCGCCCGGCTCCAGCAGCGCATCCGCGACACCTCCGGGCCGCTGGTGCGGGAGCTCCAGTTCCCGTACCACCCGCACGTCACCGTCGCCCACGGCATCGCGGAGGAGGCGATGGACCGCGCCTACGCCGACCTCGCCGACTTCGAGGCGGAGTGGACGGTGTGCTCCTTCGCCCTCTACGAGCAGGGCGCCGACGCCGTGTGGCGCAAGCTGCACACGTACGACTTCGGCTCCGGCCGCCCCGCCGGGACGGTGCCCGCCCAGGGCTCACCGGTCGACCAGCCGGCCGTCACCCCGCACGGCGCCTGACGGCCACCGTCCCGCACGGCGCCTGACGGCCGCCGCCCCAGCCGGCGACGGCCGCCCTGCGGGGCCGTTCGCGCCCGGACCGGGGCGCCCCCCGGATCCGGTCGTGCCGCCCGCGGTGGCGCGGCCGTCCGGTGGTAGGCGTACGCCATGGACTGGCTCACCAAGCTCCCCGTCATCGGCCCGTGGGCCGTCCGGCTCATGCGCACCCACACCTGGCGCGCCTACGAGGCCCTGGACCGGTCCCACTGGTCCCGGCTGGCCGCCGCGATCACCTTCATCAGCTTCCTCTCCCTCTTCCCCCTGATCACCCTCGGCGCCGCGGTCGGCGCCGCCCTCCTCAGCGACGACGGGCTGCGCTCGGTCGAGGAGAAGATCGGCGAGCAGGTGCCGGGCATCTCCGACCAGCTGGACATCGGCGCCCTCGTCGCCAACGCCGGCACGGTCGGCCTGGTCGCCGGCGGGGTGCTGCTCTTCACCGGTGTCGGCTGGGTCGGCTCGATGCGCGAGTGCCTGCGCGTGGTGTGGGGGTGCGACGACGCCGACGACGGCAACCCGATCGTCCGCAAGGGCAAGGACGCCCTGCTCCTGCTGGGCCTCGGCGGCACGGCCCTGGCCTCGCTCGCCGCCTCCACGCTCGGCTCCACCGCCGTCGGCTGGACCGCCGAACGGCTCGGCATCCCCGACGGCGGCGCCGGCGGGGTCCTGCTCCAGACGGCGGCGCTCGCCATCGCCGTGCTCGCCGACTTCCTGCTCCTGCTGTACCTGCTGACGCTGCTGCCCGGCGTGGAGCCGCCCCGCCGCGACCTGGTGATCGCGGCACTGATCGGCGCGGTCGGCTTCGAGCTGCTGAAGCTGCTGCTCGGCGGCTACATGGCGGGCGTCGCCGGGAAGTCGATGTACGGGGCGTTCGGCGTGCCCGTCGCCCTGCTGCTGTGGATGAGCCTCACCGCCAGGCTCCTGCTGTTCTGCGCCGCCTGGTCGGCCACCGGGCGGCGGGACGGGGCCGCCGCTACCCCCTGCGGACCGGCCACCGGCGGTTGATCACGAAGACCGCGCCGGACAGCACGACCAGCACGCCGCCGACGACCGCCAGGGCGATCCCCGCGCCGCTCGACCCGGCCTCGGCCCGGCCGGCGGGCGCGGCCTCGACGGGTCCGCCGCCCTCCGTGACGGGCGTGGGCATGGTCGTACCGGTCCGCGCGGACTTCGGCGGCACCAGCTCACCCACCGGCCGCACCTTCCCGGCCGCCGCGAAACCCCAGTCCAGCAGCCGCGCGGCCTCCTTGTAGACGGCGAACCGTTCCGCCGACGACGGGTTCATCACCGTCACCAGCAGCACCCTGCCGTTCCGCTCGGCCACCCCGGTGAAGGTGGACCCCGCGTGCGTGGTCGTGCCGTTCTTCACCCCGGCGATGCCCTTGTACGGCTCTATGCCGTAGTCCCCGGTCAGCAGCCGGTTGGTGTTCTGGATCTCGAAGGTGCCCCGCTTCGAGCCGGGCTTCTTCTCGCCGGGGAACTGCGTCCGCACGGTCGAGCAGTACGCGCGGAAGTCGGCGTTCTGCATGCCGCTGCGCGCGATGAGCGTCAGGTCGTACGCGGACGACACCTGCCCCTGGGCGTCGTACCCGTCGGGGGAGACGACGTCCGTGTCGAGCGCCTGGAGCTCGTCGGCCCGCTCGTTCATCTCCCGGACCGTCTTGGCGACGCCGCCGTTCATCTCCGCGAGGGCGTGGACGGCGTCGTTGCCGGACTTCAGGAAGACCCCGAGCCACAGGTCGTGGACCGTGTAGCTCTGCTTCTCCTTGATGCCGACGAGGCTGGAGCCCGCGCCGACCCGCGCCAGCTCGCCGGTGGACACCAGGTGCGTGCGCGTCTTCGGCAGCCTCGGCAGCAGGGTGTCGGCGAAGAGCATCTTCAGCGTGGAGGCGGGGGCGAGCCGCCAGTGCGCGTTGTGCGCGGCCAGCACGTCGCCGCTCTCGGCGTCCGCGACGATCCAGGACCGGCCGGTCAGCTCCTTCGGCAGGACCGGCGCCCCGCCCGCGAGCCGCACCTGCGTCCCCGGCTTGCCCAGCAGGGCCCCGCCCACCGTCGACATGGACGCCGGCGGCTTGGGGTGCGGCTTCGGCTGCGGGCTCGGCGCGGCGAGGGCGGGACCGGCGGCGGCGAGGGGGAGCAGCACGGCGGCGGCCACGGAGGCGGTGGCCTTCTTGAGAGCAAGCACGTTCGAGAACGTACAACCACCCGGCGCGGCTCCCGACACCGGTGCACCGGATACTGGGGCCATGAGACTCAGCCGCTCCGCCTCCTGGTTCCTGCTCGCGTTCGGGGTGTGGAGCTGGTTCATCTGGATCACTTTCGTCAAGAACCTGTGGAACGACGCGAGTGGCCTCGCCTTCGACGACGCGGGTGACCCCACCGGATACTTCTGGGTTCATCTTCTGCTGGCCGTCACGTCCTTTCTCCTGGGGACGGCCATTGGCGTGATCGGGTTGCGCGGGGTGCGGGCCCTGCGGCGCGAACGCGACGAGAAGTAGGAGGGCGGTCGTGCTGGTGGCCCTGCTGGTCGTCCCCCTGGTCCTGGCCCTCTTCGGCGGGGTGCACTGGTACGTGTGGCGGCGGCTCGTCCGCGACACCACCCGCCCGGGAGGTGCGGCGCGGCGGGCCGGGACGGCCGCCGCGGTGGCCCTGCCGCTGCTGTCGCTCGGCGCGCTGACCGCGGGCCGGGCGGGCGCCCCGTTCGCGCTCCAGCAGGTGCTGGCGTGGCCGGGCTTCCTGTGGCTGGCGGTCCTCCTGTACCTGGTGCTGGCGCTGCTGGTCGGGGAGGCGCTGCGCCCGCTCCTCCTGCGCCTGCCGGCCCGCCGGCCCACCGCCCCGCCGGCGGCCCCCGCCCCGGCCCCTGAAGCCCCGGCGCAGGCCCCGGTTCCCGCGCCCCGCGAGGCGGCGGTGGCGGCGCCCGTGCCCTGCCCGGCCGGACCGGCCCCCGCGGCCCCCGAGGCCGCCGAGGCTCCCTCGGCCGCAGCCCGGGCCGCCGAGGCCACCGACCCGCCCGCCCCCGCGCCCGAGGCGCCCGTCGCCCCCGCGCCGGGGATGTCCCGGCGGCTGTTCGTCTCCCGCGCCGTGGGCGCCGCCGCCCTGGCCGCCGCCGCGGGGACCGTCGGGTACGGCACCCACGGCGTCCTGCGCGGCCCGCGCGTCAAGCGGGTGACCGTGCCGCTCGCGAAGCTGCCCCGCGGCGCCCACGGGTACCGGATCGCCGTGGTGAGCGACGTCCACCTGGGCCCGATCCTGGGCCGCGCCCACGCCCAGCGGATCGTCGACGCCGTGAACGCCACCCAACCGGACCTCGTCGCCGTGGTGGGCGACCTGGTCGACGGCAGCGTCGAGAACCTGGGCCCGGCGGCCGAGCCGCTGGCCGGGCTGCGCGCCCGGCACGGCAGCTTCTTCGTCACCGGCAACCACGAGTACTTCTCCGGCGCCGAGGAGTGGGTCGACGAGGTCCGCGAGCTCGGACTGCGCCCCCTGCGCAACGAGCGCGTCGAGCTGGCCGGATTCGACCTCGCCGGTGTCAACGACGTCGCCGGCGCCACGTACGGCGACGGCCCCGACTTCGCCCGCGCCCTCGGCGACCGCGACCGGGCCCGCACCGCGGTGCTCCTCGCGCACCAGCCGGTACTGATCCACGACGCGGTCCGCCACGGCGTCGACCTCCAGCTCTCCGGCCACACCCACGGCGGGCAGATGTGGCCCGGCAACCTCCTCGCCGACCTGGCGAACCCGACCCTCGCCGGTCTGGAGCGGTACGGCGACACGCAGCTGTACGTCTCGCGGGGCGCCGGCGCGTGGGGGCCGCCGGTCCGGGTGGGGGCGCCGTCCGACATCACGGTCGTGGAGCTCGCGTCGCGCCAGGCGTGACCCGGCCTTCCGCAGGCCGTGGTGCGGATGTGGCTGTGAAGTGAAGGTTTTCCCTTCCGCCGGTGAACACCCTGTGGTTGAGTTTGCGCCATCGCACAGGGGAGGGCGTGAAAGGAATCACGGCTATGCGATCGATCCGGGTACGGATCATTGTCATCTGCATCGCTCTGGTGGTGGCCGGGATAGGGGCCTGGCAACTGCTTCCCGCAGACAAGGAGAACGATCGACCCATCACCGTCGGCACGACCGACGAAGTGTCGTCACTGGACCCGGCCGGGGCGTACGACGCCGGCTCCTGGGCCCTGTACAGCAACGTCTACCAGTCGCTGCTGACCTTCAAGCCGGGCTCCCCGACCCCGGTGCCCGACGCGGCCGAGACCTGCGGGTTCGCCGGTGCGGGCCTCACCACCTACCGCTGCACGCTGCGGGAGGGGCTCGCCTTCTCCAACGGGCGCGCGGTGACCGCCGAGGACGTCGTGTACTCCTTCGACCGGATGCGCGGTATCGGCGCGGACGTGGGGCCGGCGGCCCTGTTCCCGACGCTGAGGAGCGTCACCGCCGACGGCCGGGAGGTCGTCTTCCGGCTCGGCGCCCGGGACGCCACGTTCCCGCTGAAGCTCGCCACCGGCGCGGGCGCGATCGTCGACAGCAGCCGCTACCCGAAGGACCGGCTGCGCGAGGGCGACGCCGTCGACGGCTCGGGGCCGTACGTGCTGAAGGAGTACCGGCCCGGCGTCCGAGCCCTGTTGGAGCCCAACCCGCACTACCGCGGCGCCGTCCACCGGTCGGGGACCCCGGTGGAGGTGCGGTACTTCGCCGAGGACGAGCAGCTGGCCTCGGCGTGGCGGAGCCGCCAGGTCGACGTGACGCACCGCCAGCTGCCGCCGGAGGTGATCTCCGCGCTCGACCCGGGTGCGGAGGGCGTACGGATGACGGAGGCCACCACGGCCGAGATCCGCAGCCTGGTCTTCGACGTCCGGAAGGACTCACCGATGGCCGAGCGGGCCGTACGGCAGGCGGTGGCCGGGCTCGTCGACCGGGCGAGGATCGCCACCGGGCCGTACCACTCCACCGTGGAGCCGCTGTACTCGCTGATCCCGCGGGGCTTCGTCGGCCACAGCACGCCGTTCTTCGACGCCTACCCCGAGGGCGACGAAGCCGTCGAACGGGCCGGGGAGCTGCTGCGCGACGCGGACGTCGAGACGCCGGTGACGTTCACGTACGGCCACCGGGCGGGGGAGACCTGGGCGGCGGAGGCGGCCGAGCTGCGCCGTCAGCTGGAGGCGACCGGACTGTTCCGGGTGCGGATCGTCGCCGCCGAGTGGAAGGAGTTCCAGAAGGGCTACACGAGCGGCGCCTACGACGCGTACGGGCTGGGCTGGCTACCGGACTTCCCCGACTCCGACAGCTTCACGCAGCCGCTGGTCGGCCGGGACAACGCCCTGCACAACGGATACGCCAGCGCGCGCGTCGACCGGCTCGTCGCCGCCACCCAGAGTCACGGCGACCGGGCCAGGGCGGTCGGCGACTTCAAGGAGATCCAGGCGCAGGTGGCGCGGGACGTGCCGCTCGTGCCGCTGTGGCAGAAGAAGGACTACGTGCTCAGCACCCTCGACGTCACCGGCTCGCAGTACCTGTCCGACGGCACCGGCATCTGGCGCCTGTGGCAGCTGGACTGGATCTAGGGATGCCCGTGCCGCAGCCGTGGGCGGGCCCCCGGGAACACCCCCAAAACCCCCCGCGTGTCCCCGGGGAGCCCCAGGGAGTCCCCTAGGCGTCCCCCGCCGACGGGCCCTTCGCGGGCCGGTCCCGCGCCGGCCCCTCACCGCCGGGCGTCGGGTGCGCGTCCTCCGCGACCGCGTCCTTCTCCAGCGCGTCCTTGGCGCCCGGCATGAACTCCACGATGACGTCGTGCGCCTGGCGCGCGAGCGGCCGCAGCACCCGGAACCGGGAGAGCGCGATGGCCCGCGCGGTGAGCGGCGCCGTCCGCTCCACCAGCCGGCGGCTGCGCTCGGCGCCCTCGCTGCGGTCGTACACCCAGAACAGCACGAGACCCATGTGCATCAGCCACATCAGGTGCGGGAGCAGCTCGGTCAGTTCGGGCGCGGTCTTGGTGTCGGAGCCGTGCAGGACCTCCTCGTGGATGGAGATCGCGGCGCGGCGCGCGTCGACCGAGTCGGGCGAGAAGGGGCTGAGGGGGCTCTCCGGGTCGGCGGCGTTCTTGAAGAACTGGGCCGCGAACCGGTGGTAGGGCTCGGCGACGTCCAGCCAGGTGAGCAGCGAGCCCCGGATCCGCGCCGCGAGGTCGCGGTCGCCGTCCAGGACGGGCCGGACCGCCGCGGCGTGCTCGGCGGCGATCCGGTCGTAGAAGCCCTGGACCAGGTGCTCCTTGGAGGCGAAGTAGTAGTAGGCGTTGCCCACCGAGACCCCCGCCTCCTGGGCGATGGCCCGCATCGTGGTCTTGTCGTAGCCCCGCTCCTGGAAGAGCCGCAGGGCGGTCTCCAGGATCAGGGTGCGGGTCTGCTCGCTCTTCGCCACCTTGCCGGCCTTCTGGTCCTTCACAGCACCCGAGCCTAGCCGGAGCGCCCGGGTGTCCCGCACGTGCCGCCGTCGCAGGTGGGGCCCGCCGTCGCCGCCCGCCACCGGGAGGCGGCGAGGACGGTCATCCGGGCGAGGGGCCGCCCGGTCGGGCTCGCCAGCCAGTGGGCCTTCGCGCGGTGCTCGGCGAGCGCCCAGAGACAGACGATCCAGGCGTCGGCGGAGCGGTAGACCTGCCCGCCGTCGCCCACGACGGTGATCTCCTCCAGCGTCGCCGCGTGGTCGAGGGCGGGGAACCGGCGCCGGGCCTCGACCGACCCGGCCGGCACGAGGTCCATCGGGACGAGGGCGCGCTGCCGCAGCAGCCAGTGGCGCACGTGCACGCAGAGCGGGCACTGGGCGTCGTACAGGACGGTCAGTCGCCGCAGGGGTTTCACCGGGGCCACCGCGGGCTCACGCGCGGGCGGCGGGCGGGGTCCAGCCCTGCGGCGGGACGGGCGGCTGCTGCTCGCGGTCCAGGGCGCCGCGGCGGCGGATGCGGTTGAGGACGTAGACGTTGCCGAGGTGCATGACGCCGAGGACCAGGAGGACGACGCCGAGCTTCACCGACAGCCCCTCGAAGAGGTACCGGACGGTGTCGATGGTGGCGTCCTGGCGCAGGTAGAGCGCGACGAAGCCGAAGTTGACGAGGTAGAAGCCGACGACGAGGAGGCGGTTCACCGCGTCGGCGAGCCCTTCGTCCCCGCGCAGGACGTCGGCCAGGAAGACCCGCCCGTTGCGGCTCAGCGTCCGGGCCACCCACACGGTGAGGACCACGCTGATGAGCAGGTACGCGATGTAGGCGACGACTGTGAGGTCCATGCCCCACCCTCCTTGAACACGTTCAAAAGTAGTGTCGGGACGACTGTAGACCTCTTTTTGAACATGTTCAAGCAGTGGGTGCGGTGCGACGCCGGCCGGGCACGTGGGACGGACGGAAGGGACCGCTTCCCCGTGACCGGTCCGGGGAAGGGGCGCCCCGGGCACGCGAAAGGGCCCCGGAGCGGCGCGGTGCGGCGGCTCCGGGGCGGACGGGACGGGTGGGGTGGAAAAGGAGGTGGGGGCGGGAGGAGCGGACGGGGGCGCCCGGGCCCGGCCACCGTGACGGCCCAGCCCCGGTGGCGGCCCGGCCCCCGGGACGGCGCGGACCGGGCGGCGCGGCGTGGACGGGGCGCTAGGGCCCCGCGACCGTGATGGCGCGGACCGGGCAGGCGCGGGCGGCCTCCCGGACCATCGGGTCGTCCTGGTCGTGGCCGGGCACCAGGGCGCCGTAGCCGTCCTCGTCCTGGGTGAAGACGCCGGGGGCCGTCAGGGCGCACTGGCCCGCCCCCATGCAGCGGTCGTGGTCGATGGAGATGCTCATGGCCCCACCCTCCTCACCGGGACGCCGGCGACTCCACCATCCCGCGCAGCGTGTCGCCGGGTTCCGGGCGGGGCGCCGGTGGACGCCGCCGCCGCAACGCGGACGGCCCGCGCCCGTGCGGAGTACGCAGGGGGCGCGGGCCGTCGGCGGAGCCGGACCGGTGGGTCAGAAGCGACGCGTGATGAGCGCGCGCTTGACCTCGGCGATGGCCTTGGTGACCTCGATGCCGCGGGGGCAGGCGTCGGTGCAGTTGAACGTGGTGCGGCAGCGCCACACGCCGTCCTTGTCGTTGAGGATCTCCAGCCGCTGCTCTCCGGCCTCGTCACGCGAGTCGAAGATGAAGCGGTGGGCGTTCACGATCGCGGCCGGACCGAAGTACTGGCCGTCGTTCCAGAACACCGGGCAGGAGGACGTGCAGGCGGCGCACAGGATGCACTTCGTCGTGTCGTCGAAGCGCTCCCGGTCCTCGGCCGACTGCAGGCGCTCACGCGTCGGCTCGTTGCCGGACGTGACCAGGAACGGCATGACGTCCCGGTACGCCTGGAAGAACGGCTCCATGTCGACCACGAGGTCCTTGAGGACCGTCATGCCCTTGATGGGCTCGACCGTGATCGGCTTCTCCGGGTTGATGTCCTTGATCAGCGTCTTGCAGGCGAGCCTGTTCTTGCCGTTGATCCGCATCGCGTCGGAGCCGCAGATGCCGTGCGCGCAGGAGCGCCGGAAGGTGAGCGAGCCGTCGACGTCCCACTTGATCTTGTGGAGACCGTCGAGCACGCGCTCCTTCGGGTCGATCTCGATCGTGAAGTCCTGCCACTGCGCCTCGTCGGTGACCTCCGGGTTGAACCGGCGGATCCGGAACGTGACCGTGATGTACGGCGAGGCGGCGGAGTCCTTCTCCACCTTGTCCAGTACGGGGGTAGCCATCAGTACTTACGCTCCATCGGCTGGTAGCGGGTCTGGACGACCGGCTTGTAGTCGAGGCGGACGGTCTCGGTGCCGTCGTCGCCGACCTCGCGGTACGCCATGGTGTGGCGCATGAAGTTGACGTCGTCGCGGTTCGGGTAGTCCTCGCGGTAGTGACCGCCGCGGGACTCCTTGCGCGCGAGCGCCGAGACGGCCATGACCTCGGCCAGGTCGAGCAGGTTGCCCAGCTCGATGGCCTCCAGCAGGTCCGTGTTGTACCGCTTGCCCTTGTCCTGGATGGAGACGTTGCGGTAGCGCTCGCGCAGCTCGCCGATCTTCTCGACCGCGGTCTTGATCGTCTGCTCGGTGCGGAACACCATGACGTTGGCGTCCATGGTCTCCTGCAGCTCGCGCCGCAGCTCCGCCACGCGCTCGGTGCCGGTGGAGTTCCGCAGCCGCTCGACCTGCTCCGCCACGAAGGACGCCGGGTCCTCCGGCAGGTCGACGTAGTCGGCCGTCGCGGAGTACTCGGCGGCGGCGATGCCGGCGCGCTTGCCGAAGACGTTGATGTCGAGCAGCGAGTTGGTGCCCAGGCGGTTGGCGCCGTGCACCGACACGCAGGCGACCTCGCCCGCGGCGTACAGACCCGGCACGACGGTGGTGTTGTCGCTGAGGACCTCACCCATCACGTTGGTCGGGATGCCGCCCATGGCGTAGTGCGCGGTCGGCTGGATCGGGATCGGGTCCGTGTACGGCTCGATGCCCAGGTACGTCCGCGCGAACTCGGTGATGTCGGGCAGCTTGGCGTCCAGCTGCTCCGGCGGCAGGTGCGTCAGGTCCAGGAAGACGTGGTCGCCCTCGGGACCGCAGCCGCGGCCCTCGCGGATCTCCGTGTAGATGGAGCGCGAGACGACGTCACGCGAGGCGAGGTCCTTCATGACGGGCGCGTACTTCTCCATGAAGCGCTCGCCGTCCTTGTTGCGGAGGATGCCGCCCTCACCGCGGGCGCCCTCCGTCAGCAGGATGCCCATGCGCCAGATGCCCGTGGGGTGGAACTGGAAGAACTCCATGTCCTCCAGCGGCAGGCCGCGCCGGTAGCAGGCGGCCTGGCCGTCACCGGTCAGGGTGTGCGCGTTCGACGTCACCTTGAAGAACTTGCCGGTGCCGCCGGACGCGTAGATCACGGCCTTCGCCTGGAAGACGTGGATCTCGCCCGTGGCCAGCTCGAAGGCGACCACGCCGGCGGACTTCTTGACGCCGTCGACCTCGGTGATCAGCTGGTCCAGGACGTAGAACTCGTTGAAGAACTCCACGCCCTCCTTGACGCAGTTCTGGTACAGCGTCTGGAGGATCATGTGGCCGGTGCGGTCCGCGGCGTAGCAGGACCGGCGGACCGGGGCCTCGCCGTGGTTGCGGCTGTGGCCGCCGAAGCGGCGCTGGTCGATGGTGCCGTCCGGGGTGCGGTTGAACGGCAGGCCCATCTTCTCCAGGTCGAGGACGGCGTCGATGGCCTCCTTCGCCAGGATCTCCGCGGCGTCCTGGTCGACCAGGTAGTCACCGCCCTTGACCGTGTCGAAGGTGTGCCACTCCCAGTTGTCCTCCTCCACGTTGGCCAGCGCGGCGGCCATGCCGCCCTGCGCGGCGCCCGTGTGGGAGCGGGTGGGGTAGAGCTTCGTCAGCACGGCGGTGCGGCTGCGCTTCGTCGCCTCGATGGCGGCGCGCATGCCCGCGCCGCCGGCGCCGACGATGACGGTGTCGTACTTGTGGATCTTCATGGTGTGGATTACCCCAGCCCGTGCCTAGCGGATGTTCGGGTCGAAGGTGAAGATCACCAGCGTGCCCAGGAGGATCGTGAACACCGTGGCGGTGTAGAGCAGGCCCTTGAGCCACAGGCGCGTGTTCGGGCGCTCGGCGTAGTCGTTGATGACGGTACGCAGGCCGTTCGCGCCGTGCAGCATCGCGAGCCACAGCATCAGCAGGTCCCAGACCTGCCAGAACGGGGACGCCCAGCGGCCCGCCACGAAGGCGAAGCCGATCTTGGAGACGCCGCCGTCCAGCACGAGCTGGATCAGCAGGTGGCCGATGACGAGGACGACGAGCACGACGCCGGAGAGGCGCATGAAGAGCCAGGCGGCGAGCTCGAAGTTGCCGCGGGTCGACTTCGGCGTCTTCTTGGTGCGCTTGCGCGGCGGCTCGATGAGCGGGGCCGGGTTGTCGACGTCGTAGAGGCTCACGCCCTCGATCGGGCCGACGGTGGACTTGGTGAGGTCAGCGGACATGTCTGGCGTCAGCTCCCGAACAGTTCACGTGCGGCGTGGCCGAGGACCGGGTAGACGGACCCCGCCATCAGCACGATCCAGATGCCCATGACGGTCCAGAGCATGTGCTTCTGGTAGCGCGCGCCCTTGGACCAGAAGTCCACGGCGATCACACGCAGGCCGTTGAGCGCGTGGAAGAGGATGGCGGCCACGAGGCCGTACTCCAGCAGCGCGACGATCGGGGTCTTGTACGTCGCCACGACCTCGTCGTAGGCCTCGGGCGAGACGCGGACGAGAGCGGTGTCCAACACGTGTACGAACAGGAAGAAGAAGATGAGGACGCCGGTGACTCGATGAGCCACCCACGACCACATGCCTTCCCGGCCGCGGTACAGCGTTCCAGCCGGCACGGAAAAACCCTCCGGGAGCGGGGATCAGGGTCGGCCGGCTTCTCTGTCGGTCAGACCCGGCCGGGTACGGTCCACCGGCCCCGGTCATGGTAGCGACGACTTGTCGGTTCCCTCGCGCGGGGTCCGTATGTGTGATCAAACAGGCAATCAAACAGGCACGGACGGCCTACCGAAACCACCCGAACCGGCAGAATGCTGGATGAGCCGGGCGAGTCGCGTCCTCGCCAGCCGCCGCAGCTCGTCGGCGGCCACGGCCCGCTCCTCCTCCGGCTCGTTCCCGAGCCGCGCCCGGATCCCGCCCAGCACCCGGTCGAGGTGCTCCTCGGGCCGGTCGGCGTCGAGGCAGACGATGAAGGCGTGGCCGAAGCGCGCCTCGTACGCGTCGTGCGCGGCGCGCAGCGCGGTGTGCGCGGCGGTGGGCGTGCCGGGCGGGAGCACCGGCGCCGTCTCGTCGCCCAGCGCCTCGTCGAGGTCCGCCCCGGACAGGTCGTACCCCGCCTCGTCGGCGGCGGCGAGCAGGGCGTCGAGCGTCGGGTAGGGGCGGTGCGCGGCCACGCGGTGCGCCCAGCGGACGCTGCCGCAGCAGGCCAGCAGGGAGGCTTCCGCGGCGCGGGAGGGGGCGGCGTTGAACACCGCCAGGGCGTCCGCCGGGAGGCCGCGGGCCTGCGCCGGGACGGCGGCGGCCATGCCGAGGGTCTGCGGAGTTCCGGAGGCGGGTTCGCGGGACAGCGTGGGCTCCTCGGACGAAACGGCGGAGGCGGTATGCGGAAGTCGTGCGAAACGCGTGAGGGAAGGGACACAACGTTACCCAGGGTGAGCAAGTGTGGTCTCAAGGCTTTCCGTATTTCACTCGGAAGGCAGAGTTTCAGCACAGTGGATGGACGCACTCGGCGCGTCGGGACCGGGGCCCGAGGACCCCGAAGGAGGAGGTGCAGGCGTGAACGCACGACACGAACGCACAGGTGAGGCCCCGATAGCGCCCGCGCCCCCACGCCCGGGCCCCTCCGACGGCCCGGAAACCCCCCACCGGGCCGCCCCCGACGCCCCCGGGGGCGGCCCGGCGGCCCCGCCGCCGACTGCGGGGGCCGCCGCGGCCGCGGCCGCCGCAGCCGTCCCAGCCGCCGCGGGCGCGCCGGTCCCGACCGGTGCGGTCCGGGGCGGGCCGCCGCGGCGGCGGCGCGGCGGGCGCGCGGTGGGGCTCGGCCTGGTGTTCGTACTCGCGTTCGGGCTCGTCGGGTGCGGGGGCGGTGACGACGATGCCGGTGTGGGCGCCGGGCCCGCCTCGACGACGGCCCCGCCGTCCGCCGCCAGCCCCACGCCCACCCCGAGTCCCACCCGGACGTACCCGCTGTCCACCGCGCCGCGCACCATCCCCGCCGTGCGGGAGCACGTCCCGGCGCGGGGCCCCGGCTGGCGGCCCGGGCCCGGGAGCGCCGTCGTGGTCGCGCCGGGCAGCGACGGGCTGGCCGACGAGGCGCGGCTGCTCGCCCGGGAGCTGGGCATCCCGGCCCGGGGCGAGGCCCGGCCCCGCGCCGGCGACGTCGAGCTGGCGCTCGCCCCGGGCGGGTCGGGCGCCGCGACGCCCGAGTCGTACACGATGACCGTCCGCGACGGCCGCGTGCGGATCTCCGGACCCGACCAGGCGGGCGTCTTCTACGGGACGCGGACCGTCAAGCAGGCCGTCCGCTCCGGCGGGGCCGTCCCCGAGGGCGTCGTCCGCGACCGGCCCGACCGCCCGCAGCGCGGGCTGATGGTCGACATCGCCCGCAAACACTTCACCGCGGCCTGGCTGGAGGCCCGCGTCCGCGAGGCGGCCGACCTCAAGCTGAACCAGCTCGGCCTGCACTTCTCCGACGACCAGGCGTTCCGCATCGCGTCCGACAGCCACCCCGAGGTGGTGTCCCCGCAGCACCTGACCAAGGCGGAGGTGCGGCGGATCGTCGCCCTCGCGGCGAGCCTGCACGTCACGGTCGTCCCCGAGATCGACTCGCCCGGGCACCTCGGCGCCGTCCTCGCCGCCCACCCGTCGCTGCGGCTGCGCGACGCCCGGGGCACCGTGGCGCGCGGCGCGATCGACATCGCCCGGCCGCAGTCGGCGCGCATCGTCGACGACCTGCTGCGCGAGTACGCGGCGCTCTTCCCCGGGCGGTACTTCCACGTCGGCGCCGACGAGTACCGCGCGCTGATGGCGCAGGACCCCGAGGCGTCGTACCCGGCGCTGGCGGCCGAGGCCCGCCGCCGGTACGGCGCGGCGGGCCGCGTGCAGGACCTGGCGACGGAGTGGCTGAACGACCGGGCCGCCACGGTGCGCGCGGCCGGGAAGCAGCCCAAGGCGTGGAACGACGGGATCTTCCGCGGCGGCGTGGTGAAGGCCGACGAGGACGTGGAGGTCGAGTACTGGACCGGCCGCGAGCTGGGTGCCCGCCCGCCGGCCGAGTACCTCGCCGAGGGCCGCCCGGTCGTCAACGTCAACGACCGGTACCTCTACTACGTCCTCGGCCAGCCCAACCAGTTCACCTACCCGACCGGCCGCGAGATCTACGAGAAGTGGACCCCGCTGGTGCTGCGCGGCACGCAGCCGGTGCCCGAGCGGTACTCCCGCCAGATCCTGGGCGGCCGGTTCGCGGTGTGGTGCGACCTCGCGAACGCCCAGACGCAGGCCCAGGTGGCCGCGGGCATCCGCACGCCGCTGCGTGCCCTGGCGCAGAAGGTGTGGGACCCCCGCCGGCCGGCCCTGCCCTGGCAGGACTTCGCGGCCCTCGCCCGGCGCCTGTGAGCCGGTGGCCCGGTGGCCCGGTGGGCCGGTGGGCCAGGGGTGCGGTGGGTGCGTGGGCCGGCGGGGTGGCGGGTCGGTGCACCGGTGGGTCGGCGGACGGGGGCCGGTGGCCCGGTGGACGGGCTGCGGGGGGCGGGGCGCGGTTCCGTCCGAAGCGGGGGGAGATGTGACGTTCCGGCGACCGTGAGTGACGCTTTGCTCCCGGGTGGCGCAGAAAGGGGAGTACCGCGTCAGCGACGGGAGACGTCCATGAGTCCGAGCACGACCCCGAGCCTGGTGGAGCTGATCGCGCGGGCCGACGAGCGCGGCCTCGCCGCCGCCGCGCTGGCCTGCCTCGACCGCTGCATGCCGCTGCTCGTCCCCGAGGCGACCGACCAGCTGCGCCCCCTGTGGCTGGGCGTGGCCCGCGGCGGGGCCGGCTGGTCCCGCCGCCTCGCCGAGACGACGGCGGTGCTGGAGGACGCCCGTCCGGCCCCGGTCGGCGACGAGGAGTCCGCGCTGGTCCGCTCCATGCTGGACGCGGCTCCCGCCGGGTGGGCGCCCGGGTCCCTGCGGGCGTGGGCCGACACCTGCTCGCTGACCGCGCTGGAGCTGCACCAGCGGCTCGGCGCCGCCGCCGGCCCGGAACTCGCGCGGGCGCTGGACCTCTGCCGCGCGGGGGACCTCGACGCGGTCGGCCCCCTGGCCGGCGGCGAGCTGCGCCGCCAGGTGCGGGCCCTGGAGATCCTGGCCGAGGGCGGGGCGTACGGGCTGCGCCGCGTCCTGGAGCTCTCCGCCGAGGGCCGCCGGATCCTCCAGGCGGTCGTCTCCCGGCGCGCCCGCATCGCATAGGGCCGGGTCGGGTACGCCGAGGGCCGTCGCGTCCCGTTCCCGGTTGTCGCGCAGGGCCCGGGTCGTCGCGCAGGGCCCGGGTTGTCGCGCAGGGCCCGGGCCCGTCCGCTCAAGGCCCGTCCGGCTCAGGCCCGCGGCGTCGTGGGCCCGCGCCGCGTGGGCCCGCGCCCAGGCCCGTACCGTCCGTGGGGGCCGCCGCTACAGCTCGCCCGCCGCGCCCTTCACCAGCCGGTGCGCGGCGAGGAGGCTCAGCTCCGGTACGGCGCCGCGCACGGCGGCCACGGCCTTCACGTGGTCGCGGGCCGGGTCGACCCCGGCGGCCTCGAGTACGCCGCGCGTCCACTGGGCGAGCACGTCGTCGTCGCCGCGCGCGCACTGCGCCTCGACGAGGGCGAGGGCCCGTTCCAGTCCGGGCCGCTCGGCGTCGGTCGCCGACGCGAGCGCCAGGCGCAGGTCGCGGCGGATGTCGTCCCCGTCGCGGAACAGGACCAGGGGCGGCTTGCTGATGGCCATGTGCGGCTCCCTCGTGCACGGGCCCGCGGACGCAGGGGTCCGCGGACCTGCGGATGTCACCGGGGGAGACGCACGGGGCGGGCCGCGGGTCACGCACTTGAGCGAATCCTGAGCCACCCGCGTCCCGCGTCCCGCCCCCGCCGTCCCGCCCGCCGCCGTCCCACCCGCGTACCGTCCCCGCCGGGGCGCGCACCGGCAGGGACGCGCCGCCCCCCGCCGTGGCGCCCCGCCGTACCGCGAACGCCGCACCGTCAGAGCAGGAGCAGGACGGCCGCCCCCCACAGGACCGACGCCGCCGCGAGGAGCGGGCCGACCGGCATGCCCTGTTCGCCGGGGCCGGCCGCCTCCGCCGGGCGCAGCTCGGGCCGGCGCAACAGCGCGTACGCCTCCTCGGCGGCGCGCGGCCCGGCCGGTTCGCGGCCCGACCGCCGCTCCAGCCACGCCCAGCCCACCGGGGAGAGCGTCAGCTCGGTGTCCTCCTCGCGGGCGATGACGATGTCGCCGCCGCTGCGATGGCGGACCGTCAGGACCCGGTCCCACGGCACGTGCCGCACCCGCCACGCCCCGGCGACCCACAGGCCGTCCCGGTCCGCGGTGAGGCGCCAACCGAGCGCGGTCGACGCGGACGACACGACGAAGAACAGGCCGACCAGCGGGACCACCGACGTCCAGGTGAACTCGTCGTCGAGCAGCGCCCACACGCCGCCGCCCTGCACCAGGAGCAGGAAGACCCCGACCGCCCGGGACACGCCGTTCGCCCCCCAGACGCGGGGCGCCGTGGACGGCGCCAGCGTCGCGGCGACCTCGTCGACGGACCGGCCCCGCGGCCGCCGCTGCCCGCCCGCCGTGGGCCCGGGGCCCCTGCCGCCGAACGGGCCGGGCACGGCCGGCTTCACGGCGGTGACGCTGCACTCCACGGAGACCTCGGGGCTGTCCTCGTCGTCGCGGGCGGCGAAGACCAGTTCGGCGCCCGCGTACGGCAGCCCGTACAGCACGGCCTCGCGCAGCGGGGGCGGCGGGTCCTCGCCCTTGAGGACGGCGCCGACCTTGCGCAACTCCTCGACCAGGTCGTCCTCGCGCCCCCACGCGCCGCCCTCGTCGTCGTCCTCGGGACCGCCCGCGCCGCCCCCGGCCCCGAACGGCGCGGCGCCCTCGTCCTCGTCCTCGACGGCGTACAGGGAGTGGAAGCGGAACAGGGGCCGCTCGGCCGCGAGGTCGTCGGCCGCGTACACCCACGTCCTGCCGTCGTCGTGACCCTCCCGCACCAGCACGCGCAGGACGGGCAGGGGACCGTGGTGCGCCCACCGCGAGCGGGTGCGCCCGTCGACCGCGTTGGCGAGGAAGGCGAACCCGCCGACCAGCGCGACGAGCACGAGCAGCTCCCACCCGGCGATGTCGTACGGCTCGGCCACGAGCCGCACCCAGTCGCCGTCCACGAGGACGTCGACCTCGCTGTCGACGGGGAAGTCCTCCGGGAACAGGACCTCGATGTCGTACGCGCGCTCCAGGGACGGCACCGAGACGCGCAGCCCGTCCTCGTCCGACCGGACGACCGTCCCGGTCACGGGCGTGAGGCGCGCGGCCCGTTCCTCGTACGCGTCGGCGACCGCCTGGCCCTGCCACCAGCCGAAGGCCGCGACGGCCAGCAGCAGCGCGGCGACGGAGGTGGAGAGGCGCCCGCGGCGGAAGGCGAGCGCGGCGGCGGGCACCGCGTGCGCGGCGGGCCCGGCCGCCTCGCCGGCCAGCGCCCGCTGCCGGGCCGCGACGGACAGCCGGTGCAGCAGCCCGGCGGCGGCGAACCCGGCCGCCACGACGAAGGCGAGCCACGGCGGCGTGCCGAGGGCCTGCGTGCCGCCGTCCGTGACGTGCCCGGCGAGCAGCAGCACCAGGCCCGCCAGCGCGAGCCGGGGTTGGCGCGCCACCCAGTACAGGGTGAGCAGCAGCAGCGCGGCGAAGCCCATGCCCAGCCAGTCCGCCCCGCAGGGGGACGCCGTGGTGCAGGGGGCCGCGGGGACCGCCGCCACCTGCCACACGGTCCCGGCGGCCAGGGCGAGGACGGCCCACAGGGGGTGCGCCCACGCGGCGGGCGAGGCGGCCAGCCAGCGGCGCGCGTCGGCCGAACGCCACTCGGCGGCACCGGGCGGTATGTGGTCGGCGGGGAGCGGTACGGGTGCGGTGGTCACCCGCGCATTATCGCGACGGCGCGGCGGAGGACCGCCGGTACCCGCCACCGGACGGCGGTCACCGGGCGCGTCGGCCGCCGGATGGCGGCGACGGGGGCGCGGCCGGCATCGGACGGCCCGCCGCCGGACGGCCGCCATCGTCCGGTGGCGGCCATCGTCCGGTGGCGACCGCCGGGCCCCGCATCACGGGCCGGCGTCAGAGGTTGTCGCCCCACCCGCCCTGGATCATGGTCTGGAACGCCCACGCCCCCTGCCGCCGGACGAGGACGTCCGCGTAGCGCAGCCGGCGCGTCGTGCCGCCCGCGGTCATGGTGGAGTCGGTGAAGACGACGGCCATGGCGGGCGACAGGAAGACCGGGGTGCGCGTCGACTCGAACGTGATGTCGTCGGCGCCGTCCCCCATCACGTGCGTCATCGTGGCGACGAACTGCTCCCGGTCCCACTGGGCGGACCGGCCGTCGCCCGCGCTGTCGTCGCTGACCAGGTTCAGCGGGAAGACGGCCAGGTCGGCCATGCCCTCGACGTCGCGCCGGGCGCTGCGCGCGTCGTACTCCGCGAACCAGGCGTCCAGGCTCGCGCGGTCTTCGGGCGTCGGGGCGTATCCGGTGTCGGGCAGGAAGGTCACGCGGTCTCCTCGGTGGGCGTCTCGCCCGTCTCGTCAAGTTTGACTACACGGACGGTATGCCCGGCCGGGGGGACTAGGCAAACTTGATTAGAGGTGATCCGGGTCACTCCCGCGCCCGTTCCGGACCGCCTCCCTCCCCCCGGCCCTGTGACACTTCCCCGCGGGCGCACGCAGGCTGAGGTATGGGGGGACACGATGCGGAACTCGGCGCCGCGGTCCGGCAGGCGCAGTACGGCGACGAGGCGGCCTTCGCCCGGGTGTACCGCCTGGTCCAGCCGCAGCTCCTCACGTACGTGCGCGGGCTCGTCGGGGACGACGCCGAGGACGTGGCCGCCGAGGCGTGGCTGGAGATCGCCCGCGACCTCGGCCGGTTCCGCGGGGACGGCGGCGGCTTCCGCGGCTGGGCGGCGACGATCGCGCGCCACCGGGCCCTGGACCACCTGCGCCGGCAGCGCCGCCGACCGCGTACCGCCGCACTCGACGAGGACGCGCTCGACCTCCCCGACGGCCGGGACACGGCCCTCGCCGCGCTGGAGTCCCTCGCCACGGGCGAGGCGCTCGCCCTCGTCCGCGAGCTGCCCCGCGACCAGGCGGAGGCGGTGCTGTTACGGGTGGTGGTCGGCCTGGACGCCCCGGCGGCCGCGCGGTTGCTGGGCAAGCGCCCCGGCGCGGTGCGCACCGCCGCCCACCGGGGGCTCCGGAGGCTCGCGGGCCGGCTGCGGGAGGAGGCGGGGACGCCGCAGGAGGCGGGGGAGCGGGCGCCCGGATCCGGCCAAGAGGCGGGCGGGCGGGCCGATCCGGAGGACGACCGGGGCCGCCACCCCCCACAGGAGAGGCCCCGGTCGCCGTCCGCGGGTCCGTAGGACGGCCCCGTACTCCTATCAGCGCCCGGGGTGCGTTTTCTGTCACACCACCCGTCGGCGCATGCCGTTGCATGTTGTACAAACATGGACGAGATACGGCAGGAGCACGTAGCGTGCTCCTGCGCGCTGGGCGGAGCGGCCCGGCTTTGCCGGCCGCGAGACGAACGGGTTGTGGAGTGCTGGGGGACGACGCGGAGCTGACCGCCGCAGTGCTCGCGGCGCAGGACGGGGACGAGGACGCCTTCCGGACTGTGTACCGCGCCGTGCACCCGCGGCTGCTCGGGTACATACGCACGCTCGTCGGCGAGGTGGACGCCGAGGACGTGGCCTCCGAGTCCTGGCTCCAGATCGCCCGCGACCTCGACCGTTTCAGCGGGGACGCCGACCGCTTCCGCGGCTGGGCCGCGCGCATCGCCCGCAACCGCGCCCTCGACCACCTGCGCATGCGCGGCCGCCGCCCCGCGCAGGGCGGCGACGAGACGGAGCTGACGGACAAGCCCGCCGACGCCGACACGGCCGTCGAGGCCATGGAGGCCCTCGCCACCGGCCACACCATGGACCTGATCGCCCAGCTCCCGCAGGACCAGGCCGAGGCCGTGATCCTCCGGGTCGTCGTCGGCCTCGACGCCAAGAGCGCGGCCGAGGCCCTGGGCAAGCGCCCCGGCGCGGTCCGCACCGCCGCCCACCGGGGGCTGAAGCGGCTGGCCGAACTGTTGGGCGCCGCCGACCCGACCGGCGTCGCGCTGAGCGCCGTACCGCCGCAGCCGGGTCCCCGGACGAGGACCGGCGCACGGGCCGCTGCCGTGCGCCGTGCTGTGACGCATTCGCGCTCACGGACGCAGAAGGACATGTGATGGCCGACGAGCGGTATGAGTGGCTCGACCACGAGGCGGCGGAGCGACTGCTGTGTGGTGAGCCGGTCGACGCCGACGACGACTACACACGGTTGCAGGCCGAACGCCTCGCGGAGGCGCTGGAGTCCGCCCGGGCCGACGCGGCGCGCACCCGTACCGGCCCCGCGGGCGCGCTGCCCGGCGAGGAGGCGGCGCTCACGGCGTTCCGCGCGGCCAGGTCGACGCGCGTCGACGGCCGGGCGCCCGGCACGGGCCGCGACCTCGGCGCCGTGCGCATCGGGGGCTCCCCCCGTCCCGCCGGCCGGACGCGGGCCCGCGCCTGGACCCGCCCCGCCCGCTGGGGCCTGGCCGCCTCCGTCGCCGGACTGGCCGTCGGCGGCGTCGCGGTCGCCGCCGGCACGGGTGTCCTGCCCGACTTCGGCGGGGACGCCGCCCCCGTGCCGGCCGCCTCGGCGTCCGCGCCCATGGAGCTCGACACGCCCGACGGCGTGGCCGTCACCCCGCGGGGCTCGACCCGCCCGGTGACGCCCCCGCACCCGGACGGCCCGACGCCCCCCGGCGCGTCCCTCCCCGCCACCGGCGGCCCGGACGCGACAGCCGGCTCCGACGGGACCGCTGACAACGATGGCGCCGACCGCGGGCACGCCGACGACGAGTACTGGGCCGGTGGCGACAAGCGCGCCCCGGGCGGCGCCTGGCCCGACCGCACCACGCAGGCGTGCCGCGACTACCGCGACGGCCACCTCGACGGGGCGCGGCGGCAGCAGCTGGAGCTGTCGGCGAAGGCCGGCGGCGGGATCGAGCGCTTCTGCGACGAGGTCCTGTCCGGGCGCGGGTCCGGCGGCACGTCCACCGGCGCCACCGGCGCCACCGGCGACCCGGAGTCCGTCGGCGGCGGTGACGGCGACGGCGACGGCAGCGGTGGCACCACCGGCGCCAAGCCGGGCGGTACGACCTCGGGCGGCACGTCGTCGGGCGGGAGGACGTCCGGCGGCACCACCTCGGGCGGCAAGGTGTCCGGTGGCCGGCCGTCCGGGGGCAAGGCGTCGGGCGGGAAGGCGTCGGGGGGCGCGGGCGGTTCCGCCTCGGCGGTCTCGTGGACCGTTCCCCTGACCTCCGCGCCCCGCGCCACCCTCTGACCCTCGCGCCTCATTCACCCCTCTGACCTGCGCTTTCACAGCGGCGCGGCCAAGGTGTGACACTTTTCGAGCCGGTGACGCAGTAATGAGTGAGCCGACTGGTCATCGGCGGCGCACGAGCCGGGGTTCCCCCCGTACCTACGGCTCGGCGCACATGGCGCGGGCGGGACACGTTCCCCCGGTCCCGCCCGCGCCCATCTCCTCCGCCCGGCCCCCGCGCGCAGGCCCCGGGATCCCGGCAGCCCGTCCTCGCCCCCCCGCCGCCCGGCCCACAGGTACCCGGCCCACAGGGTCACCCGCCGCCCGGTCACCCGGCCCACACGATCACCCGGCTCACAGGCCCCCGCCCCCACCCGGCAGCGCGCCGCCGGACGGTCCCGCCGCCCGACGGCCCCGCGGACACCGGCGGGTCACCAGTGGACGACGACCTTGTCCCCCACCTTCACCTGCGAGAACACCGTCGCGAGCCGGTCCTTGTCCCGGACGTTGACGCAGCCGTGCGAGCCGCCGTTGTAGCCGCGCGCCGCGAAGTCGGCGGAGTAGTGCACCGCCTGCCCGCCGCTGAAGAACATCGAGTACGGCATGTCGGAGTGGTAGAGCGTCGA
Source organism: Streptomyces kanasensis (assembly GCF_043077165.1). Lineage (NCBI taxonomy): Bacteria > Bacillati > Actinomycetota > Actinomycetes > Kitasatosporales > Streptomycetaceae > Streptomyces > Streptomyces kanasensis. Next base: position 363,090 of record NZ_JBIBSF010000007.1, read on the forward strand.
CTTCCACTCGACCTCCTTGCGGTCCACCTTGAAGGTGCCCTCCCGCGTGGGCGTGTTCACCGCGCCGAAGCGGACGTCCATCGCCGAGACGACCTTCCCGTCGACCATCCAGGCGAGGGTCCTGCTCTCCTTGCTGATGCAGAGCACCCGACCCGTCATGCAGCGCTGGTCCGGCGTGTCCACCTCGTTGGTGGTGGGCGGCCGCAGCTCGTCGCCGGTCGGCCTCCGCGTCGCCGCCACCAGCGCCCGCCAGGTCGCCGCGTCCACCTCGCCGGTCGCCGGGAGGCCCTTCTTCCCCTGGAAGGCGGAGACGGCCTCGGCGGTCATGGCGCCGTAGAAGGCCGTCGGGCTGCGGTGGAAGTGGCCGAGCTGCCGCAGCCGCGCCTGCGCCTCGCGGACCTGCTCGTTCTCGGTGCCCTTGGCCAGCACGGCCGGGGAGGCGGACGCGGACGGCCCGTCACCGCCCGGCGCGGACGGCGAGGCGGACGCGGAGGACCCGGACGGCGAGGACGACCCGGACGGCGAGGAGGACGGCGCCCCCGAGGAGTCCGCCGACGGCGAGGCCGTGCCCGGCGCCGACGCGGCGGGCGCCGGCGACCCGGTCGGTCCCGCCGCCTGGGCGGTGCAGCCCGCGGCCAGTGCCACCGCCACGGCGGCCAGCAGCCCTCTGCCTATCGCGGTCGAACGTCGGTACATGGTGGCCCCCCGGGTCTGGTTCGTGTGTATCCAGGGATCGTCGACAGCCGGCGGTGGTTGCCCCCACCGGAGTGGTGTGACGATGCTGTGACGAAGGCCCCGGGGAATGCTGTGAGCAAGGTCCCAGCGTGCGGCCCTCCACCGGCCGCACGCCCGCCGCTACAGTCCGTCGCGAGGGTCGATACCTGCGAGTAGGTCTATCGGAAGGCACAGCACATGGCGCGCGAGTCGGAGTCGGGACTGCCCATCGAGCCGGTGTACGGGCCGGACGCGCTGTCCGGCTGGGAGCCCGGCGAGAAGCTGGGCGAGCCGGGCTCGTACCCCTTCACGCGGGGCGTCTACCCGACGATGTACACGGGCCGCCCCTGGACCATGCGGCAGTACGCCGGCTTCGGCACCGCCGTCGAGTCCAACGCCCGTTACAAGCAGCTGATCGCCAACGGCACCATGGGCCTGTCCGTCGCCTTCGACCTGCCCACCCAGATGGGCCACGACTCGGACGCCGCCATCGCGCACGGCGAGGTCGGCAAGGTCGGCGTGGCGATCGACTCCGTCGACGACATGCGCGTCCTGTTCGGCGGGATCCCGCTGGACAAGGTCTCCACCTCGATGACGATCAACGCGCCCGCCGCGCTGCTGCTCCTGCTCTACCAACTCGTCGCGGAGGAGCAGGGCGTCAGCGCCGACAAGCTGACCGGCACCATCCAGAACGACGTGCTGAAGGAGTACATCGCCCGCGGCACGTACATCTTCCCGCCGAAGCCGTCCCTCCGGCTGATCGCCGACATCTTCAAGTACTGCAAGGCCGAGATCCCGAAGTGGAACACCATCTCGATCTCCGGCTACCACATGGCGGAGGCCGGTGCCTCGCCCGCGCAGGAGATCGCCTTCACCCTCGCCGACGGCATCGAGTACGTCCGCACGGCCGTGGCCGCGGGCATGGACGTCGACGACTTCGCGCCCCGCCTCTCCTTCTTCTTCGTCGCCCGCACGACGATCCTGGAGGAGGTCGCCAAGTTCCGCGCGGCCCGCCGCATCTGGGCACGGGTCATGCGCGACGAGTTCGGCGCGAAGAACCCCAAGTCCTGGATGCTGCGCTTCCACACCCAGACCGCGGGCGTCCAGCTCACCGCCCAGCAGCCCGAGGTCAACCTCGTCCGCGTCGCCGTGCAGGGCCTCGCCGCGGTCCTCGGCGGCACGCAGTCGCTGCACACCAACTCCTTCGACGAGGCCATCGCGCTCCCCACCGACAAGAGCGCCCGCCTGGCCCTGCGCACCCAGCAGGTCCTGGCGTACGAGACGGACGTCACCGCCACCGTCGACCCGTTCGCCGGGTCCTACGTCGTCGAGAAGATGACGGACGACGTGGAGGCCGCCGCCCTCGAACTCATGACGAAGGTCGAGGAGCTCGGCGGCGCCGTCAGCGCCATCGAACGCGGCTTCCAGAAGAACGAGATCGAGCGCTCCGCCTACCGCATCGCGCAGGAGACCGACAGCGGCGAGCGCGTCGTCGTCGGCGTCAACCGCTACACCCTCGACGCGGAGGAGCCGTACGAGCCCCTGCGCGTCGACCCGGCCATCGAGGCCCAGCAGGCCGAGCGCCTCGCCAGGCTGCGGGCCGAGCGGGACCAGGCGGCGGTCGACGAGGCCCTCGCGGAGCTGAAGAAGGCCGCGGAGGGCAGCGACAACGTCCTGTACCCGATGAAGGACGCCCTGAAGGCCCGGGCCACGGTCGGTGAGGTCTGCAACGCGCTGCGCGAGGTGTGGGGCACGTACGTCCCGACGGACGCGTTCTGAGCACCCCTCGCCCCGGCCGGTGACCCGGCGCGCTCGATCCGACCTTGACCCTGACACCGTGTGAGGCCGTGTCGTAGGAGGCGTCATGTTCACCATCGGAGACTTCGCCAGGCACGGCCGGGTGTCGGTCCGGATGCTGCGCCACTACGACGCCGTCGGACTGCTGCGCCCCGCCCGTGTCGACCCGCACAGCGGCTACCGCTTCTACGGGGCCGGTCAGCTCGCCCGGCTCAACCGCGTCATCGCGCTCAAGGACCTCGGGTTCACCCTCGACCAGGTGCGGTCGATCCTCGACGAGGAGGTCGCGCCCGAGGAACTGCGCGGGATGCTGCGACTGCGGCAGGCCGAGCTGGAGTCGGCCGTCAGCGAGGCGGCCGCGCGGCTGGCGCGGGTCGCGGCGAGGCTCCGAGCCATCGAGAGCGAGGGACACATGTCCACGCAGGACGTCGTCGTGAAGAGCGTGCCGGCAGCCCGGCTGGCCGAGCTGACCGGAGTCGCCGCGGGGTTCGGACCGGGTGAGATCGGCCCGGTCATCACCCCCCTGTACCAGGAGCTGTGCGCCCGGCTGGAAGCCGCCGGGGTCACCCTCTCCGGCCCGGGCATCGCCTACTACGAGGACGCACCGGAGGGCGACGGCTCGATCGTCGTCCACGCGGGGATGACCGTTCCCGCCGGGGTCGTCGACGTGCCGGGCGTCCGGATCGTCGACCTGCCCGGGCTGGAGCGGGCGGCGACGGTCGTCCACCGGGGGGCGATGGAGGAGCTGCTGCCCACCATCCAGACCCTGGCGACCTGGATCGACGCCAACGGCTACCGCTCGGTGGGGTACTCCCGCGAGCTGTACCTGGAGTGGTCGCAGGACCCGGCGGAGTGGGTGACGGAGATCCAGGAACCGGTCGAGCCGGTCGAGCGGGCCGTGCCGGTCGAGTAGACCGGCCGCCGGGGCCGCCGGGGCGCGGGACCGTGGTGTGGTCGGGGCCGGGACGGGCGGGCAGTCCGTGTCGGTCCTGCCGGTCCCATACCGCCGGCAGGGCCGTCCCTCACGCAGGGCCGTCCCTCACGCGGGGCGGTCCCTCACGCGGGGCCGTCCCTCACGCGGGGCGGTCCCTCACGCCGTGCGGCGCGGCCCCGACCGGGGCGGTCGGCCGCCCGGCGGACGCGCCGTGCCGCGTGCCGGGCCCGGCACGTCACGCGGCGGGCCGAGCCGTTGCCGGAGGCGGGCAGGCCGCTCGGCGGGCTCAGCGCGTGCGGTCGCCGGGCCGGCGTCGCGCCGGAGGTCCTGCGGCGTGCCGTCGGTGGAGCAGTCGTCGACGAGGACGAAGCAGCGGTTGCCCCAGGCGTTGGCGCGGAGGCTTCGGAGGGCGTCGGGCGCGTACCCCTCACGTTGAGGTACGGCACGGCGAGGGAGAGCTCGACCACGGCCCCGAGATGAGGCGGTGTCCCCGGCCTTCCTCACCACCGGGAAAGGGAGGGGTGGTGAACACCCGGTGACGGGGTGGTCGACCGGACGACCGCCCGGCGCTGTTCACCGTTTGTTGCGGTCGCGTTGGGCCGCGCACCGGAAGGGATTCCTAACGTCCTCGACGTGCCTTCCCCCACGCACCGGATCGCGGTCGTCGCGGATTCCGGGTCCCACGTCACCGGGTACGTGCCGCGCGGTCGCGCCACCGGGACCGCCCGGCGGCCAGCCGAGGCCGGACCGGACACGCCCCGCGAGGTCACCGGGACGCTCCGCCGTGACCACCCGCACATCCCCGTCGGCTCCGGCGGTCGCGGGACCGGACTGCGGACCGCCCTGGCCGCCGTCGCCCTCGGCGCGGTCCTCGCCGAGCGGCACGCCACCCTCGACCCCGCGACCAGGGGGGGCGACCGGGCCGCCCCCGTCGAACCGCAGGGCCCCACCCGTCCCGTCCGGGACAACCGCACCACCGGAACGACCTTCGGCGACGGTGTGAAACGGGCGCACGGGTCGGAGCTCGCGCCCATGAGGACGCTCCGCAGGGTCCCGGCCCCCGTATGAGCCCCAGGAAGCCCAGGAAGCCCATGCATCCCACAGATCCCGTACACCCCACATTGGCAGCCGAGCCCCCCGAGCCCCCACAGCTCCCCGGACCCCCGAGCCCCCACAGCTCCCCGAGCCGCCCGAGCCCCCACAGCTCCCCGAGCCGCCCGAGCCGCCGGAACGTCGCCCTCGTCGAGAGTCCCGTCCAGGTCCTGAACGCCCTGGAGTGGGCGTGCGCGCGGGGCGGCGGCCCCGGCCGGCTCACCGTCGTCGTCCTCCCGCCGACCGACCCCATGTCCCGCGGCCAGCTCCGCCGCATGGCGGGGATCGCCAGGGACGAGGACGCCACCGTCCGCTGGCAGGAGGCCCGCGGGCCGCGCGGCGGCCTGCCCCGCACCCTGCGGGATCTCGCGCCGCTGCTGCGCGACGTGGACCGGGTCCTCGTCGGCGACCCCTTCTCCCGCCACGCGCAGCTGCTGCTCGGCCTCTTCCGGCCGCGCCGCGTCACCGTCGTCGACGACGGCACGGCCACCATGGAGTACGCGGCCCAGCTGGTCAGCGGCGAGCGGCTGGCGCGTTGGGACCGCGGCGGCGTCCGCTCCCCGCGCGAGCTGGCCCTCGCCCCGGTCGGCGCGCTCGCCCGGCGCCGGCTGTCGCCCGGCCGCCGACGCGCCCTGGAGATCTTCAGCGCCCTGCCGGTCCAGGCGCCCGACGGCGCCGAGGTCAGCCGCAACACCTTCGCCTGGACCCGGGCCCGCTACGGCCCGCCCCGGATCACCGGCGGCGCCGACCTGGTCGGCACGTCGCTCGTGGAGACCGGTGTGGTCGACCCCGACCGGTACGTGGACGCCGTCGCCGCCCTGGCCGCGGCGCACGGCGTCACCCGCTACTTCGCCCACCGCCGCGAGGACGTCACCAAGCTGCACCGCATCGCCACCACGACCGGCCTGGAGGTGGTCCGCCCCGAGCTGCCACTGGAGATGACCGCGCGGCGCGGCCCGATCGGGCGTACGGTGGTGAGCTTCCCCTCGACCGTCGTGCACACCCTGCCGACGGCCCTCGCGGGCAGCGGAGTGACGATCACGGTGTGCGACGTGGCCCCGGAGTGGCTGCGCGCGGGCGCCCCGCCCCGGGCGCGCGGGTTCCTGGCCGCAGTGGCCGAGACGGCACGCGCCGCGCACGGGCTGACGCTCACCGGAGCGTGAACGAGTGTTAACGGCGGAGAGTCAGGGTACCCGAAAAGCCCAAGACAACCCCCAAATCGCGTGAGCTTACCCACTTCGAACCCGACTCAAGCCCGGTCAGCGTGGTTTCTTTCCCCTATCGGGCTGAAGTTTTGTAGATCACACGTCAGTTGAGGGGTAAAGACGCCTACCCTTTGATGGGTGAACAAGTTGATGTCCCGCGAGCCCGAAGCCGACGTTCCCGGCGAAACGCCCCTCCTCGGTACGCTGCCGGAGTCACTCCGTACCGAGCTGATCGCCTTCCGCCGGGATTTGCACATGCACCCGGAGCTGGGCAACCAGGAGTTTCGCACCACCGCGGCGCTCAAGGCCCGGCTGGAGGCCGCCGGCCTCCACCCCCGGGTCCTGCCCAGCGGCACCGGGCTCACCTGCGACATCGGCACGTGGGACGGGCACCGCCCCATGCTCGCGATCCGCGCGGACATCGACGCCCTGCCCATCCCGGACACCAAGGTGGACTGCGCCTACCGCTCCACCGTCCCCGACCGCGCGCACGCCTGTGGCCACGACGTCCACACCACCACGGTGCTGGGCGCCGGCCTCGTCCTCGCCGACCTGCACCGCCAGGGCCTGCTGCCGCGACCGGTCCGCCTCCTCTTCCAGCCCGCCGAGGAGGTCCTGCCCGGCGGAGCCGTGGAGGCCGTCGAGGCGGGCGTCCTGGACGGTGTCGGCCGGATCATCGCGGTCCACTGCGACCCGCGCGTCGACGCCGGCCGGATCGGCCTGCGCGTCGGCCCCATCACGTCGGCGTGCGACCGCCTGGAGGTCACCCTCGACGGCCCCGGCGGCCACACCGCCCGCCCGCACCTGACGACGGACATGGTCACCGCCGTGGCCCGGGTCGCGACGGACGTCCCCGCGCTGCTCGCCCGCCGCGTGGACGCCCGCTCCGGCCTGGTCCTGACCTGGGGCCGCATCGAGTCCGGCCACGCTCCGAACGTCATCCCCCAGCACGCCGAGCTGGGCGGCACGGTCCGCTGCCTCGACCTGGAGGCGTGGCGCGGCGCCCCGGACCAGGTGTACGCCGCGATCGACGAGGTCGCGACCCTGCACGGCGCCAAGTCCCAGATCAACTACGTGCGCGGCGTGCCGCCCGTGGTGAACGACCCGGTCATCGCCGAGCTCCTGCGGGAGGCCATGGAGCGCCGCTGCGGCCCGTACTCCGTGGAGGACACCGAGCAGTCCCTCGGCGGCGAGGACTTCTCCTGGTACCTGGAGCACGTCCCCGGCGCGATGGCCCGCCTCGGCGTCCGGCGCCCCGGCGACCCGGCCCGCCACGACCTGCACCGCGGCGACTTCGACGTCGACGAGGCCGCGATCAAGGTCGGTGTGGAGCTGTTCACCGCCGCGGCCCTGATCGACGCCGGCGCCGCCTGACACCTCCCACCCCCGGCCCCCACCCAAGCGGGGCCGGGCCCGTGCGCCCGGGGCCCCCGGCCCCGGTGCACCCGCACGGACCGCGCGCCGCCCGCACCGACTCCGCGCGTCCCCCGCAGCGTCACCCCGGCGGGTCCGGCCGCCCGGAGAGCGGACTCTCCGCCCGGCGGCAGCCCCCCTGTCCCGGTGGCCGCGCCCCCCGGACGTCGTGTCGACGCCCCTGATCGCCCCCCGAACTCCCCGCCCCGGCGGCCCGCCCGGCGACGCCCCGCGCCCCGACGCGTCGAACTCCCCGCCCCGGCCGCCCGGAGAGCGAACTCCCCGCCCCGGCGGCCGCACCCCCCGGATGTGGGCCGGCGCCCCCGATCGCCCCGCCCCGGCCGCCCCGCGCCCCCCGAGCCCCCGCCCCCGAACCCCCCCGTGGCCGAAAGCGACTCCCGCCGGGCCGGCGCGTCCGCGTGCCGGGTCCCCTCCGCCATCCGGCCGCAACGTCGCCCCCTCCCGGGTGTTCCGGGCGGACCCCGCGTGCACGGGCCGACACGCTGAGGCAGCCTCTACTCGGTGCGGGCGGCCGGCAGGCGGCCTGCGGGCGGCCTGTACGCGACGAATCGATAACGGCTTCCGTACAGGGCTTTATTAGACATCTACGCGCGTTACGATCGCCCGCGAAACCAGCGCCGGAAGAGGCGCTTCGGTAGGTCGAAGGAGCCCCCCTTGCGCCGGATCACCAGGATCGCCACCGCGGGTATCGCGTCCGCGGCGCTCGCCCTCAGTGTCACCGCCTGTGGTGGAGACAAGAAGTCGGACGCCGGTGCCGACTCGAAGGGCGGCACGGCCGCCATCGCGTACGACATCGGTGGTCGCGGCGACCAGTCGTTCAACGACGCCGCCTACGCCGGTCTCGCCAAGGCCGAGAAGGACTTCGGCGTCAAGGGCACGGAGGCCGAGCCCAGCGAGGGCGAGGGCGACCCGGACAAGGTCCAGCGCCTCACCTCCCTCGCCCGCGCCGGCAACAACCCGGTGATCGGCGTGGGCTTCGCGTACGCGCCCGCCATCGCCGAGGTCGCGCCGAAGTTCCCGAACACCACGTTCGGCCTCATCGACGACACGTCGAAGACCGGCAAGAACATCGCCAACCTGGTCTTCAACGAGGAGCAGGGCTCCTACCTGGCCGGCGTCGCCGCCGCCAAGGTGACCAAGTCCAACACCGTCGGCTTCATCGGCGGCGTCGAGACCCCGCTCATCAAGAAGTTCGAGGCGGGCTTCGTCCAGGGCGTCAAGGACACCAACAAGAACGTCAACGTCAAGGTCCAGTACCTGACGCAGCCGCCGGACTTCGGCGGCTTCTCCAAGCCCGACCTGGGCAAGGCCGCCGCGCAGGGCCAGATCGACGCGGGCGCCGACGTGGTCTACGCCGCCGCCGGCCTCGCCGGCTCCGGCTCCATCGAGGCCGCGGCGAAGGCGAAGAAGTGGGCCATCGGCGTCGACTCGGACCAGTACAACCAGTCCGGCCTCGCCGCGTACAAGGAGTACATCCTCACCTCGGTGACCAAGGACGTCTCCGGTGCGGTCTACAACCTGATCAAGTCCGTCAAGGACGGCAAGCCGCAGAGCGGTGAGATCCGCTACGGCCTGGACAAGGACGGCGTGGGCCTGGCCCGCTCCAACCCGGCCTTCACCAAGATGACCGACGTCATGACCGCGGTGGACCAGGCCAAGGCCGGCATCACCGCCGGCAAGATCAAGGTCAAGACCGCTCCGTAACCCGCAGCCACGGGGCCGGGGCCCCGACCCGGGGGTCCGGAGGACGGTGTACCCCACCGTTCTCCGGACCCCGGGTCACGTCCTGGCCATGGGTTTTGGCATTAGGGATCGCTACGCGCGTAGAAAACTCTCCGGCGCGATAACTTCGGCCACACCGAGCCCCCACCGTGCCCAGCGTGCCCGCCCGTCCCCCGCTTCTTCGCTCCTTTCTCGCCAAGGAGAGTGCGTCATCAACGCGTCCAGCCCCCCTGCCGTCGAACTGCGCGGCATCACCAAGCGCTTCCCCGGTGTCGTCGCCAACCACGACATCCACCTCACCGTCCGCAAGGGCACGGTCCACGCCCTCTGCGGTGAGAACGGCGCCGGCAAGTCGACCCTCATGAAGATCCTCTACGGCATGCAGAAGCCGGACGAGGGCACGATCACCATCGACGGCGACGACGTCACCTTCAGCAGCCCGGCCGACGCCATCGCCACCGGCATCGGCATGGTCCACCAGCACTTCATGCTGGCGGACAACCTCACCGTCCTGGAGAACGTCGTCCTCGGCGGCGAGAAGCTGTACGGCATCGGCGCCAAGGCCCGCGACAAGATCAAGGAGATCTCCGAGGCGTACGGGCTGAACATCCGTCCGGACGTGCTCGTCGAGCACCTCGGCGTCGCCGACCGCCAGCGCGTGGAGATCCTCAAGGTCCTCTACCGCGGCGCCCGCACGCTCATCCTGGACGAGCCGACCGCCGTGCTCGTGCCCCAGGAGGTCGAGGCGCTCTTCGACAACCTGCGGGAGCTCAAGGCCGAGGGCCTCACCGTCATCTTCATCTCCCACAAGCTGGGCGAGGTGCTGTCCGTCGCCGACGACATCACCGTCATCCGGCGCGGTACGACCGTCGGCACCGCCGACCCGAGGACGACGACGACCAAGCAGCTCGCCGAGCTGATGGTCGGCGCCGAGCTGCCCTCCCCGGAGACCCGCGAGTCCACGGTCACCGACGTCCCGATGCTCACGGTCGAGGACCTGCGGCTGGCCCAGACCGACCCCGACGGCGTCGTCCGCGAGGTCCTCGGCGGGATCGGGTTCACCATCCACAAGGGCGAGGTCATGGGCATCGCCGGCGTGGAGGGCAACGGCCAGACCGAGCTGATCGAAGCCCTCATGGGCATGCGCGACCCCGACGCCGGCGTCATCACCCTCGACGGCACCGACATCTCCCACGCCCCGACGCGCAGGCGCCGGGAGGGCGGCATCGGCTACATCCCCGAGGACCGCCACCGCCACGGCCTCCTGCTGGAGTCCCCGCTGTGGGAGAACCGCATCCTCGGCCACGTCACCGAGGCCCCCAACAGCAAGCGCGGCGTCCTCGACCTGAAGGCCGCCCGCCAGGACACCGAGCGGATCGTGCGCGAGTACGACGTGCGCACCCCCGGCATCGAGGTCACCGCGGCCTCCCTGTCCGGCGGCAACCAGCAGAAGCTGATCGTCGGCCGCGAGATGAGCCACCAGCCGAAACTGCTCATCGCCGCCCACCCCACCCGCGGTGTGGACGTCGGCGCGCAGGCGCAGATCTGGGACCAGATCCGGGAGGCCCGGCGGGAGGGCCTCGCGGTGCTGCTGATCTCCGCCGACCTGGACGAGCTGATCGGGCTCTCCGACACCCTGCGGGTGATGTACCGCGGCCGCCTGGTCGCGGACGCCGACCCCGCCACGATCACCCCCGAGGAGCTGGGCTCTGCCATGACGGGCGCCGCCACCGGTCACCTCGAGCACAACCACGACGCGGACGGTGAGGGCCGATGAAGAAGTTCGACAAGGACAAGGTGCTGCTGGGTCTGGCGGGCCCGGCGCTCGCCCTGGCCGTGGCCTTCGTCCTGACCTCGATCGTGCTGCTGGCCTCGGGCCGCGACCCGATCCAGCCGTACGTCCTGATGATGGAGACCGCGGAGTTCCCGGACGTCCAGGTCCTCATCATCAACCAGACCGGCACGTACTACCTGGCAGCCCTGGCCGTCGCCATCGGCTTCCGGATGAACCTGTTCAACATCGGCGTCGACGGCCAGTACCGCCTCGCGGCGATGCTCGCCGCCGTCGTCGGCGCCTCCGTCGAGCTGCCCGGGCCGCTGCACCTGCTGCTGATCGTGCTCGTCGCCGTGCTCGTCGGCGCCTTCTGGGCCGGCATCGCCGGCTTCCTGAAGACCACCCGCGGGGTCAGCGAGGTCGTCTCCACGATCATGCTGAACGCCATCGCGACCAGCCTGATCGCCTGGATGATCCTGCCGGCCAACCTCGGCGTCCAGCCCCCCGGCTCGAACGACCTCACCACCGGTGTGATCGCCGAGTCCGGCTGGATGACCGGCCTCGCCATCGAGGGCGGCAACATCTACGGCTTCACCTTCGTCGCCTTCGCCCTCGGCGTCGTCTACTGGTTCGTCCTCAACCGCACCCGCTTCGGCTTCGACCTGCGCGCCACGGGCGCCAGCTCGACCGCCGCGCAGGCGAGCGGCGTCGACGCCAAGAAGATGGTCCTCACCGCGATGCTGCTCTCCGGCGGCGTCGCCGGTCTGACCGGCCTGCCGCTGCTGCTCGGCCAGACCCACACGTACAGCCTGAGCTTCCCCGCCGGCGTCGGCTTCGTGGGCATCACCGTCGCCCTGCTCGGGCGCAACAGCCCGATCGGCATCTTCTTCGCCGCCCTGCTCATCTCCTTCCTGGAGAAGGCGTCCGGTTCGGTGATCGACGCGGACTTCGAGAAGGAGATCGCCACGATCATGCAGGGCCTCATCGTGATCTCGGTCGTCGTGTCGTACGAGGTCGTCCGGCAGTACGGGCTCCGCCGGCAGCAGCAGAAGGTCGGCGAGGAACTTGCCGCCCAGGCCCGCAAGAACAAGGAGGACGTGGCGGCATGAGCGAGATCGAATCCACGAGCACGGTGACCGCCGCGGGCGCCACCGCGCCGGCCAAGGGCGGGGGACGCCGCAAGCTGACCCTGCCGGTCATCCTGCTGTTCGTCGCGGGCGGTCTGCTCCTGTTCTCGCTGGTCCGCGCGGTCAGCGGCGCCGACGACCTGACCTCCGTGGGCCAGGTGTCCGGCGCCCTCCAGCTCGCCGTGCCGATCGGCCTCGCCGGACTCGGCGGCCTGTGGGCCGAGCGGGCCGGCGTGGTCAACATCGGCCTCGAGGGCATGATGATCCTCGGCACCTGGTTCGGTGCCTGGGCCGGCTACCAGTGGGGCCCGTGGACCGGTGTGGCCGTCGGCATCCTCGGCGGCGCGCTGGGCGGCCTGATCCACGCGATCATGACCGTCACGTTCAACGTCAACCACATCGTCTCCGGTGTGGCCATCACCATCCTGGCGACCGGCGCCACCCGCTACCTGTCGAACTTCACGTTCGCCGAGGCCCCGGGCGGCTCCTCCAAGCAGTCCCCGCGCGTCGAGGGCATCGACCGCATCACCGTCCCGGGGCTGTCGGACTGGCTGGGCGACCTCCAGGAGAAGCACTGGTTCTTCGTCTCGGACCTGGCGGGCCTGCTCGGCGGCCTGGTCACGAACCTGTCCGTGCTCACCGTCGTCGCCCTGCTCCTCGTCCCCGGCACCTGGTGGGTCCTGTGGCGCACCGGCTTCGGCCTGCGGCTGCGCTCCTGCGGTGAGAACCCGGTCGCGGCCGAGTCCCTGGGCGTGAACGTCTACAAGTACAAGTACATCGCGGTCCTCGTCTCCGGCGCCCTCGCCGGCCTCGGTGGCGCCTTCCTCGCGATCGTCTCCACGGGCATCTACCAGGAGGGCCAGACCGGCGGCCGCGGCTACATCGGCCTCGCCGCGATGATCTTCGGCAACTGGATGCCGGGCGGCCTCGCCCTCGGCGCCGGCCTCTTCGGCTTCACCGACAGCCTCAAGCTGCGCGGCGGCGCCGAGAACGTCCACGCGATGCTGCTCCTGTTGGCGATCCTGCTGGTCTTCGCGTGCGCCTGGACCCTGTACAAGAAGAAGTACACGGCCGCGGTGGTCTCCGCCGTCTTCTCCGCCGTGCTGTTCCTCTGGTACTCCGCCACCGACGTCCTGCCCAGCCAGTTCGTCGACGCGGCGCCCTACGTCACCACCCTGCTGGTGCTGGCGCTGTCGGCGCAGCGGTTGAGGATGCCCAAGGCGAACGGCATGCCGTACAAGAAGGGCCAGGGCAAGTGAGCACCCCGGCCGGGCGGCCGTCCTTCGACTGGGAGGCCCTGCGCGCCACCGCCCGGGACGCCATGTCCCGCGCGTACGCGCCGTACTCGGGCTACCCCGTCGGGGCGGCCGCCGTGGTCGACGACGGCCGCACGGTCACCGGTTGCAACGTCGAGAACGCCTCGTACGGCATCGGCCTGTGCGCCGAGTGCGGGCTCGTCTCCCAGCTCCAGGCCACGGGCGGCGGCCGGCTCACGCACTTCGCGTGCGTGGACGGGCGCGGCGAGACGCTCGTGCCCTGCGGGCGCTGCCGGCAGCTCCTCTTCGAGTTCGGCGGCGGCGAGCTGCTGTTGGACACCCCCGACGGGATCCGCACGCTGGACGAGATGCTGCCGCAGGCGTTCGGCCCGGCGCACCTCACCTGACCGACGCGGCCCTTCCGCCCCAGCGGTGGAAGGGCCGCGCCGCTTTACCATCTCTATGCGCGTAGACACCGCGTTTCGCCCCGCTGGAAGGAACACTGAGCCCATGGACGCGATTTCCGTCATCCGCACGAAGCGGGACCGGGGCGAGCTGACCCCCGAGCAGATCGACTGGGTCATCGACGCGTACACCCGCGGCGAGGTCGCCGACGAGCAGATGTCCGCCCTCGCCATGGCGATCCTGCTCAACGGCATGAACCGCTCGGAGATCGCCCGCTGGACCGCCGCGATGATCGCCTCCGGCGAGCGGATGGACTTCTCCTCCCTCTCCCGCCCCACGGCGGACAAGCACTCCACCGGCGGCGTCGGCGACAAGATCACCCTGCCGCTCGCCCCGCTCGTCGCCGCGTGCGGCGCCGCCGTGCCGCAGCTGTCGGGCCGCGGCCTCGGCCACACCGGCGGCACCCTGGACAAGCTGGAGTCCATCCCCGGCTGGCGCGCGCTGCTCTCCAACGAGGAGATGCTGCACGTCCTCGACACCACCGGCGCCGTGATCTGCGCCGCCGGCGACGGGCTGGCCCCCGCCGACAAGAAGCTGTACGCGCTGCGCGACGTCACCGGCACGGTCGAGGCGATCCCGCTGATCGCCTCCTCGATCATGTCGAAGAAGATCGCCGAGGGCACCGGCTCGCTGGTCCTCGACGTGAAGGTCGGCTCCGGCGCCTTCATGAAGACCATCGAGGACGCCCGCGAGCTGGCCTCCACCATGGTGGGCCTGGGCACCGACCACGGCGTGAAGACCGTTGCCCTCCTCACCGACATGTCGACCCCGCTCGGCCTGACCGCGGGCAACGCCCTGGAGGTCCGCGAGTCCGTCGAGGTCCTCGCCGGCGGCGGCCCCGCCGACGTCGTCGAGCTCACCGTCGCGCTCGCCCGCGAGATGCTCGACGCGGCCGGCATCACGGACGCCGACCCGGCGAAGGCCCTTGCAGACGGCTCCGCCATGGACGTGTGGCGCCGCATGATCGCCGCGCAGGGCGGCGACCCGGACGCCGCCCTCCCGGTCGCCCGCGAGCAGCACGTCGTCACGGCCCCGTCGTCCGGCGTGCTCACCCGCCTCGACGCGTACGGCGTCGGCGTCGCCGCCTGGCGCCTCGGCGCGGGCCGCGCCCGCAAGGAGGACCCGGTGCAGGCCGGCGCGGGCGTCGAACTGCACGCCAAGCCGGGCGACACGGTCACGGCGGGCCAGCCGCTGATGACGCTGCACACGGACACCCCGGAGAAGTTCGACTACGCCCTGAAGTCCCTGGTCGGCACCTACGACGTCGCCCCGGCGGGCTCGTCGTACGAGCCGACCCCGGTCGTCCTGGAGCGCATCGCCTGACCCTCCCCCGTGCGACTGAACGGGACCGACGGACCTCCGTCGGTCCCGTTCGGCATGCTGGGATCGGTGACGCACCGAAACGAGGAGACCGCCATCGGCGCACTCGCCATCGAGCCGGAGTCCCCCTGGGGCGACGGCTGGGACGAGCTCCTCCGTATCTGGGAGGCGACGGACGCGCCCGGAGGGATGCAGGGTGGAGATCATCGAAGGGGTCGTCACCGTGACACCTGGGCCTGCCAACAGCCACAACGACATCGCCGACCTGGTCCAACACCACCTGTACGGGGTGATCCCCAAGGACCGGGGCATCCACCCGACCCAGACCGTGGCCTTGCCCTGCCGGCAAGGGATGTTCATTCCCGATCTTCTCGGGGCATCCCGCACTGCCCACAAGGAGCCCGGCCACTACATCCCCGCCACCGCCGCCGAGCCGGTAGTCGAGATCACTTCCAGGTCGAGCGCGAACCACGACCGTGTCGAAAAGCTCCACGGCTACGCCACGGCGGGCGTGCCGCTCTACCTGCTGTTCGACAGCTGGCACGCCGGCCGCCCCGAGGCGGACCCTGTACGGCGAGCCGAGGAACGCCGTGTACCGCGTGCTCGACACCGTCAAGTACGGCGAGGAGCTGCGGCTGCCGGAGCCCTTCGACCTCGTCCTCGACACCGGCGAGTTCCCCGGCGCCTGACGGCCGCCGCGCCGGCTCGCGGCCGGTGCCCGGGGCGGCCCCGCGTGGCCGACCGATGAGTTCCGGGCGTCGCGCGGGTCTCACCCCGTGTGGACGCCACCGATCCGACAGTCTTCCGCGTCGCCGGGCCCGTCGGGCCCGCCGACGTCCCGCGCCTCTGCGAGGAGCTGAGCGCGCTGCTCCGCGAGGGTACGGCCGCCGGCTGCGAGGTGGTCTGCGACGTCGGCGGGGTGACCCGGCCGGGCCTCGCCACCGTCGACGCGCTGGCCCGGCTGCGCCTGACGGCCCGGCGCCTGGGCCACCGGATGGCCGTGCGCGGCGCCGGAACCGACCTGCGGCTGCTGCTGGAGCTGGTCGGTCTGACCGGGCTCCTCAGCCCTCCAGCCGGTCCGGCAGGTCGAACAGGGGGAACCAGCGCTTCACGTCCAGGAACGACGTGATCCCCGAGACCTTCCCGTCCACGATCTCGATGACCATGAGCGCCCAGGGACTGAACCCGCCCTCCGGGTCCGGGTGGTAGTGGGCGAACGCCGGCGTGCCGTTGGCCACCACCGGCACCAGGCGCGAACCCCGGCACACCTCGCCGACGCCGAGCATCCAGCCGACGATGTCGTCGTGGCCGCGCAGCCACAGGTCGTAGGGCGGCATGGAGAGCGTCGCGTCCTCGTGGAGCAGCGCCGTCAGCGCCGCCATGTCGTACGCCTCGAAGGCCGCCACGTACCGGTCGAGGAGGCCGCGCTGCTCCTCGTCGAGCGGGTCCGCCGCGTCCGTCCGCGCCGGGTCGGACGCGGCGAGGGTGGCCCGCGCGCGCTGGAGCGCGCTGTTCACGGAGGCGACCGAGGTCTCCAGGAGCTCCGCGACCTCGCTCGCCTTCCAGGCGAGCACCTCGCGCAGGATGAGCACCGCCCGCTGCTTCGCCGGCAGGTGCTGGAGCGCCGCCACGAACGCCAGACGCACGGACTCCCGGGCGAGCGCCGCCTCCGCCGGGTCGGCGCTCTGGGGGAGCACCCGCCCGTCGGGGACGGGCTC
The DNA here is from genome assembly GCF_043077165.1 of Streptomyces kanasensis. Classification (NCBI taxonomy): domain Bacteria; kingdom Bacillati; phylum Actinomycetota; class Actinomycetes; order Kitasatosporales; family Streptomycetaceae; genus Streptomyces; species Streptomyces kanasensis. The sequence continues at coordinate 379,648 of NZ_JBIBSF010000007.1, forward strand.
CAGCCAGGTGACCTCGGGGCGGGCCGTGAGCTGGGCCTGGGCGACGGGCGTGGCCGCCGTCAGGTCCATGGGGCGGGCGCGGCGATTGCCCGCGTTGAGCGCGTCCAGGCAGACGTTCGTCGCGATGCGGTAGAGCCAGGAACGCAGCGACGAGCGGCCCTCGAACCGGTCGATGCTCCGCCACGCGCGGACCATCGTGTCCTGCACGGCGTCCTCCGCCTCGAAGGCCGAGCCGAGCATCCGGTAGCAGTAACCGGTCAGCTCCGTCCGGTACTCCTCCAGCCGGGCCTCCGGATCCTCCGGAGCCGCCACGTCCGCCATCGCGTCCACCCCTGTCGCGCCGCTGTCACCGCCGTCCCTCCGGAAGTTACCGGAGGGCACTGACAACGCGGACCGGATCGCGCGTCACGTGCCGGGCTTGCGCCCGTACACGAACACGTCGTCGCCGTTCTTCAGCAGGTTCCAGTATGCCTTCGCGTCGTTGGGCCGCATGTTGACGCAGCCCCCGGAACCCGGCGGGTTCCACATCGACTTGGTCGTGGAGTGGAACGCCTGCCCGCCGTCGAAGAACTGCGAGTACGGCATCCACACCTTGTAGAGGGTCGACCAGTGGTTGAGCGTGCGCTGGTAGACCTTCTTCGCGCCGGTGCGCGTCTCGGCGCCGTCACGGCCCGTGCGGACCGGCACCGGCCCGTACACGAGCTTCGACCCGTCCTGGACCCAGCTGAGCTGCCGGGTCAGGTCGACGCAGGCGATGCGGCCCTTGTTGACCGGGCACGTGCCCGCCTTGTTCGGCGTCTTCCCCGCGGCCCGCTGCTGCAGCATCGTGTCCATGGTCCGCCAGGTCAGCGGCCCCGCGTAACCGGCGCTCGGCGTGATGCCGTGCGTCTGCTGGAACGAGCGGATCGCCTGGCAGTCACCCGTGGACTGCTTGCCGTCCACGGTCCTGCCGAGGAACTTCTCCACCTGCTTCTGGTACGGCCCCGTTCCCGCCGTGCACGCCGTGGCCGCGTGCGCGGAACCCGCGCCCACGGTCAGTGCCAGCGGCACGACGAGCCCGGTGGCGCCGAGCACCACTCCGGTGCGCCGCCGCCATGCCCCGCCCTTGACCCCCATAGCCACTCCCCTTGCCTCCGATGAGGTTGTCGTACCCGTAGGACGCTCGTGACCGCCCCGCGGTTGTACCGAAAATCCGCGCGATGCGTCAGCACGACGCGTCCGAGCGCGCGGACGCGTCAGCGCCGTATCGGTGCGACGTCGGCACGACGCGTCAGCGCGATCCGCCGGCCGCGACGAGCACGCTCCGCTTCGGTGCCGGCCGGGGGCCGACGCGCCGCGCCGCCACCCGCGCCCGGTGCGTGCCGTACAGGGTGAGGGAGACGACGCCGAGGACCGCGACCAGCCCGAGCAGGACCGTGCCGCCCCAACCGGCCCGGTGGTAGGCGACGGCGCCGAGCGTGCCGCCGACACTGCTGCCGAGGTAGTACGCCGACTGGTACAGGGCCGACGCCTGGGCGCGGCCGGTGGTCGCGGCGCGGCTCACCGAGGACGAGGCGACGGCGTGGCCGGCGAAGAAGCCCGCGGTGATCAGGACGAGCCCGCCGAGCACGGCGGTCAGCGACCCGGACAGCGACAGCAGCAGACCGGCCGCCGTCGTGGCGACGGCCAGGTACAGCGCCCCGCGCCGCCCCATGCGGCCGACGAGCCGCCCGGCCGCGGCCGAGGCGACCGTGCCCACCAGGTACACGAGGAACACCGAGCCGACGACGCCCTGCGGCAGCGAGAAGGGGGCCTCCACGAGCCGGTAGCCGATGACCGTGTACACCGCGCCGAACACCGTCATGAACAGCGCGCCGATGGCGTACAGCCGCATCAGCAGAGGGTCCGACAGGTGCGTGCGCACCGTGCGCGCCAAGGCGCGCGGGTCGAGGGTGCCCGGCCGGAAGTGGCGGGCGGGGGGCAGCAGCAGCCGGTACGCCACCGCGCACACCACCGCCAGCACGCCGACGGCGGCCAGCCCGGCCCGCCAGCCCCACAGCTGCGCGGTCCAGCCGGTCACGATCCGCCCGCTCATGCCGCCGACGCTGTTGCCCGCGACGAACAGCCCGATCGCACCGACCAGCGCCTTCGGACGCACTTCCTCCGCCAGGTACGCCATCGCCGACGCCGGTACCCCGGCCAGCGCCGCGCCCTGCACGGCCCGCAGCGCCACCAGCCACTCCAGGTCCGGCGCGAACGGCACCAGCAGCCCCACGGCGGAGGCGACCGCGAGGGAGGCCGTCATCAGGGCCCGCCGCCCGAACCGCTCCGACAGCGCGCTGAGCGGCAGGACGCACAGGGCGAGCGCGCCCGTCGCGGCGGAGACGGTCCAGCTGGCGGCCGACGCGGAGACCGCGAAGTCGGCGGAGACGGCGGGCAGCAGGGCCTGCGTCGAGTAGAGGAGGGCGAACGTCGCGACGCCGGCGGCGAAGAGGGCGAGGCTCATGCGGCGGTGGCCGGGTCGTCCGGGGGCGAGGCGCGTGTCGGCGTCCACGGGGGCCGTGGACGCCTCGGTACTGGCGGGAGACATGCTTCGACCGTACGGAGACGGCCGTTCATGCGTCCAATGCACGGAACGGCTTTAATCGTTCCCATGGTGCATGAGTACAGGCCACAGCCACGGCTGTCACTGAACAGTAACGAAGAAGAAATGGGCCTGCTGCTTGCCCCTCGCCTGGCGTACTTCGCGGCGGTCGCCCGCCACGAGCACGTGACGCGGGCGGCGCGGGAGACCGGAGTGCCGCAGTCGACCCTGTCGCGCGCGGTGGCGCGGCTGGAGGAGGACCTCGGCGTCACGCTCTTCGCGCGCCGGGGCCGCGCCCTGTCCCTGACCCCGGCGGGCCGCACCTTCCTCCTCTCCGTGGAGCGGGCCCTCGGCGAGGTGGAGCGGGCCGCGGAGGCGGTGCGCGCGGACGTCGACCCGACGGCGGGGCGCGTCGCGTTCGGCTTCCTGCACACGATGGGCTCGGAGACCGTCCCCGGGCTGCTGCGGGCGTTCCGCGTCGACCACCCGAAGGTCCGCTTCACCCTCGTGCAGAACTACGGCGAGGCCATGCTCGAACGCCTGCGCGCCGGCGAGCTCGACCTGTGCCTGACCTCCCCGGTGCCGGACGCCCCCGACCTGGTCGCCCGGCGGCTGGACGAGCAGCGGCTGCGGCTCGTGGTCCCGGACGACCACCGGCTGGCCGGCCGCAAGCGCGTCCGCCTGGCGGAGGCGGCCGACGAGGCGTTCGTGACCCTCGAACCGGGGTACGGGCTGCGCCGCATCACCGACGACCTGTGCGCGGAGGCCGGGTTCCGGCCGCGCGTGGCGTTCGAGGGCGAGGAGGCGGAGACCCTGCGGGGCCTCGTCGCGGCCGGCCTCGGCGTCGCGCTGCTCCCGCCGCCGGCCGTACGGCGCCCGGGGGTCGTCGAACTGACGGTGACGGCGCCGCGCGCGGCCCGCGAGATCGGCGTCGCCTGGCAGGCGGGCCGCCCGGACACGCCCCCGGTGGCGGCGTTCAAGCGGTTCCTCCTGTCCCGCCGCGGCAAGCTCCTCGGCGAGGCGGAGCACTAGGGGCCTCGCCGATCGGGCCGGGCGCGCGGCGCCGGCACGCCCCGGTGCGACCCGGTCGCCGAGGCGGCCCCGGGGGCCGCCAGGGACCCGGCCCGGCCTGCATCGGGCGGCGGCGGCCGGGTACCCGACGGGCATGACGCACCACGACGAGAACCACCCCGCAGACCCCGTGGACCAGCGCGCCGGCCACCAGGCCGAGGCCGCGGAGGCGGCCCGGAAGGCCGAGGAGGAGCGGGCGGCGTCGCAGCCGTTCAGTTACCCGTACCCGGAGCGCCGCGCGGGTGTCCGCGCGACCCGCCGCATCGACCGGGAGCGCGCGGACGCCGACAGCGTCCCCGGCGTCCCGGGCGGTTACGGCACCACCGGCGGCGGACAGCCCGGCGGCAGCCCGGGCATCGCGCCCGACCGGGAGGGGACCATCGACCCGGCCGAGTACGCCGACACGATCGCGGGCGGCGAGCCCGACCCGCGCCGCAGGACCGATCAGGACTGACCCCCGCCGAGCCCGGGCCCACCGCCCGGGCAGGCCCGCCCCGGCGCCGCCCGCCCGCCCCGGCGGCCGAAGCCTGCCCCCACCGGAGCCCGCCCGCCTGCCCCCACCGGAGCCCGCCCGCCTGCCCCCACCGGAGCCCGCCCGCCGACGCCCGACCGGCAGGCGCCTCAGTGCCGCAGGGACCGGCCGAAGCCCGCAGCCAGCGGCATGCGCAGGCCCAGCGGGGGCGGCGCGGCGAAGGCGTCCACCACGGGGCGGGAGTGGGGCCGCCCGAAGAGCGAGCCCAGCACGAAGTCCTCGGCGAGCGCCAGGACCTCGCCGTGGTGCTGGCGCAGCGCGTGCCCGTCGGAGTGCACCTCGAACCGGCACGTGTCCCGGTTCGCCTTCTTCGCCCGCACCGCCAGCCGGTACGACAGGTCCGGGTGCGCCGCCGCGTCGTTCGTCCCGTGCACGAACATCACCTGACGCCCCACCAGCTGCCTGACCGGCTCCGGCTCGGCGGCCACGTCGTCCTCCGGCAGCCACGGCGCCAATGCCAGCACGGACGCCACGGCCGCGTGCCCCGCCGCCCGCAGCGCCGCGCGGCCGCCCATCCCGTGGCCGACGAGGCAGACGGGTACGTCGCCGTGGCGCCGCACCACCTCGGCGACCGCCCACCGAGCGTCCACGGCGAGCCGCTCGTCGGCGCCGTTCCAGCCGCGGCACCCGTACCGCACCACGTGTGCGGCCAATCCGTCGTCGCGGCCCGCCCGGGCGAGCCGTCGGGCCAGCGGCGCCAGCGCGGCGCGGTGCAGCGGCGAGGCGCGGCGCGGCGACTCGGCGCAGCCGTCCGGCAGCAGCAGCACCACCCCGCCGACCGCCGCCGTTCCCGAACCCCGGACCGCCCGCCCCAGGCGCGCCTCCCGGGCGGTGCCCGGGCCTACGAGTGCGTGGTGTGCCATGGCAGAACAGTCTCAGAAGAGGAGGTGTACGCCACCCGTACACGCGGTCACCGTTCCGCATCGGGTGGCCCCCCCACCCACGCGCCCCCGGCCCGCCCCTGCCCGCCCCCCCCCGACCGGCCCGCGGCCGGTTCGCGCCACCACGGGTGCCTCTACGCGCGTAGGGACTACAGTGCCGGGATGACGAGCCAGAGCCTCACCACCCCGACCGCGGACCAGCTCCGCCGCGCGCCGAAGGTCCTGCTCCACGACCACCTCGACGGGGGACTGCGGCCCGGCACGGTCGTCGACCTCGCCCGCGACGGCGGCTACGCCGGCCTACCCGAGACCGATCCCGAACGGCTCGGCACCTGGTTCCGCGAGGCCGCCGACTCCGGTTCGCTGGAGCGGTACCTGGAGACCTTCGCGCACACCTGCGCCGTCATGCAGACCCGCGACGCCCTCTTCCGGGTCGCCGCCGAGTGCGCCGAGGACCTCGCGGAGGACGGTGTCGTCTACGCCGAGGTGCGCTACGCCCCCGAGCAGCACCTGGAGGCCGGTCTCACCCTGGACGAGGTCGTGGACGCCGTCAACGAGGGCTTCCGCGAGGGGGAGCGCCGCGCCCGCGCGAACGGCCACCGCATCCGGGTCGGCGCGCTCCTCACCGCGATGCGGCACGCCGCGCGCTCCCTGGAGATCGCCGAACTCGCCAACGCCCACCGGGACGCAGGCGTCGTCGGCTTCGACATCGCCGGTGCCGAGGCGGGCTTCCCGCCCACCCGGCACCTCGACGCCTTCGAGTACCTGAAGCGCGAGAACAACCACTTCACCATCCACGCCGGCGAGGCGTTCGGGCTGCCGTCGATCTGGCAGGCCCTCCAGTGGTGCGGCGCGGACCGCCTCGGCCACGGCGTCCGCATCATCGACGACATCGCGATCGCCGACGACGGCACGGTCTCGCTGGGCCGCCTCGCCGCGTACGTGCGCGACAAGCGCGTCCCGCTGGAGATGTGCCCGACCTCCAACCTCCAGACCGGCGCCGCGACCTCGTACGCGGAGCACCCCATCGGCCTGCTGCGCCGCCTGCACTTCCGGGCCACGGTCAACACCGACAACAGGCTGATGTCGGGCACCACCCTGAGCCGGGAGTTCGCACACCTGACCGAGGCGTTCGGCTACACGCTCGACGACGTCCAGTGGTTCACGGTCAACGCGATGAAGTCGGCGTTCATCCCTTTCGACGAACGACTGGCGATGATCAATGACGTGATCAAGCCGGGCTTCGCCGCGCTGAAATCCGCTTGGCTGTTCGGGTCGACCGGCCCCACCAGCGGTTCTGCGGCCCAGGACGCCTGACGCCGCGCCGCGCCCGGCCGGTGCGGGGGACGCGGGCGCCGCCGAACGGCCCACCGCCGGGTGTTTGCGGGGTCCGGCGGCCCGTGGCTACGTTGCAGAGCCGCTCCACCCCCCGAGTCACCCCAAGGACGAAAACCGATGAAGCAGTCCGCTGCCAAGACCCTCGGCGTCGCCGCCCTCGGTGCCGCCTTCGCCGCCTCCGCCGCCGGCAGCGCCTCCGCGCTCACCTCCGTCCCCACCGGCCCGGCCCTCCAGACCGTCACCTCGATGCTCCCCGTCGCCGAGACCGTCGCGCAGCTGCCCGGCGGCGCCGGCGAGACCGCCACCGTCACGCAGGGCGTCCTGGACACCGTCACGGAATCCGCCCCCGCGGTGCCGGTCAACACCCCGGCCGACCCGGTGGTCGGGCTCCTCGGCGGCCTCCCGGTCGGCGGCGCCCTCCCGGCAGCCGGCCTCTGAGCCGACACGCACGACGAGGCGACACGCACGACGAGGCGGTGGGCGCGCATCCGTGAAGGATGCGCGCCCACCGCCGTACGTACGTGACGCCCCGGCTCCGGCGGGCTACCAGGCCGGCTTCGCGCCCCGCTCCACCGGCAGCAGCATCCACAGCGCCAGGTACAGCAGGAACTGCGGGCCCGGCAGCAGGCACGACACCACGAAGATCACGCGCATCGTCGTCGCCGAGGTGCCGAAGCGCCGTGCCAGCGCCGCGCACACTCCGCCGATCACGCGTCCGTCACGGGGGCGGGTCAGTGCGGCCATGGTGGGCTCCTTCGTGAGCTGTGTCGCGGAAGCCTCTCGTCGGCTCCCGATGACTCCATCCTGCCCGCACCCACCGGACAAAACGTCAGGCTACGGGGCGATCCCGACCCTGGGAATCCTCGGGGTCGCCCCCTGGGGGGCGTCCTCCCGACGCAGGGGCCCGCCGGGCCCGCGGCTCCGCCCGGGGGAGGACCAGCCGCCGGCACCGGCGCCGACCCGGGCCCCGATCCCGGCCCGCGGGCCGCCCGCGCCCCCGCCGCCCGGCGCGTACAGCCTGCGCCGCAGCCTCGCCCGCCAGGCCGGCACCACCGCCAGGTGGGCCAGCGCCACGCCGGCGGCGTTGAGGAGCACCGCGTCGACGTCCACCACCCGCCCCGGGACGGCCGTCTGCAGCAGCTCGATCCCCAGGGACAGCAGGGCGCCCGCCGACACCGTCCGCACCAGGGACGCCCACGGCGCCACGTCGAGGCGCGCGTCCGCGAGCGGCAGCAGCACCCCCAGCGGCGCCAGCAGGAGGAGGGACTCGCCGATCCGCCGCGCCGCTTCCACCGGGCCCAGCGCCAGGTCGGCCCTGATCCCGGCCAGCGGCTCCAGATTCGCGGCCGTCACCCACATCACGTCCAGCGGCCGCAGCGTCAGCCACCCCACGAACACCAGATGGACGAAGAGGAGGACGAGCCCCGCCACGCGGTAGCGGAGGGCGGCACTGCCGCCCGAACCTTGACGCTGCACGCCCCCCAAGACGCGGGGACCGGCGGGATCGGTTCCGCGCCCGGCCCACGGGCCGCACCCGCACCCGGATCGGAGAGCTCCACGTCCGGCCCACGGGCCGCACGCGCAGCGAGCTGCGCAGCCGGATCAGAGACTCCCCATCCGTCACACCAGCCGCAGCACCACACCCGGCACAGGGCCGGCGTCCGGCCCACCAGCCACAGCGCGACAGTCACGCCCACAGCACGACGCCCGCAGCGCCGCAGCCGGATCAGGGGCTCCGCGTCGGCACGGCCGACTCCGGCCGCTCCTTCACGCCCTCGTCGCACACGTACCGCCGCACCGGGTACTTCCCCGGCCCGCCCAGCACCACCGTGCCGTCCACCGACGTCGCGTCCGTACCGGCGTACGTGCACACGATCTGCGCCAGCGCCGCCGGCGGCAGGTCCTCCGGCTGCCGGCTGAGCCGCAGCGCGCCCTCCGGGTCGCCCTCCCGGCCCGCCGACACCGTCAACGGCTCCTCGATGTACGTGGTGAAGCCCGCCTGCCGCTCGCCCTGCGACGGCCGCTCCCGCATCGCCTCCACCAGCGCCGCGGCGACGGCCACGCGCCCCGCCTCGCCGGTCGCCGCGTCCGACGGCGGCAGGATGCGGTCCACCGGCTCCAGCCCCGACGCGCAGACCAGGTACACCCGCGCGGTCGTGCCCCCGTCCGGCGTCCGCGACCCCGAGGCCGCCTCCGACAGGCTGCACGGCACCCGCGAGGGCGCCCCGCCCGCGTCGACCGGCACCGACGTCGTGCGGATCCCGCACCCGGCGGTCAGCGCCGCCACCGCCGCCAGCACGGCCGCACCGGCGAGCACGCGCCGGCCTGCGCGGACCGGGCCCCGCGCGCGCAGGCCGGCCCGCGCGCCCCGGACGCCGCCCGGCCGGGACCGCCCGCCGCCGGCCTCAGGCACCCGCATCCCGCTCGTCACTCCCCTGTCCCTCATCCCCTGGACCGCCGTTCCCTCGGCCGCCGTTCCCTCGCCCGCTCCGTCCGCGGCCGCCGTCGCCCGTCCCGCTCCGCGCCGGGCCGTCCACCCCGGCGTCGTCACCCGCCGCGACCGCCGAACCGTCGCGCGGCAGGCGCAGCGTGAACACCGCGCCGTCCCCGTCCGGGGAGTTGGCCGCCGTGATGTCACCGCCGTGGATCAGCGCGTTCTCCATGGCGATCGACAGCCCGAGACCGCTGCCCTCCGAGCGGGGACGGGACGCGCTCGCCTTGTAGAACCGGTCGAAGACGTGCGGCAGGACGTCCTCGGGGATGCCCGGCCCGTGGTCCCGCACCCGAACGATCAGGTCGTCGCCCGTCGTCCGCACCGACACCCGCACCGGCGAACCGCCGTGCTTCAGCGCGTTGCCGATGAGGTTCGCCAGGATCACGTCCAGGCGCCGCGGGTCCAGCCGCGCCATGGTGCCCCGCTCGGCGTCCAGCTCCACCGCGTCCAGCCACGCCCGCGCGTCGATGCACGCCGTCACCTGGTCGGCCACGTCCACGTCGTCCAGGACCAGGCGAGCCGTGCCGGCGTCGAACCGGGTGACCTCCATCAGGTTCTCCACCAGGGTGTTCAGCCGCCGCGTCTCGCTGATCACCAGCGACACGGCCGGCGCCACCATCGGGTCGAGACCGTCCTGCTCCTCCTCCAGCACCTCCGTGACCGCCGTCAGGGCGGTCATCGGCGTGCGCAGCTCGTGGGACATGTCGGCCACGAACCGGCGGCTGGACTCCTCCCGCGCGCTCATGTCCGCGACCTTCTTCTGCAGGCTCTCCGCGGCGTCGTTGAACGTCCGGGCCAGCTCGGCCAGTTCGTCGGTGCCCGACACGCGCAGCCGCGTGTCCAACTTCCCCTCGCCGAGCCGCCGCGCGGCCTCGCCCAGCCGGTGCACCGGCTTCAGCACCGTCGTCGCCGCCACCTGCGCCAGCAGCGCCGACCCCAGCAGCGCCAGCAGCGTCGCCACCCCCAGCGACCAGCCCAGCGAGTTCAGGTCCTGCCGCTCCGGCTCCAGCGACTTCAGCATGTACCCCGTCGGGCCGCCGCCGATGATCCGCGTCCCGCCCACCAGGTACGGCTTCCCGCGCAGCGTCGTCCGCAGCCAGAACACGTGGTACGAGTGCCGGTTGCCGGACGTGAGCTCCTGCTCCTCGTCCACGGCGGCCCGCAGCGACGGCGGCACGTCGCTCAGCGTGAACCGGTCCGCGTCGGACACGCCGACGATGGGCTTCCCCGCGTCCCGCTCACCGAGCAGCACCACGCTGTACCCGCCGCCGCCGACGGCCATCAGCTCGGCCGTCCGCCGCAGCTCCTCCTCCGTCGGCCGCAGCGGCAGCGCCGCCGCCCGGTTCTGCATCTCCTGCTTGAAGTCCCCGAGCGCCGCGTCCTGCGTACGCTTCAGCACCGCCTCGCGGTTCAGCCAGTACGCGATGCCCGACGCCGACACGGCGGCCGTCAGCGCCACCAGGCCGAACACGATGATCAGCCGGACGCGCAGGCTCGTCCACCGCTTGCCCGCACTCAGCGCCCGCTGCGCGCCCTTCGCGGCCCCGCTCAATGTGCTGCCCCGTCCTTCACGAATGCTCACGCGGGGCTGTCGAGCCGGTAACCGACGCCGCGCACGGTGCGGATGAGCGTCGGCGACGACGGAACGTCCTCCACCTTCGCCCGCAACCGCTGCACGCACGCGTCGACCAGGCGCGAGTCGCCGAGGTAGTCGTGCTCCCACACCAGCCGCAGCAACTGCTGCCGCGACAGCGCCTGCCCCGGGCGGCGGCTCAGCTCCAGCAGCAGCCGCAGCTCCGTCGGCGTGAGCTGCAGCTCCTCGCCGTTCTTCGTCACCGTCATCGCCGACCGGTCGATGACCAGCGAGCCGAACGTCGCCGAGTCCGTCGTCTCCCGCTCGCCGCGGCGAAGCACGGCACGGATCCGCGCGTCCAGGACACGCCCCTGCACCGGCTTGACGACGTAGTCGTCCGCGCCCGACTCCAGCCCGACGACCACGTCGATGTCGTCGCTGCGCGCGGTCAGCAGGATGATCGGCAGCTGGTCCGTCCGCCGGATCCGCCGGCACACCTCGAAACCGTCGATCCCCGGCAGCATCACGTCCAGGACGATCAGGTCGGGCCGCTGCTCGCGCAGCAGTTTCAGGCCGTCCTCACCCGTCGCCGCGGTGGCCACGCGGTGGCCCTGGCGGGACAGCGAGAGTTCGAGGGCCGTGCGGATGGCGTCGTCGTCCTCGATCAGCAACAGGAAAGGCACGGCGTCATTCTGTCCCATGGGGGGAGACGAGTTCGACACGTGGAGCGCTCCCACGGCCCGTCCGGTACCGGACCGGTATGTCAACCGCCCCTGTGACACGCCTGTGACAGTCGACGGACACCGTCATGAACTGGCCTGGGCAAGCTTTTTTTCACACGGATCAGCCGACTCCACGACGACAGGGGGGCGTGATGAACGCAGTGCAGCACAGCACCACCTCGAACGCAGTAGTCACGCGTCTCCACGACGTCGCCAGGAGCACGGAGAAGTCCGGCGCCGTGAACGGGCGGGGGTGCGTTCGCGGCGCCGGGCGTCAGCACAAGGCGCCCTACATGGTCGCCCTGTCTGACGGGGGAAGCGCGTACGGGGAGGTCAAGGGGGAGCGGCAGGCCCCGGCGAAGCGGGGGAGCGCGGACATCGCGTTCACCGCCTACGTCCAGGAGCGCCGCGCCTCCCTGTACGCCACCGCCTACCACCTCACCGGCGACCGCCACGAGGCGGAGGACCTGCTCCAGAGCGCGCTGTTCTCGACGTACCGCGCCTGGGACCGCATCAGCGACAAGGCGGCCGTCGGCGGCTACCTGCGCCGCACGATGACCAACCTGCACATCAGCGCCTGGCGGCGCCGCAAGCTCAACGAGTACCCGACGGAGGAACTGCCGGAGACGGTCGGCGACTCCGACGCGATGCGCGGCACGGAGCTGCGCGCGGTGCTCTGGCAGGCGCTCGCCCGACTGCCCGAACTGCAGCGCACCATGCTGGTGCTGCGCTACTACGAGGGCCGTACGGATCCGGAGATCGCGGAGATCCTGGACATCAGCGTCGGCACGGTGAAGTCGAGCATCTGGCGGTCGCTCCGCCGGCTGCGCGAGGACGAGGTCCTCAGCTTCGGCCGTGACCAGGAGGAGTCCTTCGGGCAGCTCGTGGCCTGAAGGCAGGGGGGACGGTCCGGGGCCCGGGGGGACCACGGACCGCGCACGGGGGGAAACGGGGGAAACACCTGCGCCGGACAAGCTGGGGGGCTTGTCCGGCGCACGCGTGTGTGTGGGGGTTACGCCGGCTCGGGCGTCCTCGGCGTGCGGTGGCGGCCGGCCGCCGCGGCGGCCAGGCGCCCCAGGGCCTCCTCCTTGCCGCACGGGTGGGCGCCCAGCTCCGTCTGCCGGGCCACGATCGACCGCTCCGCGCGCATCAGCCGCCAGCCGCGCCGCAGCAGGAACGGCACCGACTTGCGGCCCTCGCGCAGGTCCCGCAGCAGCCGCCGGCGGAACGTCGTGGACGGCCGGCCGCGCAGGCACAGGGCGTCGGCGAGCACCCCGAGCTCCTCGCAGCGCCGCACCACGTCGGCGGCGAAGATGCCTTCCGCGACGAACAGCGGTGTGCGGCCGATGTCCAGGGTCTCGCGGGAGACGCGGGAGCTGGTGGAGATGTCGTACACCGGGACCGAGGTGCGGCCGGTGGCGCAGAGCTCGACGATGGCGGACACGGCCGCCTCCGCGTCCCAGGACCCGGGCGAGTCCCAGTCGATGTCCGTGCTGCCGGGGACGAGCGGCAACGTCGGGTCGTCGCCCTCCTTGTAGAAGTCGTCGAGCCGGAGCACGGGAAGACCGGCACGGGCGGCGAGGGACGACTTGCCGGAGCCGGAGGGGCCCGCGAGCAGCACGACGCGGGTCGGGATGGGTTGGGAGCTCACGGGACACCAGTGTGAACCATTGCCCCGGTAGGGGGACCCCGTCGGGGACCCGTTGGTATCGAGCATCACACCTCCACTACGGTGAGTGCCCGACCGATCACCCACCAGGCAGGAACTCCCATGAACCCCTTGCTGAAGGCCGGACTGACCGTCACGGCGGTGGGCGCCGCCCTCGGTGCCGCCGGCACGGCCCAGGCGGCGGACCTGCACCAGGTCGACGCCCAGGCGGCCCTCCAGGCCGTGGCGGCCGCCGTGCCCCACGCGACGGCCCCGGTGAAGAACCTCAAGGTCAACCCGCTGGCGGAGACGGGCGTCGACCCGCTGAACAACGGTGTCGGCACGCAGGTGTCGGACTTCCAGCCGGTCTCCACGACGTCCGCGACCGGCTCCCTCACCAGCGCGCCCAACCTCCCCGTAGCCGGCCCCCTGCTCGGCGGCCTCATCCCGGGCTGACCACAGCCCGACACTCCCCGCACGGGCCCACGGCGGCCGAGAGCGGCCCGTACTGAGCCGAGCCCCCACCCTTCCCGCACCGGCGCACGGCGGCCGGGAGGGGCCGTGGTGGGTTGCCCCCGCAGGGGTTGGCGGCGATTGCCGGTTCACTTCCGCGGTACCCGAGGCCGCCGACCCCGAGGAGGTGACCCACCACGGCCCCGACCCCACCCACCGACCGGTGCTCCGTGACGTGCCGCGGCAGACCCGTCACGTGCGCACGAAGCGGCCCCGACGTGCCGCGGCAGACCCGTCACGTGAGCGCGAAGCGGCCCCGACCCGCCGACCGGCGCCCCGACGTGCCGCGGCAGGCACGCGGCGAGCACGAAGCGGCCCCGCCTCCCCCGGACGGAGGGAAAGCGGGGCCGTGGTCGCGCGGGCGGCGTGCGGCTCAGTACGCCGAGCCGGACGCGCCCAGGGAGCCCGTCGGGTGCCAGACCGTCTTCGTCTCCAGGAACGCCGTCAGCCGACGCGTACCCGGATCGGTCGTCCAGTCCGCGCCGCCGTCCACAGCCTGTGGACGCAGGACGCGCTTGAGGTTGTCGGCCGCCGCGACCTCCAGGTCCCGCGCCAGCTCGGCGTCCGCGCCCGTCAGGTCGATGGCGTTGACGTCCTGGTGCGCGGCGAGCGGCGCGGCGATCTCCGCCGTACGGCCCGACAGCACGTTCACGACGCCACCCGGCACGTCCGACGTGGCCAGCACCTCGGCCAGCGACAGCGCCGGCAGCGGGGACCGCTCGCTCGCGACGACCACCGCGGTGTTGCCCGTGGCGATCACCGGGGCCAGCACCGACACCAGACCCAGCAGCGACGACTCCTGCGGCGCCAGCACGGCGACGACACCCGTCGGCTCCGGCGTCGACAGGTTGAAGTACGGCCCGGAGACCGGGTTGGCCCCGCCGACGACCTGGCTGATCTTGTCCGTCCAGCCCGCGTACCAGACCCAGCGGTCCACCGCCGCCTCGACGACCTCCGCCGCCTTCGACTTCGACAGGCCCTCGGCGTCGGCCACCTCGCGGACGAACTGGCCGCGGCGGCCCTCCATCATCTCGGCGACCCGGTACAGGATCTGGCCGCGCAGGTACGCCGTCGAGCCGGCCCAGCCGCCGAACGCCTTGCGGGCGGCGACCACCGCGTCACGGGCGTCCTTGCGGGAGGAGAGCGGCGCGTTCGCCAGCCACTTGCCCTTGTCGTCCGTCACTTCGTACACCCGGCCGCTCTCGCTGCGGGGGAACTTGCCCCCCACGTACAGCTTGTAGGTCTTGAAGACGCTCAGCCGCGTCGCCGTCTCAGACATCGAGGTACGCCTCCAGACCGTGGCGGCCGCCTTCGCGGCCGAAGCCCGACTCCTTGTAGCCGCCGAACGGCGAGGCCGGGTCCAGCTTGTTGAACGTGTTGGCCCACACGACGCCCGCGCGGAGCCGGTCGGCGACCGCGAGCATGCGGGAGCCCTTCTCCGTCCAGACGCCCGCCGAGAGGCCGTACTGGCTGTTGTTGGCCTTGGCGACGGCCTCGTCCGGCGTGCGGAACGTCAGTACCGACAGCACCGGCCCGAAGATCTCGTCGCGGGCGACGGTGTGGGCCTGTGTGACGCCCGTGAAGAGCGTCGGCGCGAACCAGTAGCCGGTGGACGGCAGCTCGCACGGCGCCGACCAGCGCTCGGCGCCCTCCGCCTCGCCGGTGTCCGCCAACGCCGTGATGCGCGCCAGCTGCTCGGCGGAGTTGATCGCGCCGATGTCGGTGTTCTTGTCCAGCGGGTCGCCGAGGCGCAGCGTCGACAGGCGGCGCTTGAGCGAGTCCAGCAGCTCGTCCTGGATGGACTCCTGCACCAGCAGGCGCGATCCGGCGCAGCAGACCTGGCCCTGGTTGAAGAAGATGCCCGTGACGATGCCCTCGACGGCCTGGTCGATCGGGGCGTCGTCGAAGACGATGTTCGCGCCCTTGCCGCCCAGTTCCAGCGTGAGCTTCTTGCGCGTGCCCGCGACCTGGCGCGCGATGGCCTTGCCGACGCCGGTCGAGCCGGTGAAGGCGACCTTGTCGACGTCCGGGTGCTGCACCAGCGCGGCACCGGCGTCCCCGTAGCCGGGGAGGATGTTGACGACGCCCTTCGGCAGGCCCGCCTGGCGGCAGATGTCCGCGAAGAACAGCGCGGAGAGCGGGGTTGTCTCGGCGGGCTTCAGGACGACGGTGTTGCCCGCGGCGAGCGCCGGGGCGATCTTCCACGCGAGCATCAGCAGGGGGAAGTTCCACGGGATGACCTGGCCGGCCACGCCCAGCGGGCGCGGGTCGGGGCCGAAGCCGGCGTGGGACAGCTTGTCCGCCCAGCCCGCGTAGTAGAAGAAGTGCCCGGCGACCAGCGGGAGGTCGTGGTCGCGCGTCTCCTTGATCGGCTTGCCGTTGTCCAGCGTCTCCAGGACGGCCAGCTCGCGGGAGCGCTCCTGGATGATCCGCGCGATGCGGAACAGGTACTTGGCGCGCTCGGAGCCGGGCAGCGCCGACCACTTCTCGAACGCCTTGCGGGCGGCCCGCACGGCCCGGTCCACGTCCTCGGTGCCGGCCTGGGCGACCTCGGACAGGACCTCCTCGCTGGAGGGGGAGACGGTCTTGAAGACCTTGCCGTCCGCGGCGTCGGTGAACTCGCCGTCGATGAACAGGCCGTAGGACGGCGCGATGTCCACGACGGAGCGGGACTCGGGGGCGGGGGCGTACTCGAACTTGGTCATCGTGATCAGTCCACCGTCACGTAGTCGGGACCGGAGTAGCGTCCGGTGGCCAGCTTCTGACGCTGCATGAGGAGGTCGTTCAGCAGGCTCGACGCGCCGAAGCGGAACCAGTGGTTGTCCAGCCAGTCCTCGCCGACGGTCTCGTTGACCAGGACCAGGAACTTGAGGGCGTCCTTGGTGGTCCGGATGCCGCCCGCGGGCTTCACCCCGATCTGTACCCCGGTCTGGGCGCGGAAGTCGCGCACGGCCTCGAGCATGAGGAGGGTGTTCGCGGGGGTGGCGTTGACGCCGACCTTGCCGGTCGACGTCTTGATGAAGTCCGCCCCGGCGATCATGCCGAGCCAGGAGGCGCGGCGGATGTTGTCGTACGTGGAGAGCTCGCCGGTCTCGAAGATGACCTTCAGCCGGGCGGGGCCCGCGGCCTCCTTCACGGCGCGGATCTCGTCGTGGACCTTGAGGTAGTGGCCCGCGAGGAACGCGCCGCGGTCGATCACCATGTCGATCTCGTCCGCCCCGGCGGCGACGGCGTCACGCGTGTCCGCGAGCTTGACGTCGAGGGCGGCGCGGCCGGCCGGGAAGGCGGTCGCGACGGAGGCGACCTTCACGTCCGTACCGGCGAGACCGGCCTTGGCGGTGGCCACCATGTCGGGGTAGACGCACACGGCGGCCGTGCGCGGCGTGGTGCGGTCGGTGGGATCGGGGTGGACGGCCTTGGCGGCGAGCGCCCGGACCTTGCCCGGGGTGTCCGCGCCTTCGAGCGTCGTCAGGTCGATCATCGAGATGGCCAGGTCGATGGCGTACGCCTTGGACGTGGTCTTGATCGAACGGGTTCCGAGGGACGCGGCGCGCGCTTCGAGACCGACGGCGTCGACGCCGGGCAGCCCGTGGAGGAAGCGGCGCAGTGTGCTGTCGGACGCGGTCACGTCAGCGAGTGCATTGGTGGGCATGGTCACCAGGGGAGCATATCTACGCGCGTAGCGTCCTGTACAGCCCCCGGGGGCGGAGGGGCGCAGAAGTGACGGGGAACGCACAGGTGAGCGGCGATGTGTGAGGCGGGTCACCTGGGGTGGTGGTGCGGTGCGGCCGGGTGCGGTGCGGTGTCGCGCGGTGCGGCGCGTGGGGTCGGTGGGGTCGGTGGGGGCAGGTGGTGTGCGGCGGCTGCGGCGACGCGTAGGGCGCCCGAGGTCGGTGGGTGGGGTCGGGGCCGCGGTGGGTCACCTCCTCGGGGTCGGCGGCCTCGGGTGCCACGGAAGTGAACCGGCAATCGCCGCCAACCCCTGCGGGGGCAACCCACCACGGCCCCGCCTCCGGCCGTCGGTGACCGGGGCGACCGCCGGGCTGAACGTGACGAGCCGGGCCGCTGGTGCGGAGTGCGGCCGCCTCCGTGGCGGCGTGATCAGAGACCGGGCATCGGCGCCTTTCTGCCGGTCAGAACAGGGCGATGTACCTCTGGTGGGTGTGGCTGTCGAGGATTTCGCGCAGCCATGGGCTGCGGACGGCCGGCAGCCGGGCCAAGGTGTGGTGGAACGTTCGGCGGTCGATCCGGAAAAGGTGGGGAGGGCGCGGCGGGTGCGAGTCGTCGAAGTCCGGCCGCCAGCCGCTGCCGCCGCCCAGGCGGCGGCCGACCGGCTCGCGGAGGACGTCGTCGGGTACGCCGCCTGATGCGGGAACGGGTGGGGGCGGTGGGGGGAAGGCCATCCACAACCACACCCCGAACGGCAGCGGCACCGGGTATGCCGATGCGGTCGGGCCGCCGGGGGTCCAGGCCTGCCCCGTCTGCGGATGGACCGGTACGAGGAAGATGTCGACGCCCGCCTCCGGGGCGGGCAGTCCTGGTCCGGTCAGGGTGGCGCGCCGCTTCTGCCGTCCCCCGGGCAGGAGCGCGTCGAGGGCGCGCTGGAACACCTCCTCGGCCAGGCCGTTCGGAACGGTCACCGGTTGCCCTCCGGAGGCCGCGAGGAGGTGGGCGAGCGCCCGGCCGGCTGCCGCCTCCCACCGCGGGCTCCATGTCCAGTGGTGGCTCGACCCGAGACGTGACGCCCACGTGGCGACCGGCTCGAACGGGGGTGTGCTCCGCCCGTCCTCCACCAGCTCCTCCCATGAGAGGGGTTCGGTGTCGACACCGTCGAGGGGAAGGCGCTGTACGGCGTTCGGGGCCAGCCACACCGCCTGCCAGAGCGAACAGTCGTCCACCCTGGTCGCCACGAGCAGGCCGCACGCCTCGCAGGCCGTGTTGGGGCCGCCGGTCCCGTCCAGGCCGCAGCAGGCGCCACCGCGCTCCTCCGGAACCAGGCGAACGCCGCGGACGTCTCCCGGGGCGATCGCGATCGCGCCGGGCGCGCCGTCGGAGAGGGCGTGGACCGGTGCGTAGACACCGCGGACGGCTGCCTCATCCGGATGGATGTGCTCCCACTTGCGCCACGGCGGCCCCCAAGGCTCCGGGTCGACGGCGAAGGTCCCGGTCTCCATGAGCACCGGAAGCTGGGCGCCGTTCCCGTAGACCTGATGGGCGTGAACCGGAAGGGACACCTGGGACACCGGAGTGGTCAACTCGGCGCCGCACCCCGCACACACGAAAACGAACAACGAACCTCCGTCTGGGAAACAGAGGCATCCTCGCAGCCTGGTGGCGGCCCGCCAACCGGCCTTTCCGACCAACGGCGGCGGGCGGAGTGCGCCCCTGTCTCCGCGGGTCAGGGTGTCCGGTCGGGGCTCGTCCTTCGCCGCGCCAGGTCGGTGGCCGGCCCCCGAGCCTGGTTCCGGTTCGGTGTGAGGTCCAGTTCGGCCCATACCGTCTTGCGGGGGGTGGGGCCTTCCGTGACTCCCCACCGGTCCGCCAGCGCCGCGACGATCAGCAGCCCGCGTCCGCTCTCGCTGTCGGTCGGGGGCGTCTGCGGAGTGGGCAGCCGCTCGGGGCGGGTGTCCGTCGCCTCGATGCGCAGGACGCGGCCGTGCGTCGTGAGGCGGAGGGCGAGGAGGAAGGCCCGGCCCGGCACCCGGCCGTGGACGGCGGCGTTCGCCGCGAGCTCGGCGACCACGTGCAGGGCGTCATCGGCCACCGGGCGGGTGGTGCCGCCACCGCGTAGCCATACGGCGGCCAGGTCCCGCGCGAGCCGCGCGCCCGCTCGGGACGGGTGGAGCTGCACGGTGAAAACCTCCTGCTGGGCAAGGGGTTGAGGGGTGTTGTGGCTCATGTCGCAGATCCTGAGGGTGGCCATTCCGTGGCCGCCAGTGATCCGTCGCATGCGTACAGTCACTGTCTGGAGCTTGTCGGCTCGTGTCCGGTCTGTCCGGAGGGGCGCGTGGGCAACGAGTGCACGACTGGGGCGGTACGCGGGAGGTGGCGCGGTTGACGGCGGAAGTGAGTGGCGCGGAGCGGCTCAAGGGAGACGCGGACGAGCCGGGCTGGGAGGTGGACCCGGACGACGAATCGGGTGCCGCGGTCGTTGCGACCGTGGGGCGCCAGCTCAAGCTGCGCCGGGAGGCCGCCGGCCTGAGGGCGGTGGAGCTCGGGGACCTCATCGGGTACGGCGAGGACCTGGTCTACAAGGTGGAGGCGGGCAAGCGGATCCCCCGGCCGGAGTATCTGGACAAGGTCGACAGGGTCCTGAAGGCGGACGGGTTGATCGCCGCGATGAAGAAGGACGTGGAGGAGGTCCGGTACCCGAAGAAGGTGCGGGATTTGGCGAAGCTGGAGGCGCGCGCCGTCGAGATCGCGGTGTACGCGGCGCACGGCATCCATGGCCTGTTGCAGACGGAGGGGCACGCTCGTGTGCTGCTGGAGACGCGACAGCCGCCGTACTCGCGGGACGAGGTGGAGCGGGGTGTGGCGGCTCGTATGGTGAGGCGCGCCGTCTTCGATCGATCGCCCACGCCGTCCCTCAGCTTCGTCCAGGAAGAGTCGGCGCTGCGGCGACCGATCGGAGGCAGAATGGAGTGGCGTCGACAACTCGAACGCCTGCTGGAAGTGGGGCAGTTGCGCAACGTCTCACTACAGGTGATGCCTACCGGCGTCGAGACCCATCCCGGCTTGGGCGGCGGGATCGAGGTGATGAAGTTCGGTGACGGCAAGGCGGTCGGGCGCTCCGATGGCGCGTTCAACGGTCGCGCGGTCTCGGACCCGAGGCAGCTCAGGATCCTCGAACTGCGCTATGGCATGATCCGGGCGCAGGCTCTTACCCCGCGGGAATCACTGGCCTTCATCAAGCAAGTGCTGGGAGAGACATGATCCGTAAGACCTCTGCCGAGGGCGGCTCGTCGCTGGAGTGGTTCAAGAGCAGCTACAGCAGCAGTGGCAACGATGCCGACTGCGTCGAGGTCGCGATGTCCCCCGCCGTCGTCCACGTGCGCGACTCCAAGAACGTCGACGGCTCTCGCCTCGCGGTCGGCCCGGCGGCGTTCGCCACCTTCGTCGCCTACGCGTCGCGCAGCTGATCGTTCCGCCGCCGAGGGGGGCGCCGGGGACCCGGTGCGTGGGGTTCTCGGGGGGTGTGAGGCAGAATCTGCCGCATGACGAGCCCTGAGCAGCCCGGTACGTCGGGTACACCTTCGCAGACCCCCTACGCGGAGCGGGTCTACCGGTCGCCGCTGGCCATGGTGGGCGGAGTGCTGCTGCTCGGCATCGGTCTGTGGATGGGCGGCGACGCCCTGGTGCGGGGCGAGGGGATGACGCGCTGGGTCGCGCTCGCGGCGCTGCTGGCCGGTGTGCCGCTCGTGGTGGCGTTCACCTTCCGGCCCGCCGTGTACGCGAACGACGACCGGCTGCTGGTCCGCAACCCGTTCCGCTCGATCGTCGTGCCCTGGGCCGCGGTCGAGGCGTTGCGGGCGACGTACTCGACCGAGGTCGTGACGCGCGGCGGGGAGAAGTACCAGCTGTGGGCCGTGCCCGTCTCGATGCGGCAGCGGAAGCTGGCCGTCCGTACCGGGGGCAAGGTGCTGGTCGGCGCCGAGAGCACCCTCAGCGAGCTGCGGCAGCTGGCCGAGCAGAACGCCGTGCGGCCGTCGGCGAAGGGGGAGCCGCAGGTCCGCTGGGCCTACGAGCTGATCGCCCCCGCCGCCGTCGGCTTCGTCGCCCTGGTCGTGGCGCTCGCGCTGCGCTAGGGGTGTCCGGCCGGTCGCCGCACGCCCCCTCGTCGTCCTTGCAGGGTCCCGCCGGAGGCTTCCCGATGATCACGTGGCGTCGGCTCACCGAGCAGGACTTCCCGCTGCTGCGCTCCTGGTTGGAGCAGCCGCACGTGGCCCGGTGGTGGAACCACGAGACCTCGGTCGAGGCGGTGTCACGGGACTTCGGCCCCGCCGCCAGGGGCGAGGAACCCTCGGAGGACCTGCTCGCCCACCTCGACGGCCGCCCGATCGGCCTGGTCCAGCGTTGCCGCCTGTCCGACTACCCCGCGTACTGGGCCGAGATCGCCACCCTGGTCGAGCCGCCTGCCGGCGCCGTGACCATCGACTACCTGATCGGTGAGCCGCGGGACGTCGGCCGGGGGCTCGGCCCGCGGATGATCCGGTCGGCCGTCCGGGCGATCTGGGAGGACCACCCCGACGCCCCCTGCGTCCTGGTGCCGGTGTCGGTGGCCAACCGGGCGTCCTGGCGGGCGCTGGAGAAGGCCGGACTGCGGCGGGTCGCCGAGGGGGACCTGGAGCCGGACAACCCGGTCGACGACCGCGCCCACTACCTCTACCGCGTCGACCGCCCGGCGGAGCCCGAGCCGACGGCGGCGGGGCCGCGGCGGACGTAGGCGCCTGCGCCGCGGTGCGCGGCGACGGCCCCGGCGCTTCCGGGCGGGCGGGAAATGCGGTGGCGGACCCGGCGACCGGCCGACACCATGCCCGTGTGAACGAGCAACCCGAGCGATGGACCCAGGCCACCGTCCACCCCGACATGTGGACAGATCCGGACGACGACCCCCGTGACAAGGAGGGTGCCGGTCCGGACGGCGAGCTCCCGACGCTGGAGGACTTCCTGACGGGGTACCGCATGACCCTGCGGATGAAGTGCGAGGGCCTGGACGCGGAGCAGCTGGCCCGGCGGTCGGTGCCGCCGTCGACGATGTCGCTGCTCGGCCTGGTCCGGCACCTCGCCGAGGTGGAGCGGGACTGGCGCAACTGGATCAGTGACGGCGACCCCCTGCCGAAGCTCTACGGCCGGCGTGACGCGGACTTCGACGGCGCCGTCGCCGAGCAGGCCGTGGTCGACGCCGCGTACGCCGACCTGGAGCGCGAGCAGGCCGCGACCGACGCCGCGCTGGCCGCGTACGCGGACCTGGGCGAGCGTGTCGGCGAGGAGCGGATCGCGGTCCGGGAGCTGCTGGTGCACCGGATCGAGGAGTACGCCCGGCACTGCGGGCACGCCGACCTGCTGCGCGAGTGCGTCGACGGGAGGGTCGGTCAGTGACGGCGGCCGCGTAGGCGTACGGCCCCGTCGCTCCCGGGGGAGCGGCGGGGCCGTCGGGGTGAGGCGCGTCAGATGCCGGCTGCCGCGGCGAGGTCCTGCTTGATCGCGGCCAGGACGCCGGACGCCCGGGTGCGGGCCTCCGGGAGGGCGGCGGCGTCGGCCACGGGGACGACGACCTCCAGGTAGCACTTCAGCTTCGGCTCGGTGCCGCTCGGGCGGACGATGACCCGCGCCCGGTACTCGCCCTCCAGGTAGTACCGCAGCCCGTCGGTGGGCGGCAGCGCCTCCGAGCCGTGCGTGAGGTCCTCGGCGCGCGCGACCGTCAGCCCGGCCAGCGACGTCGGCGGGGCCTCGCGCAGGCGGCGCATCGCGTCGGCGATCACCGTCAGGTCCTGGACGCGGACCGACAGCTGGTCGGTGGCGTGCAGGCCGTGGGCGACGGCCAGGTCGTCCAGCAGGTCGGTGAGGGTCCGGCCGCGCTCCTTCAGCTCCGAGGCCAGCTCCGTGACGGCCAGCGCCGCCGTGATGCCGTCCTTGTCGCGGACGCCCTCCGGGTCGACGCAGTAGCCGAGGGCCTCCTCGTAGCCGTACCGCAGACCCTCCACGCGGGCGATCCACTTGAAGCCCGTCAGGGTCTCCTCGTGGCCCACGCCGGCCGCCGCGGCGATCCGGCCCAGCAACGACGACGACACGATCGACTCCGCGAACACGCCCTTCACGCCCTTGTCGACCAGGTGCGCCGCCAGCAGCGCGCCCACCTCGTCGCCGCGCAGCATCCGCCAGCCGCCCGCCACCGAGTCGTCGGGTACGGCCACGGCGCAGCGGTCGGCGTCGGGGTCGTTGGCGATGACGAGGTCGGGCCGGGCCTCGCGGGCCGTCGCGAACGCCAGGTCCATGGCGCCCGGCTCCTCCGGGTTGGGGAAGGCGACCGTCGGGAAGGCCGGGTCCGGTTCCGCCTGCGCCTCGACGAGCACCGGCGCGGGGAAGCCCGCGCGGGCGAACGCCGCCAGGAGGACGTCCTTGCCGACGCCGTGCATGGCCGTGTAGACCACCCGCGCCGAGCGGGCGGTGCCCGGGGTGAGGACCTTGTCGGTGCGCTCCAGGTACGCGTCGAGCACCTCGTCGCCGAGGACGTCCCAGCCGCTCTCCGCGCGCGCGACGTCCGCCAGCGACCGGACGTCGGCGATGCGCGCCGCGATCCCGGCGTCCGCCGGGGGGACGATCTGCGAGCCGTCGCCCAGGTAGACCTTGTAGCCGTTGTCGCGCGGCGGGTTGTGGCTGGCGGTCACCTCGACGCCGGCGACCGCGCCGAGGTGCCTTATGGCGTACGCGAGGACCGGCGTCGGCAGGGGGCGGGGCAGGAGCGCGGCGCGCAGCCCCGCGCCGACCATCACGGCGGCCGTGTCCCGGGCGAAGTCGGCGGACTTGTACCGGGCGTCGTAGCCGATGACCACGAGCCCGCCGGCCTGTCCCTGGTCCTTCAGGTAGGCGGCCAGGCCGGCCGCGGCGCGGATGACCACCGAGCGGTTCATCCGCATGGGGCCCGCGCCCAGCTCGCCGCGCAGCCCGGCCGTACCGAACTGCAGCGTGCCGGCGAAGCGGCCGGCGAGCTCGTCCAGGTCGCGGTCGGCGAGGAGCCGCGCGAGCTCGTCGCGGGTCTCGGCGTCCGGGTCCTCGGCCAGCCACGCCTCGGCCTGCGCGATGAGGTCCGGCTGGTCGGGACGCAGGTTCTGCTGCACGGGGTCTGCCTCTCTGCTGAAGTCGTACGCGTCGCGTCGTCGGGGGTGTGGGTCCGTTACCCGGTGCCGGTCGGGCGCAGACCCCCTCCGTCACGGCCGGGGCCGCCCCTCAGGGGGTGCGCCGGGCCCGGCCCCGGGTCCTGGGTCAGATGCGCTCCAGGACGCGGGTGAGCAGCTCGCCCATCCGCGCGGCCGAGTCGCGGCCGGCCTGGAGGACCTCCTCGTGGTTCAGCGGCTCACCCGAAAGGCCCGCGGCCAGGTTGGTGACGAGGGAGATGCCGAGGACCTCGGCGCCCGCCTCGCGGGCCGCGATGGCCTCCAGGACGGTCGACATGCCGACCAGGTCGCCGCCGAGCACGCGGACCATGTTGATCTCGGCCGGGGTCTCGTAGTGCGGGCCGGGGAACTGGACGTAGACGCCCTCCTCCAGGGTGGGGTCCACCTCCTTGCACAGGGCGCGCAGGCGCGGCGAGTACAGGTCCGTCAGGTCGACGAAGTTGGCGCCGACGATCGGGGAGGCCGCGGTGAGGTTCAGGTGGTCGCTGATCAGGACCGGCTGGCCGGGGCGCATGCCCTCGCGCAGACCGCCGCAGCCGTTGGTCAGGACGACGGTCTTGCAGCCGGCGGCGACGGCCGTGCGCACGCCGTGGGCGACGGAGGCGACGCCGCGGCCCTCGTAGAAGTGCGTGCGGCCCAGGAAGACCAGGGCGCGCTTGTCACCGATGCGGTACGAGCGGATCTTGCCGCCGTGGCCCTCGACGGCCGGCGGGGGGAAGCCCGGCAGCTCGGTGACGGGGTACTCGGCCTCGGGGGCGCCGAGGGCGTCGGCGGCCGGGGCCCAGCCGGAGCCCATCACGAGGGCGACGTCGTGGGTCTCGGCACCCGTCAGCTCGCGCAGGCGCGCGGCGGCGGCCTCGGCGGCGGCGTGGGGGTCGTCCTGGCGGTGGTCCGGGGTAACAGTTGCGTTCACGCGGACGAGGGTAACCCGTCTGGGCCTACGCGCGTAGATGACAGGGCCTACGGTGTTCGTTTCGTTGTCTTGTCGCTTCCGACGAACCGGTCGGCCGCCCGGTCAGCAGGGGCGTTTGCGCAGTTCCATGACGTAGTCGTGGGGCGCGCCGGCGGACTCGGCGGCGTCGGCGATCTCCCCGAGGTAGCGGGCGGAGGGCAGCCCGCCCTCGTACCCGTTCAGGACGTACACCCACGCGGGCTCCTCGCCGTCGAGGGTGTGCACCCGCAGGCGCATGCGCCGGTAGATGTCGAGCCCGACGCCCTCCCAGCGGTCCATCGAGTCCTCGTCCATCGGGGCGATGTCGTAGAGGGCGACGAAGACCTGCGAGCGCGGGGCCTCCACGATGGTGGCGAGCGCCCCCTCCCACCCCATCTGCTCGCCGCCGAAGGTCAGCCGCCAGCCGTTCAGCCAGCCCGTGCCGCGCAGCGGGGAGTGCGGTGCGCGGCGGGTCATCAGCCGCGCGTCGAGGTTGCCGGCGTACGCGGCGTAGAGCGACATGGGATCGAGGGTACGGGAGGGGCGGGGGTGGGCGCGGTCCCGCGTGCGCCGAAGGTGGCCCCGGGGCCGGGCGCGCCCGCCCGGTGCGGGAGAATGAAGCCGGATCGAACAGTGCGGGACAATGACGTACGTACTCCCTTCCCATGAGGACGACCCCGACCCCTCGGCCAACCGGACGGCGGGGTCGCCGTGACGAGAGCGCGAGGCGTGACCCCTGTGACCCGGATCGTGATCATCGGTGGCGGACCCGGCGGATACGAGGCGGCCCTGGTGGGCGCCCAGCTCGGCGCGGAGGTGACCGTCGTCGACACCGACGGCCTCGGCGGAGCGTCCGTCCTGACCGACTGCGTCCCTTCGAAGACGCTCATCGCGACGGCCGAGGTCATGACGACCTTCGACTCGTCCTACGAGGAGCTGGGGATCATCGTCGCCGACGACACCCCGCACAAGGAGCAGGCCGCCCGTGTGGTCGGCGTGGACCTCGGCAAGGTCAACCGCCGAGTGAAGCGGCTCGCCCTGGCGCAGTCGCACGACATCACCGCCTCCGTCACCCGCGCCGGCGCCCGGGTGATGCGCGGCCGCGGCCGCCTCGACGGGCCGCAGGACCTCGGCGGGTCGCGCCGCGTGGTCGTCACGGCCGCCGACGGCACGGAGGAGACCCTCACCGCCGACGCCGTGCTGATCGCGACCGGCGGCCACCCGCGCGAGATCCCCGACGCCCAGCCCGACGGCGAGCGCATCCTCAACTGGACGCAGGTCTACGACCTGGACGAGCTGCCCGAGGAGCTGATCGTGGTCGGCTCCGGCGTGACCGGCGCCGAGTTCGCGGGCGCGTACCAGGCGCTCGGCTCCCGCGTCACGCTCGTCTCGTCCCGCGACCGGGTGCTGCCCGGCGAGGACCCGGACGCGGCGGCGGTCCTGGAGGACGTCTTCCGGCGCCGCGGCATGAACGTCATGGCCCGCTCGCGCGCCCAGTCCGCCAAGCGCGTCGGCGACCGGGTGGAGGTCACCCTCGCCGACGGGCGCGTCATCTCCGGCACGCACTGCCTCATGGCGGTCGGCGCCATCCCGAACACGGCCGGCATGGGCCTGGAGGAGGCGGGCGTCCGGCTCCGCGACTCGGGCCACATCCTGACCGACAAGGTGTCCCGTACGTCCGCGCCCGGCGTGTACGCGGCGGGTGACGTGACGGGCGTGTTCGCCCTCGCGTCCGTCGCCGCCCAGCAGGGCCGCATCGCGATGTACCACTTCCTCGGCGAGACGGTCGCGCCGCTGAACCTGAAGACCGTCTCGTCGAACGTCTTCACCGACCCCGAGATCGCCACGGTCGGTTACACCCAGGCCGACGTCGACGCCGGCAAGATCGACGCCCGGGCCGTCAAGCTGCCGCTGCTGCGCAACCCGCGCGCCAAGATGCAGGGCATCCGGGACGGCTTCGTGAAGATCTTCTGCCGCCCGGGCACCGGCATCGTCGTCGGCGGCTGCGTCGTGGCGCCGCGGGCGAGCGAGCTGATCCACCCCATCTCGATCGCGGTCGACAACAACCTGACGGTCGAGCAGATCGCGAACGCGTTCACCGTGTACCCGTCGCTGTCGGGGTCGATCGCGGAAGTGGCACGACAGTTGCACACCCGGAAGACGACCGCGGAGGCGTGAGCCGGGGGACAACCCCCGGCAACTCCCGGCAAGTCGGGACACCGAGCGGTCAGGGTACGCACACGGACGGGACCGCCCATAGCACTCGGCGGCCCCGTCTGTTCGCAACTTCTCGGATTCGGTGCATACGGCTGCAAACTCTCGGGCGCTGGGGTTACTGTCAGTTTCGTGTTCGCTGCAGAACGTCGCCAGTTGATCCTTGAAATGGTGCGTGCCAACGGGGCGGTCTCGCTCCGGGAGCTCGCCCGCGTCGTCCAGACCTCCGAAGTGACCGTACGGCGGGACGTGCGGGCGCTCGAGGCCGAAGGACTCCTCGACCGCCGGCACGGCGGTGCGGTGCTGCCGGGCGGTTTCACGCGTGAGTCCGGCTTCCCGCAGAAATCCCACCTCGCGACCGCGGAGAAGACGGCCATCGCCGACGTCGCCGCGGGCCTCGTCCAGGAGGGCGAGGCGATCGTCGTCGGAGCCGGTACGACGACGCAGGAGCTGGCCCGCCGCCTCGCCCGCGTCCCCGGGCTGACCGTCGTGACCAACTCGCTGTTGGTCGCCCAGGCGCTGGCGCACGCCAACCGCGTCGAGGTCGTCATGACCGGCGGCACGCTGCGCGGCTCCAACTACGCCCTGGTCGGCAGCGGCGCGGAACAGTCCCTCCAGGGGCTGCGGGTGTCGCGGGCCTTCCTGTCGGGCTCCGGGCTCACCGCCGAGCGCGGCCTGTCCACCTCCAACATGCTGTCGGCGAGCGTCGACCGGGCGCTGGTCCAGGCGGCCGCGGAGGTCGTCGTCCTCGCCGACCACACCAAGCTCGGCACGGACACGATGTTCCAGACCGTGCCGACGGACGTCATCACCCGGCTCGTCACGGACGAGCCGCCCGGCCACGACGACCGGGCCGCGATGGAACTCCAGGCCCTCGCCGACCAGGGCGTCCACATCACCGTCGCCGGCTCGGGTCCCGGCGCGGCGGGCGCCGAAGCCGCCCCGCGGGGACGCCAGCCCCGGCGCGGGGACGTGCCCCTCCCGGGCCAGCGCGGCAGCCGCCACCCCGGCCAGCTCCGCAGCGCCTCCCTGACGGGCGACAGCCCCCAGGACCGCCAGCCCCGCGTCGCGGACCTGCGCCGCCGCTGAGCCGTCCGGGTCAGGCGCGGCGGCGCGGGGGCGAGGCGCGGTCCGGGCGGCGGGACGGCTCGGGCGTACGGGCGGGCCCGGGTCGTACGGAAGGCCCGGGGCCCTACGGAGGGCCCTTGGGAGGCCCACCGCGGCGCCTCGCCGTGGTGCCGCTCGTCGACGAGCGTCCGCTGCGCCACGGGTCCCCGGGAGTGGAGATGCACCTGGGTCCGGAGTCGTCGGCGGTGCGCGGGGGCCGGGTGTCTCGTACGGGGTGCCGGCCGCGGGCGCGGCGGTCGTGGACCCGCCGGGGGTACGGCTCCCGGGCCGTCACGGCGGCCCGGTCAGGGCGTGAGGCCCCGTAGGGTCAGGGTCAGGAGGCGGTCCGCGAGGTCCGGGTCCGCCGGGGCCTGCTCCGCCGCCAGGGCGATCGCGTTCGTCAGCTGCATCAGGTCGCCGATCGAGACGTCCCGCCGTACCGCGCCCGCCTCCTGCGCGCGGACCAGGAGGCGCGCGCCCGCCTCCCGCAGCGGCACGCTGCACCCCGACAGCGCCGAGCCAGGGTCGGACGACACCGCCAGCAGCGCCCGCGCCAGGCCCCGGTACTCGCCCGCGTGGGTGACGATCGCGCGCAGCCACGCCACCAGCGCCGTACACGGCTCGTCCGCCTCCGCCAGCTCGCGCGACCGGGCGAGCAGGGCCGTCACGGCGTCCTGGAACACCGCGTTCATCAGGGCGTGGCGGTTCGGGAAGTGGCGGTACAGCGTGCCGATGCCGACGCCCGCCCGCCGCGCGATGTCCTCCAGCGCCGCGTCCGTGCCGTGTTCCGCGAAGGCCGCGCGCGCCACGTCCAGCAGGCGCTCGTGGTTGCGGCGGGCGTCGGCGCGCATCGGCCGGGTCGTCGTCATCGCGGGTCCTCCCTCGTCCCTCAAGGATGCCATCGCGCCCATGAGTGAGGGCCCGCCGGTCACACCGGCGGGCCCTCACCCCGTCTCACCGCGGGCGGCGGGACGTCAGTCCTTGATCTCGCAGATCGGGGCGCCCGACGTGACGGACGCGCCGACCTCCGCCGACAGGCCCTTCACCGTGCCCGCGCGGTGCGCGTTCAGCGGCTGCTCCATCTTCATGGCCTCCAGGACGACGATCAGGTCGCCCTCCTTGACCTCCTGGCCCTCCTCGACGGCCACCTTGACGATGGTGCCCTGCATGGGGGAGGCCAGGGTGTCGCCGGAGGCGGCCGCCGCGGACTTCCGCTTCGCGCGGCGCTTGGGCTTCGCGCCCGCCGCCAGACCCGTCCGGGCCAGGCTCATGCCGAGCGACGACGGCAGCGACACCTCCAGGCGCTTGCCGCCCACCTCGACGACGACCGTCTCGCGCCCGGTGGTCTCCTCCTCCTCCGCCTCGGCGTCGGCCGGGGCGGTGAAGGGCGGGATCTCGTTGACGAACTGGGTCTCGATCCAGCGCGTGTGCACCGTGAACGGGCCCTCTTCCGGCGCGAAGGCCGGGTCGGCGACGACCGCGCGGTGGAACGGGATGGCCGTGGCCATGCCCTCCACGTGGAACTCGGCCAGCGCGCGCCGCGCCCGCTCCAGCGCCTGCCGGCGCGTCGCGCCCGTCACGACCAGCTTCGCCAGGAGGGAGTCCCAGGCGGGGCCGATGACACTGCCCGACTCCACGCCCGCGTCCAGCCGGACGCCCGGGCCGGACGGCGGCGAGAACCGCGTGACCGTGCCGGGGGCGGGCAGGAAGCCCCGGCCCGGGTCCTCGCCGTTGATGCGGAACTCGAACGAGTGACCGCGCACCGGCGGGTCGTCGTAGCCCAGCTCCTCGCCGTCGGCGATGCGGAACATCTCGCGGACCAGGTCGATGCCGGTGACCTCCTCGGTCACCGGGTGCTCGACCTGGAGGCGGGTGTTGACCTCCAGGAAGGAGATCGTGCCGTCGTTGCCGACGAGGAACTCGACCGTGCCGGCGCCGACGTACCCGGCCTCCTTGAGGATGGCCTTCGACGCCCGGTACAGCTGCGCGTTCTGCTCGTCGGTCAGGAACGGCGCGGGGGCCTCCTCGACCAGCTTCTGGTGACGGCGCTGCAGGGAGCAGTCACGCGTCGACACGACGACGACGTTGCCGTGCTGGTCCGCCAGGCACTGGGTCTCCACGTGCCGCGGCCGGTCCAGGTACCGCTCGACGAAGCACTCGCCCCGGCCGAACGCCGCGACGGCCTCGCGGACCGCCGAGTCGTACAGCTCGGGGACCTCCTCCAGGGTGCGGGCGACCTTCAGGCCGCGGCCGCCACCGCCGAACGCCGCCTTGATGGCGATCGGCAGGCCGTGCTCCCGGGCGAACGCCACGACCTCGTCCGCGCCGGACACCGGGTCGGGCGTACCGGCCACCAGCGGCGCTCCGGCGCGCTGGGCGATGTGACGGGCCGCCACCTTGTCGCCGAGGTCCCGGATGGCCTGCGGCGGCGGGCCGATCCAGATGAGACCGGCGTCGATGACGGCCTGGGCGAACTCGGCGTTCTCCGACAGGAAGCCGTACCCCGGATGGACGGCGTCCGCCCCCGAGTCCTCGGCTGCCTGGAGCACCTTCGCGATGTCCAGATAGCTGGCCGCCGGGGTGTCACCGCCCAGGGCGAACGCCTCGTCCGCCGCACGGACGTGCAGGGCGTCCCGGTCCGGATCTGCGTAGACGGCTACGCTGGCGATCCCGGCGTCCCGGCAGGCACGGGCGACACGGACAGCGATTTCGCCACGGTTGGCGATGAGCACCTTGCGCACGATGGCTCCCTCCATTCCCAAAACACGCTGAGTTTAGGGACTGCCGACACGACGTTTCGACTGTTCCCCAGTCGTGAGGTTGCCCACACGGAGCGTGATACGGGGTTCGCTCAGACCCCGAAACCCCTTGTCCCGCCTCGGTACGCAGGGTTTCCTCACTGCACAGTAACCCTGCGGTGTGGTCAAGGTCTCTGTGCTGGGGGCCAGCGGGGCGTCCTGTTTCTTTGTGGAGTCCCTACGAATGGGCGAATGATTCTTTGCTGCTGTGTCCCTACCCTTGCCCAAGGGTTTACTCGTGAGTAGCCTGCGCGGTGTCGTCCGTACTGCTGGTAACAGGCAGGGGGGTACCCGTGTGACCCGCAGACCGATCGCCCTCGCGACGGCCGTCGTGCTCCTCGCCGAGGCCGTCGGCGTCGTCCTGCTGCACGGCGTCCTCGCGGCCGTCCTGGGGGGCCAGCGGATGTCCCTGGCCGGCCTCGATCCCGACGCGATGATCGCCGGCACGTGGGTGATGGGCGGCGTCTTCGGCGCCTACCTCGCCCTGTGCGGCGCCGTGCTGCTGCGCGTCGCCGTGCGCGGGGTGCCGCCCGGCCGGTGGGCCCGCATCCTCCTGGTCACCTGCGCCCTCACCCACGCCGTCCTGGGCGCCGTGGTCGTCGGCCTCGTCGGCTGGGGCGCCTTCGCCTGGATGATGGTGGTCATGGGGCTGGTGGTCCTCACCCTCGTGGCGTACGCGCCCGTGGAACCGGCGGGACCCGGGGAACCCGGAGGACCCGTGACGCCTGCGGAGCCCGGGGGACCCGCGGGCGGGGAGGGCGGCGGCCCCGGTGCCCGGGAGGAGGGCGTCCGGCCCGTCTGAGCCCCCTCTCCGCCGACGCGCCGCCCGCGCGGCTACGACCAGAGGTCCGTGACGGAGACGCCCAGCTCGGCCAGGAGGCGCCGCAGGAGGGGCAGGGAGAGGCCGATGACGTTGCCCGGGTCGCCGTCCACGCCGTCGATGAACGGCGCCGAACGGCCGTCCAGGGTGAACGCCCCCGCCACGTTCAGCGGTTCGCCGCTCGCCACGTAGGCGGCGATCTCCTCGTCCGTCGGCTCGCCGAAGCGGACCACCGTCGACGCCGTGGCCGACGCGTACCGCTTCGCCGCCGTGTCGTGGACGCAGTGACCGGTCTGGAGCACCCCGACGCGGCCGCGCATGGCCTTCCAGCGGGCGACGGCCTCCTCGGCGTCGGCGGGCTTGCCGAGCGCCCGGCCGTCCAGTTCGAGCACCGAGTCGCAGCCGACGACCAGCGCGCCCGACGCCTCCGGGCGGGCCGCCACGAGGGACGACTTCGCCTCGGCGAGCGCCAGGGCCAGTTCGGCGGGGGTCGGTGCGGTCACCTTGCTCTCGTCGAAGCCGCTGACGATGACCTCCGGCGCCATGCCGGCCTGACGCAGCAGTCCGAGGCGGGCGGGGGACGCGGAGGCGAGCACGAGGCGGCGGCGCTGAGCAGTCATACCGCCATCGTAGGCAACCTCAGCGCAGTCCCGCGGCGAACATCGCCACCACCATCGCGAGGGCCAGGAGGACGCCGGCCCGGCGGAGCATGGCCTGCATGGCCCGCATCTCCTCGGGCGGCTCGTCGTCGGGATCGGACCACAGCATCCTTCGATCCTGCGCGCACCGGGTACGGCCCCGCCTGAGTACGCGTACTCAAGCGGGGCCGTACCAAGGGACTAGGTCCCGTCTTTCGGATCGTGCCGGGCTCGTGGCGTCCGGCCCGATCCACAAGACAGGCCCCGGGCGGCGCCGCCCGTCACGCGGCGGACGGGCGCAGGAGCGCCGCCGGCGGGACGGCGTGGCGGCGGGGGCAGCTCGGATCGGCGCACAGCGCGTCGTGGGCGAGCACCGACAGCACCGCGGCCTGGAGCCGCGTCTGCTGCCCGAGCTTCTCCACGATCCGCGCCACGTGCGCCTTCACCGTCCGCTCGGCGATGCCCAGCTCCCTGGCGAGCTCGCGGTTGCCGAGGCCGGTGCCCAGCAGGAGGAGCACCTCCCGCTCCCGCTCCGTCAGCCGCTTCAGGCCCCAGATCCCGTGCACCGGGTCGGTCCCGGCGCGCCGGTAGGCGCAGGCCGTGTTCCCCGTGTCGGACCGCTTGGTCATGGCGGGTCCTTCCTGTCACCGCTGCTCCCAGCAGAGCCCCGTGCCCTGGGTGTGCGGCGATCGGATCCCAACCTAGTCGCCGGCGGTGACACCGGCGGGGCAGGGGTGGTTCCGGGCCACCGGGCCACCGGGCCACCGGGCCACCGGGCCACCGGGCCGGCGCGCGGACCGCGCACCGGCCGCGTACTGCCTCAGCGGGCATTGCCCGAAGAGACAATGTCGGCCAACTCCCGGGATCCCTAATGTCGTTGCGAACATGACACAGCGACGGAAGGTGCTCCACTCGATGGGACGCATGCGCAAGACCAGCCGAGTCATAGCCGTGGCGATCGCTCCGGCGCTCCTGGTGGGCCACACCGCCACCGCGGCCACCCACCCGGCGCCGGCCGGCGGGACCGCGGCGTTCTCCCTCTCCGGCATCGACCAGGAACGGTTCGCCGACGTCACCGGGGTCGCCGCGGCGACCCCGCAGGGCCGGGCGATGAAGACCCACGGGTTCAGCGTCCTGCGGGCCGCCTCGGGCCAGACGGCCGTCGTCGACACCTCCATGGCCGACCAGGGCATCACCACCGCCGCCGCCCCGGACTTCGTCGACGTCTCCTGGAAGCCGTACGCCGACGACGCCCGCTACACCGTCAGCCGCGACGGCCGTACCGTCGCCACCACCGCGCCGGGCGCCGGCGCCTTCCGCGACACGGCGCTCACGCCGGGCGCGACCTACCGCTACGACGTCGCGCCCGTGCTGCCCGACGGCGCCACCGCGCCCGGCGCGCGCATGTGGAGCATGCAGGTCACCGTCCCGGCCGTCGGGAAGGGCGAGAGCGCGGTCTCCGCGATGCGCGCCCAGGCCACGGCCCGGGCCACCGCGGCGGCGGCCGCCAAGACCACCACCGTCAGCTGGGTCGCGTTCATCCCGCAGAAGCGCATCGACGCGCCCTCCGTCGGCTGCGACTACGGCAAGGGCTACCAGTTCGCCGGCGACGGCCGCTCGAACTTCGACTGGAAGTCCTCGAAGTACCGCACGGCCGTGCACGGCACGGTCGACTGGAGCAAGAAGTCGGTGACCGGCAACAAGAGCATCCACGCCACGCACGTCTACAACAAGAAGACCGGCAAGCTCGTCGCCACCAAGACGGCCTCCGGCAAGAACACCTACGCCAAGAAGATGGGCTCGGGCTCCAACTACGTGGACGTGCGCATGGTCACGCACGCCTCCAACCCGTTCTGCAAGTTCGGGGCCATCGACGGCGCCTTCTCCATGCACCTCACCACCAGCGGCAACTACTCCATCTTCAGCGGCAAGCACCGCCTGATGCCCAACCACCACGTCTACATCTACAACGGCGGCAAGGTCACCAACGTCTACACCCGCAAGTACGCCAACGCCCTGTGCCTGGTCGGTCCCGTCCTGTGCCAGGAGGCGACCTTCTACGGCTCCGGCAAGTTCTGATCCCGGCGGTCCCACCGCAGCAGGCGCCCCCGGGCCGGTCCACCGGCCCGGGGGCGCCCCGCGCGTTCCTCCGGAGCGGGGGCCGCTCCCCGCGCGCCCCCTACGCCGGCCAGTAGGTGCGGGTCCAGGAGCGCGGACCCGGGGACGGCGTCGCCGTCCGGGCGATGCGGGTGGGCGCGGACCACGCCTCCGGCACACGGGGGGCGTCGCCGCCCCCGGCGGCCGCCACGGCGGCGGCGCGGGCCCGGACCACCGCGAGGGCGGCGGCCAGCTCCTCGGGGGTCGGGTTCCCCCGTACGACCTTGATCATCGAGGCTCCTCTACAGGGGGATGTTGCCGTGCTTCTTCGGGGGCAGGTTTTCCCGCTTCGTGCGCAGCTGACGCAGGCCCTTGACGATCTGCGTCCGGGTCTCCGACGGCATGACCACGCCGTCCACGTACCCGCGCTCCGCCGCCGTGTAGGGGTTGAGCAGCGTGTCCTCGTACTCCTGGATCAGCCGGGCGCGCAGCGCCTCCCGCTCGTCCTCCGGGGCGGCGGCGATGGCCCGGCGGTGCAGGATGTTGACCGCGCCCTGGGCGCCCATGACCGCGATCTGCGCGGTCGGCCAGGCGAGGTTGAGGTCCGCGCCGAGGTGCTTGGAGCCCATGACGTCGTACGCGCCGCCGAACGCCTTGCGCGTGATCACCGTGATCAGCGGGACCGTGGCCTCCGCGTACG
This sequence comes from Streptomyces kanasensis, assembly GCF_043077165.1. Taxonomy (NCBI): domain Bacteria; kingdom Bacillati; phylum Actinomycetota; class Actinomycetes; order Kitasatosporales; family Streptomycetaceae; genus Streptomyces; species Streptomyces kanasensis. The sequence continues at coordinate 415,183 of NZ_JBIBSF010000007.1, forward strand.
CGTAGATCAGCTTGGCGCCGCGCCGGATGATGCCGCCGTACTCCTGGTCCACGCCGGGCAGGAAGCCGGGCACGTCGACGAAGGTCAGGACCGGGATGTTGAACGCGTCGCAGGTGCGGACGAAGCGCGCGGCCTTCTCGCTGGCGTTGATGTCCAGGCACCCGGCGAACTGCATCGGCTGGTTGGCGACCACGCCGACCGGGAAGCCCTCCACGCGGCCGAAGCCGGTGACGATGTTCGGCGCGAAGAGCCCCTGGACCTCCAGGAACTCGCCGTCGTCCACGACGTGCTCGATGACCGTGTGGATGTCGTACGGCTGGTTCGCCGAGTCCGGGACGAGCGTGTCGAGCTCGCGGTCCTCGTCCGTCACGTCGAGGTCCGCCTCCTCCGGGAAGGCGGGCGGCTCGGAGAGGTTGTTCGACGGCAGGTACGAGAGCAGCGACTTGACGTACTCGATCGCGTCCTTCTCGTCCGCCGCCATGTGGTGGGCCACGCCCGACGTCGTGTTGTGCGTCCGGGCGCCGCCGAGCTCCTCGAAGCCGACGTCCTCGCCGGTCACCGTCTTGATGACGTCGGGCCCGGTGATGAACATGTGCGACGTCCGGTCCACCATGACCGTGAAGTCGGTGATCGCGGGGGAGTACACGGCGCCGCCCGCGCACGGGCCCACCACCAGGCTGATCTGCGGGATCACCCCCGAGGCGTGGGTGTTGCGGCGGAAGATCTCGCCGTACATGCCGAGCGCGCTGACGCCCTCCTGGATGCGGGCGCCGCCGGAGTCGTTGATGCCGATCACGGGGCAGCCCGTCTTCAACGCGAAGTCCATCACCTTGATGATCTTCTGGCCGAAGGTCTCGCCGAGCGCGCCGCCGAACACGGTGAAGTCCTGTGAGAACACCGCCACGGGGCGGCCGTCGACCGTCCCGTACCCGGTCACCACGCCGTCGCCGTAGGGGCGGTTGCGCTCCAGCCCGAAGTTGGTGGAGCGGTGCCTGGCGAACTCGTCCAGCTCGACGAAGGAGTCCTCGTCCAGGAGGAGGGCGATCCGCTCGCGGGCCGTCAACTTGCCCTTCGCGTGCTGCTTCTCGACGGCACGCTCGGAACCCGCGTGCGTCGCCTCCTCGATTCGGCGCTGCAGATCCGCGAGCTTGCCCGCGGTCGTGTGAATGTCGATCTCTTGACGCTCGGACATCGGGATGCGGCTCCCTGCCTGGTCACGTGTGGTCACGGGTACGGTGGCTACTGGCCCGTAGCGTATCGGCGGGGATGCCGTTCGGCAGTGCGGTCTTTGCCACACCTAGGCTGGGTTGCATGACGCCCCCACTTGGTCCAGTCACCGGCTCCGCCGGCCGCTGGAGCGACCTCGAACGACCGCCCCTGAACGCCCCCGCGCTGCGCCGGGCCCTGGTCCGCCCCGGAGCGCTGTGGACCTCGCTCGACGTCGTGGGCGCGACCGGCTCGACCAACTCCGACCTGGTCGCCCGCGCCGCCGGGCTGCCGGAGGGCGCCGTCCTGGTCGCCGAGGAGCAGACCGCGGGGCGCGGCCGGCTCGACCGGGCCTGGTCGGCGCCGGCCCGCTCGGGCCTCTTCCTCTCCGTCCTCCTCACCCCGGACGTGCCGGTCGGGCGGCTGGCCTGGCTGCCGCTCCTGACCGGCGTCGCGGTCGCCACCGGCCTCGCCCGGGCGGCCGGCGTCGACACGGCCCTGAAGTGGCCCAACGACCTGCTCGTCCGGGTGGGCGGGGAGGAGCGCAAGGCCGGCGGCATCCTCGCGGAGCGGGCCGGCGACCACGGGGTCGTGGTCGGCATCGGCCTCAACGTCACCCTCCGTGCCGACGAGCTGCCCGTGCCCACCGCCGGGTCCCTCGCGCTGGCCGCCGCCGTCTGCACCGACCGGGACCCGCTGCTGCGGGCCGTGCTCCGCTCGGTGGAGGAGTGGTACCGCCGCTGGACCGCGGCCGGCGGCGACCCGGCGGCGAGCGGGCTCCAGGAGGCCTACGCGGCCGGCTGCGCGACGCTCGGCAGGACCGTCCGGGCGGAGCTGCCCGGGGACCGCACGCTGACCGGTGAGGCCGTCGCCGTCGACGGCGACGGGCGGCTCGTCGTGGCCACCGCCGACGGCTCCCGCGAGGCGGTCGGGGCGGGCGACGTGGTCCACCTGCGCCCGGCCGGCTGAACGCGCAGGCCCGTGCGGACGTGAGCCAGGGCACACCTGCCGTATCGTTGAGGCGATTCGCCGACCGGGTTCGCCGAGGCGGTCGACGAGGGCGTCGACGCGGCGGGTCAGCGACAGAACGGCAGGCAGGGCAGTGCGTACGGATCGGGCAGGAGGCGGCCGGTGACCGTCGACGACGCGAACGCGGGCGGAGCGGAACATCCCACCCCCCACCATGTCGTCGACCACACGGCGGAACCGACCGACAACCCCCTGGCCATCCGCCTGGAGCAGCTGATCCTCGGCGCCGAGCGGCGCTACACCCCCTTCCAGGCGGCCCGCACGGCCGGGGTCTCCATGGACCTCGCCTCCCGCTTCTGGCGGGCGATGGGCTTCGCGGACATCGGGCAGGCCAAGGCGCTCACCGAGGCGGACGTCCTGGCGCTGCGGCGGCTGGCCGGCCTGGTCGAGGCGGGCCTGCTCAGCGAGCCGATGGCCGTCCAGGTGGCCCGGTCGACGGGGCAGACCACGGCGCGGCTCGCCGAATGGCAGATCGACTCCTTCCTGGAGGGGCTGACCGAGCCGCCCGAGCCGGGGATGACCCGCACCGAGGTCACGTACCCCCTGGTGGAGCTGCTGCTGCCGGAACTCCAGGAGTTCCTGGTGTACGTGTGGCGGCGGCAGCTCGCCGCGGCGACCGGCCGGGTCGTCCAGGCGGGTGACGACGACGAGATGGTCGACCGGCGGCTCGCCGTGGGCTTCGCGGACCTCGTCGGCTTCACCCGGCTGACGCGCCGGCTGGAGGAGGAGGAGCTCGGCGAGCTGGTCGAGGCGTTCGAGACCACCTGCGCCGACCTCGTCGCCGCGCACGGCGGCCGGCTGATCAAGACCCTCGGGGACGAGGTGCTCTTCGCCGCCGACGACGCGGGGACCGCCGCCGAGATCTCCCTGCGGCTCATCGAGACGCTGCGGGGCGACGACACCATGCCCGCCCTCCGCGTCGGCATCGCCTTCGGCACGGTCACCACCCGCATGGGCGACGTCTTCGGTACGACGGTGAACCTCGCGAGCCGGCTGACGTCGATAGCGCCGAAGGACGCCGTGCTGGTCGACGGGGCCCTGGCGGAGGAGCTGGCCCGTACGGGCGAGGCGCCCGTGTCCGAGGCGCAGGCGGCGGAGGAGGCGGCCCGCGCGGAGAAGGAGGGCCGGGCCCCGGACCCGTACCGCTTCGCCCTCCAGCCCATGTGGCAGCGTCCGGTCCGCGGCCTCGGCGTCATCGAACCCTGGCTGCTGTCGCGGCGGGAGCCTAAGATCCCCGGTGAGACGCGATAACGCTCGTTAACCGGGAGGGTGGGCGCCACATGTCCGAGCAGCAGACCGAGGACCGGGCCGGAGCCGGGACGGCGGCGGGAGCCGCCGGCGCGGCGGAGGAGGAGCGGTACGGCGAGTTCGTCGCCGTACGGCGCCACGGCTTCACGGCCGAGCTGGTCCTCGACCGTCCGCAGGCCATGAACGCCGTCTCCACCGCCATGGCCCGCTCCATCGGCGCCGCCTGCGACGCGCTCGCCGCCGACCCGTCGGTGCGCGTCACCGTGCTGACCTCGACCCACGACCGGGCCTTCTGCGTCGGCGCCGACCTGAAGGAGCGCAACTCCTTCACCGACGCCGAGCTGCTGCGCCAGCGGCCCACCGCGCGCGCCGCCTACACGGGCGTGCTGGAGCTGCCGATGCCGACCGTCGCCGCCGTGCGCGGCTTCGCGCTGGGCGGCGGCTTCGAGCTGGCGCTCGCCTGCGACCTGATCGTCGCCGACGCCACCGCGGTCGTCGGGCTGCCCGAGGTGTCCGTCGGCGTCATCCCCGGCGGCGGGGGCACGCAGCTGCTGCCGCGCCGCGTGGGCGCCGCCCGCGCCGCCGAGCTGGTCTTCACGGCCCGCCGCGTGGCCGCCGCCGAGGCGGCCGCCCTCGGCCTGGTCGACGAGCTGGTCGAGGACGACGCGCGCGGCGCCGCGCTGGAGCTGGGCGCCCGCATCGCGGCGAACTCGCCCGTCGGGCTGCGCGCCGCGAAGCGCGCCCTGCGGCTGGGGCAGGGGCTGGACCTGCGGGCCGGGCTGGAGGTCGAGGACGCGGCGTGGCGGTCCGTCGCCTTCTCCGGCGACCGCAAGGAGGGCGTCGCCGCCTTCAACGAGAAGCGCCCGCCGAGCTGGCCGGGGGAGTAGGACGCCGCCGGCCCGGGCGTGCGCTCGGGCACCTCGGGCCTGCGCTCGGGCATCGGCTCGGGGCCCCCGGCCCGGGTTCGTGGGCCTGGGCGGGCGCGGGGGCCGTTTCCGGTCCGGCGCGGGCGCGATGACCGGCTACCGCTCCGGCGTGGGGTCCGCCTCCGGCGTGGGGTTCGTACCCGGCGCGGGTCCCGGGCCCGGGGGGTGACGCGGGGTGCGAGGTCACCTGGAGTAACCAGTGGGGCCCTTGGGTGAAAAGTTCGGACACCTCCCTAAGCTTGAGGAATGGGTGAGGATGTCCGACTGCGGGCCGTGGTGGCGGTGGCGCAGGCCATGGCGGCGGCGCACACGCCGCGGGAGTGCTGGCGGGCCGCGGCGCTCGGCGCGTGCGACGCGCTCGGCGGTACGTTCGCGGCGCTGTCCACCTGGCAGCGGGACCTCGGCCGGCTGAAGGTCCTCGTGAACGCCGGTCGGCGGACGCCCGACGAGGAGGAGTTCCCGGACTCCGAGACGTACCCCGTGCACCAGTTCTCCGAGATCACCGAGTTCCTGCACGACCGGTGGGCGGACGGGGGCGAACCGAACGCCTGGGTGGAGACCGCCGACGACGGAGCCCGCGCGCCCCGGGCGTACGGCCGGGCGGAGCCGCGGTCCTGGGGCCGGGTGGCGGCGCTGCGCCGGCGCGGGCGCGGCAGCTGCGTGGTCGCCCCGATCGTGCTGCACGGACGGGCGTGGGGCGAGCTGTACGTCGCCCGCCCGGTCGGGGCACCGGCCTTCGACCGGGACGACGCCGACTTCGCGACCGTGCTGGCCTCCGTGGTGGCCGCCGGCATCGCCCAGACCGAACGGCTGGAGGAGGTCAGGAAGCTGGCCTTCACCGACCCGCTGACCGGGCTCGCCAACCGCAGGGCCGTCGACACCCGCCTGGACGAGGCGGTCGACCGCTTCCTCACCGACGGGGCCGTCGTCAGCCTCGTCGTGTGCGACCTGAACGGGCTCAAGCACGTCAACGACACCCATGGGCACGCCGTCGGCGACCGCCTCCTGGAGCGCTTCGGGTCGCTGCTCTCCTGCTGCGGGGCGCGGCTGCCCGGGGCGCTGGCCGCGCGTCTGGGCGGGGACGAGTTCTGCCTGCTCGCGGTGGGGCCGCAGGCCGACGAGGTGGTCGCGGCCGCCGACGAGTTGTGCGTACGCGCCGGCGAACTGGAGTTCGGCGAGGGCGTGGCGTGCGGAGTGGCGTCGACGGGCGACCCGATCGGGCCCGTGCGGTCCGCCCGGCGGCTGTTCCGGCTCGCCGACGCCGCCCAGTACCGCGCGAAGGCCGCCCGGTCGCCGAAGCCGGTGGTCGCCGGGCGGGACGGCTCGGTCGTGAGGCTCGCCGACGCCCCGCCGGCCGGCCACCGCGACCGCCGGCGCTTCCGCGACGCCCGCCCGGGTGGCTGACCGGCGGGTGCGTGGGCGGGTGGGGGCGCCGCCGTCCGGGGTCGGATGCGCCCGGCCATGAGGGGCAGGCGGTGGTGAGGGGCGGCCGGTGGGTAAGGGGCCGCCTCGCCGCAGGGTAGTGACACGTTGGGATTCAGTCCGTAGGGTGCTGAATATGGATATGCACACTGTCGTGGTGGGGACGTCCGGTACCACCGCCGCCGACGTCATCGCCGTCGCCCGCGGCAACGCCCGCGTCGAGCTGTCCCAGGAGGCCCTCGACGCCCTCGCCCGCGCCCGGGAGATCGTGGACGCCCTCGCCGCCAAGCCGGAGCCGGTCTACGGCGTCTCGACCGGGTTCGGGGCGCTCGCCACGCGGCACATCGACCAGGACCTGCGCGGCCGGCTCCAGCGCAACATCGTCCGCTCGCACGCCGCCGGCATGGGCCCGCGCGTCGAGCGGGAGGTCGTCCGGGCCCTGATGTTCCTGCGCCTGAAGACCGTCGCCTCCGGGCACACCGGCGTGCGCCCGCACGTCGCCCGGACCATGGCCGACGTCCTCAACGCCGGCATCACCCCCGTCGTCCACGAGTACGGCTCGCTCGGCTGCTCCGGCGACCTCGCGCCGCTCTCCCACTGCGCGCTCACGCTCATGGGCGAGGGCGACGCCGAGGGTCCCGACGGCGAGGTCCGCCCCGCCGCCGAGCTGCTCGCCGCCCACGGCATCACCCCCGTCGAACTGCGCGAGAAGGAGGGACTCGCCCTCCTCAACGGCACCGACGGCATGCTCGGCATGCTCGTCATGGCCCTGGCCGACCTGGACACCCTGTACAAGACGGCCGACGTCACCGCCGCGCTCTCCCTGGAGGCCCTGCTCGGCACCGACAGGGTCCTGCGGCCCGAGCTGCACGCCATCCGCCCGCACCCCGGACAGGGCGCGGCCGCCGCCAACATGCTCGCCGTCCTCGACGGCTCCGGCCTCGTCGGGCACTACCAAGCCGACGAGGCGCCCCGTGTGCAGGACGCCTACTCGGTGCGCTGCGCCCCCCAGGTCGCCGGCGCGGGCCGGGACACCCTGGCGCACGCCCGGCTCGTCGCCGAGCGCGAGCTCGCCTCCGCCGTCGACAACCCCGTCGTCCTGTCCGACGGCCGCGTCGAGTCCAACGGCAACTTCCACGGCGCCCCGGTCGCGTACGTCCTCGACTTCCTCGCCGTCGCCGCCGCCGACCTCGGCTCCATCGCCGAGCGGCGCACCGACCGGCTCCTCGACAAGAACCGCAGCCACGGCCTGCCGCCGTTCCTCGCCGACGACGCGGGCGTCGACTCCGGGCTCATGATCGCCCAGTACACGCAGGCCGCGCTGGTCAGCGAGATGAAGCGGCTCGCCGTCCCGGCCTCCGCCGACTCCATCCCGTCGTCGGCCATGCAGGAGGACCACGTCTCCATGGGCTGGTCGGCGGCCCGCAAGCTGCGCACGGCCATCGGCAACCTCAACCGGATCCTCGCCGTCGAGCTGTACGCGGCGACCCGCGCGATCGAGCTGCGCCACGGCCTGACCCCGGCCCCGGCCTCCCGCGCCGTCATCCACGCGCTGCGCGCCGCCGGAGTCGAGGGCCCCGGCCCGGACCGGTTCCTGGCGCCCGACCTGGAGGCCGCCGACGCCTTCGTCCGGGCGGGCGGGGTCGTCGCGGCCGCCGAGCAGGTCACCGGGCCGCTCGCCTGACGTCCCCGGAGGCGGGACCGCCCCGGAGGGGGCGGCCCGCCTCGGGGGCGGGCTCCCGGGCGGGGCGTCCGAAGGCCTGCCTCCGGGGGCCGGCCTCCCGGGAGTCCGTCTTCAGCGCCGGAGCGGCGCCGTTCGGTCGGTGGCCGCGCGCCCGGCGGGCGGTACGGGCGCCGGGCGCGCGCGTCCTGCGCGGGTACGGGCGCCGGGCGCGCGCGTCAGGACGACGCGGGTGCCCCGCGCCGTACCGCGAAGGTCACCAGGCCGACGCCGACGGCGAGGAACGCCGAGCCGCCGAGCAGGTACGGCGAGGTGTCGACGCCGGTGCCCGTGTCCGCCAGCCGCAGCTGCTGCGCGGCCGACCCGGACCCGGCCTCCGGCGCGCCGCCGGCCGCCGCGGCGCGCACGTCGGACGCGTCCGCCGCCGTCCTCACGGTGGACTGCGAAGCGCCCGGCTCCTCGCCGGTGGCGTTGGCCGAGGGCACGAACCACAGGGCGCCGAGCAGCGTCCCGGCGGCGGTGGCGGTCAGCAGAGGTCGGCGTGCGACGGACACAGATTCAGATCCCCTTGCGGAACCGAGAATTGGGTGTTGCGCAGATGCTAGTGAACACAGCGGGTCGCAGAAAAGTCGCGGGCGCGGGCGGCTTACCCTCCGTCATATGACCTCTTCTGAGACCTCACGGTATGTACGGCTTCGCGTGGACCTGGTGCTGGAGGTGACCGAGCGGGACGAGCTGACCGACGCCGCACTGCGACGGATCGACGACGACGAGTACATGCCCGACGAGGAGCGGGCGCACGCCGGAACGGCCGTCCGCGAGGACGAAGCGGAAGCGCTCGCGTACCTCGTCGAGCCCTTCCAGCTCGTCGGCGAGGTGCCCGGGGTGGAGCTCGTCCAGGCGTCGTGGAGCAGTGAGCAGACCGCGTACGACCCCGACGTGGACGCCTTCCTCGTCGACGACGAGGACTTCGACTTCGACGACGACGACGGTGACGGTGACGGCGACGCCGACCAGGGCGGGCCCGGCGAGGGGCGGGGCGACGGCCGCATCGTGGACGGGCGGCGCGGCTGAACCGTCGGCGTGACATCCTGCGGGCCCCGGCAAGCCGCGCGCCCCCGGCGCGTGTGGCCGGGGCCACACCCTGACGGGAACCGACCCGCCCGCTCGTGCGTCGATCAGTGGTGTTCCCCACACCTTGCCCGAGGGGGGAACGGGGCAGGCTGATATGGGTGTTCTGGTAAGAGGCGAGCAGGATATCCGCGACGATGGAGAAGCGTGTGATGACGGACGGTAAGCGGCGCAGGGGCCTGGTGGCCGCGTCCGCACTGCTGAGCGGCGTGCTGGCGCTCACGGCCTGCAACGACGGGGACAAGGTCGACGCCGCCAACGGAAGCAGCGGGAGTCCGGACAGCTCGCAGGCCCAGGTCGACGAGGCCGCCGCGCAGAAGACCTCGCAGGCCCGAATAACGATCACCCCGAAGAACGGCGCGAACAACGCGTCGATCAACAACGACGCCAAGGTCACCGTCGCCGACGGGACGCTCACCTCCGTCGTCATGACCTCCCCCGGGGGTGAGGCGGTCAAGGGCGAGATGTCCGCCGACGGCAAGAGCTGGACCCCCTCCGAGCAGCTCGAACGCGCGACGACGTACAAGATCGCCGCGACGGCGAAGGACTCCGAGGGCCGGGAGGCCCACGAGAACTCCTCCTTCACCACGGTCTCCAAGGACAACAGCTTCATCGGCAACTTCACGCCGGAGGACGGCTCCACCGTCGGCGTCGGCATGCCGGTCTCGATCACCTTCAACAAGCCGATCACCGACCGCAAGGCCGTGCAGTCGGCCATCGAGGTGTCCTCCTCCAGCGGCCAGGAGGTCGTCGGCCACTGGTTCAACAACCAGCGCGTCGACTTCCGCCCCGAGCAGTACTGGAACGAGGGGTCCACGGTCACGCTGAAGCTCAAGCTCGACGGGGTCGAGGGCGCGGACGGGGTCTTCGGCGTCCAGCAGAAGACCGTCACCTTCAAGGTCGGCCGCAACCAGGTCTCGACGGTGGACGTCGCCACCAAGAAGATGACCGTCCAGCAGGACGGCAAGACCATCAAGACGATCCCGATCTCCGCCGGCTCCCCGGACAACCCGACCTACAACGGTCAGATGGTGATCTCCGAGAAGTTCAAGGAGACCCGGATGAACGGCGCGACCGTCGGGTTCACGGATGACGACGGCGAGGGCGAGTACGACATCAAGGACGTGCCGCACGCCATGCGGCTGTCCACGTCGGGCACCTTCATCCACGGCAACTACTGGGGCTCCGACTCCGTCTTCGGCAACGTCAACACCAGCCACGGCTGTGTGGGCCTGAACGACGTGAAGGGCGCCGGCGACCCGAACCAGCCCGGTGCGTGGTTCTACGACAACTCGCTCGTCGGCGACGTGGTGATCGTCAAGAACTCCAAGGACAAGACGATCAAGCCGGACAACGGCCTCAACGGTTGGAACATGAACTGGGCCGACTGGAAGGCCGGCTCGGCGCTCTGACCCGTGCCCGTCCGACGCCCCGGCGCTCCGGCGCACGCGGGGTCCGGGCCACGGCATGACGGAGGCGGGGGGGGGGCCCCCCGGGGGGGGCCCCCCCCCCCCCCGGGCCCCCCCCCCCCCCCCCCCCCCCCCCCCCCCCCGGGCGCCCCCCACCCCCCCCCGCCGGTCCGGGCCC